>CP070763.1:3794880-3836508 GCA_020349025.1 Candidatus Latescibacterota bacterium | reverse complement strand
CCTCGAGGATGGCGGCCGCGTGGGCATGCAGTGGCTCGTCGTCACCTACTTCCTGCACACGGTGGGAGAGCTCTGCCTGAGCCCGGTCGGCTTGAGCAGCGTGACGAAGCTGGCTCCCGACCGGCTCGTCGGCCAGATGATGGGAACCTGGTTCATGGGCGCGGCGCTGGGCAACCTCATCGCCGGGCTCGTCGCGGGCCGTATCGAAGCGATGCCGCTGCCGCAGCTCTTCAGCATCGTCGCCGCAATCGTCATTGGCACCGGATTGCTTTTCCTGCTGTTCGTGAAGCCGATCCGCAACATGTGCCAGGGCATCAACTAGGGAAGCATGGCTCGCGGAGCGTCGCGGCGCTCCGCGGGCCTCTCCTTCCGTGGAGAAGGTGGTTCCTGCGTCTGCGAGTGCGAACGTGACGCGTCACGCAGCGCATGGCGCAGCGCTCGAGCCAGCGCGTGACACCAGGTTTGTGATGAGCCTGGGACTCGTGCTCCTTCTCGCGTTCGTCTTGCGACTGGGCGCCGTCGTCTGGCTCCCCCACACCGTCCCCTACAGCGACTACCTCTACTACCACGAGGCGGGGCGCTTGACGGCGGAAGACTGGGGGCTCTGGCTCGACGCCGAGCGTATCCGGGAGCTCACGAAGCTCAGCTGGTGGCCACCCGGCTACCCCTTCTTTCTCGGCCTCGTCTACGAGATCGCCGGTCCGGACCACCGTGCCGTCGTGTTTCTCCAGGTTCTGATTGGAACGGTCGTCTGCGCTCTCGTGCTCGCGATCGGGCAGCGCGCGTACGACCGGCGTGTGGGGCTCGCGAGCGCTCTCCTCGTTGCCGTCAATCCAACCTACATCTTCACGACCAACCTCATCGCATCGGAAAATCTCTTCGCGCTGTGGCTGTCCATTTCCATCTGGCTCGCGCTGCGTCCGTGGCGCGGGCGGCGCGAGCCTTTTCTGCTCGGCGTGGTCTTGGCACTCGCAGCCCTGACGCGTGGTGTCGCTCTCCTGCTCCTGCCGCTGGGGCTTCTCTGGATCCGCACGCGCACGCGAGCGGCTGACGAGCCCGTTGCGACGCGTCTCGCCTGGCGGCCGCAGGCCGCGTGGCTTCTCGCCGGTTTCCTGCTCCTGATCGCGCCCTGGAGCGTGCGCAACGCGCTGGTGGTGGGGCCGGCTCTCGTTTCACACGGTGGCGGTGTGAACTTCTACTTCGGCCACAACGAGGGTCCTGTGGGGTACCGCCCGATCGCAGAGACTCCGATGGCTGGCCTGCGGAGCGTGGCCGAGATCGATCGTCGTGGCTGGGAGCTCGGCCTGAGGCACATCGCGCGGGATCCGCTCGGTTTCGTGCGCCGCGGTGCCGTCAAGGTGCGGGAGCTTTTTGCATCCCCGGCGTACGCACTTAACGCCAACACCGCAATCCAACGCGAAGGCGGAGGCGTCCGCCTGCTCGGGGCGCAAACCGCGCCAGCGGACAGGAACGCGGCAATCGCAGCCGCACGCCGCAAGGCGACGGCGCTGCGCGGAGTCTGGACCGATCGCGCCCACTCTTACGCGCGCCTGCTGCAGATCCTGGCTCTCATCGCCCTTGTGCTCTGGCGCCGACTCACACCGGCGCTGCGCTTCATCGCTTGGCTGTCGATCGGTTGGGTGGCGGCGCACGTCCTGTTCTGGGCTCAACCTCGATTCCGCTACCCCCTGGAAATCCCGCTCGCCCTGCTGGCATCCTTCACGCTCGTCTATGGCTTCGCCGCTCTGCATGCCCGGATCCGCGCCGCGCGCCGCGACGCATGATCCCGAACACGCTGCTGGAGAGGGAGCAATGGAACGACAACGCTACTCGACCGGGACGCCGTGGGAGCCGCTCGTTGGCTACTCCCGCGCGCTTCGAGTGGGACCACACGTCTACGTCTCGGGGACGACCGCGACGAACGCGCAAGGAGAAATCGTCGGCATCGGTGACCCGTATGCGCAGGCTGTTCAGACGCTGCGCAACATCGAAGCGGCGCTCCAGAAGCTGGGCGCGCGTCTCGACGACGTCACCCGCACTCGGATGTACGTCACCGACATCGACCAATGGGAAGAGATCGGTCGCGCGCACGGCGAGTTCTTTTCCGAGATACGCCCCGCCTCGTCGATGCTCGAGGTGCATCGACTCATCCGACCCGAGATCCTGGTCGAGATCGAGGCGGACGCTTTGATTCGGAAGCCGGAATGATCTTCACGTGGATTCTGGTCGCGCTCGCGTTCGGCACTCGACTCGGCGTCGTCCTGTGGCTTTCGGATACGGTCCCGTACACCGACTTCGTCCTCTACCACGCGGCCGGAGCGGAGATTGCGCACGACCCCAGCTTCCTTGTCGATGCGAGCGTGGTGCGCGACTTCCCACAGATCAACTGGTGGCCGCCCGGCTACCCGATCTTCCTGAGCTTCATCTACTCGCTGACGGGGGCGGACCACCGCGCGGCGGTGCTCGTGCAGGTGCTCCTCGGAACCGTCGTCTGTTGGCTCGTGTACCGCATCGGCGTTCGGGCCGCAGGTGAGCCTGTGGGGCGCGTGGCCGGCATGGCAATCGCCCTCAACCCGACCTACGTCTTCCTCACCAACCAGCTCGCATCCGAGAACCTCTTTCTCGTGTGGATGGCACTTGGACTCTTCATTGCCGGACTCGAAGCGCAGGGGCACCGGTCACGTCTCTGGAACGGGATGGTCTTCGGGCTCGCAGCCATGACGCGCGCCATCGGCCTGCTCCTGCCACTGGTCGTCGGCCTCTGGCTGCGCGCGCGCGTGCGCTCGTCGAGCGCTGCCTCGCGCGGGCACGCGTGGGTGCGACCGGTCGGATGGCTGCTCCTGGGTTGCGCCGTGGTGATCGCACCGTGGACGCTGCGCAACCTCGTCGTCACGCGCGCCCCGGCGCTCGTCTGCTTCGGCGGTGGGCTCAACTTCTACTTCGGGCACAATCCGGACCACATCGGCTACCGCAATCCCAGCGACACGCCGCTCGGAACCACGCGCGATCCCGCTGCAATCGACGCGCGAGGCTACCGGCTCGGCCTCGCGTACATCGCCGAACGTCCCACACACCTGCTCACGGATGGAGTGCGCAAGATCGGCGCACTCTACGCCTTCCCCGACTACGCACTGCACATGAACAGCGGCATCCTGATCCCGGACACGAGGCTGCATCCGGAGCTGGAGCCGGAGGTGCAGACGCGGCTCGAACGCCAGCGCGTACGAGACCGCTGGCTGCACGGGCCGCTCCGGGTTGCGGCGCGCACGTACCACGTGCTGCTTTTGCTGCTCGGGGCCGCTGGATTCCTGCTCGCGTTGCGGCCGCGCGCGCGTCGCGACGGCTCCGCGCCCGGCTGGCCGCACGAGATGCGGCTGGCGGCGTGGCTCGTCGTCGCCTGGACGCTCGCGCATGTCGTCTTCTGGGCCCAGCCGCGCTTCCGCGTCCCGCTCGAGATCCCACTGACGTTGCTGGCAGCGCTCGCTGCCGTGCAACTCGTACGACGCTTGCGGCCGCGGCTTGTCGTCCTCGACGGCGACGAGTAGGCTCGTCGGGTGACCCGCGAGCCGCAACCGCTACCCGTCTCGACTCCGAAGACGAATCTCCACGTTCTCATCGCTATTCTGCTGCTGGCGCTCACGCTTCGCCTCGCGGCGGTGCTCTGGCTCTCCGACACCGTGCCGCACAGCGACTTCCGCTACTACCACCTCGCGGGGGAGAAGATCGCCTCCGATTGGGGCTTCTTCTTCGATTCCACACAGGTGGAGTACTACGGCAAGTTCGGCTGGTGGCCCCCCGTGTATCCGTTCGTGCTCGGTGCCGTTTACTCGCTCTTCGGCGTCGATCACCGCGTCGTCGTCTTTGCACAGGTCGCGCTTGGGACGCTGCTCTGCTGGCTCGTGTATCGCCTGGGGCGCCGGTGGGCCGGGGAGCGCGTCGGATGGATCGCGGCCCTCCTGGTGGCGGTGAGTCCCACCTACGTCTTCGCGACGAACCTGCTCGCCTCGGAGAACCTGTTCACGCTGTTGCTCGTCCTGGCTCTGCTTCTGGCCACCGTCTCGCACGCCGGCCGCGGTCGACTCGCCGGCGCTGGAGTCCTCTTCGGTCTCGCCGCTCTGACACGCGCAATCGGACTCTTCGTGCCGTTCGTCGTCGGCGCCTGGTTGTGGTCGGGTGCCAGCGAACGCCGAACGCTCTGGTCACGCGTCGCGTGGCTCCTGATTCCATGCGCCGTCACGATCGCGCCGTGGACACTGCGCAACACGATCGTCGTCGGAACACCGGCCATCATCTGTTACGGCGGAGGTTTGAACTTCTACTTCGGCCACAACGCCGAAGGGATCGGCTACCGCGACCTGTCGCGCACGCCCATGGCACAGCTGACGACGCAGGCGGCGATCGACCGCATGGGTTATCGGTTGGGATTCGACTACATTGCGGCCAAGCCGCTCGGGTTCTTCAGCCGCGCGGTGCGCAAGACCGTGACGCTTTCCGATCGCCCCATCTGGGCGCCCCACTCCAACACCGCTATCATGCTGCCGGATGGATGGCGCACCGACCCGGAATTGGGTCGCATCGCGCAGGAGATGCGCGCGCGCCAACGTGCGAAGAACCGTTGGTTGGATGGGCTGTTCACGACACTCGGCGCCATCCACAGCCTCGCAATCCTCGTTTGTGCGCTCGCAACCGCGCTCCTCCTCTGGCGCAACCTTCCCCCCGAGATGCGCCTCATGGTGTATCTTTCACTCAGTTGGGTCGTTGCACACGCTGTGTTCTGGGCGAAGCCGCGCTTCCGCTATCCGATGGAGATCTTCCTGATGCTCCTCGCTGCCTACGGTCTGGCGCACGCCCACGGCCTGGTGCAGAGCATCCGGGGCCGGCGTCGCGTCGCTCCGGCACCGGTCGAAGGGCGCCACCGGCGCTCCCGGAGGAGACGGTGAAGTCGACCCTGTTCTCGTTTGCAATCGTTCCTCTTCTCATCTTCATCAAGTGCTCCGACGGCTCCAACGCCATTCTCTTTTCAACACGCGACATTGACCTTCCGTGGCGCACCGTGATCGCGTCGGAGAAGGAGCGTGGCGAGCGCCTCATCGTTTCCGGAACCGTGTTTGCGGCCAACGGCGAAATCCCACTCGAAGGCGTGAAGCTGTACGTCTACCACACGGACGTTTACGGGCGTTACAACAACCACTCCGGGAGCAGCTCCGACCCGCGGCTCTTCGCCTACCTGCGCACGAACCGGGAAGGTCGCTACGAGTTCGAAACGATCAAGCCGGGTCCCTATCCGACCGGCGGCACCCCCGCCCACATCCACTACGTGCTGTCGATGCCCGAAGCCGAAGAGCAACGCTTCGAGATCTTTTTCGAAGGCGATCGCTTCCTCTCCGACGCGACGCGCGCGCGCGCCGAACGTGGCGAAGCCATGATCATGCGCCCTGAGCGCGGCCAGGATGACATCCTCCGCGGCAACTGCGACATCACGTTCCACGCGCAGTGATCGAGACGCCCGAACTGAGCAGCACGGCTCGGGTCTGCTGATGGCGCCGCTGTGCGGGCGACACTCGAGAGTGTGTGAGCGACATCGTGCGGGAGCGCTCAACACCAGGCTGCCATGGTCAAAACCGCCGTCAATGGAGCCGTTACGACCGAACTCGTGACGGGCCCGTCCCTTGCAATACTCGGAGGCAGTGCCCACGAGTCTCCTTGTAGCGCAGGGATTCGGCCGTGGAATCTTCATCTGTCACCATCCGGACGCACCCGCCCCAAGCGACGAGGCGCATGCGCAGGGTCGCGACGCGTGGCCTCGCACTGGCTGCTCTGATCTCCTCGGGTCTCTTTCACGCTCCCGGCCGGGCTGCGGCATCCGATCTCAGCGAGGTCGCCGAGGAGGCCAAGAAGCCGGTCGAGTCGCAGGGGGTGGTCGACCGATCCTCCAACGACGCGGATGACTGCGGCTCGGGTGTGTGGGGGTTGGTTTCGCTTCTCCTCGATCTCAGCGCGTGCTCCGACTGCTCCGAGCCGGCTCCTTCGCCTGGGGGCGGTGAGATCGACGCCTCGGGAAGTCATAGCCGGTCGCAGAGGCGTGGGATCGACAGTTGGTACGTCGGGCTGAAGTCCCTTCATCTGCGCCCCGCCGACGACGTGCTCGCGGGGCTCGGTGGTGCAGGAATCGAGGCGGGGTTCCTGTCGTCGAGCGTCCGTACGGAGGTCGGTCTCTACTGGCTGGAGGGATCCATCCTCGAGGACTCACCCGTGTATGGCGGCCTTGCAGATCCGGTGGAGGTTGCGATCGACGGGCGAGTGCGCGTGTATTTCTCTCGCAGCCTCGGCGTGAACGGCTTCGTGGGAGGTCGATTCGGCCGTCTTCTTTGGGAGTACGTCAACCCGGTGTTCGCGGTCGACGAGTACGGCTACGGCGACGAGATCTGGCGCGATTCGCTCGACAGTGTCTCCGGGTATTTCGGCATCGGACTGCATCCCTTCCGAACGCAAGCTGTCGAGGTCGGTGTGGATCTCGGCATTGGCTGGCGCGGCTACATGGGTGAGACACAGGAAGGTTTCCGCAACGACCTCTTCCAGGACGGCTGGTTCCCACAGATCGGCGTCGAGGTCGCGCTGCATTTCTAGATGTGCAACGACATCCGCCGCGCATGCCGCGCAGCAATCCCAAAAGCTGGAAACGCGATTGTGCTGGCCGCACCAGGCACACGACCCGCGTCCTCCGTCACCACTTGCACACGGGCAGGTCGAGTGACGGCTCGTCGAGTGGCGGGGACAAGCTGCGCGTGGCGCAGAGGGCGTCATCCGAGGCTCTTGCCAGCGACCGCCTGCGTCGATAGCCTGGGACACCCAGGAGGTTCACAAATGGCAAAAGCGCGTATCTATCACAACCCTCGATGCACCAAGAGCCGTCAGACGTTGGCGCTCCTCAACGATCGCAACGTCGATGTGGAGATCGTCGAGTACCTGAAGGCTCCTCCGTCGATCAGCCAGCTCGACAGCTTGTGCAAAGCGCTCGGAGTCGAACCGCTCGAGATGATGCGCACGAAGGAAGCACGCTTCCGTGAGCTGGGGCTCGCGAAGGGCGACAGGCGCCCGCGTCGGGAGTGGCTGCGCATCATGCACGACAACCCCATCCTCATCGAACGTCCCATCGTGATCCACGGGAAGAAGGCGGCGCTCGGACGTCCGCCCGAGAACGTGCTGGAGATCCTCTGACCTTCGCCGCCGGCGCGGCGCATGCACCCATGACCACGACGCGAGAGGAAGCAGAATGCAAATCGCGTGGCTCGGCACCGGACTCCTCGGCCTCCCGATGGCCGCGAAGCTGCAGCAGTGCGGGTACGCGGTCATGGCCTGGAACCGAACGGCAACGAAAACGGAGCTGCTGAGCAGCTTGGGGACGAAGGTGGCGGAAACACCGCGCGAAGCCATCGACAGCGCCGATTGCATCTGCCTGATGCTCCAGGATGCTGGTGCGATCGAGGAGGTCCTGCTCCAGTCCGATCCCGCACCCGATCTCGAGCGGCGCACAGTCATCCAGATGGGAACGATCGGGCCGCAGGAGAGCCGGGGCTTCGCCGCCCGCATCGCCGACCGCGGTGGCGACTATTTCGAGGCACCCGTGCTTGGCAGCATTCCACAGGCGCAATCGGCGAATCTCATCGTCATGGCGGGCGCCACGGAGGAGCAGTTCCGCCGTTGGCGCTCGCTTCTCACCTGCCTCGGCCCCGAGCCGGTCCACGTGGGTCCGGTCGGCAGCGCCGCGACGTTGAAGCTGGCGTTGAACCAGCTCATCGCATCGCTCACCGTCGCTTTTTCGGTCAGCCTGGGCATGACGCGACGCGCCGGGATCGACGTGGAGCTGTTCATGGGAATCCTGCGCAAGAGTGCGCTCTTCGCGCCGAGCTTCGACAAGAAGCTGCCGCGCATGCTCGAGCGCCATTTCGGCGATCCCAACTTCCCAACCCAGCATCTGCTCAAGGACGTGCGACTCATCCGCGAGGCGGGTGGCCAGCTCGGACTGGAGACGGCGAGTCTCGACGGAGTCGAGCGCATCCTCGAGCGTGCGCTCGAGCTCGGTCACGCGACCTCCGACTACTCGGCTTTGTACGATGCGGTAGATCCGCCCGACGCCTGACCCGGTGACGGCGCGGTGCCTCCACTGCTAGACTGCTCACCGCGACGACGACCAGTCATGCACACCGCCTGCCGTACATGGTGTGCGTGCCGCTGGCGAGCCACCGGAGGCGGAACCGATGCCCATTCGCAAGGACCTGCTCGAAATCCTCGTCTGCCCCGTCACCAAGGAACCGCTCGAAGTCCTGCCGGACGAAAAGCGAGCGGCGCTCAACGCGCTCATCGAGAAGCGGAAGATCCAGAACGTCGGCGGCAAGCAGGTGGAGCAGGTGCTCCAGGAGGGCCTCATCACCACGGACGGCAAGACGATCTACCGCATCGACGACGACATCCCCATCATGCTCGCCGAAGAGGGGATCGCTGCGGAGCAGCTGTCGGGATCTTGATCGACTCCGAGCTCGCGACGATCCGCCCGATGGAGCCTGGCCGCCACCGCCGTCGGTCTCTGCCGCAGCAACTGTCCTTGAAGCCACCCATCAACCTTCTTTAGACTCGTCGTTTACGCTCAGCGCGGGGACTCATGAACGATCCGAAACGCATCGGACGCTTTCGCATCCTGGAGCGCCTCGGCGCCGGCGGCATGGGCGTGGTCTACAAGGCCCACGACCCGACGCTGGATCGCATCGTCGCGCTCAAGGTGCTCCTTCCGGACCAGCTCGAACGGCCCGTGTCGCGCGAGCGTTTGATGCGTGAGGCGCGCGCCGCGGCGGCGCTGAACCACCCGCACATCGCCACGATCTACGAGGTTGGCGTCTCCGACGACATCGACTGGATCGCCATGGAGCACATCGACGGCGTGCCGCTGCGCCAACGCATCAAACGCCTGCGTCTCTCGACGGAAACGGCGCTGGCGTGGGCGCTGCAGATCTGCGACGCGCTCGGAGAGGCGCACGCGCGCGGCATCGTGCACCGCGACATCAAGTCGGCGAACGTCATGGTGACGCCGCGTCACGACGTGAAGGTGCTCGACTTCGGTTTGGCGCTCGTCCAGCCCTGGTTCGCGGCGGCCGATGGTGCGCGCCTCACGGAGAGCAACGTGGTGGTGGGAACGATCGACTACATGGCGCCGGAGATCTTGCGAGGTGAGCAGGCGACGCCACGCAGTGATGTGTTCTCGCTCGGTACGTTGCTCTACGAGATGTTGCAGGGGCGCCCACCGTTTGCGGGGCGCACGCCGGCAATCGTCATGAACGCGATCTTGAGCAGCGAGCCCGCGCCGATCTCGCAGGTCGTCGACGATCTGCCGAGTGGTCTGGACACCGTGATCGCGCGCGCCATCTGCAAGGATCCGAGCATGCGCCAGGCCTCGGCGCGCGAGCTCTGGCGTGAGCTGCACGCGGTCCACACCGCGTGGCAGACGCTCGACCCGCACGCACACGAGGCTCTCTCCGAGGTCACGGGCAAGATCCCGCACAATCTGCCCGCACCGGTGACGCGCTTCGTGGGACGCCGCCGCGAGCTGGCGGAGCTGGCCAGTCTGCAGCTACAGCATCGCCTGTTCACGATCACCGGTCCGGGTGGAGGGGGCAAGACGCGTCTCGCGCTGGAACACGTGCGTCGCGTCCTCGAGCGCTTTCCGGGCGGCGTGTACTTCGTGGACCTGGCACCGCACACTGACGCCAAAGAGGTCGTCCAGAGCGTTGCGCGCGTCATCGACGTGCGCGAGACCTCGGGGCGCGACCTCCTGGATGTGCTCATCGAACGCCTGCGTAGGCGTCGCGTCCTGCTCGTCCTGGACAACTGCGAGCACTTGATTGACGCGAGTGCCACGCTGACGGCGCGCCTGCTGCAGGATTGCTCCGAACTCCACATCGTGGCCACGAGTCAGGAGCGACTCGACGTACCCGGCGAGCTCGTGTGGCAGGTGCCGCCCCTGTCGATGCCCAAGTCTCAGGACCAGTCGCTCGAGAAGATGCTGGAGTCGAGCGCGGTCCAGCTCTTCGTCGATCGCGCCACCGCCGTGAAGTCGAGCTTCATTCTGACGGCGCAGACGGCGCCATTCGTCGTGCAGATCTGTCGACGCTTGGATGCGATTCCTCTCGCGATCGAGCTTGCGGCCGCACGCGTCCGTATTCTCACGGTCGAGCAGATCCTAGCAAGGCTGGAGGATCGCTTCCGCTTGCTGAGCGGTGGCGGACGCACGGTGATGGCGCGACAGCAGACGTTGCGTGGCACCGTGGAGTGGAGCGTCGACCTCCTCAAAGAGGAGGAGCGCACGGTCCTGCGACGAATCAGTGTCTTCTCGGGTGGAGCGACGCTCGATGCGGCAGAGACCGTCTGCGGCAGGGACGGAATCGAGGCCATCGAAGTGCTCGACTACTTGACGCGTCTCATCGACAAGTCGTTGCTCGCAGTGGAGGAGAGTCGTGACGGCCAGCGTTACGTACAGCTGCAGACGCTGCGGGAGCATGGAGCGGAGCTGCTTGCGAGCGCGGGCGAGGAGAACTCCGTGCGTACGGCGCACGCGTCGTATTATCTCGAGCTCGCCGAGCGCGCCGCACCGGAGCTCACCGGTGCCGAACAAGCCGCCTGGCTCGACCGGCTCGAGCTCGAGAGCAGCAACCTGCGCCAGGCCCTGCTCTGGTCCGCACGCCGCGAGCCGCACCGCGCGCTGCGATTGGGCGCCAGCCTTTGGCGTTTCTGGTTCGTGCGGGGCGAGCTGACCGAGGGACGCGGACTGCTACGCAAGGCGCTCGCAGCGCCGCGCGACGTCGACGCGGACGGGGGTATCGCGCGCGCCCAAGCGCTGCACGGCGCAGGCGTGCTGGCGAACGACCAGGGGGACTACGCTGCCGCGCGCGAAGCCTTCGACGCGTGCCTCGAGATTCGGCGCCAGCTCGCCGATCGCGCCGGCGTGGCGCAGACGCTGACCGCGCTCGGGATCGCGGCGCGCGACCAGGGCGATTACGAGACGGCGAACCGTCTGTTGGAGGAGGGGTTGTCGATCCACCGCGAGATCGATGATGCATCCGGTGTCGCGATGTCGATTCATGCCCTCGGCATCACGGCGCACCGCGAAGGAGATTGCGACGCGGCCTGGTCGCTCTTCGAAGAGGGGCTCGAGATCCGCCGGAAGCTGCGCGATCGACGCGGCATCGCAGCGCTCCTCGCGCACCTCGGCGCCGTGGCCTACGACCAGTCACGCTACGACGAGGCGCAGCGCCTCTTGGAGGAAGCGCTCGCCATCTTCCGCGAGCTCGGCAGCAAGCGCGGCATCCTGTGGGCGCTCATGCACCTCGGGGGCGTGTCGCAACAGCGTGGTGACTCCGATCGCGCCTTCGCACAGCAGCGCGAGAGCCTGCAGCTTTGCGCCGAGCTCGGAGATCGCCACTACATGGCGCGTTCTCTCGAGTGGATCGCCGGTCTCGAAGCGGCATGCGGTCGTCCGGAGCGCGCGCTTCGGCTCCTTGGAGCCGCGGCCGCCTTGCGCCAGGAAATCGGCTCGCCCCTCACACCCCTCGAGCGCAAGGTCGTCGATGCCGACGCCAGCCGCGCCCGCGACCTCATCGACGAAGCACAAGCACACCAACTCCTCGCCGAGGGCGCCCGCATGGAGCCGCCCGACGCCATCCGCGAAGCACTCGGCTCGCGGCGCTGATTCATCCTTCAACGAGCTCGACCACGGGTGCCAATCAGAGCAGCAGGATCAGGCCGGCGGAGAGGTCGAACTGGAAGACGGCGGTGCCGGTGACGGAGACGAAGCAGCCGGAGCCGCTGCTGCAACCGATGGCGCCGCCACTTTCGACGAGCGTGATCGGGAAGCGCACTTGCGCACGCAAGCCGAGCCGCCGGTTGGCGTAGTACTTGGCGCCGAGTAGCGGGATGAAGGAGAACTTCCACACGTCGTCGCGGTTGAAGACGTAGCGTGTGGCACCCAGCGTCAAGCCACCCATCGGCAGGAGCTTGCCCCGCAGCGTGCCGCCGACCGCGCCCGCCTGCCAGTACTCGACGGCGATGTCGCCGACCGTCCGCTTCTCGCTTCCCAGCGCCGACGGCTTGAACGTGAGATCGGAATCGGTGCGACTGTAGGAGAGCTCCAGCTGCACCTCGGGCATCACCGGGACGTCGACGGCCACGCCCCACCAGGCGTTGCTGCTCACGTCGAGCTGGCCCAGCGTGTTGTCGAAACGCACGTCGTAGCTGCTGCTCCAGAAATAGCCGGCGTAGGCGTTGATCTCGACGCGATGCGCAAAGCCGGTGTCGCGTGCGCCGCGCGACGCTTGACACCATGCAGTGGACCCGAGCGCTGGCAGAAGAACCAGCGCCGCGAACAGTATCGAGGTCCCGGCACGCACGCATTCAACGAATCGCAGTGGGGACCTCCTGATCCTGCGGCAACACCGACCGTGGTACGGGCGAGCTGCCCCGACGTGCGTCGAAGTCGCGACGTGCGTCGTCGAGCAGCGTCTTGTCGGCCAGAAGCTCGAGCGCCGCACCCGCCAGTGTGCGCGCCGCCACGATCATCCCCTTCTCGCCGATCGACATTCCCGTGCAGGCGACGATCTGCCAGCTGTGTCCCGGCGCACCGTTCGTGTAACACGCCACGTTGATTCCACCCGTCGGCACCTGCCAACTGACATTGCCGACGTCGGTCGATGCCTTGATGTGCCACGGCCGATCGGGGAGCGGCATGACGTCGGTGAAGAGTGGTTCCTCCGGTGCATCCGGCAGGTCGACCTGTGTGCTGCGCGCGAAGGCGCGCTCCCGCTCGTCGAAAAGCGGTGGACCGACGCGATCGAGGTGGCGCTGCAGGAGCTCGCTCAAGGGTCGATTCGGCAGCAGCTCGAACGAGTCGGCGTCGATGCGCTCTTCCACCGTCGTGCGTGTCATGCGCGTGGCGCCATCGGCAATCTCGCGCATGCGCTCCAGCATGTGCTCCGCGTCCTGGTGTACGTCGGCGCGCAGGTAGTACCAGACCTCTGCCGTCGGCGGCACCACGTTGGGCTGACCGCCGCCCTCCGTGATCACATAATGGATGCGCGCATCCTCCCGCAAGTGCTCGCGCAGGTAGTTGGCGCCGACGTTCATGAGCTCGACGGCGTCGAGTGCGCTGCGTCCCTGGTGCGGCGACAGGCTGGCGTGTGCGTTCAGACCGGAGAAGCGATACTTCACCGAGATGACCGCCTTGCACGTGGAGTAGCTGACGCGCGTCTTGTCGCCCGCGTGCCAGTGGAATGCCGCATCGAGATCGCTGAAGAGCCCGGCACGCACCATGTACACCTTGCCGACCCCCGTCTCCTCGGCCGGCGTGCCGTAGAGGCGAATGGTGCCACCCAGACCCGCACTCTGCAGGCCCTCCCACGTCGCGATCGCAGCGGCCGTGCTGGCCGTGCCGAAGATCGAGTGGCCGCACGCGTGACCCGCATCGAGCTCGGGATTCTCCTCGCGCGGGCGGCGGTCGGGCGTGGGAGCCTGACTGACTCCCGGGAGCGCGTCGTACTCGGCGAGGATTCCGACGATCGGCCGACCTTGGCCTGCGCTCGCAACGAACGCGGTGGGCATGCCGGCCACTCCGCGCTCCACCTCGAAGCCCGCGCGCTCGAGCAGGGTTGCGAGCTGCGCCGACGAGTAGTGCTCCTGCAGACCCACCTCCGGGTGGCTCCAGATACGATGGTTCACCGCGCGCAGTGTGTCAGCGTTGCTCTCGATCCACAGATCGGCGGCGACGTAGGGTGGGCTTGGCTTCTGCGCCGCGGCGCGCGGAACGACGGCGACGCCCATCGCGAGCGCCGTCACGGTGGTGAAGATGCGGACAATCGAGCCGATCCGGAGCGCGAACACGGGTACCTCCGGCGTGTGACGATGCGGCGCGCCACCCGGCGCGTACGGGATGTGGCGAGTCGCCTGCGCTCGCCGCCAGCCCGGCATCTGGTGAAGCCACTCTAACACACCGGAATCGTGGGCTTATCCGATGCTTGTGTCTCTGGGGTGGAACGGCTAGTTTTGGCGACGTATGGAGCCGCGCGATCGTGAGCGGTCGCGGCCAAGGAGGAAAAGGGATGAGGTTCATCACACCAGGAACGATCGGTCTGGCAGCTCTCGCTGTCGCGGTCTACGCGCGCCAGCGTTCGCGAGGAAAAGCGAAGGCGTCCGACTCGGAGTCCACGCGCGAATCGCGCGCGAACGCGGCGCAAGTCGGCTCGGTGGACGCACCCGGGGCCTCTGTGGACGCGTCGAGCGCTGCGGCAGCGGGATCCGGGCGCTCCGGCGCTGCCGCCACGACCGTCGGTTCGAGCGAGCAGGGACACGCGCGCGCGGCGCGCATCGACGGTGCAACGTCGACGCTCACCTGGAGCGTTCGCGTCCCGCAAGATACGCCGGCGGAGGATCACATCTTTCTCTGCGGCGACCTTCCGGAAGTCGGCGCTTGGGCGCCTGCCGCGATCGAGCTTGAGTGCATCGAGCCCGGCATGTATCGCTGCGAGGTGCCGGTCCCAGCGGGTGCGGTTCTGCACTACAAGTTCACGCGTGGATCTTGGGACAACGTGGAGACCACGCGTGACGGGAAGGAACGACCCAACCGCGTCATCACCGCGCTGCTCTCGCAGCACGTTCTGGCGCAGGTGGATGCTTGGGCTGACCAGGTTTGAGAGCCACAAACCGCCGGCGACTGCTCGAGCGCCACGGGATCGAGTCCTCCCCTAACACCACGATTGCAGCGGGCCACGCGCGAAGGCGTTCGTATCCGGGCCAGAGACGACGCCGGAGCACAGGCGGAAGTGCCCGGCGCACGCAATCATGGCCGCGTTGTCGGTGCATAGACTCGGCGGTGGGGAGTGCAGCGCGGCGCCGAACGGTGCGAGGCTGGCTCCGATACGTTCGCGCAGCCTGCCGTTGGCCGCCACGCCGCCCGCAAGGTAGGCGTGACGAACCTGCGTCGCGCGCACCGCCGCCTCCAGCTTTTCTGCGAGCATGTCGACGATCGCCTCCTGCGCGCTGGCGAGAATGTCGAAGGCGCGCTGCGGCAGCGCTTCCAACTCCCCCATGCCGCGATTCCCCGGGGCGCGGCCGCGACCGATCGGCGCGACGCGCGTGTCGGGCGCGAACCCTTCCTTCTCCAGGAGAAGGCGCGCTGCTGTCTTGAGACCGCTGAAGCTGAAATCGAATTCGCCGCGCTTCAGGCGTGCGCGCGAGAAGGGAACCGCGTGCGCATCCCCCCGCTTCGCCAGACGCTCGAACTGCGGTCCCGCGGGGTAGGGGATGCCGAGCATCTTGCCGATCTTGTCGAAGGCCTCTCCTGCCGCATCGTCGCGCGTCGACCCCATCTCCACGAAGTCGCCGACACGACGCATGCGGATGATCTGAGTGTGGCCGCCGGAAATCACGAGCACGAGGTTGGGGAAGTGCATCTCCTCGACGAGCCAGTTCGCCATGATGTGCCCTTCGATGTGGTGCACACCCACGAACGGCTTGCCGAGACCGAGTGCGTACGCCTTGGCGGTACAGAGTCCGACGAGAAGCGATCCCAGCAGTCCGGGTCCGGACGTGGCGGCCACCGCGTCGAGATCCTCGGGGGTCACCTCGGCGCGTTTGAGCGCAGCACGCATGACCGGGAGCACGTGCTTGAGGTGCTGGCGCGAGGCGAGCTCCGGCACGACGCCGCCGTACTCGCGATGCGTCAGCTGCGAGGCGACCACGTTCGACAGCACCTCGCGCTCGTCGCGCAGGACGGCCGCGGCCGTGTCGTCGCAAGAGGTTTCGATTCCGAGGATCAGCACGAACTTCGCTTCCAGCGTGGACAGGATTCGACAACTGCGTGGTCGAGCTGACGACGAGAACGAGGCGCCATGGCGGAGCCGCGCCTGGCGCCGGAAGTCTACGAACCGGCGCGACGTGCGGTCAACGTGGTCCCGGGCGAGACGCCCGCGTCGACTGCAGGTGTGCGCTCAAGGGGAGCGCGAGCGGGCACGATTGTGGCTGGTCTCTTACCACGATGCGGTGGCTTCCGCCTGCGGTCCGGCGTCGTCCGTGGTCCCAGGATGGAGGCCGCCGCCCTCGCGTGTCGTGTCATCGCTGGTTCGTCGGATGCGATCGCCGCCGCCCGCGTGTCAGCGGAACAGCGTCTTGATCGCTGACCAGGTACGGCTGCCCACCGGATGCCCTGCATCGCAGCCGTCGAACGAGCCCGGCGGTGGACCGCTCGGGTTCAGTGTGTAGCATCCACCCGCAATGCTCGTGAGCGTAAAGACCGCGTCGCATTGCGTGAAGCCGACGCGCAAGAAAATCGGGTTCGACGGCGGGTACTTGCGTACGACGCGAAACAGCAGGTCGCTCGGGAGCGGTTGCGTATAGAAGAGCGTCAGCTTGACCAAGATGCGCTCGCCCTCCAGGCAGGCCGGCCAAGCGATGTTCGCGCCGCCCGGGAAACCGGTGGAGATCGTGTCCGCGGGCGCTCGCAGATCCCCGATCACGACCGTGGGCTGGACCGGGTAGTCGACGTCGAAGCTCACCTCCGCGGGGATTCCGGCGATGCCGAACTCGACCCCGGTGACTCCCGGGTTCGGGAAGGCGGGATCGAACTGGATGCCGACCCAGAGCTCCTTGAGCGGCACGGCGGTTGGATCCCAGAAGCCGAACTTGCGCGTCATCGTGCTGTCGTCGAACACGCCCAGCAGGCACTCGTCGCCGCACGGTGGCGTGAGCTGGGCTGCACCAGGACTCGCGACGAGCAGCAGCAGCATGGCGAAAAGAACGGTGCGCTTGGGATGCATCGTGCGATCCTCCCGAGTCTTCGACACGACGTCGACGCAGAGCTTGGCACGCAACGGCTTGTCGTGGGTGGGCGACGACAAGGCCCGTCGTTCGCGTGCTTTCGCGTTCCCAGTATATACGCGTATCGGGAAGCACAAAACTCCGAAGCGGACGTTGGGATCGGCAGCGTCCAGGGCCGACACGGTTGACGATTCGGAAGCAGGATTCTCAGACTCGTACGGTCCGTCGAGGCGGTGCTCAGAACAGCGCCTGCTCGAGGATGCGGGACACGATCTTCTGCGCGTCGAACCAGGTCTCCACGATCTCGCGCGCCGCGTGGCGCTGCTTCTCGTAGTCGCGGCCGATCACTTCGAATGCGGCAACCGCATCCTCCAGCGTGGAGAAGCGGAAGAGCCCCATGTGTTGCGGCAGGTAACTGCTCGGGCCCGTGTCCTGGACGACGGCGGGCCGGCCGCTCGCCAGGTAGCACAACGTGCGGTCGCTGATCCAGGCGTTCCGGAAGCGCATGCACGACGGTTTGGCACAGCTGAATTCGCCCCGCGATCTCTGCACGTAGGCCTGGTACGCCTCCGGGCTGCTCGAAACCTCGTGGGCCTGGCGGACCCGCCAGCCGTTCGCCTCGAGGCGGCGGCGGTCCTCCACGTCGCCGAGATAGTCGGTGTAGCCCGCCTGCCGCGCCAGCTGTTGCGCAGCTTCGCTCTCGTCTAGACAAAGTGCGAGCTCGAGCGGCTGATCGATGTGAGTCGGTAGCTCCAGAAACTCGAGGAACGACGTCCGCTTGTTGTTGTCGTAGAAACCGCCGCAACCATCCGTCACCCACTCCCCGTCCACGCCACCGATCCAGGAGGAGATCGTCGTGAACGGTGCAACTTCGGGGATTTCCACGTACGGCCAGAGGTCGAGCGAGATCGCGGGCCGGATGTGGCTCCACGACAAGCCGCAGTCGGAAAACGCGGCATCCGGCGCGCCGACCGTCTCCCCCGTTGTGAAGTAGACGTCGTGGCTGGGAACCTCCAGCTCACCTGCGTGCATCCAGTGCTGGAGCAGGCCGGGATCGATGTCGACGAGCGCGGTGCGCGGAAACAGGTCGAGCAGCTCGGGATCGATCGCGTAGTGGAAGTTGAGAAAGAGATCGGCTCTGCGGAACAACGCCTCCGTCGCCGCCGCGTCGGCGTCGAGATAGCGCTTTCTCCCGCTGCCGTCCCGCGTGTAGAGGATCGTGCGATCCTCCATTCCGAACTGGCGCATGCGCTTGCGGAAGGTGCCCAACATGAAGTCGTCGCGCTGCTTCCAATCGCTCGGGTCGAAGCGCTCGAGCCAGTACACGTCGCAACCGATGCTGCGAAGGGCGTGCGCGTACTGCATGTAGACCCAGAAGTGTCCACCCCCTTCCGGGTACGTGGCCACGTGCGTCGGAGACAGGATCACCGTGCTCACGACGCCTCCTCGAGCAGACGCGGCACGTCCCGGAAACCGACGAGCTCGATCCCGAGCTCATCGAGTCGCGTGCGGATGCGTGGATCGCACAGGGTCACGAGCTCCGCCTCACGCTCCCGGGCGTAACAGGAAACGAAGTCGGTATCGACGTAGCCCGGGTGACAGCTGAGCTCGGTGAAGCCGTGACCGAATTCGCTCTCGAGCATTTCGAGCAGCTTCTCCGTGCTGATCTGCTCGAGATGCGTCTCACCATCCCACTGTCCGTAGAAGCTCGAGAAGTATCGCACGGGAGAATGCTCGCGCAGCGGGATCGCCGAGGCGTCTGCGATCTCCATGAAACAGGAGGTGAAGCGCGCCTCACGCTGCAGGTTGTGGTGCGAATCGATGTGCGTCGGGACGCGCCCGGTCAGCGTGGCAAAGCGATGGAACTGGCGCCACAGCTCCTCGCGGCAGGCGCTCACGTCGTCCAAGTCGACGACCGGATCGCCCTCGTTCGTAAGGTTGACGTGCAGGCCGAGGCTCAAGCCAGGGCTGCGCCGCGCCAGAGCGACCGCCTCCTCCGTAGCCGGCATGTTCACCATCAAGCTCGTACTCGTGAGAATCCCTCGCTCGTGCGCTTCGATGATCCCGCGGTTGATTCCGCGGCTGGCGCCGAAGTCGTCTCCGTTCACGATGCAGTACCTCATGCGGCTTCTCCCATCGAGCCTCGCGACGTTGACATGAGGGGTGTCAGGTCGCGGAACCAGCTATCAATGTCAGCGAGATCTTCGAACACCCATGCCGGGATCGCGTCTCGCCCATCCTCGGTGGCAGCAAGAGCGCACCACGTCACGCAGTTGGCGAAGCGTGCAAGCTCGGCTGTTTCGAACAGGAAGTCGAGTTCCCCAAGGTTCGGCCAGTGCCACTTCGCCCGGGCGACGTGGCTGCGGTAGACGTCGAGAATCCAGGCACGATCATGGGGCGGGAAATGTCGCAGCAGGGTCGAAAGGTCGAAGATGGCGGGGCCGACGCCCGCATGATCCCAGTCGATCAAGTATGCGTGCGGACCGCGCTTCTCACGCGCCATCACAACATTGGTGGTCCATAGATCGCCATGCTGCAGCGTCTCGGGCCAATCGAGTGCGTCGAAGACGCGCGTCCGCTCCGCGCTCTCAGCCTGCAGGTCGAGCATGCGATCGAGGAGCTGCTCCACCATCTCTCGTCTTGCCGGATCTGCGATTTGAAGCTTGCGCAGCGCTTGCAGGCCGCGCATCGCGTCGCGCACCGATGCAGCGAAGAACTGCGGCCCGAGATCCTGACCGATGAGGCGACACTCGGAGAGCAACGGTTGCTCGACCGCGGCCAACTGCAGGCGCGCGATCAGGTCGATCGCGGCTCGCACGGCATCGCGATCGGCGGCGCACTCCTTGAGCGTGCCGCCGGGGAGATCCTCGTAGACGTGCCACACACGCTCGCCGTTTCTGTCCGCGGCGACCCCGAGGAGCCTCGGTGCGTGGCGCTCGAATCCGAGGCGGGGGAGCCAGCGCCGGATGGACATCTGCTCACGCCGTGCACGCTCGACGGGGAGGACTTTGATCACCAGCGAGTGGATCGTGTCGTCGGCCTGGAGCCGTAATCGAAACACGCGCTCGCGCGAGAGGTTCTCCTCCTGCAACAGTCGGGCTCGCCCCGCAGTCTCACCCAGAAGCGCGGCCAGCACGGCACGGAGCTCCGGCAAGCCTGGCCGGTTGCTGTCGGCAAGGAGCGTGTCCAGGGTCCGAATCATCGCATGCCTCCGGCAAGCTGCATCAGTCCAGCCATCCCAGCGCGCGCATCGAGTGCGACATGCGGTCGAAATAGATGCTCAGATTGCGGACCGCCGTTTCCACCCACCGTGTGCAGAGCGCGCCGGCGACCCAGTTCGAGGCCGCAAGTCCACCGCGCAGGAGCTTGCCGAGGTGAACCTGTTGGTGGAGGGCTGCGACATCCAGGTCGGGCCATGTGTCGCGGACGCACAACCAGTACAGCCCGACGTCCGAGAACATGAGATCCACCGCCGGCGGCCCCCAACCGGAGACCTCCCAGTCGAACACCAAGAGCGAGAGGCCGTTGCCGTTGCGACGCAGGTGGACGTTGCGCTCGGCAATGTCTCCATGCACGAGCGTCGACGGCATGCGTCCGATTGCGGCCTCGACCTCCGTCCAGCGCGACTCCACATCGTCGAAGCGAAAGAGCGAACGATCGAGCAGCGCACGGTCCGCTGCGGTCAAGGCGGGGTTGTTGAAGTTTGTCTGAATCGTCTCGCGAGCCTCACGCAGGTTTTGGAGATACCATTGAAGTCCCCGATCCGGCAGGGTGGATGTGGTAGCGAGCGTCGTTGCACGCGTGTGCAACGACGCGAGCCATCGCGTCGCAACCGCACAATGTTCCGGATCGTTGGGTGCGAACTCGATCCCACGCGCATCCTCGACGAAGAGCCATGCCAGGTTCTCCTCCTGAGCCTCCGCGAAGCCGTAGAAGGTGAGCGCGTCCACCGGCAATCGGGGCAGCAGCTCGTCGTAGATCTCGCGCTCCACGAGCGCGACATCGCGCTCGCAGCGCTTCGCGATCACATCCGAACCCTCACGGCCGACACCGGGCAGGCGAGCAATCTTCACGCTTCTCTTCTGACGCAGGATCTCGACGCGTTGGGGAACTCGTCCCGGCTGCAGCGCGCACCATGCCCCCACCACGGGCAGATGCTCCAAGCCGTCGGTCACGATCTGGATTCCGCGTTGCTTTCCCACGTCGAAGCCTCCTGGGTGAAGTCGTCAGCGTGCGTCGGTTCCCGTGTCGAGTGGATGTTCGTTCTCATCCGGTGCTTGCAGCTCGACGACCCGGTTCTGCGCTTCCAGCTCTGCGTGCGACGTTTTGCGGACGACGCCGCCATCGTCGATGTGCAGCAGGAGCTCACAGCTCTCGAGCGTTCCGAGTCGGTGCGCCACCATGAACGTCGTGCGTTTCTGCATGAGACGTTCCAGCGCCTCCATGATCCCCGCCTCGGTGCGCACGTCCACCGAGCTCGTGGGCTCGTCGAGGATGAGAATGGGTGCGTCCTTCAAGAAGGCGCGAGCGAGCGCGATTCGTTGGCGCTCGCCGCCCGACAGGCGCATGCCGCGTTCCCCCACCGTGGTGTCGTAGCCGTCGCGGAGCGCTGCGATGAACTCGTGCGCGTTCGCCGCCGTGGCAGCCGCTACGATCTCGGAACGCCGGGCGTCGGGTCGCCCGTAGGCGATGTTCTCCGCGATGCTGGTGGAGAAAAGGATCGGCTCCTGCAAGACAATGGCGAACTGCCTGCGCAGATCTCGCAGCCTGTAGTCGCGCAGGTCGACTCCGTCCAGCAGGATGCGCCCCTGGGTGGGGTCGAAGAAACGCGTGAGCAAATGCAGGAGCGTCGTCTTGCCGGTGCCGGTGCGCCCGACGATCCCCACACGGAGCCCCGCGTCGACCTCAAAGGAGGCGCCTTGGACGACTGCGGTCTTCGGCTCGTACTCGAACGACACCCCTTCGAACGCCACCTGCCCGCGCGCGCGCTCGAGGCCGCGCGCCCCCTCTTTCTCCGGAACGTCGGGCGTCTCGTCGAGGAGCGCGAAGGCGCGCTCTGCGCTCGCGAGGTGACCCTGGAGGCTCGCGACCTTCTTGGAGATCGTTCGCATCGGCTGGTAGAGCTGCGTCAGATAGCTCATGACGAGTAGCAGCTCACCGAGGAGGAGCTCACCCGAGAGCACATGACGCGTGCCGAGGAGTAGAATGGCGGCCGTCCCCGCCGCCGTGGTCAAGCCGACCAGGAGCCCCAGTCCTCCCTGGGATGCCGCCAGACGCACACGCTGCACTACACCCTTTTGAGCCGCGCTCTCGAATCGCGCCAGCTCGCGCTCCTCTTGACCGAACGCCTTGACGACGCGAAGCGCCGAGAGCACCTCGTAGACGATGCCGATCGCCTGACCCTCGAGCCGCCTCGCGCTACGCGAGCGCCGCCTGAGGTTGATGCGGTAGTGACGTGTCATCACGAAGAGCGCCGGCGTTACGGCAAGCGCCACCAACGACAGCTGCCAGTCGAGTCGCACGACGACGTAGATCATCGACAGCAACGTGAACGTGGAGGTCACGAACGGAATGACGCCCTCGATCGTCACGTAATGAATCGAATCGGCATCCTTCTGGATGCGATACGCAGCATCGGCGATCCCCTTCGAATCGTGATACGTGGGGGAGAGCCGCTGCACGTGCCGGAACAGGTGGGCGCGAAAAGCTCGAACCACGTTCTGGGCGGTCGATGCCCTGAGTACCGAGGACGTCAGGTGCTGCACCTGCTTCAGGAGCGCCACGGCGACCACGAGGAGGACCGCAATGATCAGGATCGATTCGCGCGATCCGAGCACCGAATCCGGAAGCAGTGCGACTAGGAAAGTCGGCAGCGGATCGGTCCCGATGACGCTGTCGACGACGACCTTGACGGGCAAAGGCGTCAGCAGAGCCAGAGGTGTCGAGAGCAGGCTGAGCAGAAAGAGCCCGAGGATACGGCCCCAGTAGGGTCGCGCCTGTCGCAGGAGTCGCCGGTAGAGCAGGAGATCGGCCGTGCGCGCGGCCCGCGTGTCCCGCTCTTGAAGCGCGCTTATCCGCTTGTGTCGGTCGGGGCGCGGCCAGCGCTTCCTCGGCGTCGACTTCGTAACGACCATGCGTCACTCTTCCTTCGCAGCGGGGAGCGCGTCATGCATCGTCGCCAATGCGCTTGTCGCATCCGCGACGGCTTTCGCCACACAGCGCAACGTCACGAGCGCGAAGATTCCCCCCGCAAGCCAGCCACCATTTGCGAAGGCCAGTGCGGAAAGCACGCCGAGACCGACGACGAAACAGAGCGTTTCTGTAGGCAGATGCGGCCACAGTCGGAAGCGCAGCATCTGCCTACCGGCTCCATGTTCCTCCGTGGCCATGCGAAGACGAGCGCCCCCGAGGATTCCCCCGCGCACCGTGAGGTCCCAGTCGTCGTACTCGCCGCCCGTCCACACGACGCTCCCCCGACGCTGCAGCTCGCTCTGGAGTGCCGCGAGGCGCGCGTCGGGCGCCTCCCACTGCTCGCGCCAGGCGCAGTCAATACAGCGGAGGCGCCACAGCTTGCGGCGCGGGCCGCGTTGTCTCCAGATCGTCAAGCCGTGCTGGATGCGTCCGATCAGTCGCGCCATTGGCTGTTGCAGGTGCAGGTACGCGGTCAACGCCACCAAACCGAAGCGTTTGAGAGGATTCACCGCGCTCGTGTAGCGCGCACGCGTGGCACTCAAAACGGCCTGCGCGACGGGCAGAACCAGAGCCATTCCGAGGAGTGGCGAGACCCAAAGAAGAGGAGACCACGAGAATCCAATCAAGGTGCAGGCGGCAAGAACAGCGACCACCAGGTACCACTCGGGCATGAGCGGGAGCTCGAGTAACGTCGGCGGTCGGCGCTCATAGAGGGATTGGAACGGCGCGCTTCCCCACACACCTCGATAGATCCTGCCGCCCAGGGATGCAAGCGACAACGTGAAGCCTTGGCCGTACAAACGGCCGTGCCATGCCACGTGCCCGGCGGCGTTGTAACGCTGCGGCCACTTGCGCTCCAGAAGCGCCTCCGCCTTGCCGTAGCCGCGCTGCTGTTTCCAGTAGGTGCGCAGCGAGTTGCGGCGATGGTGCCAGTCGACGGCTGCGTGCGCGAAGCCGATGACGCCGCCGCGCTCCTGCAAGCGCCAGCACAGATCGACGTCGTCGCCGGCCGCACGATAGAGCGGATCGAATCCGTTCACGGCTTCGAGCGCCGACTTGCGGAACGCCATGTTGCAGCCCGGAATGTGCTCTGCGACCCGATCGGTGAGAAGCACCTGGACCGGTCCTCCGGGAGCGTTGGCGACGCAGTCCGCAATCGCCCCATCCCCCGGCGGCGGCAGGTTCGGTCCGCCGACGCCGACGTAATCGCCGCGCAGGAACTCGAGGGCCAGATAGTGCAACCAGTGCGGATCGGGCCAGGCATCGTCATCGATGTACGCCACGATCTCACCCGTCGCCGCTTCGCATCCCGTATTGCGTGCGTTGCTCAGGCCGCGGTTCTCGGTGCTGATGAGGCGCACCGGGTATTCGGCGACGATCTCGGGCGTTTGATCGGTGGAACCGTCGTTGACGACGATGACCTCGCAGTCGGGGTACTCGAGCTCCTGCAGCCCCTCCATCGTGTCACGGATCGTGGCGGAGCCGTTGAAGCTGCAGACGACCACCGAGATACGCGGCCATTCGATGTCTTCTGCGAACGGAGTCTGCGCATAGGCGCGAACCACAGCCTCCAGTGCCGGCTTCGGTGTGCGATCGCGTCGGGTGATGCCGAAGTCCCAGTCCTCGATGTCGAAGCCGCCACAGAACCATTCGTCGGTCCAGGAGAAAACGAACAAGCCGCAACACCCGGCCTCGAAGACGGCACGGATCTGCCACGTCAACGTCTCCGCTTGCTGCGTCGCACCGTGGCGCCGGCTGTCGAGACCGATCTCCGCCATCAGAAGCGGGCGATCGTCCGCGATGTTCTGCAGCTTCGCCAGATAGGCGCGCAAACGATCCTCCGATTCGAGGTAGACGTTGAAACAGACGAGATCGAGAAACCCCAGCCGCAGGTACTCCGTCGTGGGGTAGTTCACGTAGGTGACGAGCGCGGTCGGGTCCTGGCGCTTGACGATGCGATAGAGGCGGTGCAGGAACTTCTCGACGGGTCGGCGCCCGTGCCAGCGCACGACGCTGGCGGGAATCTCGTTGGCGAGCGCATAGCACAAAAGCGCCGGGTGACCGCTGAGGGAACGCGCCGCATCGCGCACGTCGCACTCGATCTTGCGGCGCAGCCGTCGATCATCGAGGAACGTGACGAACTGGTCCCACCACAGCCCTACCATGACGCGCAGACCGAACTCCTGCGCCGTGTCGAGAAGCCAACGCGGCGGCAGCGTGTACGTCCGCACCGTGTTGAAGCCGGACTGCGCCATCGCCGCGAAGTCCGCTCGCACCCGCTCGCGTGAAGGGATCAGGCGGCCCTCGGAATCGGGGCGGAAGGTGCCGTAGGTCACCCCACGGACCCAGAGCTTGCGATCCCCCACCCACAGGAACTTGCCGCTCACGGTTGGGCGCTGCATCGGCGCGCGCTTTCCAATGGCGCGCACTTCACCGTTTGCGGATGGTCGCCCGTGGGGAGTGTCGAAGATTTCTGCCGAGTGCACGCTCAGCGCTGCGCCTCGCCTTCCGGCTCGCTGGGGCGCGACGCGTGCCATGCAAAAGCGGTGTCGACAATCTGCTGCAGATCGGGATAGCGCGGCGCCCACTCGAGGACGCTGCGAGCCCGCGCTGGATCGGCGACGAGAACCGGCGGGTCACCGGGTCGTCGACCCACTTCACGAACCGGAACGGAACGACCGCTGCTGCGCTCGACGGCTGCGACGACTTCGCGGACCGAGCTTCCCTCTCCGGTTCCGAGGTTCAGAGCCACGCTCCGACCACCCTGCATGAGATAACGCAGGGCGCGGACGTGTGCGTCGGCGAGGTCGGTGACGTGGATGTAGTCACGGATCGCGGTGCCATCGGGCGTATCGTAGTCGGTGCCGTAGATCTCGAGGTATGGGAGCCGTCCCAAAGCGGCCTGGATGACGAGCGGAATCAGGTGCGTCTCCGGGTCGTGCTCTTCACCGAGCTCCTGCTCAGGATCCGCACCCGCCGCGTTGAAGTAACGCAGGGCCACCCACCCGAGGTCGTGTGCCGCTCCAAGCCAGTGCAGAGCGCGCTCGACGATGAGTTTCGACTCGCCGTACGGGCTGACCGGACGCAATGACTGCTCCTCGCGGATCGGCACGCTCTCCGGCTCGCCGTACACGGCGCACGTCGACGAGAACACCACGTGCTCGACACCGTTCTCGAGCGCCGCCTGCAGCATGTGCATGCTCTGCACCACGTTGTTCTGGAAGTACTTCTCCGGCTGCTGCATCGACTCGCCCACGTAGGCGTAGGCGGCGAAGTGCACGATGGCGCGAATTCCATGCTCGCGCACGATCTGGCGCACGAGCTTCGTGTCCGACACGTTGCCCTCGAAGAACGGCCCCCACTTCACGGCCTCGCGATGCCCGTACACCAGGTTGTCCAGCACCACGGGTCGGAAGCCCGATTGCGCCAACACCTTGCAGGTGTGACTACCGATGTAGCCGGCACCACCGGTGACGAGAATGGGTTCCTGCATTCCGAATCCTTCAGGCCACGTTGCGCTTGAAACGCTCCAGCACGGACGGAATCGATTTGGCGGCGCTGAGCATCTGATCGAAGTACTCGACCGTACTGGCGAGTCCCACATCCAACGGGGTCGTCGGCTCCCACCCCAGTGCGTCCCCCGCCAGCGTGATGTCGGGCTTGCGCTGCCGCGGGTCGTCGCTGGGTAGGGGCTCGAACACGAGACGAGATTTCGAGCCAGTCAGCTCCACGACCTTCTCCGCCAGCTCGCGAACCGTGATCTCGTGCGGATTCCCCAGGTTCACCGGGCCGACGAAGTCGTCCTCGCTGCTCATGGCCCGGATGAAGCCGTCGATCAGGTCGTCCACATAGCAGAAGGAGCGCGTCTGCAATCCGTCACCGTAGAGGGTCAGCTGCTTTCCGGTCAATGCCTGAACGATGAAGTTCGAGACGACGCGCCCATCGGCCGGGTTCATCCGAGGCCCGTAGGTGTTGAAGATGCGTACGACCTTGATCCGCACGCCGTGACGTCTCCAGTAATCGAAAAAGAGAGCCTCGGCACAACGTTTCCCCTCGTCATAGCAAGCGCGCGTGCCGTTCGGGTTCACATGGCCCCAGTAGCTCTCAATTTGTGGGTGCACGTTGGGATCGCCATAAACCTCGCTGGTCGAGGCCTGGAAGACCTTGGCTCCCACGCGCCGGCCCAGCCCGAGCATGTTGAGGGCTCCCTGCACGCTCGTCCTGGTCGTGCGGACGGGATCGTGCTGGTAGTGCACCGGGGAGGCAGGGCACGCCAGGTTGTAGATCTCGTCGACCTCGACGTAGAGAGGGACGTTGACGTCGTGACGCATGAGCTCGAAGTTCGAGTTTTGGAGCAAATGCCCCACGTTGCTCTTGCTGCCGGTGAAAAAGTTGTCGACGCACAGGATGTCGTGACCGCCCTGAAGAAGGCGTTCACACAAGTGCGATCCGAGAAACCCGGCGCCACCCGTGATCAGGACGCGCTTGGGGTGCAGTCTTTCCATTTTGCAGTCTCTCCGCGTTGACACTTCGCGGAGCCCTGGGACGAGCCGGGGCGATCCGAGAATCCGCCGCCCGACGCAATTCGATCTGCGCAGGGTGGGCGATGCTGATCCTGGACAAACGGGATTCGGACCACGATGGGGGCGGTGAGAACCCTGAATCGGGCGTTCGTGGCCGGAACACTCGACCCTGTCACGTTGCGGGTTTTCGTAAGCGCGTAATCGGATTGTATCGGATCCAGGCGCCGGACGCTCGCTTTTCTGCACCGCGGAGAGAGATTCCAGGGGATCGTTCTCCGATGGGTGTCGTCGAGCGCGGTGGAGCGGCGTGACGTTGGGCTGGATGACCCAGACCGCACGCCTGCGGGCGGCGTTGGACGCGCCGAAAAGCCGCGCGGGCTCCGCAGCGCAGATTTGGAGATGGATTGGCAGGTTGGAATCGTGCCTGCGGAACCTCAGCGCCCGCCGGCTTTCTCCGTGTAGGCCTGGGTGGCGCGACGCAGAATCTGGACAGCCTCACCGGCATCGCCGAAGCCGTCGGTCTCCACGACACCTGAGCCCTTGTAGTTCTCGAACCAGGTCTCGACGATGCGTGTGACGCCGGGGAACTGACCGTCGAGCTGCTGCAGGTCGCGCACCGAAGCGAACGCTGTGCCTTCGCGAACGGCAATGAGCTTGTCGTCGCGCTCGCCGCCGTCCTTCATCTTCAAGACGGCAACGATTCGGGCGGCGACGAGCGAGCCGCGAGGGACGGCATCTCCCAGCACGAGCACGTCGATCGGGTCGCCGTCACCACCCTCCTCGAGTGGCAGGAGGGTGCGCGGCACCATGCCGTAGTTGCCCGGGTAGCCGAGGTAGCTCACTTTTCGCGGCCTGCGCTCCCGGAGCTCCCAGCGCAGCGAGCCATCCTTCTTGTCCACTTCCCACTTGTCGACGCTCCCCGCCGGGATCTCGACGCACACGTTCACGCGTCCCATCTGATCTACGGCGGGATAGTCGTGCAGGTAGTGAACGGGACCGACGAGCGTGTAGGGGTCGGGGGAGCGGAGGCCGGCTGCTACGGCGACCCCGTTCTCCGCCTGGGCCGCAACGGCGCAGGCGCACCACAGCAGCGCCAACGGAATGAGTGCTCTCTTCATCGTGCGGTCTCCTGCGGAACGGAGAGAGGCGGCAGTCGGTGGATCGGCCGGCGCGCCGAGGCGTAGCCTCGGTGGTTCCTTCTCTATTGTCTCACTTCCCGCGCCTGAAAGTCACTTCTCTCGCTTCCCGGATCGACACACAACTTGCGCGTGACGACTGCGTGCCTTCGAGCGGGCGAGCGCAAGAGCGCACGCGGCACGACAGGGCATAGCTGGGTTTCTGGAGGAACAGTTGGGTCTCTCGAGGCACGCTCGGGTCTCGGCGGGAACGCGCGCGATCGCGGCGAGCGTGGAGCATCTCAGGGACCGGCTTGGCGCGGTGCCGCGGCCGCGATCCGGGTGAGACACTCTTCGAACCCCGTCGCCATCGCCTCGACGCTGAAGTGATCCTGGACGCGTCGCCGACCAGCCGCACCCAACCGCTGACGCAGCTCTTCGTCCGCAATCAGCTTCTCGAGGGCACCCACGAGGGCATCCTCGTCCGCGGGTGGCACCAGCAACCCATGCACTCCCTCCTCGATCACTTCCGGCGTACCCGCGACGCGCGTCGCGATGTTCGGCACGCCGAGGCTCATCGACTCGAGGACGACGAGCGGCAAGCCCTCGGCCTGGGAGGGGAGCACAGCGATGTCGAACGCACCCATCAGCGTGTAGGGATCGGAGAGGAAGCCGGGAAGAAGCAACCGCACGCCTCGATCTCGCGCCAGCCTCTGCAGGGGCTCTCGCTCTGGGCCGTCACCGATGAGAACGCAAGCCAGATCGGGTCGCGACAGGCGTCCCAGCGCCGACACGAGCTGGTCGAACGACTTGCGCGGGATCAGCTGCCCGACGCCCCCGACGAGAAGCGTGTCTTCCGCGATTCCGTGCGCCCGGCGCGCTCGCCGCCGCGCTTCCGCGGCCACTTCGGGAAGACGCACGCCGTTGCGAATGACGGTCATCTTGTCGAGCGGAATGTCTTGGGTCTCGTGGATGCGTTGCTTCGACGCCTCCGAGACCGCGATGATCCCCTGGCAGCCGCGAAGCGTCCAGCTGTCGACCCAGAGGTAGAGCGCCTTGCGCAGGCGCGGGAGCGGCTCGTCGGCCAGCGCCACGGCCCGGCTCACGACATGTGGGACACGGAATCTGCGGCAGGCGAAAGTCGTGAGAAAATCGTAGCGGTGGCCATGCGACACCACGATGTCGATCTCGCGCTCGGCGATGAAGCGCGCCAACGTCTGCACGTAAACACGATCGTAGCGCCGACGTGGCTCGCACGGGAGCACCACACTCGCGTGCTCGCTGAAGTGCGCGAAACGCTCGCCGATTTCCGGGTACGCCACGCTCTGCTCGAAGCGCTCATGATTCATGCTCTCGAGAAGGAGCTCCACGACGCGCTCGACGCCGGTGATCCCGGAGCGTCCCCCCTCGGCCCCCGCGTAGCCGAGGACCTGCAGGAGCCGCAACGGTCGCTCTCTTGCCGTTGTCGGATTCTCCATGGCTTCGGCATCAAAAGCGCCTCGTCTCACCTTGTCAAGCCGCGGTGGCGCCAATGCGAGTCCGGTGGCGAGTCCGTATGCGTGAAGAGGTGTCGAGATGGCGTGCTCCGGAGGCAGGTCGGTCCTTCAACGCTTGCGTTTGGCCCGACGGCCGCCGCCGTTGCCGCGCGGGCGCTTCGTCTCGGCCGGTTGCTCGTACTCGAACTGGCCGAGGATCAACTCGGCCCCGTCGACGTCTGTGCCCAGGTAGCGAGCCGCCGCTTCGAGATCGAGCTTGCCGGAACCGAAGGCACACGCGACCAGGCGGACGAAGCGGTCGGGAAGCAGCGTTGCGCCCGCTGCGTCGGCGGCGGGGGAGCGCAGCTCGGCAACGAGCTCCGCGTTCTCCGCCAGCAGCCGGGAGAGCTCCTCCGCGTTGATCCACCCGAGCCCCAGAAGGCGCCAGAAGAGGACCTCCGGGTCGAGGTCGAAATAGACGCGCAGCTGACGCACGAGCTCGAGCGAGACGCGTGCCTGCGGCGTCAGGCCCAGCGCTTCCCGGTAGATCTCCAGATCGGAGCGCGGCATGAGCAGAGCGAGCGCGATCGCATGTGCACGCATCTCGATCGGGTCGTCGAGTCGACTCGGGTCCGGCGCCCCGCAGAGGGTCGTGATGTAGGGATCGTAGTCGGCGATGAAGTGAGCGTACTGGTGCGCCAGTGCGTACTGCATCTTCGACTCGCTGGCACCTGCATGCAGAAGGATGCAGGGCCCGAGCTTCTCGGCGAAGAAGAAGCCACCCAGGTACTCGTTCGAAGGAAAGTGACGCGGCAGGATCTTGACGCCCTGCTCCTCGATCAAACGCGCCAGCTCCAGAATCGGACCGGAGGGCAGCTTCATGCGTGCCCGCTCCGCTTGCGCCACCGCTTCGCTCTGCGCCAGGAGATCTCCCGTTCCCGGCGCGCCGATCTCGAGCGAGGCGGGGGAGTACGTGACCTGCACACTCCCCAGCACCTTCTTCTCGATCCGCGTGTAACGAGTCGCGAGCTCGACAGCGTCCTCCACGAAGCTGCGCTCGACACGCACGTCGGCGTGGCTGCGATCCCCCGCGAGCAGGGCTTCGATCAAGCTGTTCGGCATCGTGCGTCCTCGGATTTCAGCGCCGCCGGCTTCCAGGTTTCACGGCCGCGATCCCCTCCGCGCACTGCGGACACTCGTCGGGGTGGATCGCGACGGCGTCGATGCGTACGAGAGCCTCGAGCGGCAGATCGAAGCCACGGTTGCCGCCGCTTCGGTCGATGATGGCTCCGGTCACGACGCTCGCGGCGCCGCATTCCTCCACGAGGGCCGCGCATTCGGCGATCGAAGTGCCGCGCGTACAGACATCGTCGACGATGGCCAGGCGCTCATCCGGTTCGAGCTCGAATCCGCGGCGCAGGGCTAGCTTTCCATCGGCGCCGCGTTCGGCGAACACTGCGCGCACGCCGAGCGCCGCAGCCACCTCCTGACCGATGACGAGCCCCCCGAGCGCCACGCTGATGACGGCGTGTGGCTCGTGCGGGCGCAGCTTCTCCGCCAGCCACGCACCGGCGCGGCGGGCATAGGCGGGATGCTGGAGGAGCTTGGCGCACTGGACGTAGCGGTTGCTGTGCAGACCCGAAGTCAGAATGAAATGTCCTTCGAGAAACGCCTGCGACTGGCGCAGCATGCGATGCAGGCGTGCCTCGACGGTTGCACCCGTCGGCGCAGACGGCGCACGTGCCGGCGTCGAGGCCTCGGCCGCAGCCACCTCCTGCGCCAGCGCCGCGGCGGCGGCAGCGGGATCGGCGGCGGCGCGAATGGGTCGCCCGACGACGAGAAGATCGGCGCCGTCATGGATGGCAGCGTGCGGCGTCGCGACGCGGGTTTGGTCGTCGACGTCGCTCCCCGCGGCGCGTACGCCCGGCGTCACCAGAAGGAAATCGGGCCCGCACGCGGCCCGCAGCAGAGCGACCTCACGCGGCGACGCGATCGCACCGTCCAGTCCGCAGCGCTGCGCCAGAAGTGCACGCTCGACGACCTCCTCCGGATCCGCGGCGAGGCTCGTGAGCAGCGTGACGCCGAGAAGCTTCGGACGCTCGGCGCGCGGCAGCGCGTCGCGCGCGCGCACCGCCGCCTCGAGCATGGCGGCGCCGCCGCTCGTGTGCAGCGACAACCAGCGCACGCCGTGACCCGCTGAGGCTCGCACGGCACCCGCTACGGTGTTCGGAATGTCGTGGAACTTGAGATCGAGAAAGATGGGCAGGCCGAAGCTGGAGAGCTCGCGCACTCCGGCCGGACCGCAGCTCGTGAACAGCTCCTTGCCGATCTTCAAGCCGCCGACGCGATCGGCGACGCGCTCGACGAGCGCCCGTGCCGCTTCGAGATCGGCAACGTCGACGGCCAACAGAACGCGCCCGCGAGCTCCCGGCGGCGACGACGTGCCTCCCGGACGCGGCTCCGATCTGGCACCTGCACCTAGCGTGTCGGCACCCATGCCTTGCCTCCCTCTTGACTCGGCCCCTCGTCGGCGGTCTCGCGCGCCCGTGCGATTCGCAGCTCGTGCGGGTGCGTGAGACCGCGCGCGTCGAGGAAGCGTCGCACCCCGGAACGCACCTCGCGCAGGAGCGTGGGTTTGGAGAACAACACCGTGCCCAGCTGGACGGCGGTTGCTCCTGCCATGAAGAACTTGAGCACCTCGCGCTCCGACGCGATGCCACCCACGGCGACCACCGGAATGCGCACGGCTCCGGTGATCTCCCACACCTTCAGCAGGGCGACCGGAAAGATTGCCGGACCGGACAGGCCCGCCCGCTCGCGCGCAAAGGTGGGACGTGCGCGCTCCAGATCGATGTCCATCCCGCCGAGCGTGTTGATGGCGACGATCGCGTCGGCGCCTCCCTGCTCGGCACCGCGTGCCAGCGGAACCATGTCGGTGACGTTGGGTGTGAGCTTGATCGCCACGGCGCGATCGGGCAGACGCTCCTTCACCGTGCGCGTGAAGTGCTCGACGGCGCGCGCCTCGGCGGCATCTCGGTCGCCGCCTGCGTCCACGTTGGGGCAACCGAGGTTGACTTCGACGGCGACGACCTCGGGGAACTCGGTGAGACGCTCCGCCATGCGCGCGTACTCATCGAGGCTCGCCGCCGAGATGCTCACGAAGGGAACGCCTCCCGCCTCGACCAGAGGCGGAAGCTTGTCACGCAGGTAGGCCTCGAGTCCGACGTTCTGTAAGCCGATCGAGTTCAGAAGTCCCGAGGCTGTCTCCTGCAAGCGTGGCACCGGGTTCCCCGCGCGCGGCAACGGCGTCACGGTCTTGGTGACGACGGCACCGAGCTCGCTGGGTGGAATGTGCTCCTTGTACTCGAGACCGTACCCGAAGCAGCCGGACGCCGCGAACCAGGGGTTCTTGAACTCGACGGGCCCGATGCGTATGGGATACTCACTCATGCGCCGACTCCCCATGCGACAACTGGTGCTCGAAGCCGAAGATCTCGCCAGCCGCGAAAACGGGGCCGTGCGTGCAGATCGGCACGTAACCCTCGCGTGTGTGCGCCACGCACCCCATGCACACTCCGACACCGCAGGCCATGATCTCCTCCAGCGACACGTGGATCGTGGGCACGCGATCCTGCACCGCGTCGAAGAGCGCCCGCATCATGGCATGCGGCCCGCAGGTGAGGACCACCGCGCTCGCCGTGCGCTGCTCCATGCGCTCGACTTCCCGCACACACAGGTCGACGCAGGTGCCGTGGAAGCCGAGCGTGCCGTCGTCGGTGCTGGGCAGCACCGGGCCGAGAACGTCGTCGAGAACCTCGCGCTCGACGTCGCGTGCCGTGCGACCACCATAGAGAATGGAGTACTTCGGCGGGTGCCGCATGGCGTCGAGCCGCCGCGCTAGGAAGTGCAACGGCGCGATGCCGAAACCACCGCCGACTAGAAGCAGGGGCCCAGGACCCAGCTCCTCCGGGAGCGGGAAGCCGTTTCCCAGAGGCTCGCTCGCCTCCAGCGGATCGCCCACGCGCGTGGCCACGAGCTCGCGCGTCGCAGGGCCCACGGGCTTCACCATGTAGCTGCGCCAGCCATCGCCTTCGTCGAGGATGCTCATCGGCCGGCGCACGAGATGCTGCGACGGCTTTGCGAGCAGCATGGCGAACTGCCCCGGGCGCGAGCGTGGCTCCTGGAGCCGCGCCTCGTCGTCACCCACTCGCAGCAGGTGGGAGCCGCCCGACAGCGCTTTCTTCTCGATCAGTGTCGCTTGAATCGCTCACTCACCCCACGAATAGAATCGTGACTACGATGCGTCCCGCAACGCGGTCGCAAACTCCTGCGCCTGACGCGCCTGTGGCGTGTTCGGGTAGTCGCGCATGACACCCTCGTACGCGCTCAGCGCGCGTACCGGATCCACCAGGATGGTGTCGTAGATCCAGCCGATTGCGAAGGCGGCGCGCGGGCTCTGGCTGCTGCCCTGGTACTCGTGCAGCAGCAACTCGAGCTCTCGAAGCGCCAATCGGGGTTGCTCCAACTCGAGAAGATCGATTTCTGCGATGCGCAACAGCTGCGCAGCGAGCTTCTCGAATTGAGTCTCGAGCTCGACGTAGGCGCGCAACGAGTCCGGTCCCGCCGGCAAGCGGTCGTTCGGATCCCGCTGCGTCGCGTCGCCATTGGCGGCCCGCCAACGCCGCAGCACCTCGGGCGCGTCGCGCAGCTCCTCGACCGCTGCCCGGCGTGATCGGATCGCAGCCCCCTTCTTTTGCGCCAGCTCACCGAAGTCGCTAGCGCGTCCGGCACGCTGCGCCGACTGGTACGCTTCGAGCGCCTTGTCCAGGTCCCCGAGCCGGCGATGGATCTCGCCAATCTCGTAGTAGGCCTGCGACCCGACGCCACCGCGTGGCTGCGTGCGCGCGACCTGGTCGAGCTCGGAGATCGCCTCGTCCGTGCGACCCATGAGCGCCCAGGTGACCGCAAGCTCGATCTGGTGCTCGTACTGGCGGCCGAACTTCTCGGCCAGCCCACGCAAGCGCCGCAGTCGTTTCTCGGCATCCTGCAGCAGCTGGTCCGCCTGCCTGCGCTGCGCACGCAACGAGTCGGGCAGCGCATCCACGGATGTGAACAGATCGGTTCCCGCGCTGGAGTCCGCGCTCGCTCCGGGAATCTGTAAGCGCAGCCCCTCCGGCATGTCATCGCGCGTGTAGAGCGCCGGATCCGCGAGGATGGTCGCCGCCTGCTCTCGCATCGACAGGGCGACGTGCAGCTGCGCATCGTAGCGCAGCTGTTGCGGCAGCTTCAGCCGCAGCGCTCGCTCGAACTCTTGCCGCGCCCGCTCGAAACGATACTCGTCGTAGTAGGTTTGCGCGATCTGGACCTGCGCCTCCGCCGCGAAAGGGCTGCTAGGGTACTCCTGCGTGAAAGCGTGCAACGCCGCTCGCGCGCTCTCGACGTTCTGTGCGTCGCGCTGAGCGAGAGCGGTTCGGTACACCGCTTCGACGTTGTAGGGGCTCTTGGGGTAATCGGCCGCGAGCCGGCCGAAAGCCGCAGCAGCCCCGGCGGCGTCCCCCATCTGCAAGGCGGCGAGGCCGATCTGGAACGCCGCGGTCTCGGCGAAGTCGCTGTCGGGGAAGCGCTCGAGGAGGTCGCGGAACGAGGCCTGTGCCTGCACGTACTCGCTCCGATGATAGTGCGACATGCCGATCATGAAGAGCGCGTCGTCAACGTAGCGGCTGTTCGGGTGGTAGCGGATGAGGTCCATGCACTTCTTGATGCACAGGTCGTAGGTCGCCGCGGCGGCGTCGGCGGAGCCTCCTTCGCGTGTACGGGCCTGCTCCGCGTCATTGTAGTACTGCTTGGCGTTGTAGAAGGTGTTGAAGTAGGCGCAGCCGCAGAGATGGAGCGCGAGTCCGAGTGCGGCAGCCGTGCCAACCCGACTCCGGTGCGATCGACGTTGTGTCGGACGGGGCATCGTGTCTCCAGCGGGGCGTTTCGCGCGGCGCGGGGCAACGTGGTCGGTGTCGGCCTGGGGAGGTTCCGTCCCGCCATGCGTGGCGTCCTCCCTCCAATATACACCGCCAGAAGCACCACGCGACGCGTCCCGCGATGCGCTTGCCACGACCAAGGTTGGGCGCGCCGCGAAGCGGCCTCAACGGACCTGTGCCAGCGGCTCGGTGGGCGCGGGCGCCTGATGCACGAGCTGGCCGCGATAGATGGTCGCCACCACGCGTCCACGCAGCGTCCGTCCCAGGAAGGGGCAGTTGCGCGACTTCGACTGCAGCAGATCCGCGCTCACGCGCCAGCGCTCCTTCGGATCCAGAATCGCGAAGCTGGCGGGCGCCCCGGCTTCCAAGCAGCCGCCGGGAAGCCCGAACCGGCGTGCCGGAGCGAGGCTCATCCTCACCACGAGATCCGCGAGCGTCAGGCGCTTCGTTGCGACGAGCGCGGAGTGCGCGACCGCGAACGCAGTCTCCAAGCCGATCACACCGACCGGCGCGCGCTCGAACTCGAGATCCTTCTCCATCGGCGCGTGCGGCGCATGATCCGTGGCGATGCAATCCAACGTGCCGTCGACGACACCCTCGAGGACCGCTTTGCGATCCTCCTCGGTTCGCAGCGGCGGATTCATCTTGAAGTCGGGTGAGTAGTCCACCAGCTCACGATCCGTGAGCTCCAGGTGGTGCGGCGTCGCCTCGGCCGTCACATCCACCTTCCACTCGCGTTTCGCCAGTCGCAGGATGTCGACGGCACCGCGTGTCGAGACGTGCGCGACGTGCAGCGCGGCGCCGGTCTCGCGTGCCAGGAGCACGTCGCGCGCGACACCGATCTCCTCGCACGCGGCGGGGATTCCGGGGATTCCGAGCTGCGTCGACCAGTAACCCTCGTGCATGTGCCCACCGCGGGAGAGTGCCTTCTCCTCCGAGTGCACCATCGCGACCAACCCCAACATCGAGGCGTGTTCCAGTGCGCGGCGCATCAGCACGGTATCGACCACGGGGCTGCCATCGTCGGTCAAGGCGCTCGCGCCCGCCGCGCGCAGGTCTTCATACTCCGCCAAGCTTTCGCCGGCCCGCCCGAGCGTCAAGGCACCGGCACACTGAATGTCGCAGAGGCCGACGTCACGGCCGCGCTCCAGGACGGAGCGAACCACGCTGGCATGGTCGAGTGCGGGCTCCGTGTTTGGCATCATGACGACGCTCGTGAACCCACCTGCGGCGGCAGCGCGACTCCCCGACTCGATGTCCTCCTTGTACTCCTGCCCCGGCTCGCGGAAGTGGACGTGGACGTCGACGAGACCGGGTGCCAGGAAGAGTCCCTTCAGATCGACGCGCGGGACCTCGGTCGGTGCTGCACACGAGCCGTCGTAGGCAACCTCGACGATCTCGCCGTCGCGGTTCCAGATCTCACCACCCGCCTGCGTGCGCTTCTGCGGGTCGACGAGCACGGCGTGCGTCAGGACGTGCTCGCGCTCGAGGCTTTCGATGTCGAGGCGCATGATCAATCTCCCTCTGGCAGTCTCTGCTCCTGGTTCGTTCGACTGCTGCTCCTGCTACTGTGTTGCTTGTGCTGCTGCTGCTGCTCGTCGGGTTGGGGGGCTCCGTGATGGCTCCCCCCGCGCTTCAGACAACTCGGACGGTCGGAACACACGACGAAGCGGAACGCCTTAGAATCGACCGGCCAAGCCCGCCACGCGGCGCGTCACCGGTCAGGCGCCGGCGGCGACGCGGGGGGCGGAGCCGGGCTTCGGACGCCCGCTGGCAGCGCGGGAGGCCGGCACTCTCGGCGGAGCGCTCTCCTCTTCGGTACCCTGCGTGACGCCACCCGCAAACTGGTAGCAGACGGCCATGCGGACGGCGACGCCGTTCGTCACCTGCTGCAGGATGACCTGCCGCGGACCATCCGCCACCTCGGGGCTGATCTCGACGCCGCGGTTCATGGGACCCGGGTGCATCACGAAACACTCCGGCTTCGTGTGCCGCAGGACCTCATTCGTGATCCCGAACAGGCGCATGTACTCGCGTGCGTTGGGAAAGTTCGGCGTCCCGTGTCGTTCGAACTGGATGCGAAGCACGTTGATCGCATCGGCTTTGCGGATGGCGCGCAGCAGGTCGTACTCCACTTCGACACCCAAGTCTTCGACGCGCTTCGGCATCATCGTGCGCGGCCCGCACACCGTAACGTGCGCGCCGAGCGCGCGCAGGCCCCAGATGTTCGAACGCGCGACGCGGCTGTGTGCAATGTCGCCCACAATCGTGACCTGGCGGCCGGCGAGGTCACCGAGGCGCCCGCGCATCGTGTAGAGATCCAGAAGACCCTGCGTCGGGTGCTCGTGCGAGCCGTCGCCGGCGTTGACGACCGACGCCGACGTGTGCATCGCCAGCATGTGCGGCACGCCCGCCATCGAGTGGCGCACGACGATCATGTCGACCTTCATCGCTTCGAGGTTGGCGATGGTGTCGCGCAGCGTTTCACCCTTCGAAAGACTGCTGCCGCCCGTCGAAAAGTTCACGACATCGGCGGAGAGGCGCTTCTGTGCCAGCTCGAAGCTCACGCGCGTGCGCGTGGACGGCTCAAAGAAGGCGTTCACGATGGTGCGGCCACGCAACGTGGGCACCTTCTTGACCGAGCGTTCGAGGATCTCTTCGAACGACATCGCCAGATCCAGGATGTGCGTGATCTCGCGCGCGCCCATCCCCTCGAGTCCGAGAAGGTGCGAACCCGGCTGTATCATGCTCTCATCTCCCCCACCAGGACCTGGTCGGCCCCGTCGATCTCGTCCACCTGGACCTTGATGATCTCGCGCTTCGACGTGGGCACGTTCTTGCCGACGTAGTCGGCTCGGATCGGCAGCTCACGGTGGCCGCGGTCGATCAACACCGCGAGCTGGATCGACTTCGCTCGCCCGAAGTCCATCATCAACTCGTCGAGGGCGGCGCGCACGGTGCGCCCGGTGAAGAGCACGTCGTCGACCAGGACCACGTTGCGGCCGCTGATGTCGACCGGAATGTGCGTCTCGCCCACGCGCGGCTGCGGGCCGAGCGTCGTGAGGTCGTCGCGGTAGAGTGTGATGTCCAGCGTCCCCACGGGAACGGTCACGCTTTCGAAGCGCTCGATGGCCGCAGCAACGCGCTCGGCGAGCTGCACACCGCGTCGTTGGATGCCGACGATCACGAGCGTTTCGCAGCCTCCGTTGTGCTCGATGATCTCGTGGGCGATGCGTCGCAGTGCTCGCTGCATCTGCTCGGCATCCATGATCGCGGTCTTCGACATGTACTCAGCCAAGTCGAACTCCCAGGAAGTCGAACCCGATCACGAACGCGCCCCTTGACGCCGGGCAATCACGCAGCAGTCGCAGGCACAAAAAAAGCCCTCCCATCGGGAGGGTGCAGGGGCCGCGCAGGTCGGTGCTTTCATTCCCTTTCCTAGCCTCACGGGACCAAGTTAAAAGGTTCTGTCACGGAGCCACGGCCCCGTTTGCTGAGAAACATACACGAGTCGGGCGCGCGGGCGCAAGTCGGTGATGGGGGCAGCCGCAATGGGTTGTGGAAGCGCGTGTTGGCCCCTCAACGCTCCGTGCTCCGGCGGTGCCACAGGACCAGGAGAGCCTCGGCGAGCTGCTCGGCGCTCGGGCGTGAGGGCAAGCCTTCCGCACCGCAGGCCCGCAACCGATCCGCAAGAACGGATTCGCGCGGTCGGCGCACCCCGTACGACGCCGCCCGTTCCGGCTGGCGCCAGAAATCGTCCGCCTCCCCGTCGAAAACGACGACACCCGACTGCAAAACCACGAGGCGCGAGCAGGTGGAAGCAACAAAATCGGCGTCGTGCGAGGCCACCCAGTACGCCACCCGGCCCGCATGCAGTCGCTCGAGGATCTCGACGAGCCTCGCTGCGCCCTCCCGATCGAGGCCGAGGGTCGGTTCATCGAGGAGCACGAGACGCCGGCGCTGCGCCAGAGCCCCCGCCAAAGCGACACGTCGCCTCTCACCGGCGCTCAGGTGGAAAGGAGTGCGCGCCGCGAAGAGCTCCGGTGGCAGCCCGACGTCGCCGAGCGCCGCGTACACGCGCGACTCCACCTCCGCGGCTGCAAGGCCCGCCTGGCGCAGACCGTACCCCACCTCATCGCGCACGCTCTCCGCGAACAGCTGCCGCTCCGGGAACTGGAACACGAGACTCGGAAGCGTGTCGTCGGAAACGCGCACGCGACCGGAGTTCGGCGACCGCAGCTGGGCGAAGAGGTGCAGGAGCGTCGACTTGCCGGCACCGGACGCCCCCAGGAGCCCGACGCGGTCCCCGGACCCGATCTGCAGGGTGACCCCGCGCAGCGCGTGGCGTTCCCCAGGAAGCCCGCGTTGATACCACACGTGCACGTCGTTTGCTTCGAGAAGCGTTCGGCTCGCTGCCGTCGCGCTCACGCCGCACCCCCGGGTGGCTCCGGCATCCCGAGCGCGTCGAGCACGTTCTGGAGCGAAACGGTCGGGCGATGCAGACGCCCGGTGCGCACCAGCTCCATCGACAGCTGCCACACGAGCGGCACGCCGACGCGCTCGACGACGTGTTCCGGCAAATGCGCAAACACCGCTTCCGGGGCTCCATCCGCGACCACACGCCCCTCATCCAGCACCAGGATGCGAGCGGCGGATGCGGCCACGTCGGCATCGGTGGTCACGCGCAAGAGCGTCGTTTCGGCCGGAAGATCCTCGATCTTGTGCAACAGGGTCTCGGAGCCACGCAGGTCGAGCAAGCTCTCGGTTTCATCCATGACCACGGTTCCCGGCCCCATGACCCACACGCACGCAAGAGCCAGGCGTGCCTTCTCGCCGCCCGACATCTCGTGCGGCGGCACCTGCCGATGTGACAACAGGTCGAAGTCCTCGAGCGCGTCCTGCACGCTGTCGCGCATGCGCTCCGGGACCTCGCACAGGTTCTCGAGCCCGAACGCGATCTCGCGCTCGACCGTCGTGGTCACGAACTGATTGTCCGGTTCCTGGAAGAGGAGACCGACGCGGCGACGCACCTCGAGGCGCGCCGCCGGATCGCGCGTGTCGTGGCCATGGATGAGAACGCGACCACGGCTCGGCAGCTGCGTGCCGTTGAGGAGTCGCGCCAGCGTCGTCTTGCCGCTGCCGTTGCCGCCGAGGAGCGCGGCACGCTCTCCCGGCGCCAGCCGGAAGCTCACGCGATCGAGCACCGGCATCTCGCGGCCGGGTCGCTCCACCGTGACGTCGTGAACCTCGAGCAAACGAGCCTCCCCGCGGATTCTAACCGCATGGGATCCTTTCTGACACGAAGGAGCGCACACGAGGCGGACGCGCACGGCAGGCGTGATCCCGTGCTCGATCGCGGCGCCGCGTGCTCATGATGGAATCTGCTGGGACAGTTCGGAATCTCTGCTGCGATGAAAAGTGGGATTATACGCGAGCTCGCGCGCTGGGGACCGCGGTGCAACCGCAGTGGGGAGGTTCAGGGAGGCGGCTCGCGGAAAAA
>CP070763.1:3776750-3794780 GCA_020349025.1 Candidatus Latescibacterota bacterium | reverse complement strand
GCTTGCCACCTGTGACTTCGGCCCCCGTTGGAATTAGCAAGGATCATGCTGCGTGCGATGTGCGGACGCGCGGACTCCATGCGGAACCTCGAGACGCGTACACACGTGTCGCGATCGCATCGGTGCTTTCCGGACGTCGCGCGCAAGCATGCATGCTCTCGCGCGCGTCGACGTGAACCTTCGTTCGGAACGTCCAGGTCGACAGGCGCTGACAAGCGTGTGGACGATGCGGTCGCACGACCCTAGCGCCTGTGGTGTCGCGGGCGAGCGCAAGGCCTCGCCCCGCGCGCTCGTCACGCGCGCTTCGCTCGCCGGGCACGTCGGTTGCCGTACACGCGTTCGCTCCCCTGCGCTCCACCCGGAAGCGATGACCACCCGGCTCGGACACAAAGGCGCCGAAGGCGGCACGCCAGGTTCGAGAGCCGTTCCGGCCTCCGCAACGCGTTGCGCAGGTGCAGCTCGGCGACGACGCTTGCAGTCGATGCGACACGCGCTCGCAACCGTCGCGGGCGCGGCGATTCTGCTTCTCCTCTCGTGGCCGAGCGCAGCACAGGTGTGGTCGCGACCCGCCCCCGTGCTCGCGCTGGCTGGAGCCGAGGACGTTCTGGCGGCAGCGACTTCCGGCGGCGTGCTCCTCTGGCACCTTCCATCGGGTCGCCTCGAGCAGGTGACGACGCTGCGTGGACTTCCAACCCAGGTGACACTCGCAGCCGTTTTCGCGCCGGCTCGAGACGAGGTGTGGGTCGCAACGGACAACGGACTTGCACGCGGATGGTTCGACGGACGCTGGACTTCGCTCGGAGCGCAGCCAGACGAGAAGGGAAGCGCGTGGTTCGCCGCCACGGCGCGCCCACATGGCGGCTGGATCGCAGGCGGCGAGCGTGGGCAGCTGGTCGCGTGGCACCACGACCGCGTCGACTCGCTGCGGGTTCCGACGCGAGCCGGACGGGTCGTGGGGTTGGCGCTCCCCACGCTCTCGCCCACGGCGACGACCCAGTCCGCGCGCGGAGCGCATGCAAACGTGGCATCGATCCCGCCTTTTCCCGTTGGACTCGCCGCTGCACTCGACAACGACGGCGTCTGGAGAGTGCGTCTGACCGGCAACGCAGTTCGCTGGCTGCGCTTCGGCGAAATGGAAGGGCTGCCGAGTCGCTACACGCGCGACGTGGCGATCGACTCGTGGGATCGCATCTGGGTGGCAACGCATCAAGGCCTGGCGTGCATCGAAAACGACGAGGTGCACACCTTCGAAGATGACCCGCTCCTGGCGCAGCGCGTGAATGCTCTCCTCGCGGCGCCGGACGGTTTCCTCTACGTCGCGCTGCAGGATGGGCTCGCCAAGCTGGAGATCGTTCGATCCGGCGCGCGTGCGACGCGCGTTTCCGTGACGAACCGTGCGCTGACCGCACTCGCCTGGGCGGGATCGGATGTGTGGTGGAGCGACGGCGACAGCGTCTGCGCGCTCACCGGGCGCTGCGTCGAGCTGCCGCGCAGCCTGGCCGCGAACAGCTGCATTGCGCTGACATCGAGCCGGGACACCCTCTGGGTGGGGCACCCAAGCGGCTTCCTGAGCACCTTCTCGGGCTCCACATGGTCCCGGCTCGATTCTGCGAACGCGCTCCCGATTGACGACGTGCGCAGCGTGCAGCGCGTCGGCAACTTCATCTATGTCGGAACCGAAGCCGGGCTCTTTCGGCGTGGCCACGGCAACGAGGGGCAAACGCGCTTCGAACGCGTCGATGGTCCCGAGGCAGCCCGCGCTCAGGCTGCGGACGACGAGCGCCACTGGGTGGGTGGCGCGGCCGGCCTGTGGGTGCGCGACGCCGACGCCTGGTCGCGTGTCGCGCTCTGGTCCGGGGCCACCGAGGTGGTGGATCTGCTCGCGGCGAACGACACCTTGTGGGTGAGCGCCGCACACGCGGGCATCGCGTATCGAAGAGGCTCGCACTGGGTGCGGCCCGCGTGCGATTCGGAGGCGTCGTGGTTCGGAGGCCTCAGCCGTTCGCGCCACGGGCAACTTGCAGTCGCCACGAACCGTGGCGTCCTGCTTGGGGATGGTCGCGGACTCCAGCGCCTTCCGGGGCTGGACGAGCGCGTGACCGCTCTGCGTTGGTGGGGATCCGCACTGGCGTGCGGAACGTTTCGAGGCTTGTGGATCCGCGATGCGCGTGGTGCCTGGGAGAGGCTCGGCGTCCTGGATGGCCTGCCCGGCGCGCAGGTGCGTGCGCTCGACATCGATGCCAACGGCCACCTCTGGATCGGCACGAGCCGGGGACTCGCTCGGCTGTTCGCAGGCGACACGGTCTCCGCTTCGCATGCTGTCGCCGCCCCCCACGTCGCCAACCCGATCGCTACGGCGGGGCGCACACGATGGATCACCGACGACAGCGTGCATCTGCAGGGCGTCACGCGCGTACGCATCTACGACGTCCGAGGCCGGCTGGTTCGATCGCTCGTTGCGAAGCGCGCACAAGACGTTTGGTGGAACACGCGCAGCACGGACGGGGCGCGGGTCGCGAATGGCATCTACTTCGTGCACGTGGTCGGTTCACCGCGTGTCGATCGCATCCTGCTTCAGCGTTGACCTTCGGCCGCACGCAGACCCAGCTCTTCCGAGCGCAGCGTGCGCGTGAGGATGGCGCGCACTTCCGGATCGTTGCGCGACAGCTGCAACGCTTCGCGTGCCGCTGCGTTCGCCGCGGCATCAAGCCCGCGCTCGCGCTGAAGCGACGCAACCCGCGCCAGCGCCAGCGCGCGCTCGCGCGGCTCACGCGCCGCATATGCCTGGCGCAGCAGGCGATTCAGCACAGCTTCCGCCTGCGACCAGGTGAGATCGCGGAAGCGGTGTTCACGACGATCCTCGATGCGAAGCGGCGCCGACGGTGAGCGGTACGTCCACTCGATCCGAGCGAGGCGCCATCCGGCGGCCGCCAGAACAACGAACGTCGCCAGCCACAGGGCACGGATCAGGGTCAACCGGCGTGGCGAAGCGTGAATGGTCACGATGATCGGCGCTCCAGGACGGCCCAATACGCTCCCGGGCCAAACTCGATGTTCCGAAGTACGAAGGCACCGTTCGCGACCGCCTCCTTGGCGGCGGCGACGAACTTCTTGTGGCTGTAGAAGCCGTCTCGGATCTCGTCGAGGCTCTCGAAGCGCACCGGTGCATACGCCGCGAAGAAGACCACGACGTCCGCGCGCTCCAGGACGTACTGCGGATCACCGCGCTCGTGTCCGATGTCGAGATGGCAGACGTGCTCGTGCGACAAGTCGCGGCGCGCCACGTATGGATCGGCGATTCCGAGCGCGTCGACCACGGGCAGCCCGGACGTGTATCCGGTCGCTCCCACAGCGAAGAGCCCCAGTCGCGTGTCCGCGGGGTAGGTCTGCGCCAGCGTGGCGCCGAGTCGAGCGGCGTGGCGCACCCACTCGAAAGCCCGCGGTTGCACACGTGGTTTTCCCGCGTGCACGACGACGGCGAGGCCGACGGCGCTCAGGGCAACGCCTCTCCAGACCACGGGTGCTGCGGCAACACGTGCCGCGCTCGCGCCCAGGAGCGCAGCAGCAAGTGGCAGCACATGGAGGAAGACACGATGAAACTCGAAGTGATCTCCTCCCAAGCGCACCACGTGTGCGACGAAAAGAAGAAGCGCCACGAGGACGGCGAAACCAACCGCTCGCAGGCTGCGGATGAAAACCGCAGCGAGAATCAAGGGAACCCACGGATAGCCGCGCACGAATCCAGCCACGTAGGAAAGACCGATGCGCGCGTGAGCCCAGTCGGAGGCTTTCTTGGCATACCAGGTGTTCGGGACGGGGCTGCCGAAATAGGCGGTGTGTGCGGCGAGGTAGGCGACACCGACGACGAGAGCGGGCAGCAGCGTGCGCATGAGATCGACCGGGCGTGCGCTCCGCCTCACCATGGCGACGAGACCGACGCCCACCACGAGAAGCACGAACTCGGGTCGCACGAGGGCCGCGAGCAGCGCCCACCAACCGGCGCCACGCGTCGGCAGCCTCTGGATCCACGCGCGCACGAGCGCGCGCACGCCCCACAACCACGCGAGAGCGCAAAGCGGTGTCTCCATCCCGGAGAAAGCGTAGGTGAGGAACCGATCGTCCACCGCGAGCAGGAGCGCCCCGAGAAGCGCGGCCGCGCTCGCCGCTGCGCTGGCGGCTGCGCCCAATTCCAAAGCCCAAAAGGCGCAGAGGAGGATCGCAGCGAACGCTGCCACGATCCCGAGCAACGAGGCTGCGACGTCCAACGAAACGCCGAGTCGCGCCGGCACGGCGAGGAGCCACATCCACACCGGACTCGTGGCAGCGTCGACACGCTCACCGGGGTTGAACACCGGGCCGAGTCCGCGTGCTGCGTTCTCGGCAATGCGGAAATAGATGAAACCGTCGTCCTGGATGTGGTCGGCCAACGAAGGAACGCGGTAGGCGACGACGACGGCGGTGGCGAGAGCGAGACAAGCGAGTGCGAGCTTCGACGTAGCGTTCACGAGTCCCCCCGTCGGCGCAGTATAGCACCGAGGCTCCGACGGCACTCCGCCAGCGTCTGCGTCCAGGCGCGTCGGTCTCGCTTGCGTCGAGAAGCCGCCGAGCATGAGCCAGCAGGACACTGCGTGTGCAGAACGTCGAATCAGAAACGGACCCCGGCACCGAGCATGACGTGGAGTGCCACGTTGTACAGCGACGCTTCTCCGTCAGCCACGGGGAGGCGTGCCCGCGCCGCCGAAAGGTACACCTCCGGGATCATGACAAGTCGCGACAAGAGCGGGAAAGGATGTCCGGCACCGGCGATGAGAGCGGGACCGCTGATGGCGTACTCGCCGAAGACGCTGCCGCCGCCCGACAACGACAGACCGCGGACGGTCGACTCCGTGTGCCCCGCCACCAATCCAACGCCGAAACGCACGTCGAGCGGGAGCGCGCGCAGCACGTAGTTCAAGGTCAGCAGGTTGAACCCGTGCGAGACCTCGAAGTTCGCCACCTCGGGCGGCGGGTTGGTGAGATGCACCTTGTGGTGAACGAGCTGCAGCTCGAGCCCGGAGGTTTCGAAGAGCCATGCAAAGCGCACGGCGTAGTAGAGCGGCTGCTCGAAGGAGCGCGAGTCGTACTCGGCGTGGAAGTCGAGCGTTGGGTGCCCCGCCTGTGCGATTTCGAGCTTCGAGTTGAAGTTCTTCGACGCGCCGAGAAAGAAATCGATCTCGAATCCGTCGCCGCAGCGCGCCTCGGGCGCTCGCGCCAGGAGAAGCAGGAGCGCCCAGAAGAGGATTCGACGTCGTCGTTGCATGTCGCCAGGGACGGTTTCGGGGCGTCGTACACTTAGAGTGTGGATCCGCGCGAATTGGATGTCAACCCGAGCTCCAGCAAGGGGTCGCGCGGTGGATGATCGCCACCCGGGTGATGATCGAGAAGCGCCGCCCTACAGTCGATCGAGGGCCGCGCGCCGCACCGCCTCTTCGTCGATTTCGACCTCGTAGCGCTCCGACAGGCCTTCGTAGAGCACCTCTTTGGCCCGCTCGCTGCGAACCCGGTTGTAGTCGCGCACGAGTTGATCTCGGATGGCGGCGTACTCCGGGATGCGGCTCTCGACCCGCTCACCCACGTACACGAGGTGGAGGCCGAAGCCGGAGACGATCGGGCCGTGCCAGCCGCTCTCCAGCTCGAACAACGCCGTCGCGAAGCGCTCCCCGAACTCCCTCCGCACCTCGTCCGGCGAGCGCTGAACGTATTCGTGCTCGAGCATGAAGCGGTCGCCGCGCTCGGGCGCGCGCCGCGGCGGCGGCGTCTCCGCCACGATCTCGGCAAGCACGCGCCGGGCGTCCTCTTCTCCCGCCGGGCCGCGCTCGTCCATGTTGAAGTAGACGTGGCTGAAGCTGAGTCGTGGCGGGATGCGGTACTCCTCCCGTCGCTCCTGGAAGAAGCTCTGGAGTTGCCTGTCCGTGGGGTCCGCAAGCAGGGCGAGGTCCTGCGACAGCAACTCCATCTTCTGCACCATACGGCGGCGCACCACGACGTCGTTCGCATCGAGTCCCACCTTCAGCGCTTCGCGGTAGAGGACCTCCTCACGCACGCGCGCCTCGACCAAGCCGCGCAGCTCCTGCTCGGTGGGCGGCCGCTGCCAGCGGCGCTGCCAGGTTGCCGCCAGCAGCTCGATTTCGGATGCCGCAATCTCGATGCGGCGGCTCGCGTCGGGCGAGAAGACATCACTGGCGGCAGCGTAGACGAGAAACAACACGGCGCCGAGTGCCACGAAATGAATAAGCGGCTCACGCAGCAACTTCATCTCACCCTCTCCTGCTCGAGTACTTCGATCCGCTGGATCTTCCAGGTCCCGTCCACCGGCACGATCTCGATCCACGCGTTGTAGCGGTTCTGCCGGAAGTGACGGTGACCGAAGTGCGTCACCATGCCGCCGACCGTCCACGTGGATCTCACCCCGAAGCCGTGCTCCCTGGACTGAATGTCTTCCGCTTCCACGATCTCCACGGCTTCGACGCGGGCCTGCGCACCACCACGCTCTTCGACTTCGAGAGTGCGTCGCTGCTCGAGGTACACGTCGCTCAGCGTTTCGCCGGTCACGCTGACCGCGAGCCGATCGTAGATCGTTGCCTCGTCGCGGAACTCCATCGCGCGATAGATGTTGGGGAGCAAGCCCGCAAGGATTCGACGTGCTTGGCGCCTCGACGGTGTCCGCCCGGCCGATTCCGGAAGAGCCACCGCAGTCTGCAGCAGCGGCCCCACCATGAACGCGAGGGCAAGAAGAACACGAGCCGCAGCCAGTGAAAGCGTGGCACGGCGGCCCCGGATCGCCGCGAACGTCAGGAGCGCAGACAACGCCAGCAGGGGCAACGAGAGCCATGGCAGAGGCAGCGTGACCGGTTCCACTTCGATGGCAGCAACCGTCGGGAGAGGATCCTCCGCCAGCGTGTTCTCCCAGGTGAGCGACGGCTCCGCCGTCGTCAGCTTCCGTGACGTGGCGCCTTCCGGATCGATCACCGTCGTGGGCACGGTGGCCACCGCCGTTGGAAACCGCGCCCAGCGCAGCGACACCGTCCGGGGCACGGCCGCTGTGGGATAGGCCACGACCACACCGACGACGGCCTCGCCTACCGCTTCCGGGATCGGGTTGGGCCGCGGCAGAGCCCCGGTTGGATCCACCGTCATGAAGTCCGCGCGGCGCAGCAACGCCTGGGGGATTTCTCCATCGACACGCACGCTTGCGCTCTCGAGTACCAGCTGCGCCAGTCGTTCCAGAATCTCCGGCTGCGCCTCGATGTCGAGCGTCGACTCCGCGTCGAGACCGAGCTCTTGCGTCAGTCCGGCCAGGCGCAGCATGGCTTCGTGACGAACTTCGAGCGGCTCCACCGCGAGGAAGCTCTGCACCGGCGCATCCGGCGCGGCGGGCGCGACACGCTGCGATCCCGCGACAGCGGTCGTTGGGCTCACGCCCGAACCGACCGGCACTTGCAGCGACGATGCGACCGCACCCGTTTGTGCCACTCGAACTTGAATCGCCAGCGCCATGCACAGCGCCATGCTGGCCGCGCCGGCGGCGTACACGAGCGCTTGGCGCACGCGCGCACCCGCCGGGCGTCGTGAGACGCGAGCCCAAAGCAGCGCGACGGCGACCCCACCGACCAGATGCGCGGCGTCCATCCCCAGAACAGCAATGAGTTGGCCGGGGACTCGGGCGCCCTCCTCCCCCAGGTCGAGCGTCAGAAGCGCGGCGATGCCCAAGCCATGGATGAGGCCGGCCGCGCCCACCAGGATCGCAAGGCGGCGGCGCGCCTCAGCTGGTTCGAGCGCCTGCCGGGCCACGATGACGACGCCGAGCGCGAAGCCGATCTGTGCTGGAACGGCGCCCATGCCGATGACGTAGCCGGCCCACAAAACGCCCGCCACCTGTCCAAGCGTGAACGCCGACGCGAGCCGGATGGTCTGCCGGGAACCACCCAGCACGCCGATGACGAAGAGAAACGCGAGATGAACCCACGAGCCCAGCACGTGCGAGACGCCGGCAACCACGGCGCGCCGCGCAGCCAGCACCCAGTCGGGCGCCGCCGTGCCTTCTGGCAGCCGCCACGGCCCTTCACCCGGTGTGAGGACGTGCGCCAAGCGGTCACCGGACAGGAGATCCACGCGCACGACGGTGGTCAACGAGAGATCGGGAAACGGGTAGCGCATGCCGACGACCTGGCCCGCGATGCAACTCTCGCAACGCCACTCGCGCGCGAGCAGCCACGCACCTGGCTGATCCAAAACGGTTCGCTCGCTCGTCGGCCTGCAGGTCTCTGGAAACTCCGGTGCCGGGACGGCCCGGGGAGGCAGGGCCTTGGGGACGCGCCACTGGACGGCGTAGAGACCGGGCTCGCGCTCCGTGATCTGCAGGTGCGCGGGCGGGCCCACGTCCCCCACTGCGACAAGGGGAATCACGATCGCCACGGCGGCGGCGACGCCCAGAAGAACCTTCATGTCCTACGCCTCGCACCCCCGAGCGCACGCGCTGCGAGAAGGAGGCGCGGCCGGGATCGATGTACACCGATGTGAGTCTCGCGGCTGATCTTGGGCAAGTCGGTTTGTCGAGGCCGGTTGTCCAATTGCCCTTTCGACTCAGATCAGATCGTGCTGCATTCTGCATCAATGTGGCCCTCTGCTTCCAGAGACCTTCGTGGCTTCGGCGGACGGGCGAGCAGGGCAGTCCGCCATGGTTGCAGGCGGTGCAGTCTGGCCTTCCGCGCATGGGTCCTTTCCTCTTCAAAACTCCGGATGGGTTAGGCGCCCAAGCGTGGCGTGCGTCCCGATCGATCATGTCGCGATCGCCCGGAGCTATTCGCGCGCGGCCTGCTGCTCCCCCTTGGTCCAGCGGTCGATCCATTCGATCACGGTTTCATGCCACTGAATGCTGTTGTGAGGCTTGAGAACCCAGTGATTCTCGTCCGGGAAGTAGAGCAGGCGACTCGGAATGCCGCGGCGCTGCAAAGCCGTGAAAGTGGATATCCCCTGTGTATCGACGACGCGGTAATCGAGCGCGCCGTGCACGACCAACATCGGCGTCCGCCACTTGCCGACTTGATCGATCGGATTGTGCTTGCTGTACGACTCCGGAACCTCCCAAGGCGTGCCGCCACGCTCCCATTCGGGGAACCAGAGCTCTTCGGTGTCGTAGTAGGCCATGCGCTCATCGAGGTTGCCGTCGTGGTTCACAAAGCAGCGGAATCGGTCCGGCCACGATCCGGCGATCCAGTTGATCATGTAGCCGCCGAAGGAGGCTCCGAGCGCGCAGACACGGTCGCCATCCATCCAGGCGTAGCGCTCGAGCGCGGCCGCCAGCCCCTTGCGAAGGTCTTCGAGCGGCTTGCCGCCCCAGTCGCGGCGGATCGAGTCGGTGAACTCCTGCCCGTAGCCTACGGAGCCGTGGAAGTCGACCATGACGACAGCATATCCGGCACCGGCGTAGGCTTGTGGATTCCAGCGGTAGTGGAAGTCGTTGCCGAACGAACCTTGTGGACCTCCGTGGATCAAGAAGGCCACCGGGTAGCGGCGCTCCGGATCGAAGTCCACGGGCTGCACCACGTAGGCGTAGACCGTCTCGCCATTCCAGCCCGGGAACGTGAACTGCTCCGGCTCACCCATGCGCGCGGCGGCCAGGACTCCCTGATTGATGTGCGTGATCTGGCGCAGATCGCTTCCGTCCTGGTGGACCGAGTAGAGCTCGACGGGGGAACGCAGGTGATCCATGGCCACGAGGAGCCGAGAACCGACCTCTTCCATGAAGCGCACGGTGCCTTGCTCGACGACGGTGCGAACGTCCCCGCCGCGCGCGTCGATCGCGAAGAGTGAGCGCTGGCCTAGATGGTCGGCGTTGGCGTAGATGGTGCGGCCATCTCGGGACCAGGTGAACCCGCTCGGGGAGCGATCCCAGCTCTGGGTCAAGACGCGCGGCTCGCCAACGGGCCAGGCACGAATGACGATCCGGAAACGGTCGGATTCGTACCCGGGCCGTTGCATGGCCATCCACGCCAGATGGTTCCCGTCGGGCGAGAAGACAGGATGGGTGTCCCAGGCCGGGTTGCCCTCGGTCACGCACAGCGGTGCTTTGCTGCCGTCCACGGACGTGCGGTAGAGATCGAAGTCGGTGCTCCAGGCTTCCTCGCGTCCAGCATCGCGAGCCGCGAACAAGAGCTCACCGCCGTCCGGTGTGAACGTGTACTCCTCGGGGCCACCGAACGGTTTCGAAGGACAGTCGGCATCCATACCACGCATGACGTCGAGCGGCGTCTCGATCCCGACCCCGGAGGCGTCGAGCGCGGCCACGAACAGATGCGAGCGGCGGCCGTCCTTCCAGGTATCCCAGTGGCGGATGAAGAGCCGATCGTAGACGAGACCGCTGCTCCGGCGCTTCGCCTCCTCGTCCAGCTTTGCCTGCGTGCACTCGGGCGTGTCACATTCCGGGAAGACGTCCATCGAGAAGGCAATCCGTGTGCCGTCGCGCGCGATCGCGAGACTCGTGACATCGAGAGGCAAATCGGTCACCTGCTGTGCTTCGCCGCCGTCGATTGGAATGCGCCACACCTGGCTCTTGCCGCTGCGCGCCGATAGAAAAAAAATGCTGCGCCCGTCCGGTGACCAACGCGGATTGACGTCGCTGGCCGCATGAGTCGTCAACCTGTGCAAACCTTCTCCGTCGCTCCCGATCAACCACAAATCTCTGCCGCCGCGATTTGCCTCCAGATCGGTGGTGCGCAAGACAAACACGACCCATTCTCCGTCGCTGGAGACCTGCGGATCGGAGATGCGTTGCATTGCCAGCATGTCCTTCACGGAGAAGGGGTGAGTCTCGGCCGCAGCACCGACCGTGCTCCCGAGCAAGAGGGTTCCGACGACGAGCAATCCAACACGCATGCTGTTTCCTCCAGGATCTTCGACCCGCCGCAGCGATGACACACGTCGCAGCTCGACCTCAGCGCGAAGTCTCGCCCATGGAAGCGGTACGAGCACCGTCCTGTCAATTGACTGGAACCATCCGCGAACCTGATGTGCGGTGCCTCCGCTGACGCCTTGCAGCTCGACGAGGGAATTGGCTATCGTTGAGCCTATGAAGAAAAGCGTTGTTCTGCCGAGCCTCTTCTTGGCGCTCGTCGCGTGCACTCGTACGATCGGAGCGCGCGAAGGCACTGACACGACCTCTGTGGTAGTGCGTTTCGAAGTGCCGTCGAGCTCGACGCGCGAATCCAACAGCTCGCACGCAGTGCATCTGCGGCTCATTGCTGACCAGGGGCCTCTAGAATCCGCGTTGACGGTGAGTGTGATCGACTCGTCCGGGACGCTCGTGGCGGGAGCGGATTATCGGCTGCGCTCGTGGAATGTCACGTTCCCGATCGGCTCAGTGGACGGTCAGCGCCGAGCCATTACTGTCGAGGTGCTGGATGATTCGCTTCTGGAGGGTCCGGAGCACGTGCTGCTCGCACTCCACGGCCCGAGCCTCGGAAGGGTGTCGAGGGACGCTCCGTTGACCCACGAGGTGACGATCATGGACGATGAGCGGGTTTCGATCGCCTTCGACATGCCGGCGAGCATGGCGGACGAGCGGGGCGGCGCCCACGACGTGTGGTTGCGACTCGTCGCGGACGGCGCAACGACGGCAGTGCCGATCAGCGCGGTCGTGGTCGACTCGCGGTCTGGTTCCGCGGTGAGCGACCGCGACTACGTGGCATTCGGGACACAAACGGTCACCTTCGAGGCGGGCTCGACGGACGGCGCAGTGGAGCGCGTTGTTCTTGAGCTTCAGGCCGACGTGCTGGAGGAGAGTGAGGAGGTTGTGGATCTGTCGATTGATGAGGTGTGCGGGCCGGGTGCGTCGATCGGAAACCCGTCTAACCATATCGTGTCGATTGTGAACGACTTGGTTAGAGGGTTCGGTCGTTGATGGTTTCGACCCGGAGTGGACGACCGCTGAACTCTAGGATGGACGACCGTGTTGGAAGCGGCGAAGCGTTGGCGGCGATTCGCATTGCGACGGGCAGAAACGAGAGAGGATCAGCAGCTCGCCGCTGCACGAGCTCGCTTGTCCATGATAGTGGGCCAGCATGGCCCAGAAGCGCTCGAGCGTTCTGGAGGGGATGCGGATCCCGAGCTGCGCAACATCGCGTTCGAGGAAAGTGCGAACGAAGTCACTGCGCCAGGCTCGACTATCGGAGTTCGAGCGCGCCGTAAAGGAGCGTCGGAACCCACCGCGCAGCCATAGGCCGTTGAGGTGATCGACGCCCACTTCGTCGAGGGTGAGTCCGGGAAGTTCGTGATAGGCGATTCGCCCCGCAAGCGATTCCGAGCTATGCAGGAGCGCCGGGGATGCGCTTCCGAGAACGAGAAACCGCGCAGGGTTTCGGAGGCGGTCGACGAGTACGCGGAGGGTCGTAAAGAGTTCGGGGCGTCGCTGGATCTCGTCCAAGACCACGGTGCCTTTCAGGTCGCGAAGCCCGAGTTCGGCGTCATCGAGGCGCGCCAAGTCGGCTGCGCGCTCAAGGTCGAAGATGGTAACGGGGCGACGCTGACGCTTGACGAACTCTCGGGCAAGGGGCGTCTTTCCGACCTGGCGCGCCCCAAGGATAGCGACAACGGGGTTGCGGTCGAGGAGTTGCTTCAGGACACGTTGCTGGTTTCGCCTCGGGATCATGCTCAGAATCCTGCCATCAGAAATGGACGCCTACAATCCAGTCTTCACAGTATGTTGGGCTCGAGCTCAACTGGCCTTTGACCACGTCCGACGCCCAAGGCGGTCCCTCCTTTCCAGTGGCGACGCGCGTCCTCGACGCGGCCCACTCCTGAGTAGAGGAGAACAAAGCGGTGACCGGCGACGTTGAAGAATCAGGTCGCGCGAATGTCCTACCCCGAGACTATCTCCTTCGGCGAGAGCACTCGCTCGAAGCTCTCCATGGTGCCCTCCATAAACGCCTCAATCAGCCAAGAGCACCGCGATGCAACTTGACAATAGTCTCGACCAGTGAGACCCGCAACAACGCCATGGGCTTCTTCAGAACCGGATTGTCCTTGGCTATTGTCCTCGGGAAGGCGTTGAACAAGCGCCGGTCTCATCCAGGGAACGGATCTACCGACGATCGCGGCGTGGCCCTCCGTATCCGGAGGAGGCGACCCAGTGCCGCGTGTGCGGTGTCTCGCCGTCGTTGTCAGCCTCGCCAGCCAGGTTACTCCTGTGCTCGCAGGACCAGCAACGAATCGACTTGAACCGATCGAGAACCAACCCACGTAGACCGAGTGGTTGGCGTTGAAGAGACGTTTCATCGTGTGGGCAAGGCCCGGGGGGACACGACCTGGGCTGCCGATTGGACATTCGACCGGGCGCGCAGGTGTACAGTCCAAAGAACGGCGAGACCGTGCTAAACTGCAACGTCATCGACAAGGAGCGAATTGTATGCACTCCACAGCGAACTCGCGCCAGCAGCGACTTGCCGGGTTTGCATGTCTGATCCTCTTCGCAATCTTGTCGCTTCATACGACACGTGCAAGGTGTGATGATGCCGTGCAGATGACGTTTCCGACCGGAGACCGGTCGGACTCGGAACCCGCCTGGTCAACCGCTGGCGATTTGATTGCCTTCACCGCTACCGACATCGACTTCGATCTGGGGCTCGTCGTTTCCACGATCAACGTGATCACGGGAACGGCCGTGCCGCAACCCGGGCTGTTTCCGGGGCAGCCAACCGGTACCAATGCGCATGCGTCGTGGTCACCGGACGGGGCACAGATCGCCTACGCGCAAGTCATCGGTCCGTCGGATCGCGGCCTGGTGGTGCATTCGGAGAGCATGTCGGGTGGCACTCGCATCGTCGAAGGGCTCGTTCTGGACCCTGACTGGTCGCCAGTGTCGGATCGCATTGTCTACACGCGTTTCGAGATGTCCGGAGGCGACTCCGATCTTTGGATCGTTTCGAGTGACGGCAGCAACCCGACGCAGCTCACATCGGGACCGGCGAACGACGCCGAGCCGGCCTGGTCGCCGGACGCAACCACAATCGCGTTCAGCTCTGACCGCTCCGGGAATCGGGATCTCTGGCTGATTCCCAGTGCGGGCGGCACGCCGACGCGGTTGACGACGAACGCAAGCCTGGAAAGCACGCCCGCATGGTCACCGGATGGTCGGTGGATCGCGTTTGGGTCGAATCGAGACGGGCCGTTCCAAGATATCTGGATCGTTCGCGTCAGCACGGGTGTGGAGATGCGCGTCACCGACGACTTCGCAAACGACGTGCAGCCGGAGTGGTCACCCGACGGGCAACGCATCGTCTTCAGGTCCGGACGCTCGGGGAATGCGGCCCTCTTCAGAATCGAAGTCCGCATGCTGGTCGAAGTCCAGTCCACGACGATGGGGAACCTGAAAGGTCTGTATCGGTGAGGCTGCTTCTGCTCACTCGACATACAGGTGATGTGACGTAGTCTGACGAAGCGATCGGGTTGCGCCGTAGGTGCTCTGTGAATCGTCTGGCGCGTCGCTTCTTTCGCTGCGCCAGCGCTCACATGCGACCGGTCCGATGGCAGCTGCAACGACGAAGGCTGGAGTCGCCCGGACAAACGCATCCTGAACGACGGTTCGAACTACGGGCCATCAACAGCGCCTCTCTCTGCGCTCACCCCCTCTGCGAAGTCGGGGCTGAGAACGTGCGGGAAGTGGAACGTCTCGCGGCGCCGGGCGGGGTCGGGCGTGACTGAAAACGGGCACAAAAGTGGGCACAACCACGGTTCGGACCCCCCTTGCGCCCGCCTCCACGAATCGTGTAACTTCCCGCTGGCGTTGACGTTTCCACGTTGTGCCGGCGTAGCTCAGCTGGTTAGAGCAGCGGAATCATAATCCGCGTGTCGGGGGTTCGAGTCCCTCCGCCGGCACCAGACCCTCCCCTCTCCACGTGAAGTCAACGGGCGCGAGCTCATTGGACGCGATGTCATTGGACCCCGTCGATCTACGCAGGAAGCTGCTCCGCAGCGTCGCACGCAATCTCGAGGAACGCTGCCGTGTCGCGCGCGGAAGTCGTCTTCTCGTCGGCGTCTCGGGTGGCTCCGATTCGGTTGCTCTCCTGCGGCTCCTCGTTGACCTCGCCCCCGAGCTGCGGCTCGAGCTCGCGGTCGCACACTTCGACCACCGGATGCGACCCGACTCGGGAGAGGACGCTGCGTTCGTCCGCGCGCTCGCTGCCGAACATGCGCTCGACTTCCGGCTCGGCACCTGGGAGGGGGAGACCGTCCGCAGTGAGACGAAGGCACGCGCCGCACGTCACGACTTCCTGATTCGGACCGCGAGGTCGCACGCATGCGATGCGATCGTGCTCGGGCACCAGCTCGAGGATCGCATCGAGACCGTATTGATGCGGCTCGGACGTGGCACGGGGATTCGTGGCCTGGTTGGAATCGACTGGCGTGTCGAGCAATCCGTGCCTCTCCTGCGCCCGGCTCTCGACATCCGCCGCAGCACACTCTGCGCCTACCTGCATTCGATCAGCCAGGTGTGGCGCGAGGATCCGACCAATCGCGACCGGACGAAGACGCGCAACCGTGTGCGGCACGTCGCGCTCCCCGCGCTCGGGGAAGCACTCGGCGACCGCTGGCTCGAGAACTGGGGCGCCGCTCTCGATGACCTGGCCGACATCAGGAGGTGGCTCGGCGCGGCAGCCGACGCGCTCCTCGAAGAAGCCGCGAGCCGGACCGACGTCGCCGCCGGCGCTTCACGGCTTCCGAGCCGATCGCTCCAGCGTGAGACGCTGCGCTCGGCACCCGAGGGCTTGCGCCGTGCGGCGCTGCAGCGGTGGCTCGAGGCCGCCGGTTGTACCGACCTGACGCGCCACCACATCGGGGCTGCCTCCGACTTGGTCGCAAACGGCCAAAACGGCCAAGAGATCGTGATGCCGGACGCGGCGCGACTCCTCCTCGAGCGCGGCCGAGTGACGCTGCTCGCACCGTCGGCGACCGAAACGTCCGAAGCGTTCGCATACGAGCTCGAGCTCGAGCATGTTTTGCCGACTGCCGCGCACGCGGCCACAGCAGGGCGACCGGTGGGCGACGTTGCGGGTGCGGCGAGCACTGGCGTGCTGCTCGACGGCGGAGTTCTGCCGGAGCCGATCGAGGTCTTCGTCGCGGCCGACGACCTGACGCTCCCCATCGAGGCGCGCGCCGCCAGGCCCGGCGAACGCGTGCACCTCCTGGGCGCCCCCGGCTCCCGCAAGGTCGCGCGGATCCTGCAGGACCGGTGCGTGCCGGCGCGCCTGCGTCGCAAGTGGCCGCTGGTGGCGGACTCGCGGGGCATCGTCTGGATCGCCGGCGTCGGTGTCGCCGAACGCTGCCGGGTCCGCGCCGACAGCCGCAGCGCTCTCCGGCTGCGGCTCGTGCGCGCCCGCGGCTGAGGCCTGGGAGCGGCGATCGGGCCCCAGGCGCAAGTCCGCGCCCCTGGGGCGGATGACCTTGCGGAACTGCGTGGAGCGGCGTAAGTTGGGGTGATTTGCAGGGCTGCGCGCCGATGCACTAAAATAGTGTGGATCTACGGACCCGCTGGAAGTTCTCCGGCGCGCCGGAGCGTTCGCACCGGTCTCGCAATCTCCACTCACCGCCATCATGGCGATTCCTGGAAGGTCGCCGTTTGACCGCGAAGTCTCCGACCATCCCAAGCTACAGTCCTCCGCACCTACCGGAGTACGAGCTGGACGAACCGATGCGCGAGATCCTGATTCCCGCCGACCGCCTGAGCGCGCGTGTGCTCGAGCTCGGCCACCAGATCACCGAGACCTATCGAGGCACGACCCCGCTCCTCGTGAGCATCCTCAAAGGAGGCGTCGTCTTCCTGACGGACTTGATGCGCTCCATCAGCATCCCGCACCACATCGACTTTCTGCAGCTTTCGAGCTACGACGGTGGTACGAAGAGCACCGGGACCGTCCGGCTCCTGAGCGACCTGGCGACGGATATCGGCGGGCGCGACGTCCTCATCGTCGAGGACATCGTGGATACCGGGCTGACCCTGCAGTACCTGCGCAAGCAGCTCGAAATCCGCCAGCCGAAAAGCCTGCGGGTGTGCGCCTTGCTCAACAAGGTGGAGGCGCGACAGGTCGACGTGCACATCGACTTCGTTGGCTTCGACATCCCGAGCCAGTTCGTGGTGGGGTACGGTCTGGACTACGACGAGAAGTACCGCAACCTGCCGTACATTGGCGTGCTCGACATGAAGTAGATCGGCTCGCGGAGCCGACTCTCCCCGACCCGGGAAGGAACCGGATGACCGACGATCGCGGCAACCCTCGCAAGCAGCGTCCACGCAGCCCCCTCGGGCTGCCCGGGCAGCGACGTGGCCGACCCGTGAAACAGCTGGCCTTCTGGGTCGTTCTGTTCCTGATTCTGTTGCTCTCCTTCCAGCACTACTACTACGGCAAGCCGCGGCACGAGGAGATCTCCTACTCGCAGTTCCTGGCGGAGGTCGACGAGGGCAACATCGGCAAGCTCACCTTCATCGAGAAGGAGATCGAAGGAGAGCTGGCACGCGAGCGGATGATGCCTTTCGGCGTGACCACGAAGCCCATACGCCACTTCCGCACCGTGGTTCCATTCGAGGACCCGGAGCTGCTCACACGCATCGTCGACGCCAACCGCGACGTCATCATCGAGGCCAAGCAGCCACAGGCCAACTGGCTCGGCATCCTCGCATCCGGCCTCCCGTTCCTGCTGCTCATCGTCTTTTGGCTCTTCCTCATGCGTCAGATGCAGGGCGGCGGCAACCGTGCCTTCAACTTCGGAAAGTCGCGCGCCAAGCTCCTCGAGGGGGACCGTCCGAAGGTGACGTTTGCCGACGTCGCGGGCTGCGAGGAGGCGAAGCAGGAGCTGCAGGAGATCGTCGAGTTCCTGCGCGATCCGAAGAAGTTCCAGCGCCTGGGTGGACGCATTCCGAAGGGTGCGCTGCTCCTCGGCGCGCCCGGAACCGGCAAGACGCTCCTGGCGCGCGCCGTCGCCGGTGAGGCCGCCGTCAGC
>CP070763.1:3737004-3776650 GCA_020349025.1 Candidatus Latescibacterota bacterium | reverse complement strand
GCCTCTCGACTGCTGCCTCCCGTAGGAGTCTGGGCCGTATCTCAGTCCCAGTGTGGCTGACCATCCTCTCAGACCAGCTACCCATCGTCGCCTTGGTAGGCCGTAACCCCACCAACAAGCTAATGGGACGCAAAGCCATCCGGAAGCGGTAGCTTGCAAGCAGAGGCCACCTTTGCACACAAGACCATGCGATCTCGCATGCACATGCGGTATTAGCACCCCGTTAGAGATGTTATCCCCCACTTCCGGGCAGGTTCTTCACGCGTTACTCACCCGTTTGCCACTTTACTGAGGGAACCGAAGCTCCCCTTTCACGTCCGACTTGCATGCCTAATCCACGCCGCCAGCGTTCGTTCTGAGCCAGGATCAAACTCTCCGTTGTGAACTCTCTTTTGGGCTTCACCGAAGCGAGACCCGAAGAGGGTTGACTGGATTCTGTTGATCCAGTGGATCCGGGAAACGCCGTGGGTTCCCACGACGTCCGAAACGCAAAGAATCGACAACGAACCATCGTACGCTATTCAGTTTTCAAAGAACGCGCAGGCGCGCCTCGACGGGCGGCCAACCGACCATGGTAGACCGGGTGGTGGGAACTGTCAATCCCCTCCACGCGCCCCAGCCTGACCCAACCCCCCGATGGAGGGCGATCTCGGGAGTGTGCTCGCACGCGCGAGCCGAGGGCACAACAACCGCCCCAGCCACCTCGCGGCGTAGCCCACCCCGGAGTTCTATCGGGTTCAGGCCAGATCGCGCGCCTCCGCCTGCAGACCGGAGGGCATTCGGATCCGCCCGTCGTCGCAGTGAAGACGTTCCACCCCACAGGCGCGCAAGGGCGCCGTGCAGCGAGCCGCACAATAGAGAGGGTCGGTACGAGATGTCAAGCGGGAAAGGACACGCGCGCTGTCGCTCCTCCGGACCGGGTCTCGCGCTGCGCAGTGGGGCCGCTCAACCCCGCTCCCCGGCCGCAAAACGAAGCCTTGCAAAGCGGCGCTTTCCAACCCTCAGGGTCCGGGACTCCCCGGCGGCACCTCGCAGAAGCAGGCCCTCGTCTTGGACACGCTCCCCATCCAGCTGCACCGCCCCCTGGCGCACCAGACGTCGCGCTTCCCCGAGGCTCGCCGCGAGCTCGCCGCGCACCATGCAGTCGATCAGCCGTTCCGAGCCCGTCGCCACGCGCAACTCCGGCATCTCCTCTGGCGTTCGCCGCTCGACGAAGATGCGGTCGAACGCAGCCTCCGCCTCGTCCGCCGCAGCGGCACCGTGGTATTGGCGCACCACGTCGCGCCCAAGCTCCCGCTTCACCTTCGACGGATTCACCGCCCCCGACACCACCCCACGCACGCGCTGCTCTACCTCGGCCTCCGAAAGATCCGTGACGAGAAGAAGATACGTCTCCAACAAGGAGTCTGGAATCGACATCACCTTGCCGAAGACCTCCTGCGGCGGCTCGTCGATGCCGATGTGGTTTCCGAGGCTCTTGCTCATCTTCTCGACGCCGTCCGTCCCCGGCAGGAGCGGCATGGTCATCACGACCTCCGGCTCCTGCCCATACTCGCGCTGGATCTGCCGCGCCACCAGGAGGTTGAACTTCTGGTCGGTGCCACCGAGCTCGACGTCCGCACGCAGCGCCACCGAGTCGTAGCCCTGGACCAGCGGGTACATGAACTCCAGGAGGCTGATCGGCTTCTGCGCCTCGTAGCGCTTGCGGAAGTCGTCGCGCTCGAGAAGACGCGCCACGGTGTAGTGGCTGGTGAGCTCGAGAACCTCGGCGAAGCGGAGCGGGTCGCACCAGGTGGAGTTGAACTCCACGCGCGTCTTCTCCGGGTCGAGGATCTTGAAGACCTGCGTCTGGTAGGTCTCGGCGTTCTCGAGCACCTCCTCACGGCTCATGCGCTTGCGGATTTCCGAGCGTCCGGACGGGTCGCCGATCATCCCGGTGAAGTCCCCGATCAGGAAGACGACCTCGTGCCCCAGACGCTGAAAGTCACGCAACTTGCGAATCGTGATCGTGTGCCCGAGGTGGAGCTCCGGAGCGGTGGCATCGAAACCCTCTTTGACGACCAGGGGCTTGCCGGTGGCACAGGAGCGCTCCAGCTTGCGCTCGAGCTCGTCGACAGGAATGATCTCCTCGACTCCCCGGCGCAAGATGCGTAGCTGTTCTTGGGGTGCGATCACCGCGGGCTCCTGCGTGCTGCCGCGTCCGCTCACGTTGGCCAAGGCGGGGTGCACTGGAAGCGGCATGCTAGCAACGGTCTCGCCGAGCGTCAACGTCGCCTCCGGGGGCTCGCAGCGCGGCGCGCCATCGTGTCTGCAGGTACACGCGGCGCTCGGCTGATGTGGCGATGAAGCCACACCGGGGCGGGCCGCATCACAACGGGCTTGACGCCGAGGCCGGCGTCGACGGGAATGGTGGAGCATCGCCCGGGTACCAACCCACGGTCGCATGGCCGCAGCGACGCAGGACGAGGTGACGAACGACATGAAGTCACGAGGACAGCAGATTCGCGTCTGGCTGGGGCGGAACGCGCCGCGCCTGGTGCGTCTGACGCTGGTGACGACGCTCGCCGCCCTGGCACTCGGTGCGGGGATGCTGTGGGCGACGTACCGAACGCTGGGCTCGGACCTTCCCTCCCTCACGGCGCTCGAGGACGCGCGTCCCGTCGGCGGCACGCTCGTGCTCTCCGCCGCCGGCGACACACTCCACTCCTTCTACCGCGAGAAGCGCGTCAACGTGCGGCTGGACGACGTCCCCGACGAGCTCAAGGTGGCCGTGCTCTCGGTCGAGGATTGGCGTTTCTACAGCCACTGGGGCATCGACCTTTGGAGCCTGGCGCGCGCGATCCTCGCCAACCTGCGCCATGGCTGGGGCGAGCAGGGAGCGAGCACGCTGACGCAACAGCTCGCTCGCAACCTGATTCTGGAATCACACGAGCAGACACTGACGCGCAAGGTCAGGGAAGCGATGCTGACGCTGCGCATCGAGCGCACGTACACCAAAGACGAGATCTTCCGCATGTATCTGAACGAGATCTACTTCGGCGAGGGTGCGCATGGAATCGAAGCCGCCGCGCGCACCTACTTCGGCAAGTCGGTCCGCGATCTCACGCTGGTGGAGAGCGCGACCCTCGCAGGGCTGCCGAAGAACCCGAGCAACTACTCCCCCCTGCGCAACCCGGAGCGCGCCGTGCAGCGTCGCAACCTCGTCCTGCGCACGATGCGCGACCACGGTCTGGTCGCGAGCGCCGACTTCGACAGCCTCGTGCAGACGCCACTGGAGACGCGCCCCCCGGGGAGCGACGATCCGGTTGGCGCCTACTTCGTCGAGGAGGTTCGCAAGTACCTGGAAGCGGAGTACGGCGTCGATGAGCTCTATAGCGGCGAGCTGCGCGTGTACACGACGCTCGACCTCGAGCTGCAGCGATCGGCCGAGGCGGCCGTGGAGGCTCGCATCCGCGAACTGGAACGCACGCGCCAGCTGCCATTCGCGCGCGACACGCTCGCGAGCGTCAGCGAAGAGGAGCCGCAGTACCTCCAGGGTGCCGCCGTGGCGCTCGACCCGCGTACGGGACGCATCCTGGCCATGGTGGGCGGGCGCAGTTTCTCGGAGAGTCGTTTCAACCGCGCCGTCCAGGCACGCCGCCAGCCTGGCTCCTGCTTCAAGCCGATCGTGTATACCGCCGCCATTCAAGCGGGAAGCCGTCCCTCCGACATCATCCTCGACACCCCTCTGGTGATGGAGATGGGTGGGGGCCGTGGCTTGTGGAAACCACAGAACTACGAGAAGACCTTCAACGGTCCCGTCTCCTTGCGCTACGCGCTCGCACGTTCGCTCAACATCCCCGCGATCAAGCTGCAGGCGCAAATCGGCACCGAGAAGGTGATGCAGGCGGCGCATCGCATGGGGATTCGGAGTCGTCTCGAGCCGGTACTCTCGCTGGCGCTGGGAACCTCCGAGACCACGCTTCTCGAGCTCACCTCCGCCTTCGCGACGCTCGCCAACGGCGGGATCTACTCGCGCCCCTGGTACATCGAGAAGATCGAGGACCGCTTCGGCAAGGTCCTCGAGCGCGCCCAGCCGTATCACGAGGAAGCGCTCTCTCCCCAGGTGGCATACATCGTGACCCACATGCTGCAGTCGGTGGTCGATTGGGGAACGGGCCGGAACGCGCGTGTGCTCTACGGGTTGACCATCCCGGCCGCAGGCAAGACCGGCACGACCGACGATACGGCGGATGGCTGGTTCGTCGGCTTCACTCCCGATCTCGTCGTGGGCGTTTGGGGCGGATACGACGAGCGTCGCTCCATCGGGCTACCGGGCGCACTGATCGGTCTGCCTCCTTGGGCGGACATCATGCGCGGCCACTACGCCACTCGCACGGCGCAAGCCTTCAACGAACCGGGCGGGATCCTCTCGGAGAGCGTCTGCACCGATTCGGGCAAGCTCGCCACGCCGCACTGCCCCAACGTCCAGTCGGAGCTCTTCACGAAGCAATCGCGACCCCGTCGCGAATGCGATCTGCACACGCTGCGTGCCCTCGACTACGAGTCGGACGGTGCCTTCACCGGCTTCGAGGACACCGAGCCGCGGGCGCCCCAGCCGCGGGATCGGCCACCCGGCTGACGCGTTCCCTGTGTGTTTTGCAGCCAACCGGAGCGCGTTCGCCGGCCTGCCTCGCGCCAGGCGTCGAAGCTCCTACTTGAGGAGAATCGCGCGGCGCACGTGCGCGCCGCCGTCGGCGTGCAGCCGGATCCAGTAGGTGCCGCTCGCCAGCTGCCCCTCGCGGCTGCGGCCCTCCCATGAACGCTCGTGCACACCGGCGCCGAGGTGCCCGCGCGCCAGGGTGCGGACGACACGACCACGCACGTCGAAGACCAACAGCTCGACACGACCCGCCCGTTGCAGCTGAAAGCGCACCTGCGTGCTCGGATTGAAGGGGTTCGGCGTCGGCGGATAGAGCTGCGTCGGGACCGCCCCTGGAAGCAGATCCGTCGTCGTGGCATCGAATGCCATGACGTCGTCGAGAGCGACCTCGACCACCGACTCCGTGCCGAGATCTTCGGCCACGAAGCGAAGCCGCATCAGGCTCGTGGGGGCGACGACATCGCCGACGCGAAACACCACCTCGGTCCACGCAGCGGACTCGACGACGCGCTCCACGGGCACCCAGTCGATGCCAGCGTTGTTGCTGATGTCGACGCGCAGCGTATCCGGCGGACCCGGTACCGATCCACGATCGTTGGAGAACCAACGCCAGTAGCTGATGTGCGGATTGACGATGCTGGCGACGTCGAACACGGGTGAGGTGAGCGTCGTGTAGCCGCCATCCACGTCCGCGCTCGTGATCGGCGACGTTTCCGAGATCGCGTTTGCGCTCACCCAGCAGGCAGCGCCGGGGGCCACGGTGTGATCTGTACCGGGCTGCACCTCTCCCCCGCCGCTGCCCACGGGAACGCCCCACACCCAAGCGCCTCCCGTGGCCGTGTCCTGCGGTGAGCCCGAGACCCAACCCGCCGTCCCCGATTCGAAGTCCTCGGCGCTGGCAGCGGCCACGAGCTCGAAATCGTACGTCAGGGCCAGGAGCGGATCGAAGACGGTGACGCTGATCGTGCGCGCCTGGGGCGCGAAACCAAAACGAGACACGCGCAGCGTGTAGACGCCGTGGGGAACGTGGGCGAACTCGTAGGTCCCCGCGCCATCGCTCGATTGCAGCAGCGGCGTCCCCTGCAGCAGCAGGCTCGCCTGCTCGATCGCACTCGAATCGCCCGCCCGGGTGACCATGCCGCCGACCCGGCTACTCGGCAGCCGCTGCAATGAGACGTCGTGCACGACAGCACTGTCCGCGACCAGCACAACGCCGGTGGAATCGGGTTCGAAGCCGTAGCTCGAAACGACGACGTTGTAGTCGCCGGGCGCTGCGTAGATCTTGTAGAAGCCGCTGGCGGTCGCAACCGCCTGCGGGCCGCCGACGATCTGCACCACGGCGGCGGCGATCGGGCTGCCGCTGTCGACGTCGTGCACCGTGCCCTGGACGGCGCCGTCGCTGTTCGAGTAATCGATGGCGTACAGACCAGTGCCGCGATCCGAGGCGTAGATGACACCGGAGGCTGCGTACGGGTAGACACCCCAGACCCCGTTGAAGCCTCCAGAGACGCCTGGAAACGTATCGTAGAACCCCACCTCTACCGGGGCCTCGGGCACCGCGATGTCGACGATCCGAACGCCTTCCGTGTAGTAGGAAACGTACGCGAGATCTCCCTGAATGAGCACGTTGTGGATGATGGCGTCCGGGTTTGCACTCCAGGTGGAAACCTGGCGCACGTTGCCCAGATCGGAGATGTCGAAGATGTGGAGATCACCTCCGACGGCCTCGTCGGCGGTCAGAACGTAGCGGCCGTCGCTCGTGACGTCGCAGTTGTGGGCGTTGCTTCCCGGCCACGTGAACGTCGTCACGACCGCCGGGGCGGATTTGTCATTCACGTCCACGATCCCCAGGAAGTCGTTGTTGATCGCTGCCGCGAACATCGTGTCGCTGCGCACGACGCAATCGTGGATATACCAGCTCGTGAACGCACCCACCTCCAGCGGTGCGATCGGGTTCGCCAAGCTGAGGAAACGCGCGCCGACCGCGAGACTGTTCTTCTTTGCGCCCACCACATAGGCGACGCCGTCGCTGATCGCGATGTTGTGCGCCGATGTGAACGTCGAGTCCCAGGTCGCAACCAGGTTCGGTGGCGACGCCTCGAGGTCGACGATCTGGAGCCCGCCGCCCCCTTCGGTGACGACGTACGCATACGTCGCATGCGTTTTGATGTCGCGCCAGATCGACGACGGGCCGGCGATGAAGGCGATCTCCATCGGCTGGGTCGGAATCGAGAGGTCGACAATCGAGGTGCCGTCGGTCGTCCCGATGAGGGCCAGTTCACGACCATCCTGCGCCGTGTAGCCCCAAACGTCGGAGTAGCCCCGATAGAGGTGCTGCTGCGACAGGAGCGTGGTGTTCCGAGAGGTCTGCGCCACGGCCGTGGGCGCCGACGCCGCGAGGATGCAGAGCAGCAGCGCACGCGGGACGTGACGCATCGAAGACCTTCCAGGGGCGTGCGCGCTCTCGGGGCGGACCAACTCAAGCCTAGCAGGAAGCGGACGCCCCGGGCAACGCGCGCCTAGACGCGCTCGAAGAGATTGCGAAACACATGGCCCGCGATGGCCGGGTTTTCCTTCAGACGCCGCATCGAGTAAGCATACCAGTGCCTGCCGTAGGGCACGTAGACGCGCACCGGATGCCCTTGAGCCAACAGGCGCGAACGCAGCTCGTGGCGCACGCCGAGGAGCATCTGGAACTCGTAGCGCTCGGGAGCCGTGCGGTGCTTTCGCAGCAGCTCCGAGCTGGCATCCACGAGGATCTCGTCGTGCGTCGCGATGCCGACAAACGACGTTCGGGTCAGCAGCATCTCGACGAGATCGAGGAAGCTCTGGCGAATGCGCTCCGGCTTCTGGTACGCGATCTCGACTGGCTCCACGTAGATCCCCTTGCACACACGCACGTTGGGCTCCAGGGGGAGCAGGCGCTCCAGGTCGGCGCGGCTACGACGCAGACACGCCTGGAGCACGGCACCGACGTGCCTGTTGTCGTGCCGCAACGCCTCGTAGATCTCGAGCGTCGCATCCGTACAGCTCGAATCCTCCATGTCGATCGCCACCAGGTTGCCGAGGCGTTGCGCCTGCGCCGCGATCGCTCGCATGTGCTCCAAACACACGCCGCGATCGATCTTCAGGCCGAGCTGTGTCAGCTTCACCGAAACCTGGGAGTCGAGTGCGCGATCGGCAAGCGCCTGCACAAGCCCCACGTACTCCTCCCGCGCCGCGCTTGCCTCCGGGAGCGCGCGCACGAACTCACCCAGAATGTCGACGGTGGCGCTCGTCCCCGTGGCGTTGAGTGAGGCCACGGTGTCGAGAGCTTCCTGCAGCTTCTCTCCGGCGATGTAGCGCGCAGACACGCGCCCGACGATCGCGCGCGGCACGTACGGCAGCATCTGGGACAGGACCCGGTTCAACGCCCCCACGGTATCGATCCTCCTCGGCCCGACTCGAGCCCGAACGCGTCAGCCAGCATCCGGATAGCGCCCCAGAACGCGCGCTGCGCCTGGCGGCGCCGCGTCGCTCCAGGTGAGAGCCGCTTCGACGCGGCGACGCACCGCATCGACGGCCATCCCCGGCGGCGCCAGAATGTCCGCGACCGGCGCCCCCGCCTCCAGAACATCGCCGATTCGGGCCCGCCACCGTAACCCCACGCGCGCGTCGATCAGGTCCTGCTTGCGCTTGCGCCCACCCCCCAGATCGACGACCGCGAGCCCGAGCTGTCGTCCATCGACGGCGGCGAGAGAAGCGCGACGTGGCGCCGTCAAGCTCGCCGCCACGGGTGCCACGTCGAGTCCACAACCCGGTGCGTCCCAGTCGAGGCGCCCCCCGTGCCCTTCCACCAGGGCGCGGAAACACGCGAGAGCGCTGCCGTCGCCGCAGGCGGCGCGCGCTTTCGACACGCCTTCCTCTGCGCTCGCCGCCAAGCCGCCCATGCGCAGCATTTCCGCCACCAGGACGAAGGTGACCTCGCGCAGATCTTCCGGCCCGCCACCGCGCAGGAACTCGACCGCCTCGACCACTTCGACGGCATTGCCGACCGCCTCGCCGAGCGGCTCGTCCATGCGCGTGAAAAGCACCGACACGGGCCGACCGAAGGCGGCGCCGACTGCAACCAGTGCTCGCGCCAGCTCACGTGCCTGCTCCATGTCACGCATGAATGCACCACTGCCCACCTTGACGTCGAGCACGACCCCGTCGACACCGGCCGCGAACTTCTTCGACAGGATGCTGGCGACGATGAGGGGGACGCAGTCCACCGTGGCGGTGACGTCGCGAAGCGCATAGAGATCGCGATCCGCCGGCACGAGATCGTCCGACTGTCCGACGATCGTGCCGCCGGGATGGCGTAGAAGGCGCTCGTAGCGCTCGGCGTCGAACGCGGTCACGTAGCCCGGAATCGACTCCAGCTTGTCCAGCGTGCCTCCCGTGTGTCCCAGCGCACGGCCGGAGAGCATCGGGACGCGCACACCGCACGCCATCGCGATGCCGATGAGGGGCAACGACACCTTGTCGCCGACGCCACCGGTCGAGTGCTTGTCGATCTTGGGGCCGGGAATCCGCGCCAGGTCGAGGACTCGACCGCTGCGCATCATGCTCTCGGTGAGCGCCAAGGTCTCGCCGGCGTCGAGACCACGAAACCACACCGCCATCAGGAACGCCGCCATCTGGTAGTCGGGAATGTGGCCGCGGGTGAAACCATCGACCAGCGAGGAGATTTCGCTGCGGCTGAGCGAGCCGCCGCGCTTCTTGCGTTCGACGAGCTCCAACGCGCTCATGGCGTACCGGGACCCGACTCGCGGAGGATCTGGATCGAGGCACTGGCGCCGATGCGGTCGGCACCAGCCTGAATCATGCGCTCTGCCGTTTCACGGTCGCGGATTCCACCCGCCGCCTTCACCCCCAGTGCCTCGCCGACCGTACGCCGCATCAACGCGACGTCGGCGATCGTGGCGCCACCCGGGCCGAAACCGGTCGAGGTCTTGACGAAGTCGGCAGCCGCCATCTTAGCAATGGCGCACGCCTGGACCTTCTCCTCGTCGGTGAGGAGGGCCGCCTCGATGATCACCTTGAGAAGGGCCTCGCGCCCGCAGGCATCGGCGACACGCTCGATGTCGTCACGCACGGAAGCGAAGTCGCCCGACTTGAGGGCACCGACGTGAATCACCATGTCGATCTCGCTGGCGCCGTTGTCGATCGCCTGGCGCGTCTCTGTGACCTTCACCTCGGTGGTCGTGGCGCCGAGCGGAAACCCCACCACCGTACAGACGGCCACACCGCTGCCCGCGAGCATCTCCGCGGCCGCCGCGACGTGCACCGGGTTGAGACAGACGCTGGCGAACTGGTGCTGCGATGCCTCACCGCACAGACGCGCCACCTGCTCGTAGGTGGCCTCCGGACGCAGAAGAGTGTGATCGATGCACGGCGCCAGCTCGTTCTCGACCGCACCGGCGGGGTAGCGCGCCGACACGCGACACGCACCCGCGTCCAGAATGCGGCGGGTGGTGACCGGCCGCCGCCGGTGGCACTCGCCGCGACCGCGGCACCACATGCAGGACGCGTCGTCCGCACGCCCCGCCTCTCGCGTCAGGCGTGCGAACTCCTCATGCGAGCCCGTGTGGGCTCGCGGCTCCAGGGAGCGCAGAACCCGAGATGCAACCCGCTCGATGATCTCGTCGTCGCGCATGCATCCTCCGAGTCCCGAATCCTACGGCACCGCCGCGGCCGAGGCTAGCGCCGCTCCTGGTCGAGCGCGTCGATCTTGGCCACGCGCCTGGCGTGACGCCCGCCTGTGAACGCTGTTCGCAGCCACAGTCGCACGAGCCGGCGCGCGTGACCGCGGTGGACGACGCCGGAACCCAGGACCAGCACGTTGGCGTCGTTGTGCTCACGACTGTTGCGAACCGTGCGCTCGTCGTGGCAGGTCGCCGCGCGAATGCCAGCGACCTTGTTGGCGGTCATGCACGAGCCGAGGCCCGCGCCGTCGACCACGATCCCGAAGCGGCACTTTCCGGCAGCCACCTGGCGCGCGACCGCGACCGCCAGGTCGGGATAGTCGACCGGTTCGGCGGAGTGCGTGCCGACATCCTCCACCTGCACGCCGAGCTCCTGGAGGCAAGCACGGAGCTCCTCCTTGAGGGCGAAGCCGCCATGATCCGCGCCCAGCGCCACGCGCAACCGTTCCTCCTCCCCACCGAGGCGCCTGTGACCGGCACGCGCGGGTGTGCGACGGGCGACACGCAGGCGCCGCTGGATTTCAGCAAGCTGCATCGACGGCTCACCTTCTTCGCGGCGGGAAACCCTCGAACGGCCAAGGCAGCAGCTCTTTGAGGCGCACGCACTCGACACCGCGCCCATTGGCGAGAAGGAGCGGCAGATCACGCGCGAACTCCACCAACACCTGCAGACACATGCCGCATGGGCGCGCGGGTTGGGAATCCGTCGTGAAGATCGCCAGCTGCTGCAGCTGGCCACGACGGGCTCCGGCAGCCACCGCCTGCATCAACGCACCGCGCTCCGCACACACGGTGGCACCGAGGCTCGCATTCTCCACGTTGCAGCCGGTGAAGATGCGTCCGTCGCGGCTGCGCAACGCGGCACCAACCTTGAAGCCGGAGTAGGGCGCGTGCGCACGACGCCGCACCGCACGCGCAGCTTGCACGAGCTCACGTGCACCGGGATCGAGAGCAGAGTGGCGAATCATATCGGTCCCAGCTGACGTCGGAAGCTGCTTCCACCCAAGCGCTCCGGGTGACGGAAGTGTTCGAGCACGGTTGCAGCAACATCCATGAAGCCACGTCGATCACCGAGCGCGGCCCCGGCGTCGCGTCCGCCGAGCTTGCAGAGGATCGGGACGTATTCGCGCGAATGATCGGTGCTCGGCGTCGTTGGGTCGTTGCCGTGGTCGGCGCTCAACAGGAGCAGATCCCCGGCACGCAGGAGCCGGAGGATCTCCGGCAGCCAGTCGTCGAAATCGCGCAGTCCCTCCGCAAAGCCGTCGGTGTCATTGCGATGCCCCCAGAGCGTATCGAAATCGTTCAGGTTCGTGAACAGGAAGCTCTCCTCCGGAGCATCGCGGAACCAACGCAGCGTCGCATCCATGCCGGCGTCGTTCGAGGTGGTGTGATCGACGTGCGAGAGGCCAATGCCGGAGAAGAGATCCTCGATCTTTCCAATCCCGACCGTCGTGTGTCCCGCCTCCTGCAACACTTGCAGGAGCGTGCGACCTGGAGGCACGAGCGCGTAATCGCGCCGGCGCGGTGTGCGGAAGTAGTGCCCCGACGTTCCTGCAAAGGGTCGCGCGATGACACGCCCGACGTTGTGCGCGCCCGCGAGCTGGGAGCGCGCCAGCTCGCACCAGCGGTAGAGCTCGTCGACCGCAACGACCTCTTCGTGCGCTGCGATCTGGAAGACGCTGTCGGCGGAGGTGTAGACGATCGGGCTGCCGCTGGCGCAATGCGCGTCGCCGAGCTCCTGAATGATCACGGTTCCGGAGGCCGCACGGTTGCCCAGAACCTTGCGCCCCACAGCGCTCTCGAACGGCTCGATCACAGCAGCTGGAAAGCCGTCGGGATAGGTGGGAAACGCGGTCTCGGTCACGATCCCGCACAGCTCCCAGTGACCGGTGGTGCTGTCCTTCCCCGCCGACACCTCCTGCAGTCGCCCATAGCCACCGATCGGGAGCGGCGCGGGCGGCGTGCCCTCGATCGCTGTGAGGTGGCCCAGCCCGAGCCAGCCGAGGTGAGGAAGCTGCAACCCCCCGAGCTGTCGCGCGAGGTTCCCCACGGTGTCGCTTCCGACGTCGCCATACGCCTCGGCGTCCGGAGAGGCGCCCACGCCGACGCCGTCGAGTACGATGAGAGCCACTTTCGCCATACGCTCTCCACGCGCCGAGGCGATCGCCTTTCGCTGCGCGCTTCGGACCGCCTGGTCCAGCGCGCCGGCTCAGCCCATCGTGACGCTCTTGACACCGGTGAGCCCGCGCATCGACTCGACACCGCCGTTGCGCCGATAGACGCGGACCACGCGCTTGGAAATGCCGCAGAGGACCTCGTAGGTAATGACGCCCGTCTTTGCCGCGACCTCGTCGACGCCGATGGATGCGTCTCCCTGACTTCCGAAGAGGACGACCTCTTCGCCAACCCGGGGCGCGTCGACGCCGCTCAGATCGACCATCGTCATGTCCATCGTCACGCGCCCGAGGATCGGGACACGCTGGCCGCGGAAGAGCACGCTCCCCCACCCCGAATAGGCGCGCGAGAGACCGTGTCCGTACCCCACGGGAACCACGCCGACGACGCACTCGCTGCAGGTCATCACGTCGCTTCCGTAACTGATCGTCGACCGGGGCGGCAGCCTGCGCACCTGCACGAGCCGGGCGTGGAAGCTCATGACCGCACGCACGGGCGCCATGCCTTCGAGAACGACGTGTGGGAGGCAACCGTACAACAGCCCGCCGGGGCGCACCATGTCCAGATGAGCCTCCGGAATCTGCAGGATTCCAGCCGAGTTGCTGGCGTGCGCGAGCGCGACCCGGACGCCGGCACGGCGCAGCCGCTCGACCACGGCACCGAAGCGGCGGAACTGTTGGCGCGAGAAGTCGACGTCGGTATCGGAGACCGGAAAGTGAGTGAACACCCCCTCGACGAGAATCCCGGGGAGTCGGCTCACCTGCTCGATCCACTCCACCGCGACGTCGGCGTGGAAACCGCTGCGTCCCATGCCGGTATCGACCTCGATGTGCACCGGCACGACCTTCCCGAGGACGCTGGCGGCGTCCGAGAGTCGAGCCGCGAACTCGAGATCGGGAACCGTGGTGCGAAGCTCGGCCTCGAGAATGGCAGGGATCTCTTCCGGAAGCGCCGGCGACAGCAGGAGAATCGCCGCGTCGATCCCCGCCGAGCGCAACTCCCGCCCTTCGTCCACCGTCGCGACGCCGAGCATGTGCACGCCGCCGCGCACCGCTTCCCGTGCGATCTCGACGGCGCCGTGACCGTAGGCGTCCGCTTTGACGATGAGCAGGATTCGCGTGCCTTCGCCGATGAAACTTCGGACCACCGAAACGTTGTGCGCCAGCGCGTCCAGATTCACTTCGACCCACGCAGGCAACGTCTTCATCTCCAGGTGCCTCCCCACCCCTCCTCAGCGCGGGCTCGCGTCTTGCTCTCCGCGATAGAACTGACGATTCAGGAGCTTCACGTTCTCGGTCCAGGGATCATCGCTGTTGGCGCGACTCACCACCTGCTCGATCGCCTGCGTCTGGGAGTCGAGGTGGTCGAGGAGATGCACGGCGACCGCCTCGAGCGTCATCGGCGGCTTGGGTGAGCCACGCTCCGGAGAGCCGTGGTGTCCCACGATCGTATGCAATAGGCGCACGCGGAGGTCCTCTGGGAAACCCTCGATGCGGTCGATGAAGCGCGACACGAGCAGACATCCCTGAACCAGATGCCCCAGCAGGCGTCCCGGCGTCGAGTACTCGATGTAGCTTTTGAACACCAGCTCTTCGATCTTGCCGATGTCGTGCAGAACGAGTCCGCCGATGACGAGGTCGCGGTCGATCGTCGGGTAGTTGCGGATCAACACCTCGGCCAGATCGAGGCTCGACACCACGTGCTCAAGAAGTCCGCCGACGTAGGCGTGGTGCCACCCTTTGCCGGCAGGCGCGCACTGGTAACGCGGGCGCACCTCCGGATCACGCAGAATTTCACCATAGAGACGTTTGAGGTGGGGACTCTCGACACTGTCGACGATGTCGAGAAGACGTTCGTACAACACGTCGAGATCGTGTGCCGACGACGGGAGAAACTCCGACAGGTCGTAACCGCTCGGGTCGGCGCGGTCGATGCGTTGCACCTTGATCTGCCGCACGTTCTGATAGAGCTGGACCTCGCCACGCACGTGCGCCAGGTCTCCAGCATCGATCTCGGCGTCGACGATGTCCGCACCGTGCCAGAGGATGGCGTTGATTTGTCCCGAGCGATCACCGAGCTGCAGGAGCAGGTAGCGGTTGCCGTTGGGCTGCTCGCGACGCACCTTCTTCTTGACGACGACGACGCCGTCCGGGCGCATGCCTGGCTCGAGTTCGGCGACGCGCAGCGCCTGCGCCTGTGGAGCGTGAACGCGTCCCATCCCACCCTTCCGATCGTCAGCAGCCAACTCGCCCTCCGAGCGGACCACGCCGCAACATGCCGCCCATCGTAGTAGATCGCGGCAGCTCGATTGAAGCCTTTCTGGAGATGGACGCTACGGACTCGAGCCGGGATGGGCCGGCGCAGCCGCTGCGGCGCGGCCGCGCACATCTCCAGGCAGCGGGCGGGATGGGGCTGCGATCTCGCGCGTCCGAGGCGGCACGGGCGGCGCGCACGCGAGCCGCAGCGGACCAGCGCAGGCCAAGGTCGCGCCCTCGCTATTTCGCGGTCACGGCGAAGGTGGCGGGCTCACACTCCCACTTGACGAAGTTCTCATCCTTGCAGGCCACGATGCCGAGGAAGTTCGTGCGCGTGTCCGGACGCAGGCGCAGCTCGGCCTGCTCAAGCGGACGCGTCGCAACGAGGCGGAAGTGGAAGACAGGGATTTGCTGCGACTCGACGCACTGGAATGCGAGGTGCAAACCGGTGCGCGGCGTTCCGAGCGCGACGAGCGACTCCACCAGGACCTCCTCGCCGACGAGAAGAAGCCCCTCGGGAACCTCGAGCGTGAAAGCAACCGTGGAGATCTGCGCGTCCTCGGCATCGCGCTCCGCGACCAGTCGCACGTCGAACGGCTTCATGACGCCGACCTCAACATCGGTGGCGCGGGTTTCGACATCGGAAAGCAGAAGCAGGCGCTCGTCCGCCCGAGCGACGTTCGCAAGCAGAAGCAGCACGCAGACGCACGTTGAGATTCTTGGAATCATAGCGGGTGTGACGCTGGCACGGATCACGGCTCGAGAAGCCGTGCCAGTGCCTGGTCGTAGCTGGGGCTGTCGTGGGGGCCGACCCAGAAGTAGATCAAGCCATCACGTTTCCAGATGGTGACTTCGCTCTCCTTGACACGGTGGCGTGCCTGCGCCATCCCGTTCACCTCCTGCACGGAGAGCTGCATGAATTGTTCCGTCACCCGGTCCGTGATGTAAAGAGAAAACGTCGCGGCGTCGGAGGCCCGATACGCGAGCATATTGACGGCGGTATCGTCGAATTCGCAATGGGTTGTCGCGATGAGCTTGAGTCCCTCGGTGCCCAGGTCGGGCACCACCTGGCCCGCCGAGGGGGCCTGCAGGAGAGCCCCGACAGAGAGCATGAGGTCGTGACAACACGGGGGTGTGTCAGCGCCATCCAGCCCGTCTGCGTGGCAACCGTGGCGCTCGATCGCCGCCTGCGCTAGTGCCGGAGGGCGAAAGAGCCCCCGAACCGGCACCAGAAGCAGGAACGCCAGAACGGCGGCCATCACCAACCTCGGCAGCCAGGGCGAGGCGAACAGGCGTCGAGACCACGACTCGCGCAGGTCGGCGACCCGGGCGGCCGCGGGTCCATCCTCAGCCTCGAGCGAGGCGAGGACTCGGCCGCGCAGGGCGGGACTCGCGCTCGCGACCGGCAGCTTGCGTCGGATCAGAGCCGCCAGCTCGGCGTCGATCACTTCGAGGCTCTGGCAGGTCGCACACTGCTCCACGTGCGATTCCACGGCTTCCGCCTCGGCGTTGCGGAGCACGCCGTCGAGATAGAGCAGCAGGCGCTCACGCTCCAGATTACAGTCGCTCATGACAGCCTCAATCCTTCACCAGGCCGCGTCGTCGTGCGTAGTCTCGCAGCGAAGCCTGCAACAGCTTGCGACCACGAAAGAGACGCGACATCACCGTCCCAATCGGAATCTCCAGGATCGACGCGATCTCTTTGTAGGCGAAGCCCTCGATCACCGAGAGAATCAGCACCATGCGAAACTCACCCGGGATCGCCTCGAGAGCCTCCTTGACCTCGTCGTCGAGGAGATCGGCGAATACGCCCATCTCTCCTTGGGTCGGCTGGTCGAGCCCGCGCGACTCACGCTGCGGCAGCGTGGGCTCGACGTCGTCGAAATGGACCTGCGGCGGGCGCTTCGACTTCTTGATGTACTGGTTGATCCTGGTATTCGTCAGGATCTTGTAAAGCCAAGCCTTGCAATTGGTTCCGGGCTTGTACCGATCCCAAAACCGATGCGCCTTCAGGTATGTCTCCTGGACCAGATCCTCGGCGTCGGCCGGGTTCTGGGTCATCCGCAGCGCGGTGTTGTAGAGAGCACCGAGGTGGGGCAGTGCCTCCTGCTCGAACCTCCGGCGCCTGGCCGCATCGCTCTCTTGGGCCATCGCGCTCCTCAATGAGCCAAAATCGTCGAGGGGCCGGATTTATTTCCGTTTCGGCCTGGAAAAGGCGCCTGGCGCTCCGGCTCGCCCCTCCTCACGCCGGCGGTGCTGCCGCCAGACCCAAACGCACGATGTCGTGCATGTGGATGGCGCCCTCGAGTCGCCCCTGCGCGTCGACCACCGCCAGCTGCGTGATGGCCCCCCCAGGGTTCTCCTCCATGCGCCGCAGCGCCTGGACCACCAGTTCGCCAGCTGCGATCTGCTTCGGGTTGGCCACCATGACGCTGCGCACCGCACGCTCCAGCCCGTGCGGATCGCGCACCAGGATCCGCTTCAGATCCCCGTCGGTGATGATTCCGATCAGAAGCGAGGCGTCATCCTCCACGAAGACGCAACCGAGGCGCTTCTCGATCATGACGAACAGGGCGTGGCGCAACGGGGTGTCATGCTGGACACGTGGAAGCTCCTCGCCTTGATGCATGACGTCGCGCACGGTCAGCTGCAGCTTGCGTCCGAGCACACCGCTCGGGTGCGTCATCGCGAAGTGCTCGGCGCGGAAGTCGCGTCGCTTCAACAGCGCCACGGCAAGCGCATCCCCGACGGCGAGCGCGGCCGTCGTGCTCGCCGTCGGTGCCAGGTTGAGCGGACACGCCTCCTCCGGGACACGGCAATCGATGACGACGTGACTGGAACGCCCCACCCGGGAGCCGCGGTTGCCGGTGAGTGAGACGATCGGGATCCGCATGCGCGAACACGCCGCGAAAATCTCCTCGAGCTCGTCGTTGGCACCGCTGTAAGAAACCGCGAGCAGAACGTCTTCCGGAGCGAGGATTCCCATGTCGCCGTGAGCCGCCTCGACCGGGTGGAGATAGAGACTCCGCGTCCCGGTACTGGTCAAGGTCGCGGCGATCTTCTTGGCGACGATCCCCGACTTGCCCACGCCGGTCACGATGACGCGACCGCTGCACGCGTACAGCAGGTCGACCGCCTCGACGAAGCGATCGTCGAGGCGCTCCTGCACGGCGCGCAAGCCGGCAATCTCCTTTTCGAGCACGAGCCGAGCCTCGGTCAGGCTGTCGTGCTCGGTCGTGGCCGCGCCCGACTGCGGCCGCCCGGGGCGACCCGGTGCGCGGGGCCCCGATGCCGGTTGCGGACCCTCCGCGGGCTCGTTGCGCTTCATTCGCATCGCTCCCCTCTTGGGCAAGCCGTCGGATGGGCGTCCGTCCGGGACTCCTACTCGCTGGCGCGCTGGCGCTCGAGACGATGGAACTCGCGCGCCGTCTCCAGCAGGCGTCGCATCTCCGTGACCGGGATCTGCGTGTGCTTGTCGCTGCGTGCGCGGCTCGGATCGGGATGCGACTCGAGAAAGAGCGCCTCGACACCGGCGGCGCACGCGGCGCGCGCCATGAGCGGCGCGAAGCGCCGATCCCCCCCGGTCTCGTTGCCCGCGCCGCCTGGCATCTGCAGGCTGTGCGTGACGTCGAAGACGACGGGATAGCCGAAGCCGCGCATGATCTCGAGCGCGCGCATGTCGACCACGAGGTTGCCGTATCCGAACGTCGTGCCGCGCTCGGTGAGGAGCAGCCCCCCCGTGCCCGTCGACTCGTACTTCGTCACCAGGTGGCGCACGTCGGAGGGTGAAAGGAACTGCCCTTTCTTGACGTTGACGCAGCGACCGGTGGCGGCAGCCTCCGTCAGCAGGCGCGTCTGGCGACAAAGAAAAGCCGGGATCTGCAGCACGTCGAGCACTTCGGCCGCCGCAGCGATCTCCGCGCGCTCGTGCACATCCGCGAGCACCGGAACACCCACCTCGCGCCGCACGCGCTCCAGAGTCCGCAGCCCGCTCTCCGGGCCGGGTCCGACGAAAGAGTCGACCGCAGTGCGGTTGTCTTTCAGATAGCTCGACTTGAAGACAAACCCCACCTCGAGCGCGCCGCAGGTGTCTGCGAGCGCTTCCGCGGTGCGCAGGACCGTGTCTTCATCTTCGATGACACAGGGGCCGGCGATGACCAGCAGCGGCGCAGAACCGCCGACGCGGGCCGGGCGGCCCGCGTCGGCACCGATCACGAACTCGTGTCTCATGTCGCTCCCAACCCGTGGCGCTCGCGTGTGCCGTCGCGGCGACTGCTCGCCGCTCGGAACGCGTGCGACGCCGCAACAAAGCGTCGGAACAGCGGGTGCGGGCGCTCGGGACGGCTGCGCAACTCGGGGTGGAACTGCACCGCCAGGAAGAAAGGATGATCCGGGACCTCGACGATCTCGATCAAGCGGCCATCCGGCGAGCGCCCCGTCAGGTGCATTCCGTCGGCCTCGAGACGCTCGAAGTACGCGGGACTGACTTCCCAACGATGGCGGTGGCGCTCCTGAACCTCGTCGCTGTCGTAGCTGGATGCAGCGATGCTGCCGGGGCGAAGCACGCACGGGTACGCGCCGAGGCGCATCGTGCCCCCTTTGTCGACACCCTCCTGCTCCGGCATGAGGTCGATGACCGGATCGGTTGTCTTGTCGTCGAACTCGGAGCTGTTGGCAGCGGAGAGATCGAGCACGTTGCGCGCGAACTCGATCACCGCGCACTGCAGTCCAAGACAGATGCCGAACATCGGCACCCGATTCTCCCGCGCCCACCGGATCGCAGCGATCTTTCCTTCGATGCCGCGCTCACCGAAACCGCCCGGCACCAGGACCCCGTCCACGCCGCGCAACAGTGCTGCGGCGCCACGGCTCTCGACATCTTCCGAGTTCACCCAACGGATCCGAACCCGCACGTTGCGATCGACACCGGCGTGGGTCAGCGCCTCAATGATGCTCTTGTACGCATCCTGCAGCTGCACGTACTTGCCACAGACGGCGATCTCGACCTCTTCGCTCGCAGCGTGCAGACGTTGCACCATCTGCCGCCACGAATCGATCTGCAGCGGCTCCGCCTGCAGATGCAGATGCTCCAGAACGATCTCGTCCAGCTTCTGCTCCGAAAGCAGAAGCGGCACGTCGTAGATCGACTGCACGTCGGGAAGAGCGATGACGGCACGCGTCTCGACGTTGCAGTACAGACCGATCTTGCGCAGCACCGATTCCGACAGCGCCATCTCCGTACGACAGAGGAGCGCGTCCGGCTGTAAGCCGATCGAACGCAAGGTGGCGACACTGTGCTGCGTCGGTTTCGTCTTCACTTCCTTGGCAGCCTTGATGTAGGGCACGAGCGTGAGGTGCACGTCCATGCAGTTCTGGACGCCAACGTCGAGGCGGAACTGTCGCACCGCTTCCAGAAAGGGGAGGCTCTCAATGTCACCGACCGTGCCCCCGATCTCCGTCACCACGACGTCGTGGCCGTCGGCGGCCGCCTCGATGCGCTCTTTGATCGCGTCCGTCACGTGGGGAACGACCTGAACCGTGTGCCCGAGGAAGTCGCCGTGTCGCTCCTTCTGGATCAGCGATTCGTAGATCTGACCCGCCGTGGTGTTGTGTCGGCGCCCCAGACTCACGTCCGTGAAGCGCTCGTAGTGACCGAGATCGAGATCCGTCTCCGTGCCATCGTCGGTGACGAACACCTCGCCGTGCTGAAACGGGCTCATCGTCCCGGGATCGACGTTGAGGTAGGGATCGAATTTCTGCAGCGTCACGCGCAACCCGCGCCGTTTCAGCAACAGACCCAACGATGCCGTCGCGATACCCTTGCCCAACGAGGAAACGACTCCGCCAGTCACAAAGATATACTTGGTCATCCCTCTACCTTGCATCGCCGCGTGGAGGTTGAGACGCGATCTCGCTCGATTCTAGGAAGCGCGGCAGCCGTGAAGCAACCGCTTTCAGATCCTCCGGCGTGTCGACGCCGATCGTGTCGTGCTGCGTGACGACAACGTGGATGGGCATGCCGTTCTCGAGCGCCCGAAGCTGCTCGAGGCCCTCGAGCTGCTCGAGTCGTCCGGGCGCCCATTGCACGAACTGCGTCAAGGCACGACGACGAAAGGCATAGATGCCGACGTGTCGCAGGTACCGCGGCGCGCGCGTTCCAGTGTGGGGGATCGGCGCGCGCGAAAAATAGAGCGCTCGGCCCGCGTTGTCGCAGACCACCTTGACGACGTTCGGACTGCTCAGGCTTGCGGCATCGACGCTCGGGTGCCCCACCGTTGCGAGCTCGATGGTGGGATCCGCATCCATGTGCGCCACGAGGTCGCGCAACAGCGCCGGCGGCAGCAGCGGCTCGTCCCCCTGCACGTTGCACACGAGCGCGTCGGCCGGCAGCGAGGCGGCCGCTTCGGCGATGCGCTCTGTGCCGCTGCCATGGTCGGCGCGCGTCATGCGCGCGCTCCCCCCCGCGCGACGCACGGCCTCCGCAATGCGTTCGTCGTCGGTCGCCACCCAGATCGCATCGAAAACCCGGGCAGCCTCGACGCGCTCCAGCACGTGCACCACGAGAGGCTTGCCAGCGAGCAGCGCGAGAGCCTTGCCGGGGAAACGAGTCGAGGCGAAGCGCGCGGGAATGATGGCGTAGCGCATCGCGTGTGGCTGCATCACTGCCTCGGCATCGGCAAACTCAGCGTATCGCCACCCTGCACGCGGAAGACGCGCGGCTGCTCGAGAACACGCCAGCGGAATTCGGCCCCACGCACCAGCGCGGCGGTCACGCGGGTCGGAAGCACGAAGGCGGCCCCCGAACGTGTGTCCACGTAGGCGATCTGTCCGCGATTGCTGATGTCGAGCCGGCCTGGTGCAGCCTCCGGCTGCTCCTGGCGCAAGCTCCAACGGCCGACGAACTTCAGATCCCTGCGCTCGAGGACGTGGAGAGCTCCGGTCGCCGTGTCGGAGACGACGAGGAAACGATCCTGGCCCACCCAACCTTCGCGCCCCGGAACGGGCAAGAGCATGAAGGGCGTGACCCCGATCCCGCCGGGGGACTCGAGCTCGAGGTCGGCAGCACGAAGCGCCCGCGTGCGCACGTACTGCCCCTCTTCGGCGAGGTCGTAGGCGGCCACCGCGACCGTCCCGCGTCCGACGACGAAGATCTCGCCCGTCCCGCTGGCGGCGATCGCGACCGCGGGCCGCACATCTTCGTCGACCTCGAAGACCCAGAGCGGCTCGCCCGGGGGGTAGGCGTAGACGGCGATCTGCTCGCCCCACAGGACGCAGATCAGACCGGTGAGGCTGACGTCGAGATCCACGGCGCGCGCCAGCGTCCGGGCGACAACGACGCTGTCGATCACACCACGGCTCAAGATCTTCAGGCGCCCCCCCTGCGACAGCAGGTGCGCGCGCGAAGGTCCCACGTGGAGCGCAGCGGTCTCGCGCACGATCTCCTGGCCTCGAGCGCCGAGGAACTCGCCCGCCTTCGCCGTTCCCGGAATCGGCCGTGCGGCGACGGCTCGGAACCCGTGCTCCGTCGGGTCGGCAATCCACACCATGTTGGTGGGTGCGATCACGTCGTGACCGGCGGTGGCGAAGGAGACGTCGAGAGCGCGGCCCTCTGCTGCGACCTGCACCACCTCGTCGAAGAGGATCTGCTCCTCCTCCTCCGGGGTCATGCCCTGCGCGTGTGCTGCGCCGACGCCGAGCGTCAGCAGCAGCAACAGCAGCAGACAACGCATCCGATCACCTTCTCGAGCCTGAAAGCAGGACACGGGGGCATCCCTCCCCCGTGTCGTTGGCTTTGCAGGCGTGAGCACCCGAGTCAGCCCGGGACGACGCGGACCTGCTTGCGCCGGCGCCCGACGCGTGCGAAAACCACCCGACCATCCACGAGTGCAAACAGCGTGTCATCGCGTCCCTTGCCTACGTTCTCACCCGGACGAATGGGGGTCCCACGCTGCCTCACCAGAATGTTGCCGGCACGGACGTACTGGCCGTCGCCGCGCTTCACCCCGAGATAGCTGGGGTTGCTGTCGCGTCCATTGCGCGACGCCCCTTGCCCTTTCTTGTGTGCCAAAGCAGCTCCCCCTGTCAGGGCGCCTGGATCGCCTCGATCTCGATCTCGGAGAACGGCTGCCGGTGCCCATTCTTCTTCTTCATGTCCTTGCGGCGCTTCTTGTGAAAGACCAGGATCTTGCGCTCGCGGTCGTGCGCCAGGACCCGGGCGCTCACACGCGCGCCGGTACGTGGCGTGCCCGTCGTGCAGCCCGCCTCGTCGTGCACGAGCAGGACGTCGTCGAACTCCAGCTCGGCGCCGACGTCTGCGTGCAGTCGCGGCACCCGCAGGCGCTGCTGGGGTCGCACCTGGAACTGCTTTCCTCCGATGCGTACAACGGCGTACACGTCGAGTTCCCTTCGCCAAAACACTCGTGTTTAGCAACCCGGCCCCGGGGCCGTCAAGGCCCCGCCGCTTGGGCGCCGTCGGATGCCACCGAGCGGTTGCCGCCCCCAGCGCTCAGATCGGGGTTGTCCTCGAGAATCGGCCGGCCGCGACGGCCGCGTCCGCGGCTCCCGCGCCGGCGCCGGCCCCCCCCGCTGGAGCTGCCTCCGCTGGGTGCGCCCTCACGGCGCGGCCCCGGGCGTCGAGCTCCGCGGTTCCCTCCGCTCGGCTGAGGTCGCGGCGCCTCGCCGCCGCCGCGACGTCCGCGGCCACGACTGCCGCGCCGGCGTTGGCCTGCGCTTGTGGCAGCCGCAGGGGCAGCCCGCTGCGCCGTGCTGCGCCCGTTCCCGCGCACCGACGCCACCAGGCGCATGAGGTCCTCGCCGGTCTCGACCGAGAGCATGCGGAAGTCCTCGCGATGCAACCGCGGGTCGTCCACGAGATCGATGTTGACGCCGGTGGAGTCCATCAGCTCGCGCATGCGTTCCCAACGCTCCTCACGCAGGAACAGAGTCAGGCGCGGATTCGCCTGCAACCGCAGCTCGCGCGCGCGCGTGTAGTGCCCCACTCGCCGCACCATCCGCTCGACGCGGTTCACGATCGAGTCGAGCGACAACACGTGCCCGGTGCTCTCGCAGTAGGCGCACTCGTCGCTCATGAAGTGGTAAAGGCTCGGGCGCACGCGCTGGCGGCTCATCTCCACGAGCCCGAGATCGCTCACCTGGAAGGCCTTCGTCTTGGCGCGGTCGCGCTTGAGCGCCGCGCGCAGCTCCATGAAGACGCGCTTCTTGTTCGCCTCACTCTCCATATCGATGAAGTCGATGACGATGATCCCGCCGATGTCGCGCAGCCGCAGCTGCCGTGCGATCTCGCGAGCCGCGAGCATGTTGGTCTTGAAGATCGTCTCTTCCTGATTCCTCTTGCCGGTGAACCGCCCCGTATTCACGTCCACGGAGACCAGGGCTTCGGTCTGCTCGACGATCAGGTAGCCACCCTTCTTGAGCCACACCTTGCGGTCGAGCGTCTTGTCGATCTCGTTTTCGATGCCGTACTTGTCGAACACCGGCATCGGATCGTCGTAGAGCTTCACCCGCGATTGCATGTCGGGGGCGAAGTCGCGCAGGTAGCCGTAGAGCTGGTCGTAGGCGTCGCGATCGTCAAGGACGAGGGCATCGACATCGTCGTTGAAGATGTCGCGCACGAGGCCGATCACGAGGCCGACGTCCTGATGGATGAGGCTCGGGGCGTGCGCCGGTGCCGCCTTCTCCTGGATGCGCTTCCACTGGCTCACGAGGTGCTGGACGTCGTTCTCGAGCGCCCGATTCTCCACGCCCTCGCCCACGGTCCGGACGATGAGTCCACAATCCTGCGGCTTGAGCTCGTCCACCAGTCCCTTGAGGCGCTGGCGCTCGCTGCGGTCTTCGATCTTGCGCGAAACGCCGGTATGGTCCGCGTTCGGCATGATCACCGCGAAGCGCCCCGGCAAGGAGATCTGGGTGGTGATGCGCGGCCCCTTGGTTGCGATCGGTTCCTTCGTCACCTGCACTAGAATCTCTTCGCCCTTTTGCAGGACGTCCTGGATCGCAGGCAGAGGACCACCGTTGGTCCCGCCTCCGCCGCGGCGGCGATCTTGGGAATCCTCTTCCTCGTCGCGGGGATCGACGAGATCGGAAACGTGGAGGAAAGCGGCCTTTTCGGCTCCGATGTCGACGAACGCGGCCTGGATGCCGGGAAGAACCGCAGTCACGACACCCTTGTAGATGTCGCCCACGATCCTCTTGTTTTCGGCGCGCTCGATGAGAAGTTCAACCAGCTCCTTGTCTTCGAGGATTGCAATGCGGACCTCGTAGGGGGTCGAGTTGACGATGATTTCCTTTTGCATGTAAGGTCACTCGGTTCCAGATCAGGCACGGGGAAGGGGAGTCCACGGCAACCGGTCCGGATCCGGGTGCTGGCAGGAGTGTGGCGTTCATGGAGTCTCCTGTTGCAGGCCCACCGAGAGCGGATCTCTTCGACTCAAGACCAGATATGGACCGCACTCGCGAGGTCGCACACGAGGGTGCACGATCGTTTCACACCTCGACGCGGTCGGGCTCCCGGTTCCTGCAGGCTCGAACGGACTGAAGGCACCTCGACGAGAGACGTCTCCGGTCCAGTCCGTGGCTCCTCTGGGTTTTCCCGAACGGATGGGTCGACGGTTGCACGTTCATCGGGGCCGTGCGGCAGCCAGCCTGTTCGGCGCCAACACGAAGCCCCGCGGACACCATCCGCGACTTCGTCGTTTCGCTGCAGGCGGATCCAATCGCTTCGCATGTGGCGCCGGGTGCACGTCGACGCCTGGCCCGATCGGCTGCCGCCCGCTCTGGAACACCAGCCGTTGCTGGCACCATCCCACGCGACCAACCAGGTCACGTCAAAACGGGTAACTACTTATCTATCACACAATAAGCAACCGTGGCAACCGAAAGCATCGGAGCCGCGAGAAGCGCCCCCTGAAGGCGCACGGTGGGGCCGTGGGGCGCAATTGCGGGCACATCGAGATCTCGAACGCCGTTCCAGACACGAGGTCGGAGGAGGGAGGCGTGCCTGGAGCCCATGGCTCAGGCGGTCTCGGGGGCGGGGGCGAAGGCGGCGCGCCGGCGGGCCTCCTGCTCATGCTCACCGAAGGGGTCGACCGGGTAGTCGCCGTCGAAGCAGGAGGTGCAGTAGTTCTGCGGGTCCTCGACGCACGCCCGCAGCCCGTCGAGCGAGAGGTACCCGAGGCTGTCGACCCCGAGCGACTCGCGCATCGCTGCGACCGGCATCCGCGCCGCCAGGAGCTCTTCGCGGGCCGGTGTGTCGATGCCGTAGAAGCATGGCCACGCCACGGGGGGCGAGGCGATCCGCAGGTGCACCTCGGAGGCGCCGGCGCTGCGGATCAGGCGCACGAGCTTGCGCATCGTCGTCCCGCGCACGATGGAGTCGTCGACCACCACTACGCGACGCGCACGCAGCACCCCGACGACCGGGTTGAACTTGACGCGCACTCCGAAGCTGCGCATGCCCGGCTCCGGGTCGATGAAGGTGCGACCGATGTAGTGGTTGCGGATCAGACCGATCTCGTAGCGAACGCCCGAGACGCGTGCGTAGCCCATCGCGGCCGTGTTGCTCGAGTCGGGCACCGAGATGACGATGTCCGCAACCACAGGATGCTCGCGTGCGAGCTGCTTGCCGCAGCGGCGACGGGCGCGATCGACGTTCTCTCCGAAAACCTTGCTGTCGGGACGAGCAAAGTAGATGTGTTCGAAGATGCACTGGTGCACGCGTGGCTCGTTCGCGAGCTGCACGCTCTTCTCCCCCTCCGGACCGACCACCAGGAGCTCGCCCGGGCGGATGTCGCGTACGAACGTGGCATCGAGAAGGTCGAAAGCACACGTTTCCGACGCGACCAGCGTCGCACCCCCAACCCGCCCGAGAGCCAGAGGCCGGAACCCGTGCGGGTCGCGGTAGGCGATCAAGCGATCGGCGGTGGCGAAGAGGAGCGATGCGGCCCCGCGGATCTGCGACAGGGCGTCGGCAAGCATCTCCACGATGCCGCTTCGGCGACTGCGAGCCGCAAGGTGGAGAACCACCTCGGTGTCGCTGTTGGACTGGAAGATGGAGCCCTCCGACTCCATCCGGTGTCGCAGCTCGCCCGCGTTCACCAGGTTGCCATTGTGCGCCACGGCGATCGTGCCCTCGCGACAGTTCACGATCAGAGGCTGGGCGTTCGCAACGCCGACGCTGCCGTAGGTGGAGTAGCGATTGTGGCCGACCGCCACCTGCCCCGGCAGCTGCGCCAGGACGTCGCGATCGAACACCTCCGCCACGAGCCCCATGCCGCGGTGACAGCGCAGCTCCTTGCCATCTCCGACCGCGATTCCGGAGCTCTCCTGCCCTCGATGCTGCAAGGCGTAGAGACCGTAGAAGGTCGTCTCGGCGGCTTTCGCGTGTCCGAAGACTCCGAACAGGGCGCACTCCTCGTGCGGGTGGTCGTCTCCGCGCAGAGAAGCGCTCGGCAGCAACGTTTTCGCCACGGTCAGGGGGCCTCCGCGGGCGCGGGTGAAACCGACAGAATCTCGACTCGCTGCGAGTGCGGATTGGCCAGAAGTCCGTGTGTTCGCGATCGCGTCGTTGCAACGTCTTCCACCAACCGGCGCGCCGCAACCGGATCCGCTTCATCGACGTGCAAGCGGTAGAAGACGCCACTCTGAACCTCGGTGAGGCCGCGCCCGATCTGTTGGCGGAAGTAGGAGAGGGCCACGGGGTCGCGGCCATCCCCCTGCGTCACCCAGACCTCGACGGCGCAGGCCGACGTCTGCGCACGGGCGCCCGGCTCGACCCAGACGCAGGTGTCTCGATTCAGATTGACGTAGCGCCCGGCGCGGCACGCGGCCCTCTCAAGCTGCGTGCGGACCGACTCGTCCCCGGCGCTCACATGGAAGCGCCACAAGGTGCCATGCTCGACGGCGTGGACGGGGAGCTGCATGAGATCGCGCAACGCGTGCAGGCAGGTCTCGGCTGTGGGATCGAGACCCGAGCGCCGAACCAGGAAGTCGAGTTGCATCATCCCACCTCGGCGGTGCTCGCGGCGTGCACCATGGCCGCGTACAGCGCCAGCCCCGGTCCCGCGCCTCGCAGCCGGGCGGCGTCGTCGGCTGCTTGGCGCCGCCGCGCGCCCCAGGCGCCGGACAGCGCCAACGGCACCTGGAAGAGCCAGGCGGCGCGCTCCGGGTGTGGCATCATCGCCACCACGCACCCTGAAGGATCGCACAGCGCCGCCGCGTCGCGCAGACTTCCGTTGGGGTTGTCGGGGAAGCCGAGCGCCTCCCCACCATCCGGCCGCACGTAGCGCAGCGCCACCTGTCCGCGGCGATCGAGCTCGGCGAAGAACTCCGGATCGCCGGTGAAGCGCCCCTCACCATGTCCGACCGGCATGGGGAGCACCCCCCGCGCCGATAGAGCGTGCAGGAAACCCCGCCTGGCGTCGGCACGCAGGTGCACCCACTCGCAATAGTAGCCGCGCCAGCCCTCGCTGGCGTTGCGCGCCAGGGCCACCTGCACGGATCCAGGCTCGATGCCCGGCACGAGGCCCGCCTCCACCAAGACCTGGGCGCCGTTGCAGACGCCGAGCACCGGACGCCCCGCCGCGGCTGCTTCGGCAATCGCATCGAGAATGGCGTGTTTGGCCGCGATCGCCCCGGCACGCACGCGGTCTTCGTACGCGAAGCCTCCCGCAATGACGTAGCCGTCGAAGCCGCGGCTGCTGGCGAACGAGGCGTTCCACAGCACCACCTCTGCCCGGGCACCCGTCGCGCGGACGGCCTCGGCGGTCTCGACCATGCAATTGGTGCCCGGGAACTCGACGACCGCGATGCGGCTCAAACCGACACCTCCTCGTGCAGAATCGGATCCAACGCATGCAGCCAAACCGACGCCAACGGCGCGAGCTCGAAGGTCCAGGTGCGCTGTGCGGCCTCGATGCGCAGCTCCGGTGCCGCAAGCACCTCGCCCAGGCGGCGGACGCCGACGTCGCGCGCAGCGCACGCCGCTTCGAAGCGTGCGACGTCTTCGGCGCGCAGCGCGCAGACGAAACCGGGGACCTCACTAAAGAGGGCTGCCAACGGCTGGCGCGTCGAGGCTGGTAACGCGCAACGGATCCCGCACGTGACCTCTCCGACGCGGCCAAAGCACATCTGCGCCAGCGTCACGATGAGACCGCCCGCGCCCACATCCCGACACGCGCGCACCATGCCCTCGGCGTGCGCATCGAGAAGCGCGGCGAGACGCCTGCGCTCGAGGTCGAGGTCGAGTGGCGGCAGCTCATCCTCCTGGCCGAGCTGATGCTGACCGGTCGCCTCGGCGTACAGGCTTGCTCCGAGCGCTTCGCTCCCGCTGGCGAGATACATGAGGACATCTCCCGGTGCTTGAGGCGTCATGCCACGCGCACGGGCGTAATCGGGAAGCACACCAAGACACGCCACGATCGGAGTGGGCGGAATGGCACGCCCGGCCCGGCTCTCGTTGTAGAGGCTGACGTTCCCGGAGACGAAGGGCAGTGGCGTTGCGGGATTGCCGGGAAGAGCAATGGCGCGCGCGGCGTCGGCGAGGCCGCGGACGCACTCCTCCAGATCGTGCATGCACTCCGGGTTCTCCGGGCTGCCGAAGTTGAGGCAATCGGTGAGCGCCCACGGCAGGGCACCCACCGCCGCAACGTTGCGCGCCGCTTCGGCCACCGCGGCCGCTCCAGCCCGCCAGGCATCACCGGGTCCGAGGCGAGCCGGACCCGCTACCGCGATCGCAAGGCCCAGGTCGGCATCGCGCCACGGCACCACCACGCCCGCATCGGCATCCCCGGGGCGCAGCATGGTTCTCCCCTGAACGTCCGAGTCGTAGTGAGCAAAAAGGGGACGTCGCGAGCCGCCGCTCGCAGAAGCGAGAACCGCAACGAGGTCCGCTTGCAGGTCCCTGTGCTCGAGCGCGGGGCGGGGGCGTGCGCGCCGTTCGCGAGCGACGCGCGCGCGGCGTGGCCATTCGACCGTGTCCGGCTCGGTGACCCACGCCGTGGGCAGGTCGACATGCAAGGCGCCCTCGCGCGTGGCGCGGAAGCGTCCGCTACGATCGAAGCGTCCGACCACGCGGGCGCCGGCACCGCGCACCATGTGTGCGAGCTCGTACTTCTCTTCGTAGATGCGGCGCAACGCTCCGACGTGCTTCTCCGGCACCGCCAACGCGTAGCGTTCCTGCGTTTCGGCAACGAGGAGCACGGCTGCGGGACGATCGGGGCGATCGCGGTGCACCGCATCGAGATCCAACGTCAACCCCAGCTGGCCCGCCATCTCCGAGGTGGCGCCCCCGATGCCGGCCGCACCGAGATCCTTCATGGCGAAGGCCTCGCCGGTGGCACGCAGATAAGCCACGGCGTCGCGGTTCGCCTCGGTCAGAACGCGCTTGAAGAAGGGATCGGGCAGCTGGACGGCACCGCGTTCCTGAGTCTCTTCGTCGGTGTCGAGAATCACCGAAGCAAAAGACGCTCCCCCGAGCCCGCTGTCGTCGGTCGGCTTCCCCACGAGGAGCAGGACCCAGCCTTCGTCACCGGCACGCTGCGGCGCGCGACTCGGAATGAGCTCGTCCGCCTCGAGCACACCGAGCGCAACGACGTTCACCAGGCAGTTGTCGTCGAAGGCGGCATCGAACTCCACCTCGCCGCCGAGGTTGGGGACTCCGAGCGCGTTGCCGTAGTGCGCGATTCCATCGACGACACCGCGCACGATCTGCTGCACCGACTCCGCCTGTGCGCCGGCAACATCGCCGAATCGTAAGGCGTCCAAAACGCCGATCACGTCCGCGCCCATGCAGTACACGTCGCGTACGATTCCACCGATTCCGGTGGAAGCGCCTTCGAACGGCAGCAGCTGGCTCGGATGGTTGTGGCTCTCGTGAGCAATGGCCACGCAGTGGGATCCACCCTCGAGATCGACTCCTCCCTGGGCGTCGATGCGGGGCAGGCGGACGACTCCGGCGTCGGCGCCGGGACCGAGCACGACGTGTGGCCCCGACGTGGGCAGGCGGCGCAGAAGAGTGCGGGTGCTCTTGTAGGAGCAGTGCTCGCTCCACATGCTGTCGAGCAGTGCCAGCTCTGCAGTCGTCGGTTGACGCTCGAGACGCGACAGGAGACGTAGCACGTCCGCCTCGCCGAGGTGCAATCCGAGCCGTCGCAGGGTGTCGTGCAGCGCCGCTCCCTGCAGCGCGCGCAGCTCGATCGTGCCGGCACGTGGCAGCTCGCTCATGTTGCCCCCGTGTGCAGAACGCGCGCGAAGAGAGCATCGACGTGTCGAAGCTGGTGCTCGAGATCGAAGACACGTTCCAGGACGTCGCGTCCCAGCGTCGCGACCACCTCGGGCGTCTCCATGGCCACGTCGCGCAGGGGACGACCCCCTTCCCAGGCGCTACGGCTCGCCGACTGCACGATCCGATACGCCTCGTCCCGGAGCTTGCCGGCGCGCACGAGCTCGAGCAGCAGCGTTTGCGAGAACACGAGCCCGAGGTCCGCATCGAGGTTGCGACGCATGCGCTCCGGATAGACGACCAGATCGGCAAGCAGGTGCCGCGCCAGATCGAGCATGTAGTCGGCTGCGAGGCAGGCATCCGGCAGCACGACGCGCTCCGCCGAGCTGTGCGAGATGTCGCGTTCGTGCCACAGGCTGGTGTTCTCGAGGGCCACGAGTACGTGCCCGCGCAGAAGTCGCGCGAGCCCCACGAGACGTTCGCTGCGGATCGGATTGCGCTTGTGGGGCATCGACGAGCTGCCCTTCTGCGCCTTGCCGAATGGTTCCTGCACCTCTTGCACCTCGCTGCGCTGGAGGTGACGAATCTCGGTGCCGATGCGTTCGAGCCAGGTCCCCAGCTGGCCGAGCGCGAGCACGAACTCCGCGTGGCGGTCGCGCGGAACCACCTGGGTCGCCAGCGGCTCGCAGCCGAGGTCGAGTGCGCGACAGACGCGCTCCTCCACCTCCGGTTCGAGGTGTGCAAAGGTACCCACGGCACCCGAGAGCTTGCCGAACGACACCGTCGCCAGCGCCCTCTGCAGTCGCTCGTGGACGCGCTGTGATTCCGCATACCAGTGCAGCAGCTTCAACCCGAAGGTGATCGGCTCGGCGTGCATTCCGTGTGTGCGCCCCGCCATCGGCGTGTGACGGAACTCGTCGGCGCGTCGGCGCAGAACCTGTGCGACCGCTTCGAGGCTTGCCAACAGGAGTCGGCCGCTGTCGCGCAGCTGCACGGCCAACGCCGTGTCGAGGACGTCGGAGCTCGTCATTCCGAAATGCACGTGGCGTGAGGCGGGACCGACGCTCTCCGAGAGCACGTCGACGAAGGCCGCCACGTCGTGGTGTGTGGCTCGCTCGCGCTCCTGGACACGCGCGAGATCGGCACGAGCACGTGCGCGTATCTCGCGCGCGTCCTCGGCCGGAACCGCGCCGAGCTCCGAGCGCGCCTCGCACACCAGCACCTCGATCTCGGTCCACAGGCGCAGCCGATTCTCTTCACTCCAAATGGCCGCCATCTCGGCGCGGCTGTAGCGTGGAATCAACGTAGCTCCTTTGGGACCTCGACGTCCCGGCGACCGCGGTCCGCCACGACGAGGGAGGTTTCGGGAGTCGTTCGGGAAAGCTTCAACCCAGCCGCCGGCCGCGCCGACGCAGACGCTCGGCGCGCGTGACCGGGTTCTCCAGAACATCTAGCATCACGACCAGGCGTTGTCCATTGTGGGGTCGCAGCAGCACGACTTCGATCGGATCGCCGCCAACACGGACACCGAAGAGAATGCGATCTGCGCGCGAACGCGAGTAGGGATCCTCGCCGTTGATGCTGAGAACGACATCCCCCGCCTCGACGCCGGCTTGCGCCGCTGGGCTTCCGGCGTCCACGGCCCCGACCACGAGAACGCCATCCTCCTCGGCGAGATGAATGGCGCGACGCGCAGCCGCAGGAATCGCCTCGTCGAGACGCCACCCCACCCAGGGCGTCCGCACCTCGCCGTAGTCGCGCAGCTCGTCCGCCACCCACTTCGCCGTGTTGATCGGGATCGAGAAGTTCACGCCCACGCTAGTGCGTGAGAGGCGCGACATGTTCACGCCCACCACCTCGCCGTTGGAGTTGACCAGGGGACCTCCACTGTTTCCCGAGTTGATCGCCGCATCCGTCTGCAGCAAACCCACGTACGGCCAGGCACCGCCGTCGTAGTCGGGTGGCGGACGGATGTGGCGGTCGATGGCGCTGATGACCCCCACGCTGACCGAGGGTTGCGGGTCGTCGAGCGCGTCGCCGAATGGGCTGCCGATCGCGATGGCCCACTCTCCCACCATGATGTCGTCGCTGTTTCCGAGACTCGCCGGAGTCAGCGTCATCCCGCGCGGATTCTCGACGCGCAGAAGCGCCAGGTCGAAACGCGTGGAGGTGCCGACCAGGTGTGCGCGCGTGCTGGTTCCATCACCGAGGCTCACGACGACGTTTTCGGCGCCGCGGACCACGTGCTCGTTGGTCATGATGTGACCATCGTGGTCGAGGAGAAACCCGCTCCCGATCCACTGCATCGAAACCAGGCGTTGCCGACGCGAAGGCCAGGTGAAGAGGTCGCGCAGCGGTGAACGCACCAGGCGATGTCCCGCCGCGCTGATCGTCACCACGGATCGCCGCGTCATCTCGACCGCGTTGACGATGGCGTTGCTGCGCGATTGCCGTAACAGCTCTCCCGGGTCGTCCTGGCTGACGAACGGCTCGAGCGCTGGCGGCTCGTCGCCGAGGCGTCGATCTCGCACGAGCAGGAGGAGCACGATCAGGCCCAGAACCACACCGGTCAAGAAACCGAAGAGATAGGGCTGCAGCCGCAGCCAACGTGATTCGGGCTCCGCGCTCATGATTCAGCCTTGGCTCCAAGCACGGCGCTGCTCCTCGTCGAGCCGATCGGTGAGAGGATGGTGCGCCAGTGCTTGCAGGACGGACCACGGCATGGTGCACGCATCCGCTCCAAGGAGAGCGGATTCCTGCACGTGGACCGGGTTGCGCACACTCGCAACCATGACCTGCGTTTCGAACTCGTAGTTGTCGAGGATCTCGATGATCTGCGCGACGAGCTCGAGCCCTGAACCGCCAAGGTCTTCGGAACGACCCACGAAGGGGCTGACGAAGTAGGCACCGCACTTGGCAGCGAGGAGCGCCTGGTTCGGTGAGCAACAGAGCGTCGCGTGCGTGCGCACCCCCTCACCGCGGAGCCGCGCGATCGCTCGCAATCCGTCGGCGTGCACCGGCACCTTGACGACCACGCGTTCGTGCAGCCGCGCGAGCGCCAGCCCCTCCTCGACGATGGAGTCGCTGGCGCGGGCGCGCACCGGGACGCTCACCGGGCCGCGGACGAGGGCGCAAAGCTCGGGCACCAGGTCCGCCGGCGCCCTGTCGCTGCGGGCCAGGAGCTTCGGGTTCGTGGTCACGCCATCGACCACGCCGGTCGCCACCGCATCTCGCACCTGTTTCGGGTCGGCGCTGTCGATGAAGAGCTTCACGAAGCCTCCGAGCTTGGGGACCTTCTCCACGCTAAGGACTGACCCCGGCGTCGTCAACGAGCCGAGGCTCCAAGCTCTCCGGGTAGCGGACCTCGACGAGGAAAAGGCCGTTCGGAGGCAGGCAGGGACCGCCGCGGTTGCGATCTCGGGTGCGCAAGATCTCGCTCACATCCTGAGGCGCCAGCCGGCCCCGCCCGACCTCGACGAGAAAGCCGGCGAGGCGGCGCACCATGTTGTGCAGGAAACGGTTCGCCGTGATTTCGAAGCGGATCGCGCTGCCGTCCCCCGTGACGACGGAGCGCTCCACGACGCAGGAACAGCGGTCGCCCGCATCGCTGGCCACGAAGGCGGTGAAATCGTGCTCTCCGACAAGGAGCGCCGCGGCCGCGGACATCGCGTCGACGTCGACGTCGGAGGGGAGCAGGAAGAAGAATCGGTTCCACAGTGCGCTCGGCGTCCGCAACATCTGGAAGCGGTAGCTGCGTGACAACGCATCGTGGCGCGCCGAAAAGCCGAAGGGCACCTCGCTCACGCGTAGGACACGGATGTCTCGCGGCAGCATTGCGTTCAACCCGCGCAGCACAGGAGCGCTGCGCCGCGATGCGCGGGTCGCGAAGCTTGCGACCTGCGCGAGCGCGTGCACGCCGGCATCCGTGCGTCCGGCGCCCACGAGGTGGATCTCCTCCTGGAAGATGCGCTCGAGAACGCGCTTGAGCTCACCCTGCACCGTGCGTTGCCCCGGCTGCACCTGCCAACCGCGGAAGTCGGTACCGTCGTACTCCAGGTCGATGCGGTGGTTGGGCATGCCGGATCCTCAGAGAAGCCAGAGCGCAGCGACGAGCACCGCAGCAGAGGCAGACAGGCTCGTCACCTCCAGGACGCCGATACGCGCGCGCACGAGTGAGGTGCGGGGTCGACCGGGTCGAAAGCAGCGCGCATCGAGCGCCACCGCGAGCTCGTCGCCGCGACGCACGACGCTCAGAAAGAGCGGCACGACGAGCGGCACCACGGCGCGCATGCGGTCCCGCCATCCCCAGCGCACGCGCCCCATCTTCACGCGATGCGCTGCCGTCAAGTGGCGCGCCTCCTCGAAGAAGATCGGCACGAAGCTCAGGGACAGAACCAGCAGCATGCCGAGATCGTGGACGGGAAGCCGCAGCCGCTCGAGCGGCCGCAGCACACGCGCGAGACCCTCGGCCACGTCGACGGGGACGGTCGTCGCCGTGAACAGCACGCTGAGCAGCACCAGGTTGAACAGACGTGTCAACAGCAACGCGAGATCACTGGCATGTTGTACCGCGCCGACGCCGGAAGCCCACTCCAGGCTGCGAACGACGACGGCCCAGAGGAGGTTCGCCGCCGCGACGAAGAGCAGCAACCACGCGGCGCCGCGCAAGGCGCGCAGCAGGACACTCGCGGGAAGGCGCGCCGCAGCGAAGCCGAGCAGCAGCAGAGAGGCGACGCACGCCTGCGCCAGCAGGCTGCGGCTCCACACGGCTGCGGTGGCGAGGAGCACGACGGACACCAGCTTGACCCCCGCGTCGAGCCGATGCAGCGGCGACTGGCGCGGCAGGAAGCGCCCGAGGCTCAAGTAGGTCGGTGTCATCACGCATCCCTACGGCAGGGTCGGGGCCGCGCACAGCGCCTCGGCGATCTGCACAGCGTTGAGGGCGGCCCCTTTGAGCAGGTTGTCTGCCACGACCCACATCGCCAACGTGCGAGGATCGTCCGGGTCGACGCGCAGGCGCCCGACCACGACCTCATCCCGCCCCGCCGCTTCGCGTGCCAGCGGGTAGGTCTCGTCGGAGTCACGCAGCAGAAGCCCGGGCTGCGCGCGCATCGCCTCCTGCAACGCCGGAAGGTCGACGCGATCACGAGTCTCGACGACGACCGCTTCGCTGTGCGAGCGGAACACCGGGACTCGGACGCAGGTCGCTACCACGTCGATGCTCGGGTCCGCCAGGATGCGACGCGTTTCGTTGCGCATCTTGAGCTCTTCGCGCGTCTCTCCAGCACCCACGAAGACATCGATGTGTGGGACGACCTCGAACGCAATCCCGCGCGGGTGCACCTCACGCGGCTCGGCTCGACCTTCGAGTCGTGCGCGCGTGGCCGCCTCGAGCTCGGCCATGGCGCGGCGGCCCGCGCCCGAGACCGACTGGTAGGTCGCCACGACGACGCGGCGAATGCCGAAGAGATCCCGAACCGGACGCAGCGCCAAAACCATCTGGATTGTCGAGCAGTTCGGATTCGCGATCAGCCCGGCGTGCTTCTCGAGCGCCGCTGCGTTCACCTCGGGCACGACGAGCGGAACGTCCGGGTCCATGCGAAAGGCACTGCTGTTGTCGATGACGGTCGCACCCTCGGCGACAGCTTGCGGGGCGAATGCGCGACTGCGCTCGGCGCCGGCCGAGAAGAGCGCAAAGTCGACAGCACGGAAGGCTCCCGACTCGAGGGCACGCAGCGTGATGGCTTCGCCCTTGAAATCGACGCGCTTGCCGACGGAGCGCGAGGAGGCAAACAGGCGCAGCTCGCGCACCGGGAATGCGCGGCGCTCCAGCACCCGGAGCATCTCTTCGCCGACGGCACCCGTCGCGCCGACGACGGCAACACACGACTCGCGCATGTTCGAACCTCCCGTCCAGCCCGCACCGCCTCGAACGACCCGAGCACGATTGCAGCAGACCGCGGCGCTTGAGGCAAGCTGATGCGGTTGAGAGGCACGACCCGGGCCACCTATACTGCGACTCCCAACGAATAGGGGATCGCGTGCGTTCCAGACCGCTCTTCGCCCTGCCGCTGCTCCTTGCGGTGCTGCTGCCGCAGTGTCGCACCACGCCCGAGCCGGAGGCTGCGCCTGAGAGCGCGACCGACACCACACGGGTGCTGCGGCAACGTATCGTCCAGCTCGAGAAGGAGCGCAGTTTCGGCGACGGCTTCCTGCAAGAAGCGGCCACGAGCCGGGACGCGCGCGTACGACGTGCTGCCGCGATGGCACTGGGTCGGATCCAGGACGCACGTGCCATCGACACTCTTCTTCCCCTTCTCGAGGATCCGGATCCGGGCGTCGTGGAGCAGACCGCCTGGGCCTTGCGGCAACTGCAAGGTCTGGATGACAGCCAACGCCACGCGGTGCAATCGGCGCTCACCCTGCGGTTGGAGCTGGAGCCGCAGTCGCGATTCTGGCTGTTTCTCGACGCGCTGGGGCCGCACGCCGATGCCGCGGCCGTGGAGCCGATCGGCAAGTGGGTGGCGGCGGGACTCCTGGCCGGAATGGGATCGGAGGCTCGCGAGCCGCTCCTGGAAGGCACTGCAGCGTTGGCGCTGGCCCAGATCGAAAACGCCCGCAGCATCAAGGTGATGCGCGCCATGGGGCCCACGTTGACCAATCGCGACGCGCCCGCCGCCTGGCGCATCGCCGAGGCGATGACGATGCAGCCTGACTCCTCCTTTCTTCCTCCGCTGCTCTCCCTCAGCGAGCACACGCACCCGTACGCTCGCGCTGCCGGGGCGCGCGCCTTGGAGAAGTACGCGGACGCGGCCGCCGTTCCCGCGCTGTTGCGCTTGCTCGCCGATCTCGACTGGGAGGTGCGCGCCGCCGCGCTTCGCGCCCTGGGAGCGATCGGCGATGCGGAAGCGCGCTCCTACTGCCTCGCCATGTGCGAGGATGCCCATCCGCTCGTGCGCGAAAGCGCGCTCGGCGCGCTGGAGTCGATTGGGATCGGCGCGCGCGACGAGATCGTGCGCCAGGCACTCGGCGACAGCGTTGCCGCCGTGCGCCTCGCCGCGCTGCGCGCGCTCGCCGCGCAACCGGATGCCGACGCGCGCGCTGCGTTCGAGCGCCTGCGCGGCGACCCGGTCGATTTCGTGCGCGGCGACGTGCTGGCTTCGGCGCACGCTGCACTCGGCGCCGAGAGCGCGACAGCGCTCCTGCTGCAGGCGCTCGCCAGCGACTCGGTGCGCGAACGCAGTCAGGCTGCGCAAGCGCTCGCAGCTCTGGGCGAGGAGCTGCCGCGCGCACAGCGCGACACGGTGCGCGCCGCGCTCGAGTCGGCGCTGCACGATCCCGATTTCGTCGTGGCCACGCTCGCAGCGGAGGCGCTCGGTGAACTCGAGATGCATGAGAGTGTCGGCGCGCTCGTCGATGCGTACGGGCGCTGGCAACGTTCGCACCACGACGTCGACGTCCGCCTGGCAGTGGTGCCCGCGGTAGCGGCGCTGGCATCGAAAGAACCGCGCCAGGAGACGTTGCGCTTCTTCAGCACGGCCAGCAGCGATCCGGACGTACGCGTGGTGCACGAAGCCGAGCGCGCGTTGGCCCATCTGCGCTCCGAGCCGGAGCCGCCACCTCCCGCGCCACGGGCGCGCGAGACGCCCACCGTCCCCGACACTCTCCCCGAGATCGACCTGGATCGCGTGCTGGTGCGTCTGATCACGACGCGTGGTGAGGCGACGATCGAGCTCGACGGCGACGACTACCCGCGTACGGTCGGCAACTTCCTGCGCCTGGTCGACGGTGGCTTCTACGACGACGGCGTCTTCCATCGCGTCGTTCCGGCGTTCGTGGTTCAGGGTGGCTGTCCCCGCGGCGACGGTTGGGGGGATGCGGGGACGTTCCTGCCGTGCGAGTACGGCAACCTGCGCTACGATCGCGAGGGAATCGTCGGCATGGCGCACGCGGGAAAGGACACGGGCGGGTCGCAGTTCTTCATCACACACCTGCCGGTGCCTCGTCTCGACGGCCGCTACACGGCGTTCGGGCGCGTGGTCGAGGGGATGGAGGTCGTCGATCGCATCGTGCGCGGCGATGCGTTTCGGCTCGAAAGGGTGACACCGGAAGCGACGCCGTGAGCACTACCAGTGGAAACCGAGGCCACCCTCGATGCTGAGGCTGTTCACCGATTCGACGTCGAAGTCCGCGGTGCTCGGCGGCCCGCGGTCGGGATCTCCGGGGGGCAGGTCCTGCGTCCCTTGCGCGCGGCCGTAGACCAGACCGTAGCGCACTTCGGAGTAGAGAGAGTAGGCGCGACTCGCCATGAAGACGCGAAAGCCGCCGGCCAGCGAGGGAGCCAAGCGGTTGTCGTCCACTTCGAGGCCCGCTCCACCCTGTCGTCCCGAATCGTCTCCACGCGACGAGAAGCTGATGAGGTGGATCACGAAGCCGCCGCCGGCGTAGAGCGCGAAGTTCTTGCCATGCACGAGGTCCGCCAGCAGCTCCACGCGGACTGAGAAGTCACTCGTTTGCTCCTGAACGTCCTCCGGAAACGGCAGGTCCGCTTCGTCAGGCCAATAGGTCCAGGTGTCGGACACCGTGCGCTCATCGGACGTGTAGTTCA
>CP070763.1:3716843-3736904 GCA_020349025.1 Candidatus Latescibacterota bacterium | reverse complement strand
CACGCAGCCAGGAGGTGTGGTACTTCGCCGCCTTCGCGCTGGCGTTTGCGATCAAGGTGCCGCTGTGGCCGCTGCACACCTGGTTGCCCGACGCGCACGTCGAGGCGCCGACTGCGGGCTCGATGATCCTGGCCGGCATTCTGCTGAAGATGGGGGGCTACGGTTTCCTGCGCTATGCGATGCCGCTCTTCCCGCACGGCATGGAGACGATGATGCCGTTGCTCATGGGGGTCTCGGTCATCGGCATCCTCTACGGCGCGCTCGTGGCGATGGTGCAGCCGGACATGAAGAAGCTGGTGGCCTACTCTTCGGTGAGCCACCTCGGGTTCGTCATGCTCGGCATCCTGAGCTTGAATCGCCAGGGGCTCGAGGGCGGCATCTACCAGATGCTCGGCCACGGGTTGTCGACGGGAGCACTCTTCTTCCTGGTGGGTGTGCTCTACGAGCGCCGTCACACGCGCGCCATTGCCGACTTCGGTGGCATCGCGCGCAGCATGCCGCTCTACGCCACCGTGCTCATGCTCGTAACCCTGTCTTCGATCGGTCTGCCGGGCCTCAACGGTTTCGTCGGCGAGTTTCTCATCCTCATCGGTGCCTTCCAGGTGTCGAAGCTGCACGCGGTCCTCGCCTGCGGCGGCGTCGTCCTCGGCGCCGTCTACATGCTCTGGATGTTGGAGCGCGTGCTCTTCGGCAAGCTGAAGCACGAGGTGAATCGCAGGCTCCCCGATCTCAACGCGCGCGAGCTGCTGGCCTTCGCGCCGCTCCTCATCCTGATCGTGGTGATGGGCGTGTATCCGAAGCCGTTCCTCGATCGCATGCACGGATCGGTGCGGGACCTGGTGCGCCACGTCGAGTCGCGCCTCGAGCCGGGGCCGCATGCCGAAGCCGCGCCGGCCGAGCAACCGATGACGTTCGAGCCCGTGATCGACAACGCTGGAGCTGAGGAAGAGGACTCGGACGTCGAGAAGCCGAACGAGAAGGGGGCGTCGTGAGCTACCAGTTCGCCTGGCATCCGCAGGTCTGGACGCTCCTGGCGCCGATGATGGTGACGTGTGGCGCCGCGCTCTTCATCCTGATGGCGGAGCTCTTCGTCAAGAACGTGGCGTGGAAGTGGCCGGCTCTCTTCGGTCTCGCCGCGGCCACCGCGCTCGTTCTGGCGCGCTGGAACACTCCCCTGGCGCAAGCGGAGGAGGCGCTCTGGGGAGCGCTGCGCGCCGACCGCTTCACGCTGTTCCTGCAGGTCGCGATTCTGCTGGCGGCGGCGCTGTCGATCCTCTCCGCCCACAGCTACGGGGCGCTGTCGTCGACCCGCCGCGGCGAGTTCTACGTGCTCGTCCTGCTCGCGACCACGGGAATGATGGTTCTCGTGTCGGCGGGTGATCTGATCACGATGTTCCTGGGACTCGAGCTGCTCTCGTTTCCCACCTACGTTCTGTGTGGCTTCCTGCGTCGGCAAATCAAGTCGAACGAGTCGGCGCTCAAGTACTTCGTTCTCGGCTCCTTCGCCTCGTCGATCTTCCTCTACGGCGTGGCGCTCGTGTGGGGTGCCGCGGGCAGCACCCGCCTCGTCGACATCGGCGCGGCGGCACCGACGCCACTTCTGCTGCTGGGGACCCTGCTGCTCGTCATCGGCTTCCTCTTCAAGGTGGGTGCCGCGCCCTTCCACATGTGGGTGCCCGACGTCTACGAAGGCGCACCCACGCCGGTCACGATGTTCATGGCGACCGCCGTCAAGCTGGCTGCGTTCGGAGCCTTCACGCGCGCGCTGATCGTGGCCTTCCTGCGCGACTCGCTGCCGCTCGAGGGGATCCTGTGGTGGCTCGCCTGCGTCACCATGATCGTGGGCAACCTCTCCGCCCTCACGCAGGTCAACATCAAGCGCCTGCTCGCTTTCTCCTCGGTGGCGCACGCCGGCTACATGCTGCTGGGCCTCACAGCGGTCGCGGCCTCGGGCTCCACCGACGGCGCTGCAGCCGTGCTCTACTACCTGCTGGCGTACACCTTCATGAACATCGGCGCCTTCACCGTGGTCATGCTGCTCGGTCGACGCGCCGAGGGGGGGCTCCTGTTCGAGCGCGACTGGAGCGGCATCGCGCGCAAGCACCCGATCCTCGGGCTGGCCATGGCGCTGTTCATGATCGCGCTCGGGGGGCTGCCGCCGACGGCCGGCTTCTTCGGCAAGTACTCCCTCTTCCGCACCGCGATCGATGCGGGCTTGGTGAGCCTCGTCGTCATCGCCGTGCTCAACACCCTGGTCTCCGTGTACTACTATCTGCGTGTCATCGTCGCGATGTACATGCGACCGGAGCGCGAGCCCAGCGTCCCCGTGCTGGAGTCCGCGGGCCGCGCGCATGCCTTCGACGGCCCCGGAGCCATGGCGGCCGAGGAGATCGCCTCCGCGCCGCCGCCACGCCTGTCGGAGCGCGGTGCCTGGGCGGCGCGCGTCGTCGTTCTCATCTGCGTGATCGCGACGCTGTGGCTCGGCATGGGACCGAGTCGCGGGGCCGTGCCAGGGATGTCTCGCATCATGCAGTGGGCGGAGGACGCCGTCGCCTCGCTGCGCTGACACGAACGTTCGACCCGACACACCCGGGAGCAGCGATGCCCGAGGAGCGTCCGACCCCCGAGACGCGCGATGCCTGGGAGCGGCAGGTGCTCGAGCCGTTCGTCGCCAAGCGCCCGGAGCGCGCGGATCTCTTCGTCACCGGATCGGGGCAGCCGGTCGAGCGCCTTTACACTGCCGACGATCTCGAGGCGCAGGACGAAGCGCGCGAGCTCGGGTTTCCCGGTAGCTATCCCTACACGCGCGGTGTCTATCCCACGATGTATCGCGGGCGCCTGTGGACGATGCGGCAGTACGCTGGCTTCGGCACCGCCGCCGAATCGAACCAGCGCTACCGTTATCTGCTCGAGCGCGGTCAGACGGGACTCTCGGTGGCGTTCGATCTCTGCACCCAGATTGGCTACGACTCCGACCACGCGCTGGCGCGTGGCGAGGTCGGCAAGGTGGGGGTGGCGATCTCGACGCTGGAGGACATGGAGACTCTCCTCGCCGACATCCCGCTCGACCAGGTCTCCACCTCGATGACGATCAACTCCACCGCCGCGATCCTTCTGGCGATGTACCTGGCCGTGGCGCGGCGTCGCGGCATCGCCTGGGAGAAGCTGCGCGGTACGGTGCAGAACGACATCCTCAAGGAGTACATTGCGCGCGGCACGTACATCTTTCCGCCGCAGCCGTCGATGCGGGTGATCACGGACATGTTCGCGTTCTGTGCGCGCGAGGTGCCCGGGTGGAATCCGATCAGCATCTCCGGCTACCACATCCGCGAGGCGGGCTCGACGGCGGCGCAGGAGATCGCATTCACGCTGGCCGACGGGGTGGCCTACGTGCAGGCGGCGCTGGACGCCGGGCTCGACGTCGATCGTTTCGCCGGGCGTTTGAGCTTCTTCTTCAATGCGCACAACGACCTTCTCGAGGAGGTGGCCAAGTTCCGCGCCGCGCGCCGCATGTGGGCGCGCATCATGCGCGAGCGCTTCGGTGCCCGCCACCCGAGCTCCTGGGCACTGCGCTTTCACGCCCAGACATCCGGCGTTTCGCTGACGGCGCAGCAGCCGCACAACAACGTCGCACGCGTGACGATCCAGGCGTTGGCCGCCGTGCTGGGTGGGGCGCAGAGCCTGCACACGAATGCCATGGACGAAGCGCTGGCGCTGCCCACCGAGGAGGCGGTGCGCATTGCGCTGCGCACGCAGCAGGTCGTGGCGTACGAGTCGGGCATAGGAAACACGATCGATCCGCTGGGTGGGTCGTACGCGGTCGAGAGCCTGACGAACTCTCTCGAGGCGGAGGCGGGCGCGCTCATCGAACGCATCGACGCCATGGGTGGCATGGTGCGCGCCGTCGAGAGCGGCTTCGTGCAGCGCGAGATCCAGGAGTCCGCGTATCGGATGCAGCGTGAAATCGAATCGGGCGAGCGCGCGATCGTCGGCGTCAACCGCTTCCAGGAGGAGGAGGGGACGAAGATCCCGATCCTGCGCGTGGATCCGCAGCTCGAGCGCGAGCAAGTGGAGCGCCTGCGCGCCTTCCGCGCCGCGCGTTCGGGTGATGCTCTGCGGCGCGCGCTCCACGCATTGAAGCGCGCCGCCGAGTCGGGCGAGAATCTGATGCCGCCGATCATCGAAGCGGTCGATCGTGGCGTCACGCTGGGCGAGATCAGCGACATCCTGCGCCAGGTGTTCGGCGAGTATCGCGAGAGCGTCACCGTGTAGAGCGCAGGTCCGCTGCGCCGTTTCCAGAGGTTGAGCATGACGGAGAACCGGAGCGACCGACCGATCCGCGTCCTGGTGGCCAAGCCGGGGTTGGATGGGCACGATCGCGGTGCCAAGGTGGTGGCGCGCGCCCTCAAGGACGCAGGCATGGAGGTCATCTACACCGGCATCCGCCAGACTCCGGAAGCGATCGTCAACGCGGCGATCCAGGAGGATGTCGACGCGATCGGGCTGTCGATCCTCTCCGGCGCGCATCGGGAGCTGTTTCCCGCGATCATGAGCGGTCTGCGCGCGCAGGGGGGAGAAGAGATCCTCGTGTTCGCGGGCGGAGTGATTCCCGACGACGACATCGAGTTCTGCCGTGAGCTCGGGATTCGCGCCATCTTCGGCCCCGGCACGCCGATCGAAGAGGCCATTCGTTTCATCCGGGAGAACGTGCAGCGATGAGTCCGGGCGAGAAACAACGGAAGATGCCCTCGGTGGGCGTCGACGTCCTGCCGCACGCAGCCGATCTGCCCGCGTTGGCCGCCATGACATCGGGCGCATCCGGGTACGACCTGCGCGCCGCCGTGCAGGATGCGGTCGTCATCGAGCCGGGGAAGCTGCAGAGGGTGCCTACCGGGTTGCGGCTCGAGATCCCGCGCGGCTTCGAGGCGCAGGTACGACCGCGAAGCGGTCTGGCGGCGCGTCACGCGATCGGCGTTCTCAACAGCCCGGGCACGATCGACAGCGATTACCGCGGCGAAGTGCTCGTGCTCCTCTACAACTTCGGCGAGGAGCCCTTCCGGGTGGCGCGCGGCGATCGCATTGCGCAGATGGTGTTCGTGCGCGTGCATCATCCGGAGCTGGTCACGCGCGAGCTGACGCACACCGAGCGCGCGGCGGGTGGCTTCGGCCATACCGGAGGCCAGTGACGTGCATCCGGCACTTTGGGCTGTGGCGGGTGCCGGGACGAGCGCCCTGGCCACGTCCGCAGCGTGGGCTTACTGGCGTCTGCAACTCGGAGCCCCCCCGACAGAGCTGCCGCCTGTTCTCGCCTACCACAAGGTCGGAACGGCAGAGCTGGGCGGCACCTGGTGCACGCGCCGACAGTTCAGATCCCAGCTCGACGCGCTTCGCCGCGCCGGCTACAGCGCAATCGACACGCGCACATTCGAGGAGCGGCTCACCACCCTTGTGCACCCCCCGCCAGGCGACGCTCGCGCCCCGCACACGCAACCGCGCGAAACTACACGCGAGTTTCTCGTCACCTTCGACGACGCATACGCGAGCTTCGCCACGCACGCCTACCCGGAGCTGCAGGCGCGCGGCGTTCCGGTTCTTCTCTTCGTAATCAGCGCTTTCGTAGGCCAGCGTGCGCGCTGGGATCTGCCGCTCCCGGGGCGGCGTGTCGAGCACCTGACCTGGAGTACGCTGCGTGACCTCGTCGCAGACGGGGTGGAGATCGGTTCGCACACCGACTCGCACCGTGAACTGCGCAGCCTGAAGCGCGCAGCACTGCGTGCGGAGCTGGTCGACTCGCGTCGGCGTCTCGAGGACGCGCTCGGAGTCGAGGTGCGCACGCTCTCCTACCCGTTCGGCGCGTGCAACGCGCGTGTCACCGAGGCGGCGGCGGAGGCGGGCTATCGGCTCGGTTTCTCGATGTGCCCACGCGGTCCGAACACGCGCGTCCATCCGCTGGCGCTTCGCCGCTGGGGAGTCTACGTCACCGACACGCCGCGTTCGGTCCTCGACAAGGTGGACCCGTCACGCCGCGCCTTCTGGGTCCAGGATCTGATCACGCGCGGCATCAACGCGGTCGGACGCGCGTCGGCCGCGGCGGCAGCGATCGTGAGTCGCTCCTGAGCGCCCCACACTGCACGACGTCAGTTCGGCTCACACGAAGTAACGCCTGTGCTTTCTGCTCCATCCACCGATTCGGGGCACGGGATCCGCGAGGGAAAACACTTGCCAACGGTTTCATCCCTTGTGAATCGACACACGCCCGCTCGTGGAGGAACAACTCGAGAGATCGGCGGTTCGGCTCCTCTGCGAACCACCGTCGTCATGGAGAACCGGGGCTCGATCTGCTGGATGGAAAACACTGCGAGGTCCGAGACCGGGATCACGTCACTCGCTTTGTGCCAGCCGGGCACGGACCATCTTCTTCAGATCACGCGCCGTCGAAGTCCGCGCCGATTCGATCCGGGCATCGACTTCATCGCGCATGAGACCGATTCAGCGCGCCCACGCATCCCGACGCGCGCTCGCCTTGGAGCCCTCGAAGTCGCTCCCCCTCCCACGCCCGAACGCACTCCCGCTTCGCCCTTCGGGAGTCGATCGGGCACGAGCGCGTCGACGGGGGGCACAAGGTCACGGCCCAACCCTTCGCCCCCTGGGAGGAATCCTCGGCGCGCTACGGCATGGTGCCTAGACAGAAACTAAACAAAGGAACAGCGGATGTCAAGTGTTTAGCTTCAAAAAGTGCTGTCCAATAACTCGTTGGTATTTCCCTTGATACAGAGACGATGTCTTTGGGGGGAAATGGAGCCGACGGGCCAAAGCGCGCATGATGACGAGAAGGGAATCGGCGGAGCGGGCGCCTCCGCGGCTCGAATCATTGGATCGCAGTCGCTAGAGCGCCGGGTAGGCGAGCGCGAAGCGGCGTCTGTAGTAGAGGCGGGTCGCAAGCGCCAGGGCAGCGATCGCGACGAGGAAGAGTGGCGCGAAGAGAGCGGCAGCCAGGACGAAGAGGATCGTGCTGCCCACACAGACGGCGCGGCTGGGGAAGCTCGGGCGCACGACGGCGAGGATCGCAAGCGCGGCGGTTGCGGCGCAAGCCACGATGAGCACCGGGGTCGCACTGGTGAGCGCGGCTGCGGTTGCAGCCACTCCACAAGCGGCCGCCAGGCGCACGCAGCGCTCGCGCCCAAGGAGCACACCCGACGTGCGCTTGCCGGTGCGCCGATCTCCGTCCAGATCCATCACGGTCGTGTGCAGGAAGACTGCGGCGACGGCAAGGAACGACGCCGCTGGAACCGCGACCCAGGAGCGCAGGGCCGCCGAAGCCAACGCCTCGCGTCCGGCGCCGAGAAGAACGGCGATCAACCCATAGCCGGCGGCGTTTGCCAGCAGGTCGAATCCGGGTCGTGCGCTGAGCCGAAGCGGAGGCAGACTGTACGCCAGGCCGATGAACGCCGACGCCACCACGAGCGCCGGGAACGCGTCGCGGACCACCGCTCCGGCGATGCCGGCGCCGAGCAGGACACCTGCCGCCGCGACGTAGAGTCGGCGCGTGAAGATCCCCTGCTGCAGGAAGAAGCCCTTCCGGTTGATGCGATCGCTCTCGAAGTCGACGACCTGGTTCACCAGGTAGACACCCGCGAGCACTAGGCTGAGAAAGAGAAAACGATCGGGCGGAAACGCTACCGCGTCGCCCAGAAGTCCCCAACCGAGAATGAAAAAGCTCCAAGCCGGAACGAGAACGAGCGGGCGCAGAGCGAAGAGGAAATCGAGGAGGCGCATGTCGGCAGCTTAGCGCTTGCCGCAACGCTGCGCCAGAACCGGCCGGTGGCGGTGCCGGGTGCGAGTCATCCGGTGTCGTCGGGTTACTCGGTGTCGTCGGTGACGGTTTCGAAGCCGAGCCGGTAGCTGCGGCCCGTGTGGTCGGGAGCGTAGCGGTCGACGTGTGCGAGCTGCACGCGGTCAGGGGAAGCGATTCGCTCACGAACCAGGTCGTCGAGCTTCGCGGGATAGGCGCCGCGGAGGGCGCGATAGATCTCGAGGTCTTGCGCCAGCGCCGCCCGTGCCTCGGAGACCTCGATTCTCGCCGGCAGCGCACCGCGTCCGGCGTCGATGCTCTGACGCACCATCCACACCGCGCCTCCCACGCCGACGAGAACGCCCCATGCCGCGAGCGCCAGCGTCGCCAGGCTCGGCGACACGCGCGCGGCGCGGCGGGGGGCAACGCGCTGCTTCTCGCGAATGACCGGAGCCTCGCTCTTCGGTGCTTCCTCCTCCATTTCGGGAGGGGGCGCTTCGAGGATGCGCAGGAGATCCGCCTCCACGGCTGCCGCCACCGTCTCGTAGACGTCGAACTCCGGCATCCGCCCGCACTCGACGAGCTCACCCAGGCGCATCGGCCCCCGCAGTTGCGACAGCAGATCGCGCGAACGCTCATCGAGGTAATCGGGGAGCGACTCCACCTTCGACAGCAGCACGGCGGGTCCGGGGAGCTTGCGTCGCAGGTTGGGCCACTCGTCGGATCGCCGTGCGGCCTCCAGGAGAAGCCCTTCCATCTTGTGCGAGATCTTGTGGCGCAGGCCCCGCAGCGCCTCTTCGCCGCTGATGAAGCGGTAGGTGCCTTCTCGCCACGTGTAGGTGCGGTGGATCAGGTCCTGCGCCAGGTCGTTGAGCGCCACCATCAGCTCTTCTTCGCTGATCAGGTTCTTTGCCAGGAGCACTTCGGCGAGGTCGGTGCGATTCTCCTCCACCTCGAGCTTCAGATGCAGAACTTGCCACGCATCCAGATAGCCGGTGCTCTTGAGATACTCGAGGAGTGGATCCTCGGCGATGCGACGGCGGTCGCGCACGGAGACGAGAATGCCCCCTTCGAAGTAGAAGGTGAGCAGCTTGTCGCCGCTCTGCACACGCAGCAGTCCGGTCTTCTGCTGCATCGCCATCAGCTGCAGGATCTCGGCGAGTCCGAAGTCTTGCAGGGTTCCCTGCATTGGTCACACTCCCTCGGGATTCCCCGAGCCGCCCTGACGTCGGCGTCGGCGCAGCTTCACGAGCCCCGGCACGTAGGCAAGCACGAAGACGGCCGCGGCGGCGCCCACGAGCGGCAGATTCGCGCTGCGGATGGAAGGCTCCGGCGTCTGCAGAGCGCCGCGAGCGAACGAGACTCCAACGAAGAGGGCTCCCCAAGCCACGAGAGCCGAGAACGCGGCGGCGAGCGGCGCGCCGCGCGCGAGGTCCGCGGCACCCGGGAAGACCGCTGTGGCCCAGGCGGGCGCCCGATCCGCGGTGCGCGGCGGACGTACCAGCGTGCGGCCCCTTTCCTCGCGTTCGACCGCGCGTCGGCCGAAGGCGCTCGATTCTCCCCGGTTGCGCGGTGCCGTCACGTCGCAGTAGGGGCACAGGTGGCGCGTCGCCTCGCGCGGAACGTCGGTGCAGTGCGTGCACACGACGCGCGAGCACGCGGCGCACTCGAAAGCCCACGCGCGCAGGCGCAGCCGTGAAGCGAGCAGCGTCGCCAGCGCCAGGAAGAGCCACGGCGACACCGCGATCGGCAGGCGCGTCCAGGCCCGGCCGCGCCACGACTGCAGCAGGAGCGCTGCATGCCCGCGCTTGTCGCGCGATTCTTGGCGTGCGAAGCGCAAGATCTCGCGCGTCGTCAGCTGCATGTCGAGGATGGGTGCCTCCTCGTGAATCCAGGCGCGGCGACGGCTCTTGATGCCGTCGTAATCGAGCTCGCCGGCACGCCGGATCTCCCGATCCGACTCGCTGAAATGCATCATCTCGATGTAGGTGCGGGCGAGGTTGCCGTACGCGTAGGGACTCTCTGGCGCAAAAGTCTGCGCCGAGCGATAGCCCGCCGCGGCGTTCTGGTAGTCGCCGCTGCGAAAGAAGAGATTCGCCAGGTTGACGTAGGCTGTGGCCCAGGAGGAATCGGCTGCCAGACTCGCCAGATAGTGAACGCGCGCCGTCTGCAAGGCTCCACGCCGGCTTGCAAGCAGGCCGAGCGCGAGATCGCGCTCGCGGCTCGGAGGCACCTCACGGATCTCCGCCTCCAGCGCCGGATCCCAACCGGACTGGTTGGCGCGTGCGATCCGGGCGCTCGAGGTGGAGGGGTCGAGGAGCATTGCGTGGGGCGACATCAACGGCCCGAGGCCAGCCTCCGCCATCGCCAACCCGAAGCAGAGCGCGGCGAGCACGCGGCGCTCGCGGCGCGCGAGCAAAGGTGACAGGACCAGAAGCAGGGCGAGCAGACCGACAACGGGCGAGAAAAAGTAGGCGCCGAGCACGGGGGCCACGGCGAGAAGCACCGCGGGAGCCGGGATCGTCGAGCGGGCGATGAGCAGGTGGCGCGCGAACGGAATCGAGCGGAACAGGAGCAGCGCGGCCAAGGTTCCCAGGGTGACGAAGAGGAGCGTATGGAGGGTGCGACTTGCATGCCGCAGCCAGGTTGCCTGCTGCATGGGCTCGGTGCGCAGGCTCGTGAGAGCATCTCCGACCGCAACGCTGGAGGCAGCGAGGTCGCCCTGCCGAAGCAACAACGCGGCCCGCTCCAGATGCGGATCGACGAGATATGGATCCACGAGCGTTGCCTGCTCGAGTATCTCCAGTCGACGTGCCGCCGGCTGCGTGCGTGCCTCCAGCATCAAAGCGCGAGCCAGCGCCTCGGAGCGCTCGGCGCCGAAGCGCCGCTCCTCCTTGTAGTAGCTCTGCAGCGCCTCGCTCGGCATCGGCAACTCTTCGGCGCGCGCCGGTGCACCCGCCGCGAAGCCGAGCGCAACGAGCGCGCACAGGAGTGCAACGCGGACTTTCGCGAGCCGCATCATTTCTGAGGCGCCGTGTGGACTCCGACCATGCTGCAATTCCGCTCGCTCTCGTCGGGAGACTCGTGCGCAATGCGGCAAAGACCGTGCCCGCTTGCAATCGCTCTGGTGCCTCGCTAGGCTGGGCCTTTCCTGTATGCGGGGGAGTTTGGCGCCGCATCCACAAGCGTGGGGGGAGGGCATGCAGAAGGCGTACATTGCGGAGATCGGTCGATACACCGGCAAATCGGTCCTTCTGGAGGGCTGGGTCTACAACTCCCGACGCGGCGGGAAGCTGTTCTTCCTTCTGGTGCGTGATGGCACGGGCATCATGCAGTGCGTGGCGTTCAAGCCGGAGATCGGGGCCGAACGCTTTGCCGAGCTCGAGAAGCTGACGCAGGAATCTTCCATACGTGTCTGGGGAAACGTTCGTGCAGACGAGCGCGCGCCGGGCGGCTACGAGCTGTCGATGGAGGGCTTCGAAGTAGTGCAGATTGCCGAGGAGTTCCCCATCACGCCGAAGGAGCATGGCAGCTCCTTTCTTCTCGATCACCGCCACCTGTGGCTGCGGAGCAAGAAGCAGTTCGCGATTCTGAAGGTGCGTGCGCGCACGCAGAAGGCAATCCGTGACTTCTTCGACTCGCGTGGATTCACGCTCCTCGACACGCCGATCTTCACCCCGAACGCGTGCGAGGGAACGACGACGCTCTTCGAGACCGACTACTTCGGCGACAAGGCGTATCTGACGCAGAGCGGTCAGCTCTACAATGAGGCCACGGCCGCGGCGTTCGGCAAGGTCTACACGTTCGGGCCCACCTTTCGCGCCGAGAAGTCGAAAACGCGACGACATCTCACCGAGTTCTGGATGGTGGAGCCTGAGGTCGCCTGGGCGCGGCTCGACGACATCATCGAGCTGGGCGAGGAGTTCGTGACCTACGTCGTCGAGCAGGTGCTGCAGGATTGCCGCGGGCTCCTGGTCGATGTGCTCGAGCGCGACTTGTCGAAGCTGGAGGCGGTGAAGGCGCCCTTCCAGCGCTTGCACTACGACGAGGCGGTGAAGCTCCTCAACGACAAGGGCAACGCCTTCGAGTGGGGGAGCGATTTCGGGGCCCCCGACGAGACGCTCATCGCCGAGCAGTTCGACACGCCCGTGGTCGTGCACCACTTTCCGGCCGCGATCAAGGCGTTCTACATGGAGCCGGATCCCGACGACGCCAAGTACTGCCTGTCGGTCGACTTTCTCGCGCCGGAGGGGTATGGCGAAATCATCGGCGGCGGCGAGCGCAGCGCCAACCTCGATTACCTGCGCGAGCAGATCGAAAAGCACGACCTCCCCGAATCCGTCTTCCGCTGGTACCTCGACCTGCGCCGCTACGGCGCCTTCCCACACTCCGGCTTCGGCCTCGGGCTGGAGCGCACCGTTTCCTGGATCTGCGGCATCCACCACCTGCGCGAGGCGATCCCCTTTCCACGGACGTTGCAGCGGCTCGAGCCGTAGCGTCGGCGCGAGCGTGCGCGGCGGCCTGCGAGCGGTTCGGGCGGACGCTCGGCGGCGCGCCTCCGCGTGCGCCGCTCTCGCTCGGCACGCGCGCGGCTCGGGCGTCCTGCCCTCGCTTTCGCGCGCGTGACGCCGCCCGAACCGATCGCAGGCCGCCGCGCCGCCGGTCTCGCGGGCTGCGTGGCCCGATGCGGGCTCGACGCTGGCAGCTGACGCGGGCGCAGGTGGTGGCGGCCGGCGTCGTTGGGGTTGGGGCGGCGTGCGGCGCTGACAAAGTGTCGTGGGTTCGTCGGGAGGCTGTCAGTTGGTGTCGAAGAGAATGCAGTCGATGGTTCGGAACGCTGACGCGATGGATGTGCGCCTGTGTACGGAGACACGACGTGCGTGTCTCGTGCGGCGCTCTTTCGCCTTGCGGACCCGTGTGCAGGAGGTCGCCGCGGATGACGGAGCGCTTCTTGCTTTGTTTGCGGCCGCCCGAAAGGAGCCGTCTTGCGTTTGCGAATCGTCGGCGCACTGGTCGCAATCCTCGTCGCCATCTTCTGTATCGCGGCGAGCGTGCAGGTGCCGTCCGAGACCGAAGCGGCTGAAACCGCAATCGTCGACTAGAGCCTCCCGCCCGGCCCTGCGCGCAGCGTCCGTCGTCGCGCGGCACAGGCCATTCCCTCACTAGCGATTCGCCCCACCACACGGGAGCCCCAGCTCCGCTCCCGGACCGGACCCGGACCGTGTTGTATCCACAGCCCCGTCTGCGTACCATGGGGGGCCGCCGCCGCGCCCTCCTGGCGCGCTCCCGGCGGCGCGACCTGCGAAAGGGTCCCGATGCAGCAGCCGGTCACCGTGCGCGAGCCCTCGGAGGGGCTCCGGGCGCCCGAAGAGCGCCCGATCCGCATCCGCGGCGCGCGTGAGCACAACCTGAAGAACATCGATCTCGAGCTGCCGCGCAACGCCTTCATCGTGATCACCGGCTTGTCGGGGTCGGGGAAGTCCTCGCTCGCCTTCGACACGATCTACGCCGAGGGGCAACGTCGCTACGTGGAGTCGCTCTCCGCTTACGCGCGGCAGTTCCTGGGGCAGATGGAGAAGCCGGACGTCGACCGCATCGAGGGGCTGTCGCCGGCGATCTCGATCGAGCAGCGCACCACATCGCACAACCCGCGCTCCACGGTGGGCACCACGACGGAGATCTACGATTACCTACGTCTTCTCTACGCGCGCGCCGGCACACCGCACTGCTACAAGTGCGACGCCGAGATCAGCCAGCAGAGCACGTCGCAGATGGTGGAGCAGGTGCTGCGGCTGCCACAGCGAACGCGCATCCTCGTCCTGGCGCCGATCGTCCGCGGGCGCAAGGGGGAGCACCGCAAGGTGTTCGAGGATCTGAGCAAACAGGGGTTCGTGCGCATGCGGGTCGATGGCGAGATCGTCGCCGTCGACGACCCGATCAAGCTGACGAAGACTAAGAAGCACACGATCGAGGTCGTAATCGACCGTTTGACGGTGGACCCGAGGACGCGCCGGCGGCTGAGCGACTCGCTCGAGACGGCGGTGCGGCTCGGCAACGGGCTGGCGACGGTCGACGCCGGAAGCGCCGGCAACCTCGTCTTCAGCCAGCTGTACGCGTGCCCCGACTGCGGTACCTCCTTCGAGGAGCTGGCGCCGCGCATGTTCTCCTTCAACAGCCCGTACGGCGCCTGTTCCGAGTGCAACGGGCTGGGGAAGCGACGCGAGATCAGCCTCGATCTGCTCATCCCGGATGCATCGAAATCGATCAACGAAGGTGCGATCGAGGGCGTCGAGCCGGGGCGCAACACCTGGTCGGGCATGCTCCTGCGCGGCGTGTCGAAGGAGTACGGCATCGATCTCGAACGCCCCTTCAAGCGCCTGTCGAAGAAGCACCGCGAGATCCTGCTCTACGGCACCGACCGGCGCGTGGCCGTGCGCTACAAGAGCAAGCACGGGAGCGGCGAGTTCAAAGCGCGCTTCGAGGGGCTCATGTCGCGGCTCATGCGGCGTCACGGCGAGACGACGTCGACGGAGGTGCGCGAAAAGATCGAGTCGTTCATGCGGCTCGAGAACTGCGCAGCGTGCGATGGAAAGCGTCTGCGCCCCGAGAGCCTCGCGGTGCGCGTCGGTGGCCGCGACGTGGCCGAGGTGTGCGAACTGTCGATTCGGGCGGCGATGACCTTCTTCGACGAGGTGCGACTCCAGGGGAACAAGGAGACGATCGCCGAGCCGATCCTCAAGGAGGTGCGGACGCGACTGCGCTTCCTCAACGACGTGGGGTTGAGCTACCTGACGTTGTCGCGTTCGTCGGACAGCTTGTCGGGAGGGGAAGCGCAACGGATCCGCCTGGCGACCCAGATCGGCTCGCGCCTGGTCGGCGTGCTCTACATCCTCGATGAGCCGAGCATCGGCCTGCACCATCGCGACAACCGCAAGCTCATCCACACGCTGCGCGAGCTACAGAGCACCGGCAACACGGTGATGGTGGTCGAGCACGACATGGACACGATTCTCGAGGCGGACCATGTCGTCGACCTGGGGCCCGGGGCGGGGGAGCATGGCGGCTACGTGGTCGCGATCGGCACGCCGGAAGAGATCATGGCGACGCCGGAAAGCCTGACGGGGCAGTACCTGGCTGGCCAGCGCAGCATTCCGGCGCCGGAGCGCGCTCGCGGTGGCAACGGCAACGCCGTGACCGTGCGCGGGGCGCGCGCCAACAACCTGAAGAACCTCGATGTCGACATTCCGCTCGGCAAGCTGGTGGCGGTGACGGGTGTCTCCGGCTCCGGTAAGTCGACGCTCGTGGACGACATCCTGTACCGGGCGCTGGCGCGGCACTTCTATCGTGCCAAGGACCTGCCGGGGGAGCACGACGGCATCGACGGCCTCGAGCACATCGACAAGGTGATCGACATCGACCAGTCGCCGATCGGGCGCACACCGCGCTCCAACCCGGCGACGTACACCGGCACCTTCTCGCTCATCCGCGACCTCTTCGGACAGCTGCCCGAGTCGCGCATGCGCGGCTACAAGCCGGGGCGCTTCAGCTTCAACGTCAAGGGGGGGCGTTGCGAAGCGTGCGATGGCGACGGCATCAAGAAGATCGAGATGCACTTCCTCCCCGACGTCTACGTGCGCTGCGAGGTGTGCAAGGGACGGCGCTACAACGACGAGACGCTCGAGGTTCTCTACAAGGGGCACTCGATTGCCGACGTTCTCGAGATGACGGTGGAGGAGGCACACCAGTTCCTGCAGAACGTGCCGTCCGTGCGCCGCAAGCTGGAAACGCTGGAGAGCGTGGGGCTCGGCTACATTCGTCTCGGGCAGCCAGCGACGACGCTGTCGGGGGGCGAGGCGCAACGCGTCAAGCTGGCGACGGAGCTCAGCAAGGTGCAGACGGGACGCACGCTCTACCTGCTCGACGAGCCGACGACGGGGCTGCACTTCGAGGACGTGAAGATGCTGCTCGCCGTCCTGAACCGCCTCGTCGACAAGGGCAACACGGTGCTCATCATCGAGCACAATCCAGATGTCATCAAGGTGGCGGACCACATCATCGATCTGGGACCAGAAGGCGGCGACGAAGGTGGGCGGATCGTGGCCGCCGGATCGCCGCGCCAGGTCGCGCGCGTGCGCGCTTCTTACACTGGGCAGATGCTGCGGCAGATCCTGGGCAATGGGCGCGGCGCCGCGTGACGGCTGGTGGCCGAACGGTTCGGCGGGCGTCTCCTCATGAACAGACGATTGTCGACACCAACATGAACAAACCTACGCTCACACCCACGAGGGCCACGCGGCCTGCGGCGACAACGGCCGCGCGGCTCGAGCCGGCGCAGATGCGGCGCCCGGGCGCCGTGCTGCTGGTGTCGTGCTACGAGCTGGGACGCCCGCCGCAGTCGGTGGCATGGGCGCTCGGCTTCTTGACCCGCGCGGGCTTTGCGCCGGCTGTGCAGGATCTCGCCGTCGAGTCACTCGATACGGAGCGCGTGCGCCAGGCGCGCTTCGTCGCCATCTCGGTGCCGATGCACACCGCGCTGCGAATTGGCATGCAGGTGGCCCGGCGCTTTCGCGAGATCAACGAGGCGTGCACGATCTGCTTCTTCGGCCACTACGCGATCCTGCACGCCGAGATGCTCCTGCGACCGCGTGCAGGCGGGTCGCCACTTGCGGACGCGGTGTTGGGCGGTGAGATGGAGGAGAAGCTCGTAGAACTCGTGCGCGAGGGCGCGCTTTCGACCTCCAGCACGCCCGAACAGCCGGCGGCCCGTGACGCGACTGTGGCCAAGCCCGGCGCGCTCGTGCACACGACGCCGCACGACGCGGCTGCGGTGACGCGGACACCCCCTCCGGCGGCGATTCTCGAGCGGCTCGACTTCGCGACGCCGAGTCGAGAGGCGTTGCCGAGTCTCGATCGCTACGCGCACCTCGTTCACGACACCGGCCATGCAGTTGCGGGCCACGTCGAGTCGAGCCGCGGCTGCTTGCACCACTGCCGGCACTGCCCGATTGCGCCCATCTACGCGGGTAGGCTGTTCGTCGTCCCTCGCGACACGGTGCTCGAAGATGTCCGCAACCAGGTGCGCGCCGGCGCGCGTCACATCACGTTCGGGGATGCCGACTTCCTCAATGGACCGGCGCACTCACTCCGGATCGCGCGCGAGATGCACGCGGAGTTTCCCGACCTCACATTCGATTTCACCGCCAAGGTGGAACACATCCGGCGCCACCGCGATGTGGTCGCCGAGCTCGGTCAACTCGGGGCTCTCTTCATGGTGAGTGCAGTCGAATCACTCAACGATCGCGTCCTCGCGATCCTCGACAAGGGACACACGCAAGCCGACGTCTACGAGGCGCTCTCGATCCTGCGCGACGCGCATATCGTGATGCGCCCATCCCTGCTGCCTTTCACACCATGGTCCACGTTCGGCGACTTCATCGAGCTTCTCGACTTCGCCGAGCGAGAGAACCTGATCGAGCAGATCGACCCCGTCCAGTTCACGATCCGTCTTCTCGTGCCGCACGGTTCGGTGCTCGCGGATCATCCGGAGATGAAGCCACACCGAGGTGCTTTCGACGAAGAGCATCTCAGCTACAAGTGGGTGCACCCTGACCCGCGGATGGATGCACTTCAGTCGCAGCTATCGCGCCTCGTCGAAGAGGCAACATCACGCGGCGAGGATCCCGAGGTCACCTTCTACCGCATTCGCCTGGCAGCGGCGTCGACGGCGAAAGCGCCGCGCCGCCGCCGCCAGCGCCCGCCGCGCCTCACCGAGTCCTGGTTCTGCTGAGCGGAACCCACGCGGGGTCAGTTGGACCCCGTTCAAAACGATGGAAGTCGTTGACGTTGCTAGAGTTCGTCAAACGACCTTCACAGAATCTTCTACAAAACGTCCCGCTAACCTCGCGGCTTCGGCGGCCACGTGCGTGTCCATGAGCCGCGCGTAGCGTTGCGTCGTCACGATCGAGGCGTGACCGAGCACCTGCTGTAGCGCGGCCAACGAACCACCGCGCTCAAGCCAGTGGCACGCCGCTGTGTGTCGCAGCATGTGCACGTGGAACACTGCGATGCCCGTCATCGACCGCACCCTCCGAGCGAAGGCGTTCGCGTCCGCGAACGGCACCAGGCGCCCGACCCGTGACCGCACCTCGCGGAGCAGTTCAGGCTCGTGGGCGAGCGGCACGCGACGCACCTTGCGGCTCTTGGTCTCCGACACGACCAGCATCGTGTCCTGGAGGTGGTCCGCACGGGCGCGCGTCAGTTCGCCCCACCGCATGCCCGTGGCGAGCGCCAGCCGGATCGTGAAGCCGTAGGATTCGGGAAGCGCGAGCAGCTTGGCCACGTCGTCGTCCGAAAGCCGCTTCGGCGGCTTTTCTTGGATCTTTGGCTTCAGCCGTCGCGGAAACGGCGACTTGTCGATGAACCCAGAATCGACAGCCCAGTTGAACACGCAGCATGCGTCCGCCAGAACATGCACGACCGTCTGCGGAGACAGGCCCCGCTTCTCCAACCACAGCCGGTAGCCCCGCAGGTCGTTCGCTTGCACTCGCGAGATCGGCTTCATCCCCAGGTACGGCTTCAGGTAGTCGCGAAGCCGCTGGCCCGCCTTGCGCCCGTTCTCCGGGGTGCGACGTGTCGCGACCCAGGTCTCCAGCCAACCGTCAGCCACCTGGGACACCGTGGCCTTGCTGCCGCTCGACGTCCGACCGGACTTGAACTCGCGCAGCTTGCGACAGGCGACCTCGTAGTCCGATCCGAGCGCGATCCAACGGTCCTTGCCAGCTTCCCACTTGCGGGTGTAGAAGGCGTTCCCCTTTCGGTACATACCCTTCGGGAGCTTCGGCATCTCAGCCCTCCTTACGGGCCGAAATCCACCGAAGGATGTCGTCTGGGACAAACCGTATGCTTCGTCCTAGACGGATGCAAGGCAACAGCCCCCGGCGCGCCCACACGTACACAGTTTTGGCGTGAACGCCCAGAAACTGGGCCACTTCGCTGACCGTGAGTAGCCTCTGCTTGCCCGCCAAGTGCTCCACGAATCCGTCGCCCTCCCGCTGCCTCCAAGGGATTCCTTCCCCCCTTGCTTCCCAAAGCGTGCCTCAAATCGGGGCAGAAAGTCTGTGCGGGGTTTTGGCAAAACGGTGCAGTGCCGGCCTGTTCGAGCGCCAACGGTTGCTTAGTATGGGAGCTCCTGCAAGTACTGCAATATCGTCCGGGGCTTCAAACGGACCTTTTCGCTTGCGTATGCCGCGTACTGCGATCTATTCGCGAACTGCGATCTGTGAACGGCTATCGACCAACCTGCTTGAACCCACAATTTGCGCGCATTGGCTTGTGTCTTTCCTGAGAAGAACAACCTAAGAACCGGCTCGTTTTTCCCGGAAGCAAGCCCATGACGACAATGGCGCTCGATCCTGTCCACGCAGCTCGTGCACAGCTCCAGATTCGTCAAGTGGCTCGGATTCGGTGGAGTCTGCGCGAATCGCTCATCGAGATACGCGTGTTCGACGAACAGGCCGAGTGCTTCACTAATTGTTTCCAGGGGCTTTCTATCAGCCTGGTTGGAATATTCAACAAGCCTGGCCTCGATCCACGCCTGGGACTCAACCACATCGGCTATCCGCTTTGCAGGGTCGTACCGAGAGGGAAGCGGCCTCGTGGTTCCTAGAAGGGCGAGTTTCAGGCAGTCGTCTACGGTAAGAAATGGCGGTACGTCGCCGGGTGACGCTCCACTGGCCGCTTGACGGCGTATCGAGGGGGCCACTGGGGGGGCTCCGTATCTGCATCTTCATCGCACGGTGATCATCACTGCGAGCGAGAGTACCACAGGCAAGCGAATCCCACGAGACCCGCGCTCGTCCGCCAACGGATCCAAGCCGGCAAGGGTGTGCGCGATCTTGCCAAAACCCCGCAGCCTTCGGGACGCCAAAATCGGTTACAACCTTGTGGCTGCACGGGCGAGCGAGAACGCGGCCTGAGCAGTTCGGGAAGGAGCCGTCGCTCGTTGTGCCGGCTACACAAAGGCGATGGCTGACGGGCGCACGGGCAGGAGGGGTCATCACCAACTCGAAGTGAGCGATCCGACCCATCCAAATTGCGAGACTTGCCATTAGGGCACACGTCGGAGCGCGAGCGCAGGAGATTCGGCGTGCGCCCAATGGGATGAGGTGTTGGGGCGATGGGGGAAAAAGGGCTCTCCAACAGCGAACAAAATGCTATCGATGCACGCGCGTGGAAGTCCACAGCTGAACTCGGTGGGCTGCCCAGCCTCG
>CP070763.1:3687405-3716743 GCA_020349025.1 Candidatus Latescibacterota bacterium | reverse complement strand
ACGCGGCCGAAAGCGCAGGCATGGATGCCGGAGCCGGCCGCTTGCCGAGCGCAGGCGGAGCGCTGGAGGCGCGACGGCAGGCGTCCGCCCGAGGCGACCGTGGCGGCGCCCGGCGCCGAGTTGGAAGAGGACCCATGGCGAATTCGCGACATGGCCGCCTGTCGACCGAGGTGATCGAGTCGGTGCGCACCGCCACCGACATCGTCGAGCTGGTGGGGCAGTACGTCAGCCTCAAGCGCTCAGGCGCCAGTTTCAAGGGACTCTGCCCCTTCCACACGGAGAAGACGCCCAGCTTCATGGTGCGGCCCGACAAGCAGATGTACTACTGCTTCGGCTGTCAGCGCGGCGGCGACGTGTTCTCGTTCGTCATGGAGCAGGACGGCACGAGCTTCGTCGAGGCGGTGCGCACGCTGGGGGGCCGCGCCGGGATCGCGGTGGAGACGAGCGCCGACACCGACCGCGCGCACGACGAGCTCTACGCCGCCGCGGAGGCGGCCGCCCGCTTCTTCGTCGAAACGCTGCATGGCCCCGACGGGCAGGCCGCCCGCGGCTACCTGCAGCGGCGCGCGATCGGGCGCGACATCGCCGAGCGCTTCCGGCTGGGGGCGGCGCCGGACGCTTGGGACCGGCTCGATCAGACGCTGCGCCCGCGCGGGATCGCCCAGGAGACCCTGCTGAGGCTGGGGCTCGTCACCCGGCGGCGCAGCGGCGACGGGGTCTACGACACCTTCCGCAATCGGCTGATCTTCCCGATCCAATCCCTCTCCGGGCGCGTGATCGGCTTCGGAGGGCGCATCCTCCCGGGGCCGGACGAGGCCGAGGCCCCGAAATACCTGAACTCGATCGACTCGCCGATCTACCACAAGAGCCGCTTGCTCTACGGCCTCTCAGACGCGCGCGGGGCGATCCGGCGGGCCGAGGCCGCCATCCTGACCGAGGGCTACCTCGATGCCCTCAGCCTCTTCCAGGGCGGGATCGAGAACGTGGTGGCGGTTTGCGGCACCGCCTTTACAGAGATGCAGGCTGCTCTCTTGCACCGGTATACCCATCGGGCTTATATACTTGGAGACAGCGACTCTGCGGGTCGGCGGGCAGCGGTGCGCGCAGCGGGTCTGCTCCTCGAGCACGGGTTCCTGGTCCACGTCGTCGAGCTCCCATCGGGCTACGACCCGGACAGCTTCGTCCGGGAATACGGCGCCGACGCCATGAACACCCGTCTGCACGAGGCACCCGGCTATATCACCTTCATGAAGCTGCTTGTCGATCGGCGAGCCGGCGACCTGGCGGTCAAGGAGCGAGTGGTGCGGCATTTGCTCGATGACCTCGGCCGCGTGTCTGATCCACTTCTGCAGGAGCTCTACACCAAGGAACTCTGCCGTCACTTCGCCCTGTCGGAAGCCACCGTGGCTGCGACACTGGAGCGGCGAAGGAACCCTCGTTCAGCACCCCCCGCACCGGGGTCCAGTCCGCCGCCGGAGAGCGCCGAGTCGAAGGCGCTCCGTGACGCCCGGCGCGGCCTGCTGCGCTTGGGGGTGTGCAGTGGTTCCTGGGCCGCGCGGCTGGCGAGCGCGCTGAAGGCGGCCGATTGGGGCTCGGGAGTGGAACGCCGGCTCTTTGACGCACTCCTGGCGGCAGGAAACGAGGGTCACTGGCGCGACCATGTGACCTCGGCGGAGGACGATTCCTTCGGCAGCCAGCTGGAGTTCGAGGGTCCACCTCCGGGCGACCCGGAGCAGCTGTTTCACGACTATCGGGCGACGTTGATCGAGGCGCGTTTCGAAGTGACGGGCGCCGACCTGCGTCGTCGCTTGGCCGAGGCGGAAGGCCGCGGCGACGAGGAGGCCATCTCGAGGCTGTTGGAAGAACAGCGCGCTCTGGCACGCGACCGGAGCGAGCTGCGGCGTCCTCCGTCCGCATCGTAACGAGGGCAGGGAGATCCATTGACCACGCGTAAACGGCGCGATTCGAAGAAGAGCAACGCGGCAAAACGTGAGTCCGCGAGTGACCCGATGGTCACGAAGATCGTCGATCAACTCAAGCGTCGTCACTCCGACCGGGGCTACGTCCTCCACGACGACATCAACGAGCTTCTCGACGACGATTTCGATCTCGAGAACCTGGACTCCATCTACACCGAGCTGACTCGCAACGCGATCAACTTCTACGACTCGGAACAGGTCGCGCGCGAGAAGATGAAGATCCAGGATCGGCGCCGCGAGAAGCTCAAGCGCGAGCAGGCGGTCAAGACGACCATCCGCTACGACGATCCGATTCGCATGTACCTGCGCGAGATGGGGCGCGTGCCGCTTCTCGACCGCCAGGGCGAGATCGAGATCGCCAAGCGCATCGAAAGCGGTCAACACCAGGTGTTGGAGACGGTGTTCTCCACCGAGGCGTCGCTCGTCAAGCTGCGCGAGCTGGTGAAGTCGCTGGAGAACGAGGAGCTGCGGTTGGACGAGTTCCTGCAGCTCGAGATCCGCAACGCCACGACGCCGGCCAGCATCCGCAAAGAGGTGTCGCGCATCAACCGCCAGATCAAGCGCAGCGAGACGCTGCGCAGCGAGCTGGTGACGCTGCGCGCGAAGGTGGGCACGAAGGCGTACGCGGCGCGTCAGAAGGTGATCGACAAGCAGATCTCCACGCGCGAGGAGAAGCTGAAGAAGGAGATCCACGGGCTGAAGCTGCATCCCAACCAGGTGGATGCGCTGGTGCAGAACCTCAGAGACATCCAGGTGGGGTTCGATGCCGTCGACCTCAACATCCGCATGCTGGAGGGGGAGTACGGCATCAGCGTCGACAAGATGCAGGAGGCGCTGAGCGAGATCCGCAAGCGCAACACGCGCTCCTACAAGTACCGCAACCGGATGTACGGCAAAGAGGTCCTGAACAGCTTCCGCAAGCGCGTGCTGGAGTGCCGTCGCGCCAAGGAGTCTGTCGAGGAGCAGCACCGCGTCAGCGCGGAGCGCCTCTCGGAGCTCTTGCGTGAGATCGAGATCGGGCTGACGCGCGTGCAGCAGGCGAAGAAGGAGATGATCGAGGCGAACGTGCGCCTGGTGATCTCGATCGCCAAGCGCTACACCAACCGTGGCCTCGAGTTTCTCGACCTCATCCAGGAGGGGAACTCCGGACTCATGCGTGCCGTCGACAAGTTCGACTATCGCAAGGGGTACAAGTTCTCCACCTACGCCACCTGGTGGATCCGTCAGGCGATCACGCGTGCCATCGCCGACCAGGCGCGCACGATCCGCGTGCCGGTGCACATGATCGAGGCGATCAACAAGGTGTCGCGCGCATCGCGCGCGCTCGTGCAGGAGTACGGGCGCGAGCCGACGCCGGAGGAGGTCGCCAAGAAGCTGCAGATGCCGGTGGACAAGGTGAAATCGGTGATGAAGGCGAGCCTCGAGCCGATCTCGCTCGACCGGCCGATCGGCGAAGACGAGGATTCCAACCTTGGTGACTTCATCGAGGACACCGGTGCCGACTCGCCGGCGCAGTCGGCGGCGCACGCGATGCTGACCGATCAGATGTCGAAGGTGTTGTCGACGCTGACGCGACGCGAGGAGAAGGTCATCCGCCTGCGCTTCGGCCTGGGCGATGGCACACCGCGCACGCTGGAGGAGGTCGGCTCCATCTTCCAGGTGACGCGCGAGCGTGTTCGGCAGATCGAGGCGAAGGCGCTGCGCAAGCTGATGCATCCGAGCCGTGCGCGCAAGCTGAAGGGGTACACCGACGTGGTCTAGGGCGGTCTGGTCCCGCTCGGGCGCGTGTGGTAGCTTCTCGGGGCTCTTGCGGGCCCATAGCTCAAAGGTTAGAGCACCCGGCTCATAACCGGCGGGTTCCAGGTTCGAGTCCTGGTGGGCCCACCAGGACCGCGGCGCTTTGATGGGCGAATAGCTCAGCTGGATAGAGCGCTCGCCTCACACGCGAGAGGTCACAGGTTCAATCCCTGTTTCGCCCACCAAGAACCAGGGCCCGGTCCACGCGGATCGGGCCTCTTCACCGGGCCGTCGCGTTGACCGCCCCCCGACCCTGTGCTAACTTCCGCGCCGCAATTGTTTGCTACCCAGCCTCAAGCTCAGGAGTCGTTCCGTGCGCGGTCCGTGTCGGCGAGCACGCGTCGACGCCGGCCGGTCGTTCTTGGAGTGCCACATGAGCTCGGATCCGGTTCTCATCGAGTTGGCGCGCGAGGATGCGCGCTTGTTCCAGCTGCGCGGGCAGCTCGCGGCGTTGCCCAAACGCATCGACGATCTCGACGACGAGAAACGTCGCGTCCAGCAGCAGCTGGAGGAGTGCGAGGGCGTCTACCAGAAGCAGGAAAAGGCGCGCCGCAAGCTGGAGTTGGAGCTGCAGGAGGTGCGTCAGCGCCGGGCCAAGAGCGAGTCGCGCCAGTCGTCGCTCACGAGCACCGATCAGTATCAGGCTCTCATGCGCGAGATCGCGACACAGGATCAACGCATCGACGAGCTGGAATCTTTGGTGCTCGAAGCCATGGAGCGCAGCGAGCAGGCACTCGTGCGGCGTGACGCCGACAGCGTGCGTTGTCAGACGGAGCTGAAGCGTCTCGAAGCGCTGCAGGTGCAGCTGCGCCAGGATCTCGCCAGTGCCCACGCCACCGTCGAGGAGCAGAGCGCGCGTCGCGACGCCGCGGTGCAGAAGGTGGAGCCGCGCACACGCAGCCTCTACGAGCGTGTGCTGCGGGCCAAGAAGGATGCAGCGATTGCGCGCGTCCACGATCGCACCTGCGGCATCTGCAACGCGCTGCAGCCGCCCCAGGTGATCCAGCTGCTGCGCGGCGAGGACCCGACCCTGCAAACGTGCCAGGTGTGCGGCCGGATCCTCGTTTGGGACCCCGATACACCTTGAGCTCGAACTCCCCCGAGAACTGCGGCGCGATCGATGCGTCGCTCGAGTACACCCTCTACTGCGATGGTGCGTCGCGCGGCAACCCGGGCCGAGCCGCCATCGGCTTCGTGCTCGTCGACGCCGCGGGGGAGGAATGTCTCGCCCACGGCGAGGTTCTGGGCGATCGCATCACCAACAACGTGGCGGAGTACACGGCGCTCCTGCGCGGGCTCGAGGCGGCTGCGGCTGCGGGCGTGCGCCGGCTGCTCGTGCGCCTCGACAGCGAGCTCGCGGTGCGCCAGCTGCGCGGCGAGTACAAGGTGCGCAACCCGGGCTTGCGCTCGCTCTTCACCGCAGCCCAGGAGCTGCGAGCGCGCTTCGAGGTCTGCCGCATCGAGCACGTGCGGCGCGAGGAGAACCAGCGCGCCGACGCCCTTGCCAACGCTGCACTCGATGCCTAATATCGCCGAAGGAGCGCACTTACACCGATTCCGCACCGCGGGGCCGTGGTGGTCGCGGGTGGTGTCGGTGGCGAAGCCGTTCAGGTGGCCGCGGGTCGCAAGGCTCGAGGAAAGTCCGAGCTCCACAGGGCACGGTGCTGGGTAACTCCCAGGGGAAGCGATTCCACGGAAAGTGCCACAGAGAACAGACCGCCTCGATCCTTCGGGATCGCGGTAAGGGTGAAACGGTGAGGTAAGAGCTCACCAGCATCCCCGGTGACGGGGATGGCTCGGCAAACCCCACCGGGAGCAAGACCAAATAGGAGAGGAGAGGTGGCCCGCCTCGTTCGACTCTCGGGTCGGTCGCTGGAGCGTCACGGCAACGTGGCGCCAAGATAAATGGTCACCACCGGCGCGCTCGCGCCGGGACAGAACTCGGCTTACGAACGACTTCGCCCCGCCCGTCCGCGACCCTCTCGGCCCCGCGGACCTCCTTCTGTGTCCCGCACTCATGCGCCCGGGAGGCCGAGGCTTGCAACGCTGTACCTGGATCCTGCCTCGGGCGGACGCGCCGCTCGAGAGCGACGCCGGGACCCTGCACCGGGAGCTCGGGCTTCCGCTCGCCGTGGCACGCCTTCTCTGCCGCCGTGGCTACCGCGACGTGGAGTCGGCGCGCCAGCTTCTGCACCCGAGCCTCGAGCAGCTGCTCGACCCGCTCCTGATGATGGACATGGATCGCGCCTCGGAGCGCCTGGCGCGCGCGGTGCGGGAGCGCGAGCACATCGTCATCAACGGCGACTACGACACCGACGGCATCACGGGAACCGCGCTTCTCGTTTCGGAGCTGCGGCGGCTGGGTGCGCGCGTCGACTTCTTCATCCCGGACCGCGAACGCGACGGCTACGGCGTCACGCCGCGATTGGTGCAGCGAGCCGGCGAGGTTGGGGTGAAGGTCCTCATCTCGGTCGACTGTGGCTCCTCCGATCACGAGGCCCTGGAGAAGGCGCGCGCGCTCGGGATCGACGCGATCGTCGTCGATCACCACGAAATCCCGCAGCGACCGCAGGCCGCCTGGGCCGTCTTGAACCCGAAGCGTTCCGATTGTGCCTACCCATTCAAGAGCCTGTCGGCCGTGGGAGTGGCATACAAGCTGCTGCAAGCCGTCGGTGCGCGCTTGCAGAGAGATGCGACGCCGGAAGATGGCTTGGACCTCGTCATCCTGGGGACTCTGGCGGACGTGCAGCCGGTCGTCGACGAGAACCGGGTCATGGCGGCTCTCGGCTTGGCCCGCCTGCGCAGCGACTCGCTGCGCCCCGGCGTGCGGGCCCTGCTTGCGAGCGCGGGGGTGCGCGCAGAAGAGGTGCGAAGCGGCCACATCGGCTTCCGCATGGCGCCGCGCCTGAACGCGGTCGGTCGCGTCGCGCGCGGCAAGCTCGGTGTTGATCTCCTCCTGGCCGCGGACACGCGCGTGGCTGGAGAGCTCGCATCGCGCGTCGAAGGGCAGAACACGCTGCGCAAGCAGATCCAGGAGCAGATGGTCACCGAGGCGCGGGAAAGCGCCGCACGGCTGTGGAGCGAGGCGCCGCGACCGGCGCTGGTGCTGGCTTCGGAGAGCTGGCACCACGGGGTCGTCGGCATCGTCGCCGCGCGTCTGTGCGATGACTACGGCGTGCCATCCGTGTTGATCGCAATCCACAACGGTGTCGGGCGTGGCTCGATCCGCAGCGCGGGCGACGTCGACGTGCGTGCTGCGCTGCAGGAGACGTCGGAGCTGCTGCTCAAGTTCGGCGGGCATCGCGAAGCGTGCGGCCTCACGATCGAGCCGGAGAAGATCCCCGCCTTCCGCGAGCGCTTCGAGGTCGCCGTGGGGCGTCAGCTGGACGCGGCCGTGCCCCCGACCCTGCACGTCGACGCCGCGCTGCAAGCGATCGAGGTGGAGCCGGAGCTGGTGGACGCGCTCGATCGTCTCGAGCCGTTCGGCACCGGTAATCCGGAGCCTCTCTTCCTGCTCGAGGGGGCTCGCGTCGGTCAGCGCAGCCGTCTCGTCGGGGCTGGACACCTGAAGCTGGACCTCGAGATGCAGGACGGCCGCACGCTCGACGCCATCGCCTTTGGCTGGGGACGCGACGTCAATCCAGCCGACGTGATCGGAAACCGCCTCGACGCGCTCGGCTACATGCGCCGCCAGGACCCGCGCTGGGGGGGCGGTTGCCAGCTCGTCGTGGCGGACCTGCGCCCGCACGGGACGCCGGTGGGGGAATCGCCATGAACGAGCGCCCGCATCATACCGGCACGCTTCCCTCGACCGAATTCGAGCCTCTGCGACAGCTGCTCGACCCTTATCTGCCGGGGGCGGACACCGAGTACGTGGAGTCCGCTTTCGACTTCGCCAAGCAAGCACACACGGGTCAGGTGCGTCGCTCCGGCGCGCCGTACTTCACGCACGTTCTGGAGGTCGCCAAAACCCTGGCGCAACTTCGCCTCGATCGCGAGGCGGTCGCCGCCGGTCTGTTGCACGACGTGGTGGAGGACACGCCGGTGACGAGCGCGGAGCTCGAGGAGCGCTTCGGCGCCAGCGTGGCGCGCATCGTGGATGGCGTCACCAAGATCGGACGCGTCAAGTTCGAGAGCGTCGAGCACGAGCAGGCCGAGAACTTCCGCAAGATGCTGCTGTCGATGGTGCAGGACATCCGCATCATTCTGGTCAAGCTCGCCGACCGCCTGCACAACATGCGCACGCTGGAGTTCCATGACGAAGGGAAGCAGCGCGCCATCGCCCAGGAAACGCTCGAGATCTACGCGCCGCTGGCGCACCGCATGGGGATCGGCTTTCTCAAGTGGCAGCTCGAGGATCTCTCCTTCAAGTACATGGAGCCGGAGGCGTACCGCGATGTCGAGCGCAACATCGGTCTCAAGCGCCAAGAGCGCGAAGAGTATCTGCAGCGCGTGAGCCAGCCGATTCGCGACAAGCTCGCCGAAGCCGGCATTCAGGCGGAGGTGAGGGGGCGCGCCAAGCACTTCTACTCGATCTACAAGAAGATGCACAGTGGCAAGAAGACGATCGAGGAGCTCTACGATCTCTTGGCGCTACGCGTCATCGTCCCGACCGTGCGGGATTGCTACCACACGCTGGGGATCCTGCACACTCTCTACGTTCCAGTGCACGAGCGCTTCAAGGACTACATCGCCACCCCGAAGATCAACATGTACCGCTCGCTGCACACGACCGTCGTCGGTCCCGGTGGTCACTTCATCGAGATCCAGGTGCGCACGGACGAAATGCATCGCACGAACGAGTATGGCATCGCCGCACACTGGAAGTACAAGGAGGAAGCCAAGACCGACGAGCAGCTCGACGAGCGCGTGCAGTGGCTGCGGCAGATGCTCGAAGAGAAGCAGGACCTGAGCGATCCACGTGAGTTCATGGAGTCGCTCAAGATCGATCTCTTCCAGCAGGAGGTTTTCGTGTTCACACCGCGCGGCGATCTGAAGCAGCTGCCGCGCGGGGCCACGCCGATCGACTTCGCCTACTCCATTCATACCGAGGTGGGACACCAAGCCGTCGGCGCGCGCGTCAACGGACGGATGGTCTCGCTGCAATACGAGCTGCGCAACGGCGACAACGTGGACATCATCACGGCGCCCTCCGGCCACCCGAGCATGAACTGGCTTCAGATCGCGCGCACGGGACGCGCACGCTCGAAGATCCGCCACTGGCTGAAGGCGCAGCGCTACGAGCAGAGCGTCTCCCTGGGACGCGAGATGTTGGAGCGCGCGCTGAAGCAGAAGAGGGTGAGCTTCGATCTCGACCACGGGCTCACCGACGTGGCGCAGGGGATCGGCTACGAGGATGGTGAGAAGCTGCTGGCAGCCATCGGTCACGGCACCCAGTCGCTCAAGGCGGTGGTCAACCGCATCGTGCCGCCCGCACCGAAGCGCCGCTTCCCACGCTTGCTGCCGTCGGGTGACCGCGTCCAGCGCCTCGTGCGTCGCCCCACCGAAGGGATCCGCGTGCACGGGATCGGCAACCTCGTGTTGCGTTTCGGACGCTGCTGCGCCCCCGTCCCCGGAGATCGGATCATCGGCGTCGTCACGCGCGGGCGCGGCATCACCGTCCATCGGGCGGACTGCATCAACGTCGATCGCGTCGAGTCGGAGCGCCGCATCGAGGTCTCGTGGGACACGGGTGAAGCGCAATCCTTCCCAGCACGCATCGAAGTGACGGGGGAGGACCGCAAGAACCTTCTCGCCGACATCAGCAAGAAGATCTCCTCGACGGGGACGAACATCCAGAGTGGCGACTTCGCCTCCGAAGACGGAATGGTGCGGGTGTCGTTCATCGTGCAGGTGCGCAACCTCAGACAGCTCAACGAGATCATGGGCGCCGTGCGCGCCATCCGCAACGTGCGCAGCGTGCGTCGCGCCGAGGGCGAGTGACGTGCGCGTCGTCGTGCAACGGGTGACGCGCGCCGCCGTCCGCCGAGTCGACACGCCGGCGCACGACGAGCGTTGCATCGAGCGCGGGCTCGTGCTCCTGGCTGGATTTCGTGCGGCCGACGACGAGGCCGTGCTGCGATGGATGGCGGAGAAGTGCCTGAGCCTGCGCATCTTTCCCGATGCCGATGGCGCCCTGAACCGCTCGGTCGTCGAGGTGGAGGGTGCGTTGCTCGTGGTACCGAACTTCACGCTGTACGGAGACGCACGCAAGGGCAGGCGCCCCAGCTTCACGCGCGCCGCGCCTCCCGACCTCGCCGAACGGCTCTTCGACACCTTCGTCGCAACCCTGCGTCGCGGCCCGGTCCCGGTCGAGTCCGGCTTCTTCCAGGCCCACATGCAGGTCGAGATCGTGAATGATGGGCCGGTCACGCTGATGCTCGAGCGCGACGTGGAGTGAGGCGCGGGTGGACGAGCACACACCGATGCAAACCAACGGCAGAGCGTCGCGGCAGCCGCGGACGCTCCTGCTGCTGCTCCTCCTGCTGTCGGGGATCGTCCTCCTCGTTGCGCACGCGCTGCGCTTCCGCATCCTGTTCGACGGCAACTGTCCCGACGACGCCTACATCTCTTTCCGCTACGCCGACAATCTCATGCGCGGTGAAGGGCTCGTCTTCAATCCGGGGGAGCCGCGCGTCGAGGGCTTCTCCAACTTCCTCTGGGTGCTCCTCCTCGCGCCCCTGGCCACGCTTTTCGCCGACCTGACACTCCCGGCGCAGCTCCTGGGCTTGCTGTGCGCCGCGGCCACGCTGGTCGTGGCCGTTGCGGCGCTGCGCGATCTCTTCCAGGTGCGCACGCTGGGGCCCACCGCATTCCTGCTTCTCCTCCTCGCAGGCAGCGGCTACTACGCCGCCTGGTCGGTGGGCGGGCTCGAGGGGGGGCTCTTCGGACTCCTCCTGCTCACGGCGTGGTGGCTCTACTCCCGCGAGCTGGAGTCGGAGTCGGGGCGTCTTCCCCTCTCCGCTTTCTTCTTCGCGCTCGTGGCTCTGGTGCGCCCCGAGGGAGTCCTGATCGCCGCCGGCGTAGCCCTCTTCCACTTGGTGTGGGTGGGAGCCTCGCGCCCACGCCCGGCGATGCGTCGCCTGCTTTTCTTCCCGCTCCTGTTGCTGGGGCTGGTGCTGGCGTACGAGGTGTGGCGCTTCCATTACTACGGGCCGCATCTATTTCCCAACTCGGTCCGCGCCAAAGTGGGAAGCACTTGGAACCAGGTGGCGCGCGGCCTGCACTACAGCACGACGCACTTCCTCGTGCCCTACTTTCCGCTTCTGCTCACGCTGGCGTCGGGGCGTGCGGTATGGCGACGCCCGGCAAGCGTGGTGGGGCTGCTCCTCTTCCTGGGCTACCTCCTTTTCGTCGTTCTGGTGGGGGGCGATTGGTCGCGCGGTCGCTTCTACGCCCCGCTCCTGCCGCTCGGGACGCTGCTCTTCGTCGCTGCGTTCGCGCGCGCGCCGCGGTGGCAGCGCCTGCGCTCGGCGCGCGTGCGTCCGATGCTTCTGGGCGTCGCCGGCGTGTATCTGCTCGCGTGCTTCATCATCACGAGCCCGCTGCGCGAGGTCAGCGACTGGAGCCTGTGGACACGCGGCGACGCCGAGCGCATCGCCATCGGCAAATGGCTGCACGAGACGGCGCCGCCGGACGCGCTTCTCGGCGTCATGGCTGCCGGACAGATCCCGTACTACTCGCAGCTGCGCACCCACGACATGCTCGGATTGAACGATCCGCGCATCGCTGGCCTGGAGGTGTCGCAGCTGGGGCGCGGCACGCCGGGCCACGAGAAATTCGACCCCACCTACACGCTCGGGGAGGTGCGCCCCGACGTCATCGTCGGGGGGGACCGCATGATCTACTACCGGCGCCACCCACTCTTCCAGCGCGACTACCAGCTGGTGCGGCACTTCTGGGAGCATCACCAGGTCGCGGTGCGCCGCGACTTCCTGCCGCGTCTGCGCACCCCGCGGTGACAACCGGAACGGCGCTCGCTCCGGTCAATCGCCAGTGGGGCGCCCGGTGTCCTGGAAGTAGTCGGGGCGGAGCGCTTGCTCGGGAAGTGGCTCGACACCGCGTCGCGCCAGCTCGTTTTCGAGCTTCTCCTGCAGGCCCTCGGGATCCGGGTTCCACTTGAAGTAGAAACGCTTGAAGTCGTCGTAGTCGCGCGCCATCTGGATGGGCAGGCGACGATCGATGTTGGGGAGGTAGTCGCGCTCGAGCCACCGAGGAAAATCGAGGAAGCGGGCGCCGGGGCAGAGCTTGAGCGCCTCCATCAGCTCGCGGTCGTAGACGATGATCTCACCGAAGACGATTCCGTTCTTCCACGGCAGTCCGATCTGCACGTACTGCGACAGGCTGCGAACGGGACGGTAGTGGATGCGCAGGTTGACGCGCCGATCGTAGATGTACTGCGCATCCGCCAGCTTCTCGTGGCCGGGGCGACCGCGAATGGGTGGGGCGGGTGAGTGCGCGATGTGCGCATCGGTGAGGCCGTAACGTTCGACGGCCACGGGGAACTTCGCGTAGTACGCCAGGCTCGCCTGTCCCCCTTGCACCAGGAGCACCGCACCGGTGTCGCCGAGGCAGCGGTCGATCCCGTCCGCCATGCCACGGATGTCATCCAGTCGGCGGTCGGGGTAGTACTGCGGCTCGTCGACGATCCCGCGCACGTGTCGCTTGTCGGAGAAGAGCCACTGCTTGCGCACGCCTCCGAAGAGGACGAGTCCCACCACGAAGACCGCACCGCCGACACGCCACCCGGGGCGCGGCAGATGCTGCACGAGGTACTCGCACAGGAGGAGCAGGAAGGGCGTTGCCGGGAGGTAGAAGCGCGCGAACATGAAATCGCCGCCCACGCGCGTCACGTAGAAGACGCTGGCGCTGGCACAGACGAACGCCAGCCCCATGGCGGGAGCCGCCGCCGCCAACGCACCGCCGGCGCCGCGACGCAGCGCCGTGCGCAGGAGCGGAAAAAGCGCCAGCACGGCGGCGAGCAGAACGAAGTAGGAGCCGAAGTAGGTCCACATGTAGACGAGCCCTTGGGGCCAGTTCGCGAGCGACCCCGACTTGGCGTAGTAGGGATTCGGGAAGGGGTAGCCGTAGTAGCTCAAGCGGAACAGGAACAGAGGTGCGACCAGCGCGAGCCACACGAGACCGAACTGCAACGCCTGGCGCCAGCTCCAACGCGATCTCCAAAAGAGGAAGAGCCCCGCGAGGCCCGAGAACAGCAGTCCTTCCGGGCGCAGGAGCGTCGCGATGGCGTACGCCCAAGCCGCCAGCATGCTCTTGCGTGGATGCGACGAAGTGCACACGATCGTGAAACCGAGAAGCATGGCGAAGAGAAACGCCGCCGTCTCGAGCCCGCCCGATGCGAACAGCCGCACGTCTTCGTGCGCGGCCCACGCCAGCGCCGCCACGGGGGCTCCCCAGATCCCCCCGCGTCCGGGGAAGAGCCTGGCGGACAGAGACACGAGCAGGATCCACGTCGCGACGAAGGCCGGGATGCTGAGGTACTTGCCGAGAAGGCCGGGTTCGACCCCCACGGCCCGCCCCAGCGTCAGGAGGCAGAACCAGAGGAAGTGCGTGTACCCCTCGCTGCGTTCGCCAACGTTGTAGACGGGTCCGTGCCCGGCGAGCACGTTGTCGCAGTAGCGGAAGGTGATGAAGATGTCGTCCGACACCCAAGCGTGTTGCAGAGACCAGATCAAGCCCAGCGCCAGCACCAGGCTCCAGACCACGGCTCGAATGCGCTCGTGCCGGCTGCGCTGTTTCCACTCGATTGCCCGCATCGTCGCAAAAGATAGCGCAAGGAAGTCCGCGACGCACGTCGCGTTGCGCGGCGGCGGGCGCCGATGCTAGCCTGGCACGATGAATCCACTCCTGCCGGCAGCGATCCAGGAGGATCTCATCCTCGCCTCCGCCAGCCCCCGGCGCGCGGCAATCCTGAAAATGCTCGGGTTCGACTTCGAGGTCGTGCCGGCCAACATCGAAGAGGGAAACGACACAGCCACGAATCCCGCCGAGCACGCGCGTGCGTTGGCGCGCGAGAAAGCGCGGGCAATCCGCCGCCCGCAGGGCCTGAGCATCGGTGCGGACACCATCGTGGTCGTGGCGGGGCGCATCCTCGGCAAGCCGCGTTCGGCGGCGGAGGCGTTCGCGATGCTGTGCGATCTGCGCGGACGCTGGCACCGGGTGCACACCGGAATCGCCCTGCACGATCTAGCCACGGCGCGCGGCGTGGACGACGTCGAGACCACCTCGATTCGCTTCCACGCCTGGGAGGACGATGTGCTGCGCCGCTACGTCGACACTGGGGAGTGCGACGACAAGGCGGGCGCCTACGCCATCCAGGGGCTCGGCGCCATGCTCGTGCAGGAGATCCGTGGGTGCTTCTACAACGTGATGGGCTTGCCCGTGGAACGCTTCATCACTCTTCTGCGCGAGTTTCGTGCTCCGGAGGTGGAACGTGCCGGTTGAGGCCGTGCGCTATGCAGAGGGTGCGATCGAGCTCATCGATCAGACACGTCTCCCGGGGGAGTTCGTCCTCAAGCGGATCGAGGATCTGGAGGCGCTGTGTGAGGCGATCCGGGTGCTGCGCGTGCGTGGCGCGCCCGCCATCGGTGTCGCCGCCGCCTACGGTTTCCGCCTGGAGGCGGAACGTTTCCTGCGTGAGGGAGGCGACAAGATCGAGGCGCTGCGGCAGCGCATGCTGCGTACCGGCGAGACGCTGGCCGCAACGCGACCGACGGCACGCAACTTGTTCACCACGGTGGAGCGCATGACGCGGGTGGCGCAGGCACCGGCGAACCACACGCGAGATCTGGTTGCACGGATCGCGCGCGAGACGGACGCGATCCATGCGGAGGATCGAGCGCTGTGCGAGGCGATCGCGCGTCACGGTGCGGAGCTGTTGCCGCAATCGGCGCGCGTGCTGACGCACTGCAACGCCGGTGCCCTGGCGACCGGCGGCATCGGCACGGCGCTGGGTGTGGTGTATGCGGCGGTGCGGCAGGGCAAGGTGGTGCAGGTGTTCGCCGACGAGACGCGCCCGCTGCTGCAAGGCGCGCGCCTGACGGCGTGGGAGCTGGAGAAATCGGGTGTGCCGGTGACGCTCCTGTGTGACAACGCCGCAGCCTCGCTCCTGGCGCAGCGCGACATCGATTGCGTCGTGGTCGGAGCCGACCGCATCGCCCGCAACGGCGACACGGCCAACAAGATCGGGACCCTCGCCGTGGCGATCGCAGCCCGCCGCTTCGCAGTGCCCTTCTACGTCGCCGCCCCCTCCACCACCTTCGACCTGGCGCTCTCCACCGGTGCCGAGATTCCGATCGAGCAACGCCCCGCCGAGGAGGTGGCCGCCGGGTTCGGCCGCGCCACGGCGCCCGCCGGGGTCGCGGTGTTCAACCCCGCTTTCGACGTCACGCCCTCCGACCTGATCGCGGCGATCATCCACGAGGGGGGGGTCGTGCGTCCGCCGTACGAGCGCACGATTCCCGACAGCCTGGCGCAATTGAACGTGGAGGATCCGCTGGCGCGGGCGCGGTCGTCACCGGCCGCGGAAGAGTGAGCGCACATCGGTCCAGCTCTTCTTGCGCACCGCAGTCGGCCAGCTGAAGATGACGACGCGATCGCTGTGCTCGGCCTCGTCGGCATCGCAGAGGACGAGGAGCCCGTCTGGCGTCAGGATCATCCGGGTCGGCTCGTTCAACCGCTCCAGCTTCGTCCCTTCGCGGCCGAACTCGAAGAGGAAGTGGCCTTTGCGCTCGAACACCTGCACACGACTGTTGTAGGTGTCGACAACGTAGATGCGACCCTCCGAATCGACCGTCACGCCGCTCGGTGCCGCGAAGCGTCCCGGGGCGTCGCCCGCAAAGCCGAAGGCGAAGCGGAATGCGCCCGTTTCCGAGAAGATCTGCACGCGGCTGGTCAGAAACTCCACCACGTGGATTTCGCCGCGCGGCGAAACGGCGACGTCGGTGGGGGCGGCCAGCTGCCCGGCCTCCGCTCCCAGCTCGCCGAAGCTCATGACGAGTCGCGGTGTCTGGCCGCTGATGTCGAGTTTGAAGATCTTGCTGTTGCCGACGTCGGAGACGAACAGGTGCACCCCCGGCGGGTCGAGCCCGAGGCCCCCCGGGGAGTCGAAAGGCACCCCCTGCGATGCGCCCAGCTCCCCGAGAAACTCACCCGCGAGCGTGAACCACTGCAGGCGGCCGTTGTCGCGGTCGCTGACCCAGACGCGCTCCTGGTCGTCGATGACGATGTCGGACGGGCCCGCGAACTGGCCGGGAGCGGCGCCACGGCCACCCCACGTGCGCAGACCGGTCCCCAGGGAGTCGAAGACCTGCACCCGGTGACCGCGGATCTCGGCCACGTAGAAGAGGCCGGAGGCGTCCCGCGCCACGCCGCCCGGACCGCGCATGAAGCCGAGCCCGCTCCCGGTGCGCCCGAAGCTGTAGAGGAACTCGGGCGGCTCGAGGGCCGCGGCGGCGCCACCCCAAAGGAGCAGAGCGGCCAGGCCGAGGATCGGGCGCATTGGAGCCCTCGCTGACTTGTGTGGGATGGCGCTGCGATGATGGACCTCGGGGTGGGGGGAGTCCAGCCGAATCCGAACGGGAGGGGCTGGAGGCGGGTTGACGGTTGAGAAAAGCGCTGTTAGCCTCTCCGGTTGCTGTTGCCCAGAACGGAGGATTGCATGAAGACCCATGTGGTGAAGGCGGGTGAAATCGAGCGCAACTGGGTGCTCATCGACGCCGAGGGCCAGGTCCTGGGTAGGCTCGCCTCCCACGTGGCGAACGTGTTGCGCGGCAAGGACAAGCCCAACTACACGCCGCACCTGGACGTGGGCGACCACGTCGTGGTGACCAACGCGGCCAAGATCAAGCTCACCGGGCGCAAGCTCACGCAGAAGCGTTACTACAGCCACTCCGGCTATCCGGGTGGACTCAAGGTGCGCACGCTGCAGGAGCTGATGGAGAAAAACCCCGAAGAGGTTGTGTATCGGGCCGTGAAAGGAATGTTGCCGCATACGAAGCTCGGGCGGCAGCAGCTGCGCAAGCTGCGCGTCTATGCCGGAGCGGAACACAAGCAGCAGGCACAGTCCCCACAGCCGGAAGAAGCCTGAATCGAGCATCCAGAAGGAGAGTGAATGGCAGAAACAGTGTATGCAACCGGACGCCGGAAGGAGGCCGTGGCCCGTGTGCGCCTCGTTCCTGGGAACGGTGATATGCAGGTGAACGGCAGACCGCTGCGCGACTTCCTGCATCGGGAGTCGCTCGTGCGGTTGGTCCTGCAACCGTTCGAGGTGGCGCAAGCTTCGGAGAGCTTCGACCTGCGTGCACGCGTGCACGGAGGGGGTGCATCGGGTCAGGCTGGAGCGCTGCGGCTCGGTGTCGCCCGCGCCTTGTTGAAGCACGACCCGGAGCTGCGCAAGCCACTGCGGAAGCATGGCCTGCTGACTCGCGATCCGCGCATGAAGGAGCGCAAGAAGTACGGGCTCCGCGGTGCGCGGCGCGCCTTCCAGTTCTCCAAGCGCTAGAGCACAGCCCATTACGGTGCCGCTCCGTCACGTGGAGCGGCGCAAGCGTCCATCCGGGCGCGCCATTTCTCACGGCGTGTAATCCCCGGGCCCCCGCGGTGCCGCGCAAGCGGTCGGGGTTCGAGGCGCCGGAGGAAACCAACCCGAAAGGAGCAGCATGTCGGACGGACTATCGATCAAGGGGTTGCTCGAGGCCGGTGCCCACTTCGGTCACCAGACGCGGCGCTGGAACCCCAAAATGCGGCCGTACATCTTCATCGAGAGAAACGGCATTCACATCATCGACCTGCAGAAGACGCTGGCCTGTGGCCAGCGCGCCTATGCCGCCATCAAGGCGAGCGTGGAACGCGGTGATCCGGTTCTGTTCGTCGGCACGAAGAAGCAGGCGAAGGCGGTCGTGACCGAGGCGGCGGAGCGTTGCGGTCAGCACTACGTGACGGAGCGTTGGCTGGGCGGGATGCTCACCAACTTCCAGACCATCCGCAAGAGCCTAGCACGCTACAAGGAGCTCAAGCGCGTCTCGGAAGAGGGGATGGAGCAGCTGAGCAAGAAGGAACGCGGGCGCATGCAGAAGGAGCTGGGGAAGCTCGAGAAGGTGTTGCTTGGCATCGCCAACCTCGACCGTTTACCCGGCATGGTCTACGTCATCGATACCAAGAAGGAGGAGATCGCGGTCAAGGAGGCCCGCAAGCTCGGAATCCCGATCGTGGGTGTGGTGGACACCAACTCCGACCCGGATATGATCGACTACCCCATTCCGGGGAACGATGACGCCATCCGCTCGATTCGGCTCTTCACCGACCTGGTGGCCAACGCGGTGCTCGAGGGTCGTGAGCGCTCACTCGAGGGTCGCGAGGCGGCGCGTGTGTCCGACGACAAGGAGACGCGCAGCACACCGACCGCACCCGACGCCGGGGCCGCGGCGCCCGCTGGTGTCGGCGCACAAGCCGAATCCGACAAGACAACTTGATCCCCGCAGGAGGAACCATGGCCGAGATCTCCGCAGGAGCGGTGCGTGAGCTGCGCGACAAGACCGGTGCCGGGATGATGGACTGCAAGAAGGCCCTCGCCGAGGTGTCCGGGGACATCGAGAAGGCGATCGACTTCCTGCGCGCCAAGGGTCTGGCGGGCGCCGCCAAGCGCGCCGGGCGCAGCACCGACGAGGGGTTGGTCTACTCCTACATCCACCCGGGAGGCCGTGTCGGGGTCCTGGTGGAGGTCAACTGCGAGTCCGATTTCGTTGCCCGCACCGACGATTTCGTCACCCTGTGCAAGGACCTGGCGATGCACATCGCCGCCACCAACCCGGTCTCCGTGGCGCGCGAAGGCTTCGATTCGGAGCTGTTGGAGCGCGAGATCGCGATCTTCAAGCAGCAAGCGTCCGAGAGCGGCAAGCCGCCCGAGTTCGTCGAGAAGATGGTGAAGGGACGCGTCGAGAAGCTGTACAAGGAGCGCGTGCTCCTGGAGCAGCCGTTCGTGAAAGATCCGAGCCAGAGCATCGAGGATCACGTCAAGTCGGCGATCGCGAAGCTCGGAGAGAACATCAACCTGCGGCGCTTCGTCCGCTTCCAGCTGGGCGAGGAACGCTGATCCGGGCCCCCCGAGGGGGCCCTTTTTCGTGCAACCATGAAACCGAAGTACGGGCGCATTCTTCTCAAGACCAGCGGAGAGATTCTCTCCGGCGCCAACGGCGTGGGGATCGACCCCGGCCGTTTGGATGCGCTCGCCTCCGAGCTGCGCGAGCTGCACGCACACGGTGTCCAGATGGGTGTCGTCGTCGGCGGCGGCAACATCTTTCGCGGCCACACCGGAAACCTGCAGGGAATCGACCGCGTCACCGGCGACCACATGGGGATGTTGGCGACGGTCATCAACTCGCTGGCGCTCCAGGATGCGCTGGCTCGCGCCGGCGTTCCGGCTCGCGTTCTGAGCGCCGTGCGCATGGCGCAGATCGCGGAGCCGTTCGTGCGGCGCACGGCACTCGAGCACCTGGAGCAGGGACGCATCGTGATCCTCGCCGGCGGCACCGGCAACCCCTTCTTCACCACCGATACCGCGGGCGTCCTGCGCGCCGTGGAGATCGGGGCGGAGGTGCTCCTCAAGGGGACCAAGGTGGACGGCGTCTACGACTCCGACCCGATGCGCAACCCGAACGCCGTACGCTTCAAGAACCTGAGCTACGATGAAGCTCTCCAGCGCCAGCTGCGCGTGATGGATGCCACCGCATTCTCCTTGTCGCGGGACAACGGCTTGCCCATCATCGTTTTCGACATCAACGCGCCGGGCGATCTGCTCCGGGTCGTCGCTGGCGAAGAGGTGGGAACCCTGGTCGGAAAGGAGTGAGCGCGATGTCGGCCGACGAGGTCTTGCTGGAGGCCGAGGACCACATGCAGAAATCGGTCGAAGCCACGAAAAGGGAGCTGACGACCGTACGCACGGGCAAGGCGACTCCGGCCCTTCTGGACGGCGTTCGCGTCGACTACTACGGATCGCTCGTGCCGCTGAAGCAGGTCGCGGGCGTTGCCGCGCCCGAGGCGCGGCTGCTCACCGTACAGCCGTACGACAAGAGCGCCTTGGGGGAAATCGAGAAGGCGATCCGCGCCTCCGACCTGGGGCTCAACCCCGCCAACGACGGCAACCTCATTCGCATCCCGATCCCGCAGCTCACCGAAGAGCGCCGCAAAGAGCTCGTGCGCGTGGTGCGCGGCATGGTGGAGCAGGGGCGGGTCGCGGTGCGCAACGTCCGCCACCACGCCAACGACAAGCTGAAGCACCTGGAGAAGGATGGCGAGCTCACAGAAGATGAGCACAAACGTCACCTGAAGAGCGTGCAGGAGCACACCGACAACTTCGTCAAACAGCTGGACGAAGTTCTGAAGGTCAAAGAAGCCGAGCTGATGGAGATCTGAGACTTTCCTGAACCGGTTTCGAGGAGCACGGACCGCATTGGTCGCCCGCGTTCCCAGCGTCACAGCAACATCGGATGTCGTGACGCACCGACTGCGAAGCCGAGGAAGTTCTGCGTGGGGTACTGTTGTGAACCGGGTCGCTGATCTAAGGCCTCAAACGCCGATGTTCGCGAGCCGGAGCAGCCGCGCCCAGAATCTGACACTGCTGGCAGGATCTCTCTGCTTTTCTCTGATCGTCGGCGAGATCATCGCGCGCGCTCTGTCGCTCGCGCCCGACTACAAGTTCTACCCGGGTATCTGTACGACGGCCCCCGGCTACGACCTCAGGCTGAAGCGAAACTACTCCGGGGTTCAGGGGAAGGTGCCGATGCGCACCAGCAACCTGGGCCTCCGGAACCCGCCGGTGTTCGAAAAGAGGACGACTGAGTCACGAATCCTGTTCCTTGGGGACTCGGTCACCTTTGGCTGGGGGGTGCCCGATGAGGATGTGTTCCCCCGACTCATCGAGGGCGAGCTTCGTAACCACGGACGCGACGTCGTGGTCATCAACGCGGCTGTGATCGGCTTCTCGACGTGGGACCAGCTGCGCTACTTAGAGCTGGACGGCATGGAGCTCGGACCCGACCTGGTCGTCGTCTGTGTCAGCAATAACGACAATCTCCAAAGAGAGTGGGTCGTGAATGATCGCGGTACTCTCACGATGAGAGGCACGACTCAGCTTCGCAATCGCGTGACGGAAGGGCTGTTCAACAACGAGTTCCTCTCGCGTCACAGCGAGTTCTATCGTGCAGTGAAAAACGCGGCTCGCAACTACATCTACGCGGCTCGTACCCAGAGCCTGAGGGAGAGTATCGGCGACGACTCCGCTACTGCTTCCAATGTCCCTCAGCCATGGAGGACTGTGATCAATCAGCTGGAGCGTATGGCACACCTGCTCGAGCGGGGCGATCAGGGGTTGCTCGTCGTCGATTTCACCGGCGTTCCAGGATTGGCCGGGCGAATCCGGGAGCGTGGTCTGGAAGTGATCGCACGGGATCTTCCATCCGGCCCCGAGTTCACTCTTCCGGGGGATGGGCATCCGAATCGTCAGGGGCATGAGTGGATCGCCGATGAGTTGTTCGGGGAAATCCTCACGAGGCTGTCGACAGTCGAGTCGGGAAGCTGACGTGCTGGGCACCACGTGAGGATTCCCTGCGCAGAGTTCTCGGCCACCCTCGCGAGGCTTGTTGCGTTCGCACGCCCGTCTGGGGCTTCTGTTATGATGGGCGGCCGAATGGAGGCGCGCTTGTCGGGTGGGGAACCTGTTACGGACGTTCTGTTGAGCCATGGAGAACTGAGGGAATTGCCAAGGATTGGAAATCTTCGTCTCGCAAACGCACTCCGGGAAGTGTTGCGTGCACGCCTTGCCGTCGTGATCGCCTGCTGTGCGCTGATCGTTTTCGCGCCGGCTGGATTTGCCCAGGTTGACGACGTCGCCAGCGAACGCCCGCCGGGTGAGGGCCCGACGCGAGTCGAGGTCGCGTTCTACGTCATCGACTTGATGAAGGTGATCGACACCGACGAGGTTTTCGAGGCCGATGTCTTCGTCGTGGCGAGCTGGAAGGATTCGCGCCTGGTCGGGGAGCGGGCGCGCGTCGTTTCGGCCGACGCGGTGTGGACGCCGAACGTCCTGGTTTTCAACCAGCGGGACGTCTCGGCCGATCTGCCGAAGAGGGTGGAGATTCGGCCCGATGGGACGGTCATCTACCGACAGCGTCTCGCGGGGACGTTTGCAGCGCGGCTCAGCCTCGCTCGCTTTCCGTTGGATACGCAGACACTCGAGATCGAGCTCGTGGTCTACGGCGCGAGCACCGACGAGGTGCTTCTCGTGGAGTCCCCGGCGTTCCCCTCCTCGCGCTCCGACAACCTCGCGATCAACGATTGGGAGATTGGCGAGTTGAGCACGGAGACGGGCGTCCTCAACCCGGTGCCAGGGGCCCCCAGCCTCTCGAGCCTGAGGATCCGGATCCCCGCGGAGCGGCTGATCGGGTATTTCCTCGTCCAATTGCTGGTCCCGCTGTTCATCATCGTCGGGATGTCGTGGGTCGGCTTCTGGATCGACCCGGGCGTCATCCCAGCCAGGACGAGCGTGGGGGTCACCAGCGTCCTCACGCTGATCGCCTATCGCTTCATGATCAGCGGCTTGGTGCCGAAGCTGTCCTACCTCACGCGCATGGACTATCTGCTCCTGGCAACGACGCTGCTCGTGGCCGCGTCTCTCGTGACCGTGGTTGCCGGGAACTTCTACATGAGCCAAGACCGCAGGGACTCCGCCCTGCGTTTGAACCGCATCGCTCGGCCCCTTTTCCCCGCCCTCTTCCTGCTCCTGTTCCTCGTCCTGGCGTTCGCCCCCTAGAGCCGACCCTGGAGCCGACCCGAGGGCCGACACCCGGCGGGTCTTTCGCCCCCGATATGGAATCTTCCGACCCCCACGGGTGTTCTAGGGAATGGCGAGTTCGTGAGGTGGTCGAGGGTGGCGGGAGGCCACTCACGGGGCACAGGAGAGCTCCAGCTGCGAACCACTCCCCTCCGCGCAGTCGGAGCCACCCCGGATCGGCACCGCACACCCCGCGTGGCCCAAGGTCCTCCCCCCGACCGTCTGGAAGGGGCCACGCGAGACGCCTGCGGACGCGTCCTGCTTGACATCCCACACCTCCCGCCCAAGGGAGGAGCCCCACTTCCCGAAGGGCCAGGAGCGCACGCGTGCCCCTGGCCCCTTCTCTTTGCTCCGCCGGCCGCAATCTCGCGCCGGGCGCGGGGGCCGCCCGTTGCGCTTCTTGACACTCAACGCGCCCCGAGTAAGATTACTGGCAGGAAGTTTGAGAATTTTTTCTCAAACTTTCGTAACTTTCTGCCGCAAATCCATTTGTGAGGATGCCGTGGGCTTCGCGCCGCTGATCTGGCTGCTCCCGCTCGCCATCGCCGTGCCGATTCTGCTACTCGGCGTGCAGCGACTCCTGGCTCCCAAGGCACAAGAGGCTGACAAGGGCGATCCGTACGAGTGCGGTGCGCCGCCGATCGGAAGCGCGCACCAACGGCTGCCGATCAAGTTCTACCTGGTCGCGGTGCTCTTTCTGCTGTTCGACATCGAAGTCGTTTTTCTGTTCCCGTGGTCGGTGGTGTTCGGCAGACTCGGCTGGATCGGCCTGACGCAGATGCTGGTGTTTCTGGGGCTTCTGGAGCTGGCGCTCGTGTACGTGTGGCGCAAAGGCGCGCTGGAGTGGGATTGAATATGGCGCAGCTGGCAACCCACGACCCCTTCATCACCACACGCTTCGATGCCGCGCTCGCCTGGGCGCGCAAGAACTCGCTGTTTCCGTTGCCGTTCGGCACGGCGTGCTGCGCGATCGAGTTCATGGGCGTCGTCAGCTCGCAGTTCGACATCTCGCGCTTCGGTGCCGAGATCGTGCGTTTCTCGCCGCGGCAGTCCGACCTGATGATCGTCTCCGGCACGGTCGTCTACAAGATGGTGCCGATCCTGCGCAGGATCTACGCCCAGATGGCCGCGCCGAAGTGGGTAATCTCGATGGGGGTCTGCGCCAGCTCGGGCGGCTTCTATGACGACTACTGCACCTTGCAGGGCATCGATCAGGTGGTTCCGGTCGACGTCTACGTGCCGGGCTGTCCGCCGAGTCCCGATCTGCTGCTCGACGGCCTCTTGAAGCTGCAGAAGAAGATCGACGAGCAGCGACTCCTCCAGAAGGCCTGAAGAGACCGCAATGCCACAACTCGATGCCGACCGCGTGCGCGGATTGATCGGCGACGACCTGATCGCGGACTGCTCCTCCCACGGCGACACGGCGTTCACCGTGCGGCGCGAGGCGATCCGTCGCGTCTTGCGCGCGCTGCGCGAGGACGACGTCTTGCGTTTCGACATGCTGATGGATCTTGCCGCAGCCGATCGCTCGGGCCTGCAGGAGCGCAGCGAACGTTTCGAGGTGGTTTACCAGCTCTACTCGCTGTGGAACGGCTGGCGCCTCCGGATCAAGGTGCCGGTGCCCGAGGCGGAGCTGCACCTCGACAGCATCCACGATCTGTGGAAGTCGGCCAACTGGAGCGAGCGCGAGGTGTGGGACATGTTCGGGATCCGCTTCCACGGCCACCCGAACCTGAAACGGATCCTGTGTCACCACGAGTTCGTCGGCCATCCGCTGCGCAAGGACTACGCGCGCAGCCGTGGCCAGTGGTGCGCGACCACCGAAACGCTCGAGGACGAGCTCGCGCTCGTGCACGAGGAGGAAAGACGGCGCGCGCGCGAGCTGGGGGATTTCGAGCCCACCGAAGCGCAGATCAACGAACGCATGCTGGTGAACATCGGACCGAGCCATCCGCTCTCGCACGGGACGCTGCGCGTGTTGGTGGAGCTCGAGGGTGAAACGATCAAGCACGCCATCCCGGAGATCGGCTACCTGCATCGCGGCTTCGAGAAGAGCGCCGAAAAGGGCGTGTGGAACAACGTCATGCCCTATGCGGATCGACTCAACTACGTCTCCGCGCTCAGCAACAACGTGGCGTACGCGAAGGCGGTGGAGAAACTGGCGGGGATCGAGGTACCGGATCGTTGCAAGTACATCCGCGTCGTCGTCAACGAGCTCTCCCGCATCATGGACCACTGCGTCTGCAACGCCGCCAACATCGTCGACGTCGGTGCGCTCACCAACTTCTGGTACCTCTTCACCGTGCGCGAGAAGATCTACACGGTGCTCGAGAAGCTGACGGGGGCGCGGCTCACGAACAGCTACGCACGCGTCGGCGGGCTGGCGCGCGACCTCTACCCCGGCTTCGCCGAGGAGGTGCGCGCGGTGTTGCGCGAGTGCGTGCCCTACCTCGAAGACGTGTTGGTGCTGGTGAAGAACAACCGCATCTTCCAGGAGCGTACCGTGGGTGTCTCGGCGATCTCGGCGCAGGACGCGATCGACTACGGCTGGACCGGTCCCTGCCTGCGCGCGGCGGGGGTTCCGCTCGACGCGCGCAAACGCGACGGCTACTACTTCTACGACGAGTTCGATTTCGACGTCCCGGTCGGCGAGAACGGCGATGCGTACGACCGCATCATGGTGCGCTTCGAAGAGTGTTTCCAGAGCCTGCGGATCATCGAGCAGGCTCTCGATCGCATGCCGGAGGGGCCGGTCAACAGCGAGCTGAACCGCTTCGTGCTGCCGCCGAAGGAAGAGGTCTACCGCGACATCGAGCCGCTCATGAACCACTTCATGCTGGTCATGTTCGGAACGCCGGTGCCGCCGGGGGAGACCTACGACTCCTTCGAGGTGCCGAACGGCGAGCTGGGCTTCTACATCATCAGCGACGGAACGGGGAAGCCGTACCGCGTGCGCGTTCGCCCGCCGTGCTGGTATCTGTATCAGGCCTATCCGCAGCTGGTGCAGGGAGCGATGGTGGCCGACATGGCGGCTGCGCTCGGAAGTCTCAACATCGTCGCCGGCGAGCTCGATCGCTAGAGGAAGGGGAGACGGTGTCCGATTCCACATCCACCCGCGCCGGGCTGTCCGACGCAGCACTCGCCGAGCTCGAGAAGCTCGGCAAGCGCTATCCGACGCGCGAAGCGCTGCTGTTGCCGGCGCTGTGGATGGTGCAGCAGGAGCACGGTTGGATCTCGCAGGAGTCGATGCTGTACTTGGCCGAGCTGCTCGACGTCTCCCCGGTGCGCGTCTACGGAGTCGTCAGCTTCTATCACATGTTCCACGACCGGCCGCCGGGTCGCTACAACATCCAGGTGTGTCACACGCTCTCCTGCTCGCTGCGCGGTGCCGAGGCGATTCTGAGCCGACTGCAGGAGAGGCTGGGGATCGGCCACCACGAGGTCACAGCCGACGGGCGTTTCATGGTGACGCGCGTCGAGTGCCTCGGGGCGTGCGAGCACGCGCCCGTATGCCAGATCAACGAGGATTTCGAGTTCGACCTCACGCCGGAGAAGCTGGAAGCGAAGCTGGAGCAGTTGCCGTGAAGGGATGCCGATGACGCAGCGCATTCTGAGCCTGCACTTCGACAACACCGACTCGCATCTTCTGGCGACGTACGAGCGCGAGGGGGGCTACCGCATCTTCCGCAAGGCGCTGCAGATGCAGCCGGAAGCCGTCGTGGAGGAGGTCAAGAAGTCGGGGCTGCGCGGGCGCGGCGGCGCCGGCTTCCCCGCGGGCGTCAAGTGGGGCTTCATCCCGAAAGATACGAAGCGTCCGATCTACCTCTGTATCAACGCCGACGAGAGCGAGCCGGGCACGTTCAAGGATCGCTACATCATGGAACGCGATCCCCACATGCTCCTCGAGGGCATCCTCATCACGTGTTGGGCGATCAAGTCGAGCGATTGCTACATCTACATCCGCGGCGAGTACGAATCGACGCGCAAGGTGCTGCAGGCCGCCGTCGACGAGGCGTACGAGGCGGGTTACCTCGGCGCCGACGTCACGGGCTCCGGCTGGAGGTGCGACGTCACCATCCACAAGGGCGCCGGTGCCTACATCTGCGGTGAGGAGACGGGGCTCCTGGAGTCGCTCGAAGGCAAGAAGGGCTACCCCAGAATCAAGCCCCCTTTCCCTGCCGTCGTCGGGCTCTTCCAGTGCCCGACCATCATCAACAACGTCGAAACCATCGCGTCGGTGCCGTGGATTCTGGAGCACGGCGGCGACGCATACGCGGCGATCGGTGTGGGCAAGAGCACGGGGACGAAGCTCTTCTGCATGAGCGGTCACATCCAGCGCCCTGGCGTGTACGAGGCGCCGCTGGGGATTCCGTTCCGGGAGATGCTGCACGACTACGCCGGTGGCATGCGACGCGCCGATCGGCCGTTGAAGGCGGTGATTCCGGGTGGCTCTTCGGTGCCCGTGTTGACCGCGGCGGAGGCGATGGAGGCCAAGCTCGACTACGAGTCCCTGGCGGAGCTCGGCACCATGCTCGGATCGGCGGGCGTCATCGTCATCGAGGAGGGAACCTGCATGGTGTGGGCGCTGGCGACGCTGACGCGCTTCTACGCCGACGAGTCGTGTGGCCAGTGCACACCGTGTCGCGAAGGCACGGGCTGGGTGAACGACATCATCTGGCGCATCGAAAAGGGTGGGGCGACGGCCGACGAGTTCGCCATGGTGCAGAACCTCACCGACAACATGACGGGCACGACGATCTGTCCGCTGGCCGATGCCTGTGTCATGCCGGTGAAGAGCTTCCTGAAGAAGTTTGGTCACGAGTTCGAGGAACATCTCCAGCACGGCGGCTGCCCGCAGACGCAGCCCGTCGGTTGAAGGGCCGATCATGCCGAAGATCCGCATCGACGAACATGAGCTCGAGGTGGGCCAGCACGAGAACCTGATCGACGCCGCCAGGCGCGTCGGTGTGCACATTCCGCACTTCTGCTACCACCCGGCGCTCACCGTCGCAGGCAACTGCAGGCAGTGTTTGGTCGAGGTGGAAGGCGTTCCGAAGCCGCAGATCGCCTGCAATACGCCGTTGCGTGACGGCATGGTCGTGCACACGAAATCGGAGGCCATCCAGGAGGCGCGGCGCGGCGTCCTGGAGTACCTGCTCCTGAACCATCCGATCGACTGCCCGATCTGCGACCAGGCGGGAGAGTGCCGCCTGCAGGAGTACTACATGTCGCACGGGCTGTACGAATCGCGACGCAACCTGGACAAGGTTCACAAGCCGAAGATGATCGACCTCGGTCCCCTCGTCACGCTCGACGCCGAGCGTTGCGTCCTCTGCACGCGCTGCGTGCGCTTCTGCCAGGAGGTGGCGGGGACGGACGAGCTCTACGTCAAAGAGCGGGGTCACGAGTCGACGATCACCACCTTCCCGGGGCGCCCGCTCGAGAACCCGTACTCCGGCAACGTCGTCGACATCTGTCCCGTGGGTGCCCTGCTGAGCAAGGACTTTCGTTTCAAGAGCCGCGTCTGGTGGCTCAAGCAGGCGGACTCCGTGTGCACAAGCTGCGCGCGCGGCTGCAACATCCGCATCGATCACCACTGGAACCAGGTGCAGCGGCTCGTGCCGCGCTACAACCCCGACGTGAACCAGCACTGGATGTGCGACCGCGGCCGCGTCGAGTACCGCTCGATCAACGAACACAGAGTGACCGAGGCGCAGCTGGGCGGTCGGACCACCTTCCTGAGCGACGCGCTCGGCCACGCGTGCGAGCGCCTCGAGCAGCTAGATGGCGACGTGGTCGTGTTGTTGTCGCCGAAGCTGGCCAACGAAGACCTGCTCGTCCTGCAGCACCTCTTCCGCACGCTGTATCCCGTGAAGCAGCTGGTTGCCGCGTCGCTCGAGCCGGAGCAGCCCCAGGACGAGATCCTGCGCCGGGCCGACCCGCATCCCAACACTTGGATGGTGCGCGCGCTTGGCCTGGCGGGCGACGTGCGCGAGTTCCTGCGTCGCTCGGGAGCGCGGGCGCTGCTCGTGATCGGCGACGACCCGATCGGCTGGGATCCGAGCCTGGCCGACGCCCTCGACGGCTACGACATGGTTGCCGCCGCGCTCACCAACCACAACGCCACGGCCGCGGCGGTGTTGGAGCGACACGGCTGCCTCCTGCCGCTCGCCACCCACGCGGAGTACGCTGGCAGCTTCACGAACTTCGAAGGCCGCGTCCAACGTTTCGAGCCCGCGCTCTCCCCCTACGGGTCGGCGCTCGCCGGCTACGAGCTGGGGATCGAGATCGCAGCGATGCTCCGGCGTGGCTTCTGGCCGGATGGCGAGTCTCCCGAGCAGGTGCTGAGCGCGATCTGGAAGCAGCTGCTGCCCGCCGGCAGCGACCTGCCGGAGGTCGATTGGGAGAACGTGCCGCAGTACGGCTTCGTCCCCACCTGGCGCCGCACGGCGCGGCCGCGCTCGGTGATGGTGGGGGACACTGCCGACGACGCGCACAGCTGGTACGGCCACGCGCCCAAGGGAGGTGCCGATGGATAGCCTGAACACGCACCTCGGCATCGTCGGAGGCCGCGTCTTCCTCATGTGGCTGATGCCGCTGCTGCTTCTTCCGGTGATGATCTACTTCGAGCGCAAGGTCTCCGCTTTCATGCAGGATCGCACCGGTCCCAACCGCGCGGCCATCGGCGGTGTCCGCCTCGGCGGAGTGGTCCACG
>CP070763.1:3660554-3687305 GCA_020349025.1 Candidatus Latescibacterota bacterium | reverse complement strand
GCGCTCCACCCACTCCTGCAGCTCCGGCTTGCCGTACGAGTCACGCCGCAGTCGCAGGTACCCGAACTTGCCGGTGCTCACGATCGGATCACAATCGTCCTCGTCTTCCGTGACACACAACGCCACACCGCTGTCGCGAAGGGCGTCGTACACCTCCTCGTCGAACCACGACGAGTGCCTGAACTCCAGCACGTGCCGTCGTCCGGGCGGCAGCTGCATGAGGAAATCGCGCAGCCTCGCGACGTCCTTGACCATGTTCGGTGGCAGCTGGAACAGCACCGGTCCCAAGCGCTCCCCGAGCGCGGTCAGGTTCTCGAAGAGAAACTCGAGCTCTCCCGCGACGTCGTGCAGGCGCTTGAAGTGCGTGATCCGACGCGACGCCTTGACGGCAAAGCGAAAACTCTCCGGCACCTCCGCAGCCCAACCGTTGACCACTTTCTTCGACGGCATGCGATAGAAGCTGTTGTTGATCTCGACCGTCTGCAGGCGCTCGGCGTAGTAGCGCAAGAAGCCGGACGTGGCGAGATCCTCCGGGTAGAAGCTGGGCTTCCACTCCTTGTACGCGAAGCCGCTCGTACCCGCGTGGATGCGCATGCTGTCCTCTCGTTGACACGGCACCACAACGACACGCAGAGAGCTTAGCACTCTGCGTCGACCGCGTCTCGTCGCTCGCCTCGAGACACGGATTCAGTGCTGTGGAGGCGCTGGCGTGGCCGTCGCCCGGGCGGCGGCGGCACGATCGGGATAGACGTGGTTCACCCCGGTCTCCTTGAGCCGTCGATGCATCCGCCGCAGCTCCTCCGACGTCATGAACTGCGGCTCCTGCGCCACCTTCTCATCGGGAACCCAGCGCGACGGAAACTCGTGTCCCTTCACGAGCGGATAGGGGCGCAACCCGATGCTCTCGAAAAGGGGATTCATGATGCCGAGGATCTCGTTGCGCCCCGAGTTGAAGAACTGGACGATCTCGACCGCGTAGGGGCGCGCCCAGGCCGCAAGCACGTGGAAGCGGTCGGGGCCGGGCGAGTCGCTGCACGGCAGATAGAAGTTTTCGAACACCTCCTGCATCATGTGGCTCACTTGAGCAGCCCAGTTCAGGCGGTCCCGGATCGTATCGCTCAGCCGGCTCTTCGGGATGCCGCGCGGCTCCGGAATCAACATGCCGTCGTCGGCAAGGATCATCCCGGTTGCGAGCGCCAGGCGGAAGCGGCCCTGCGCCAACTTCCACGCCTTCGTTTCGATGTCGCTCGGCTCGCTGTGCCAGGCATGGCGGTCGAAGAGAATGTAGAGAGCCTCGATGGCGCGCGCGTCGTCGTCGCGCAGGGGGCACGGGACGAGAGCCAGCTTGTAGGGGCAGCGCGTCACCGTCGGCACGAGGCCGTTGCGGTCGGGAGCCATCTTCTCGAGCGCGACGCGCAGGTCGTGGACACGAGTCTGCACATCCTCGATGAGCGCGCGTTTGTAGAGATCGGCAAGCAGAACGGCGTGCGCCTTCTGCAGTGGCACTCGCGCCGCGAGACCGGGGTCCTCGGCGCAGCGAAGCACCTTGTCTGCGATCATCGTCAGCGAGGTCCCGCGGCGTTTGCCGTTCTCGACGTACTCCGCGAAGCGGTGCAGGTGTTGCAAATCGTCGGGCTGCAGCTCCCGGATCGCGTCGGGCAGCGAATCGACGAATGCCAGCATCTCGTCCAGCTTGCTGGACTCTTGCGGATGCAACGCTTGCGCCAGCTCCAGCACCGTGCACCCCTGGGGGTTGGTCTCCTGAAGCAACGCGACTGCGTCCGCCGTCACCTGGTTCCTCTTGCGCAGAGCCTTCTTCGGGTAGTGCATGGACGCGCCCCCCATTGGACGTGCTTGCATGACCGAGCCTGATTGTTCATGTGACGGTGCGCGGGCCTCGCACGACTTTCTTCTATCACGACATCGAGACGGCGTTCAATCTCTTTCGCTTCGAATGACACGACAACCGTCGCAAGCTCGTCTACGCGCGATGTCCGATCGAATGTGAACGAACCTTGCACCGCGATACGGCATTCGCTGCGAGTGTCAACTACGACACGTAGCCGATCGACACAATAAAACCCAGTCTCAAACGCCCTCGAGTTATCCACGTTGCAAAGCCGCACTCAGCGCAGCAGCGATCTGTTTTCCACCGTGAATGCGACTCCCTGACCGCGCACCTCCTTTTATCCACATTGTCGGAGGTGCATTTGCTGGTGTCCCCTGCCGAATCGTTATCGTCGTGCACTGGATCGCTGAGCGTGTGCAAGCTGTACGTCGACCACTCCTGAGACGTGGCTGAAACACGGAAGCGCGTGCAGGAATCTGGTCTCATATCCAGTGCGCGCACGACGAACGCAGTAGGAGAACTCGGCCTCACGGACCCCAACCCGGAAAGGAGGTGCGCCATGCAGGAGAAGAACACGGCCCGTGTCGTGGTGCTTGCCGAAGGTGAGTACGAGGTGCCGATCGCCCAGGGAAGTCCGCCCCGCCTGTCGGACCTTCTCGACGAGCTTGGAATCTCGAACCGCGACGGACAGCTGATCTTCAACGGTCGCCCGGTGACGTCGGAGGATCCGGTCGTCGAGCCGGGAAGCGAGACGCTGATCATGCCCTTCATTCGCGGGGGATGAGTCAGAACGAAACGGTGCGGGTCGGATCGCGCGGCCGCTCCCGCACCGTTTGTGAGATCTTTCACAAACCAGCGTCGACGGAGGCTGAGCGTGCGCGTCCAGCGCAAGAGAACGACATCCACGGACAGCCAGCTTCGCCTCGAGCTCGGACTTGCACGCTCGCTCGGTCGCAAGGGGAGGCAGCACATGTTCGAGTGCACCCTCACGCAAAGCACGCCGCCGCCGCATGAGCATCACAAGGCAGCCCAGTTGCTGGCCGGCTTGTTGACGATGCAGGCGTTGCTCGCCTACGCGGACATCAAACACCGCCGAGACTACCTGCGCTCCGAGATCGAGTCCGGGCCTCAGGATCCCCTCAGGATGCTGCACGTCGATCTCGAGCGCGCCGACTCGCTCCTCGCGCGGCTCGACGCCGTCCAGCGTGCGCCGCTCCCCGAAGCGGCGGCACGTCTGGACGGACTCCTGCAGCTGATCGGTGGACCGATCGAGGCGGTCGAGCTGTCGCAGCGCAAGCTGGGGGTTCGCGTCAGCCCGGAACACGCGCGTGGCCGGCACGTGCGCGTGCTCCTCATGCCGCACGAGCGCAGACGGCGGCGCGTACGGATCCAGGACCTCGACGCGGAGGGGGACCCACGCACGGCCGAGACCGCACGCGTGCGCTGCTATGGCGACCGCGGCGTCGCCTACATCGGCTGGGCTCTGAATCGACTCGATCTGCGGTCGCTCTTTCTGGTGGCGATCGCGTACCTGCGCGTGAACTGAGAAGGGACTCGGGCGCCGTTATCCGGAATGGCGCATGCGGATCCGGCGATCCGGAGGGGGCGTCTCGGATGCGTCGAGGATTCCGCTGGTGGATGCGGCGCCCGATTTGCATCCAGCCCGACCCGCATCCAGGAGGTGGGACATGCCGCGCTGGAACGAGCTCCTGCGCTACCTGAACCTGCCGCGTAGCAGCTTCTTCGACGAAGGGGAACCGCTCGCCGTCCAGATGGGCGCAAAGCTCGAGGAGCGCACGATCGAGACCCTGCGCCGTGTGACGCTTGGCGCCTGCCTGGCGGCGCAAGAAGCGCTCTCCTCGGCGCGCGCGTGCGGCACCGCGCCTCTCGAAGATGGCGCTTGCGTCCGGGAAACGTCGCGTGGGGCGCTGCCCGCGCTCCCCGCGCCACGCGAGTCGCTCGAGAGCGTGGCACTCATCGTTGAAGCGGACGCGGGCGCGAGCCGCCCGATGCCGCCGAATGCGCAGCAGACCGGCGCGACTGCAGAGCGCGTGACGCCGGCGCGACCGCCGCTCGTCCTCGTCGACCCCGACACGGCGGCACGCGGATTCGAGCGCGCCATGCAGGAGCGCCGCGCCGACAGGGCGCTGTTCGACGTCTTCCGTCCGACGGCGCTCCTGTATGAGGCGACTGCGCGTCCGCGCGACCATGCCCTGGTCGGTCTGCGCGACTCGGTGTCTCAGAGTCCGCAGATGAAAGGCCTCACCGCGGTCGGCGACTACGTGCGTCGGGGGCGCTACCGGGTGCTCGGCGACCTCTTCTTCGTGCCGCAGGCGAAACGCGGCGAAGCGCGAGAGCGCAGCCGCTGGCTGCGAGCGAGCGCGCTCGACCCGCCGCGCTGGGATGAGAGGGGCGGTCCCTTCTGGAGGCTGGGGCGCTTCAACATGTGGCGCGTGGACGTGCTCGGCTGGCACGAACGCCTCGCACTTGCCGCTCTCGTGGGCACCACGTGCACCGAGGCGGTGCTCCTGGGCCCGCCGAAGCTCTTCCCGCGCATCGGCTTCGTCGCCGAGGTGGCTCGCTGCCTCGGGCGCACCCTGGTCGGCGTGCCGCTCGACTCCTGCCCCGAGCGTCTCGTCGAAGAGATCCACGACATGCGCGTGCGCGCGATGCCGCGCGACGCCTCCTTCATCATGAGATTCCTGGAGGACTTTTGATGTCGAAGCGATCGAATCGCACTGCGGGCACGCAGCGCGTGCGTGGCAACGCCTCCGCGCCGAAGTCGCCTCCGATCCCGGAGGAGCTGCTCGCGCGTTCGGCTCTTCCGATGGCTGGCGTGGAAAATGACGTTCTGCACCTCGAAGATCTCGAGTCGACGCTCATCGGTGCGGGCCGTGCCGGATCGATGATCGCTCTCGTTCTTCTGATGCTTGGGGTGCGCGTGCGCGCGTACGACGGGGATCGACTCGGCCCCGAGAACCAGGGCCTGCAGCTCTACCGCAAGGACGACATCCAGGCAGGGCGGCTCAAGGTGGAGGCGCTCGGCAGCCTTCTACGTGAACTCGTCCCGGGTGGACGTTTCCAGCCGCACGCCGAGTTCTACGAGGCGCGCGGCGAGCAGCGACGCTCCCCCATCGTCGTCCTGGCGGTGGACCGGATGGACACGCGCGCGAGGCTGTGGGAGGCGCTGAAGACGATGCCCGGCGTGGAGCGCGTTCTCGACGTGCGCCTCGGGCGTGGCCTCGTGCGCTTGCACGAGGTGTCGCCGCGCGATCCGGATGCGGTCGCGGCATACGAATCGTCTCTCTACGACGACGAGACCGCCGCAGCCGACGACTGCAGCGACGCGGGCACCACGCACGCGGCCGCTGCCGCCGCCGCTCTGATCGGCGGAGCCCTGCGCGCCTACGTGGAGGATCTGCCGCGACCACGCTGGATCGGGTTCGACCTCGACCGCGCGCTTTGGGCATCGGGCTGATGCTCGTCACGGCGCGAGGCGCAGCTTATCGATGCGCCAGGAGTAGACGAAGCGGTGTGTACCGGACGCCGCCCAGAAGAACTCGCCGTCCCGGAGTCGGAGCCCGTCTTCGAGGCATAGGTGCCATACGAGTACTCACGGACCTCCGGGCCGGGGATCGGCTCCAGGGGGTCGTTGACACACCCGGCGAGCAGGAATGCCAGGGGAGCAAGCGGAGCCACTCCGCGGAGCGGCGCGCCGAGTCGATCGCTTGTCAGCATGGTGTTCCGCGGCGATCAAGCGTGTCGTACGGTTGCCCGAGGCGCCGCGCCTGGAGGGGTTGGAGGAAAGTGGGGCCGCCTAGATGCGCTCCAGCTTGTCCGCCTCGACCGTATAGGCGTGGTCCACGTTCCCCGTGTTGCGCGTCGCAGCCGGCTCGAAGAGCAGCAGTTCGGCTGTCTCCGGTGCAACCGGCTTGTGCTCGATTCCGCGCGGGACGATGAAGAACTCACCCTCGTGCAAGTCGACGATGCGATCGCGCAGGTGGATCGAGAGACGGCCTCTGACCACGAGAAACATCTCGTCCTCCTTCTCGTGGTGGTGCCACACGTATTCGCCGCGTGCCTTGACCAGCTTGACGTACTGCCCGTTCAGCTCGCCCACGATCTTCGGCGACCAGACCTCGTCGAAGCCGGAGAGCTTGTCCGACAGGTTCACCTTCTGCATCGGCGCTCCTCCTTCCATGCACCAGGCAATGCACGGGAGTATAGCCGCACGATGCTCAGCGAATCAGGATGATGCGCACCCTCTCACGCTGCGATCCCGCCTCGAGCTGACACCAGTAGATGCCATTCGCGGCGGGCCGCCCGAAGGCATCGTGGCCTTGCCACTGCACCTGATGCAGACCGGCCCGACTCACCCCGTCGAAGAGCGTCACCACCCGCCGTCCACGGACGTCGTAGACGCCGATGCGAACGTGGCGCTCGGCCGGCAGACTGAAGCGAATCCGCGTACTCGCGGTGAAGGGATTCGGAAAGCCCGGGTAGAGACGGAAGGGCCGCGTGTCGGGAATGGTGGTCGACGACGGCGTCCCGCCGCCGCTTCCCAACAGAACGTACGCCCACCCGACGTTCTTGCCCGCTCGCCACTCGTCGGCGGCACCCGTGGCCCAGCTGGTGCCGTACACGCGGTCCAGGAACGGTAGCATCCACATGTCGTCCCCTGCGGCAGCCCAGCCCCCGAACTGCTGCTCCCAGCGCTCCTGCAGCAGCCTCGCCGCGCGGTAGATCGCCTTCTCGCCGACGTACCAGATGGAACGATGCGGGTCGTAGCGTTCCAGAATACGGGCTGCCATCACGAGTCCCTGCAGCCCCTCCCACGCATACGTGGTCCAGTTGGGTGGATTGGCCAGGAGACCGCCGCGGCGCATGTCGTCCGCGATCACACCATCGATGTCGAGACCCTGCTTCGTCGATCGCGCAGCGTTGATCAGCAGGGGTCGGGCGGGATCGGGATGCCAGGAGAGCTCGCCGAAGACGGCGTCCGCTGGCGTGTCTTGGACGCCCGCAACCCAGTACTCGCGCACCGCATCCAACATGACTTCGTCCTGCAGGTAGGCGTAAACCGAGACGAGCATTCCGAACGCGTGCGTTCCCCAGTTGTTCGGACGCTGGTGGAACGTCTCCAGGACGGTGCGCCCGTTGTCCGCCACGTAGGTCTCCGCCATGTTCCGGAACCAATTGTCGAGGGCGACGCTCCGATAGCCGACGAGGTCCGCGGCCAGAGCATAGGCGCCCACCTCGCGCGCCCAAACGAGTGGGGTCGAGCCTGGATTGCCGAGGCTCGGCAGCGCTTCCAGCGCCGCGATCACGCGATCGCAGTAGGTGGCTTCGCCGCTACGCGCGTGGACGATCGCGGCCGCGAGACAGCGGATGTTGTCGGAGCTCGTCAGATTGGTGACGTCGGGCGGGAAGAAATCCTCATCGGCGGCGGCCACGACCGCGTCCCAGGCGTCGCCCTGCAGCGGGGCGTCCGAGAGCTCCGCCGCCGACGTCCACAGGCCCGTTGCCCCGGGGCCCACGAAGCTGAAGTCCGCCGTGACGTTTCCCTGTGCGCTCATGACGATCGTCGTCGATGCGGCGTTGCCGCTCGCGTCTCCACTCCAACCGTTGAAGATCCACCCGATCGGGATGTCGGCCGTCAGCGTGATCGGCGTGCCGGCTGCGTAACGGTGTTCGGGTGGATCGACCGTGACGTTTCCGACCCCGTTCGCCGTCACGATCAAATCGTAGTGCGGCACCGAGCTGAAAACGGCGGACACCTGCGCTTGGCTCTCGATCAGGACCGAGGTCGGATTCGTGGATCCACCCACGTCCAATCCCCATTCGACGAACCACCATCCGGGCTCGGGCGTCGCATTGATGGAAACGATGGTTTCGACCGGATAGGTGCCGCCGGGCGGGTCGAGAGTCAGCGTGCCCAGGCCGGTGGTGGAGAGCTGGAGCGTGCTCTCGAGCGCCGGTCGCAGCTCGACCGCCAGCGCAGCCCAGTCGACGCTGCCACTGAACGAGCCGGAGAAGGAGATCGACCCAGGCAGAGGCGCGTCTTGCTCGACGACAGCGATCGACGCCTCCGAACCGGAGCTCCCCTGGTGGAACTCCTTCCTCTCCGACCAACCGCTCCCCGGCGTGTGCAGGCGCTCGAGGTGCGCGGTGACGCCAAACACGGTGGCGCCCGAGTCACTCGTGGTGAGGTCGAACGAGTAGCTGTTGGAGTCGCTTCCGCCGCTGCACGAGCCGTCGACGCCGTTCGTGTTCCCCGACACGATCCCACCGAGCGGTTGGGTGCTGTCGACACCCGCGTAGCGCAAGGCGACGATCGCCACCTGCTCGGCGGAGCTGGCGAGCTGCGCGGAGACACGGTCGATGCCCGCGGTCTGCCCCTGCGCCAGCCACAGCGCAAGGCCCGTGGTGCCGTCCCCCGAGCACTGCTCGCGCGCGAGCGTCCAGGAGAGCCCGAGGCCAGTCACCCCGGTCACGGAGCGGAACGGCTTCGAGGCGATGGCCGCCAGGTAGAGATCACCGCTCGCTCCGAGGAGTCCGGTCGACGTCGACACGCTTGCAGAGCTCGACGCCCCACCCGTTCTGTCCTCCTGGAAGACGATCTGGCCGGCCACGAGAGGTCCCGTCGTGAAGTTCGCCTCGGCGCTGCGATCGGCGTCCATCCGCATGATGATCGGGTTCTCGGCCCCTGCCAGGTCACCGCTCCAACCGGCGAAGCTCCAGCTCGGCGCCGGCACGGCCGTGAGCGTCAGGTCGGTCCCCGGAGCGTAGGAGCCGCCGGGTGGATCGAGTGTCACACTTCCCAGGCCGTTGACGCTCAGGCTCAACGTGTATCGCGGCTGGAAGTGAGCCACGATGCTCTTGTCCGCATCCATCGTCACGCTCGTGGGGTTCGCCGCACCGCTCAGATCTCCCGACCATGAGATGAACTGCCAGCCGGAATCCGCGAGCGCCGTGAGGACGACCTGCGTTCCGGCATCGTAGGCGCCTCCCGGAGGCGCAAGCGTGACCTGGCCGGAGCCGGATGGTGTGACCGCGAGGAGGAACTGGTCCTGCGTTTCGATCACCAGCGTGGGCGGATTCGAGCCCTCGCGCCGACCGAAGTCGGCGGCCTTATTCACCTCGATGTCGTCACGCAGGAGCAACGAGACCATTCCATCGCCGGCCAACTCCTGCGCCACGAAGGCGGTGACGTCGAACGAGTAGGTGGCGCCGACCGTCGTAATGTCGGTGCGCGAGTCGAGCAGGCTGCCGGCTGCCGGCGCGGTGTCCCACGTCACCGTGTCCTCCTGCCAGGTGTCGTCGGCGACGGAGTAGACGAAGGCGGCGCTCGGCGTTCCGTTGGTGAGACCCACGCAGTAGAGGTTCAGGGTTGCAGAGATCGGGATGCCGCTCTCTCCACTCAGATCGAAACGAACGAGTGTGTGGCGGTCGTTGCTTTCTCCGGAGGCGTTCTTGACGCGTAGCTTCGAGTCGGAGTCGTAGTTTCTGTCCGCATAGCTGCCGCCGCGAACGTACGTGTCGTGCGCGGGGAAGTGTGTCGTGGTCTCAGTGGACGCGGGTCCCATCGACACGACGATCCAGGAGACACACACAGCAAGACAGAAGATGCGCCGAGTGGGTGCCATGCACGCTCCAGTGCGGCTCTGGAGAATGTCAGATCATAGAATGCGTGCGTGGTCTGATTCTAGACAGGCCAGAAGCCGGGTGAACGCATGTGCACCAACCTCCGTGCACAAATGCTTCGCTGCGTGCGAAGCTCGGCTGTCACCCGACCGCTTGCTCGGCGCGCACGCTGCGCGCCTTCTTGAGCAGGTGTGGGACGATTCTCGGGACCTGCAGCAGCGCCGGAAGAGGATCGTCCCAATCACCGAGGTCGGTCTTGCGGCGTGGATCGAGCAGGCTGAGCAGTGCGGTGAAAGCGGCGCGCCGCCGCGGAATGGGCAGGAACGGATAGCGACCGTGCTGCGCCAGAATGGCTGAGATCCAAGTCAGGTCCCGCAGGAGGTCGCGGCTCCGAACCCCCAACTTGTAGTCGCGAAGAGGAGTGTGACCGAAGGCCGACTCCCCCTCGAAAAGGAGCCGAACCAGGTGACGGGGGAAATCCATTCCCGATTTGATCGCGAGAGGGAGCGAACCCCAGACGCGACCGTTGATCTCCATCAGCACCGGCCCTCCCTCGCCCACCTTGTACTCGACCATCGCGAGCCCGGTCCACTCGAGGGCCGCAAGCAGGCGGGCCGAGAACTCGTACAGCTGCGGATCGAGCGCGCAGCTCTCCCGATAGGTGCTGGCGCCACCCGTGACCGGCATCTCGTGAAGGCGCCGATGTTGGAATGCCGCAAGGACGCGTCCACGGCTCGCCAGCATCTCCACACCGAAGCCGGCGCCGCAGTGGTACTCCTGCAAGAGAACCGTGCAGTGGCCTTCGAAGCGCGTCATCTTGCGCTCGAGGTCTATCGCAGAGTCGGCGTAGACGACCCCGAACGACTCCGTTTCGCGTCCGTTGCCGAGCTGATACGACGACTGCGGCTTGAGAACGACGGGCCAACCGAGACGCGGCGCCGCCTCGAGCGCTTCCCCGACGCTTCGAACCGGTCGCGTCTCGGGAACCGGAACACCGAGCCCGGCGGCGAGCTGCCGTGTGCGCTCCTTGTTGATGACCTGCGTCAACGCGACGTTGTCCGCCAGCGCCAAGCGCGTATGCGGAGCAAACGCTTCGCGCACCCGCGCCAGCGGCTGGATGACCCAATCTGTGACGGGGACGACCAGGTCGATCCCCTTCTCGCGCACGGCATTCAACAGGCAGTCGCAGAATCGATCCGGCTCGCTCCTGGGGTCCGGGTAGAGAAGGGTGTCGGACGCGTAGCGTGAACGGAAGCCGAGGCTCTGATCGTTGGAGTCGGCGGCGACGACTTCGTAGCCGCTGCGCCCGAGCGAGCGGATGATCGAGATCGCGCTGCCACGTCCCGTGTCCGTCACCAGGATGCGCGCGACATCTCGGTTGCTGGTCATGATCGATCCGTTTCTCTACAGGCAGTGCCGCACGACCGCATCGAACAGTTGCTCCAGCGGCACCGGATACGGGTGTCGTAGCTCGTACGACTCGGTGTGATGCGCCAGAGCCTCCTCGAGCGCCCGACGCTGCGCCTGTTCGACGCGCTCCAGAACCGGGTTCTCGCGCTCCGGGAAGGCGAAGCGGAAACGGCGGTAGAAAGACATCAGCACGCGCTGCTCCTCCTGCAGGGAGAACAACATCCGCCGCGCGACTTCGCCGGCATCGATGCGTTCGACCGCGACCTCGTCTGAGGCATGGCTCGAGACGAAGAGCAGGCGATCCAGGGTCCCGACACCAGCGCACTGCGCCGCGCCGAAGAGCCGTTCTGGCTCGACGTCCACGCACTGCTGCTTGCGCAGCAGCGGTGAAGCGCGCCGCGCGAGGCGCGAGAATTGCCGGGATCGCGACGACTCCGCGAGCCACGCCGCGCCCCGGTCGATCTGTCGGAGCATTCCGAGGCGCGCTTGATCCGCGCGGCTGATCCTCTTCGTCAGATCGGGAACAGAGTCGAGATGCCAGCGCCAGACTCGAATCGGCTCCGGCAGACCCCACGTACGCTTCCCTTCGCGCGACACGTAGACCCACTCGTCGCCCACGTACTCGGCCCCGTGCTGCATGAACGCGAGCAGCGTTTCCGTCTTGCCACCCTTCGACCATCCCGTGGCCAAGACGCCGACCCCACGGAACGTGAACGCCGCCGCGTGCAGCGGCAGCACGCCTTTCCCGAGCGCGGTCAGGTTGAGGATCGGCACGAGCAGCGGCACGGCCGCGAGACCGCGCTCGCACACGATCTCGCAAGGTCGACCGATCCGATCGAACGGGATCTGTACCCTCGCGCGCGACTTGTGCTTGCTCCGAAGAACGACAAAGGCCTCCTCGGTGAAGCCGATTTCCTCGAGGCCGAGGTAACGCAGTGGCCTGGAGAGGGCCAGTCGATCGACGAAGCGAACGGTGATGTCGGCTTCGCCATCGAGCGCACTGGGAGCGAGGCCGAGCTGACGTTGCACGCGTCCCACATCGCCGCGCTTGGCGTCGACGATGCGGATCCCCACCAGACCGTGAACGTCGAAGTCGACGGCGTTGGGGGCGGCATCGTGGGCGCCCGACAGCGCTCGTGACGCTTGCACGCTCACGCCATCACCTCGCAATGACGTGTCCCGTGCATTGACAATCGCTCCAACTCGGGTTGTTCAGGACTGGTTCCGGGTGACATTTGAGCAGCTCGTGTTGTCGTCGCGCAGCGTCGGTTCCGCTCGCTGTTCGAAGGATCTCTCTGTGAGCAGCAGATGAAGAGTAACAGATGCAGCTCGCGACAAACAGGTTTTCGCACCGACGCCTGTGCAGTGGGTCACTTCGACAAACACCTGCACAGTGCATTTGCGTCACGGCTGTGTATGACAGCTAAACACACGCGGCACCGCTTTTGCCGGTAAACACCTGAGGCGTGGTCACAATCTTCCCAACCCGATATGATCTTCAGCGCAATGACACCTGACATCGTGAAGCCCATCATCATCGCCTGCGCTGGCCGCAGCGGCTCGACACTCTACTACCGCATGATTGCGCGCCATCGGGACGTCGCTTGGCTGTCCACGTGGAACCAGATGCTTCCTTCGCACACGTGGGTTTCCGGCTTTTCCAACCTCTACCGGTTGCAGGCGTGCAAACGCGTCCGACACGCGTACTGGTTTCCGAAGCCGTTCAGTCCGTATCGGTTCTGGGCGCGGTATCTGCCCGATATTGCGCGTCACGACCGCCCTCCCACGGCGGCCGACGTCGCCGACGAAGCAATCGAACCGGTTCGGCGCGCCGTCGCCAAGGTTCTGCTTTTCCAGAGGCGGAAGCGCTTCCTTGCCAAGGTCACCGGTTGGGCGCGCATGGCGTACTTCAACCGCGTTTTTCCGGACGCTCGCTTCATCTATCTCAAACGCGATCCGATCGCCATCATGAGCTCCTGGGTGAAGGCGGGCTGGCTCAACGTCACCGCGGACATCGACAGCAACGACTGGGAATGGGGCGACGTTCCGGCGAAGTATCGCCGCATCTGGGAGGAATTGGGCGGCGGCCCCCTCCTCTCCGCGGCGGTCAAGACGCAGCTGGACATCGACGACCTGCGGCGAAACGCCGCACAATTTACGGATCGTTGTTTCGAGCTCGACTACGAGGAGCTCGTTCGCGATCCGGTGAAATCGATGCGTGAGACGCTCGATTTCTGTGAGCTGGAGTGGGACGACTCTTTCGAGCACGTCGTGACCTCCACGGTCGTTCACAACTACACGGGCAAGTGGAAACACCACTTGACCGCTTCGGAAGGGGAGCGCGTTCGGGCGTTCTTCGCCCGAGCTCAACAGGTCGCTGCAACGGTGTAGCGATGCCGCGAAGCAGGACATCACAGCATGCACAACAGCAAGACACGAGTGATCGTGACCCTCGGGCCCGCCACTTTGGATGAAACCAGCCTTCGCCGCTTCAAGGCGAAGGGCGTCGATTTCGTGCGCGTCAACATGTCGCACTCCAGCATCGAGGACCTCGAGAACGCCATCGCACTGGCAAAAAAGGTCGGGATCCCCTTCGTCATCGACACGGAGGGTTCGCAGGTCCGAACCGGGCGGCTGGAGAAATCGGTGATCCGCTACCCGGAGAACGCGCAGGTGCGTGTCACCGGCGAGCCGGTCCTGGGAAACGAACGCCAGCTGTGCCTGCGGCCCAGCTCCATCATCGAGCAACTGGAACCGGGTGACCTCATCCACGTGGATTTCGACACGCTGGTGCTCCGGGTCACCAGCGTCGCCACCGCGCGCCTCGGTTACGTCACGACACGTGTGGTCACGGAGGGATTCGTCGGCAACAACAAGGCCGTCGTGATCGTGCCGGTTCTTGCTCGCAAGTTCGAGATCCCGCCTCTGTCGGCAAAGGACGAGCGCTCGCTCGAGGTGGGCGTGCGTGAAGGGATCGGCCATGTCGCCGTTTCGTTCGTGCGCTCGGCGGAGACTGTGGAGCTCGTGCGTCAACGCACCAACGGCAGCATGGCGGTCATCTCGAAGGTCGAATGCCTCGACGCCCTCGAGCGCATCGACGAGATCATCGAGGCGTCCGATTACCTGTTGATCGATCGCGGCGACATGAGCAAGGAAATCCCGATCGAGCGCATTCCCTTTACACAGAAGATCATCATCGCGAAGGCGAATCGCGCCAACGTCGGTGTCTTCGTCGCCACCAACCTGCTGGAGACGATGATCGACAGCCCGCGGCCGACGCGCGCCGAGGTCCAGGACGTCGTCAACACCCTGGCGGATGGCGCTTCGGGGCTGGTGCTGGCGGCGGAGACGGCGATCGGCAGGCACCCCGTGGCCTGCGTCAACATGCTCGATCGCCTGATTCGGCACGCCGAGACCATGCTCGACGGCGCGGCGGCAGGCGACTCGAGGCTCGTCGAGCAGCTGGAGCGCTTCCCGCTCGCCACGGTGCATCCCGCCACGCGCGGTGACCTTCACGATGCGACGCTGAGCTCGGCGCTGGTGCCTCCGCACGGGGGCCACCTGGTCAACGGTGTGGCCTCGCATCCCCGAGGCGACCTCGACTCGCTTGCGCGCGTGCCGCTCGACCCGAACAGTCGCATGGATCTCGACCAGATCGCCATCGGCACCTACAGTCCGCTCGAAGGCTTCATGACCGAGGAGCAGCTGCGCTCCGTCCTCGACGAGATGCGGCTTCCGGATGGAACCGTGTGGCCGGTGCCCATCCTCTTCGGCACCTCGGCCGAAATCGCCGAGTCGCTCGGCATCGGCGACGACATCGCTTTGGTCGACGCCTTCGACCAGGTCGTCGCGGTGCTGCATCTGGCCGACAAGTACCGCTTCGATGCCGACGAGCTTTGCCAGAAGATGTACGGGACTTCGGACGAGAACCATCCTGGTGTGCGCATGGCGCGACGCGTCGGAAGGGTCTTCCTGGGGGGAACCGTGGAGCTCTTCGCGCGCCGGCAATCGGAAGTGAGCCAGTACGACCTGAGTCCACGTCAGGTGCGACGCATGTTCGAGGAGCGCGGCTGGGCCACGGTTCTCGGCTTCCACACGCGCAACGTCATCCATCGTGCACACGAGTTCATCCAGATGCGCGCGCTCGAGGAGGAGAACTGCGACGGGCTCTTCGTGCACCCCGTGGTCGGGCGGAGGAAGCGGGGCGACTATCACCCGCGCCTGGTCGTGCGGAGCTACGAACGCATGATCCACCACTTCTACCCGTCTCGTCGCGTCGTGCTGGCAACGTTCTCCACCTTCTCGCGCTACGCGGGCCCGCGTGAAGCGCTGTTCACGGCCTTGTGCCGCAAGAACTTCGGCTGCAGTCACTTCATCGTGGGCCGTGACCACACCGGAGTCGGCGACTTCTATCCGCCGGAGGCGTCACAGCGGATCTTCGATCGCTTCCCCGACTTGGGAATCACTCCGGTGCGCTTCGACGAGGTCTATTTCTCGCAACGTGCAAACGCGTACGTCGTGCGGACGCCAGACGAGGAGATGGCGGACGAGCTGTCGATCAGCGGCACCGAGGCGCGTAGCATGTTCCTGCAGGGGGAAACACCTCCCGGCTGGTTCATGCGTCCGGAAATCTCGCAGCTGATCGTGAGCGCGATCGAGAATGGCGAGGAGGTCTTCGTCGGCGGCAACTGACGCTTCCCCCACCGGGAACTCGGATCTCGTACCGACCTGTGCGCCCAGGTCATCGGAGGCTTCATGACGACGCTCCAGCGCGCGCTGGTGCTGTGTCTCCTGACGCTCGCTTGCCGCGAGGCGGAAGTGCCCGCGCTCGCCGAGTCGTCGAGGTCCGGCGCTGCCGAAGACGCAGTGGCTGCCGCGCCGCAGCTTGTGAGGCAAGCCGCCGTCGCGGGCATCTGGATGAGTCGGGAGGAGATCCAGAAGCTGCCGACGACGGGGCGCGCGTGGCAGCGCCTCGAGCAGTTCGCATCGAAGAAGCCGCCCTATCCGCACCTCGCAGACCAGAAAACGCGCACCAACGTCGTTGTCCTCGCCAAGGCGCTCGTCTACGCGCGCACGGGCGAGGAGCGCTACCGCGACGAGGTCGTCAGCCTCACTCGCAATGCCATGGGCACGGAGCTTGGGAGCACGACGCTGCCGCTGGGACGCAAGCTGATCAGCTACGTGATTGCAGCAGAGCTGGTGTCACTTCCGCCCGAGCACGACGAGCGTTTCCGCAAATGGCTCACCGGGCTCATGCAGACGAAGTTTCGCGGACGTACGCTGCGCTCGACCCATGAAGAGCGTCCCAACAACTGGGGAACCCATGCCGGCGCCAGTCGGGTGGCAATTGCGCGCTACCTGGGCCTCGACGAGGAGGTGGCCCGCTGCGCTCTCGTCTTCCGGGGATGGCTCGGCGGTCGAGAGTACTACGACGACTTCAAGTATGGAGATCTGTCGTGGCAAGCGGACGCGAGTCGACCGGTGGGAATCAACCCGGTTGGCGCCACGAAGATGGAGCATTCGATCGATGGCGTGCTGCCGGACGACCAGCGCCGCGGCGGCTCCTTCAGCTGGCCCCCGCCACACGAGAACTACGTATACGAAGCGCTGCAGGGGGCTCTGGCACAGGCGGTGATGCTCCAGCGCGCCGGCTACACCGACGTGTGGGAGTGGGAGGATCGCGCGCTCCTGCGCGCCTTTCGCTGGTTGAACGAGGTGGCGCGCTACCACCCGCAGGGGGACGACACCTGGCAGGCGCCTCTCATCGACGCCCACTACGGGACCCGTTACTGGGACGGCTCACCGACACGCCCCGGCAAGAGTCTGGGGTGGACCGACTGGACACACACAGCAGAAGCCGCATCCGCACCCTCCCGCTCTGCGCCTTGAGCCGCACTCTTCCGTTCGCGGCTTCAAGCGGGCGTGGCTCCGCGCGAGGGCCTGCTCTCCTCGTACAGTGCAGGTGACGCGACCGGCGACTGGTAGGCGCGAATCCGCTTGCGCTTGCGCCAGCGTTCGATGGGTGCGAACCAGCTTTGCATTCTAAGATGCAGGAGCGCTACGGACGTGCGTCGGGTGACGTTGATTCGACAGAGACGCAGCGGGTCGCACGCGCTCAGGTCGTTGTGGCCGGGCAGCTGCGTGAACCCGAGCTCGACCCCGCACTGGCGGAGAACGTCGAGCACGCTGTCGTCATGCGCGCCGTTCGGGTAGGAAACAACCGGGAAGGCTGGCCCGATCTCGCGCTCTAGCGTACGAATCGATGTCGTGAACTCCGTTCTTGCCTGTTCGGGCGAGATGCGGTTGAGGAGCGGATGGGTGTGCGTGTGGGATGCCAGGCTCACTCCATCCGAGGCGAGAGCCCGCAGCGCTTCCCAGGAGAGGATGGTGGAGCTCTCGTGCTCTCTCGAGCCGCCGAGATCGGCACAGAGGCGATCCACCAGCTGCATCGCATCATCGTGCAGAAGCCCCTTCAGCCGTGCTCGAATGGTGAGAAAGCTGGCCCGCCTCTCCTCTTCATTCCGCAGTGTCAGAGCTCCCACGCTCGGTGCGTGCAGCGACTCCTTGGAGGTCTCGATCAACGAGCGATAGAGGCGATCCCACCAGAAGACGGGACCCGGGCGGTCGGGATACGCCGTGGGCACGAATAGAGTCGCGGGCACCTGGTGGCGCTTCAGAATGGGCCATGCTGCCGTGGCGAAGTCGCGGTAGCCGTCGTCGAACGTGATGAGCACGGCGCGGCGCGGCAGGTTGGCACGCTGCCGCACGCCACGCAGCACCTGCTCCAATGCAACCGGCTCGTAATGACGCGTGAGAAAACGCACGTGCGCATCGAAGCGCTCCTGCGTGGCGCTGATCATCCCCGGCGTGCATTCGGGGTCGTCCTCACGCTCGACGATACGGTGGTATGTCAGTACACACAGCAACCGGGCCTCCGTTTCCGTTCAGTCGTACCACTCGCGCGGAACCACCTTGCCGTCTCGATTGCGAATCTCGTTCACGAGCGACCCTGTAGCCTGCGCGCCGGGTTGCGAGAGCAGGTGGACGCTCGTCCCCACGAGGCCGATGAGGAACCAGTAGTAACGCTGGAACGCCAGGTGCAGGAAGACCGCCGTGCCCAAGTAGGCGACGAGCGCCAGCAGAAAGGCGCTTGCGAGCATGGCGCGCTCGCGATCGCGGTGCAACCAGTAGACACGCAGGCGCCACAAGCGTAGGGCGAGCCATGCCGGAATCGTCAAGAAGACGAGGAGTCCCACGATCCCCATTTCGGCTGCGAGCTCGATGTAGAGCGAATGCGCGCGCCGCTGTGTGTCGCGGATCCGGAACGCGATCTCCGGGTTGGACATGTACTGCACGGAGTAGTGCGGCGTGTAGTTGCCAGGACCGAGCCCCAGCAGCGGGTGGTCGCGGAAGGCGTGCAGCGCCGCCAGCATCTCGGTCACCCGCCCGGTGGTGGCTCCATCCGCCTCCACCCGGCTCTCGTCGGAGAAGAGGCTCTGCACGCCGCGAATGCTGTCCAGCCTCCGGGTCATCCCGGGAGCCGCGATCGCGACGACGATCACGGCAGTCAGCGCTCCAAACGCGAGATCTCGTTTGCGTAGGCATCCGAGAAGAAGCAGTCCGACGCTGATCGCAGCGAGCATGAGCATGGTGCCGCGCGAGTAGGTGAGAAAGACGCCGACGAGAAGGGCGCTGGTACAGGCGCCGGCCAGCAGTCGCGTGCCTCTACTTCCCGACCCGGTGGCGAGGATGACCCCGAGGGGCACCAGCACCAGGAGCACCTGACCGAAGCGGTTGGGATCCCCCATCGGGCCCCGCGCCCGATACACCGAGTGCAGCCGCGATCGAGAGCGGATGAGGCCGTCGCCTTCGCCGGCGCGGTCGCCCAGGCCGCGCTCGGTGTTGCGTTGGGCGAAGCCGAGAAAGCTCTGTTCGTACGAGCCGGTGAGCTCCTGGTAGGCGGCCATCGCGCTCATGACCGTGCAGACGGCGAGCAGCACCCAGAGAATCCGTTTCAACGTCGTGATTCGACGGATCGCATTGATCAGGAACAGGTAGACGATCACTCCCTCCGTGATCAGCGTGATGATCCACGAGAGCCCCGTGTGCGGATAGGTTGACAGCAGCGTGGACAGCACGGCGACAGCGACCAACGCCAGCATCATCAGGAACGCGTGGTCCAGGATCCACCCGCGGCGCTTGACGTACACCTCCACCAGCACGGACACGGCGAGGAGCGCCGTGGCCGCGAGGCCTAGAACGTGCGGGCTCGCAGCAACACGGCCGAAATTCACGGGGCTGTTGGAGTAGAGGAGAGCTGCAAAGGCGAGAATGCCGAGCTCCGGGCGATGGATCAGGCTGGCCAGCAGGATGATCCCCGCACCCATCCCGAGCACGGGCAGCAGCGCTTTCTCACCCATGGCGAAAACGGCTGCAATCCCCAGGAGGAGGAGAGCGAGCGAGAACGCGGCCCCAACGGACCAGCTCGTGCGATCAATCGGTTGGCCCAACGCGTATCTCCATCTCGCCGACCGTCGAACGGCGTTGAGTCTGCCAACGTTCGATCCGCGTCCCACGTAGCAGCTTCACCAGCGCCACGAGCGCAGCACCATTCACGAGGCAGTAGTGGAACGGAGCCGAGAGAGGCTTCGACCGACCGATCCTCTGCCCGCGCGTGACATATCCCACCCCCGCCAACAGGTAGAACGCAACCTGACCCGACAGCGCGACCCGGAAGAAGTCCCCGCTCGACGCAAGCAGCGCACTGCTCGCGAACAATCCAAGCAGCAGAAGGGGCGCTAGACGCCGTAGCACTTTGTGCGAGAAGAGCACGACCGAGTAGAAGCCGTAGCGGAACGGGTTCAGCAGTCGGCGTCGCATGATCACACCGCGCAGACCACGCACCACGATGCGTACTTTGCGCCCGAACTCTTCGTGTGCTCGTTGCGTCTCCGGCTCGTACGCCAAGGCTTCGGATTCGAAGACGAGTCTCCTCCCCTGCTCGACGACGCCGGTCGAGATCGCAAAATCATCGGTCACCGCTGCGGTCGGCGGAGGTTGATAGAGCTCGCGACGGATGGCGTAGATGGCACCGTCCGCAGCAACGATGCTGCCGCAGCGAGTCTGCTGGGCTTTGAGCCACTTGTCGTAGCTCCAGTAGAGTCTTTCCCCCGCACCCGAGCTTTCGCTCCCGTGCCGCTCCCGGTAGATCTGATTGCCACATACGCCGCCGACCGCAGGATCGGCGAAGTTGCGGGCCAGCTGCTTCAGCGCCTGGCGATCGAGCAGAGTGTTGGCGTCCGAGAACAGCAGAATCGTGCCGCTCGCGCGTGGGACGCAGTCGTTGAGGACGTGGATCTTGCCACGTCGTGGGAAGACGTACAGGTGCACACGAGGATCATTACATTCCGTGACGATTGCTTCGGTGGCATCCGAAGAGCCATCGGAGCCGATGATCAGCTCGAAGGCGTCGTCGGGATAATCGAGGTCGAGGCTGTTGTCGATCTTCCTGCGGATCTGGCTCTCCTCGTTGTACGCCGCAACGATCATGGAGAGACGTGGGGTGATCGACCGCTTGCGAACGGTGCGGTTACGCAGGCGCCCGGCGGCCGCGAGGAGGAGTGCGAAGCCAGCGTAGATGTAGATGAGAGCGGCCGTCGCGCTCCAAAACACCCACGCGCCCAGAGTCGCCATCATGCCATCACGCCCCACTCGTTTAGCTTGCACCTCGTCCGCTCAGAACGGCGCCAAACGTCTTGAGCAGGATCTGGAAGTCGAGCGTGAGCGATTCGTTGCGCAGGTAGGCAAGGTCGAGTCGAACACGCTCGTCGAACTCCAGCTCGTTGCGACCCGACACCTGCCACAGTCCGGTCAGACCCGGCTTGCCGTACAAGCGCGCGGTGTGCCAAAGACGATAGCGTGTCGGGCTAAAGGAGGTGGGCCGCGGTCCAATCAAGCTCATTTCACCGATCAAAACGTTGAAGAGCTGTGGTAGCTCGTCGACGCTCGTCTTGCGCAGGAAGCGCCCGACGCGCGTCATGCGCGGGTCCATGGAGATCTTGAAATCCGGCCACGCCAGCTCGTTGAGGTGCTTGTACTTCTCCTTCAGCTGCTCGGCATCCTTCGACATGGTGCGAAGCTTGTACATCTTGAAGCGTCGCCCGCCTTTGCCGGTACGCCGCTGGGAGAAGATGGGGGCTCCGGGCGAATCGATACGAATGGCGACACATGCCACGAGAAGGAGTGGGATTACGAAGGGGAGCAACACCGCCGCAGAGAGGACGTCGAGGGCCCGCTTCGCGATGGCGTAGCCATGCGACGGTCCGAGGAGCCCAGCAGCGCGCCTGCGTTCGTACCAGGCAGGCTCGAATGGGTAACCTGAGTGGGATGGAATCTCGAGCTCACCGCGATTGAGCTTGTCGATCCACCGAATCGTGGTCGATGACATCGGCCTCCGCCATTTCGAGAGGAGCTTCCGCGTGCGGGTGCGACTCGCACCGTTGCGTTGCCTGATTCACCAGCTCCTCGAGAGTCAGCCCGTCGTGTGGAAACTCCGCCACGCCGGACGCAACCGATGCGCCGATGTGCTCCGGCACCAGACGCCGGAGGCGATCCGCAGCTTGCAGTGCCTGAGCTTCGTCGGATTCTGGAAGGCAAACCACATACTGATCATGCTCGAGGTCCCACGTTGGCAGGTCACTGCTTCGCAGGCAATCGTAGAACACGGTGCCGACGTGGAGCGAAACGACACGGCGCCAATGTCTCGCGAGCCCGCTGCCGTTGCCGTTGCCGCCAGCCAGCAGCGCCGCCGCCGTGCGGTCGATGTCGCGTGAACGTACCTTCACGACCATCACCGTGAGCGGATGATCGTAACGACGCACGCGCGACAGCTCCTCTTCCAGTCGCACGCGCGAGCGTCGAAACGATGGAATCGTTTCACGGCCGGAATCGAGATCGTCGCGCCGCTGTCGCGCTCGGCTCATGAGCACAAGCGACGTCGCGAAGGCTACGGCCGCGATGCCGAGCAGGCCAAGTAGGAATGGGGAAGTGAAGGTAGACCCCACTTCCGTGCCCCCCTTGTTGTCGTCAGGTCGCAGAGAGATGCATCGTGCGGGTGAGCACGGTCAATCGATCGAGCCCGCGGGCTCTTGACTTCGAACCGGATGCGCAAAACTTAGACGAAATCGCCGCGCGCGTCAAACTAAACCAAGCAGCTTAAGATACATGCGCTTGCCCGACGGCTTTCACGTGGGCCATTAGCACCAATACTGTGCAAGTGTCGGTGCCAACTTGCGACCTCGAACTTTGGACAGACAACACAATGCGACCATTCGCACCAATCGAATCGCGCAACGCATGGCTAGGCCTGAACCGAGTAGTACTCGTACCTGTATGGTGCGAGCGACTCGACGTCATTCAGCACCACCCCCAGAACGCGGGCGCCCGCGTTGTGCAGCAGCTCTTTTGCGGACTGCAGCATCTCCGTGTCGAAGTGCTTGCTGTTGATCACGAGAATCACTCCGTCCACGACACTGCTGAGAAGCGCTGTGTCGTGCGCCAACAGGATCGGCGGTGTGTCGACTATCACGAATTCATAGCTGTATCGCGCCTCTTCCAACCGTGTCTTGACGTTCGCGAACGTCGGCGCGAACGAGTCGTGCGCGGTCGCAATATGCGCACCGCTCGCGAGCAGATCGAGGTTCTGGATCCGCGTACTCTGGACCACGGAGCGCGCGTCCCCCTCCTGCCACTCCAGCAGGTCGGTGAGCCCAGGCTCGCGTTGACAACCGAACACGAGGTGCAGCTTCGGGCGGCGTGTCTCGGCGTCGACGAGTAGCGTTCTCCCACCCGACGACGCGGCTCCGATCGCCAGGTTGGCCGCCACGGTCGACTTCCCATCCGCCGCCCGCGTGCTCGTCACCAGCAGCGTGCGGACGTCGCCACCGAAGCCGAGAAAACCGAGCTGCGTGCGCAGAAGCCGGAAAGCCTCGGCCGGCCCCGATTGCGGCTCGAGCGCCGAAACGAGACGGCGCTGCAGCGCTCGCGTCTCGCGTCCGTTGCCGCGCTCCACGCCGAGCTGGCGTGTGGCGTTCTTCGAGCTCACGCGATCGATCCTCGGTATCGACGCCAGCACGCGCCAACCCGTGGCCTGCACCACCTCGTGCACCGACTCGACGACTCGAGTCGAGCTCTCGCGCACGAACGCGACCCCGAACCCCACGAGTGCGCCCAGCACCACTCCGAGCGCCAGGTTCAACTTCTTGCGTGGCTTCACCGGCTTCGTGGGAACGTGCGCTCTGTCGATGACACGCATGCTCGGGAGGTTGGCCGCCTCCTCCAGTCTCACCTGTGCGAACTTGTCACGAATCAAGGAATACGTGCTCGCGTTGGCGTCGCGCTCGCGCTCGAGTCGCGCCAGCTGGAACTCCTTTTCGGGGAGATTCTGCAGCGCAGCGGTGTACTTCGACACGATCTTCTCGAGCGCTTCTTCCTGCGCCGTGAGCGATTGGATCTCGATCTGCAAGCTCGCTGCTTCCAGGCTGTATTGGGCGATCTGGTCGATCGGGTCGACCACCTCCTGGCCACTGGCGATCTCCTCCGCCTGCTTGACGAGGCTCTCTTTCGTATCCTCGATCTCCTTGGCCAACGCTCGCATCTTCGGATGCTCCGGTGGGTAGTTCTGCACCTTCAGATCCATGTACTGCAGCTGCAGCTCGACGAGCTTCTCCTGTAATCGCTGAGTCCAGGAGCTTCCGACTTCCGTGACCAGGGGCACCAGTTCGCCTCGCTGCTCGTCGAGCTTGGCCACGACGGTGGAGAGACGCCGTTCCAGTGCTTCGCGCTTCGAGCGCGCTTCGTTGTGTAGGCGCTCGGCGTCCGACGCGCGCCGCAGCATCTCGGTGGTCTGCGTATCGAGAGAGGTGATCTCGTGCCGTTGCTTGTAGTCGAGCAAGGCTTCCTCGGATGCTTCCAGCCGCGCGCGCCACGTCTCCAGCTGATCCTCGAGGAAGCGTCGAATGCCGCCCGTGCCCTCCGCCTCCACGTTCTGCCGCCGCTCCTGAAACACATGCACGGCTCGGTTCGCGACCAGTGCGGCAATCTCCGCATCCGGGGCCCGAACCTGCAAGCGAATGACGTTCGACTCGCCCAGGCGATACGTCTTCATGTGCTCATGGATGGCGTTGGCGAGAAAGATCTCGCGCTCGAGCTCGTCCACGAGCTCGTCGGGCCACGGAAAGCGCGCCAGCTCCGCCGACGTCAGGGCGCGCGCCACCTCGAGCGAGAAGGAGTAGCTGCCAAGCTCCTCGAGCCGATTGAACATCGGCACGTCGCGCACGCGCGGGTCGACCTGCGCTTCCACGGGGCTCTGCACCTCGTCGAAGATCATCGACGACGTCGCCTCGTAGACACGAGCCGTCAGCTCGTTGTAGACGATCACCAAAGCCAGGATTGGGAGGCCGCAGAGAATCATCAGCCCCTTGCGGCGGCGCAGCGTCCTGCGTATCCCGCGCAGCACCTGCTCCGCTTCGCTCGATCGAGCCTCGACCGTGTCCATCATGACGTCGCTCGCTCCAGATACTTTCGTGTATCGTCGTTCACTTGATCCTGAGATAGAGGAGATAGACCGAGGCAACGACGGCAATGTCGCGCACAATGGAGAAGACCCTTTGCCAGGTGCGCAGCTTGTTGGAGGGTACGGTCACGATGTCGCCAGGTTGCAGAACTGGCGGAGCGGCTTGCGACCTCGCCTCCAGAAACGCCGAGATGTCGACGCGCAGGAGATCGTCGGATGAAGCGTCGCCGTTCGAGCCGTTCGAGCCGCTCAAGCCATTGGCGAACCCACCAGGTTGCGTCATCTGCATCACTCGTCGGATGCTCACCTTGCTCAGGTTGGCGAACTCGGTCGGACCGCCCGCCTTCGAGATCAGTTCCATGACGTCGGTATCGTCGCGCACCAGGTATTCACCCGGCTGTCGCACTTCACCGATGATGTGCACTCGGATCTGCAGACGCGGAGATTCGTCGAGGAAGTAGTCTTCCTGCGCGCGCGCATGGAACGGCGCGACCAGCAAACAGAGGCAAACGAATGCGACGGGAATCGCCGATCTCGGCCGCACGGATGTCACTCACATTCAGCGATGGGCTGCGATGGTTTGGCTCGAGCCGGGTCACCTGGCGGCAGACGCAAGCATACGTGTTCAGCGTAGAACGCAAACGAGTCCGCGCGTGACCGGTGCTCCAATGAGCAGATGATAGCGCAATGCGTTACGAGCGGCCAGGTTTGCGCGTCGTGGGCGAATGAACATGCGTGTACCCGTACGATGTTTGCCGGACAAGATCGTAGCGATTCGGGTCGAGCGAGTCCGTTCGTTCCCCCGTGGTCGGAATGCGCCTCCGGCGAATGAGTGAATCGACCCAATTCTAGATTGCACTTTCGGCGTCGGCGAGGAAGAGCTTCCCCCAGGCGTCCAACGGCTCTGCGCTGCCGGGGCGCCCGCGCATCCCGCCACGGCCACCACCCATGCCGCTGCTGCGACCACCCCCCCTGCCAGCCGCTGGACGACCCTCGCCGCGTGCTCGCATCTGTTGGCGCAGCGCCTCGAGGTCGATCTCGGGGGTCTCGAGCCCCACGCCGAGCACGTTCTTGGCAGGCCGCCCGATCGCCACCTCGATCCCGCCGCTCTCCCCGAGCGCGAAACGTGTCGAGTCGTCGACCGTGACCACCTCGAAGCGCGTCAGCGTGTGTTGAAACTCGTCGAGGAGCTTCTTGCGGTCCGGGTCGCGATTCCGGCGCATCATGGACATGCCCTGCATGGCGTCCGGAGATTCGATCAAGCCCAGGGGGAAGCGAACACCGAGAGTCTTCTTGTCGCCTCCCTCGCGGTCGAACCAAACGGTGAGACCGCGAACGATCATCTGGTTCTCGATCTGAGGATCGCGGGGGATGAAACAGATGTAGAGATGCTTGTCGTCGTTCAGGAAGCCGACATCTCCCTTCTCGTCGAACGTGCTCAGGACACTTTGCCAATCGCCGGCTTGCCCATCGATCACGATGTCGCGGTCGCGCCATCCACTCTTCATGTCGAACCCACCGCATCCGAAGACCGCAGCTGCAAGAACGACGGCGATGACTCGAAGCGCCTTCATGAAGCTTTCCCCTCTCTCTAGCGCTCGAATGGACGTGGCGCTCGGATTCCGGATCGATGTGAACGTGGGGAGAAAACGGACCGGGGCTCGGCCAACTGGTTCTTGCACCGCACCATTCCAGTTTGGCCGAGCCCCTCGGACGCAACGGGGTGGGGAAGCCGTTCGCGTCGCACGACGAGACGCGTCGCCTCAGGCCCTGGGACCCCGGCGACCGCGGCGGTGGCGCATCGACTTGAGCTCCTTGAGGAGGGCCGCCTGCTCCTCGCTCAACGCGGCGACGACCGCGGCGTGCGTGGCCTCGCGCAACTCCCTGAGTGCGCTGTGCGCATCCTCAACGGACAGGCTCTCATCCTTCAGCCCAGCCAGAATCGCCTCGAGCTGAGGCACGACACCCGCGTGGATCTCACGGATCGCTTCAACCTGCGCCGGCTCGAGAGAGAGGATCTGCGTCAGAAGCTCGAGACGGCGCTCCGAGCCGTCGTTGTGACGCTCGATCTGACGCTCGATGCGAGCAACGAGTCGTTCCAGCTGGAACGCCTCGAGCTGTGCGAGCTGCTCCTCGGTGAGGATTCCCCGCACCGCCTCGCGATGTGCATCGCGCGCATCGCGCACGGCTTGCTCGAACTCCTCCTGCGTCAGGCTGCCGCTGTCGCGCTGCTCGCGCAGGTCCTTCAGCGTCGCATGGAAGGCCTCGCGCTCCT
>CP070763.1:3649182-3660454 GCA_020349025.1 Candidatus Latescibacterota bacterium | reverse complement strand
TTGTCGCGCCCCTGCTGCGCCAGGGTCCCGAGAATCACACCGAGCGACACACCCGGGTTGACCTCGGGCGGAACGCACGAGCCGCACGCCTGCACCATGATCTCGGTGCTGTCGAGGAAAGCTGCCACATCCACACCCATGAGTGCCGCCGGTGCCATGCCGAAGTTGGAGAGCGCCGAGTAGCGTCCACCGATGTCGGGGACTCCGTGCAGGATGTGGCGGAAGCGATCGCGCTTCGCCAGCTCATGCAGCTTGGTGCCGTGATCGGTGATAGCGATGAAATGCGCCCCCGCCGCTTCGCTGCCCACGGCGTCCTGAACTCTGGCGTAGAAGTACGACTTGAAAGCGTTCGGTTCCGCTGTGGTTCCCGACTTCGAGGAGACGATGAACAGCGTGCGCGCGGGATCGATGCGTTCGTCCAGGCTGCGCACCGCGGCGGGCACCGTGGAGTCGAGAACCTGGAGCTCGGGAAAGCCGGCAATCGGTCCGAAGGTGCGGCTCATCACCTCGGGGCAGAGACTCGAGCCCCCCATCCCGAGGAGAGCGATGGTCTCGAACCCGGCTTCCCGCACGTCGCGCACGACGTGCCGCAGGGCCTCGTCGTGGTCGCGCTGTCCTTCGACGACGTGGAGCCAACCCAGCCAACGCGATTCGTCGCCGCCGGACCACAGGCTGCTGTCGCCGCGCCACAAGCGCCGGACCTTGCCGGCCGCGCGCCAATCCTCGAGGTTCGCGTGCACGACATCGGCCGCCGCTCCCAACGCCCACGTCTGGCGCGTGAGCTCGCCCTGCAGCAGGGCCTGGCGCTTGCTCTCGACGGCGGCGAGGAGCTTGTCGAACGCGTCCGAGAACTTCTGCACGCCCTCTTCGAGCAGCTGCGACGTGACATCCCGCATCGAGATGCCGACCTCCTCCAGTGTGCGCATCACCTGCTGTGCCGCCTCATTGCGCTCCGGCCCCTCGCTCAAGAGCGCGCGCGGGGCGTCGAGGTCGCGCACCGCGTTGTAGGTCTCCGCCGGCATCGTGTTCACCGTCTCGGGCGCGATGAGCGACTCGACGTAGAGCGTTCTCGGATATTTTGGATTCTTGGTGCTGGTGCTGGCCCACAAGAGGCGCGGGGCACGCGCGCCGCGCGCCGCCAACTCGCGCCATTCGTCGGACGCGTGCAGGTGGCGCCAGGCGGCGTAGGCAAGCGTGGCGTTGGCGATCGCGACTTTCCCGACCAGGCTCTTGAGCTTCACGCGCGCGCCCGCGTCCCGCGTGGCGTCGAGCGCCGCGCACAGCCTCTGGTCGACGAGCGAGTCGATCCGGCTGACAAAGAAGCTGGCCACGCTCGCGATGCCAGCAATCTCGTCGCCACGCTCGGCACGTTCGCGCAGCCCCTGCATGGTGGCGCGCGCCACCTTCTCGTACACGCGGACGTCGAAGAGCAGCGTGGCGTTCACGTGAATCCCATCACGGATGAGCTCGCGGATGGCCGCGATCCCGGCATTCGTCGCCGGCACCTTGATCATGACGTTGTCACGCGCGATGGTGGCATGCAGGCGGCGCGCCTCCGCCAGCGTCCCAGCGGTATCGTGGGCGAGGTAGGGGGAAACCTCCATGCTCACGAACCCGTCCTGCCCCTCGCTCGTGTCGTAGACGGGTCGCAGGACGTCGGCCGCCATCTGGATGTCCCCGATTGCAAGCGCTTCGTAAAGCTGCTTTGCGCTCGTACCTTCCTGCACCAGCTCGAGCGTGGCCTCGTCGTAGTCGTTGCTGCCCGCGATCGCCTTCTCGAAGATCGCGGGGTTCGAGGTCACACCGGCCAGCCCATCCTCCTCCACCATCCCGTGCAGCTCACCCGAAGTGATGAGGCCACGGCGGATGTTGTCGAACCAGATGTTCTGGGCGAGAGCTTGAATCTCGAGGAAAGGACTGGCCACGGCTCCTCCTTGGGGGCAAGTGGGGGCGCATCTGGTGCTGGGACATTGCGCGCCCATTCTAGTCGCGCGGCTTCTCCGCGTCCACGCTGCGCGGCCCCAACGAGGTGCGCCATCATGTCTCGAGCGCTGTCTCCTTCTTTGGCGAGCCGTCGTGCCACGCGCGCGACACGACACAGGCGTTGATGCCGCCAATGCCCATCGACAGCTTGCCGGCGACGCCACGGGCTTCATTCTCGGTGTCGAACACGAATCTCTGGTGCAGCTTCCGGATCTCGGAGTGGAGCTCATCGCGCGCGAGCGGTGTCGGGTAGATGCGGCCACGCTCGAATCCGAGATACTGCGCCGTCAGCTCCCAACCGCCCCCGGCGCTCATTCCGTGTCCGAAAGTACCCTTGCGTGCCGTGACGAGAAGCGAGCCTGGGAAGAGCGAGCACAGCGTTTCCACCTCCATGTAGTCGCCCGGCGTGGCGGTCGCGTGCAGGTCCCACGTGGCGATGCTCTCCGGCGCCACGCCTGCGTCTTCCATGGCGCTGCGCACGGCACGCGTCGGCCCCTGGCGCGACGGCGTAATGATGTGGTCGGCGTCCGCGGTGACGCCGACCGCCAGCGGCTCCATCCCGAGCGGCCGGAATCCTTTCGCCGTCATGAGCGCATGGTCGCCGACGATCCACAGGACGGAGCCGCCCGCCACATGGGCCCCGCGCAGGCGCGTCAGCGGTTTCGAAGGCTGGCCATCCGCGGCGGCAACGCGCGCGTTGTAGAACGCCCCCACCGTAAGCGGATGCGGGGGTGGATCGGTTGCCCCCACCACGACGGCGCGCGCCTCGCCCCGCTGAATCGCGTCGAGACTCAGCTTGAGCGCGACACCGAACGTCGAGCAGGCGGCGACGGGTGCGAAGGCGGGACCGACGATCCGTCCCAGCATCGAGATCTGGGATGCGGGCGTGTTCGGGATGTTCCAGATGACCTCGGCGGAGACCACCTCCCACGGTGGCTCCGGTGCGCCCCACTTCTGCTTCAGTCGCGCGTGCAGCCGGCGCTTCTCGCGGATCACACGCAGCTTGGCCGTCTCGATGTCACCCTCGATCTGCGTATCCTCGATTGCGCGGACATCGGCCAGATACCGTTGCAGCTCGGGCGAACGCGCGGCCCAGTACTGCCACCAGCGCTCTTCCGCTTCGTCGCGCAGGTTGTCGTCCACCGAATCGGGATCTGCTGGAACCTCGGACGTGTTCCCACCCGCGCCGTCTGCGCGGTACTCACGCAGAGCGCTGTTGCGAACCGGATGCGCCCAGAAACGATTCCAGCGTCGCTGCGCCCGATAGAGTGACAACGTCTGCTGACTGTGCGTCGGCAGGCTCCCGAGGCCCGTGCCCACGTAGACGTGCGCCTGGGTTCCGAGCTCCTGCAGGACCTCCTCCAGCCCGGGGTTCTGCTGCAGCGCCTGGACGAAGGCTCCGATGGCGTACTTCGTCGAGGGATCCATCTTCTCGTCGATCTGGCGAAAACGGTTTGGCGAGAAGCGCCGGGTGATCCAGTCGCGGTACTCCCCCAGGTCGAACTCCGGCTCGCCAACGAGGAAATTGTCGGGTCCAAAGCCGTGGAAGGGCGTCAGCCAGCTCTCCACGCTCTCCAGGTTGCGCGCGAAGGCGTCGATGTCCGGCGACCGAGGCGCGACCACGCCCCATCCAAAGATTCCGACCCGAGGCAAACGAACCTCCTCTGGCTGGGCCCGACACAGTATACGCCCTTGGTCTTGTAAGCCTAGGAGGTAGGATTGTGGTTCGCTGAATGTATCGGCTTGTGGTTCGCGCCGCTCCGGGTCCTGCTGTTCGCCGGAATCAGCGGGGCTGGTGGGCCGGGCGAAGCAAGTCGGTGATCGTCTTGACGGGGTTGAAAGTGGAGTCCGGAACCTCCACCAGGAGGGTGATCCAGTCCGCCATGCCGCCGTTCCACAAGCCGGGGTGCTCGAGTGCCCGGAGCGGTCGTCCCTCGCTCGACTTCTCGGTGATGAACACTGCGGCCAGGTCGACGTGCCGGCGCAGGTCGAACGGCGTTCCGGCGGCGTCCCGGACGCCACAGACCAGGTCGACCGGACTGAAGTGCGTCCCGGAATCGAAGATGCGCTGCTGCGACTCGGAACGCGTGTCCGTCTCCGCCCGCTCGACGATCTGCACGCTGCGCATCCCGTCGGCTCCGGCCACCCAGAAAGGACCACCGCCCGGCTCCCCGGTGTTCCGCACCATGCCGCAGACGCGAACGGGACGGTGCAGCCAGCGGAGCAGGTACGCGCGCAGCGCCTGTGCATCCTGCTCTTGCAGCGATTCGGGGACGTCACCGAGGAGCTCCTCACGGACGAAACGGAGCGCGCTCTCCACGGCGTGCTCGTCGCCCGGGCTGCCATCGAGGCGTGACCAGTGCGCGAAGATGCGCTCCTGCGTGCGGCAGAGGAAGCCGCCGAGAAGTTTCTTCCACAGCACCGATTCGCGCGTGCGCTCCTCGATCGTCACGTTGTCGATGTTCTTGATGTAGACGAGATCTCCCTGCAGGTCGTCGAGGTTCCCGATCAGCGCCCCATGGCCGCCGGGTCGGAGCAGGATCTCCCCGGAAGACGTGCGGAAGGGACGGTTGACGAGATCCACCGCCAGGGTGTCGGTGGAGGGCTCCTGTGTCGAGAACTCGACGTGCAGGTCGACGTCGTAGCGACTGTTGTATCGCTGCAGCACGGCATCACGCCGCGACTCGAATCGCTCCTGGTGTTCGGGCGAAACGGTGAAGTGCACGCGACAGTGCCGATTGGCATCTGCCACGTAGGCCGCCGTTTCGACCAGGTGTTCCTCGAAAGGGGTGCGCGCCCCCTCCGCTTGCGAGTGGAACGGCAGCAGCCCCTTCGGCGTCGTCGCCAGGTCGAGGCCGACGGACGTCACCACGTGCTCCAGAATGAGGCGGTACTCGCCTCGTTGCAGCGCGACTTCCAGGCTTGGTGTAGGCGCATGCAGGGCGATCGACCTGTCCAGGGAATCACGGAAAGCGAATTCCTCGATCGAGTCGATGAAGCGCAGGGTCTCTGCGACCGCGGCATCTTCGCTGGCCGCGAGCCGTTCCAGCTCGCGCCTCTCCAGCTTGAATGGGTGCTGCAACATCTCGAGCAGCGACGCGAACATGCGGCTTGCTGCGCCCGAAGCAGGAACGAACTTGATGCAGCGTGCAGCAGCGCGCGCCGCTTCAAAGGCGGACAGACACTCCGCGCGTTCGCTCTCGTCGAGGCGACGGATTCCATCGCCGAGCGAGCAGGGGCGCTCGACGCGGATCGGTGGAGGCGGCTCCCGAAAGAGACGAAGCTGACGCTCGATCTCCTTGAGCGCAATCCCGTGTCGACGAAATCCGTCGAGGTCTCGAGGAGTGAAGTCGTGCACCATACGCAGAAGGCACCCCGGCGCTCGTTTCAGACGCCCAGAACTCTGGAGGCGCGATCGAAATCCTCGGGGCGCACGTATACGATGTAGCCGAAGCCTTCGCGTCCATCCGTCACGCCGCTCGAAGCGTAGACATTGATCTGTGCCTGCGCGAGCTGCTGGTGGATCTTTGCGAAAGCGCCGAGCTGGTCGTCCCCCTGGATGAGGAAGGCGCGCTGTGGCCCGACGAGCTCGAGGCCCTGCTCCTCGGCGGCTCTCGACAAGCCGCGTGGGCTGTCGGGGAAGAGCACGAGCTGCGTCAGCTCGGGTCCAACCGGCACGCAATTGAACGCCAAGAGGTTCACCTCGGCTGCAGCGATCCGAGAGAGGATGTCGTACGCCGCGCCGGGTCGGTCGCGTACGGTGGTGTTGAAGTAATCGACGCACTGGATGGTCACGGCCATGTGGCATCACCTCTGAAGTTTCCGTCTCCGCGTCCGTCGCGGATGCGGCGCATAGCCTGGCACAGTATGGTCGCCCGCGCAGCGCTTGGCAATGACGGCGTCGACCCGTCGATTCAAGAACGTCTCAGGTCTCATTCTCGAAGTACTGCCTCGTCGTGCGTACGATGACGCCGAGGAGAAGCAGCAGACCGACCAGGTTCGGGATTGCCATGAGGCCGTTCATGACGTCGGAGACTCCCCAGACGAAGTCGAGGCTGCGCACCGTGCCGATGAATGCGGCTGCGACGAAGAGTACGCGGTAAGGCACGATCAGGCCTTCCCCGAAGAGGTACTCGATGCTCTTCTCCCCGTAGTAGCTCCATCCGAGAATTGTGGAAAAGGCGAAAGCGGACAAGCTCAGTGCCACGATCCAGTCTCCCCACTGCCCGGGGAGGCCGAGCCGGAAGGCTTCCTGCGTCAGCGGCGCTCCATTCAGCCCCGACTGCCACGCACCGGTCGTGAGAATGGCCAGTCCGGTGAAGCTGCAGACGACGATCGTATCGATGAAGGTCTGTGTCATCGACACCATGGCTTGGCGCGCCGGTTCGCGCGTCTGCGCTGCCGCAGCCGCAATCCCGGCCGAGCCGAGACCCGATTCGTTCGAGAAGATGCCGCGTGCAACCCCCCACCGCACGGCCTGAGCGAAGGCAGCTCCCGCGAACCCTGCCGTTGCCGCGGTGCCGCTGAACGCGTCGCTGAACACGAGTCGGAGTGCGTCCGGGATGTGCGCAGCATTGCGGAGCAAAACGAAGCTGCCCGCGAGCATGTACACGACGATCATCACCGGAACGAAGAAGCCGGTGAATCGACCGATCGAACGGATGCCGCCCAGGATCACGCTGGCGGCGAGCAGCGCGATCACCGCCCCGCTCTGCCACATCGGAATGCCGAACGACTCCTGCAGTGCATCCGCGACCGAGTTCGATTGCACCATGTTGCCGATGCCGAACGCGGCCACGGCCGCGAAGAGGGCGAAGGAGCCACCCAGAACCCTGCCGAGCGCGCGCCAGCGTACGCCGTTCGCCAGGTAGTACATGGGACCGCCCGCTTGCTCGCCGCGATGGTCCGTGGTACGGAAGCGCACCGAGAGGAGTGCTTCCGAGTACTTCGTGGCCATCCCCACGAGTCCCGTGATCCACATCCAGAACAGGGCTCCGGGTCCGCCGAGAGCGATCGCCCCGGCCACGCCGACGATGTTGCCGGTGCCTACGGTGGCGGCGAGCGCCGTCATCAGGGCCTGGAAGTGGGAGATGTCGCCGTCGGCGCCGCGCTCGGTGCGTACCACGAGACCCAGGTACAGCGCGTCCCAGAGCTTGCGAAACTGCAGGCCGCGTAGCGCGATCGTGAGAACGAGCCCCGTGGTCAGAAGCAGAGGGATCAGAAGCCAAGGACCCCAGACGAAGCTCGAGATCTGTCCCACGAGGTCGGTCCATGGCGACATGGCGGACTCCCCGGCGGTGGGCGAGCGGCGAGCGCGCTGAGGCGCCACGTGGATCCGACGTGGCGCTGCAAGCCGCGAAACTCGGGCGGTATCCTAACGGCCTGGACGCTCTTGGACCAAGGAGAACCAGGACCGCTTCAGAGGCGGGAGCGCGGCCGCGACCGTTTCGTGCGCAGGGAACCGAGGTTGGGGTCGTTTCCACTTGTCGTCGCGGAAGGAGCAAATGTGTAGATCTTGTCGGCGCGCCCCGATGCGACCCGGCTGCCATGCCCGGTCGGCCCGCGCTTGCGTGGTCGCCTGGCTCACGCGCGGTCGTCCTGGCTCACAGGTGGTCGTCCTGGCTCACTGGTGGTCGTCCTGGCTCACAGGTTGTCGTCCTCGCTCACAGGTGGTGCGCACTCGTCGTTGCCTCGGCGCGCAAGGTGGTCATCGTCGATCATCCGAGGCGCCCAAAATGACGGCGCCGAAGCGCGCGCCGAGTACACGGTCACTTGGGATCGTCGCGACGAAGACGGAACGACAGTCGCCTGAGGAACCTACTTCTTTCGTTTGTCTGCGGGCCCCGAGTCCATATCCGGCAAACTCGTCGTCGTGCACGGATAGTGTTGACCTGCGGTGTGCGAGGGCCGTGGCGACTGCCGCGGCCCTCTTGCATTTCATGCGCAAAGCGCGTCCGAGCGTCCGACCTCTGAAAGGCTCCGTCGACGGCTCCATTGACGCGCTTGAGTACAGTCTAACCTCTGTATCGGCGCCAATCTCAGGGTTCCGAGATCTCCTCGAGTGTCGATTAGATACAGTCAGTCGAGCGCCGAGCCCTAGCCCGCGCGGCCAGCTGATGGGCGAGACGTTGAGGCTCGGGCAGGCGATAGCGCACCGAGCACGCGAGAACGATCCGCTCGGCCAGGGGCAGGTCGATGCCGTGCCCAATGCTGACGTACAGCGGTTTGACGCCACCCCGCGTGCGAAGGACGGTGCCGACGCGCTCACCTCGATCCATGAGGGCGCGGCGGCAGCCTTTTCGTGCGCCTGGCTCGGTGTGTCGACCGACGAGACGGGACTTGGCGCAGCCCACCGTGGCCAAGCCCGTAATCACACCGAGATGGCAGGCCAAACCGAACCGACGGGGGTGCGCCAGCCCGTGCGCGTCGCAGAGGACAACATCGGGAACCTGCCGGAGCTTGCGCAGTGCGGCGAGGACCGCCGGCGTCTCGCGAAAGGAGAGCAGCCCGGGCACGTACGGGAACCGCAGCGGTGCGTGCGCCACGCGTTGCTCCACGGCTTGTCCGCGGTGCAGTTCGTAGGAGACGACGGCCGCGATGCAGGCGGCTCCGTCACGCGAGACCGTGCAGTCGATTCCCGCCACCAGGCGTACGCTGCGACCTCGCCAGGTGCACTCCACACGTGACGCGAGATCGCGCTGAAGCTGGCGTGCTTGCTCGGGTGAGAGGTCCCACGCGTGAGGTTCTTGGGGCAGCTTCATCCTTGCACAATGTTCGCACGACACCGTTGCGCGCGCCGAGCCTCTTTGGCCGTGCCGTGTCGCCGGGCGAGAGGAGGATGGAGGTCGTGTCGGGCGCCCGGCATGGCGCGTACGCGACTCATGCCCGCGAAGCCCCCGCGCTCGCGCGCATGCTGCCACGCGACTCCTCACCGGACACGCATGGTCCGAGAATGTCACGGCGTGAGAAGCGTGGCGAATGCAACGGGTTCGCGGGTCCTTCACCGGCCTTCGGATGCCGGCTTCATGGTGAGTCATGCTTGACACGCGCGCTCCGAGCGGTTTGCTTGATAGAGTAGCGTGGTAACGACCTCAGAGAGGCTGCACGCCGTGTGCGCCCGACGACGTCTCAAGTCCGGCGGGCCGGCTCTTCTGCTTCCAGCTGCCCGCAACAATTCGGCGCAGTCGATCCGCCCACCCCTGGATTGCCAAAAAGCGTATCGCTCCGCCGGCGCCGTCGTGCACCTCGACCCACGTGGCGGCTGCCGCACCGCTTCAACCTTGCCGCCTATTTCGAGCCTCCATTCCGTGACGAGTTCAAACTCGCCGCGTATTTCGAGGCTCCAATCCGCGACGATTTCGACGTGGCCGCGTATTCTAGAGGCTCCATTCCGTGACCACGTTTCCGGAGACCGAGTTCCAGCACATATCCACCGCGCAGTCGCCCTCTGGTGGAACGGACGATTGGGTTTCACCCGGTCAACATTGATCCGGGGCCGAATCTCGACGATCCGTCATGGAGAGAGATCGAGAGGAGGAGAAGAACCATGTCGAAGCGAAGCTTGGCCCCACTCGTGTCGCTCCTGCTCCTCGTGGGATGCAACGAGCGCATCGTCGAGTATCGCGAGGGGGTGAACCCCAACGATGCCTTTCATGGCGACATCGTCGGGCGCGTCGCCCAACACAACAGTGGTGCAGTGGTCCGTGTGAGTCAGGTCTGGCCGATCCAGTCCACGCCCATCAACCCGATGGACGGGTCGTTTGCTTTCCGGGATCTCCGTCTTGGTAATTACGACCTGACGATCGAGGCGCCCGACTATCGCATCTACACCAGAAACAACGTTATGGTGCACGGTGGGGGTGTCACGTCCATCGGAGAGATCGACCTGTCGACGGTCCCCGACCTCGTGGCGGAGCACTACCCGGAGAACAAGGGCGAGATCGTTCACGATTGGCGCCACGGGAGAATCGCCATCTCGATTCTCTTTGCCAGACCGATGGATCGGGTGAGCGTCGAGGAAGCCTTTTCGACCGAGCCTCCCAGCGAAGGCATCTTCGTCTGGGGCCAGTACACCAAGGCCCCGTTGCGGACCACGTTCCCGACCGATCCGGAAGGCGCGTTCGAGCCCGGTGCGACGATCACGACCTTCAGCAAGATCACCTCGATGACCTACTCGGTTTCCAAGAAGGATTCGCACGTCGACACGACCTACACCGTGACGATGTCGACTGCGGCACGCGACACTGCGGGGAACCACCTGCGCTTTCCGCTCGAGTTCAGCTTCCGGACAGTGCAGTCGTACGTGACGATCTACGGGATTCAAACGAACCCCATTCATGGCGATGTCGACGTCGACCCGCTCTACACGCGCAGCATCCGGCTGACCTTTCCACGGAGAATGGATCCGTCATCCACCGAAGCGGCAACGACGGTGACGCCTCCGATGAACGTGGTCTTCTTGTGGCCCGAGGGCAACGTCATGTTGATCCACACGGGAGGCCCCCTGCTCGCGGACGAGCTCATCACGGTCGGGGTGGCGGGGAGCGCGCTGGACCGGGACGGCATCCCGATGGGCGAGGACTACAGTTTCTCGTTCCGCACCGCGCCGTTTCGGGTGCGTTGGACCTCGCCGTCGAATGCGCAGGTATTCGTCGAGCAGTCCCTGCCGATCACCATCGGCTTCAACAGCTACGTGGTCCTTTCGACGATGTCGGGAGCGTTCTCGATTACCCCGGCCATCCAAGGCACGTTCCGTCACGGCGGACGAACCTACGACGCGCCGGAACAGATCGTCTTCACACCGTCGACGCCGTATCAGCCGAACACGAAGTACACGGTGACGATTTCCACAGCGGTCGAGGACCTCCACGGAACGCGCATGAAGGACCCACACACGTTCTCGTTCGTGACCAGGGCGAACTGATGCGGGTAAGACGAGCATCGCGAGACGTGCGAATCTCGTGGCTGCGGGTCGAATCGCTCAGGAGGTGCCGACAAGAAGTTCGATCGACAGCTCGGGCGAGTCGCGCTCCTGCAGTGAATGCGGGGCTCCTGCGGTCGGGCGCGCGGGCGCCCGCATGATCGTCCGCTTCCCCATCGGTCGCACCCTCTCGCCGCTCGCCGGCGTATCGGGCGCTTCCAGCTCAGCTCACCCCCCCTCGTCTCGCCGCTCCGCCCTTCATCGCCAGTTCACTCCAAGCCCGAAAGAAAGCGCACGAAATACTTGACATATGACTAGCGGTGCAGTAGTTTAGGTATACCCCGTACGATTCTCTCCCGGGAGGGACCC
>CP070763.1:3525478-3649082 GCA_020349025.1 Candidatus Latescibacterota bacterium | reverse complement strand
CGCTGCGGTGGAGGAAGGGATCGTCCCGGGTGGCGGCGTCACGCTGCTGCGCGCGGCCGATGCAATCAACGCACTCAAGCTCGAGGGTGAGGAGAAGCTCGGTGCGGGGATCATCTACAAGGCGCTGGCGGAGCCGGCGCGGATGATCGCCACCAACGCCGGTGCGGAGGGCTCGATCGTGATCGAGCGCCTGCGCAGCGAGAAGGACCCGATTGGATTCGACGCCTCGGTGCTGGAGTATCGCGACCTGCTCAAGGCGGGCGTCGTCGACCCCACCAAGGTCACGCGCTCGGCGCTCCAGAACGCCGCCAGCATTGCGGCGCTGCTCCTGACCACGGAGGCGATCGTCTCCGACAAGCCGGAAGAGGAGGAGGCCGCGCCGGGGCCACACGCCCACGGTGGTTTCTGAGACCTCTCTCCTCGCTTGAGCCGGATGGGAACGGCGGCGGCCACGGCCGCCGCCGTTTTTCCTCCTGCACGTGCGCCACAGTGTCGTCGGGTGGGGTTGACGCTCCCCGGGGCAGTCGCTATTTTACGGCATGATTTTTCCCAAACCCATGTACAGACGCGTTTTGCCGCTTCTCTTCGGGATTGCGCTCGTCGCCTTCGGCACGACCGACGTGCGCTCGGGCGCCGTCGATGGGGTGCGCGCACTGGAAAGCCTGGCAACACCGGTGCGCATCCAGAGGGCGGGTGTCGTTGCCGACGCGGTCACAGCACCGCAGGCCTGCGATCTCGGCACCGCCAACGAGTGCTTCGATACGCCGGGGAACACCTTCCTGAACGTGGGCGTGTTCTTCGACGCGGATTCGACGACCAACGCCTCCCACTATTTCTTGAAGCTCTACCGCAACGAAACGGCTGCGAGCGTCCAGCTTCGTGGCATGGGTTTCGAATCGACGAGCAGCCACTCCGGATTCAACGGCTTCCAGGCCGCCGGTGCCATCGTCATGGGACAGAGAACGGTGTTCCCGAAGCCGGAGGCTCTCCTGGAGCTGCCGGAGGTGGACATCCCAGGAGCCGATGGAGAGATGACGTGCGTCGAGTTCAGTAGCGGGATCGACACGGGAGGCGTTCCCATTGGTCAGGAGATCGTGCTGGCACCGGGTGACGCCGCCTGGCTCGTTTTGCGTTTTCCGACCCTGCCCGATTCGATCTTTGTCGGCGTGCGCTGTGATGACGATCCCAACGATCAGCCGTGCGACTACATGACACGGGATGGGGGCGAGCACTGGTTCCGCCCCGATCCGCTGCACGGCCCGATCTTCGACTGGGGAATCACCGCCTTCACCGAGCCGCGCCTGCAGCGCCAATCGACGCAGCGGACGTGGACGCTGGTGAAGTCGTTGTACCGCTGAGCGATCGATCCGATCGACGCACCGTGCCCGCAAGGCGCGCCCGTGCGCTCGGGGTGAGAAGGGGAGACACTTGAGGATCTCGATTCGCAGAGCCGCGCAACTCGTCGTGCTCGCGTCCCTGTTCCTGCTCAACGCCTGCAGTGAGGAGACGCCGGTCGCGCCCCCCGAAAACGGTGGCGGCAATGGAGGCGGTGGTGGAAGCCAGGGCCCGCTGAACGTGTTCGAGATCGCGCTGCGGCCGCAAGCGGTGTGGCGCGCATCCTCCCTGGCCGGGGACACGCCGAATCCGCAGCTGGCGCAGTACTATCTCAGCGCTTTCTTCGAAGGGGGAGGGACCGACGCCCGCTTCGAGTGGCAGGTCGATCCGCAGTTTGGCACGCTGCTGCCGAAGACTGCGCAGCTCGAAACCGACGCGGCGACGGTGCAGATCGACAACCCGGGGAACACGCCGCTCGGGTTCTACGAGATCTCGGTGACCGGCTTCAGTGGCGCGGACTCCAGCCAGCTCGCTCGAACCTTCGCCGTGGTCGAGCTCAACTGGCAGAAGCACAGGCGTACGCGCATCACGAACCCGAACGATCCACCGGAGGACCTCGTTCTCTATCCGATGTTCGCGCCGAAGCCGGGGCCGGGGGGCGGCGACGAGATCTTCTTCACCTCCTTCCCCAACACCGCGGCCGTCAACATCTGGTCGATTCAGGCCGACCAGCCTCTGGCGTCCGCCTCGCAGGAGCCGAAAACGACGAACTTCCAGTGGCCGACCGGCCCCCTCGGGATCGAGTGCTTCCAGGTCACACCCGACTCCGGCGCGTGCGTGACGCTGCGCCTCAACCCGCTGCAGGTGGCGACGGCTGCGGATGGAGCCACCGACCTCAGTCCGCCCGATCTGGGGCGCGACGAGATCCTCTTCTCTTCCGAGATGGATCCGCACGTCGGGCGTCGCCCCGGCACCGTGAGTCCGACAACCCCGCTCAGCCTCTGGGTGGTGAAGCGGCCCGACCTGCTGAACGATTTCGTGGCCAGGCCCCTGACCTTCGATTCCACCTTCGCGGGGCTCGGCGGCCGCCCGCAATACTACTCCTTCGACTTCCTGCAGGCGCGCTGGGATCCGTCGCCGACGGCGCCGTCCGAGGTCGCCCGCATCGGCTTCATCACAGATCTCGACGGGGTCTCCGCCAACGTCTGGCTCGCCGATCTGCTGGATGTCGACGCCGACGCGCGCAGCGATACGCTGGTCAACTACCGGAGTCTCACCGACGTCGGCAGCGTCACCAGCTTCGACTGGCACCCGGAAGGTCATACGGTCTACTTCACCACCGCGGGCGAGCTGGCGAAGGTGGATGTCGCGAGCGGGGCGGTGACGCCGCTGCCGCTGACCCAACACGACGAGCTTCTCGCCGACATCGACTTCGTCACCGTGTTCGACGACGGATCCGGGACGTTGCTTGCATTCCAGGGCTCGGCGGAGAACCGCACCCACCTGTTCGTCTACGAAGAGACGAGCGATACGCTCGTGCGCGTGTCACCCTTCCCCTTCGGGGTCACCCGCAACCTCTTCCCGCGCTGGCACCCGCAGCGCAAGGAACTCGCCTTCGTCAGCGACTACAGCGTCGCCGCGTGGAATCAGCGTGACGTTCCCCCGGTCGGCAACCCCGACTTTGCAGGCTGGCGGCGCACGCAGTTCCCCTCCGTCTGGACGCTACGGCTCGCAGACCGTTGACACTGCCCGCGTGACACCCCAAGCTTGACCCCGCTCGGTCGTTCGGAACTCCATTCCACGGCGCCGTTTGCGGGGTCTTGCGTTGACCACGAGTTTTGTCGTGCATCTCGGCCTCGGCTCGAACGTCGGGGAGCGCCTGCAGCACTTGGAGCGCGGCGTTCTCGAGCTCCGGCGCGAGGGAGTGCACGCCTCGCGTCTCTCGCGCGTCTGGGTGGGTGCGTACGTGGGCACGGGGCCTGCGCAGCCGGAGTATCTGAACGCTGTGGTCGAGGCCCACACGTCGCTCGCACCCCTCGACCTGCTCGCGCGCACCCAGAGTGTGGAGGCGCGTTGCGGCCGCCCGCCAGGCACGCATCTGCGACCGCGGACGCTCGACATCGACATCCTCTTCTTTGGCGGCTGGATCATCCGCAACTCGAGGCTCGTTGTCCCGCACCCGCGGCTCGCGGCACGCCGCTTCGTTCTCGAGCCGCTGCACGACGTCGCGGGGCTCGAGAATCCAGCCTGGCCTGGCCTGGCTGCTCAGCTGCAACTCCTGCGAAAGCAGCAGCCGCTCCAGGTGTACGGTGCGCTGCGTCTGCGGCCGGAGGATCGTGAAGCCTCTCACGCGTGACATGCGCCACATCGCCGTCGAGGGCGTCATCGGGGTCGGCAAAACGAGCCTGGCGAAGATGCTTGCGCGCGACATGGGAGCGCGTCTGAACCTCGAGGTCGTCGAGGAGAACCCCTTCCTCGCGCGCTTCTACGACGACCCGCGCCGCTACGCTTTCTCGACGCAGGTGTTCTTCCTGCTGTCTCGCTACAATCAGCAGCAGCAGTTCTTCCAGCAGGACCTGTTCCAGCGCGCCGTGGTCAGCGACTACATCTTCGCAAAGGACAGGATCTTCGCGAACGTCAATCTCGACGACGAGGAGCTGCGATTGTACGAACGCGTCGCCTCGGAGCTGGAACGACGCGTCCCGGTACCCGACCTCGTGGTGTACCTGCAGGCCGGTGTGGACGTCCTGATGACACGAATTCATCGCCGTGGGCGCACTTACGAACGGAGCATCGCCCGCGACTACATCGAGACGCTGAACGAGGCGTACAACCACTTCTTCTTCCACTACGCCGAGTCGCCGCTCCTGGTCGTGAACACGAACGAGATGGACTTCGTGCATCAGGACGAGCATTATCGAATCTTGCGGCGGCACATTGAAGAGCCCTTTCAAGGCGTGCAGTACTACACTCCTTCCTGGGAGAGGTGAGAGCGATGCCACCCAAGGTCCAGGCCACGCCAACGCAGGCCGGTGCTGCTGCGAACGCGGCCGAGGGCGCGCGCCCCAAGGTCTCGCGCGCGAAGCTGGGTGAGATGAAGAAGGGGGGCGAACGCATCGTCATGGTGACCGCGTACGACTACCCCTTCGCACGCCTCGCCGATGCGGCCGGTGTGGACATCCTGCTCGTGGGGGACACCTTGGGGATGGTGGTTCTCGGCTTCGACAGCACCCTGCCCGTGACCATGGAGCACATGGTTCACCACACGCAGGCGGTTTCGCGCGCTCGCCCGAGCGGCATGATCGTGGGCGACATGCCCTTCATGTCCTACCAAGTGACGGCCGAGGAGGCGGTGCGCAACGCGGGTCGCTTGGTGCAGGAGGGGGGCGCCGAGGCGGTGAAGCTCGAGGGGGGCGAGAGGATCTGCGCCGCCGTCGAGGCGATCGCCAGCGCCGGCATCCCGGTGATGGGGCACATCGGTCTGACGCCGCAAGCGGTGCACCAGTTGGGTGGGTATCGCGTGCAGGGTCGCGATCCCGCTGCCGCGGAGAGACTCGTGCGCGACGCGCACGCTCTGCAGGAGTCCGGTTGTTTCGCGCTCGTTCTCGAGGCGATTCCGGCGTCGGTGGCCCAGCAGATCACGACCACGGTTCGCATTCCCACCATCGGCATCGGCGCGGGTCCACATTGCGACGGACAGGTGCTGGTGCTACACGATCTGCTCGGCTTGTTCGAGGAATTCGTCCCGAAGTTCGTGCGTCGCTACGCCGACCTGGCAGGCTCGACGCGCACCGCGCTCGAGGCGTTCGCAGACGACGTGCGCAGCGGCCGCTTCCCCGGCAAAGAGCACAGCTACGGCTAGCGCGCCGCAGAAGCGTGCGCATCACCACGTCGGGATGGCAGCGCCTCGCACGCCCTGCAATGGACAGGGGAACTCCCAGGCAGCACAGACTCTGATCGGGGAGAGAGCGTGGAAATCATTCGCGAACCGGAGAGGATGCAGGCGCTCGCGCTGCGCCTGCGCCGAGAGGGGAAGCGCGTCGGGCTGGTGCCGACGATGGGGGCGCTGCACGCCGGGCACCTGTCGCTGCTCGAGCACGTGCGCCGCGACTGCGACGTGATCGTGGTGTCGATCTTCGTCAATCCGATCCAGTTCGGTCCCGGCGAAGACCTGGAGCGCTACCCGCGCGATCTGGAGGGGGACGCCGAGAAGCTGCGCGAGGTGGGATGTCACGTCGTTTTTGCACCGGACGTCGGCAGCGTATATCGCCCCGGGGCGCGCACGCGTGTCATCGTCGAAGAGCTCGAGGACGTGTTGTGCGGCGCCAGCCGGCCGGGGCACTTCCGCGGCGTGGCCACGATCGTCACCAAGCTCTTTCATCTCGTGCAGCCACATGTCGCAGTCTTCGGTCAGAAGGACGCACAGCAGGCGATCCTGCTGCAACGCATGACGCGTGATCTGGACTTTCCCGTGGAGCTGCGCATCGCGCCGATCGTCCGCGATCCAGACGGCTTGGCGCTGTCGTCACGCAACGCCTACCTCGATGCGCAACAGCGTTCCGAGGCACTCCTCTTGCAGGAGTCGCTGCGCAGCGCCTACCGCCTTGTCGACGCGGGAGAACGCGACGCCGAGATTCTGCGCCGGCACGTTCGCGAGCATCTCTCGAGTGGAAAGCAGCTGCGTATCGACTATGTCGATCTCGTCGACGCGCAGACGTTGAGGCCGCTACGGCGGCTGGACGGCAGAGCCCTCCTCCTGCTCGCTGCATGGGTCGGGAAGACACGTTTGATCGACAACCTGGCGCTCGAAGTCCGGCACAACGAGGTGCGCGAGGTCGCACTCGAACACATTCCAGGCGAGGAGACGCGGTGAAAGAGGCTCACAACCTGGCTGCCATCATCCTGGCGGCGGGTCTGGGGAAACGCATGCAATCCGATCTGCCCAAGGTGCTGCACGAGGCACTCGGGCGTCCGCTCGTCGAGCACGTCCTCGCCGCCGTGCGCGAAGCGGGGGTGGAGCGTGTCGTCCTCGTCATCGGCCATCAAGCGCAGCGTGTGCGGGAAGCGCTGGCGACGCACCCTGTCGAGTTTGCATTGCAGGAGCCGCAGCTCGGAACCGGTCACGCGGTGCAGCAGGCGGCACCCATTCTCGACGGCCACACGGGAGACGTTCTCGTGTTGTGCGGCGACACACCACTCCTCACGTCCGCAACGCTGCACGCGTTGTGCGAGACGCACCGGCGGAGCCAGGCCGCTGCGACCGTCCTGACGGCGGAGCTCGACGACCCGTCTGGATACGGTCGCGTGATCCGTGGTGCCGAGGGGGAAGTGCTCCGGATCGTCGAAGAGCGCGACGCGAGCGCGGCAGAGCGCGCCGTGCGCGAGATCAACTCCGGTCTCTACGTGTTCGCGGCCGTCGATCTGTTCTCGGCGCTCGCGAAAGTGGATGCCGACAACGCGCAGCGTGAGTACTATCTCACCGACACGCTCGAGATCCTGCGGGACGCAGGCAAGCGTGTCTCCGCGTACATCTGCTCCGACCCGCGCGAGGTCCTCGGTGTGAACAACCCGGACCAGCTGCGCGAGGCGGAGTCGTTTCTCGCCCAGAGGGTCGGAGATGGATAGGTTGTGGGCTCCATGGCGCGCCCGCTACGTGGAGCAGGCGGGGCGCGACGAGCCGAGTGGTTGCTTTCTGTGTGAGTACGCGACCAGCGGCTCCGATCCGGAGCGGCACATCGTGCAACGCTGGGCGCACTGGTACGTCCTTCTCAACGCCTTCCCCTACACGAACGGGCACCTGATGCTGGTTCTCTCTCGGCACGAGGAGAGCTTCGCAGCGCTGCGCGCCGAAGAGGGGGCGGAGCTGGCTCAGGCTCTGGGGCGGTGTGAGGCGGCGTTGCGCGACGCGTATCAGCCGCACGGTCTGAACGTGGGGGTCAACATCGGGCGGGCAGCCGGAGCGGGGGCGGCGGGCCACCTGCACATCCATCTGCTGCCGCGCTGGCACGGCGACACGAACTTCATGACCTCCGTCGGGGAGACGCGGGTCGTGCCGGAAGACCTGGAAGCGAGCGACAAACGCCTGCGCGAAGCGTTCGCGCGCCGGGAGGAAGCTTGAGCCGAGGTCGGAAGTACACGCGCGGCGCGGCGCACAGCGGAGCGAAGGGCCGCCGCGCACGGCGCACGCCGCCCTGGTACCATCGCATCAGCTCCCTGACCTGGATCCTTCTCTGCCTGTTGCTCGCCGCCAGTGCCTCCCTGGCGCTGCGAACATCCAGGCAAGCGCGTGCCGCCGCAACAAGCACGCAGGTGCAGGTTCTCAACGGCAGCGGTGTTCCCGACCTCGCACGTCAGGTGGCGGACCAACTGCGCGATCGCGGGCTCGATGTGGTTTCGGTCGGAAACGCCGACGCCTCCGAGTACGGAGAGACGCTGGTGCTGCTGCGACGCGGCCACCCCTCGGTTGCGGTCATGGTGGCGCGTCGCCTCGGCATGGGGATCCCGCTGCAACAGCTCGATCCGACGCTCCTGGTGGATGTGACCGTGATCCTCGGACAGGATTGGAGCGCTTCATCTCCGTCGGCGCCCGCTGCGCGGGGTGGGTAGCCAGCGAGGCGGTGGTGACGTAAGATCGGGTGGAGGCGCGCCGCGCAGGAGCGGCGCCGGAAGCGCATGACGAACATCGGTGGCACCGAGCTCTTCATCATCTTGGCCGTGGCTCTCATCCTCCTCGGCCCCAAACGTCTGCCCGAGGTGGGTGAGGCGCTGGGGCGAAGCCTGCGCCGTTTCCGACAAGCCTCGAAGGAGATCCGCGACGAGATCGACGTCATGCACGACATCGAAGACGACAAGAAGCCCAAGTAGACTCCGTCCCCTCTCCTCTCTTTTTGCATCACATACGCACGAGCACGAGGACAACCGACGCCAACGGACCGGGCACCGCCGCGGCTCCGGCAGCGCCCAGAGCCAGGGCAATCGATAGATTCGCGCCCGCCAACGCACACAGCGCAAGCTCGCGGAAGCGTTTCTTCCGCTCGTCCCACCAGCCGGAAGCATCCGCGTCGGGCGCGGCGGCCGTGATCTCGGGGCTCGACTCATCCTCCGTGGAAGTCGGGAGCGTGCTCGCGGGCATCAGCAGGAGGCTCGAGAGCAGCGTGACCAGAGTGATGCCTGGCATGCGTCCTCCAGGTTCAATCGGGGTCTCTGCCACAGAAGCAAGAGCGCCGTGCAGAGCGAGAGCGACGTGGCTCTTCCAGCGGCTGCGATTGCCCGCAGCTCCTCCCAGCGCGTGCAGGAGCGAGCCGAGGGCGAGCGCGCGCGTGCTCATGCCGAGCGGGGCAGCGAGCGCCAGCAGCGCGTGAATCCACCACACGCCGCCGAGCGAGCGGCCCGGCTCCTCCGGCAGGTCGACGAGGAGAGGGTCGGTGCGCAAGACCGGTCCCAAAAGGCTGCCCTGCAGGAAGAGGAGTGCGGTGGCACCGCGCCCAGAACGACCAGGGCGACGCTGAGCTGCGGATCGCTGTCGAGTGCCTCGCAGGTGGGAACGGGGCGCAGCAGGGTGCCTTCGAGATGCCGAAGTCCTCGGATCCACCGGCTCATGGCAGCTCCCGTCTACGGAGGAGCGCAGGAGAGAAGGGGCGCGTGAGGTGGCCGCACAGCGCGCCGTCGCACGGGATACACCGGTGCAGAGCGGCACCCGAGGCTTGTCGCTCCCGAAAGCCGGGAGCGTGTCCCCGCAGACGTGCAGGGCGCTCTCAGGTGCTCGCGGCTGGGGTCGGGCAGCGCCTGCAGAAGGCGCTGGAACGCCCGAAGATGGCGCTCGCAGCGGGCGCAACCGTCGCGCGCAAGGTCGCAGCGCGACCGTGCACGGAGCCTCTCCGTCGAGAGAGCGGGGACGCCTGCTTCGTGCAAGGGGAGCGCCACGCGAGGCGCCGCGGCATCTGCCGCCGCCCGCCGCAGCGCACACCCGCCCCGGCGTGGAGCGCGTTCAGGCCCAGCGTGAACGGTGCGGGCGCCCACGCCGCACGCGTCCTGCGCTTGACGTCGATGCCAGCGCGTCCACTAGAATCGGACTTCCGTTTGTCGCTTGCCGAAGCAACGCTGCACGAGGTCGACATGGAGGACGTCTTCGACCACATGGTGGGGCAGAGCGCCGGCATGCGCGCGCTCTTCGAGACGATCGACAAGCTTGCGCCGACCGACCTGACCGTGCTGATTCTCGGGGAGACGGGAACTGGCAAGGAGCTCGTCGCGCGCAGCCTGCACCGCCGCAGCAGCAGAAGGCGTGCTCCGTTCGTTGCTCTCAACTGCGCCGCGCTGCCGGCCACGCTGCTGGAGTCGGAGCTCTTCGGCTTCGAGCGCGGCAGCTTCACGGGTGCAGTCGGGGCGCACGTGGGACACATCGAGCGTGCCGACAAAGGCACCCTGTTCCTCGATGAGATCGCGGAGATGCCGCTGGGAGCGCAGTCGAAGCTTCTCCGCGTCCTGCAGGACCACCGCGTGACGCGCTTGGGCTCGTCGCGCGACAAGAAGGTCGATGTGCGCGTCCTTGCTGCGACACATCAGGATCTGGATGCGTTGGTGACGGCCCGTGCCTTTCGCGTCGATCTGTTTCACCGGCTGAACGAGGTGCAGCTGGCGCTGCCACCGTTGCGTGAGCGCAATGGGGATCTCGAGCGGATCGCAGAGTTTGTGCTCGAGCGCCTGTCGAAAGAGCTGGTGCGTCCGCTGCGGCTGACGCCGGCCGCGCAAGCGGCGCTGCGTGCGTACGAGTGGCCCGGCAACGTGCGCGAGCTGGAGAACTGTCTGACCCGGGCGACCGCCGCCTCGGCAAGTGAGACCATCGACGTGCCGGACCTGCAGCTGGCGGCGAGCGCACGGGAGCCGCGCAAGCTGCGCGAGGTCGTCGATCGCGCGACCGAGAAGGCGTTGCGCACGAGTCTGCGGCGGCACGGGCGGTGTGCGGAAGCGGCTGCCGCCGAGCTTGACGTCAGCATCGACGAGCTCCGTAGCCTGGCGGAGCGCTTCAAGATCCCGTTCGCCTGAAGCGCGGGACAGCGGGAGGAGAGTCTCCTTGCGAGCACGAGCCGGAGAGCAACGCGGGCTGGACATCGTCGCCCGGCTGTTGGCCGCCGCATGCGTGTGCGCGGGGTGTGGGGGCGACGGCAGCGACGCCCGGCGCCGGGACGCCACCCCGAACGTGCCGGTCCACGGCGGCACCGCGGTCATCGCCATGGGGCAGGAGCCGGAGTCGCTGATCCCATACGGCATCCGCAGCCAGGCCGCGACACGGGTTCAGAGCTTCCTTTTCGGCATGCTCGCCAACACCAACGAGGATCTCGTCAGCTTCGGGCCCTGGTTGGCGCGCGACGACTGGGAGTGGAGCGACGATCGCAAGCAGCTGACGATGCATCTGCGCGACGACGTCTATTGGACGGATGGCGTGCAGGTCACCGCGGAGGACGTGCGTTTCTCCTGGGAGGTGGCGCGCGATTCCCTCGTCGGCTGGCGTTCGGCCCACTGGAAGCGCCGCGTCGTCGACTGCGAGATCGTCGATCGCTTCACCGTGCGCTTCCATTTCGACGATGTCTTCTTCGAGCAGTTCCGCTTCGCCAAAGAGGGCTTCATCGTGCCAAAGCATCTCCTGGCGGAGGTGCCGCGCGAGCAGTGGCGCACGTGCGACTTCGCGCGCCAGCCGATCGGCTGCGGCCCGTTCAAGCTGCAGTCGTGGGAGCCGGGCCAGCGCATCGTGCTGGTGCGCAACGACAACTACTTCGACAAGCCGAAGCCTTACCTGGAGCGCGTCGTCATCGAGTTCGTGCCGGAGCCGTCGACGCGCGTCGGCCGTCTGCGCGCCGGCAGCGTGGACCTGGTGGCGGCGCCGGAGCTGCCGCTGCGCGATGCGGCCGAGCTGCGCGACGCGTACGAGGAGGGGCGGGGGGTCGTGAAGGTGTTCAGCTGCCGGGGCCGCGGCTACGATTTCATTGGCTACAACGCTCGCGATCCACTCTTCGCGAGCGCGGCGGTGCGCGAGGCGCTGACGCGCGCGATCGACCGCCAGCAGATCGTGGATGCGCTCTGCTTCGGGTTCGCCGAGGTCTTCGAAGGTCCCATCGCCCCGATCCTGTGGGCCTACGATCCGAGCCTGCCACCCACCCCCCACGATCCGGAGGGAGCGAAGCGACTCCTGGCGCAGGAGGGATGGAGCGACAGCGATGGCGACGGTTGGCTCGACAAGAACGGAGAGCGCTTCGAGTTTCGGATGATGACGAACAACGACAACGCCCTGCGGATGCAGGCGATCGTTCCCGTGCAGGCGTACTGGCGTGACATCGGCGTGAAGGTGGAGCTCGAGTCGTACGAAATGCAGACCGCGCTCAGCCTGCGAGAGCAGGGCAAGTCGCAGGCCTACTACGGCGGCTGGAACGCGGGGCTGTCGCCAGCCGCGACGCTCGAGGGGATCTGGAGCTGCGAGGCGCGCGCGGGGCGCTGGAACTTCGTGCACTACTGCAACCCGAAGGTGGATAGCCTCACCGCGGTCGCGGGTCAGGTGGTCGAGGCGGCGGAGTCACAACCCCTCTTCCACGAGATCCAGAGACTCGTGAGTGCCGACCATCCCTACACGTGGATGTACTACGACCACTCGGTGTCGGCTCACAACGAACGACTCCGCGGTGTCGTCATCGATCAGCGCGGTGTGTTCCTGAACATGGAGGAGTGGTACATCCCAACAGCCATGCAGACCGCGGGGCCATGAGCATGACGAGCAATTCGACGCAGCTGCGGATCGAATCCCTGAGCGCGGTGACCCTGGTGACAGGCGACATGCAGCGCGCCGTCGCTTTCTACACCCACCTCGGCTTCGAGAAACGCCACGGTGGGGCGGAGGCGCGTCTCACCAGCTTCGACCTCGGAGGCGTCTATCTCAACCTGATCGCTCACGCAGGCCCGCCGCCGCGCTTCTGGGGACGGATCATCCTGCACGTGTCCGACGTCGATGCCATGTACCGGCGCGCCCTCGAGCTGGGGCTCACGCCCGAGGCAGCGCCCCGCGATGCCGAGTGGGGGGAGCGCTACTTCCACCTCGTCGACCCCGACGGCCACGAGCTGAGCTTCGCCAGCCCACTCGACACGCAGGCCGAGCAGATTCCCGCCACGTCGTGAAGCAGCCTCCGAGCGTGTGGCGGTGCACGCGGACGTTCGCGCGAGCCGCTCAGGGGGAGCTGGCAGCGGGCAAGGCGCCCAACGGGTCGGTGGCCACGAGGTCGAACGTGGTACGGAAGAGAAGGCGTGCCACGCTTGTGATCTTGCCCACGTCGACACGCCCCCATTCATCGCGGCGGGGTGCGACGTGCATCGCTTCGCCATGAATGAGGAGCGACGGGATCCCGGCATCGGCGAGCAGATCGCGCGTCATCTTGTGGCGCCAAGGCACGGAGTCGCGCTGCGTCTCGGGCGGCGCGACGAACTGCAGGAAGACGGCCGGCGCGAAGAGCGATTCCCGCTCGTTGCGTCGGTCGAGGAAGCGTCCGAGCTCGGGAAAGTCGGTGGCGCCAGCGACACGCAGCGCGTCGCGCCCCGCGCCGCCCACCGCATCGAGGCAGAGCGCGGCACGGAGATCGACCGGACCCACGAGAAGCGGCAGGTCGCGCAGCAGCGCTTCCGAGCCTTGGCCGCCCTGCAGCTCGGCGCCGACGAAGGCCACGAGAACGCTTCGTCGCATTCTACCGTGCACCGCACGCAGGGCTCGGGCTACCTCCAGGAGCGCAGCAACGCCGCTCGCATTGTCGTCGGCGCCGTTGAAGATCTCGCCCGTCGGGCTCACACCCGCCTGGTCGTGGTGCGCAACGAGAAGCACGGCCTCGTCCGGCCGCTGCGACCCGGCCAGACCCACGAGGATGTTCTGACCGAGAGACACCTCCTGCACGAAATCGATCGCCACCGCAGCCTGGGAGCGCGCTGTCGGAGCTGGAGCCCAGCCGGGGCGCACGACGACGGCTGGACAGGTGCGTTCCGGCGCCAGGCGCCACGCGCTTGCCTGCCGGGAGAGCCCGACGCGCTCCGCGTTCAGGTTGAGCTCGCGAGCCCGGTGGGAGCGCAGCGCCGCGTCGACGTCGTCCGGAAGGTGGGCGGGATAGGCGCTGGTCGCGAGCTCCTTCCACTTGTCGACGTCGGTGAAGACCACCGCGGCTGCGCCCAGCTCGGTCAGCCGCCGTGCCGCAGCGTGGATGGAGGCGGCCGCGTCGCGACCGGCATCCCACGTATCCGGAGCGGCGAAGACGATGCGTTCGCGCAGCGTCTCGCGCATGGAGTCGTCGAGATCCGCCACGCGTGTGTCCAGCGTCACGGCTCTCCCCACGACCTCGCCTTCGAGCGCGAAGAGGAGGGGCAGGTAGTCTTCGCCGACCCGCGCGGTACGCGAACGGCCATCGATCTCCAGCACCAGGCGCGTGCGACGTCCGATCCGGTGAAGCGACACGCTGAAGTGATGCGCAAAGCTCGCGGGGGGACCAGCCAGGAGATCGCTCGCCTGTTCGCGACGCTGAAAGCCCAGACGTTGCAGCTCCTGCAGGAGGAAGGAGGCGGTCGAGTCGGCCTCAGGTGATGCGTGGTGCCGGCCCGCCATCGCATCCGCAGCCAGCCTGCGACCAGACTCCTGTATCGGCTCGGCTGTGATCTCACGTGTCGCGTGCTCCACGGGATCGCCTGTGCTGCGGCTGCAGCTGCACACGAGCGCCGCAAGGAGCGCGAGGAGCCCAAGGCCTCTCCGCAGGTCACGGCGGCCGCGGTGCGCTTGTCGTACCAGTTGCCCCATGCCGAGCAGTATAACCGTGCGCCGGATTCTGCGCCGCGGACGGCTGGGCTTGCAAACATCGAGCGTTCCGATATGATGCCTGCTCGTGTTGCAGGGCGAAGCCGAGGTCGGCGTATGAGGACGATTCGCTGGGGTGTGGCCGCGGCAGCGATCTTCGGCGGCTTGACGGCGATCGCCATCGTCTTCTACGCGCTGCTCGTCATGAGCGGCTACGCGGCCGCAGGCGAGGAGTCTGCGGCCATCTACTGGATGTGCGCGCTGGCGGTCATCCTCTTCGGCGGCGCCTGGCTCCTCGTCGTCGTCTGGTGCTACGTCGACGCCGAGCGCCGCGGGATGAACGGCCCGCTCTGGGCGCTCCTCGTCTTCGTCCTCCAGTTCCCGATCGGACCTCTGCTCTACCTGCTGCTGCGCCAGCCTGCGATCACGAACGGAGCCACGAAGTCGGACCCCTCCGAGCCCCTCCGGCCCCCGATGTGAGGCGCGCCGTCGAGACTCTCGCCTCCGCTGCGCTTCGGCAATACCTCATTGCTGCTCACCCGGGTCACGAACCCACGCCAGCGCCCACTGCCGTCCCGTGTGCGGGCCTTGCTTGCGGTGCGAGAAGTAGTCGTTGGTCTCGCATGCCGTGCAGGGGGGATCCGGGAGAACGTGCGCGGCGGACACGCCGCCTGCCAGCGCCTGCCGCCGGTTCGCGCGTCGCAGGTCGAGATGCGTCCGGCCCTCGGACGAGGTGTGGAGCGCTTCGGGGAAGTGCCGGGCAACCTCGGGGCCGACCGCGTAGCAGCAGGGGCCGATGCTCGGCCCCATCGCCATCCACACGTCGGCCGCGCTCGCGCCGGCTTCCAGGAGCTTCTCCAGGCCCCGCCGCACGATCCCGGCTGCAGTGCCGCGCCAGCCGGCGTGCAGGAGTGCCACGCGTCGACCGCGCGCATCCCACAGGAAGACCGGTACGCAGTCCGCAACGCCGATCACCAAGACCTCGCCCGGTCGCGCTGTCCAAAGCCCGTCCGCTTGTCGAACGTCGCTCTGCCCGGCTTCGAGCACCCGCTCCCCATGCACCTGCGCCAGCGTATGCCAGCGCTTTTGCTCCAGCCCGAGCACGCGGCGCAGAAGCGCTCGATTGGCCTCGACGTCTTGCGGCGCGTCGCCGGTTGACAGGGCGAGGTTCAGGCTGTCGTAGGGCGCTCGGCTCGAACCACCGTGGCGCGTGGTCACGAGTGCTCGCAACCACTGCCACTCGTTACGCGGCGGTGGTCGCCAGACGCGGATCGGGCCCTCGGCACGCGTGCCCGCGTGGTGCGTGCTCACGCCGCACCTCCACGGGCTCGAGGTCGCCCTTGCCGGAGCGGATTGACCCGCGGCACGGAAGGGAATAGCGTCTGACGCGGAGCACCATCCCGCAGACAATACGAGAGCGGACGCGAGGGGAGTTCCCGGTGCGCTGGCTGCATCCGTTGGCGTTCCTGTTTCTCGCCGAAGGCGTGCTGGCGGAACCGTGCATGTTGAGCGCCGACTTCGACGTCGACGGCGACGGCACACGCAGCCCGGCGCTCAAGCTTCTCCGCATCAATACGGCAAACGGCGAAGCGCTTCGTCTCAGCCAGCCACTGCGGCTCGACGCGGACCGCAGCTACTGCGTCGGCTTCGACTGGGCGGTCGAGAACATCGCCTCCGAGCGCCGGAGTGTCTATCACATCGAGACCCGTGTCGGGCCAGAACAGCGAGTCGCGCGCTCGGATCTGGTCGACGGTCGTGGCGTGTGGCGAGGGCACGTCGAGTTTCTCGTGCATCCGCAGGCTGCGGAGGCGACCGAGTTCAGCATCGCCATCCACCACGACAATGGACCGGTCGACGATCCCGCGCTCTATCTCGACGCAATCCGCGTCGTTCCAATCGTCGGCCCGAAACTGCAGCACACCTTCGCCGAGGAGCACTGGATGGAGGCGGGCAGCGTCCTCGGTTGGGAGCACGACTTCGCAGCCCAGGGGGTGCGTGTCGGCGATGCCATCGGCCTCGCCACGATCGAGCTCGTGGCTTGGGACGATGAGCCGGATTCCAACACCGATGGGCTCGAGGTCTTCGAGCTCCTGGTCAACGGCATCGTGGCGGAGAGCTTCGATCTGGATGGGAGGATGGAGGCACCACATCGAATCATGGTGCACACCCCCTGGATCGAGTGCAACGATGACTTCGACGGCGTCCTGCAGGTGCGCTTACGGAGCATCCCCAAGTTCGAGTCGCCTCCGGGCGATTTCTACTTCGGCGCCGCGCATGCCGTCCTGGTTGCGGGGGAAGAGGGGGACTCGCTGCTCCACAACGGAGACTTCGACACGGGCATCGCCGAGTGGACGAGCAACGGCGTGCCGTGCGAACCAACGCCGATCCGGCGCGCCACCTGGTCGCAGATCAAGGTCCTCTACCGCTGACCACACTGCTGTCGTTCCAGACCGCCCGCTGCCACGCTCTGTTTTGTTTGGGTTTTCTGCCCCACGCCGTGGCGGCATCACACCAACTCGGGTCTGCAGTTGGCGCTCTCTAGAACGCGTGCTATCATGGGCGCGCCACAGCGTGGTGGAGCGCCCCAGCACATCCGTGAGGTGGACCCGTGAGAGTCGCCGTCGCATCGATGGAGGGCGCGTATATCAACCACGGGCTCCAGGCCGCCGAACAATTCTTCGTGTTCGACGTCTCTCTCTCCGGGATCTCTTACGTCGAACGGCGCGACAACTCCTTCAAAGACGAGGTCAACACGCGCAAGGCGCTGCGTGGCGTCGCGGACATGTTGCGCGACTGCAAGGTGATCTGCTGCACGCAGGCCGGCGCCGAGGCGGTCGAGTTCTTTGCCCGCCACGGCGTCGAGCTCGACATGTCGGACGGCCCCATCGACGAGAAGCTCAAGGGCTTCATCGAGACCTTTTGATCTCTTCCAGATTGTCCCCGTGCACTGCCGGCACTTGCGTCCGCGACACCAGGCCGTCATCTCGCCACATGCAGATTCAGCTCGTCCCGCAGCTCGCTGGAATCCATCCGCCGCAAGTGCCGCTCGTCGAGCCCGGTCTGCTCAACGAAAACCGCGTGGCGCGGACGTGCGTCAGTTGGCCTGCGGCCAGTCGATCCCGACCAGGGGGGAGGCATCGGTGAGCGACACGTGGCACGCGCTGCAGTTGTAACGTGAGCCGACGGGCGAGGAGCGCGTCTTGCCGGGTGCGTTGCGCAGATCCTCGTAGTGGCTCGCCGGGATCGGCGTCGGCTCCCCCTCCAACTTCTCCGCGACCTGATGGCACTCGATGCACGCGTTCGCGTCGCGCGTGATCGGCAAGAAGTCGGCGACGCCGTGCGGAACCAGGGGTGGCGCGATCGCGAAGGGACGCGCCAGAACCGACTCCTCTCCCGGCTCACTCTCGTCTGGTTGGAAAGCGGCCGGCGTCGGGACGTCGAAGATGCTCGATTTGCTCAAGCCGACTTCGCGATCGGACGTGGCTTCTGGCTGGTTCCCCGTGACGATGAAAGCCGTCATCCCGAGTGCCAGAAACGCCACCATTCCGACCAGGATCGCGATCCCTCGGTTCATCGCTTGCTCCCTTGGATGCGCGTGCATCGCGTGTTGCACGCGCGGACCCTTCGGCGAGCCCAACGGACTCGATCGCCATCAAACCTGCGCTTTGTACACCTTGATCGCACACTTCTTGAAGTCGATCTCCTTGGAGATGGGGCAGGTGGCATCCAGCGTGACCTTGTTGATGAAGACGCTCTCGTCGAACCACGGAAGGAACACCATGCCTCGGGGCATGCGATTGCGCCCGTCGGTGGCGACGCGCGCCTGGATCTTGCCGCGACGCGATTCGATCCACGCAAGCTCGTTGTCCGCGAGGCCCCGTTTCTCGGCATCTTGTGGATGCATGAACAGCCGTGCCGTCGGCATCGACGCGTGCAGCTCCGGGACACGACGCGTCATCGAACCGGAGTGCCAGTGCTCGAGAACGCGTCCGGTCGCAAGCCACAGGTCGAAGTTCGCGTCGGGACTCTCGGCCGGGGCCGCGTACGGCCGAAAGAAGATCTTTGCCTTGTTCGCGAGCGCCGAGGCGCGTGTGTTCGTGACACGCTCCAGCCCACCATCCGGAATTGACTTCAGCGCTGGGCCGTAGAAGGCGAAGTCCGCACCCGGCGCATGCTTGGCGACGTAGGCGTCGTGTTCCGCGTTGAAGCGCCAGCGCGTCTCCCTGCCGTTCAGAACAGGCCAGCGCAGGCCACGGACGTCCTTGGCGTAGTACGCGTCGAAGTCCGCCAGGTCGTGAGCGTGGCCACGCCCGAACTGCACGTACTCCTGGAAGAGGGCCTTTTCAGGGAACCAGTCGATGTCGGCATGCCGCACCGTGGCGTTCTCGTGTCCCTCCGCCACTGGATCGGGCCACGCGACCTTGCGGTTCGCGGCAGTCGCGAAGAGCACGTCGTACAAGGTGTCGTCGGGGGAGTAGCCCAGGCGCTGCGCTTCCGCCAGCACATCGGGCAGTGCGCCCTGCGCGAACCCTGCGGCCTGGAGTCCCGGGATCGGTTGGCGCCCCCACACCTCGCGCAGGGTGAAGCGCTTGGAGAACTCCATCATCTGCCAGATGTCGCTGCGCGCCTCGCCGGGCGGCGACACCTGCTGCCGCCACACCTGCGTGCGGCGCTCGGAGTTGCCGTAGGCTCCCCACTTCTCGAAGTGCAGCGCCGCCGGCAGGATGAGGTCGGCGACCTTGCAGGAGAGGGTGGGGTAGACGTCGGAAACGACGATGAAGTTGTCCTTCTCGCGCGCCGCGTGGATCCAGTGGTTGGCGTTGGCGGTCGACTGGAAAGGGTTCGTCACCTGGACCCACAGCCACTTCAGGGAGCCATCCTCGAGGTCGCGCATCATCTTCGTGATGTGGCTGCCCACCTTCGGGTTCAGCGTGCCGGCCGGGAGCTTCCAGATCTCCTCGCTGCGCTGCCGGTGCTTCGGGTTCGCGACCAGCATGTCGGCCGGGAGCCGGTGCGCGAACGTACCCACTTCGCGCGCCGTGCCGCAGGCGGAAGGTTGCCCCGTGAGCGAGAAGGCGCCCATCCCCGGCTTCGCCTGCTTGCCCGTCAGCAGGTGCACCATGTACGCCTGCTCGTTCACCCAGGTGCCACGCACGTGCTGGTTGAACCCCATGGTCCAGAAAGAGACGACCTTGCGCTCGCGTTCGACGTAGTGGCCGGCGAGGCGCCGCAGCTTGTTCTTGAACTCATCGAGCGACTCGTCCGGATCGCCCTTGGCCAGAGGCGCAACGAAGTCGAGCGTGTAGGGCGCCAGTGCGCGCTTGAAGTCGTCGAAGGAGATCCGCCAGTGCTTGCCGGCGGATGCTGCACTCTTCTGCTTCACCACGTGCTCGATGTCCGGGTCTCTGCGCTGCCCGATCGCTTCTTCGCGCGTCAGGCGAACCTCGCGCTGGCGTCGTTGCGTGTCGTGCTCGGCCTCGTAGGCGAACTGGTCGGTGCCTCGCATGCCGAAACCGATGTCGTACGGCCCGGTGGCGAAGACGCAATGTCTTTCGACGAACTCCTCGTCGACGGCGCCGCGCTCCACGACCTCGCGCGCGATGTAGTTCCAGATCGCGAGGTCACTGTTCGGCTTCATGATGATTTCGGTGTCGGCGATGTCGGAGCTGCGGTTACCAAAGGTCGTCAGGTTGATGACACGGTAGCTGTCGTCGGCGAGGCGCTTGTCGGTGATGCGCGCCCACAACATCGGGTGCATCTCCGCCATGTTGGCGCCCCAGAGCACCACCGTGTTGGTGAGCTCGATGTCGTCGTAGCAGCCGGAGGGCTCGTCGATTCCGAACACCTGGAAGAAGGCGGCCACGGCGGACGCCATGCAGTGGCGCGCGTTCGGGTCGATGTTGTTCGAGCGCCAGCCGGCCTTCACCAGCTTGACGGCGGAGTAGCCCTCCTGGATCGTGTACTGGCCGGAGCCCATGATGCCGATGCCGGTGGGGCCGAGCTCTGCATGAACGCGTTTGAACTGCCGCTCCATCTCGTCGAAAGCCTGCTCCCAGCTCACTGGAACGAAATCGCCGCTCTTGTCGAATTGGCCGCTCTTCATGCGCAGAAGCGGGCGGGTGAGTCGATCCTCGGCGTAGTGGATCCGGGCGTTGGCGTAGCCCTTGACGCAGAGAAGCCCGCGGTTGACGTCGCAGTCGGGATCCCCCTTCACGGCCCGGACGCGCCCGCCCTTCGTGGCCACGAGAAGCCCGCACCCCACACCGCAGAAGCGGCACACGCCCTTGTCCCAGCGCCAGCCCGCCTCGGGGTCGGCGGGCTGCGCCGCGGCAGCTCGTGGGAAGCCCATGGTGGCAGCTGCCGCAGCAGCGAGGCTGGCCTTGATGAACTCCCGACGCGTCGTGATCGGACTCATGGCTCTTGTCCTCCGGCGGATTCCGAAAGGGTGTCACCCGACGCCCGGCGTGACGGGCGGAGTCGGTGGGCAGTGGCTGGCGGTAACGGCGCTGCGGCCGGCTTCGTCGGCGCGGGCGCCGCCACCACGCCGGCGTCGCGGCGAGCCGCCGCCGGACGCTCATCTGCATCCGAGTCGCGCTCGACGTAGTGGTAGACGGGCTCCGCGGTCAGCACCGTAGGGAGGTTCTGGATCCGCCGCAGGCACGCCTCGAGCGCCTCCGCGACAGCCGCTTCCTGGACCGCGATCAGCCGGCCGCCCTGGGCGTCGACGTGACGCACCTCGAGGCCGGGCAGGGTCTCGACCAGCCGGACGCAGTCGTCGAGCCGATCCGGTGTCGTCTGGATGTAGATGGCGGCGTAGTGCATTGAAGATCCGCGCCGGCGCAGGCCTTATCAGGACAACGGCATCCAACATACGAGATACCGCTGGCGATGGAAACGCAATTGCGCGGGCGCTGCGGCAGCCGTCCGAGTGTGTCGGGCGGCGACCAGCAGATGTCCAGTGTCGATTGAAATCGGGTTGGAGCCAACGCTCCGTGCGTCGCTCAGAGAGACCGCGACTCGACGGCAGCGGCCGGCTCCCGGCCTCTGTGCGTGTGCTCCGGCAGGTGCTGCTGCCACCATTGGCGCGCCCGCTCGTCCGACCACGCCTCCGCAAGCTGCGTGGCTTCGAGCGCGTGCGCCAGCTCCAGCGCCGAGGCGGGCCGTCGGCTGGGGTCCTTGTTGAGACAGGAGAGGATCAGCGACTCGAGTGCATCTGGAACCTCGATCTCGCTCCGCCGTGACGGCGGAACGGGCTCGTTCGTGGCGTGCGCAATCGCCATGCCCATCGGCGTCTCGGCCTCGAAGAGGAGCGCTCCCGTGACGAGCCAATAGCCGACACAACCGAGCGCGTAAAGATCGGCGCGGGCGTCGGCATCGGGAGCGCCGCGCGCGAGCTCGGGGGGCATGAAAGCGGGCGTTCCGGTGGCGACGCCCTCTTGTGTCAACTTGCCGTCTCCGGCGCGGTGCACTTTCACGAGGCCAAAGTCGAGCACCTTCACGAAGTCGCACTGTGCCGCATAGCGACACAGAAAGAGGTTCGCTGGCTTGACGTCGCGGTGGACGAGACCGCGCGTATGCGCTTCGTGCAGCGACTCACACGCCTGCTGCAGGATGAACGCCGTTCGTGTTGCGGGCTGGGGGCCGAAGCGCTCGACGAGCGCGTCGAGGTTGAGCCCGTCGAGCAGCTCCATGACGTAGTAGAAGTCGCCGTTGCGGCTGGTGCCGAAGTCGTAGAGGACGATCGTGTGTGGCGACTGCAGTGCTGCCGTTGCTTGCGCCTCGCGCTCGAAGCGCCGGCGCGCGGCGTCGATGGCGCTGCGCCCGATGGCCCCCAGCATCTCCGGCCGAATCAGCTTCACCGCGGCGGGCCGCGCCAGGAATCGGTGCTCGGCGCGCCACACCTCGCCCATGCCGCCGCGCCCGAGCCGCTCCACGAGCCGGTAGCTGCCCATGCGGCGCGCCTTCATCACCTTGTCGCCGAGCCGGCGCAACAGCTTGGCGTAGACGGCGACGAGAAGCACGGCCATCGCGGTGGGCGCGAAGCGGAAGATCATGCTCTCGAGTGGCGGCTGCGCGTTGCCCTTGTGCACCCACCAGAAGAGCGTCAGCGGGTCCATGGCCGCGGTGACGAGCGCGGCCAGCAACATCCGGCGCGTCGTGTTCGGGATGAAGATGGGAAACAGGAGCACCAAGACCGCGATCGGCGACCAGCTCGGAATCATGGCGTCTTCGGGCCACGGCCGTCGATTGATCAGGAGCCCCGCCCCGAAGGCCAGGATCACCTGGTACGCCACACCGAGGTCGAGCAGGCGCAGTGGCTGCACGTGCCCCCAGCGCGACAGCGCGAAGATGGTCAGCGAGATCGCCTGCAGCGCGAAATGCGCCGTCACGTCGAAGGCTTGAAGCTCGTCGCGGCGGATGACGAAGTTGAAGAGGATGAACATCACGGCGGCGATGACGACCGTCGCAAGGCTCAGGTAAGACAGCCGCTGGGCCGCCTCCTCCAGAATGTCGGGTGGCAAACCACGCGGCAGTGGCGCGGCGCCGCTCCCCAGGGCGGAATCTTCCTGCAGAAAGAGCGTGGCGTGCTCGTCGCGCTGAGGCGTGGCCGCTTCCATGCTCTCGATTGTATGCGCATCCATCCCGTTCGCGTCACTCCTTCCGACGGAGCGCTGCACGCCGGGCACCGACGTTGAAACGACCGCAAGATGAATGGGTGGGCACAGTGGGACCACGCAAAGCGCAGATGGGCCTTTCAGGGCTCAACGTGATCACGCGGCTTTGCGGCTCGGCACGCACCCGCGGCGTGTCTCTGCCAGAGGCGGTCGGGGGCGGCACGCGCCGCCCCCAAAGAACACACTTCCCCTCAGTTCTCGAACATCTCCTCGACCGGGATGACCTGGATGTCCGCCGCGGCGATCTGGAGCGGCAACGTGGAGATCTCCTTGTCCTCCTCCAGCACCTCGGCCGGCTTTTCCGAGGCGTACTGCATCGGAGTGGCCTCGTCGCTCTCCAGCTGGCGTTTGATGAGGTCCGCATCGCCGGTAATGATGGCGATCTTCATGTTCTCGTACTGCAGGTGCTTGCGGATCGCGGCGTTGACCTCCTCGAGCGTGAGCGTCGGGAGGATCTTGCGGAAGTTCTCGAGGTGGCTGCCATCGATGCCGTAAAAACGGTCATCCACGGCGTAGCGCAAGCGTTGCGACGTCGTCTCCGCGAAGTGCAGCACGTACTTGTTGAGGAAGGAGCGCGTGAGCTCGAAGTCCTCTTCGCTCATGCCCCGGTCGACCAGGGTTTGCAGCTCGCGTAGGGCCGCGCGCAACGCGAACACCGCCTGGTCGTTCGGCAGCGTCCGAATCCAGATCTCGAAGCACTGCTGGCGGCGCGAGACGTTCTGCGGTGGCTTCTGCCGGAAGCCACCCTCCGGGTACGCCTCGATGTAGGAGTAGTCGCCGTAGTTCATGCCGCGCGCCGAGCGGATGACCTGATACAGATGGCTGGAGCTGTTGCGGTGCTCGCCGAGCCACGAGTTGGCCACCCACAGGGCGTAGAACTCGCGTTCACCGCGCAGCACGTCGATGGGGAACCCGAAGCTGAGCGAGGCGTCGGCGCCCGCCTTCGACACCAGCACGACCTTGCGGCCGTCGATGGCCGCCGCCCGCGGTTCTTGCGCCGGCGCAGGCTTGCCAGCGGGTAGCGCGCTCATCGAAGTTCGCAGCCGCTCCGGCAGGTTCGACGGATAGCCACCCCCCAACGCGAGGACGCTGTTCTCGAGCGTGAAGTACTGGTTGTAGAAAGCCCTCACGTCGTCGATGGTCAGAGACTCCAGCCCCTGCACCGTGCCCTCGCGCGGATGGCTGTACGACGTGCCGGTGAAGACGAAGTCGTAGAACGCCGCCTTCCCGAGTTCCTCGTCGGAGGAGTAGCGCAGCGTGTTCTTGATCGCATTCAGTGCATCGTTGCGAACGCGCTCGAAGTCCTTCTCGTCGAACTTCGGCTTCAGGAACGCATCCGTGAACAGTGCGTAGAACTTCTCCAAGTTGTCGACGTGCGTGCGCCCGCGGAACGTTGTCATCTCACGGTCCACTCGAACGCCGTAGGTGGATGCCAGCGGATACAGCTGCGCCAGGATCTCCTCGTAGGAGTTGTCCTGCGTCGACCCTTCCGCCAGCAGGTGGCCGGTGACGTAGGCCAGGCCCTCCTTGCCGGGTGGATCGTTCTGCGATCCCACCTGGAACCAGATGCAGAAGCTCACGGTGGGATCGTCACGCACCGGCAGCAGGATGGTTCCATCTTGAGCGCTCGAGGCTCGGCCCTCGGGCGATTCGCCGCCGCAGGCGACGGCGAACAGAAGCAGCAGCGCTGCGCCGAGTCGTGTGCGTCGCATCAGCTCTCACCCCCCTCGCCAGGGCGCAGGATCGCAATCGTGCGCTGCTCGTCGACGAAGTACTTACGCGCGGCGTTCTGGACGTCTTGCGCCGACACCTTGTCGTACGAGCGGTACATGTGGTCGACGGCCTCGATGCCGCCCGTGACGGCGATGACGCGGTAGAGTCTGCGCGCCACGTTCATCGGCGTGTCGAGCCCCATCAGGAAGTCGTACCTCACGTTGGACTTGAGATCGGCCAGGCGCTGCGCGTCGGGCAGGTTCTCCTTGAAATGCGCGATCGTCCTGTCGATCTCCTGCACGACGTAGTCCACCCTCTGCGGCTCCTTGACCCGCGCGATGATGTCCATCAGCCCGGGGTCCCGGTTCATGTTGACTTCACCCTGGATGAACTCCACGACCTGCTCCTCCAGGACGAGCTTCTTGTGGATGTCGCTGGTCTCGCCGAACGCGAGCTGGGCGAAGACATCGGCGCTCATGAGCTCCAGGTTGTTCGGGTCGAAGGCGTCCATCTTGTAGGAGATCCACACGATCGGCAGGGACTGCCCCTCGTACGGCACGTCGATGCGTTTCTCCTTGGTCTGCTTCGGCTCCACGGGAACCTGCGGCGGCGTGTAGCCCCGCGCCCAGTCGCCGTAGTGCTCCTGCAGGTTCTTGCGCGTGCGCCCCACGTCGATGTCGCCGATGACGACGACGACGACGTTCTCGGGGCGGTAGTAGCGCGAGAAGAAGGACTGCGAGTACTCGAACATCTCCGGCATCGCCTTGATGTCCTCGACGTAGCCCATGGCCGTGTGGCCGTAAGTGTGGACGTCGAACGCTTCCTGGTGGACCGCTTCGTAGACGCGGAAGAACGGGTTCATACGGTTCTTGCGGTACTCGCCGTATACCGCGCCCGCTTCGGTCTTGAACTCCGCTTCGGGGTACTTGAGATTCTTGAAGCGGTCGCTCTCCAGCTCGATCACCTGCTCGAGATCCTCGGACGCGATGTTCAGGTAGTAGGCGGTGAGGTCGTCGCTCGTGAAGGCGTTGGCATCTGCGCCCATCTCGGTCACGAGCTTCTCGCGCACCTCACGCGGATACTTTTCCGAGCCGCGGAACATCATGTGCTCGAAGAAATGTGCGAACCCGGTGTGACCCGGCTCGTACTCGTCGCGTGCGCCCGTGCGCACGATCGTCCAGTACGCTACGAGTCCACCCGAATTCATCGGAATCAGCATCGTTTTGAGACCGTTGTCGAGTGTCTCGACGTGCGTCTCGTACGGGAAGATCTTCTGTGCGATCGCGGAGGTTGTCGCTCCGATCAGGACGCACAGCGTCATGCTCACGACCAGCCAGCGGCATGGTCGGCGCGCCGTCGTCCGCGATCGAACGGTGGGATGACCCAGCACGGTTTTCTCCTTCGGAAGGGAGTCTTCGTTTCCGGCGGCGCCATCATAGCGAACCCTTCCGGGGTCGGAAACGACGCGGATTCGAGGGCACGCCTGAGTGTGCGGCCGGGCGCCTCGCGCGCCGTCACGCCGTCCGCAGGTTCCCACGCGGCGGCGAGGGAAGCTCTGTAGCGCAAGGATGTGAACACTTGAGTAGTCGCCGCGCTGGCTTCGCTGTGCGCTGGGCGAGTCGCAGCGCAACACAACGGGGGGGCGGGCGTCGTCGTGGCGGCAGCTCAGCGCTGCACGGCGGCCGGAAGGTGGTAGAGGCGCTTGACCTCGCTCCATGAGACGCTCTCGACGGAGACGGGCCGGTAGGTGTAGTGCTGCACGACGCCGTCGTTCCCGAGGTCGATGATGAAGAGGTCGTCCTGGTCGTCGACGACCATGTCGTGGGGTCCGACGAACTGGACGCCGTCGCGGCCTTGGGTTCCCCACTCCGAGATGAAGGCGCCGTCGTTCGTGAACTTCTGCACGCGGAAGTTGTGGTGATCGACCACGTACACGTCACCGCGCGAGTCGGTGTCGATGCCGATCGGAGTCTGGAAGTACCCCGGGATCTCGCCAAAGCCGCCCCAACGCAGCAGGTACTCGCCGCTGCGCGTGAACTTCACCACGGCTTCCGCCGCCTGCGCCAGATCGGTGACGAAGACGTTGCCGCTGCTGTCGATCGTGATTCCGAGGGGAGCGATGAGCTGTCCCAGGCCCGAGGCTCCGAATGCGAGGACGAACTCGCCGGCGCTGGTGAAGCGCTGGACGATGCCACGCCCGGCGTCCGTGACGTAGACGTCGCCATCGGCGTCGATGGCGATGGCGTGCACCAGTAGGAACTGGCCGTCTGCGTACCCTTCCGAGCCCCACTCGGTCACGAACGTGCCGTCGCTCTGGAACTTCTGCACCCGATAGTTGTTCCGGTCGGTGACGTAAACGTGGCCCTCCGTGCCGACGGCCACGCCGAGCGGTTCGCTGAACTGCCCCGGGGCACTGCCCTCGCTCCCCCAGCTGCCCAGATGGTTGCCTGCACGGTCGAACATCTGCACGCGGTGGTTGCGCCAATCGGCGAAGTAGAGCACGCCGCGCTCGTCGATATCGATGCCGCGCGGGTGTTGCAGCTGGCTGGCACCGCTGCCGTGCTCGCCCCACTCCGCCGCCAGCCGGGGCGGGTCCTCGGCGCCTGCGACTGCAAGCAGCGGCCCCACGAGGGTGGAGCCGGCGAGCAGCGGCGCGCATGCCGCGCATGCGACGTGGCGCCACGCCAGCGATCGTGTGCTCTGCATCGGAGCTCCCTGGCGAGGAATCCGCCGCAAGTTAAGAAGCGATCGGGACGAAGTCAACCGCGCCCGCCCAGAACGCACCGGGCCCGAGGGGTGTGGGGTGCGGCCGCGCGGGCGGAGTCTAGCGATTCCCGGAGGCCATCCGCAGCGCCTCCGGCAGGCGCCGGAGCTTGGCCATGCTCCAGATGCCGAAGAGGGGCCCCAGTGCCAGCGTGGCGAAGGCCCACTCCCAACCGAGGCGCTGCGCCGCCCATGGGACGATTCGGATCGTGGCCATCGTGAGCAGGAAACCGAGGCTCGTCTGCACGGTCAGGGCGGTGCCCACATAGCGCGCATCTCCGAGCTCGCTCACGGCGGTGCTGAACTGCGCGCTGTCGGCGACCACCGCGAAGCCCCAAACGAGGCAGAGCGCCGTGACCGCGAGCGGAAACGCCGCAAGCGGACCGACGACGAGGCAGCAGGCACCCGACACGGCCAGGCTCCAGATCGTCACGCGGGTGCGGCCGACGCGGTCTGCGACGGCGCCCGCGAGCAGGCTGCCGAGCCCCCCCACTGCGATGACGGCGAATCCCGCCACACGCGCAGCGCCCTCGCTGCGTCCCGCCTCCACGTACGCGGAGCGCAGGAAGAGTGGGGCCCAGGCCCACATCGCGTAGAGCTCCCACATGTGTCCGAAGTAGCCGAAGTTGGCGAGACGCGCGGCGCGATCACGTAAACCCGCAGCCGCGTAGCTCCAGTGGAAGCGCTGTGCCGCGGGCAGGAGCGGGCCGGCGCGGACTCCAAGGAGTGCCACGGCGCTGCCGATGACGGCGCTCACCGAGGCGGCCACGACGACCGCGCGCCACGGCGGCATGCCAACGTTCGTATCCAGCGATGGAATCAGCGCAGCGAACGGCAGCACGTTGAGCAGATGCGGCAACGCCGAGCCGACGGTGAGCGCGCCGACGAGCAAACCGATTCCGAGGCCGCGGTCGCGCCGGCACCAGGTGGCGACCAGCTTCATGCCGGGCGGGTAGACGCCTGCGAGCGTCACGCCGGTCAGAAAACGCAACAGAAAGACGCGCTCCGGCTGATGACCCATCAGCGGGATGGCGGCGTTGAGGGCGGCACCTGCAAGTGCGCTGCCCGCAATGAAGCGCGCGAGGTTCCAGCGATCGGCGAGGTTGAGAAAGGCGGAGAGGAGCGAACCGGCGACGAAGCCCACCTGAACGCTCATGGTCAGCCACGACTGCTCGCCCGCTGTCAGCTGCCACTCGTCGACGAGCTGTGGGACGACCGCCGAGGCGGAAAACCACAGAGCCATCATCAAGAGCTCGGCGAGGGCGAGAAGAAGCAGGTTGCGCCATTTGCCGGCAGTGAAGTCTTCCGGCGCCGCAGGGGGGGTGGTGGTGCGGTCAGACACGCGGCCTGCGGTTGTCGATGATCTCCGCCTTGTCGTTCAGCTCCTGCAGCCAAGCCTCGTAGATCTGCGTGGCGCGGCGGCCGATCATGCTCTGATAGTGGCTGTCGCGCGCCTCGCGGTACTTCTCTTCGTCGAACTCGTCACGCGCGATCAGCTCCACGATGTAGGCACCGAGGCTCGTTTCGATGACACCGCTCGTCTGACCCGGCACGAGCACGTAACCGAGGGCGGTGAACTCGTTGGCGCTGCCGACGCCGGGGACGCTCTCGTAGTGGGTGAACGGCTCCGGTTCCTCGACCTGCAGCCCCTGTGTCGCCGCTGCCTCCGCAAGCGTGGCGCCGGTGCGCAGCGCCTCGTGGACGGCGACCAGCGTCTGGCGCGCAACTTCTTTCCTGCGTTCCTGGATGAACGCCGACTTCACGCGCGACTCCACCTCTTCGAAGGGCAGGGGCGCGGCTTCCATCTTCTCGGCGACGCGGAACACGAACGAAGCGTCGTCGTTGGCGTAGGGTCCACCGACGCTTGCGGGCGCCGCAGCGAAGGCCCAGTCCCGCACGCGCTGCGAGTAGCCGAAACCGGGAATGGAGCCGCTCCGGCGTGCCGGTTGCAGCCGTTCGATCGTGATGCCGTACTGCGAGGCCGCCGCGTCGAAGTCGTTCTTGGCCGCCTCGGCGACGTCGAAGGCGAGCGCGCGCAGACTGTCGAGCGTGTCGGTGCTCGGGGTCGAACGCAGGAACAGCTGTCGCAGGTAGAGCCTGCGCTCCCCCGCCTCATCCGTGCGCGCGCTGTCGACCTGGACGATGTAGAGACCACGTTCCGATTCGATCGGCTCGGTACGCTCTCCCGGCTCGAGCCCCCAGGTTGCTTCCTCCACCGGGCTCGGCAGGAAGCCGCGCTGTGTCCAGCCCACGTCACCGCCGCGCGTGCGACTCGGGTCCTCCGAGTAGATTTCGGCCAAAGCGCTGAAGTCGGAGACCTCTTCGGTCTCGAGCTCGCGCAGCATCGCGCGCGCCTCGCTCATTAGCTCGGCACGGTCCTCCGGGCTCGGTGACTTCTCGATACGCAACGCCTCGAGGACCACCTGCTCTCCGCTCATGTAGACGTCGATGTGCTCGTCGTAGAAGCGGCGCAGGTCGGCCTCCGTGGGCTCGAAGTCACCGAGATCCACGTCGCTCCAAAGCTGTCCCACGTAACGCACCGTGTTCTTCAGCTCGCGCCGCGCGTACTCCTCGCGCACTTCCGCTTCGCTCGCCGAGGCGCGCGAGTAGACCATCTGCGTCAGCTTGAGGAGAGGCAGGTCGCGTCGCACGAGCAGCTCGTACTGCAGCCACGGGAAGGAGGGGTCGTTGAGCGCGCGCTGGTACGTCGCCATGTCGAACTGACCCTGCTCATCGACGAAGAGCTGGCGAACCGCAGGGGGAGGGTCGTTGGTGAGCTGCGCCACGACCTCCTCATCCGTCGCCTGCAAGCCGAGGCGGTCCGCCTCCTGGCGTACGAGCCGCTCGTTCACCAGACGTTCCCACACCTGATCTTCGAGCCGCTCGTAGTCGAGCGTGCTCAGCTCCTCGCGTTCGACACGCTTGCGCTCGACGTCGTAGAGCTGATTGACCGCGAAGCGGTACTCCTCGTAGCCGATCGCCTGGCCATTGACGATGCCGACGATGTTCTCGTTGCTGCGACCTCTTCCAGGTTGGAGCCCATCGGAGAGAAAAACGAAGCCAACGAGGAAGGACACCCCCACGATCAGCATAACCGTCTTCATGTTTCGACCGGAGCGGAGCTGTCTCATGACCATGGCACGGCTCCTCAGGAACGGCGACGCCGATGAGTACTCGATTGGATGCGTGGACAGCGGTTCTCGGCCGTCGCGCCAGACTAAGAAAGAGGTGGTCGCTGCGAACAACCGCGCTTCACCGAGATCGGCACCCTAGCATACCACTCGGGGGCGGGCAAGTAACGCTGGGAGACGCAGCGCGGGCAGCGTGGAGCGAGCGCGCTTGACGCTGGCTCCGACGCGATGCTATTCGAGTTCAACCGAGGCGCTGGCCGCGAGAAAACGAAACTCGTTCCGCCTTCGGGAGTTCCGACAGCAACGGGTGAGGTGACGGGCATGGGCAGGCGATGGGTGTGGGCTCTCTTGGTGCCGGCTGCTGTCGCGGCGCCGGCGGCGGCGGGGGAGCCGCGGCCCGTGTGGCCGTTGGACGCGAGCCCGGTGCTCACCAGCAGCTTCGGCGAGCCGCGAGCCACGCACCTGCACGCCGGGATCGATCTGGGAACGGGAGGGCGCACCGGTGTCCGGTGCTTCGCGCCGGAAGACGGCTGGGTGGCTCGCATGCGCATGTCGCCCTTCGGCTACGGCAAGGCGATCTACATCCAGCTCGATTCCGGACCCTTGCTCGTATACGCACACCTCTCACGTTTCGCCAAGGAGATCGCAGCGCGCGCCTGGCAGGAGCAGACGCGACGCGGTCGCTACACCTTCGACATCTATCTCCCGAAGGACGAAATCCGCGTGCAGCGCGGCGAGGTGGTGGCCTGGAGCGGCGATACCGGCGTCGGCTTTCCACACCTGCACTTCGAGATGCGCGACGGGGACGTTGCGCGCAACCCGCAAACGGGCGGATTCCGTGTGCGTGACAGCGTGGCGCCCACGATCCGCGACGTCAGCGTCCTGCCCCTCGACGCGGAGGCGCACGTCGAGGGCGGATTGGCGGCACACGTGCTGCGTGTCGCGGGGGAGCGCCAGCTGGACGAGCCGGTGCGGGCCGCGGGACGACTCGGGTTCGCAGTGCGCGCGCTCGACCGTGCGGCGTCCGGTCCCTATCGACAAGCCCCCTACAGCTACGAGGTCCGCGTGAATGGCCGTCGCCTCTACCGCGCCGTGCACGAGCGCTTCGACTACGCCCACAACCATCAGATCATCCTGGATTACGACCAGGAGCGGCTCGTCGACCGCAACGCCCGCTCCTTCAACCTCTTCGCGCGCCCGGGAAACCTCCTCGCCGGGCGCGAGCCGCGTCACGGCGGCCGCGGCGTTCTGAGCGCCGGCGTCCGCGAGGCGATGGGGCGCGATCGCGTCTTCGTCGTGCCCCCGGGCCGGCACGAGGTGGAGATCGAGGTCACCGACGTCGCCGGGCACCGGCGACGCGTGCGCTTCCCGCTCCTGGTCAGCAACGTGCCGCACATCGACACGCTCCGCGCGCAGGTGCAGGGGGAGTCGCTGCAGGTGGAGTGCAGCGCCAGCGACGAGGATCGCCACGCTTTGACGCTGCAGCTCGAGGGATCTCGCGATGCTGGGGCCACGTGGGAGGCGTGGCCCGCGTGGCACGACTCGGCGCGCGGCGTTTGGCGCGCACGCGTCGCCTGGGACGGCTCGACGACCGTAGCGCTTCGCGCTCGCGTCCGCGACCCCGTCGGCCTCGAGGCGGTGCGCACGGCAGTGGCGCCGGCTCCGGTGGCGCGCGGCGGCGAGGTGGTGGTGCGGCTCGAGAAGCGCTGGCGCTATGGACGACTCGAGCTCGAGGTCGAAACGGACGACATCCTGGCGGCTCCTCCCGGGATCTGGATCCAGCGTCCCGATGGGCGACGTGCCCGGCTCGCGGGGGTGCGGCAGCGGGCGGCGCGCCGCTGGAGCTGGGCCGCGGCAGTGGGTGATCTCGACGACCTCGACGCCCTGGTCATCGAGGTCACCGCGCTCGACGGCCGGCGCGCGATCCATCAGCAGGAGTTGCGCGCTCGCATCGTGCGTGCCGGCGTCGCGCGCGTCGTGGACGACCTCGACCCCAACCTGCGACTGGAGTTCGAGCGCGAGACGCTGTTCGAGGACGTCGCCGTCCGCGTCGAGACCTCCGATCCGAGCGCCCTCGACCTGGGGCCGGAGCTCGACCCGGTCGGTTTCTGCGTGCGCGTGGAACCGTTGACGGCAGCGCTCAACCGGCGCGTGCGCGTTTGCGTCGATGCGAGCGCCTCGGGGACCGATGCGCGGGGCCCGAACGGCAGCACTTCGCAGACGGGGACGTCGCGCGTCGCCCTGTTCGAGAAGACACGCCGCAGCCTGCGTTTCCGCACCGCCGATCCCGACTCGAGCGGGCGCTTGGTGACCGAAACCCGCTTCACCGGCGTCTTCCTCCTGCTGCGCGACGAGAGCGCGCCCGAGCTGCGTGCCTTCCGCGCCCAGCCGCGCACCAACCGCCCCCCGCGCCTCCAGTTCGTGGTCGAGGATCTCGGTGCCGACATCGCCGACGGCGACATCGTGGTGGAAATCGACGGGGAGCGCGCGATTCCAGAGTGGGATCCGGAGACGGGCCGCGTGCGTGTGCACCCGATCGCCCCACTGGTTCCCGGCTCGCATCAGCTCGAGGTGCGGGTCGCCGACCGGGTTGGCAATCGTTCCACCCGCACCTGGGTTTTCCAGGTACCCTGAGGAACGCGGACGCCCAGTAAGGGGGAGAGATGCCCGACTTCGTCCACTTGCACACCCACTCCGACTACAGTCTCCTCGACGGCGCCCAGCGCATCCCGCGACTCGTGCAGCGGGCGCGCGAGCTCGGGATGCCGGCGCTGGCGCTCACCGATCATGGCAACTTGTTCGGGGCGATCGAGTTCTACAAGAGTGCGCGCAACGTGGGTGTGCAGCCGATCCTGGGATGCGAGGCGTACGTCGCCTACGCCTCGCGGCTGGAGAAGCCGCGCTCACCCGCCGACTACAACCACCTCGTCGTCCTCGTTCGCAACCAGGCCGGTTACGAGAACCTGATGCGGCTGTCGTCCGAGGCGTACCTGAGCGGTTTCCACTACAGACCGCGCGTCGACAAGGAACTGCTGCACCAGCACGCCGATGGGCTCCTGGTCTTGTCGGCCTGTCTGAAAGGGGAGATTCCGCAGCTCCTCCTGAACGATCGCTTCGACGACGCGGTGCACACCGTACGCGAGTATCAAGAGGTGTTCGGGCGCGATCACTACTTCCTCGAAATGCAGCGCCACGGAATCGAGCTCGAGGAGAAAGTGGCCGCGCATCTTCCGGCGCTCTCGCGTGAGACCGGCGCTCCGATCGTCATCACGAACGACAGCCACTACCTGTGCGAGGATCACGCGCGCGCGCACGACGTGTTGCTTTGTATCCAGACCGGCAAGGATCTCGACGACCCGCGTCGCTTCCGCTTTCAAAGCGATCAGGTCTTCTTCAAGAGCGGCGAAGAGATGCTGGCGCTGGTGCCGGATCATCCCGAGTACCTCGAGAACACCCTGCTCGTGGCCGACCGTTGCAGGCTGGAGCTCGAGCTCGGGCGGCTGCTGCTGCCGAACTTCCCGATCCCGGAGGGCTACGCGAACGCCGAAGAGTATCTCGAGGCGGAGGCGCGGCGCGGCTTCCAGCAGCGCTACCCGCGCGCGAGCGCCGAGCTGGAGGAGCGCCTGCAGTACGAGCTCTCCGTCATTGCCCGCATGGAGTACGCCGGCTATTTCCTGATCGTGGCGGACTTCGTGCGCGCGGCGCGCGAGCGGCACATCGCCGTGGGCCCGGGGCGCGGCTCGGCGGCCGGCAGCCTCGTCTGCTACTGCCTCGGCATCACGGACGTCGATCCGATCGAGCACGGTCTGCTCTTCGAGCGCTTCCTCAACCCGGAGCGCATCTCGATGCCGGACATCGACATCGACTTCGACGAGCGTCGCGGCGAGGTCATCGAATACGTGAAGCAGAAGTACGGCCACGAGAACGTCTGCCAGATCATCACCTTCGGCACCATGGCAGCGCGTGGCGTCGTGCGCGACGTGGGGCGTGTCATGCGTCTCTCGTATGCCGAGACCGATCGCCTGGCGAAGAAGATCCCGAACATCCCCGGGATGACGCTCTCGCGCGCCCTCGAGAACGTGCAGGAGCTCAATGCGATGACGCAGGAGGGGCACCCGCAGCAGGAGCTCATGGGGGTCTGCCGCACGCTCGAGGGTCTGGTGCGCCACGCCTCGATCCATGCTGCCGGCATCGTCATCACGCCGAGCGAGCTGGTGAACCACGTACCGCTCTATCGCTCCGCCAAGGACGAGGTCACCACGCAGTACGACATGACGGTTCTCGAGGACGTCGGTCTGTTGAAGATGGACTTCCTCGGCCTGCGCACGCTCACCGTTCTCAACAAGGCGGTCGAGCTGGTGCGGCAGACCCATGCGGTCGACATCGACTGGCGCACGATCCCACTTCAGGATGACCGCACCTACGAGCTTCTGCGCGCCGCCGACACCGTCGGCGTCTTCCAGCTCGAGTCTGCCGGCATGCGCGAGCTGCTGCGCAAGATCGCGCCCGATCGTTTCGACGACATTGCCGCCATCAACGCGCTCTTCCGGCCCGGTCCATTGAAGAGCGGCATGGTCTCCGACTTCATCGAGCGCAAGCATGGCCGCAAGCGCATCGAGTACCTGCACCCGGTGCTCGAATCGATTCTCAAGGATACCTACGGCGTCATCCTCTACCAGGAGCAGGTGATGCGCATCGCCAGCGAGCTCGCGGGCTTCACGCTCGGTGAAGCGGACATCCTGCGCAAGGCGATGGGGAAGAAGAAGCGCGACGTCATGGAGGCGCAGCACTCGAAGTTCGTCCAGGGCGCGGAGCAGCGCGAGATTCCGCGCGGCATCGCCGAGAAGATCTGGGATCAGATGGTGCACTTCGCGGGGTACGGCTTCAACAAGTCGCACTCCGTGGCCTACGCGGTGATCTCGGTGCAGACCGCCTATCTCAAGGCGCATTACCCCGCCGAGTACCTCGCCGCGTCGCTGACTTCGGAGATGAGCGACACGCCTCGCATCGTCGTGCTCATCGAGGACTGCAGACGCCGCGGAATCGCCATTCGCCCTCCCGACGTCAACAGCAGCTTCCCCGATTTCCGCGTTCAGGATGGCGACGTGATGCTCGGGATGGGCGCGATCAAGAACGTCGGGCTCGGCGCCATCGAGGCGATCGTGCGCGCTCGCGTGCAGGAGGGGCCGTTCCGCTCCCTCTTCGATTTCTGCGAGCGTGTCGAGACGCGCACCTGGAACCGGCGCGTGCTGGAGAGCCTGATCATGGCGGGCGCGATGGATTCGCTGCCCGGGACGCGGGCGCAGAAGAGTGCCGTTCTGGATCGAGCCATCGAACGGGGCCAGCGCACGCAGGAGCAGCGGGCGCGCGGTCAAGCCTCGCTCTTCGGCGACACCCCGGAGCTGATGGGTGCCGGGCTCGAGCCGCCGCTTGCCGACGTGCCGGATTGGGACGAGGCCACGCGCCTGGCTGCGGAAAAGCAGGTGCTCGGCTTCTATCTGAGCGGACATCCGCTCGATGCGCAGAAGCATCTGCTGCGTGACATCGCGACGTGCACCACGGTGGAGTTGCAGGAGACGGAGGAGAACGCCCCCACCGTTCTCGCCGGTGCGGTGGTGTCGAGCAAGGTGATCGCGGACAAGAAGGGGAAGCCGATGGCGTTCGTCAAGCTCGAGGACTTCGTCGGCACCGCCGAGATGCTCGTTTTCAGCAGCACCTACGAGCGTTTCGGCACGTTGCTCGAGGAGGACGCCGTCGTCGTCGCCTGCGGTCGCGCCAACGCGCGTGAGGAGCAGGAGACGAAGCTCCTGTGCGAGCAGGTGCTCACGCTCGAAGACGCCATCCGCACGCTCGGGCGTGGACTGCACCTCCTCGTCGACGCCGAACGGCTGTCGCGCGACGAGCTCGCGCAGCTGCGCACGTTGCTCGTCTCGAACCCGGGTGAGTGCGAGGTGCGCATGCGCCTGCACGGTTCGGAGCGCGAGCTCGAGATGCGCTCGCGTAACACACGCGTCCTGCCGTCGCGCGAGCTGCTCGAATCGCTGCGCGCGCTCCTGGGCGAGGCCAACGTCCACCTGCATTGCTCGCTCCCCACGACGCTCGCGCGCGCCCCCCGCACACCCGGTCCCAGTGCCGCCGCGGCCGGCGTTGACACGTCGCCCCCGTGGTGATAGCACGGCGTGGGGTGGCGCGCCGGTTTTCCGGACGCGCGTGAGGAAGGGGATGGGATGGGATCGCGCCTGGGCGCGTGCGCTGGCGCAGCGCTTCTCCTGGTTGCCGCCGTGCCCGACCGACTGCACGCCGACACCCGCGTCATCGACAGTCCCACCGCCGAGCCGCTCGGTCACGGTTTCATGCGTTGGGAGATCAGCGCCGGCCCGGGGGGCAGCGTGCTCTCCGGCGTCCGCGTTGGAGTCTTCGAGCGCGCCCAGTTCGGGCTCTCCTACGGAATGCAAGATGTCCTCGGCCGCGGTGACGTCGAGGCGAACCCGCGTCCGGGAATCCAGGCGGAGGTCCTGCTTCTCGACCGCGTCGATTTTCCAGCCGTGGCGCTGGGCTTCGACTCGCAGGGCGTCGGTCGCTGGCTCGAGGATGCCGAGCGCTACGAGCGCAAGTCGCACGGGTTCTACGCCGTCGCGACGCAGAGTCTGGCAGCGGAGTCGCTTCCCGTTCTGACGGCGCTCACCGGAGGAATCAACTACTCGCTCGAGGGGAAGCGCGAGTCGTTCGACATCTTCCTGGGCATGAGCCAGACCTGGGGGCGCAGCTTCACACTCCTCGTCGACTACGATTTCGGTCTCGACGACCGTCTGGATAAGGACCGCGGCTACCTGGACCTCGGCCTGCAGTGGAGCTTCGGCTCGGGCAACCACCTGCGATTCATCCTGCGCGACCTCCTGGGGAACGTCGAGGGTGGTAAGGTGGGGCGCGAGCTGAGCTTCTTCTACCTTTTCCGGTTGTGAGCCGGGCACTACACTAGTCTGGAATCTCGGCCCGCCCCGCTTCCGCTTGAGGAGCGCCATGAACCGCGACTGGTTGGAATTCGAGCGCCCCATCGTCGAGCTCGAAACGAAGATCGGCGAGCTGCGCGATCTGGCGGGCACCAAAGGCATGGACATGACGCGCGAGATCGAGTCGCTCGAGCGTCAGGCCGAGAAGCTGCGCGGCGACATCTACTCGAAGCTCACGCCCTGGCAGCGGGTGCAGCTTGCGCGTCACCCACGCCGACCCTACACGCTCGACTACATCGAGGCGTTGTGCGAGGAGTTCACCGAGCTCCACGGCGACCGCCTGTTCGGCGACGACCGCGCCATCGTCGGCGGCATGGGTCTCCTCGCGGGGCGCCAGGTCATGGTGATCGGGCACCAGAAGGGGCGCAACACCAAAGAGAACCTCCTGCGCAACTTCGGGATGCCGCACCCGGAGGGGTACCGCAAGGCGCTGCGCCTGATGCAGCTGGCGGGCAAGTTCGGACGCCCGATCATCACCTTCATCGACACGCCGGGTGCCTACCCGGGTGTCGACGCGGAAAAACGCGGTCAGAGCGAGGCGATTGCACGCAACCTGCGCGAGATGGTGCGCATTGCCGTTCCGATCGTCGTCGTCGTCATCGGTGAGGGAGGCAGTGGCGGTGCCCTGGCGCTCGCGGTCGGCGATCGCGTTCTCATGCTCGAGAACTCGATCTACTCGGTGATCTCGCCGGAGGGCTGCGCCGCGATCCTCTGGGGCGATCGCGCCGAAGCCCCGCGCGCCGCCGAAGCCTTGAAGCTGACGGCCACCGACCTCGACGAGCTGCAGCTCATCGATCGCGTCATCCAAGAGCCGAACGGCGGCGCGCACCGCGATCCGCTCGCAATGGCTGACGTGCTCCGCGACGTTCTCGGTGCGGAGCTCGAAAGTCTGGAGCGCACCCCGATCGATGAGCTCCTCGAGAACCGCTTTCAGAAGTACCTGCACATGGGTGTCTTCGCCGACGCCGAGACGTAGCCGTCACTCCGCACACCTGTAACACGCCAGCCACGGCCGCGCGCGCCGCACACGCTTGCGGGCGGACGCGCTTCCGCGCACCTCCTGTACGCTCCAGCGCTCGGCACGCCGCCCGAGCCGCGCGCGTGCCGAGCGCAGGCGGAGCCCAGGATGGGCGAAGCCAAGCGTCCAGAACGCACATGCACCGCCACACCATCTCCAACCCTGGCACGCCGGTTGCGCCTGTCTGCGAGCGATCCTCAGGGCTCTGCTTGCCCTGGGTGCCTGGAGGTGCGATGATCCAGCGAGAGATCTTGGAGATCCTTGCCTGCCCGAAGTGCAAGGATCGCGTGGTCGTCGACTCGAGTACCACGTGGTTGCGTTGTGACCGCTGCGAGCTGAAGTTTCCGGTTCGGGACGACTTCCCGATCCTGCTCCTGGAGGAGGCCGTTCCGGGACCGAACTCCGGGTGATCGACTTCGTGATCCTGCACACCGACCCCTCGAGACCCGCCTGCCCGAGAGAGGAGTTCGCGATGCCACGCGTGGGATCGCCTGCGGCCAACCTGCGCCGGCGATGCCGCGGCTTCTCACTGCTTGTGGGAATCGCTCTGGCCCTCCTGCTTCCGAGCCACGTGTCGGCGCAGGCAGAGTGGTTTGAGGTGCTCCGCGACGACGATCGTGGTCTCGAACTCCTGCTTCGTGCGCCGGAGCCGGTGCGCAGCGGCAAGCACGTGCGCGTCCCCGGTTTCGCGGCGGGCGGAGAGCCGGGCCTGCCGCTGCGCTACGAGCGCGCGCTGCTCGTCGCGGTCCCGGGCCCAGGGGGGGCACGTTTCGAGCTGCTCGGCAGCGAGGAGCGTCGGCTCGACGTGGGCGAGATCGAACGCGTCCAGCCGCTTGCGGCCCGGGCGCGTCGCTGGGAAGGCTTGTACCCGAGCACGAGCGTGTCGCTCGAGCGACGCGGAAAGGTGCGAGGTCGCGATGTCGTGACCCTGCGCTTTGCGCCGCTGCAGTACGACGCGGACGGCGGCGCCCACTATACGGATGCGGTTCGTGTGCGTATCACGTTCACTGATCGAGCCCAGCTGCAGCCGAGTGCCGCGCCGGTCGACCTGCTGCACGCGACGCTCGTCAATGCCACGACCGCGTCGCGCTGGCAGCGAAACTTGCGCAAGAGCGAGCCGCGTCCCTTCTCTCTGTCGACGCTTCCGGCTCAAAGGCTGCGCGTGCGCATCGCGCGCACCGGCGTCTACGAGCTGTCCTACGACCAGCTGCGCACCGCGGGCGTTCCGGTCGACGACGTCGATCCCACGACCTTCCAGATATTCTTCGACCGCTGGCACCCGGTGCCGCTCTTCGCGGACTCGACTCCCGCGAGCTGGCAGCCCGATTACGAGCTGCAGGAGACGGCACTCTGGGTTGACGGGGAGTCGAACCACATCTTCGACTTCGGCGAGCGCATCGTCTTCTACGCTCTGGGGAATGGCGAATACCTGGAAGGCGTCGGCATCCCCGGCGATTCCCTCGCCCACGCGCAGCACCCGTACGACCGCTCCAACTACGGGTGGCTGGTGTGGGACATGCAACCGGGAGCACGCATGCAGCCGGTCTCGGTCGCGGTGGCCGGCACGCCGAGCGATCTCGTCACGCGCGCCTGGCAGCGCTTCCATTTCGAGGAGGATCGCCAGTTCGAGTCGGTCGACGATCTGTGGTTGTGGCAGGAGGTGCGTGAGACGCGGCCGGCGCTCGTCCAGTTCGAGCTCGACCCGGGCGGGCAGGCTGCACCAAGTGGGAACATCCGCATCGGTCTCAGCGCCGGCGTGTTTCGCAACGGTACGCGCTTGATCGACGTCCTCCTCAACGGAGAGCGCATTGGCGGGATCGAGTTCTCGCAACGCTTCTCCTATCCACCTCCCGAGTACTTCACTCTGCCGGCGACATTCCAGGAGACAAACCGGCTGCAGCTCGCGCTCGCCGACACGCTGCAGTCCGGTCCGCAAACCTTCTTCCTGAAGTTCGACGTCAGCTGGGAGCGCCCGCTCGCTCTCCCGACGCGCGCTACCGAGGCGGGACTGCTGCGCTGGACCCGCACGCCCAGCACCGCCGACGAGACGTACGAGCTCAGCGGCTTCGGAGACACGGAGCCGTGGCTGCTCGATGTCACCGACCCGGCGCGGGCCGTGCGGCTCGTCGATCCGGTGCAGCAGGGGAGCGGGAGCGGGGCGCTCTGGTGGGCCCGCTACGGTCGCGGCCCCGGTGTGCGCACGCACTTCGCGGCGGTGGAACAACCGTCGTCGCTGCAGTCGGCGGACCTGGAGCTGCGCACGGTGGCAGCGCTGCGCCAGCGCCTCGTGGCTCCCGACATGCTCATCGTCGTGCACCCGTCGCTGCGCGCGGAAGCGCTGCGCTTCGCCGGGCATCGTGCGGCGCGCTATCCCGGCGTCGACCAGCTCGGCCACCAGCCCGAAGTGCTGGTGGTGGACGTCCACGACGTCTACGAGAACTTCTCCGGCGGGAGAGTCGACCCGCTCGCCATCCGCAATTACGTGAAGTTCCTCTACGGGTTGGTGGGCTCGGGCGAGTCGGAGTCGCGCTTGCGCTACCTGATGCTCTTCGGTGACGCGACGCACGACCCGCGGCAGCTGCTTCCCGGCACCACGGCGACGCTGGTTCCCACGGTGCAGCCGTGGTACGCCGACTCGCGCACGCGGCGGCGCTACGCAGTCGACGATTGGCTCGCCGAGATGGAGACCCCCGACCAGGACGTCTCCTTCGCGCGCGTGTTTCCCGTTCCGGACCTGGCGATCGGGCGCGTCACACCTCGGACTGCGAACGAGGCGCGCCGCATCGTCGACAAGCTCATCGCCTACGACACCTCGACCGAATACGGCGCCTGGCGCACGCGCTTGATTCTGGCGGCAGACGACGAGACGACGCCGAGCCGCGACCGCGAGTCGTTCCACATCAACAACACCGAGCGTCTCGTGGCGTTGACACCACCCGAGTGGGACATCGACAAGGTGTACCTGACCGAGTTCCCGCGCCTCCTCAGTCAGAAGCCCGAGGCTCGCGCTGCTCTGATCCGCACCTGGAGCAGCGGCTGCGCCTTGATCAACTACCAGGGGCACGGTGCGCCGCGGCAGCTCGCCGACGAGGTGCTCTTTCTCGGCTCCGACATCCCGTCGCTGACGAACGGCACGCGACTTCCGGTCTTCATGGCCTTCAGCTGCACGGTGTCGGAGTTCGACGAGCCACAGCTGCAGTCGATGAGCGAGGACATGATCACCAGCCCCGCAGGGGGCGCGGTGGCGACGATGGGAGCGACCACTCCCACGTTCGCGACGCCGAACGCGCGCTACAACGAACAGGTGTGGGAGTCGATGTTCGCGATCGGGGCGACGTCGAAGACGCCGTTTGGCATCATCCACCAGCAGGCGAAGAGCAGCTCAACCATCTTCGACGGCGTCAACAACGAGACGTACGTGCTTCTCGGGGACCCGGCGATGACGTTGCTGGCTCCCGAGTATGTCGTGGATCTCTCGTCGCGGACCGAGCCGCTCGAAGCGGGACGCTCGGCGCGCGTCGACGGCGTCGTCGAGGATCCAGAGGGGACGGACGCGGTGGGTTTCAACGGCTTCGCCGACGTCGAGGTCTTCGGGACCGCCGACGAGAGCGGCTACACGAAAGCGGACGACCCGACCTTCCGCATCGCCTACGACCTGGTGGGAGCACCGATCTATCGCGGCACGGTTCCGGTCACGAACGGGCGCTTCGCCTTCAACTTCTTCGTTCCGATCGACGCCCGCCTCGGCGCCAAGGCGCGGGTCAGCGCCTACACCCGCGAGGAGGCGCAGGGTTTCGACGGCAAAGGAGCTGTCGGCACGGTGAGCGTCGCTCGCGCCGCGCAGCCGGATGCCTCGACGGGTCCGCCGCGGATCGTGCTGCGGTTCCCGAACAACGTCACGAAGGTCAAGCCGGGGACGGCCTTGATGGGGGAGATCCGCGACGAGAACGGCGTCAACATCCAGGGCACCTCGTTGTTGAGCCGCGTGGTGCTCGACTTCGAGAAGATCGAGGGCAAGCCGGTGGCACCGACGCGACTCGATGTGACCTCCTTCTTCCGCTATCAGGACGGCAGCGACAGCGTCGGCACGATTTCGGTGCCGATCCCGGCCGACCTTTCGCCGGCACGCTACACGGCGACGCTGCGCGCCAACGACAACCTGCAGGAAAAGGGGGAAGGGAGCATCGACTTCGAGGTGGTGTCGGAGGCAGTGGAGCTGATGACGAACGTCATCGCCTTCCCGAATCCCTTCAAGGATCGCACCTACTTCTTCTTCGAGCTCACCGATCCATCCGACGTGCTGCTGCGCGTCTACACCGCGGCCGGTCGCGAGGTGTGGCGACACACGGACTTCGTGAGCGAGCCACAGCAGGTGTCGGTGCGCTGGGAGGGCGTCGACCGCACCGGGGACGAGCTGGCCAACGGCACCTACATCTACCGCGTCGAGGCGCGTCCGCGCCGCAGCGCCGAGGTCTCGCCGGCGGGACGACAAGGTCCGGTCCTCTCGCGCGTGGGCAAGGTCGTCATCATGCGCGACTGAGGCAGTCCCCGAAAGGGGACAGGCTGCCCCTTTTCGTGGACACCTCGCTCCAGGCTCCGTTGGCGCGCGCGCGGGTCGTGGGCGCCGCGGCCGTCAAGTCGACCCGGCGCACGTTTCGAACTCGTTGTTGTGGATAGGTTTCTGCCATTGGTGTGCACAGCCGACTGAGCTGCGAAGAAGGCCCACCCGCGGCCTGGAAGTTGCTCGATCCCGCCTGGCATCTCCCGCCGTGGGGGATTGGTACGCGCCCCGCCCGCCTTGCTCGGAGGAATACCCGTGATCTCTCGGCCGCACCATCGTCTCTTGCCTGCCCTCGCCATCATCCTCGCATTCGCGACCTGGGCACCGACCGCGACCGCCGTGGACGGCTCCGGTGCGATCAGTCTGACGATTCCGCCGAGCGTCCGGGGCGAAGCCATGGGTGGAATGTACGCCAGCTTCGCGCAGGACTACTCGACGCGCTGGGGGAACCCTGGGCTTCTGGCGTTCGTCGACAAGTCGACGCTCGGGCTCATGTACTCGAAGCTCGTTCCCGATCTCGCCGATGACGTCTTCTACTTCTACGGTTCCTGGATCGTCCCGACCTCGAGCATCGGCACGCTCCAGCTCGACATGACCTACTTGAGCTATGGCGAGAGCCAGGCGACGGGAACCGAAGCGGAGGATCTCGGCACCTTCAACAGCTACGAGGTCAGCCCCGCGGTCGGGCTCGGGTTCAAGTTCCTCCCGAACCTCGGCGTCGGCGTGACGGTGAAATACGTGCGCGTCGACCTCGCGCCGGCGCGTGTTCTGCAAGATGCGACCGGTTCGGGCAGCGGCACCGGCTCCTCATGGGCTTTCGATCTCGGCGCCGCGTTGACGCTTCGTCGCCTGTACGTCGGTGCCGTGGCGGCGAACCTCGGCCCCGACATCTCCTTCATCGATGCGGAGCAGAGCGATCCGATGCCGCGCCTGGCGCGGGTTGGCGCCATGTACGACATCTATGCCAGCGAAGTCGGCCAGGTGCGCGCCGGATTCGAGTGGGAGAGATCGCTCGTCGTGATGGGCAGCGGGCCATTCGACAAGAACTTCTCCGTGTACCACGTCGGGGGCGAATTCGTGTACGCCGGGATGTTCGCGGTGCGCGCGGGCTACCTGCACGACGCGGGCGGTGACGTCAAGTCCGCCACGGGCGGTTTCGGCTTCAGCTGGGCCAACGCGTCCTTCGAGTACGCCAATGCACCGCAGGCGGAAGGGCTCAACCGCTTGCACCGGTTGGCTCTCTGGTACCGCTATTAGAAGCGCCCCAACTTCGGAGCCTCGCCGCGGAGTCGCACGGGCCTGCCCCCCTGGACCGGAAGCGCGAATGCATCGGCCACGAATCAACCCGGTGAATCGTCGAGCCAGCGCGATTCTGTTCGGTGTGTGTCTCGTCGCGATGGTGTCGCAGGCTCGCGGCGCTGCCAGCCACGCGGACATCCTGCAGCCGCAACGCCTGCAGTCGGCGCCAGGTGCCGAGGCGCTTCGACGCCTGCATCGCGAACAGCGCAGGTCGCTTCCCCGCTTCCTCCACGACACGAGTCGCAACGCGCAGTTGCGGCAGCGCGGCCTGCTCACGCGCGCCAGCCGCCGTCGCGTGAGTGAGCGACGCAAGGCGCTGGGCCAGCAGGCCGAGACCGATACCGTGCACGTTCTCATCGCCCGCATCGGCTTCGAGGAGAATCGCGCCCCGCAGCTGACGAGCATGGATGTAAGCGGCGACTTCCAGCTCGAGCCCGACGCCACCACGATCGTCGATCCGCCGCCGCACGACGCCGCCTACTTCGAGGCGCAGCTCCTGGCGATGCAGAGCTACTACGCCGCCATGTCGCGTGGGCGCCTGCATATTGAAGGCGTGGTGTTCCCACCCGCGGGGGATCCCAGCATCAAGCTGACCGACGTCGCCGACTACGGTCCGGGGCCCGACGCTTTCTGGACGATCGAGACGCTCGAGGCGTACTTCCGCGACGCCATCGCGCTGCTCGACCAGGAGTCGCGCGGCCGCTTCGATCTGACGCCGTACCTGCACGACCCCACGGGGGAGCATCTAGGGTCGATCGTCATCGTGCACCCGGGCAGCGATCTGCAGAACGACATCAACCGCGACAGCCCGAACGATCTGCCCACCTTCTTCGTCACCGTGGGTGATTCGATCCCGGTCCTCGACGGCACGCGCGAGGTGCGCGATGGGCTCGTGATGCCGGAGACCGCAAGCCAGGATGGAGCGCTGGGCGGCATCCAGGGCGCGCTCTGCCACGAGTTCGGTCACCAGCTCGGCCTGCCCGACTGGTACGACACGCTCTTCGGTCTGCCGGTCGTGGGGGAGTGGACGCTCATGGACTCCGGCAACGCCGCTTTTTTCGCCTTCGCGCTCGCCGGGCAGGAGGATGAACCGATCTTCGCGCTCGGACTGCTGCCGACGAGCCTCGGGGCGCTCGACCGCATCGCACTCGGCTGGGAGCAGCCGTACGTCGTGCGTGCGCCTTCCGACTCCGTCGTCCTGCGCCCCGCCACGGCCGACGAGTTCTACGGCGACCACCCCAGCTCCGCCATCCTGCCCGTCTCTCCCGAGGAGTACTTCCTGGTCGAGAACCGCCGCGACGTCAACGCCTTCCGCTCCAACGCCCTGGGCGGGAACGACGTCGAGCTTTGCCCCTACTTGAATCGAGACGCCGACACCGGCGTCGTCCTGTGGATGAGCAAGGACGATCCGGCCAAGGCGTCGCGCGAGCGCCACAACACCGGCGAGTACGATTTCTGGATCAGCTCTCCGACGGCACCGGACGATGCCTTCGGCGACTGCGCCGAGCTCGGCTACGGTCTCATCGTGTGGCACGTGGACGAGCGTCCGCTTCTCGAGGGACTCGCCACCAACACGGTGAACACGAGCCTGACGCATCGCGCGCTCCGGGTCATCGAGGCGAGCGGCGACTTCGAGATCGGCGACTTCAACGCGCCCACCGTCTCGTTTCTGGGGGACGGCTGGAACGATCCGTTCCGGCCCGGCTACAAGACCGAGCTGCGCGCGAACAGCGTTCCCAACAATTGGAACAGCGATTGGGCTCTCACCGGTTGGGAGATCGTCGACATCACGGAGGTGGCGCCGGAATCACGCGTGCTGCACGTGCGCGCTCCCGATGTTGCGCCCGGTTGGCCCCAGACCTTCTGGATCACGCCCGACTCCCTCCTGCGCCTCGAGCCGCAAAGCGCTCTGGTGGCGAACGTCGGCGGTGCTGCCGCCCTCGTCGCCGCCGACTCGAGCGCCATCCACGCTTTCACGCCCGCTGGCTGGCAGGCGCTCTTCACCGGCGGCGTGCGCCCCGCGTCACTCGCTGGAGCGGTTCTCGACGGCGAGTCCGCCTGGTCGCTGGCGGCGCTCGACGGCACCGCCCTGTGGGCATGGGATCTCGGCGGCACGGCGCCCGTTCCGCGACCCGGCTTTCCGATCGACCTGGGCGGCAGCGGCGAACGCCTGCTGCTCCTCGAAGCGGGCCTGGGGCTTGCCGAGACTGCGGATGGCGCCTGGCTCCCGTTCAAAGTGGAGCGCACGACGAGCACGACCGGCACGCCGTTGGATCTGGACGCGGGCGTTCGCGAGGCGGGCGTCGTCGTCGGAGACTTCTGGGGTGACGTCGCGGGAGTGGAGATTGCACTCGTTTCGGGCGAGACGGTCGAGTTTCGCCCCTTCCCCGTGCCGGGTGAAGCCACCTCCCCGGAGGTCGAGCGCTTCACGCTCGATTTCGCGGTGGCGTCCGAGGACGAGGTGCTCGTGGCCGGAGGGCACCTCGTTCCGGACTCGCTGCATGCACAGCTCGTCGTCCTGCGGCGCGACGGCCGCATGCGCGTTGTCGATGCGCGCCACGGCGTGCTCGGATCGTGGTCCGACCTGCCGCCGGGAGAGTACGTCGGCATGGCCCTGGCCGACGTCGATGGCGACGACTGGGTCGACGTCGTCGCCACGAGCAAGTCGCATGTCGTTGGCGTGAACAGCCACGCGGCCGCGCTCTTCAACACGCCGCGCTCGGTCGTCGAGATCTTCGCGCTCCGAGAGCTGTCGCAGATCACGACGGCGCCGGTCGTGGCCGATGTCACAGCGGACGCGCTCCCCGAGATCCTCTTCTCGACCAACCTCGGACACGTGTACGCGCTCGACGCCAACGGCGCTCTGGTTCCCGGTTTCCCGCGCAAGACACACCCGGACGAGGCACCCGCCGCAGTGTTGGCGGCGAACCTGGACGCAGATGCGACAACGCGCGAAGTGATCGGCGTAACTCCCGTTTCTGCTTCTGTTTTCAACGTGCCGGGAGGACGGTCGGAGGGATCCGGATGGAGCGCCGCGAACGGCGGTCCCGGTCGCACGCGCTATGCCATCGCCACACCCGGGATGGTGGGCGAGGCCGGGGAGCGCCTGCGGGCGCTCGAGCGCACCTTCCGCGCCTACCCGAACCCGTCGCGCGGGCAGGATGTGGTGTTGCGCATCCAGGCACGCTCCGACGGCCCGTACGAGATCCGCATCTACAACCTCGAAGGGGAGCAGGTCTTCGCCACGCAGGGGATCGCGCGCGCGGGCGCGGCCGAGGAGGTACGCTGGCGCGTGAGCGGGGTTGCCAGCGGCACCTACCTGTGCCGTTTCGTCAGCCCCGCAGCCGGCGTGACGTCACCCCTCGTCGAACCGATCACGGTGGTGCGTTGATGATCGCGGCCCTCATCAAGAAGTCGCTTCCTGCCGTTCTCATCCTGGGGAGCGTGGCGCCCGCATGGAGCGTGGATCCGGAGCTTCTCGCGGCAGCTGCCGGCGACGTCGGCCGACCGAGCCCCGTGCTTCCGAGCCTCCGCCTCGAGCACACGGGTGGCACCGACGCGCCGGTGGCCCCCGCAGACGAGGGGGCCTCGCGCTCCGCCTACGTGGTGCCGGCCGTGCTTTCGGCCCTGATTCCGGGAACGGGCGAGATCTACACCGGGCACTGGCTGAACGGCCTGCCGCTCCTGGCTCTGGATGTCGCCACCTGGGTGGGCTACGCGCACTACGACAGCGAGGGGGAGCGGCTTCGCAGCGACTTCATCGCCTTCGCCGATGAGCACTGGAGCGAAACCGATTGGCACGACAGACTCATGGACACGCGCTGGTGGAGCGACACCGCGCCGTACAATTGCGACTGCAGCCCGCCCTTCATTCCCAAGGAGGAGGACGCGCGCGAGTACTACGAGAACCTCGGCAAGTACCGCCACTTCTATCCGGGATGGGACGACTGGGAGGATTACGTCAAGGGACCGGGTCAAGAGGACAACTACCCGTGGGACAATCCAAACACGAAGCGACGCCAGTACGTTGACATGCGGATCGAGAGCAACAGCAACTTCGACAAGGCGAACAACATGTTGGCTCTCGCAGCGGTCAACCGTGTCGTCAGCGTCATCCAGAGCTTGTGGCTCGTGCGCAACGACACGCGCAGCCAGGGCGTGATGATCGAACCGTTCACGTTCGAGGGCTTCGGTTCCGGGATTCGACTGAAAGCGAGCTTCTGATGCGACAGAGCATGAGCATTCTCGCCCTGCTCCTCCTGGTGGTGGGAGACGCCGCTGCGGAGGGCGGGGATCTATTGCCGCGCGCAAGCCTTCAGGTTCTGCAGTCGGCGGCACTGCAGGAGGCGCCGCAAGATTACCAGCTGCAGAGCGTGCAAAAGCCGAAGTCGATGCGCAAAGCGGTCCTGCTCTCGGCGCTTCTTCCCGGTCTGGGTGAGGCATACTCCGGTCACAACGCCCGCGCGCTGGTTTTCTTCACGCTCGAGGGTGGAATCTGGATCTCCTATGCGACCTTCAAGACACAGGAGAGTCTGCGGCGGGATCGCGCCATCGCCTTTGCCGCAGCAACCGCAGGTGCGCTTCCAAACGGCGACGATGCCTACTACTCCGCCATGGCGCAGTTCCTGCGAAGCGACGGGCCGGGTCAGTGGAACGAGTTCGTGCGCCGACGCGAGCGCGACTTGGGTGAGGTCGTCGGTGTGGAGTACCACGGCGAGGCGGGATGGGCCTGGCCGAGCAAAGACCACTTCTTCGACTTCCGCGACCTGCGCCGGCGGCAACTCGAAGCCAGCGACAACGCCACCAACATGCTGGCAGTGCTGATCGTGAACCGGATCGCCAGCATGCTGGACGTCGTCCAGGCGATGCGCTCCGACGCCAAGAAGCGTGAAAAGGGGGAGTCGTTCGGACTAAAGCTCCAGCTGGGTCGGACGCCGGGTGAGCCGCTGGCACGCCTGATGTTGCAGAATCGCTTCTGACCCCGACCCGCAGTCGAGGAGGGATGCTTTGGATCCGAAGCGCGCGGGCCGGCCCCGCGTGCGGGACGCTCTCGTTCTCCTGGTAGCGCCTGCCGTCCTGTTTCTCACCGTCTGGCTTCCAGCCGCAGCGGCCGACGTCCGACTGGTCGAGGTCGAGTCCCGCGCGCTCGAGCTGCCCGATTTCGTCGACCCGGTCGCCATCGCGAGCGGGCCGCTCGGAGAGCTCTATCTCGGGGACCTGGGGCGAGGAGTCGTCGTGCGGCTCGACTCCGAGGCGCGCATCGATTTCGAGTTCGAGACCCCGTCAACGCAACCCGACCTGCAGCCGCTCGACCTCGTCGCCACCGGCTTCCAGGTGTACGTGCTGGACGCCGAATCGAACGCCTTGCTGCGCTACAGCAATCGCGGCTCCTACCTGGATCTTCTGCAGAGCTTTGCGCGCCGCGACATCGAAACACCGCACTCGGTGGCGGTGGACGGCACCGGACGCATCCTGCTCGCCAACCCGGCGCAGCACGTCGTGCGCTTGATCGACGAGACGCAGCAGACCGAAACAGTTGTCGGCGGCTTCGGCAAGAGAGCGGGCGAGCTGACGACGCCGCGCAGCGTCGCCTTCGCTCCCGACGGCGCCTTCTACGTCGCCGATACGGGCAACGCGCGCATCCAGCTTTTCAGCGGTGTCGGCAACTTCGAGAGCGCACTGTGGAGCGAGCTCGGGGAGCCGCGCGGCCTCGACGCGAACGCCCGCGGGGATCTCTTCGTGGCCGACGCCAGCGGCTCCGTGCACGTCTTCACGGCGGAGCGCCTGCAGCACATGCAGCTGCCGCTCCCGGAGACGCGCCCGATCGACGTGGCCGTGTATCGCGACACGCTCTGGGTCCTGTCGAACGCGCCGCACCGGCTCGTGCGCATCCGCGTGGTGCGGGAGGAGTGAGATGCGTCAGATCGCATGCATCGCCCTTCTCCTGCCGCTGCTCTGGGGTCGGAGCGAGGCGGCGTCGGTGACGAGCGACTCGACGCTGCAGGAGCCGCTGGGTTGGGCCGAGCTGCTGCGCGAAGAGGAGAGCATCACCTTCGAGCCGGGTCGTGCGCGCCACGAGTTGCAGCACCACTTTCTGCAGTTCGGAAGCGAGGTGGTCGCTGTGGGGGACAGCGTCCTCGTTCGCAACCAGGACTACGGCATCGACTACTCGCGTGGCGTCCTCTTTCTCCTGCAGCTGCCGCTGGCGGCGCAACGGCTCGACGTGACCTACCTGCGTCTTCCCGGACCCAGCCAGCAACGCTTTCGCGCCGCGGAGATCGTGAGTCGCGAAGAGGCGCTGGAAGCAACCGCTGCGGAGATACCGGTTGCGGAGGCGAGCAACGCCACGCCGCCTGCGACGCGCCCCATGGGCCTGCCGCCCGGGCTTCAGCTCGTGGGCTCGAAGACGATCGGAGTCTCCTTCGGGCGCAACCGCGAGGCGTCACTCGAGCAGTCGCTGCGCGTGCAGATCGCCGGCAGTCTGGGCGACGATCTGAGCGTCAACGCGGTGCTCTCGGACGACAACCTACCGGTCGTGCCCGAGGGGAACACCGAGGAGCTGGGCGATCTCGACCGCGTCTTCATCGAGATGCAGGGCCCGGTCATCGGCGGCGTCGTCGGTGACTTCACGCTGGCACGGCCGTACGGGGAGTTCACGCGCTTCGAGCGCCAGCTGCGCGGCGGCGAGGCGCGCTTGCAGCTCGGGAGCGGCGAGCTGGCGGTGGCGGCGGGCCTGGCGCGCGGTGAGCTGCGTACCGCGACCTTCCGCGGGAGTGAAGGAAAGCAGGGACCGTACGAGCTGCTCTCGGCGCGACGCCTCGACTTCTCCACCATTCTCCCCGGCAGCGAGCGCGTGCTCCTGGATGGCGAGCTCCTGCGCCGCGGCGAGAGGCAGGACTACGTCATCGACTACGTGCGCGGCGAGCTGCGTTTCACGAGCCGGCGTCGCATCACCGCCGACAGCGAGATCGCCGTCGACTTCCAGGTGAGCACCGAGCGCTACCGGCGCCAGACGCGTGGTGCTCGCATGGGGATGCAACGTGGCAGCTGGCGCCTGAACGGTCTCTTTCTGCACGAGGGGGACGATCGCGACCATCCGTTGGACGGTGAGCTGACGCCGGAAGAGATCGCGCTGCTTTCGCAGTCGGGTGACCAACCCGCCGTCGGACCCGGAGTCGAGGTGGTCGGCGTCGGCAACGGCACCTATCGCTACGACGCGGTCGACTCCACCATCGTCGTCTACGACCCGGACGCGGGTGACCTGGATGTCGAGTTCTACGAGGCGGGCGACGGACTCGGACGCTACGAGGACAAGCTCGACCCGATCACCGGTCGCCGCTTCTTCGAATACCGCGGCGACGGCCTCGGCAGTTTCGACATCGGTCGACTTCTGCAGCCACCGAATCGCACCCAGCTGTTCACCGCTTTCGTCGAGGGCTCGCCCTGGAAGGGATCGAAGCTGGTGGGAGAGGCGTCGTTCTCCAACTTCGACGCCAACCTCTTCTCCGCCGCCGACGACGCCCGCAACACGGGTGAGGCCGTCGATCTGCGTTTCGACGCCGGCGACGTCGGGCTGGGCTTCGCGCGCCTCGGATTCGACGTGCACGTTTCGCAGCTGTCGTCGCGTTTCCAGGCGCTCGGACGCACGCGACCCGGCTTCTACTACAAGGAGTGGAACGCCGAGCAGGACACGCTGCGCGGCCTGGAGCGCCTGGCGGAAACGACGCTGCGCTTCGGTCTGGGTGCGACACCCTGGATGCGCGCCGCGGCCAACGTCGGGCGGCTCGATCGCGGCCTCGACCTCGCCACCGATCGGGCGCAGCTGGACGTGCAGCTGGGGCGTTCACGCGAGCGCGGTGTCGACGTGCGCTGGCAGATGCTCGATACACGTCGGCCTCGGCTGGGCCCGGACGGGGCGCGCACCCGGCGCTTTGCACGTGGCGGAGCGCGCTACCGGATCGGCCTGCTGCATCCGGAGGTGCGCGTTGAGCGTGACGAGTTCGTGCGCGCAGCGGCCGATTCCTTCGTGCGTCCCAGCTACCGCTATGTCGACGGCAAGGCGCTCCTGGGTGTCGGCGATCAGCGTCTGCGAGCGACGCTCGAGTACGGCGTGCGCGACACCGACGCGCGCCGAACCGGGGTGGAGCAGCAGGCGGGAAGGGTGGAGTGGGTCCCGGAGCGTCGCAACCAGACCTGGGGTGTCAGCGTCGTCGGTCGCCCCACGCGCGCGTTGAACACCGAGATCGCCTGGTCGCGACGCAGCAACGAGCCACTCGACGACGCCAGCCCGGCCGCAGCGACACAGGCCGATCTGGCGCGTGGCGTCTTGAGCCTGCGTCCTCCGCAGAGCAACTGGCGCACCGAGCTGCGCTACGAGGTTTCCGACCAGGACGTGCGCAAGCTCGAACAGGTCCTGGTGCGCTCGCCCGACGGTTTCGGCGATTACGACGCCGAAGGTCGTCCCGTCGGCAAGAACCAGGGGGAGTACGACAAGGTGTACCGTTTTCTCGGCGACGTCGAGAGCGTGACGCAGCTGTCGGCATCATGGCGGCTCGAGCTGGGCGCGAACGGTGTCGGAGGCGTCGACAGCACGCGTTCATGGGTCCGACGCAACATCTCGGTCGTGCAAGTGCTGTCGGTGCAGGAGCAGACGCGGCTCGACGACCGGCGGCTCTACTTCCTGCATCCGGCGGCGTTCCAGGGCGATCAGACTCTGTTCGGCAGCTTTCGCGCGCGCCAGGAGTGGTCGTTCCTCAACGCCTCGCGTGACAACTCCGTGCGGCTCTTTCTCAGCTGGGAGGACGACATCGATGGTCGCTTCGGCGACACGCGCGTCGATTCGCGCCGTGCGTTGGCGCGCTTGCAGTACCAGCGCACGAGCCGCAGCCCCTGGGGCTGGGGCGGCGAGAGCGAGTTCGGTCACCGCGACCGCCGCGGGGCTCTGAGCGCGGTGGTGCCAGGGCGCGAGTCCTCCGACTCCTTCAGCATCCGACTGCTCAGCGCGCTCGCGCGCGTCGGCTACCGCCTGTCTGCGAACGAGCGCTTGACGGCGGAGGTGCGTGCCACGCACCAGCGCGACGCGCTCTCGACAACGAGTCAGCAGCTGGTGGAGTTCACGCCGGGTGTGGTGCTCGCACCGGTGCGCAACGTGCGCCTGTTCGCGAGTCTCTCGGCCACGCGGATTCTCGAGTTCAGGCCGGAGGGGGCGTTGCCCCCCTTCCTCTTCGATCCACCCGGCACCAAGACCACGGCGACGCTCACCGGAAGCTATCGCCTCGGGCGACACTTGAATCTGAACCTGACCTATTCCGGCATCCGCAATACGGACGGCCGCTCCACCTACGACGTGAAGGCGGAGACGCGTGCGATTTTCTGATCGGGGCATGCGAGTCCTTGGGCTCCTGCTGATTGCACAGTCGCTCTGGCTGCCGTGGGCGGCGCGCGCCGACTCCGGCAGCAGCAGGCGTTACACGCGCGCCGAGTTCGTCGGCGCCCGCAGCGTCGACGAGTCGGAGCTGCGGCGCGCGCTGCAACTGCCGGTCACGGCCGACAGCCTCAAGCGTGCGCTGCGGCGACTGGGGGAAGTGTATTACGCGCACGGCTTGCTGGAGGCGACGCTGCTTCCGGAGCAGGCTGCCGATGGGGTGCTGCGCGTGCGGATCGACGAGGGCGAGCCGACACGCATCGCGCACGTTTTCGTGCGCGGCACCGAGACGCTGCGCGAGGCGGAGGCGCGCAACGTCATGGCATTGCGTCGCGGCCAGGTTTTTCGGCCGTCCGACGTCGAGGAGCGCTTGCGCGTCCTCGTGGAAGAGTACGCGCGCCGCGGCCATCTCTACGCCACCGCCGTCATCGAACGCCTCGAGATGGGGGAGCAGGGCGTGGTCCTCGGCATCGCCATCTCCGAGGGGCCATCGGCGGTGATCCGTGAGATCCGCGTCGAGGGCAACAGCCACAGTCGGACCGAGCTCGTGCAGCGCACCGCGGGGCTCGTCAAGGCCGGCCGCGTCGACGTGAGACATATCCGCGAGTCGACGCAGCTGCTGCGTCGGAGCGGCCTGTTCGCCGCCGTCGACGAACCGGTGATCTATCGCGTCGGCGGTGGGGGAGAGAACGTCGGCGTTCTCCTGCGCGTGGTGGAGGCGCAGCGCCGCAACACCGTCTTCGGCAGCGTCGGCGTGGCGCGTGATCCGCGCACCGACCAGCCGTACGTCAGCGGTGCCGTCGATCTGCAGTTGCGCAACATCTACGGGACAGGACGCGACCTCGATCTGGCGTGGAGGCGTGACGCGCTGGCGGGGAGCAATCTGGCGCTGGCCTATCGCGAACGTTTTCTCTTCGGCTCGCCGTTCGACTTCAAGCTGAACTTGCTGCAAACGGTGCGCGATTCCACCTACACCTTCCAGTCGGTCGGGGGCGCTCTCGTCGTGCCCCTGGCGCGCAACTGGTCGCTCGAGGGGGGTGCCGCGTTCGACCGCTCGGTCTTCCACGTCGGTGTCCAGGGCAACTCGCGGCGCTTCCGCGGCCGCATTGGGCTGGCGTTCGAGAGCCTGGCGCAAGAGCGCGACGGACGTCATTTCGGCCGCATCGAGGTCTTCGCCGAGTACGCCCACAAGGCGAACGCGCTCGTGGTCGGTGAGGAGACCGATGCTTCGAGGATCGACCAGACGCTGTGGACCGGCAACGTCGTCGGCGGCGTGATGCTGCGTCCGCGCCACGTCGTCGCCGCGCGCGGCTCCTGGCGGGTGATCATGAGCGACGAGCCGCAGATCGCCGAGAGTGAGCTCTTCTACTTCGGTGGAGCGCGTACGCTGCGCGGCTACCGGGAGGATCAGTTTCGTGGCGACCAGGTGGTGTACGGCGGCGTCGAGTATCGCTACGGCGACCCGCGCCGCGCCCAGCTGTACGGCTTCGTCGATGTCGGAGCCTTGCGGCGCAAGCAGGAGCGCGCCGTCGTCGAGGCGGCGTATCTCGGCTACGGTTTCGGCCTGCGCGGCCAGGTCGCCACCGGCACATTCGATCTCGCCTTCGGCATCGGCGAAGAGCGCTCCATCGCCGACACCAAGCTGCACGTGGCCCTGATGCAGCGCTTCTGAGCCGCGAACTTGCCCCGCTTCGCCACCGCCCCTAGAATCGGTGCCGGAGCCCGTGCCGGCTCCGTCCTCCCCCGGAGAGTCGGATGAGCGCCACGATTCGCAAGCGCATCGAAACGCTGCGTCGCGAGATCCAGCGGCACAACAGGCTCTACTACGAGGACGCTGCGCCGGAGATCAGCGATGCGGAGTTCGACGCGCTGCTACGCGAGCTCGCGGAGCTGGAGGCGAAGCACCCGCAGTACCGCAGGCCCGATTCGCCAACGCAACGCGTTGGCGGCGCGCCGGACCAGGCGTTTCCCTCCGTGCGCCACGCCGTCCCCATGCTTTCGCTCGACAACACCTACAACGTCGACGAGCTGCGGGCTTTCCACGATCGTGTGCTCAAGCTGCTGGCGGAGGAGGAACCGCGCTACGTGCTCGAGCCGAAGCTCGATGGCGTGGCCGTCAGCCTGCACTACGCCGGCGGGCGCTACACGCGTGCCGTCACGCGCGGCGACGGGCGCACGGGGGATGACGTGACGCGCAACGTCGGCACACTGCGTGGCCTGCCGCAGCGGGTGCGGGCGGCGTGGCCCGAGTTCGAGGTGCGCGGCGAGATCTACATGCCCGTGTCCGACTTCGAGCGCATCAACGCTGCCCGCGACGCGGCTGGGGAGAAGCCGTTCGCCAACCCGCGCAACGCCACAGCGGGGTCGCTCAAGATGCTGGACCGCGAGGCAGTGGCGCAGCGACCGATGACACTCTTCGTCTACCAGCTCGTCGAGGCGGAGGCACATGGTCTCACCTCGCACTGGCAGGTGCTGCAGGCGCTGCGCAAGAGCGGCTTCCCGGTGAACCCGCACAACCGGCGCTGCCGCGATGTCGATGCCGTCCTGGCGGCGATCGACTCGTTGCGCGCCGAGCGCGATCACCTCGACTACCAGATCGATGGCGTCGTGATCAAAGTGGATTCCCTGCCGCAGCAACGCGAGCTGGGAGCAACCGCCAAGGCACCGCGCTGGGGCATCGCGTTCAAGTATGAAGCGGAGCAGGCGGAGACGCGCGTCAACGACATCCTGCTGCAGGTGGGGCGCACCGGCGTCGTGACCCCCGTTGCCGAGCTCGAGCCGGTTTGGCTCACGGGCGTGACGATCACGCGCGCCACGCTGCACAACCGTGACGAGATCGAACGCCTCGACGTTCGCGTCGGCGACAGCGTCGTCATCGAGCGCGGCGGCGACGTCATTCCGAAAGTGGTGCGCGTGCTCGAGCAGAAGCGTCGCGGTCGTGAGAAACACTTTCGCTTTCCGAAGAAGTGCCCCTCCTGCAAAACGCTGCTCGTCGAGGCGGAGGATGAGGTGGCGATCCGCTGCGAGAACCCGAGCTGTCCGCAGCAGCTGCAACGCCGGCTCGAGCACTTCGCCTCACGCAGCGCCATGGACATCGCCGGTCTCGGCTCGCAGAACGTGCACTTGCTGCTGGAGCGGGGGCTCGTACGCGACTTTGCCGATCTTTACCGACTCCGCGTCGAGGATCTGTTGCAGCTCGACCGCTTCGCGGAGAAGTCGGCTCGCAACCTGGTGGACGCGATCGCCGCGAGCAGAGAGCGCCCGTGGCGCAACAAGCTCTTCGCCCTCGGAATCCGCCACGTCGGCGTCTCCAGCGCGGCGGTGCTTGCGAGCCGCTATCCCGATCTCGACTCCCTCCTGCAGGCCGGCGAGGAGGAGCTGCAGGAGCTGGAGGACGTCGGCCCGCGCGTCGCGGCGAGCATCGTCTCCTTCCTGCACGCGCGCGGCAACCGCAGGTTGCTCGACGAGCTGCGCGAGCTCGGTGTCCTCGGGCCGGAGCACAGGCGCCCAGCCGTGGCGCAATCGCTGGCGGGTTTGACGTTCGTGCTCACCGGGACCTTGGCACACATGACGCGCCACGAAGCCCAAGCTGCGATCGAGGCGCGCGGTGGCCGCGTGACGAGCTCGGTGAGCAAGAAGACCGACTACGTCGTGATCGGCGCGGATTCGGGCAGCAAGGCGGAGAAGGCGCGCGCCCTCGGTCGCCCCATCCTCGATGAGGCGGCCTTCGCGGACATGTTGCAGCGAGCGTGAGCGGGCCCCGCCCGAAGGGAACCCACCATGGCGGAACGCGGAGCGTCGTCGCGCGTCGAGAGCGACGCCTGCCTGCACGTGGATCTCGCGCGTGCGCGCGCCAACCCGCAACACCTGGAGCTCCTGCAGCTGGCGCTGAACGTGCTGCCGAAGTCCGCAGAGCGCGAGCGGCAGCGGCTCGCGCACACGCTCTCCGAAGCCATGACGCAGGCGCTGGCTGCACCGGTGCGTGCGAGCATGCCCGCGGCAGCGAGCGCGAGCGTTCTGGCGGCCGGCGACCTGCGTGCACGTGAGCCGCACGCAACGCTCGACACCTGCTTCGCGGAGGTCGCCGCGTGGCGCCAGGCCTTCGAGGTGCGCGAAGGTCAGGTGGAAATGGCGCACGCGGTGCTCGACACGCTGCTCACCTCGCGGCGGCTCGTCGTCGAGGCGGGCACCGGCACGGGGAAGTCGCTGGCTTACCTTCTGCCCGCCGTTCTCGTCGCACTCCTGCGCGACGTGCGCGTGGTGGTGTCGACGCACACGCGCAACTTGCAGCAGCAGCTCGTGGCGCACGATCTCCCCGAGGTGTGGGAGTGCTTCAGCCTGAAGACGGCGCCACGCGCCGACGGCACGCGGCGCGGGCTTCGCTACGCCAAGCTCCTCGGGCGCACCAACTACGTCTGTCGTGTCGCCCTGGAAACGTGGGTGGAATCGGTCGCCGTAAGCGGCGGCAGCGTCGAGGCGGGTCGCGTGCTGCTCGCGTTGCTGCACAGTCCCGACGGCGTGCTGGACGAGGTGGTACCCGGCGTCGATCCACAGCTCATTGCCCCGCTGCGCAGTCGACGCGAGGTGTGTGTCGGCCGCTCCTGTCGCTGCGAGTGTCCCGTGTACCGCGCGCGCGAAGCAGCGCGCGCGGCCGACGTCGTGGTGGTGAACCACGCGCTCCTGCTCGCGGACGGTCGCGCCGAGGGCAACGTCCTCGGCGCGTACGACGCCCTGGTTGTCGACGAGGCGCACAACCTGGAGCGCGTCGCAACCGAGGCGCTCGGAATCCGGCTGGGGCGCGCGCAAGCCGACGCCCTGGTTGCTTCTTCGCGGCGGGTCGAGCACGACCTGCGTGGACTGCCTGATCTGCCGGACGATCTGCGCCGTGGCTTCGAGCGTTTTGCGCTCGACCTGGCGGTGCTGCGGCGGGAGCTGGGACGGCTCCTCGAACGTTGCGACGCGGAGCTGCCGCTGGCGCCGCGTGTGCGCCGGCGCCAACGCTACCGCGATGGCGACGAGGTCTTCGGCAGCGTGCGCGATGTCTACGACACGCTGCAGCTGCAGATGGAAAAGAGCGCGCGCAGCGGCGCGGAGTGGCTGGCCGCGTGTCGCTCCACGCTCGCGGAGCGGCCCGACCTGGGTGAGCTCGTCGAGCTCGCCGAGCTTCTGGTCGCGCTGCAGCACGAGAGCCACACCGCGCTCGAGTTCCTGGCGCGCGGCGACCAGGAGGAGTGGGCCTTTTATCTCGACTTCGGAGCACCCGGGCGCCAGTTGCTCGAGATTGCCGCCGCGCCGCTCGAGGTCGCGCCCGAGATCCAGGGTCAGCTCGACCTACCGGAGCGCTCGGTGATCTACACCTCGGCGACGCTGTTCACGGGCAGCGACACCAGCTACTTCCGTCGCGGCGTCGGGCTCGACGCCGCGACGCCCGTTCTGCACGTGCCGTCGCCTTTCGACTACGCAACGCAGTGCAGCGTGGTTCGGACTGCAGCCCTCGGCCACTATCGCGATCCCGACTTCACGGCCGCGGTTGCCGAGGTCGTGGCCACGCTCCACACTCGCACGCGGCGGCGCACGCTCGTCCTGCTCACGTCGCATGCGGCCCTGCGCCAGCTGCACGAGGAGTTGCAGGAACGCCTCGGCAGCGGTGCGCCGCTCCTGACCCAGGGCGTGAGCGGCGAGCGCGACGAGCTGGCGCGAAGCTTGGGCTCCACGCAAGCAGGTATTCTTCTCGGGACCACCAGCTTCTGGGAGGGGGTCGATTTCCCGGGCGAGGCGCTCGAGATCCTCGTGCTCGCCAAGCTCCCCTTCGTGGTGCCCGACGAGCCGATCGTCGAGGCACGTTGCGAACGGTTGCGCAGCCACGGCGAGGATCCGTTCCATGACTTCGTCCTGCCGGAAGCGGTGCTGCGTTTTCGCCAGGGTTTCGGGCGCCTCATCCGCTCACGGCGCGATCGCGGTGCGGTGCTGCTCCTCGACGGACGGCTCGAGACGCACGGGTACGGGGATTCCTTCGTCGACTCGCTCCCGGCCCCGGCGCAGAGATTCGAGGACCCCGACGCTCTCGTCGAGCACGTCGTCGAGTGGTTCCAGGGGGGAGGTTGATCCAAGTGACGGCAGCATCGAAGTTGCAGGCGATTCTGGAGCGTGCGCGGGGCGCGCGCGTGGTCGTTCTCACCGGCGCCGGGATCTCGGCGGAGAGCGGCATCCCGACCTTTCGCGGTCCCGAGGGCCTTTGGACGATCGGATCGCGTGAGTATCAGCCCCAGGAGATTGCCACCTGGGGCTTCTTCGAGCGTCAGCCGGACGCAGTGTGGAGCTGGTACCTCTACCGCCGCAGCATCTGCCAGCAGGCGCAGCCGAACGCAGGTCATCGGGCGCTGGTCGACCTGGAAACGCTGCTGCAGGATCGTTTCCGTCTGGTCACACAGAACGTGGATGGACTGCACCTTCGGGCCGGGAACAGCGCCGAGCGCACGTATTCCATCCATGGCAACCTCGACTTTGCACGCTGCGCTGCGGAGTGTGTGAACGAGCTCGTGCCGATGCCGCTGCACGGCGCCTGGGCGCGCGGTTGCACGCTCGGACCACGCGAGCGTGAAGCGCTGCACTGTCGGCACTGCGGCAGTTGGTTGCGTCCGCACGTGTTGTGGTTCGACGAGACCTACGACGAGCCTCGCTACCGCTACGAAAGCTCGATCGGCGCGGTGAGTGACGCAGCGCTGCTCATCGTGGTGGGCACGTCGGGTGCCACCACTCTTCCCATGCAGATGGGAATGATCGCGGCGAACCGCGGCGTCGCGATCATCGACGTCAATCCGGAAACGAACCCCTTCTCGCGCCTGGCGCAGGCTGCAGGCGTGCACGTCGCGGGTCCGGCAGCGCGGGTGCTTCCCGAGCTGGTGCGGGCGTTTCGCGCCAGCGCCGACGCGGATCGGCAGCGTCGGCGCAGTTGACGCCGCCCACGGCGTCGGCGCACGATGCAAACACAAGCCCGGGAGGAAGAATGCCCGACCGCATCACGCTCGATGGCCACCACCTCGAGATCGATGCCGTCTGCGCCGTGGCCGCCGGCGCGCGCGTGACGCTGGGGGACACGGCGCGCCACCAGCTGCAGCGCGGCGCGGCCGCCTTGGAGGCGGCGGTCGCGAGTGGAGAAGCACTCTACGGGATCACCACCGGCTTTGGTCCGTTCGCGCGTCGACGCATCTCCGACTCCGACATCCAGAAGGTGCAGGTGAATCTCATCCGCAGCCATGCGGTCGGCTACGGCGATCCCATCCCGATTCCAGTCGTGCGCGCGATGCTGGTGTTGCGCGCCCACTCTCTCACACGCGGTTACTCGGGCGTCCGCGTCGGCTTGGTGGAGGCGCTTCTGGCGCTTCTGAATCACGATCTTGCGCCCGTCGTGCCGGAGAAGGGCTCGGTGGGCGCGAGCGGCGACCTCGCGCCTCTCGCGCACATCGGTCTGGCGCTGCTCGGTGAAGGAGAGGTGTTGCATGCCGGCGAGCGCATGCCCACGGCCCGGGCGCTGGCGCGTGCCGGCCTCGAGCCGTATCGATTGGGACCGAAGGAGGGTCTGGCGCTCATCAACGGCACGCAGTACATGACCGCGTTCGGCATCCTCGCCTGCGCCGAGGCGCAGGTCGTATTGCTCGCTTCGCAAGTCTCAGGCGCCATGTCGCTGGAGGCGATGCTCGGCAGCGTGACCGCTTTCGACGCGGGGCTGCACGCCCTGCGCGGGCATCCGGGTCAGCGCGCCGTCGCCGCCAACCTCGCGCGTCTCCTCGAAGGCAGCCAGATTGTGGCGAGCCACGCAGGCTGCCAGCGTGTGCAGGATGCATACTCGATGCGTTGCATGCCGCAGATTCTCGGCGCCTCACAGGATGCGCTGCGCTACGTCGAGGGTGTTTTGCAGGTCGAGGCGGATGCGGTCACCGACAACCCGCTCGTGTTTCCGGAAGATGGTCGCGTGGTCTCCGGCGGCAACTTCCATGGCCAGCCCGTGGCCATGGCGCTGGATCATCTCGGCGTGGCGCTGGCTGAGATCGGCAGCGTCGCCGAGCGCAGGCTCTTCCACCTTCTCTACGACAACGACGTCGAGGCGCTGCCACGCTGCCTCGTCGACAACCCGGGCGTGCAGTCGGGTCTGATGATGTCGCAGTATCTGGCTGCTGCGTTGGTGTCGGAGAACCGAACCCTGGGGCACGCTGCCACCCTCGACAACGTCGTGACCGGAGGCGGGACCGAGGATCACAACAGTATGGGAAGCGTTGCCGCAGCACGCCTGCCGCGCGTCCTGCGCAACGTGCGCGGGGTGGTGGGTGCCGAGTTGTTGGCGGCATCCCAGGCACTCGAGTTTCATGCTCCGCTCGCGTGCGGGCGCGGAACGAGAGCGGGGCTCGATGCGGTGCGCTGGCACGTCCCGCGCCTGCAGGAAGATCGCGTGTTGGCGGCGGACATCGAGACGCTCGCACAGGAAACGACGTTGCGCGAGGTGGTCGCTGCCGTGGAGTCGGCGTGCGGCGGAGCGTTGCAGACTGCGATTTGACGCGTCCAATGGGAGGTGTGCCATGAGCCGAACCCAGGTGTTCGACATCGAAGCGGGTATTTCTTCACGCCGCTTGCGGGCGCCACGCGGGACGACGCTTTCCTGCAAAGGGTGGCCGCAGGAGGCGGCGTTGCGCATGTTCTGCAACAACCTCGACCCCGAGGTGGCGGAGAAGCCGGAAGATCTCGTCGTCTACGGCGGCATCGGCAAAGCGGCGCGCAACTGGGAGGCCGCGCGTGCAATCCTGCAGTCGCTTTCGACGCTCGAGGCCGATGAGACGCTGCTCGTCCAGTCGGGGAAGCCGGTGGCCGTCTTCAGCACGCATGCGGATGCGCCGCGCGTGCTGCTGGCCAACTCGAACCTGGTGCCGCAGTGGGCGACCTGGCAGCATTTCCACGAGCTCGATCGCAAGGGTCTGCTCATGTACGGGCAGATGACGGCGGGGAGCTGGATCTACATCGGCACGCAGGGGATTCTGCAGGGCACGTACGAAACGCTTGCAGCTTGCGGACGCCAGGACTTCGGCGGCAGCCTGGCGGGGCGGATCGTCCTCACCGGCGGACTGGGTGGCATGGGTGGCGCGCAGCCCCTGGCCGTGACCATGAACGGTGGCGTGTGTATTGCGGTCGAGGTGGACCCGGAGCGCGTGCGTCGCCGCGTGCAGATGCGCTATTGCGAGGTGATGGAGACGTCGGTCGACGCCGCGGTCGAGCGTGCCGAGGAGGCGCGACGCCGGCGCGCGCCGCTTTCGATCGGCTTGGTGGGAAACTGTGCCGACGTTCTTCCCGAGCTCGTTCGACGCGGCTTTCATCCCGACGTCGTCACCGACCAGACTTCGGCGCACGACGAGCTCAACGGCTACGTGCCTCAGGGGCTCGATCTGGAAGCAGCGCGCTCGCTGCGCCAGAGCGACGCGAGCGCCTACATCGAGCGCAGCCTGCAGTCGATGGCTCGGCACTGTCGCGCCATGCTGGATTTCCAGAAGCACGGCAGCGTCGTCTTCGACTACGGCAACAACCTGCGTGGACAAGCGCTTCGCGCCGGCGTCGGCGAGGCATTCGACTACCCCGGCTTCGTTCCGGCGTACGTGCGGCCCCTCTTCTGCGAGGGCCGCGGCCCGTTCCGCTGGGTGGCGCTGTCCGGCGAGGAAGCGGACATCGCGCGTACCGATGAGCTTGTGCTCGAGCTCTTCGCAGAGGACGAATCACTCTGCCGCTGGATCCGGATGGCGCGCGAGCAGGTGACGTTCCAGGGGCTTCCTTCGCGTATCTGTTGGCTCGGCTACGGTCAGCGCGAGCGTTTTGGTGTGGCTCTCAACGAGCTGGTCGCGCGCGGGGAGCTGCGCGCACCGATCGTCATCGGTCGCGACCACCTCGATTCTGGATCGGTTGCGAGCCCCTATCGCGAAACCGAGGGGATGCGCGACGGCAGCGATGCCGTCGCCGACTGGCCGTTGTTGAACGCGCTTCTGAACGCCGTCAGCGGCGCGACGTGGGTGTCGATCCATCACGGCGGCGGTGTCGGCATGGGCTTGTCGATCCACGCCGGAATGGTGATCGTTGCCGACGGGACTCCCGAAGCGACCGCAAGGTTGCGCAGAGTTCTGACTTGTGACCCGGGCATGGGAATTGCACGACATGCCGACGCCGGATACTCCGAGGCGTTGCATGCCGCACAACGACACGGGTTGCGGCTGCCGATGGCCGAGCGGTGACGACACGCGACGCGTGCAAGCGCGTCTGTGTTTGTCGACGCCGTTGCCATTCCGCGCCGCGTGGGTCGAGCGACCTCGGAGGATGGTGTGACGGGTGTCGATTTTCTGCTGTTCAACTGCAGCGAGATCGTCTCGCCAACGGGTGGCCGCCCGCGGCGCGGCGAAGAGCTCGGACGCGTGCGACGCATCGAACGCGCGGCGCTCGCTGCGCGGGGCGGCGTCATCGTCGCGTGTGGAGCGGAGCGAGAAGTCCTCGGACAAATCGAACGCGCACCGGAGTGTGTCGAGGTCGATGCGCGACGAGGCAGCGTGATTCCAGGTTTCGTCGATCCCCACACCCACGCCATCTTCGGTTGCGCGCGTCCGGCGGAGTACGCCGCGCGCATCGCCGGCAAGAGCTACATCGAGATTGCGGCAGCGGGGGGCGGAATCCACTCCAGCGTGCGTGATCTGCGACGGCGCAGCGAGGAGGAGCTCGTCCAGCTGACGGTTTCGCGCCTGCGCCGCATGCTGGCGCACGGGACGACGACGGTCGAGATCAAGAGCGGCTACGGACTCACTCTGGAGGACGAGCTCAAGTCGCTCCGGGTGATCCAGCGTGCCGCAGCCGAAGTGCCGATTCGCGTGGTCCCGACGTTTCTGGGTGCGCACGAGATCCCAGCCGAGTATCGCGAGCGGCGCGCAGAGTACATCCGTCTGGTCGTGGAGGAGATGCTGCCGCAGGCGGCAGGTCTGGCTACGTTCAACGACGTGTTTTGCGAGCCGAGCGTCTTCACGCTGGGGGAGAGCGAGGAGATCCTGCGTGCGGGTGTGCGGCACGGGCTGGCCCCCAAGCTGCACGCAGACGAGCTCGAAGCGTATGGCGGCGCGGAGCTCGCGTGTCGACTCGGAGCCACGTCGGCGGATCATTTGATTCGCGTGTCGCCGGGCGGGATCCAGGCGCTCGCCGGCTCGGAAACGGCTGCCGTGTTGCTGCCTGGGACGAGCTTCGGGTTGGCAATGCGCGACTACGCACCCGCGCGTGCGCTGGTCCAGGCGGGCGCGATCGTGGCACTGGCGACCGACTTCAACCCGGGGTCGAGTCATTGCCCGAGCATGCAGGCAATCTGGTCGCTCGCTTGCTCGATGATGCGAATGACGCCAGACGAAGCCCTGACGGCCTGCACTTTGAATGCGGCCTACGCGATCGGAGAGGGTGAGAGCGTCGGGAGTCTGGAGCCGGGTCGTCGCTGCGACCTGGTGGTCACGCAGGGGAACGACTATCGCGAGGTTCCGTACCACTTCGGCGTGAACAACGCTGCGATCGTTGTCACGGGTGGGCGCATCGCCTGGAGTGAATCGGGAACGGACACCTGAGCGGAAAGCGGAGTCGCAGGAGGCGGAAGCTTGGCGAAGCTGTCGACGCATCAGCGGCGTGCGCGCGACTTCATCCAGCGTGAGCAGTGGGACGAGGCCTTGTCGGAGCTGCGCGCCGCGATCGGCATGGACGTCTCGAACCCGACGCTCCACAACCAGATGGGTGACATCTTCCTGCGCAAGGAGGAGATCACCCGCGCCTGCAAGCACTTCGAGCAGGCGATCGATCTCTACGCCGACCTCCGACTCCACAACAACGCCGTCGCACTGTGCCGCAAGGTGATGCGCCTCTGTCCGTCACGCGTCGAGGTGCGCTATCGCCTGGCGCGTTTGCGTTTCGACCAGGGTCTGAACGCGGACGCCGTCGCCTCCTTCCTCGATTACCTGCGGCAGCAACCAACCAGCTCCGAAGAGGACGTCCTGACCCTCGAGGAGCGCTGCCGCGAGATCGTCGAGGTGTACTCCGATGCCGCTCCCGTCGGCAAGATTTTGGAGAGGCTCGAGCAGGCGCAGTCCTTCCGCACTGCCTTCGAGATCGTGCAGCGCCTGGCGCAACGCGCCGCCGATGCCGGGGACGACGCGGCCGCGGCGCGCTACACCGAGAAGATGCGCTCCCTGCGCGTGCTCGTCGAAGGGGCTGGCGGCGGCGACATCCTCAGCGAGAGCGCGGCTGGCGTTGCGGACGCCGTCGCCCCGGACGTCGAGGAGAGCCCCCCGGTCGAGATCGACGCCGACGCTGCGTCGATCGATGCCTCGGGAGTCGGGCCGGAGCCGCCGAGCGGCGAGGCGGCCGTGGCAGCGGCGGAGAGCGAAGCTCCCGAAATCGATCTGCAGGCGTACCTCGCCGACAGCGCGCCGAGCCAGACGCAGAGGTTCGACTCCCCCCCGTCCTCGGCGCCGAGCCCGGGGGAGGAAGAAGTCGAGATCGATTTCGATGTCGCGGAAACGGCGTTGCCGTCGATCGAGTCCGCACCCGAAAGCGGCGCTTTGGCAGCGGCGGAGGAAGCGGTCGCTGAAGAGAAGGGCGACTCGCTCGACGCCTTCCTGGAAGCACAGACCACCGACACGGGGGTCGAGCCGCTCGATCCCGCCCGCGTCGACGCCGAGCCGGAGATCGATGCGCCGGAGGAGGACGTTCCCGAGTACGAGATTCCGGAGACCTCCCTCGACGACGTCGCCGCGTTGATCGGTGAGGAATCCCCGGCGCCCCCGGTCGAGCCGAGTCCTCCAAGACCTGTCGACGCGCTCTCGCCCCCGCCGCCGCCGCCGCCAGGGGCAACGACACCGCCGGAGCCCTCCGGCAGCGTCGATCCCGCGCCGCCAACGCCACAACCGCCGCCGGTCGTGCCGGTCGCGCCGCCGGCGACTTCGCCGGCACCGCCGCCGAAGTCTGTGCCCGCGCCGCCAACAGCCGGCCAGACCGTGAGGAGCGAGCCGCCGACTGCACCCGCACCCCCGCCGCCACCGGCCACCCTGACGGCGGCTGCGCCGGCGTCCACGCCCGCCACCGATCCCGATTGGGGCTCCGGGTTCCGCCACCCGGTCTGGATCCCCGATTCCGACACCGACGACCCGGAGCTCAAGCGAGCGGAAGGGGGCCGGGTGCACGAGCTCGAGGACGTCATCGGGACGTTTCGCGAGCAGATGGCTCAGGCGCTCGGTGACGACGCATCGGCACGCTACGACCTCGGCGTGGCCTACTACGAGATGGGGCTCTATAATGAGGCGCTCGCCGAGTTCGAGGTCGCCGTTCGCAAGGCTTCGATCCGCGAGCAGTGTCTCGAGATGATGGCAGCCTGCCTGACGATGCAGGGGCGCCATGCCGACATCGTGGCCTTGCTGACGCCACTTCTGAGTTCGGCAGAATCGGCAGGCGTCGGGCTGGGTCTGCGCTATACGATGGGCGTGGCGTACGAGGCGCTGGGGCGTCGAGAAGAGGCGCGTCGGCACTTCGAGGCCGTCGCGCTCGTCGACAGCGGCTACCGCGACGTGCAGGCCCGACTGCAGCGCTTCTGACATCCCCGGTGAACGGCTTCATCGATGCGCTCTCCCACGTGCGATTTGCACGCACACACCCTCCACTCCGACGGCGCCCTCTCGCCGCAGGCGCTGGTGTCGCTTGCGGCTTCACGCGGCGTGCAGGCGCTCGCGCTCACCGATCACGATAGCGTCGACGGAATCGAAGAGGCCCGCGCGCAGGGTACGGCCGTGGGTCTCGAGGTGGTCGCCGGCATCGAGCTCTCCGTTCGCCACGAAGAGCGCGAGCTGCACGTCCTGGGCTACTTCGTGCGCCACACCGAAATCCTCGGCGAGCCCTTGGCCAGCATGCGGCAGGCACGCCTCGAGCGCGTCGAACGCATCGTCGAGCGCCTGCATCATCTCGGGATGCCGATCGATCTCGAAGCGGTGCGGCGTCGTGCCCGGGGGCGCGTCGTGGGGCGCCCGCACGTCGCCGACGAAATGGTCTCGCGAGGCTACGTCGCCGATGTGCACACTGCGTTTCAGCGTTGGCTCGGGACGGGCAAGCCGGCCTACCTGCAGCGACATGCGTTGAGCTTCGCGCAAGGTGTCGCCCTCCTCGAGCGTGCGGGTGCCGTGCCCGTTCTCGCACACCCGGAGGTGAGTCGAGGTGCCGGGCTGATCCCGAGCCTGGCTCGGCAAGGGCTGCGCGGATTGGAGGTGTGGCATCCGACGCATGACGACGAGGCGGTTGCACGCTATCTACAACTCGCACGAGACCTCGATCTCGTCCCCACCGGAGGCAGCGACTTCCACCGCGAGACGCCTGGCGGTATCCTGCCGGGCGACGTCGGCGTGACTCGCGAGGAGTTGGAGCGGCTGCGCGACGCGGCGGGGTGGAATGGAAACGCGTGACCTGATCCAGACGTCTCTTCTCGTGGCGCTCTGCGTCGCGCTCGGCTATCTGATGATCTTCGTCCCGAATCTCGAGCTCATCAGCGCTGCGATCTTCACCGCCGGGGTCTTGACCGGCGTGCGACGAGGCGTCGTGATCGGGCTCCTGGCGGAGACGATCTATGCCGGTTTCAACCCGATGGGCGCCTCCGCGCCACCCCTGTTTCTGGCTCAGGTGGTCGCCATGGCGATCGTCGGCGGCGCCGGCGGCGTCTTCGCGGCGGTCGTGCGCACGCAATCGTGGCCGAGACAAGCGCTTCTCGCCGGAATCAGCGGTCTGCTGCTGACGCTTTTCTACGACGTTCTCACCAACTCCGCCGTCTATCTCTCCGTGCGCGAATCCTCCTCCTGGGCCGCAGTCGTCATCGGGGGCTTGAGCTTTCCCTTCCCTCTCGCGCATGCACTCGGGAACGCTGTGGGTTTCGCGTTGATCGTGCCCGCCGTCCGCCGAAGCCTTGAGCGCTGGAGCCTGGCTTGAAGTGCGTAGCGCAAACCGGGCACGCCGCGATGCGCCGCAGAGACCCGCGACGCCGCAACCGAATCGCGTGCGTCAGTGCGATTCTCTGGATCACGCTTGCGGCGGGCGCGGAGGCGCAGGTGACGCCGCTTGGGGGGACTGCGCGCCAGGCGGACATCGTCTTGCGCAGGGATGACTGGGTCGGGATGGAGCTCGTCTCGGTGGAGGACCTGCTGCGACAGCAAGCGGGTGTGGTGGTCGCGCGCCGCGGCGGGCTCGGCTCGCACGTCTACCTCAACGTTGCGGGCTCGGTCACCGGCCGCATTCGCGTGCTCGTGGATGGAGTGGATTACACAGAATCGGAGTTCCAGTGGCCACGCGTCTTCAGCATGCTCCTGGTCGAGATCGATCGTATCGAGCTGCACCGCAGCGTCGAGCCCGCGCGCCTGGAGATCTGGACTCGCAAGCCGGATGCGGATGCACCCGTGACCGAGATCGACCTCGGTCGCGGCGAGGTCGGCACGCGCACGCGGCGCGTGCAGCTGCACACTCCGACGCAAAGCTGGTGGGTGGGTTTTCGCTACGACGAACTGCTCCGCGGCTTCCACGACTTCCGCACCCAACGGCTCACCTCCGCGCCCGCCGATCTCGGCACCTACAACGGGCGCGGCCGCGCCGTCGACGTGGGATTCCAGCGCCCCACGGGGGAACGTCTGCTCTACCGTTTCGAAGACTACCTCGACACGGCGCATGGGAGCTTCGAGAGCGTCAACGACTTCAGCACTTCGAGCCGCGTCCTCAATGCGTTGCGCTGGCAACGCGGGGTGCGCGGGCTCGACCTGACGTTGGACGTATCGCACCAGGGATGGAACCGCGAACGCCGGATCAACGCGATTCCGCAGACGATCAGCGAGGTGCGTGGACGCGCGGCACTCGACCTGGAGCTGCCGCACGGCAACCTGCAGCGTACGGCTCTTTACATGCGCGTCAACGACGTGGAGGGAGAGCGCTTCCAGGACGACATGGTGCAACGCGCCGATTATGCGCGCTACGACGTCGAGCTCTTCACACGCCGAGGCAGCGACCTCTTCTGGAACGCAGGCGTCGGTTGGCACCGGGATGAGCGCTTCGGCAACAGCTGGAGCGCGCAGGCCCAGTTGCTGTCGCGCCGCGACGCCTGGGAATTCGATGTCGAGGCGGGGCGTGGCGTCACCTTTCGCGGCTGGGGTGAGGAGGAGAGCAGCGCCGGCACGCGTCCAGGCACGTATGCCGCGGCGGGCGTGCGACACGCCGGCCCGTCGCTGGAGCTCGGATGCCGCGGCTACTACAAGGATCTGCAGAAACAGAGCAGCGCCGCCCAGCTCTTCTTCCCGACGTTGGGTCTTGGACCGCGGCGGATCGGCGCAGCGCTCGTCGATGTGATCCTGGCCCCGAAGTACGAGCACCTCTCCTGGGCGCTCGAAGGTCGGCTCGCCTGGACGCCGTGGACTGCGGGAGACCGTGGCGGCATGGCGGACCTGCATGCCGAGCTCACCGGTCGCTTCATGCGCTGGGATCTGTTTCAAGGAGATCTCGAGGTGACGTTGCAGACGATCTGGCGGCTCGAAACCCGGCGCGTCTTCACCGACACGGTGTCGCTGCCGGCCGTCGCCACCGGTGACGTCATGATCGACGTCCGTTTGCTGCAGCGTCTGCTTCTTTTCTGGCGCGTGATCAACGTCACCGACACGCGCTGGGAGATCCACCCCGGTGTCCTGATGCCGCAGCGCTGGTCCCTCTTCGGTGTCCGCGCCACGCTGATCAACTGATCCATCCCCGATGACTCCCGGACGGGACACTTCGATGTCTTCGCGCCAACGCGGCGCCTTGTGGCTGCTGCTCCTGCTCGGCCTCGGTCGCCTACTCGATGCGCTCGACCTTCCGTTCGAACGCCGGGAGTTCGAGACGGCGGGCAGTCCGGCGGAAACGAACTCCACACCGCAGGATGCACTCTTCCCCCACACCGAGACGCCGTCGGCGTCGGGAGGAACTGACGAAGGTTCGACGCGAGCGCCGATACCTCCGAAGAGCATGGGCTCCGACTCTTCCGGCACGGTGGCGATCAACGTCGTGGGGGCTCGCGAGCTGCAGCGATTGCCGGGTGTGGGCCCTGTGCTCGCATCCCGAATCGTGGCACATCGTGACGCAAACGGTCCGTTTCGTTCGCTGGGTGACCTCCAGAAGGTGCGAGGAATCGGGGCGAGCACTGCGGCACGACTGGCACCGCTCGTGCGCTTCGATTGACCCGCGTCGCAGTCACCGCGAATTCACGTCGCGCCTCGAAAGGGCGTATCGGGTCGCATCGTCTCGATCCCGGTGCGCCAAGCCGCGTGTTTTCGCCTCGAGCAGGTCGCTCCTACGTTGCCGACTGCACGATCGACTCCGACGCCCGCTGGCTCTCAACGAAGGCGGCGCCCGAAACACCGCACGGTGTAACGACATCCGTGCGGCGTGGGCGGGCATGTGGATTGCAGCGTCGACGACCCGAACTGCAACTCTCCGCTTCGCTCCAGACTGGACTCGCGCGGGGGAGGCCCAGACACGTGGATGATCGCATCGCGACACAGCTCCTGGAGTCCTCCCGCATCAGCCAGGAGCAGCTCGCCGACGCTCAGAAGCTGAGCGCTCAGAACAAGAGCTCGCTCGGTGCTTCGCTCGTGCGCATGGGGTTCATCGCCGAGCCGGAGTACGAGCAGATGCTGGCGCAGGTCTACGGAGTGCCCGCCGCGCAGCTCGACGATCGCAAGATTCCCCCCGACGTCGTGTCGTTGGTGCCCGCCGAGGTGGCCAGCAAGTTCCAGGTGATCCCGATCGAGCGCGCGGGGCGCCAGCTGACGCTGGCGATGGCGAACCCCACGAACATCTTCATCATCGACGACGTCAAGTTCATCACCGGACTCGAGGTCACCGCTGTCGTGTGCTCGGAGATGGCGATCAAGCGTGCCATCGACAAGTACTACGACTCAGCCGACTCGCTGGCTTCGGTGATCAAGGAGATGGACGAGGATGTCGAGGTCGTCGAAGACGCCACCGATGAAGATCTCGGCCTCGCCGCCGCCATGGACGAGGATGCACCCGTCGTCAAGCTGGTGAACTCGCTGCTGGCCGAAGCGCTGCGGCGCGTCGCCTCCGACGTGCACATCGAACCGTACGAAACGAGGATGCGCGTGCGCTACCGCATCGACGGTGTCCTGCACGAGATCATGAATCCGCCGATGCGGCTCAAGAATGCCGTGATCTCGCGCCTCAAGATCATGTCGGAGCTCGACATCGCCGAACGGCGTGTTCCGCAGGATGGTCGCATCAAGATCAAGATCAAGGGCAAGAAGGTGGATGTGCGTGTCTCGACCGTGCCCACGATCTTCGGTGAGAAGGTCGTTCTCCGCATCCTCGACGCCTCCAACCTGCAGCTCGATCTCAAGAAGCTCGGGTTCGATCCCGTCGGCCTGCAGAACCTCCTGCGTGCCATTGCATCGCCGTACGGGATGGTGCTTGTGACCGGACCGACCGGGAGCGGTAAGACGACCACGCTCTACTCGGCTCTCGCACGCATCAACACACCCGACACGAACATTATGACCGCGGAGGATCCGGTCGAGTACAACCTCGAAGGGATCAACCAGGTGCTCGTGAATGAGGAGATCGGACTGACGTTCGCGGCAGCGCTGAAAGCGTTCCTGCGTCAAGATCCGAACATCGTCATGGTTGGCGAGATCCGCGACCTGGACACCGCGTCGATCGCAGTGAAGGCGGCGCTGACCGGTCACCTCGTGCTCTCGACGGTGCACACCAACGACAGCTCGAGCACCATCAACCGCCTCGTGGACATGGGAATCGAGCCCTTTCTGGTGGCGAGCTCGCTGAACCTGATCCTGGCCCAGCGCCTCGGACGGCGCATCTGCAAGAAGTGCAAAGCGGAGGTGGGGCCCGCGTCCGAAGAGGTGCTGCGCGAGCTCGGCTGGGACCCGGCCAAAGGCACGTTCAGCATGTACAAAGGCAGAGGATGTCCCGACTGCAACATGACCGGTTACGCGGGGCGCCTCGGCTTCTACGAGGTGTTGATGCTGACCCCGACGATTCGCGAAATGATTCTCGACCGTGCCTCCTCCAGCGACATCAAGAAGGTGGCGATTCAGGAGGGCATGGTGACCCTGCGCATGCACGCGATCACCAAGATCCAGGAGGGGATCACTACGGTCGAAGAGGTGCTGAAAGAGACGGCGTTGGACGAGTTCGAGTAGGGATGCGCTTCATCAAGGAAGGGAAGCCGTGATCAATCTCCGAGAACTGCTGGAGAGAATGCTGCAGTTGAAGGCGAGCGACCTGCACCTAACCGCAGGCCTGCCGCCGCAGTTCCGTGTCGACGGTGAAATCACGAGCAGCGAATACGAGCGGCTCACGCCTGAGGAGTGCGCGCGTCTCGCATACAGCGTGATCAACGAGGAGCAGAAGCGTCGTTTCGAGAACGACAAGGAGCTGGACCTGTCGTTCGGTGTCAGCGGGCTGGCGCGCTTCCGCTGCAACGTGTTCCTCCAGCGCGGCGTCGTGACGATGGCCATCCGTCAGATTCCGTACGAGATCCTCGGCTGGCGCGATCTCGGTCTTCCGAAGACGGTCGTCGAGCTGGCGATGCGTCCCAAGGGCCTGATTCTGGTGACCGGGCCGACGGGAAGCGGCAAGTCGACGACGCTCGCGAGCTTGATCGACATGATCAACCAGCAGAGGCGCGGACACATCGTGACCATCGAGGATCCGATCGAGTACATCCACGAGCACAAGCGCTGCATCGTCAATCAGCGCGAAGTCCGTGCCGACACCGAGAGCTTCCATGCGGCGCTGAAACACGTGCTGCGACAGGACCCGGACATCATTCTGATTGGTGAGATGCGCGATCGCGAGACGATGTCAGCCGCGTTGACGATTGCGGAGACGGGTCACTTGGCCCTTGCGACGCTGCATACCAACAGCACATTCGAGTCGATCAACCGTATCGTGGATTCCTTTCCACCGGAGCAGCAGCCGCAGATTCGCGCGCAGCTGGCCTTCGTGTTGAACGGTGTCGTCACGCAGCAGCTGCTGCCGCGCGCGGGTGGGCGCGGACGCACGTTGGTTGCCGAGATCATGGTGTGCACCCCCGCCATCCGGGCGGTCATCCGCGACGGCAAGATCCATCAGATTTACGGGCTCATGCAAGCGGGACAGAAGCACGGCATGCAGACGTTCAACCAGGCGCTGCATGCTGCCGTCGTGAATCGTTTGATCACCATGAACGAAGCCATGACCCGCAGCCATGACACACAGGAGCTCGAGCAGATGCTGAGCGCGTCCGGTCTCGTCCAGTCGCCCAGCCGCACGCGAACCCGAGTGGGTGCCAGGTAGAAGATCCAGTTCCAGGAGGCCGCGATGCCGACGACATTCGTGTGGAAGGGCCGCACACCGGCAGGAGAGGTGCTGAGTGGAGAGCTCGCTGCAGAAGACAAGCAGGAGCTCATCAATCAGCTGCGCAAACGCCGTATCCTGATCACTTCCGTCAATCCGAAGAGCTCGGCCCGGAGGGAAATCTATCTCCGCAGGCCCGGGGTCTCGACACGCGAGCTCGGAATCTTCACGCGCCAGTTCGCCACGATGATCAACGCGGGACTGCCGCTGGTGCAATGTCTGAGCATTCTCGGGCAACAGGCGGACAATCCCTACTTCAAGAAGGTGATCACCGACGTCATGCAGCAGGTCGAGGGGGGAGCGACCCTTTCGGAGGCGCTCCAGAAGCACCCGCGCGCCTTCTCGCGGCTCTACTGCAACATGGTCGACGCCGGCGAATCGGGTGGTGTGCTCGACGTCATCTTCCAGCGGCTGTCCGTCTACCTCGAGAAGGCGGAAGCGCTCAAACGCAAGGTGAAGGGAGCGCTCACCTATCCGGCCATCGTGGTCCTCGTGGCCGTGGGCGCCACGTCCTTCATGCTGCTCTTCATCATCCCGACCTTCGCGAAGATGTTCATGGACTTCGGTGGCGAGCTGCCACTCCCGACCCGGGTGGTGTTGGGGCTCAGTGATTTCATGCGCGGCTGGTGGTGGGCGCTGGGTGGTTCCGTGGCCGGAATCGTCTACGCCATCAAACGCTACTACGCGACCGAAAACGGACGCATGGTGATCGATCGCATGATGCTGCGGATGCCGGTTCTGGGGTCTGTGATCCGCAAGTCGTCGGTGGCGCGCTTCACGCGCACCCTGGGTACGTTGATCAGCTCCGGTGTGCCGATTCTCGAGGGGCTCGACATCACCGCACGCACGTCGGGGAACGCCGTCGTGGAGAAAGCGATCCAGGACACACGAGGCAGCATCAGCGAAGGAAACACCATCGCCGAGCCGTTGCGCTCGTGCGACGTGTTTCCTCCGATGGTCGTCCAGATGGTGGCGGTCGGCGAGGAGACCGGGGCGCTGGATGAGATGCTGAACAAGATCGCCGACTTCTACGACGACGAGGTCGACGCGGCGGTCGAGGCCATGACGTCGGTGATCGAGCCGGCGATGATCGTGATCATGGGTGTCGTGGTCGGTGGGATGCTGGTCGCCATGTACCTGCCGATGTTCAAGCTGATCTCGGTGATCTCGGGATGAGCGCACGGAGGAATGACGTGGTGTGGTGGGGTGGTGCAACGCTGGCCGCCTATGCGGTGGCGTTGCTGGCCGCCGTCTTCGGGCACACGACGACGGCGGGCCTGGCAGCGGGGATGGGTCTGTGCGGTGCAGCCATCCTGATGCTGCGTTTCGACGCCTCGCGCCGCGCCCTCGATCACCTGCGCCTGGACACGGAATCGGTGCTGCGCTGTCTCGTCAGCGGCCTGATCACGATCGATCGCTCCGGACACGTGACGCGCTTCAATCCTGCAGCCGAGCGCATCCTCGGGCTTCAGCCGCAAGACCTGCACGGACGCGAGCTGAAGGATCTCTTTGCCACGCGGGCACCGCTGCTTTTCGACAAGCTGCGCCACTCGCTTGAGGAGGGAGCACCGATCCACCGCTTCGAGGTGCAGCTTTCGCAACCGGATGCTCCACCGCGACCGATCGGTCTGTCGACATCGCTGCTACGCGCACCGGACGGCGAGTGGCATGGCATCCTGGCGACGTTCCAGGATCTCTCCGAGGTGCGACGTATGCAGGAGCGCGTGCGCCGTGCCGACCGGCTCGCGGCGGTAGGACAGCTGGCCGCGAGCATCGCCCACGAGATCCGCAACCCTCTGGCTGCGATCGCCAACAGCGTGGACATGCTGCGCGAGGAGCTGCCGGTGCAGGGTGAGCAACGTCGGTTGATGGATCTCGTCGTCAAGGAGAGCGAGCGTCTGAACCATATCCTCGACGACTTTCTCGAGTACGCGAGCTCCCGTCCACTCGACAGGCAGGTGGTGCCGATCCGAGCCGGGTTGGAAGACGTGGTGCGGCTCATGCGCCGGCATCCCGATATCGGCAGCGAGATCCGTATCGTGCTCCAGGATCGGACGGACGGAACCTCGCTCGCGTGCATCGACTCGGAGCAGATGAAGCAAGTGTACGTGAACCTCGCATTGAATGCGTTCGAGGCCATGGAGCATCGTGGCTCGCTCCGCATCATCGTGGAACGGCGCTCGGGCGAGGAGCTGGGGCTGCCGGAGGCGTCCTTTCTCTGCCTCGCTTTTCAAGACTCCGGTCCCGGCGTGGAGGCGGGGGAGGAAGCGATCATCTTCGAGCCCTTTCACACCACGAAGCCGCAGGGTACGGGCTTGGGCTTGTCGATCGCCGCCAAGATCGTCGAGAGCCACGCGGGTCGTTTGGAGGCGGCGAACCAACCGCAGGGGGGCGCGGAGTTCAGTATCTATCTACCCGAGGTAACCGGGCCAACGGATTCGTCTGTCATTCCGGATGCCAAGCGCTCGCTGGAGAGCCCGGAGTCCGAGACGTCGGAGAGCGACGCCCTGTTGGACACGGAGGTCTGGGGTCTGGCCACGGAGGAGACCAGGAATGCCCGGTGAGAAGATCCTCATTGTCGATGACGAACAGAGCATGTGCCAATACCTGACAATCATGCTGCAGAAAGAGGGGTACGACGTGACCGCGGTGCAGCGAGGTGTCGATGCGCTGCGCGAGGCGAAGTCACGTCGATTCGATCTGGTGATCACCGACGTCAAGATGCGTGAGATGGACGGCATCCAGGTTCTCTCCGGCCTCAAGGCGATCAGCCCGGACCTCCCCGTGGTGATCATGACCGCGTACGCATCTCAGAAGAGTGCGATCGACGCGGTGAACAAGGGTGCTTTCCACTACCTGATCAAGCACGCCAAGAACGACGAAATCAAGATGGTCGTGCGCAACGCGATCGAAATGCGTCGGATGAAGCGGGAGATGACGCCGCCGAGCCGCCCGCAGGGGCGCAAGGAGAACAGCGACCCGAAGATGATCATCGGCAAGGGTCCAGCCATGCAGCGTGTTTTCCACCTCGTCGAGAAGGTCGCGGCCACCGACAGCACCATTCTGATTCACGGCGAGAGCGGCACGGGGAAAGAGCTCATTGCGCGCGCCATTCACTTCCGTTCCACACGTGCGGGCGGACCGTTTGTGAGCATCAACTGCGGCGCCTTGCCGGAAAGCCTTCTGGAATCGGAGCTGTTCGGACACGTCAAAGGGAGCTTCACCGGTGCCATCCGCGACAAGGAGGGGCTGTTCAAGGTGGCGACGGGAGGCAGCTTCCTCCTGGACGAGATTGGTGAGACATCGCCCGCAATCCAGGTGAAGCTGCTCCGTGTGCTCCAGGAGAAGGAAATCATCCCGGTTGGGGGCACGAGCCCGATCAAGATCGACGTGCGCGTGATCGCCGCCACCAATCGCGATCTCGAAGAGGAGGTGGACGAGGGGCGTTTCCGTCCCGACCTCTACTACCGGCTCAACGTGATTCCCGTGCGTCTTCCGCCGCTGCGCGAGCGGCGTGAGGACATACCGCTCCTCGTCTATCACTTCCTGCGCAAGTGCCGTCCGGAGCATCCGGACGTCACGCAAGCCATCGCGCAAGACGCCCTGCAGGCCATGGTCGACTACGACTGGCCGGGAAACGTCCGTGAGCTGGAGAACATCGTCGAGCGCTCGGTCATTCTCCAGTCGGGCGACGTCCTCGAGGTGGGCGACCTCCCCGATATTGTGCGACAGCGCAAGTCGGCGTCGCGAGCCAAGCTGTTCGAGGGAACCAACGTCACGCTGGAGGAGCTGGAGAAGGAGTATCTCGTCACGGTGCTCAACGAGACCGGCTGGCAGAAGAAGAAGGCGAGCTCCATTCTGGGCATCAACGCCTCGACGCTCTATCGCAAGATCCAGCGCTACGGCCTGGACAAGGATCGGGGCGGCGAGGGATGAAAGCGGCATCACTTTCGCAAGCTGCAGATCGAATTCGCATGGTCAGGAGAATGCACGCAGGTGTAAGGAAGCATGCTCCTCGACGCGATGGCGTCAGGAGTGTCCGCACGCTGGCATGGGCCATGCAAAACCTGGGCGGCTGACCAATGCCGCACCAGCCCCGGCGGGCTGGGACCGACGGACCCGAAGGGAGTCGGGACGCGGTTCCGGGCAACCGGAAGCACCTGGGAGACTGCGGTCTCTCATCAATGCGGTAGGTACTAAATCCGCGTTTCTCCTGGAGGAAACTCGAAATGCGTTCCAATAAGGGTTTCACCCTGATCGAGCTCATGATCGTCGTCGTGATCATCGGGATCCTGGCGGCAATCGCGATTCCCAACTTCATTTCCATGCAGGCGCGTGCGAAGGAAGCCGGGGTGAAGTCCAACGCGCACACTGTGCAGCTGGCGGCCGAGGACTTCGCGGTGCAGAACGACGGTGTCTACGCCACCGACAATACGACCCTGCTGCCGAACGGGAACACGATCGACCTGTTGCTGCCGGATCCGGACGGCGACGGGATCCCGAACCTGAACAACCCGTTCAACAACGCCAACAACGCGATCCTGTGGACGGGCGCGGCAACGATCGAGGGCGAGTGCGGCTACGACACGGCCGCCGGCCCGGGCGTTGCGTACACGATCGACGGCATGGGCCGCGGGGCCAACGTCGTGATCACGCTGTCGAACGGTGTCTAATCCGGAACGCAGCGAAACGTGGGAAAGCGTGGGACGGTCGGTTGCGGCCGTCCCACGTCCTGCTTTCACCCCCGCCATGGTGAAGAGATGCGTGCGCACCGAGGTTTCACACTCATCGAGCTGATGCTCGTCTTGGTGATCATCGGCACGTTGGCGGCGATCGCGCTGCCGGCGTTTCGCCGCATGCAGTCCCGCGCGAAAGAGGCGGCCGTACGTTCCAACGCGCACACCGTGCAGCTCGTCGCCGAGGACTTTGGCATCCAGAACGCTGGTGTCTACGCCACCGACGACACCACCGCGCTCCCGAACGGCGACACGCTCAGTGACCTCGTCCCCGTGGATCTGGCCAATCCGTTCGACCCCGCCGACGCAGCACCGGTCATTTGGAACGGTGCCGCGGACGCTGAGGGACGCGTCGGCTACGACACGGCCACCGGGCCTGGCGAGCGCTACGTGATCGACGGGCAAGGGACCAACGGAGTCGTCGTCCTGCAGCTCACCAATGGCATCTGAAGTCGGCACCCGCGTCCACGTGGGCAAGCTGAGGCACGCCGCTTGCGAATTGCAAGCGGAGTGGTCATGGTCGTTCGTCTGGATAACATCCGCAAGGCCTTCGCGTCCGGTTTCCTGATGAAGCGTAAGGCTGTCCTGCGTGGAGTCTCACTCGGCATCCACGCCGGCGACGCCTACGCACTCCTGGGTGCGAACGGTGCCGGCAAGTCGACCACTCTGCGCATTCTGCTGGGGCTCACGCGTGCCGACGCCGGGGAAGGACGCCTTTTCGGTCGCCCGCTCGACGATCGCGTCGTCCACGCCCGCCTCGGCTACCTGCCCGAGAACCCTTCCTTCCACGAACAGCTGACGGCGCGCGAGTTCCTAAGCTACTGTGGCAAGCTCGTCGGGCTGCGGAGTGCAGCGCTCTCCAGGCGCGTCGACGAGCTCCTGGAGCGCGTACGGCTGGAAGATGCCCGCAACATACGACTGCGCAAAATGTCGAAGGGGATGCTGCAGCGTCTCGGGCTCGCACAGGTTCTGCTCGCGGATCCGGAGCTGCTCGTGCTGGACGAGCCGATGTCCGGTCTGGACCCACCCGGACGCAAGCTGGTGCGCGATCTCATCGTCGAGCAACGCGATGCGGGCAAGACCGTTCTCTTCTCGACCCACATCCTGAGCGATGCCGAGGTCGTCTGCACTCGTGCTGGGATTCTGCGCGGGGGGCTGGTGGTGCGCGAGCTGTCGCTCGAAGAGCTCGGGCGGCTGCAATCGGAGAGCGTCGAGGTCGAGGTGAGCGGCTTGCCCGATGCGCTCGTGCGCCAGCTGCAGACACGAGCGCGTTCCGTCATCCACGCGGCGGGCAGCGTCCTGTTCACCGTGGCGCCGGGTCGGGAGGTGCGCGATCTCCTGCAGTCGACGCTCGCGGCGGGGGGCAACGTCGAGTCGATCGTTCCGCGCCGCGTCTCGTTGGAGGAGGTCTACCTCGACACGACGCGACGCGAGGTGGAGGCACACGACACACGGCCGCTGGCGCCGGTGGGCTCGGGGGGCGCGCGCTGATGTGGACCCGCATCGCCACCATCGCACGTTGGACCACGATCGAGATGTTGCGTGAGCGCATCCTCTACGTGGTCCTGCTCTTCGCGGCGTTGCTCGTCGCCAGCTCCTCGGTGCTCACACCACTTGCGCCCGGTGCGCAGAAGAAGGTGGTAGCCGATTTCGGCCTGGCGGCGATCGATCTGCTCGGGATTCTCGTCATCCTGCTTTCCGGCTCGACCCTCGTCCGCCGCGATTTCGATCGCCGCAGTCTCGACGTCCTGCTGTCGAAGCCGCTGACCCGACTCGAGTATCTGGCGGGGAAGTTCCTGGGGCTGGTCGCGACTCTATGTGTCATCACCATCGCCATGACCGGAATCCTGGCGCTGACCCTCGAGGCTGCCGGCTTCGGCTGGCGATTCACTTACCTCTACGCGGTCTTCGCTTCGCTGCTCGGCATGCTGGTCGTTGCGAGTATCGCTGTACTCTTCTCCACCTTCACCTCCCCCACGCTGGCGGCGCTGTTCACGCTGGCGCTCTACGTAGGGGGGAGCCTGAGTGGCAACATGCTGCGCTTTCTCGACGCCAGCGGCGGCAACCCCACGCTCGAGTGGATGAGCCTCGCGGTTCCGAGTCTCGGTCTATTCAACATTCGAGGCGAGGTCGTGCACGGCGTCAGCGTGCACCCGGAGCGCTTCGCGGTCGCGGCGGCGTACGCTGGGATCTACGCTTTGACCGCGCTCTACGTTGCGGCGCTCGTGTTCCGTCGGCGGGACCTGCGATGAAGATCGTCAAACGCGTCGCGCGGCTCGCAGCACTCTGTCTCCTCGTGTTGACCACCTTCCTGGCGGGGCGCGTCGGTCAAGCGCACGTGCGCGCGCGCGCGACGCTCGGCGTCTCTGCGCTTCCTGCCGTTTCTTTCCTCGAAGTTCTGGCGCTCGGGTATCGCGAGGCTGCGGCAGACCTGGCTTGGATGCAGTGCGTTCAGTACTACGGTGAACACCGCCAGGGCGGCAACGACCTCTCCGAGTTCGGCCACTATCTCGACGCCGTGAACACGCTGGATCCGCGCTACGCGCACGCTTACGTCCTGGGGTCTGTCGTGCTGGCTACGGATGGCGGGGATCTGGATGCGGCGCTCGAGGTGTTGCGCCGTGGGTCTCGAGCCAATCCGGAATCGTGGGTCTATCCGTTCGAAATGGGGTTCCTCACCTTCGTGACCACCGCCAACGACGAGGCCGCGGCGCGCTACTTCGACTTCGCCGCCCAGTATCCGGAGGGGCGCGATCGGGCCCTGCGGTTCCAGGCTTTTCTGAATCGCAAGCTTGGCCGCCTGGAGACGGCATGGGTGTTGTGGAACGATCTGGCGCAGACAACCGACAACCGTGAGCTGCGCATCGTGGCGGAGGAGAGCTTGCGCAAGATCGAAGCGGCGATGCGCGAGCGCGCGTTGCAGCCAGCGACGCCGGCAACGAATCGAGAGGAGGACCCGTGAGTGTGCAACTCCCCGCAGCGCTTCTCGGACTGATCCTCGGCAGCTTCCTGAACGTGTTGATCCACCGCTTGCCGCGCGATCAATCACCTTGGTTCGGGCGCTCCCGTTGCCCGCACTGCCGGCGCCCGGTGCGCTGGTTCGAGAACGTGCCGCTGCTGTCGTTCCTCGCACTGCGTGGCCGCTGCGCCGGCTGCCGCGGGCGCATCGCATGGCGCTACCCGCTCGTGGAGCTCGCGACCGCAGCGCTGGCGCTGGCGTGCCTGGAGCGTTTCGGCCCGACGGCGATGGGGACGATCTACTTCCTCTTTCTGGCGACGCTGCTGGCGATCGCATGGATCGATTGGGAGCACATGATCATCCCGGACGAGCTCTCGCTCGGAGCGCTCAGCCTCGGGATCTTGCTGGCCGCTACGGTGCTGCCCCTCGGGCTCGTGGGAGCCCTTCTCGGCGTGGTTGCGGGCGCGGGCTTCATCTGGTTGGTGGCCGCCGCCTACAAGGCGATGCGAGGCGCCGAGGGCATGGGCTTCGGCGACGTCAAGCTGGCTGGAATGATCGGCGCTTTCCTCGGCCCCATTCACGTGCTCTTCATCATCTTCCTTGCCTCCGTGCTGGGGTCGATCTACGGCGTCTGGGTCGTGGCGCGCGGCGGTACGCGCAAGAGCATGGTGGCCTTCGGCACCTTTCTGGCGGCGAGTGCGGCTCTCAGCCTTTTCTTTGGCGAGTCGCTCGCCTTCTGGTACGCCTCACTTCTGCGTCGCTGACGGAAGTCGCAGCGCGTTCTTGAGTTCCTTGCCTCCCGTGAGACTCACGCGGATCGGCGAGCCACGGCGTGTCGCGGCTCAGGATGGCGTCGAATCCTGCGCTGTGTCTCGTCGGTCCATGGCACAACCTTTGCGGTACGTGGGTCTCCGAACATGGACAGTCGAAGTCGGCGCGCGCGATCGCGTCGCGCGGCGTCCGGAATCGAGAAGAATGCAGGATGCATGACGTGCCGCTGCAGCGCGACACGTCCGGAGGCCATAATGCGGTTCTCGTTCACGCGCAAAGCCAAGTCCACCGTCGGACTCGACATCGGGTCGAGCCTCGTGAAAGTCGTCGAAATCGATTTCTCGCGCTCGGCACCATCGCTCAAGCGCCTTGGGGTTGTACCACTGCCCCCCGAAGCGATCGTCGACGGAGAAGTGATGGACCGTTTGCTCGTTCTCGACGCCATCCGCGAGTGCGTCGGACAGGCTGGGATCCGGGGGCGTGAAGTGGTGAGCGCCGTAAACGGTCGCGCGCTCATCGTGAAGAAAGTGCTCATGGATCGCATGGATCAGGAGGACGCGCGCGAAGCGATATTCTGGGAAGCAGAGCAGCACGTTCCCTTTGACATCGACGACGTCAGTCTCGATTTCCAGATTCTGGACGAGGACGTCGGTGGCAATCAGATGCAAGTCCTGCTCGTCGCCGCGAAGAAAGAGATGATCCATCAGCACGCGGACCTCGTGCGCGATGCGAATCTGGAACCACGCATCATCGATCTCGATTCCTTCGCGCTGCAGAACTGCTACGAGGCGAACTACGAGACCGAGCAGGGGCGCGTCGTCGGTCTGCTCGATGTCGGGGCCGAGGTCACCAATCTGAACATCATCCAGGAAGGGATGCCGCAGTTCACGCGCGATCTGTCGATCGGGCGCTCGCGTTTCATCGAAGATGTGCAGCGCGAGTTCCACGTCGGCCAGGAGGAGGCTTCCACGATTCTCACCGCAGAGTCGCCGAGCGACGCCGTGGACGAAGCCACTTTGGACGAGGTCGTAGGGCGCGCTGCAGAGGAACTCTCCGGAGGGCTCGAGCGCTCCTTCGCGTACCTGAGGGGCGGCGGCGAGGGTGGCAAACAGCTGGATGCCATCGTGCTCTCGGGGGGCGGCTCCCAAATGCCTTTGTTGCGCAAGCATCTCGCCGAGAGGCACGACGTGCCGGTCGAGGTGCTCGATCCGCTGCGCACCATTTCTTACGATCCCGAGCTGTTTTCCACGCAGCCGGTGGAGGAGATGGCGCCGCTTCTGAGCGTGGGTGTTGGACTCGGGCTGCGTCGCGTGGAGTAATACCGTGATCCGGATCAATCTGCTTCCACAGGAAGAACGCGTGCGGCGGCGCAAGCTGCCCGCGCTCAAGATTCCCCAGGTGGGCGCCGTCGTGCCGTTCGCGGTGCTGGTTGCCCTCGTGGTCACCGTGGCCACGGTATCGACCATTCAGAGCCGGAAGATCTCGAAGTTGCAGGAGGAGATCGTCAGCGCTCGCCGGGAGGCGGAGAGCTACAAGCCGCAGCTCGAGCAGATCCGGCAGATCACACAGAAGCGCGAGGAAGTGCGCTCGCACCTCGACATCGTGGCGAAGCTGGATCGACAGCGCTACTACCGTGTGCAGTTGCTCGACGAGCTCACCAAGAGCATGCCGCAGAACATGTGGGTGACTCAGGTCGAGGAGCTCAGCGAGCGTCGCTTCCAGATCGATGGAGTGACCTTCTCGAACTTCATCGTCGCCCGATTCATGCAAAACCTGGAATCGGCGGATCGCTGGACGCAAGTCGACCTCGACATCGCCGAAGAGGGCGACATGGACGACATCGAGGTCGTGAAGTTCACGTTGTTCTCGAACGCGCAGCCCTGATCGCACTCACGGAGGAACCATGTCGCTACGGGATCCACGCATCCAGAAGATCCTGCTCACGGCGTTCGCGAGTGTGACGATCCTGTGGGCCTTCTTCATCTCCGACCTCCTGCCGTTCGGCTACTCGCGCCGTTCGGAGGAGATCTCGAAGCTCGAGACGGAGCACGAGGAGCTGACCGCAGAGCTCGAAAAGGCGCGTCGCACGATCGGGAACCTGCCGAGGCTGGAGCGCGAGTATGCCGATCTGCAACGGCGCTGGGAGGAAGCACAGGAGCTGCTTCCGAGCGACAAGGAGATCGCGCTCCTGCTGACGCAGATCACGCAGGCGGGGGAGCAGGCGGGTGTGCACTTCGAGCTCTTCAAGCCGGAGGCTCCGAGACCGCAGGAGTTCTACAACGAGAACCCGATCGAAGTGCAGGTGGCCTGCGGTTACCACCAGCTCGGCATCTTCCTCTCGCGGCTGGCGAATCTGTCCCGGCTCGTCAACGTCTCGGGGCTCCAACTCGACGGTTACGAAGAGAGGGAGCGTGAGGAGGCCGACGAGGCCGGACGCGGCGAGCACGTGCTGACCGCGAACTTCACCGCGACGGCGTACTCGCTACGCGATCCTGCCGCCACGCCGATGCAGGCACCGCCTGCCGAGCAGCAGGGCCGCAAGATCCAGCGCCCGAAGCCGCGCGCCGCGGCTGCGCAGATGGGGGGGAGATCGCATTGAGAACACAGAGCGTTTTCTGTCTGGCTTTGCTCCTCCTCGTGGGGTCCGTCCGGGCCGAGTCGGGCAGCACCCAGACCAAAAGGCCGCGCGAGCCGCAGCCGCGTCGCGAGACGGAGGTCATCGCGCCGGCACGAGGCGGGGCCTCGCTGAGCGCGCAGCGCGTGCGCGAGAAGAAATACTTCTACAGTTCCTTCGGTACGCGTGACCCGTTCCGTGCCCTCGTGGGTGGCGAATTCGAGCCACGCCTGCAGGAGCTCGTTGACCTGCACACCGCTGAACTCGTCGGCGTGCTCTGGGAGGATGAGGAGCACCTGGCGATCGTGGAGGACGCACAGGGCTTCGGATACAACCTGCGCCCGGGCGATCGGGTGCGGAACGGCAGTGTCGTTTCGGTGACAGAGGAACAACTGGTCGCACGATTGAGCGTTTTCGGCCATACGAGCCGGGTAACCCTTCGTCTGCAGCGTGAGGAGTGAGGAGCATGACTCAGCGAGCACACGGAATGCGGGTCGCAGTACTGGCCGGCCTGTGGCTGCTGGTGACCACGGCCGTGTCCGCAAAGAGCCTCAAAGAGGTGGAGATTCGCGGCGTCGGAGACGGCACCCGTATCGTCATGGATCTCCAGGGTGAGGTCTCTCACAAGTCCTTCACGCTGCCGAACCCGGATCGGGTCGTGCTCGATCTGGTGGGTGTGAAGAACGACGTCAAGGTCGGATTGCGTAGTGTCCCGGGCGGACCGGTGCGGCAGCTCCGCCTCGCGCAGTTCGCGAGTGAGCCCGAGATGGTGACGCGGCTGGTCGCGGACCTGCGCCAGCCATCGACCCACAAAGTGGAACGGGTCGGCGACAAGCTGGTTCTGGTCGTCATGCCGACCGCGGGTGCATCCGCCTTTCCCGCTCCCGACGTCGTTCTCGAGAATACGCCGGGGACCAAGACCGTGACGGCGTCGTCGAGCGCCGAGCCACGGGTCCAGGACATGGCGATGTCGACGGCAGTCGAAGACGCAGCCGCTCCGATGCCGGAGATGCCGAGCGCCGAGGCGCCCGTCGTGGCGGAGCCGCCCGTCGTCGCGCAACCGGAGAAGGTTGCCGAGGCGGAGGCGTTCATCGACGCCAGCCGGGACGCGATGGCCGAGATGAAACCGGTGCCCGACGTCGCTCCGCCCGCGGAGCCGGCGCCGAGCTTGCCCCCGGCCATGGCCACGCCGACGCAGTCGAGTGCGCGGGTATCGAAGGGTGAGTCGGCCCCGGTGAAGACGCCGGAGCCGGCGCGGCAGACGAGCGCATCCCCACGCTTGCAGAGCGATTTCTTCGCGATGCGCGAGGACACGACTCCAGACACACCACCCGTCGTCATGCAGGAGACGCGCGGCCGACGCATCAACCTGGATCTGCAGGGTGCAGACATCCGCACCGTGCTGCGGACGCTCGCAGACTACTCGGGTCGCAACATCATTGCGGCGAAAGAGGTGCAGGGTGAAGTCAGCGCCCGCATCCAGGATGCGCCGTGGCGCGACGCGCTGGCCTCGATCCTCAAGGCGCACGGATACGGTTACGTCGAGGAGAACGGCATCATTCGCGTCGGTGAGCTCGCCAAGATCCGCACCGAGGAGCTCGAGGAGAAGGCAGCGGAGCGCAAGCGCGATGATCTGCTGCCGATCGTCACCGAGATCGTGCCGCTGCACTTCGCCGACGCCGGCGAGCTGAAGGGCGCGCTGCAGGAAATGAAGACGCCTCGTGGTCGCATGCAGGTGGACCAGCGCACGAACTCGCTCATCGTCAGCGACATCCCCAATAAGGTGCAGATGATCGCCCAGATGGCGCGCGAGCTCGATAGCCGAACGCCGCAGGTGGAGATCGTCTCGAAGCTCGTCGACGTGTCGGCCGACGACAGCGAAAACCTCGGCATCAACTGGTCGATCACCAACTTGACCGCTGGGGAGTTCATCGGCGGTGCTGGAGTCAACGCTCCGACTCCTGGGGCGGTCGGTGGAATCCGTGTGGGGACCGTGCAGTCGTGGGCACAGCTCGACATGATGCTCGATGCCCTGGCACGGACCCAGCGTGCGAACATCGTCTCGAACCCGAACATCACCACGGTCAACAACCGCGAGGCGAAGATCCTCGTCGGCGCCAAGATCCCGCTGATCGTTGCGGACGAAGCAGGAAACGCCATCACGCAGCTGACCACGGTGGGGATCCAGATGCGCGTCACGCCGCATGTGAACTCCGATCGCACCATCACGCTCGACCTGCATCCCGAGGTGAGCGAACTCTCCTCGCAGGCGACCGTGCAGGGTGGCGTCATCATCAACACGAGCGAAGCCGACACGCGCGTCATCGTCGAAGATGGCGAGACCGCGATCATCGGCGGGCTCATCCGCGACGTCGAGTCGGAGGTCAAGGTGGGGATTCCTGTGCTTCAGGATCTTCCCGGACTCGGGTGGATGTTCGGCAGCCGCAACCGCTCACACGACAAACGCGAGCTGATCATCTTCGTGACGCCGCGCTTGATCGAAGCGGACGTGAGCCTCAACGGCGAGACCTCAGGCGTCGAACCGCGCTGATCCGACACACCGCTCCACACTCCAGACGGCGCCCACTCGGTGGGCGCCGTTTGCGTTTTCGACGCTCGCATGCGCTTCCCCAGTCTGCTTGCGCGCGTCGTGCGCGTTCCCTAGGCTCAACCGCAGGTCTGCACGCGGAGGTCCGTGAATGGCGCTGCGCTTCCTGACGTCGGGCGAGTCGCACGGACCCGGTTTGAGCGCGATTCTGGATGGCGTTCCAGCCGGCCTGGAGCTGGATCTTGCCGCCGTGGACGCCGAGCTGCGCCGCCGCCAGGGCGGCTACGGGCGTGGCGGCCGCATGACGATCGAGAAGGACCGCGCCCAGTTCACGGCCGGGGTCCGACATGGCCGCACGCTCGGGAGCCCGATCGCGGTCCAGATCGCGAATCTCGATCACCGCAACTGGGAGTCGATCATGGCTCCCTTCGGCACTCCACCCGAGCCGCCTCAGCGGGTCGTGACCGCCCCACGACCTGGCCACGCCGACCTGGCGGGTGGCGCCAAGCATCGTTTCATGGACCTGCGCAACGTGCTCGAGCGTGCCAGTGCGCGCGAGACCGCGGCCCGCGTCGCCGTCGGTAGCGTGGCGCGCCAGCTCCTGGGCGTCTTCGGTGTCGACGTCGTCGGCCACACGCGCTCGATCGGTGCGCTGCAGGTGTCGCTGCGTGTCCCGGAAGATGTCGCCTACGACGAGGTGCGCGCCCGCAGCGCCGCGAACGATCTTGCGCTTCTCGACGCGCAGGCGTACGAGCCGATGGTGGCGGAGATCGAGTCCGCGCGCCGCGATGGCGACACGCTCGGAGGCGTCGTGGAGGTCATCGCGCTCGGCCTGCCTGCGGGGATTGGCAGTCACGTGCACTGGGACCGCAAGCTGGACGCTCGACTGGGGCATGCTCTTCTCAGCATCCCCGCGGTGAAAGGTTGCGAAATCGGAGAGGCGTTCGCGCACGCGACTCGACGCGGCTCCCAGGTGCACGACGAGGTATCGCGCGATCCAGGCGGTCGGCTGCGGCGTCGAAGCAATCGCGCCGGGGGTCTCGAGGGGGGAGTCACCAACGGTGAACCACTCGTCGTTCGCGCTGCGATGAAGCCGCTTTCCACGCTGATGAAACCGCTCGAGACGGTCGACCTGCGGAGTGGGGAAGCGTCACGTGCCGCGGTCGAGCGCAGCGACGTGTGCGCCGTGCCCGCCTGTGGCGTTGTCGCCGAGGCCATGGTGGCCTTCGTGCTCGCCGACGCCTGGTTGGAGAAGTTCGCCGGCGACTCGATCGAAGACGTCATCGCCAGTTGGCAGCGCTACATGCAGGAGGTCGAGCGCTGGAGCCGATCGTCCTGATCGGATTCATGGGGAGCGGCAAGAGCACGCTCGGTCGCCGGCTCGCCGAACACTTCGGGTTTCAACTCGTCGATCTCGACGAGCACCTGGAGCAGACTTCGCGCCGGTCGATCCGGGACATCATGGCGCAAGAGGGTGAGCCGGCTTTCCGGCGCCTGGAGCTGGAGTGCCTGCGCGAGCTGGTGGAGGCGCGCCCCGAGCGCTGTGTCGTCGCGACCGGGGGCGGCATCGTCGAGAGCGCCGAGGCGGCCCCGCTCCTGCGCAGGTTGGGTCGCGTGATCTGGCTCCGTGCCGATCCACAAGCGTCGGTCGACCGCCTGACGCGCACGCGCAGGCGACGTCCCCTCCTCGACGACCCGGAGGAGTGGCGTCGGCGCTGGGTGCGCCGTGAACCGCTCTATCGCGCTGCCGCGCACGCGGTGGTGCGCACGCATCCGGAGACTTGCGATGCCTCCTTCCGCGAGATCGTGCGCTTGCTCAAGGCGGGGGATGCGCGTTGAAACCGAGGTTGCGCATCGTTGCGGGACGCTTCCGAGGGCGGCGCCTGGAGGCCCCGGAGGGTCGATGGCTGCGGCCGACCGCCGACCGCATGAAGGAGTCCATATATAATGTGCTGCAGGCCTGGATTCCCGGTGGGCGCGTCCTCGACCTGTTCGCCGGAACGGGAAACTTGGGTCTGGAGGCGTGCTCCAGAGGTGCCGCCGTCGTGGTCCTCGTCGAACAGTCGAGTCGGGCCAGACAGGTGATTGCAAGCAACGTCAAGCGTCTCGAGTTGGAGCGGGAGGTCGAAGTGATTGCGGGCGACGCCGTACGCTACCTGCGCAGCTCGGCGCATCGGGTCTTCGACGTGGTGCTCGCCGATCCACCCTACGACGCGGATCTCGAACGGGCGTTGGCGGCGGCGTTGCCCACGTCCGGCTTGCGTCCGGGGGGGTGCTTCGTCCTGCAGCGCCGACGCTCTTGCAGCGTCGAGGCGCCGAACGGATTCCGTGCGTGGCGCACGCGGCTTTTTGGAGACACGGCAGTAGATTTCTGGGTTCGTGAGGAGGCGAGCGATGACGCGTCGTGATCGCGTCGTGCTCTATCCGGGCACGTTCGATCCCATCACAAACGGACATCTCGACATCGTGCACAGAGCGTGCGCGCTGTTCGACTCTGTGATCGTTGCGGTTGCGGGTTCCGCCAAGAAGGCGCCGCTGCTGTCGCTCGAGACGCGCTGCGATCTTGCGCGCGGCGCCTGCGCGGACTTGAGCCAGGTGGACGTCCGTTCCTTCAGTGGACTTCTGGCCTCCGAATATGGCGCACTCGGCATCACGGCGGTCGCCAAGGGATTGCGCTCGATGACCGACTTCGAGTACGAATTTCAACAGGCACAGGCGAACCGACGTCTGCACCCGCAGTTCGAGACCATCTTCTTCATGCCGAGCGATCGCAACACGTGCATTTCGAGCTCGCTGGTTCGCGAGATCTACTCGCTGGGAGGGGATGTGCGCGACTTCGTCCCGGAGAACGTCTACCGTTTTCTGCAGGACGCGCGCGCCGGTACGCAAAGGTGAGTGTCACACAGCGCTCGAGCCCGAGAGGGAGATCATGAGCAGAATGACCGCGCCCCACTTGTCGCGCATGGGAACCGCAGTGCAGGAGTCCGCCACGCTACGCCGAGCCGCGCGGGCTCGAGAGCTGCGCGCTGCAGGGCGCGAGATCTACAACTTCACCGTCGGAGAGCCCGATTACCCCACGCCCGACGTCGTTCTTGCCGCCGCGCATCGCGCCATCGACGAGGGCCACACACGCTACACGGCGACTGCCGGGACTCCCGATCTGCGCGCGGCCGTGGCGGAGCACTACAGCGCTCGGCACCGGGTGCCGTGGCGAGCCTCGCAGGTCATGGTGTCCGCGGGTGCGAAGCAGGTGCTCTGGAACGCGCTCGCTGCGACCGTCGATCCCGGAGACGAGGTCGTGCTAATCGCGCCGTATTGGACGAGCTACCTGGCGTACGTGCAGATTCTCGGAGGCACGCCGCGCATCCTGCGGCCGCCGCGAGAGCGCAACTACAAGGCGCTCGGTCAGGATCTCCGCACCGTTCTGGGGCCGCGCACGCGCGCCGTGTTGTTCAACAACCCGGTCAATCCAACCGGCGCGGTCTACTCCGAGGCGGAACTCCGGGATCTCTTCGAGCCCATCGTCGACAGCGACGTGTGGGCGGTGTCGGACGAGATCTACGAACGACTCGTGTTCGAAGGGGAACACCATTCGCCGCTCCAGATCTACCCGGAGCTCCAAGATCGTTTCGTGGTGGCGACCGGCGCCTCGAAGAGCTTTGCCATGACGGGTTGGCGCATTGGCTTCGGCCTCGGCCCCGAGTCCGTGGTGCGCTCGATGATCAGTCTGCAAAGCCACATCACCGGGAATCCGAACAGCGTGGCGCAGCGCGCCGCGCTGGCAGCCCTGTCGGTGACCGACGCGCAACTCGAGCCGATGCGGCGCCACTTCCGCGAGCGCTGCGACGTGGCGCTCGAGGTGCTCGCCACGCTCCCGGAGCTGCGCTGCACGCGTCCCGAAGGCACCTTCTACCTCTTCCTCGAGGTCGATGCGTTCTTCGGCGAGTGGTCGGACGGCCAACGCATCGACGACTGCGAGGGTCTTGCGGATCACCTTCTCGAAAAGCACGGGATCGCCGTGGTGCCGGGCACGGCGTTCGACCACGAAGGTGGCGTGCGCGTGTCGTGTACGTTGTCACCCGACGAGATCCGGCGCGGCTTGGGAATTCTCGTCGAAGCCCTGCGACAGCGTTCCTGACTCGATCGCAGCGGTGACGCAGCGCGGAGGGGTCAGCGGGCGGCCGTGGTGCGTCTCCTGCAAGTTGGAGGAGCCGTGTTCAGCTTCATCGATCGGGTCGAGATCGAGGTCCGCGCCGGAGATGGTGGCAACGGCTGTGTGAGCTTTCGTCGCGAGAAGTACGTCCCGCGCGGTGGGCCGGACGGCGGCAACGGGGGAGATGGGGGTAGTGTGATCCTGGTCGGAGATGCACACAGAGCCACGCTGCTCGATTTCACCTACCGGCGGCGCTTTCAGGCGGAGCGCGGCACACACGGACAGGGCGCTGACAAACGCGGTCGCGACGGTCGTCCGGCGCGACTTCACGTTCCACTCGGCACCGTCGTCAAGACCCCGGATGGGGAAACGCTCGGTGAGGTCGTGCGTTCCGAGGAGGAGCTGCTGGTGGCGGCCGGGGGGCGCGGGGGCCGCGGCAACGCCGCCTTCAAGAGTGCGACGCACCAAGCGCCGCGGCGTGCCGACCCGGGGGCGCCGGGGGAGACGCGGCGGCTCGTTCTGGAGCTCAAACTGATCGCGGACGCCGGCCTGGTCGGGCGTCCCAACGCCGGCAAGTCGACCTTGCTGGCGGCGCTCTCCGCCGCGACGCCGAAGATCGCCGACTATCCGTTCACGACCTTGTCTCCTGTTCTGGGCGTCGTGCGTGTCGACGACGAGAGCAGCTTCGTTCTGGCGGATATCCCCGGATTGTTGGAGGGAGCGCACGCCGGCCGCGGCCTGGGACACGACTTCCTGCGCCACGTGGAGCGCACGCGCGTGCTGCTCCTCGTCGTCGACATCACCGGCGAGGTGGAAGAAGACGTGGCGATGCTGCGCCGAGAGCTGGAAACCTACGCGGAGGCGTTGGCGGATCGCGACCGGATCATCGTGCTGAACAAGATCGATCTGGTGGACGAGGCCACGATCGAGTCGATGCGCGCACGTCTCGCCCTGGAGGAGGAGGTCGTGGCGATCTCCGCGCGCACGCGCGCAGGCGTCGACACGCTCGTCCGCGTCACGGCCGAGCGTCTCGCGGCCCTCTCCCGCTCCTCCGACCCCGATTGACCCGTCTCCCAATGGAACGGATCCTGTGGATTCCTGGCCCGAAGGCGGCGAGCTGCGAACGCTCTGTCGGCTGCTGGTTGCGCAGTATCCCGTGCCGCGCGTCACGCGCGAGGCGCTTCAGAAGAGCGATTGCCTCTCGAGGATTCGGCTCGGCCCTGCCGCCACAGAGGATGTCGAGGCGTTGCGCAGCCGTCTGCAGGAGTGGCGAGCGCGTCGTGATGGTGCGCTGATTCCATTTCACGACCCACGCTACCCGGCGCTGCTGCGCGAGATCGCGCGTCCACCCGTGGTCCTGTTCGTCGAGGGGGACGTCACTCTGTTGCAGCGGCCGAGCGTGGCCATCGTCGGGGCGCGCGCTGCGGCCCGATCGTACTGCGAGTGGACGCGCGCGCTGTCGGCGGATCTGGCGCGCTGCGGTGTCGTGATTGCGAGCGGTCTCGCGCGCGGCGTCGATGCCGCCGCACACATGGGCGCCCTCGACGCGGGCGGAGCGACGCTCGCCGTTTTGGGCTCGGGCACCGACGTCAGCTATCCACCCGAGAACGAGGCAGTGCAGCAGCGCCTCGTCGAGTCGGGTTGTGTCGTCAGCGAGCTCCCCCCGGGGACGCCTCCGCGCGCATGGCACTTCCCAAGCCGCAACCGCGTGCTCGCTGGCCTCACGCGCGGTGTCGTCGTCGTGCAAGCGGAGCCGAAGAGTGGCGCCTTGATCACGGCGAAACACGCTCTGCACGAGAATCGTGAGGTGATGGCGGTTCCCGGCGAAGTTCTCGATCCACGCAGCCGCGGTCCGCATGCGCTCCTGCGACAGGGCGCAGCGCTCGTCGAGCGCGCCGCAGACGTTCTTGAGGCTCTGGGGTGGATGCCGCTTCCACGCGATCTCTTCGCTGCTTCCCCGGCGACGTCCTCCGCCACCCTGTTGGCGCAGCTGCAGCGCCCCGCCAGCCTCGAAGAGCTGCGGCAGCGTCTCGGTTGGGATGCGGGCCACCTCCAGCGCGTGCTGCTGGAGCTCGAGCTGGCTGGCAGCGTCGAGCGCATGCCGAGTGGGCGTGTGCGGCGCGCCGTCACGCCTTCCTGATAGACTGCCGTTCGACCTGGAGGATGGTATGCGCGACGCGATCGAGATGCTGGGCTTGCGCTCGTTCCAGCTCGTGGTCCGGGCTCTACCGCGCTCCGCTGCTCTGGCGTGCGGGCGCGCAGCCGGGCGCCTGGCGCTGCGCTTCGGGTTGCGACGTCGTGTCTGTGTCGCCAACCTTGAGCGCGCTCTCGGAGGCGAGCTGGACGCGCAGGAGCAGCGACGCGTCGTGGTGCGTTCCTACGAGCATCTCGGAATGCTGCTCGTCGAGTTGCTCCGGCTGGCGGACATGGACATTCAGGCGCGGCGCGCCTCGATCCTCTTCGATGGACGCGAGCATCTCGAGGCGGCGCTCGAGCGCGGCCGCGGCGCGATCGTCGCCAGCGCCCATTACGGCAACTGGGAAGTGCTCGGCGCCGGAGGCGTGGCGCACGGTCTTCCGGTGACGTTCGTCGTACAACGGATGCGCAACGCCAGCGCCGACGCCATGCTGTGTCGTACGCGGCAGAGCGTCGGGGTGCGTGTTCTGGAACGCGGAATGGCGTTGCGCCGGGTGCGGCAGGAGCTGGAGTCGAATCGCCTCGTCTGCATCATGTGCGATCAAGATGCACGTCAGCGCGGCATCTTCATCCCTTTCTTCGGCACGCCCGCCTCCACGCACAAGGGTGCGGCGCAGCTCGCCTTGCGCTTGCGGGTCCCGTTCATTCCTCTCTTTGCTCGGCGGCTGCCCGATGGGCGCAACCTGCTTGTGGCGCGCGCCGCCATCGAGCCGCCCGTGGGCGTTGCGCAGGAAGAGGGGGTGCGCCACCTGCTGGCGCGCTACAACGCCGCCCTGGAGGACGTGATCCGCGAGGATCCGGGACAGTACCTGTGGCACCACCGGCGTTGGAAGACGCTGCAGCCGAGCGTGGCCCCGCCTCAGCCGGGCGACGAACGTGCGTGGCGCCAAGCGTCGACGTAGCCGGCCGCGGCGAGGAGAATTCCCGCGATCAGAAGCTCCCAACGATAGCGATCGGGGATCGCGACGAGAGCGCGTGCGTCGGCATCGCACGTGAAGCTCCAGATACAGAGCGCGCCTCCGAAGATCGCAGCCGCAACGTGACGCGCGCGAACCGGAAAGTGACCGCCAGTCCGGAGCGTGACGAACCCCACGCCCAGCATCACGACGGAGATCGCAACGGGTGCGTAGACCGGGCCGAGCCACGCCACCGGCAGGAGAAAGAGGAGGTCCCATTGCCCGGGATCGTGCGGCCATCCCATGACGGTGCGGAGCGTGACGTAGTAGACGAGGTCCCATGCGCCGAACAGAAAGAGGAAGGCGGCAAAGCGCGGCACCCATCCGCTCGCGGCGAGCGCCGCGCTCGCGGCGAGGAGAATCAGCGTCGCGGCTTCACGCGTGCGCTCCACGTGGAGCAGCGTTTCCGGGAAGGAAACGAGGGGGAAGGAGGAGCCGTCCGGGTCGAGCAGGGTTCGGAGCTCGACGACCAGGAGCGCCTCGATCACACCGAAGGCGGCCGCCAGCAGGAGCAGTGCGGCCCAGCGTGGGGTGGCCTCAGGCGCTCCGGTGTCGCGGTTGACGGACTTCGGTTCCATGTCTATCTTATTCGAGCTTCTGGGCTTGCGAGCGTCCCAAAGGGGCCGGCGCGTGTTTGCCCACGGCCTCGACGGGTTTCTGCGCCCGTGCCCGTAACTGGTTCGAGGGAGGTACATTACACGATGCGTTTGAGCCGTTCCACTGCACGGCTCGCGCGCCTCTTGAGCCTGGTCGGGCTCGTGTGCGCGGCGTGCGTGCATTCCGGGTGCGAGGAGGGGATGCCTCCGACACTCGTGGTGCCCCAGGATGGGCTGCCCCCGGACTTCCTTCCCGACGGCGTGGCGCTCGGGACCTCGTCGTTCACAGACTCCCTGTACCATTTCGATTCGGGCCGCTTTGCGACCTACGCCGCGATTCCTGGAACCGATAGGCGCTTCATCCGGCGCGGCGAAGTGCTTTCGATTCGCAACGCCACGACGGATCAGATCCGCAACCCCACATTGGTCTCCGGCCCGGATGGCGACGTGCTGCGCGATGTCTACTCCCGGCCCTACCTCTTCGGTTTCGAGCGCATCCAGTCCTCAGATCCAGATCCGCCCGGCTTCCGGCCGGGTGAGTTCGTCGGGGGCTCGCACGAGTTCTGGCCACTCGACGGCGCCGGACCCTCCTGGTGGGACTACAACCACATGGTCTGGTGGGCGCGCAAGGACTCCTTGCGGGGTACCGTGCAGACCACCACCGGGACCGCACGGTTGCTGCGCAGCTTCAGCAGCCTGGCCGCTTGCGAGCAAACCTGCAGTCCGGCAACCTGGCTGCCGAACTCCTACGAGTCCGATCTCGCGGTTAGCGTCACTCCCGGCGTCGGGATTCACCTGCGCGGTTGGACACTGACGGCGGAACGCAACGAGGAGCCCCGCGGCTTTGGCGCGCCGCGCCGGCAACGGAACCCGACTTTGCTCTGGGTGGCGCAGGGCGCGTTGGGCCAGGCGAACCCGAACGCGAGCGAAGTCACGAGCATCGACCAGTGCGTGGACGGACTCTGGGGTGAGGTGGAACTCTTTCCCGTACAGATGGCGGGGCCCGATCTGCAGGTGGGCCAACGCTTCGTGACCTGGACCTACGTCACGGCGAATCCGGCCGAGATCTTCTGCCGCGCGTTTGGGTTCATCCTTACCGAGAACGCGTCTTTGTTCCCCGAGCTGATCGATTTTTGCTGCAACGTGGTGGGCAACTGTCCGGATTCAAAGGACACTTGTGACAGAGCACGAGCCGAAGATCCGCCCAGGCTCTGTCGCACGGAGCGCGAGTTCGTACGCTGTTCGGGAACCGGAACCATCCCGCCGGGCATTCCAATGGACCACCCCGCGTTCCCGACCATCCACATGTCTGTCCTCGCACGCTACGATTTCGAAGTGCAGGAGGCCCTCGATTTTCTGGCGTGGAAGTCCGGGACGACGACCGTCGGCGTATACGGCGCTCAGGACGGGGTCGTCGACGTCGTGAAGTTCCGGGTCACCGTGACGCTTGGCGCGCCCGTCGAGTTCATGGCGCAGCAGCTGGATCTGTATCTCATGCGCGGGATCGGTCTGGTGGTGCAGGTGACCGGGATCTCCGAGTTCGACATCTCCAGGTTGCGGCAGTGTCTGGTCGATGGGCAGTTCTTTGACCAGGCGTTCTTCCAGTATCGTGATTGATCGCTGCCTGAAATCTTCACATCCGAGCCTCCTGTGATGTCTCAGGAGGCTCTCTCAATTCGTTGATCCAAGGTCACTTTCAAGCGGCTGGTGTGGCGGTTGCTCGCTCCCGCGCATGGTTCCATTTGCGGCCACGCCCCCGCGCGCGTAGGGTGCCGAGGGGGCGCCGTGGCCGTGGGGGTGGACGATGATGGCGCGGTGGTGCGCGCGGTTTCTCCTGCTCTGTGTCGCAGTTGGCCTGACCGGTTGCGGAAAAGCGATCACGGCTCGAGATGCGCGTGCTCGCAGCCACCCCGAATCGGACTTGTCGCGCTCGCCGCTCCCCGGAAGGGGAGCGACCTCTCCCTCGCCGAGCCAGCATCTGCTCCGAGACCTGGCGCTCGACGCCTCCGTTCTGCCGCAGCCGCGCCGGCAGATCGTCGAGAGCGCTTTGGCCATGGCCGGCGCCTCGGCGCGCGGGCTCGATTGCTCGAAGCTGGCGCAAGACCTGTACGCGAGCGTGGGAGAGGGTCTGCCGCGCACCGTAGGCAAGCAACTCGAGTCGGGGATCCCAGTGGACGTGGAGCACCTGCGGCCGGGCGACCTGGTGTTCTTCGCATTCGAGAAGCGACCCGCCGACCACGTCGGGATCTTTGCGGGGCAGGACGTTTTCGTGCACGTCTCGAGTTCTGCTCGAGCCGTGCGCGTCGAGTCGCTCTCGAAGCGCGCCTTCGCGCAGGCGCACGTCGCGAGCCGCCGGTTCTTCGACTGACCCGCTGCGCCGTCAGCTCCAGACAAAACTCTTGACACTGTCGCAAGCGCGCTCCTTAACTGCGTCGGTGGCAACCACCTGAGTCCTTCGACCGGCCCAGGGTTTGGGTCCCGAGGAAGGGTGACGGCCGAAGTCGGAAGGAGGGGCGATGCGGATCCTCTCGGTGGTGAACCAGAAGGGTGGATGCGGTAAGACGACGGTGTCCATCAACCTTGCGGCGGCGCTCGCCAAGCGCAAGAAGGAAGTCCTCGTGGTCGACATGGACCCACAGGGACACGCCTCGCTCGGCCTGAACATCGACCCGGAGGACTACGACCGCAGCATGTACGACGTGCTGATGCACTCCGGCGTCGAGATCGACCAGGCTACGATTCCCGTCAGCGAGCACCTGGATGTCTGTCCCGCGTCGGTGGTGCTGGCCGCCGTCGAGCAGGAGCTCAAAGACAAGCCGGGACGCGAGAAACGACTCTTGGCGAAGCTGATGCGCATGCGCCGTACGTACGACTACGTGATCATCGACTGTCCGCCCAGCATCGGGCTGCTCACGTTCAACGCGCTCACGGCCTCGAACGAGACGATCATCCCCGTGGATCCGAGCTTCTTCTCGCTGCATGGCTTGCACAAGGTGCGCGAGACGATCGAGCTCCTACGCGACGAGATCGGCCACGAGATCCACATTCGTGTGTTGGCAAACAACTGCAACAGTCGCACGAACTTCTCTCGAGACATCCTCTACGAGATCGAGAACTTCCATGGCGACTCGATGCTGCGGACCGTGATCAGTCACACGGTCAAGCTCAAGGAGGCTGCCAGCCGCGGCCAGCCGATCGCTAAGTTCGATCCGTCGAATCGCGCCGCCAAGGAGTTCTCCGCCCTCGCCGAGGAGTTGGTGGGCCAGGAGGGGTTCTTCAAGGTGAGCGAGAGGCGAGAGGTCGGAAACGTCTTCCAGGGGCCTCAGATCGTTCCGGGCGGAGTGCGGTTCGCCATCGAGGCGCCGCATGCTCAGGACGTCCGGGTGACCGGCGAGTTCTGCAACTGGTCGTACGAGGGGTACGCACTGCAGCGCGGTGATGATGGCGTTTGGAGCACCGTCGTCGACATCGGCGATGGACAGCACGAATACCGCTTCATCATCGATGGCGTGTGGGTCAAGGACCCGAACAACCACGAGTGCATCACGAACGAGTTCGGGCAGGAGAATTCGGTCGTGAACGTGCAGGCGTGAACCCGCTCCGCGTGTACGGGTGAGCTGCGGTTCGCCCTAGGGTCGAGGAGTGGTGGCGGACGTGGACGGCGAATCCAGGTCGCGCGCGCGGCCGGGGAAGCGCGCGCGGCAGCAGCTTCGCGACATCTCCCATCTGTACATTTCGACGCGCCGGAACCAACCGGTCGCCAGGCGTCGGGTCGCGCGCCAGCTCCGTCTCGGCTTCGTGGCCAACGGCGATCGCCCGGCCAAAGCCGACGTGTGCGGCAACATGGCGGTGCAACTCGCCCGGCTCGGCAAGCGCACTCTCGTCCTCGACCTCGATCCGATGCTGCCGAACGCCGGCTTCCATCTCGGGCTCGAAGCCGCGGCCTACATGGCACACCTACGCCCCCAAGCGCAGCCGCGGGTGGAACGTGGGCTCCTCGGCTTGCGTGTCGTCGAGGGGATCGCTGCGCGCGACGAGCGCGAGAGCCTGCTTCCCGAATCGATGCAACGGGAGCTTTCGGAGAGCGACTGCGTCATCGTCAACCTCCCCACGTACGATGACGGCGCCGTGGAAGCGCTGCAACGCGTCGGCGGCGCTTTGGGCCGCGTCGATGCTCCTCCAGCGCCAGGCAAGATGTCGGAGCGCGGCACCACGATGGCGGAGATGGGGAGCCGAAGCCGCATGTTCGGCGACTGGCTGGCGACGGCGCGGCGCGCGCCCGGGGAGGAGGCGCGCGAGACTTCGCCGCCACCGATCGACGCGCTCCTGTGCGTGCACGCGCACGGCGATGGCGCCTCCGCGCGCCGGGTGGTGTCACACTTTCGCGACACGCTGCCGCTGTCGCACATCCACGTCGTGGCGTGGGGTGACTCGGGCGCTGATCTCGATCCACGTCCGTGGGCGCGGATCCGCGCTTACCCTCGCGGCCTCTCGCCGCGGCAGCCCCTATCCTCTCTCTATCCGGAGCACCCGGCGGCGCGCATCTACCAGAACCTGGTGCAGGCGCTGTTTGCCGGCCTCGGAGGGCGAGGTGGACCGGGTGCTTGACCTGCACGACTTCCTCTCCGACGCCGGCAACATGCGCACCGCGGCCGTACTCGAGACGCTGGCGCATCAGATCGCCGCCCTCGGCCCGGACGTACGCACGGAGGTCGAGCCGTTCGCTTTGCGGTTCCGCGTCGAAGAGCGCGTCCTGTGTGAGCTGTCGCTCTACGGTGAGCTCTTCATCGCTCGGGTCGGGCCCGGTCTGGCCGTGGAATATCGCGTTCGCAGCGACGAGGTTGCGCTGCAGGCGCTGGATGTGGTCGTGCGTGAGTACGTCCAGCTGCGTGACTCCACTGCGCCACCCCTTGCTTGAGTCCGCATTCTTTCCCACACTGGGAGCCGTTGTGGCGCGTGCTTTCGCGTCGCGGTGCAAGGTGACGCCTCGCCGCAACGCGAAGCCGGCGCGAGCTTCGCTGCGGGCGGTGCCTCGATTCCCTGTGCTGGAGCGCAAGCGTGTGGCCGCCCGGATCCCACGCACGCCACGGGGTGCGGTGCGAAGCCCCGCTCCCCGCGTCGCCCGCGCGCGCACACCCGAGGAATGGGCTGTCGTTGTCTGCGCAATTCGTTTGATGGCAACGGATTATGAAGATTTCCGCGTTGACGGGGCGAGCTCACGTCTGCTAGAGTAGGGATGCGGGTGCGCACCTTGCATCGGCCCCCCACCTGGACCCCTTGTCGGAGGATCTGTAGAGAGTCACAGCTCTGGAGTCGCGACGTCCGCTGCGGCGGGCCAGATCAACAATCCGAATCGGGGACGGGAGCACCAAATGCGCCTCAGGTGGTTGGCCGACCCAGCCTTGCACCCATTCCACGGCCTGCGACGTCTCGCGTGCGCAACGGCTCTGTCTGTTTGCGCGATCGCGGTCGTGGGCGTCCACTCCACCCACGCCTCCGCGCGCACGCTACACGCTGGCCCGCGTGAGCGCGACGCCATCGCCGCCCAGCTCGCAGCGCAGAAGCAGGCGCTCGACGGCGCGGAATCGATCGTCCTCCGCTTTCTGCTCGCGCCCGACGAAGAACTCACCGACATCATCGGGCCGGTGTCCCCTCGCGCGCTTGAGACCCGCTTCTACCACGGGTATGGGATCGCGTCCGTCGTCTTCGACTCGCACGACGCGCTGCGTGTGTCGGCGGCGACCTCGTGGAAGCTGATCACCGCACCCGTACGCGAGCGCATCGCGCGCCCGCGTCGAATCGATCCGACGCGCATGCAGTCGATCCGCGCACAGATCGCGGCTCTCGTCGTCAATGCGCAAGACCTCCAGCTCTACGCACGCATCGCAAAAGTGGGTCCACGCGAGCCTGTGATCACCTTCTCACCCACGCAACGTCCCAGCCTCGACGGCAGCCCGGTCGAGATGTTGATCCTCACGCACGACGCGCTGCAGAGTGCCTTCCAGGAGTACGCAGATGCGCGCACCGCCGTCGGAGTACCGACGGTCGTGCGAACCGTGGAGTGGGTGGAGCAGAATTACCCGCATGGGGCCGACCTGCAGGAGACGCTGCGTTTGTTCGTACGCGATGCGTACGAGCTCTGGGGGGTCCGCTATCTGCTTCTCGGCGGCGACACACAGGTGATCCCGGCGCGCTACGCCTACTCCACCTACACACAGCCACCGACCGAGGTGCCGACTGATCTCTACTATGCGTGCCTGGATCGCGATTGGAACGCGGACGGGGACGCCCTGTGGGGCGAGGCCATGGATTTCGGCATCGAGGGCGACAACGCCGATTTGGCGCCGGAGGTTGCGGTGGGCCGCCTTCCCGTCGTCGACCCGACGCAGGTCGACCTGCTGCTGGCGAAGCTCGACACCTACACCTCTCCCGCGCTGCTCGACTACCAGGATCGATTGCTCTTCCTGGCGGAAGTGCTGTGGCCGGCCAACTATTCGGGTGGCACGATTCTCAAGCATGGTGCCGACGGCGCCGAGAGACTGATCGCGCTCAATGACCTCGACGACGGCTCATGGGATCTCTCCAAGCTCTACGAAGCGCCTGCAGGATACGCCGGCGCCGAGACCCTGACGCGCGACGCAGCAATCGATTCGATCAACTCAGGACACGGGATGGTCGTCCATATCGGCCACGGCTTCCGCTACACGATGTCGCTCGGCGACTTTTCGCTGACCAACGTGCACGCCTCGTCGCTCACCAACTCGCAGCGTCCCTTCTTCCTGGCCATGCTGAACTGCACCGCCTCCGCTTTCGATTTTCCCTGTCTGGCGGAGCAGTTTCTGCTCAGTCCAGATGGGGGTGCCGTCGGTGTCGTGGGCGCCTCGCGCGAAGCGTTTCCCGATGGCAGTCAGCTCTATCTCGAGGAGTTCTTCGAACGCATCTTCGCGGATCCGCACATGGCGGCCGGCCCGGCGCTCGACGAGGCGCGGCTCGGGCTCGTCGGACAAACGCTCCTCGACACGGTCACGCGTTGGACCACGCTGATCACCGCGTACCTCGGTGATCCCTCGCTCCACATCTGGCGCAATGCGCCGAGCGTACCGACGGTGACGCACGACACCAGCCTCTCGATCGGATCGCAGGGCGTCGCCGTGCAGGTGACTGCTGCCGCCACACCCGTTTCGGGGGCGACCGTGGCGCTGTGGAAGCCGGGCGACTTCTACGTCGTCGCCAAGACCGATCTCTCCGGAAGCGCGACTTTCGACGTCCGTGCGGAGACCGCGGGCTCCGCCGCAATCACGGTTTCCGGCCCGGGTCTGTCGGTCTACCGCGCCGACGTTCCGGTCAGCGCGGCGGTGGGGCCCGCGCTGCACGTCTTGGAGAGCGTCCAGATCGACGACGCTGGACCCGGCACCGTCGGCAACGGCAACGGAGCGCTGGAAGCGGGAGAGGAAGCCATGCTTCTGCTCGACGTGCGCAACGAGGGGGATGCAAGCGCGGCCGATGTCACGCTGACGTTGAGCGCCAGCGATCCGTTCCTGAGTTTCCCGAGTCCCACGGTCGCGGTGGGCGACCTGATGCCGGGTCAGACCTTGGCGGACGTTGCGGTGAGCGTCCTCCTGCACGACATGCATCCCGATCGCCACCATGTGGAGATCGACGTGACGCTGTCGGCGGGAGCGCAAACGTGGTCAGACCGCATCGCCGTCGATCTCCTGCAGGCGGGACCCCGGCTGGTGAATCTGACGGTGGTCGATCCCGACAGCAGCGGCACGCCGGAAGCTGGCGAAGCGTACGATCTGCACGTCGAGTTCAAGAACTACGGCTTCGCGCAGCTGAACGGCGCCAGCGCAACGCTGGGGTCCACGGACCCGGACGTGCAGGTTCTCGACGGCAGCGCGACGGTCGGCGACGTGACCTACCTGGGGAGCGCCACGGCGGTGTTCCAGTTGCGCGAAACGGACGTGTCGTCGCCCAACTGGATCGACGTGCAGCTCGTCGATACGGAGGGACATGCGTGGTCCTTCGCGCTCGAGACGCGCCGGCCGAGCCCACCCACCGACCTGCACGCCGACGTCGGTGGTCCCGACTTCGTGCGTTTGAGCTGGTTGCCGAGCCCCTCGGGTGACGTTGCCGGCTACAACGTCTACCGGGCACCCGACGCCTCCGGCCCCTGGTCTCGCGCCAACCAGGATGTCGTGACGAGCGCGAGCTTCTTCGGCGACCGCGGACTCGAGGGCAGCACTACCTACCACTACGCGGTGGCGTCGATCGACACGAGTGGCAACGAGAGCGCGCAGACGGCCGCGATCGCTGTGACCACGAACCCTGTCCAGGCCGTGGGCTGGCCCCGCGTGATGCGTGAGTGGTCCGGATCTCCGCCGCTCGTCGTCGACACCGACGGGGACCAGCGGCGAGAGATCTTCGTCGGCGCCGATCGTCTCTACGCCTGGTCCTTCGATGGCAAGGAGATCCTCGATGGCGACGGCGACGCGAGCACCGACGGCGTGTTCTCGGCGCTAGGAGAGAACTTCTCGGCCGGCCCCGCCGCCGGTGACCTGGACGCCGATGGACTCCCCGAGATCGTCGCCTGCTCCTGGGAGACGCGTGAGGTGTTCATCTTCGACGCCGACGGCTCGCTGCTGCCGGGTTGGCCGCGCCCGCTGGTGGAAGGAACCACCCTCGGCATCTGGGCCGCTCCGAGCGTGGTGGATCTCGATCTCAACGGCACCCCGGAGGTCGTGGTCCTCGGTCTCGATGGACGCCTGTACGCCTGGAACGCCGATGGCAGCGAGTTCATCGACGGCGACAGCGATCCGATGACCGACGGTGTGTTCTACGCCCTCCCCCCCGGCTCGAATTGGAGTCGCGGTGGTCCTTCCGTGGCCAATCTCCTCACCGACGACGCCAATCCGGAGATCGTCATTGCCACCAGCAGCGAACGCATCTACGTGCTGCGCTCCGATGGCAGCGTGGCGACGGGATGGCCGCGCGTCGTGGGCGACGACGTCACGGCGTCACCCAGCATTGGCGACATCGATGGCAACGGCAGCCTCGACATCGCGGTGCCCGCCATCGATGGTTTCCTCTACGTGCTGCAGTCGGACGGCAGCGATCTGCCGGGGTGGCCGATCGCATTCGAGACGAACTGGGGAACGTTCGCGCGCAGCCCCTCGGTGGCGCTGCACGACTTCGATGCGGATGGCAAGCTGGAGCTCGTGGTGGGGGGGAGTGACACGGGCAAGACCGAGGATGGCGCGCTGTGGATGTTCGATTGGCAGGGAAACGTGGTCCCCGGATGGCCAGTCGACCTGGAGAGTGCCTCGCAGGCGTCGCCCGTGATCGGTGACCTCGACGGCGATACGGTGCCGGAGATCATCTACGGAGGCGAGAGCGGCATCATCCACGCATTCGCTCCGGACGGCAGCGCCGCGCCTGGATTCCCCATTCAGCTCGGCGCAGAGCTGCGCGCCACGCCCGCAATCACCAACGTGGATTTCGACGCCGACGTGGATCTGGTCGCGTCGTGCTGGGACCAGCGGGTCTACGTTTTCGATCTCACGGGAGCCTACGTTCCGGGACACATTCCCTGGAGCACGTTCAGGGCGGACATGCAGCGCTCCGGCGCGTACGTGTCCGTGGATCCGACCGATGCCGACGAGGTCGGTGTGCCGCAACGGACGCAGCTTCTCGCCAACGTGCCGAACCCGTTCAACCCGTCCACGCGCATCCAGTTCGAGCTCGCTGCGGCAGAGCATGCGCGCCTGCAGATCTTCGATGCCTCGGGCCGTCTCGTGCGCACGCTGGTCGATGCCGCACTCGTGGCGGGGCGCCACACGCGGGTCTGGGACGGCCGCGACGACGCGGGACGTGCAACGGCGAGCGGCGTCTACTTCTACCGCCTCGTGACTCCCCGGATCATCCAGAACCGCAAGATGGTCCTGGTCCGCTGAGCTCCCGGACGTGTCGTGGATCGCACGTGGTCGCTGCGGCGCCGCGGGCGTAAGATGGGGTCGAACGGGGAGGTCGGCGTGCCGCGCCAACCGACACGCTTCCGGCGAATGCTCGCGCCTCCGTGGGTGTGGCTTGTCGTCCTAGCCTTGCTCGTCGTGGTGGTTCTCGCCGTCGGCGCCAGTCGCCGGCGCGGCTTCACGCGCGGCGTGCCGACGACGCGGGCGCAGCACGGCCCACTGCGCATCGACGTCACGACGGTGGGGGAGCTGCAAGCCGTGCACTCCACCGTGCTCTCCGTACCGCGCCTGAAAACGAACACCGTCAAGATCATCGCTCTCGTGCCGGAGGGCACCACGGTCGCGGCGGGCGACACGCTCGCCCGTTTCGACACCACCGACGTCCTGCGCCGCATCGAAGATCTCGAGAGCCAGTTGCGGAGCGCGCGCGCCAACTTGGAGAAGCTGCGTGTGACGCAGGCCGCGCGCACGGCCGAGCTGGAGTCGAGCCTCGAAGATCAGCGCGCCGCCGTGCGACTCGCCGAGCTGAACGCCGCCAACGTATCGTACGAGGCACGCGTCGAGCAGGAGAAAGCGGATCTGGCGCTGAAACGTGCCAAGCTGCATCTGGAACAGCTCCAGAGCAAGCTGATCGCGCAAGGCTCGATCGACTCCGCCGAACGCACCGAGCAAGAGGTGACGATCGCGGGGTATGAGAGCCGCCTGCGTTCGGAACAGGACGCGCTCGCCAACCACGCGCTGGTTGCGCCCACAGCCGGTCTCGTGGTGTACGGCACCCGTTGGTTCTCCGGCCGCCGCACCAAGATCAAGGTGGGCGACGAGCTGCACTACGGCATCGCGGTGATCGAGCTCCCGGACCTCTCCCAGATGCGGGTGACCAGCTACCTGAACGAAGCGCGCGTCAGCCTTCTCGAGGTCGACAGCCGCTGCGAGGTGCGCGTCGACGCCTTCCCCGACACGCTCTATGCCGGCCGCGTCAGCGGCATCAACGTGCTGGGGCGCGAGCTGCCCGATGCGCCGGGCGTCAAGGTCTTTGATTTCGAGGTCACGGTCGATGGTCGTGACCCTGATCTGCGACCGGGCATGACGGCAACGCTCGTGGTGCACGTCGACGAGATCGCCGACGCGACCTACGCGCCGATCGAGACGGTGCACTCGGATTCGCAGGGCTTCTTCGTGTATCGCCGCAGTGGCTCACGTTTCGAGCGCGTCCCGGTCGCGCTCGGGCGCCAGAACGAGTTCCACGTGGTGCTTTTGTCCGGTGTGTCGCCCGGCGACGAGCTGGCGCTGCGCACGCCTACCGAGGACGTGGATGCGAACTAGAAGACGCGGTGGAGCGTGGAGTGCCTTCGGGCGCAACGTGGCGCTCGGGATCGAGGCATTCCATGCGCACCGGCTACGCACGGCACTGACCACTCTCGGGGTCGTCTTCGGTGTCGGTGCCGTGGTTTGCATGCTCGCGATCGGCAAGGGCGCCGAGCAACGCGTGCTCGCGGAGCTGCGGCGCCTCGGCGTACGCAACCTGCACGTGCAGGAGCGCCGCGCCGAGCGGGCGGGCGGCTCGAGCGGTCTCGTGCTCGCGGACGCGCGCGCGCTGGCGAAGGTGCTCGCGCCGCACGTCGAGGGGAGTGCCGGCGAGCGTGTCCACGAAGCGAGCGCTCGCGTTGGAGCTCGGCGTGCCGACGTCGCCGTCACCGGGGTCACGCCCAACTACGCCGGCTACCTCGACCTGGAGCTGGTGCACGGTCGGTTCATCTCGCAGCTCGACCAGGAACGTGCCGCGGCCGTGTGCGTGCTGTCGGAAACGTTGCTGCCGCAGCTGCTGCCCGCAAGGCAAGCGCTCGGGTCGGTGATCCGCATTGCAGGACACGCCTTGCGGGTGGTTGGGGTCGTGCGCGGCGTCGCGATCGGGGACGATGCACGCGCCCAGGTGTTCCTGCCGCTGAGCACCGCGTGGCGCATCCTGCCGCACCAGCGGGATGCGCGCGAGCTGCAGCGGATCGTCGTCCGGCTCTCCGCCGACGCCGACCCGAGCTCGATTGGACGTGTCGTGGCCGCTTCACTCCTACGGCGCCACTCCGGTACGCGCGACTTTTCGGTCATCATCCCCGTCGAGCTGATCCGCAAGGAGCAAAGGACGCAGCGCATCTTTCAGCTGGTGATGGGTAGCATTGCCGGGATCAGCTTGCTGGTGGGTGGCATCGGGATCGCCAACATCATGTTTGCCAGCGTCGTCGAACGGACGTCCGAAATCGGGGTGCGCCGTGCGGTTGGGGCCAGGCGCCGCGACGTGTTGACGCAGTTTCTGTTCGAGTCGGGGGTGCTCGGGGGTGCCGGTGGAATCGTCGGGGTCCTTTTCGGCATTCTAGGGGCGTTCATCGTCACGCGCACCGCGGGTTGGCCCATCTTGGTGACGCCGGGCTCGGTGCTCCTGGCGACCGGGATGGCCATCGCGACGGGCGTGGTGTCCGGCTTCGTTCCAGCCCACCGCGCCGCGACGGTCAACGCAATCGAGGCCCTGCATCACGAGTAGGAGGCAGAATGCGCTGGATCTGGATCGCTGCAGTCGCATGCTTCGTGAGCGCTGCTGCGCACGCCGGCGCCGAAGTCGTCGCAGTCGATCTCGAAGAGGCCGTGCGGCGGGCGCAGGAGCGCAGCCCGACTGCACGAAAGCTGGCTGTGGAAGAACGCCGTGCCAACCTCTCCTACACCGCGGTGCGGCGCACCCAGCACCCGCAGCTGACGCTCGACATGCGGGCGCCGATGGTGTCGCAGCAGTTCGCGGTGGAGTCCATTCCGGGGCCGACCGACACGGTGCAAACGGAAACTGGGCCGGTCACATTCCCGCGCCAGGTGTTCGGCAAGACGACGACGACACGCACCAACGCGGCCACCGAGCTGCGCTTGCGCCAACTGTTGCCGTGGCGCGGCATGCTGCATGCATCGAGCTCGATCTTCTACCGTGACGAAGAGACCGATCCGAACTTCCGTGATCCGCGCAACGACTACACGGTGAACGCCGAGGTGGGGATCGATGTCACACTCGTCGGGGACGACAGCGATCGCCGCCAACTCGAGCGCTCTCTCGTCGAGCACGAGATGGCGCTCGAGCGTGAGGAGATGGCGCGCGCGCAGCTGACCTTCGAGGCCACCTCGCGCTACCTGTCGCTGCTGCGCGCCAGCTTGTCGCTGGGGATCGTGCGCGCCGCGGTGGAGCAGACCGCGCGCGCACACGACCAGGCAGAGCGCAAGGTGGCGCAGGGTTTGTTGCCCGAGGTGGAGTTCCTGCGCATGCAGGTCATTCTGAGCGAGCGCCGGGCGCGACTGGCCGAGACGGAAACGCAGCTGGCGCGACAATCGGACGCCTTCAAGGTCTTCCTCGGGGTCGCCCTTTCCGACTCGCTCCTCCTCTCCGAGGAGCTGGAGCCGTTCGAGCTCGACCTCGCGGTCGAGGATGCCGTGCGCTTCGCCCTGCGGCGCCGCACCGAGATCGGCTTGGGCGAGCGCGAGCTTGCGCTCCTCGAGATGGACCGACGCGCACGACGACCCTGGATCCCGCAGATCGCGCTTTCGATCCTGTACGGAGGCGGCGCCGCCGAGTCCTCGCTGGACCGCGCCATCCGTGAGCTGAGCGCCAACAACCTGTCGTTCCAGCTGTCGCTCCAGTTCCCGATCTGGGACGGGGGCCGCGCCACGCTCGCAGAGGAGATGGAGCGCGCCGGCATTCGTCTGCGCGAGCTCGAGCTCGAGGATCAGACGCGCAACATCGAGCTCGAGGTGCGCGACGCCGTGCGGCAACTGCAAGACGCGCAACGACGCCGACGCCTCTTCGAGGCCTCGGCAGCGCTGGCGGAGGAATCTCTTCGCATCAGCACCGAGCGCTTCGAGCGCGGTCTGCTCGACACGGATGGCTTCCTCTCGGCGCAGACCGAGGTCGCGAGCGTTCGCCTCGGTCTCAGCGGGGCTCTTTTGGACCTCTACCAAGCACGGGCGCGTTTGCGCCTGGTCACGATGAGTCCCGATCTGTGATCATGTCGCCTCGGAAGGGGTGGCCGTGAGCAGTGACTGGATCGACGTCCGCGAGGCGTGGCGGGAGATCGAGGGCCAGGTTCAGACGCTCCCGTCTGAGCGCGTGGGGCTCGCGCAGGCCGTGGGGCGCGTCCTCGCCCAGCCCGTTCGCACCGACCGCACCTACCCCCCATTCGATCGCGCCGCCATGGACGGCTTCGCCGTGCGCGCTGCCGACGTCGAGAGCGCAAGCCACGAGTCGCCGGTGTCGCTGCCCGTCGTGGGGGAGTCGACGCCCGGGCGCGAGCCCGACGACAGCGTGGCACCTGGAACAGCGATCCGAATCATGACCGGTGCAGCGGTCCCGCCCGGCTGCGACGCCATCGTTCCGGTGGAGTCGACATCCGGGTTCGGCAGTGACCGCGTGCGCGTCGTGTCGCCGAGCGCGCCGGGACGGCACATCGCCCGCTGCGGGGTCGAGCGCGCGGCAGACGATCTCCTCTTCGATGCGGGTCACCGGCTGCGGGCGGCCGACGTGGGGGCGCTCGCCATGGTCGGAGCCACCCAGGTGGAGGTCGCGCGTCGTCCGCGTGCCGCTGTGCTCTCGACCGGGAACGAGCTGGTGCCGGTCGACCACACGCCGGAGCGCACCCAGATCCGCAACTCCAACGGGCCGATGTTGATCGCGCTGGCCGCAGCGGAAGCCGAGGTGGAGTCGATCGGGGTCGCCGCCGACTCGCGCCGCGACCTGGGCGCGGCCGTGTCGCGCGGCCTGATGTACGACCTCCTCCTCGTCACCGGCGGGGTCTCGATGGGGGCGTACGATCTCGTCGGGGGCTGCCTGGCCGCTGCCGGCGTCCGGGTGCACTTCGATCGCGTGGCACTCCAACCGGGCAAGCCACTCCTGTTCGGCACGCATCCCGCGGGTGCGGCCCTCGCCCTGCCAGGCAATCCGGTGTCCGCGCTCACCACTTTCCGTCTCTTCGGGGTCCCCCTCCTCAGGCGCCTGCAAGGCGTCAGACGGGTGCGACCCGTTTGGGCGCGCGCACTGGCGCGCTTCGACTGGGAGAGGCGCTCGCCCAAGAAGTGGATTCTCCTTCCCGGACGGCGCGTTGCGGGTGGGGCCGAAGTGGAGCGGGTGCCCTACAGCGGCTCCGGGGATCTGCTCGCCTACGCGCAGGCAGACTGTCAGATCGTCCTCCCACCGACGCTCGAGACGGTCTCACCCGGAACGCCAGTCGACGTCTGGTCACTGTGACCGGCGAATCACCTCGAAACCTGTTCAACTGACACCTGCAAACAATTGTGTTATCGTCGATTGATGCTGAAGCGGGGTCGGGCCGCGTGGACGCGGCGCGGCGACGCGCCCGAGGGGGGCTTCCTTGCACGGCCTTGGGGGGCCGCCTATATTGAAGCATCAGCCGACTCGTTCTCGCCGCAACTTCGAGGAGGACTTTTGATGTCACGACTTGGTGTCGTGGTCGCTCTGGCGCTCTGCGTGCAAGCGACCGCGTCGGCACGCACGCTCCGTGTGTCGCCCGGGGGCAGCGTGACCGCCGCGGTCAACTCGGCCAGCGAGGGCGATACCGTCCTCGTCGAGCCGGGGACGTATCAGGAGCGGTTCTCGCTCAGCGGCAAGGACATTGTCCTGCGCGGCGAGATGGGCGCCGAGGTCACGACGATCCACGGCCGGCTTCCGAATCAGAAGGGGAACGTGCTGACGTTCGAGTTCGTCACGCGCAACATGGTGATCGAGGACCTGACGATCACGGGTGGTTTGTTCAACGACGTCCACCCGGAGAGCGTCGGTACGGCGATCTACATCAACCGGGGCTCACCAACGATTCAACGCTGCATTCTGAGAGACAACGACGCCAACGCCGGCGGCGGCGTGGCGGCGTATTTCTTTTCGAAGCCTCTCATCCGTGACTGCTGGGTCGGGTACAACAAGGGGGGCGGCATCTTCGTCGAGACACACGATGGGGATGGCGTGGGCGACGTCGCGGAGATCTACAACACCTACGTCGTACGCAACACGGGATTCGGGATCTCGGCCATCAAGGGGGCCGAGGTGATTGTCGAGAACTGCACCGTTGCCTACAACTCCGGGGACGGGGTGCGTGCGGAGATCACGAGCGGCTTCGGTGCGGCCAAGACGTACGTCACGGTGCGCAACTCGATCATCACGGACAACAACGGTGGGGGAATCATTCGCCACGACGTGGGGGTGTGCTTCACACTCGGGTGCAACGACGTTTGGAACAACCAGCTCGGAGAGTGGGTCGGGACCAACCCGGGTGATCCCTGTTTCCCCGGGCGAGGGGGCGGTAGCAACAGCATCGAACCGGTCTACGTCGACGTCGGCAGCGACAACTTCCTGTTGGCGCAGAACTCGCCTCTGTTCGGTCTGTGCGTGCCGGGTGGATGTGGTGCTCTCGGCGCGGAGAACGAGTGCTCCACTTCGGTGAGTCGCCGGAGCTGGAGCCGGATCAAGGAGCTCTATCGCTGAAAAGGTAGAGGCCTTCACCTCGAACCCGTGAACTCGTACCTTACGGGTTCGTTCCACCACTCGATCAGCTGTCCATCGAGCGATTGAGGATCGAACTGCAAGCGCCGGGCCGCCTCCACGGCGGCCTGCGTGCATTCTTCGCAGTCGCGGATCGAGCGCAGCACGCGCACGTCGCGCACGCGTCCATTCGTTCCCACGAGAACCTGGATGAGAACGTAGTCGTTGATCTTGCGTTTGCCGACCTCGTCGGGGATGCGTGGGTGGACGTACACACGCGGTTTGACCGCCAGCTCGGGGCGCGCAGCCAGCAGCCCCCCTCCCGGCGCGCCAGTCGCATCGCCGCTGCCCTCGCTCTCGCTCCCGTCGCCGATGGCTGCAGCGCTGGCGATCCCCCCGGCCGCAGCGGCCGCGGCCGCCGGGTCCACGAGCCTCAGCGAGTCGGCAATCACGAGAGCCGGCTCCGGGACGTCCGCCAGGTCGAGCCTCGGCGCCTGTGGTGTCGTCTGCGGCGGCGGCACCGGCACCCGCTCGGCGGGCGCGATCGGCGCAGGGAGCTCGATCGCCACCTCGGCCCCTCGCAGCGCTCCGTCGAGGAAACGTGAGGTGGCGCGCGAGGCACCGCCTCCTGCGCCGCCCTGCAGCCCCCAAGAGCCCCTGAGAGCGGGCATCGGGAGCAGGATCAGGAGCAGGTGCGCCACGAGAGCCAGGGCCAGGGAGAGGGCGAGCCGACGCGGCTGGACCCGGTGATCCTGGAGCGTGTGCATGGCTCCTCCCCGTGGGCGCGCGGGCACTCCACTCCAATAGTAACGGCTTGGCGCTTCAGTGCCAGGTCCACCGGAGGGGCGGATTCCGATTGCTTGGGGTGGGCAGAAAAAAGCCGGCACGCACGTGCCGGCTTTTGTCAGGCGGTTCGGGAGCTCTTAGAGTGACTCCTTCAAGACCGGGGCCGGCTTGAAGCCCACCGTCTTGCTCGCCTTGATTCGGATCTCTTCGCCCGTCTGAGGATTGCGTCCCACGCGCGCCTTCCGCGTACGTACGCTGAAGGTCCCGAAGCCCGGGTACGTGAAGCGCTTATCCTTTCGTACGGCTTTGGCAATGTTGTCGAAGACGCAGTCCACGACCTCGTTCACCGCAGCTTTGGAGAGCTCACGATGTGCGATGTCCTGCACCACCTTTTCGACCAGTTCGGCCTTTGTCAAACCACCACACCCCCTTTCCCGACACGAGGCCCATACTGTCGCGGCCTTCGCCAAAGGCAGCCCGAAGTTTAGGGCGCGCTCCCCGCATTGCAAGGAGTTTTTGCCAGGAATCGTGCGTTGCTCCGCTCTCCACCCGGCTCGGTTGCAGTCCCGGTGCGGGCCCGGGAGCGACACCCGCACGTCGTCTCGGTTCGTGCAGTTCCGCAGCATTGGAGCGCGTGTCCGCTCCTGGAGCGGAGTTGCGCGTGGTCGGGTGGTGGCGGCGAGGAGCCGGGACGGGCGCGGAGGGTGGTCGTTTCCTGGCCAGGTGGAGGGGTGGTGGGCGGCGCAGCCGCCGTCGGCTGACGGCGCGGTGCCGCTCGTGCTCCTCTCCCGCCGCCGCTGTACGTTGCCGTTTGCCACCCTCGCGCTGGGCAAGTCCGCCGCAGCGTGCACGCTTTCGGTTCTCGATATCGACAGCCTGCCCGAGGTGTCAACGTTCGAACAAAGCGCTCCTTCTTCTGCTCGCCTGTTTGGTGCTTCCCCTCTTCTTCGTGGCGGACGGCATGCGCGTGCTTGCAACGCGTGGTCCTCTCTACGACCACAGCTCCTACCGCTTGGGAAACGCACGCAACACCGCCGCGGCTACGGCTACGCGGCCCAGCGGCGACACGCGATTTCGACCTCCTCTTTCTGCCGTTCTTCTCATGCTGTCACACAGTTTCGTCGTTTTCGGCTACATCTTCCTCGACCGCGACGACTATCCGATCTTCTTCCTCTCGATCCTTCTCAACGTCGTGCGCTGGATCGAGACGCAGACTCCTCCCGAAGCGCGCGTCGGTGTGTTCAACAGCGGCGCGATCGGCTCCTTCTTCGGATCGCCGCGTACTGAACCTGGATGGCAAGGTGAATCCCTCCGCCTTGAAGCTGTTGCGCCAGGATCGACGACGTCGCGGACCACCATTGGATCCCAAGGGCGTTTCCTGCGCGATACCTCATCGCAGGCCAGATCGACGGTGTCGCCGACCCGGATCAACGAAACGTCCCCGGCTGGCTGGCATTACGCGTGGATCGCCGAGCGGCCGCCACGCGTCCCCGGGCCCTTCCCGACTCCTCTCGCTGAGTCTGCCCGTGCCAGCGAGTGACGCCGTGGTATGTGGCTTGCTGCCCGGCCCTTTCCGGATTCGAACGCCGTTTCTGGAGGGCTGGAATGCCGCACTCTCGCCGCTTGCTTCATCTCGTCCTTCTGCTGCTCTGCGTGCCGGCGCGCATGTCGGCAGCGCCGCTTCTCGATCCGATGGATCCGCAGGCTCGGCTGGCGCTGGCCGGTCTGGAGGCGCTCGATGCGGGGCACTCCGAGAGGGCGCGGACGCTCCTCGAGCGCTACGACTCCGAGCACCCCGAGGACCCCCTGGCGCCGCTCCTGCGCATGAAAGTCTGGTGGTGGGCGGTTTTGGAGGGGCAGGGCGACTTCGAGTCGGAGCTCGTCGCCGACCTCGAGCGCGTGCGCGAGCGCGCGGAAGCCGCTCTCGAGCGCGATCGATCGGACGTGCGCGCGTTGTACGCGTTGGGGGAAGCGCACTGTACGATGGGGCGACTGCATGGGATTCGTGGCGAAGGTTGGGCTGCCCTGAGAAGCCACCGCCGTGGCACACCGCTGCTGGAGCGCGCACTGGCGCTCGATCCGGACCTCCCAGAACCGTTGGCGTCGCTCGGTGTCTACCACTACTACGCCGCGCGTGCGCCGGGATTCCTGCGCTTTCTGGCGCGCTTCCTCCGCGTCCAGGCGGATCGCCCGCGTGGCCTGCAGGAGCTGTGGCGTGCCGCGTCACAGCCAGGAGTGCAGCGTGCGGAGGCGGCCTTCTTCCTCGTCGAAATACTCGCCAACGTCGAGGACGATCCGCTGGAGGCGCTGCCTCTGGCGCTTCGCATGCACGCGTCCCATCCACAGAGTCTGCGCTTCGCCGTCGCGCTCGCCTCGGTCCAGCTGGCGCTCGAACGCCCCGACGCTGCGGTGGGATTACTGCGCCGCGTGCAGCGCGACGAGGAAACTCCGGAGGCCACGGCGGCGCGTTTCTTCGTGGCGCGCACGCTGGCGACGAGCGGCCGCGCGGCGGAATCGATCGCGATGCTCGAAGGCTTCACCGAGGCGCAACTGCAGTCCGTGTCGTGGCTCGCGGGGTGGCACGCATACTACCTGGGTGTTTCCTATGCGCAGCTCGGACGCGAGAACGAAGCGCAACGCTCTTTCCGTCTTGCTTGCGCGGCGCCCGAGGTCGCCGACTCGCACTCCTTCGCCAAGCGCGAGCTGGAGCGCTCCGACGATTCGCTCCTGCAAATCGTCCGTGAGGCCGAAGCAACCTTGGCGTGGGGGGAGGAACTCGGGTTTGCGGCGTCGCGACTCGAGACGGCGATGGAGAAGGGCGGGCCCCGGGACCGCGAAGTGGAGCGGCGCGCGCGATACGCCCTCGGTCTGCTGCAGCTCCGGCTGGGTCACCCCGAGCGCGCGGCATCACACCTGCGGGATCTCGTCGACGCCGACGACGCGGGCGAGGCGTGGCTCGTGACGCGGCCGCGACTGCGCTACCTGCAGGCGCTGCTGTGGAGCGGCCAGGTTGAGGCGGCGCGCCAGGCGGCGGAGCAGCTCCGGCCCCGGTTGGGGCAGTGGGGAAGCAACCGCCAGCTGGAGCTGATGATCGAGACCTGCCTGCAACCGCGGATCGACCCGCCCGCGTTCACGACGACACGCAAGCCACGTCCGGGGGATCGGACGACGCTGTTTCGTCTCAAGGACGTGGGCTTCACCAGCGTCCAGCTGCTGCACGTCGACGGCGGGGCGCAGCGCGGCTATCCGATGCGGCTGCGCGGCGGCTCGTGGGAGGTGGAGGTCCCGCTTGCGGCGGGCGCGCACCTGTACCGGTTCGAGTTGGAGTCGCACCTCCCGATCCCGGACCCGACGGCGCTCGAGGTGCGCGAGCGGGGGGATGGATTGTGGAGCGTGCGCACCGTGGAGCCGATCGCGGACTCGTGAACAAGCGCAACGGCGTTGACGCTCGCGGCTGCGCGTGGCATGCTTCCCGCCTCCAAAACGTCGCACCAGGAGCGAGGCGATGCGAGGCACCTGCCTGGATATCGCGCACATCTCGCGCTACGTGCAGAATCTCGCCGAGCTCGAAGAGATCGTGCAGCTCGAGCAGCACGTCGAACGCTGCGCGCGCTGTCGCGACCGGCTGGGCCGCGTCAAGCGCCACAGCGAGTCTCTCTTCGAGGAGTTCGGCAGCGCCGAACCGGGGCCGCGCAACGCGTGCCCGACATCGATTCAGTTGCAGCACTTCCGCAAGCGCGGTCTGAGCGAGCGCCAGATGATCCGGGTGCAGGAGCATCTGCGAGCGTGCGACGATTGCAGGCGTCACGTGTTCGCCGAAGCGGAAGCTCGAAGTATGCGGCTCCTGGCCACGCGTGCGCCCGATCTCGACCTGCGCGTCGCAGCCCTCGGGATTCACATCGTGAGCGGTGCGGATCTGCTCGACCTGGGTGTTGCGCCTACCCTCGTGCAGCGACTCGATCTCAACGACCTCGCGAGCAGCCGGCGGGCCGTCACCGCTGCGCGGCAGCTGCATTTCCGGGTCCGAGGCGCGAGCTGGGAGCTGCGCGGCAAGATCGAGATCGTGGGCCTGGACGGTTTTCGGCTCGACGTGCGGCTCGAGGAGGGGGCTCCACCGGGGGCGAAGCTGGAGCTCTGGTGCCGCGAGAGGATCCACACGCGCTTCACGGCGGGCGTCGACGGTTGGCGCTTCGCCCAGCTGCTTGCTCCGGGGCACTACTTCGTCGGTCCATCGGCCGACGCCGCCGCCTGGCTGGCGCTCTCGGTCGAGTGGGATTTCCTCACCCCGCGTGGTCTGGCGGAGTGCGCCTACGACCTTTGTTGCCGCGGACGCTTCCACGCCGCACTGCGCTGTCTCGATGAGGCCGTGGCGTTGTCGCCTGCGACGGCGGCGTACGCCGACATGCGAAGGTGCGTGCACGACTTTGCAGCGCGTTTCGGTCTCGCCACACGCGATCGTGAGATTCGCTGGACGCATCCGCCACGCCCGCGGTTCGCGGCACCAGCCGTGCCGGAGTCGGTCGATATGCAGAGCAGCGCGACCGACGTGGACCGCATCGTCGAGTTGGTGCACGCACTTCGCTCCAGGTCGGAGGCCGCCGAGCTCAATGCGCACGATGTCGAAGACGCATGCATTCTCTCCAGACGTGACTTCCGCACGCCGTACCACGATCTCCTGATTGCTCTTCACGCTGTTCTCGCTCGGCCAGAGTCGTCCCTCGCGGACACGCGCTAACACGTTGCGTCTCGTCACTTTAGAGCTGCGTATCGTGGAAAATACGGAGATGGCCGAGCGCGCCGAAGAGTTGCCGGATTCCAGTACTCGAACTTGAGTGTTCTTTGCCTTTCTCCTACGATCGGCCTAGATTGGTGGGAGGAAGGTGGTACCTCGCAGCGATCCGCCGCGACGGCCGCAGGGTCACGAGAGCCATTGGTTCCACGGTCCCGTGTCGTCGCCTTCGATAGCGCAGCTGGGGCACCAGGAGGTGGGCCAATGAAGATCACGGACATCCGGATCCTTCTGCGTGACGACGACAAGCTGAAAGCATTCGTCTCCGTCACGTTCGACAACGCGTTCGCAGTCCGCGGCATGAAGATCATCGAGGGCGCCAAAGGGACGTTCCTCGCCATGCCTTCGCGCAAGACCCCCGAGAACGTCTACGTGGATGTCGCGTTTCCAATCAACCGCGAGACCCGCGCTTGGCTCGAGAGTCATGTCATGACGGCGTATCACGATGCGGTCCGTGCCCGCGAAGAGGGAACCGAAGACGTCACACGACCCATCCGTCCCATCGAGGTCACCGGCTAGCGGGATCCACGACATGCTATGATGGAAGGACCGGCATTGGCGATGTCGGTCTTTTCACGTGTTGCAGTGCGCCAGCGCCTGCGGGGAGGGATCGTGCACGGCGGACGTTTCGGAGAAGGGTCGTTCGGCTTCCGCCTCGAAGTCACACCTGTCGTTCTCAAGTTGTTGATCGCCAACGGCGCCGTGTGGGTCTTGCAGTACGTTTTTCGCACGGCCGGGAGCACTCTCCTCGAGGACCTCTTCGCTCTCAACCCGGACAACGTCTTGCCTTGGCGGCCCTGGCAGCTCGTGACCTACATGTTCCTGCACGGCCCAGGTCTCTGGCACATTGGCTTCAACATGCTGGTGCTGTGGATGTTCGGCGGGCCGGTGGAGCGACGCCTGGGGCCTCAGCGTTTTCTGCGCTACTACCTGATCTGCGGGATCGCGGGTGCAGTGCTACAGCTCCTGCCGCCGTTCCGCGCTCCCACCGTGGGCGCGTCGGGTGCGGTCCTCGGGGTGTTGACCGCGTTCGGGATCTTCTACCCGAACGCGCCGATCTACGTCCTCTTCATCTTCCCGGTCCCCGCCAAGATCATCGTCATCTTCCTCGCCCTCGTGAACCTCATGTCGGCAGCCGGGGCGTCGCAGGACGGCATTGCCTACATGGCGCATCTGGGTGGGATGGCCGCCGGCTACGTCATGCTGCGTGGTGTGCCCTTCAGCAGCCGCCTGCGGCGTCGCTGGGAGGAGCGGCAGCACGACGTGGAAGCGCGTCGGCGTGAAGAGGTGCGCCGAAAGCTCGACGACATCCTCGACAAGATGCAGCGAGAGGGGAAGGAGAGCCTCTCTCAGGAGGACTGGAACACTCTCCTCGATGAAAGTCGGCGCCGGCGCAACAGCTGAAGCGGCGCGTGCGTTGCGCGAACCGCCGATTCCAAGATTCCCCTTGATTTTTCCACAGGCCGCGGCTAGCCTAACGTGGTTTTGGTCGGGGAAAGCCACGTAAGCGTCTGAGCGACTTGCGCTTATCGACGCGGGGCGTGGGTCGGGTCGACGTGGCGAACAGAAGAGCGGATGCTGGGGGGTGCTCCATCGCTCCGGATCCTCGCGACTTCCTTCGCTACTCCCACCTCGGCATACAGTTCGTCATCATACTCATCGCTTTTGCCCTGGGAGGAGCGTGGCTTGACCGCCGCTTGGGGGCCGGTAACCTCGTGACGCTGGCGGCAATCTTCGCCGGCGCCGCAATCGGCTTCTATGTGATGTACCGTGAAATCCCACGCAAGTAGGGCAAGGCTACCCGTTCGACTCACCTGGATCACGATGGGGCTCAGCGCCCTGGCCGCGTACCCCACGTACCGGCTCGGTGGCCGGGAGAGTCTGCAAAGCATGCTCCTCGGAGCCGGCTTGAGCCTGATGACGATCGTGCTGAGCTACCTGGTCCTGGCTTTCGCGTTTCGCAACGCCAAGCAGATCCAGATGGTGATCGTGGTGGGCGGCTTCGTCGTCCGTGTCGCTATGCTGTTCGGCCTGTTGGCGCTGATCGCCAGCACCCTCGTCGTGAATCTCAACCAACTCGTCATCTGGATGGTGAGTTTCTACATGGTTCTCGTCGTCGTCGAGGCCTGGGAGCTGGCCGCCGAGATGCGCGGGTCTCGCCTACGGGAGGGGTGAGGTGCCGCACGATCCGGATCAGATCGACATCCTCCACCACCTGATCGACGGGCCCGCCGAGCTCTTCGGGTTGGCGCTGCCGATGCTCGCGCGCTTTGGTGTCACCAAGCACGTCGTCATGATGTGGGTCGCATCTCTCATTCTGATCATCGTTCTCGGCCTCGCCGCGCGCCAGAAGGGGGTCGTGCCCCGCGGCCTGCGCAACTTCTTCGAGCCGTTGATCCTGTTCGTCCGCAACGCCGTGCTGGTTCCCAACATGGGGGAGGCGGGATTGCCCTACCTGCCGTTCCTCCTGACGCTTTTCTGCTTCATCTTGACGTGCAATCTGTTGGGACTCGTTCCCAACGGTGCCACCGCGACGGGCAACATCTCGGTGACGGCGACGCTGGCCATCATCAGCGCGGTGGTCACGCACTTCGCGGGCGTGCGACAAAACGGCGGGTTGCACTATCTGAAGGCGATTGTGCCGCCCGTACCATTGTGGCTTTGGCCCCTCATGCTGGTCGTGGAGATCATCGGGCTGCTGGCGAAACCGTTCGCGTTGGCCGTGCGCTTGTGGGCGAACATGAACGCCGGCCACATCGTTTTGCTCGTCATCATGGGATTCATCTTCCTGTTCAAGAACTGGGGTGTGGTTGGGATCTCGCTGTTTGGCGGTGTTGCGATCTCGCTGCTCGAGATGTTCGTGGCACTGGTGCAGGCATACGTGTTCACGTACTTGACTGCCGTGTTCATGGGGTTGGCGCTGCATCCGGAGCATTGAGCTTGACGGATGATTCGAAGGAGGAGTCACGATGGATGGTCTGGGAATGCTGTCGGCGGGCATCGGCGCTGGGATCGCCGTGATCGGTGCAGGACTCGGGATCTCACGCATTGCTGCAAGCTCGGTGGAGAGCATCGCGCGTCAGCCCGAAGCGGCCGGCGAGATTCGCGGCAACATGATCCTCACCGCGGCACTGATCGAGGGTGTGGCGCTGTTTGCATGTGCCATCTGCTTCATGATCCAGCTCAAGGGTTGATTGGCAGCCCGCGTCCCCATTCCGGAGGTTGCACGATTCGTAGCCAACGCAAGCAATCGCGTTCAGCGCGGCTGATGGCGGCGTTCTGCGCCTTCCTGCTGCTGGCAACACCGGTCTGGGCACAGCACGGTGCCGAGACCGGCCGCGCCGAGGAGACCGCGACGGAGCATGCGCAGGAGGAGCATGGTGGCGGGATCATGGATGTCAATCCGGGGCTCATGATCTGGACCGTCGTCACCTTCACGCTCCTGCTCGTGGTTCTGCGCTTCGTGGCGTGGAAGCCTCTGATCGCTGCCCTCGAGGCGCGCGAGCAACGCATCCAGGAAGCGGTGGAACAGGCCGAACGCGCTCGCAACGAGGGGGAGGAGCTACTGGCGCGACATCGGCAGCAGCTCGACGCCGCCAAGGCGGAAGCGCACCAGATCATCGAAGAGGGGAGAGCAGACGCGCAGCGGCTCGGCGAGCAGATCAAGCAGGAGGCTCGGGCCGACGCGGAGGAGTCGAAGGAGCGCGCTCGAAAAGAGGTGGAGCTCGCTGCCGACCAGGCGAAGAAGGAGCTCTGGGAGGAGTCCGCGCGCCTTTCGACCTTGCTGGCGGAGCGCATCCTGCGTCGTAGTCTGAACGGCGAAGACCACAGAAAACTCGTCGACGAGGTGCTCGACGAGCTGCGATCCGTGCGCCCGACGAGCAGCGACTGAGTCGCTCCGTCTGGTTCGGAGGAGAGATATGCACGTGCATCCGGTCGCACGCGCCTGGGCCGAGGCGCTGCTCGAAATTGCCCGCGAGCGCAACTCGATGGACGAGATCGGGAGCGTCCTTCTGGAGCTGGCAGACTGGGTCGAACAGCACGACGACATCCGGGTCTTTCTCGAGACTCCGGCGCTCGAGGCCGAGGTCAAGACGCGCGTGCTCGAGCGCTCGCTGCGGGGTGCCGTGGACGACGTCGTCCTCGATTTCATCTGCCTCCTGGTCGACAAGGAGCGAATCGGGGCTTTGCGCTCGATTGCCGAGGCGTATCGCATGCTCGCGGATGAAGCGGCAAACCGTCAGAGAGTCTTCGCATCCACGGCAACGCCGATGTCGCCCGACCAGCGCCAACGCCTGGTGGGGCTGTTGGACGAGCGCCTGCAGAGCGAGTGCATCCTGGAGGCTACGGAGCGCCCCGAGCTCCTGGGAGGGTTGGTGTTGAGCGTCGGTGACACCATCTACGATGGCTCGGTGCGTGCGCAGTTGCAGCGCTTTCGCAACGAATTGATGAGGAGCAGCGGTTATGAAGATTAGAGCGGAGGAGATCACCTCCGTCATTCGCAAGCAGATCGAGGAATACCGCACGGAGCTCGATGTCGCCGAGGTCGGGCGCGTGCTCGAGGTCGGCGACGGCATCGCCCGCATCTACGGTCTATCCAACGCCATGGCGAGCGAGATGCTGGAGTTCGAGGGCGGAATCTACGGCCAGGTGCTGAACCTGGAGGAGGACTCGATCGGGGCCGCAATCTTCGGCGACTACCTGCAGATCAAGGAGGGGATGACGGTCCGCAGCACCGGCCGCATCCTCGAGGTTCCGGTGGGAGAGGGGCTCATCGGTCGCGTCGTCAACCCCCTCGGTCAACCGATGGACGGGAAGGGCCCCCTGCGCGCCGACCGCACGCGTGGCGTCGAGCTGATCGCACCCGGAATCGCCGACCGCCAGCCGGTGAACACGCCTCTGCAGACCGGCATCAAGGCGATCGACGCCATGACCCCGATTGGGCGCGGACAGCGCGAGCTGATCATCGGGGATCGCAAGACCGGCAAGACCGCGATCGCCATCGATACGATCATCAATCAGAAGAGCGAGAACGTCGTCTGCGTGTACGTCGCCATCGGGCAGAAGGAGTCGACGGTGGCCGCGGTCGTCGACACGCTGCAACGGCACGGGGCGATGGACTACACGATCGTGGTCTCCGCCTCTGCTTCCGACCCGGCACCTCTGCAGTTCATCGCGCCCTACTCCGGCTGCACGATGGCCGAAGAGTTCATGTACAACCATCATCGTGACACGTTGGTGATCTACGACGATCTCACCAAACAGGCGCACGCCTACCGGCAGCTGGCGCTGCTGCTACGCCGGCCGCCGGGACGCGAGGCCTACCCTGGGGACGTCTTCTATCTGCACAGTCGCCTGCTCGAGCGCGCGGTGAAGCTCTCCGACGATCTCGGCGCCGGCTCCCTGACGGCGTTGCCGATCATCGAGACGCAGGAGGGGGAGGTTTCCGCCTACATCCCGACCAACGTCATCTCGATCACGGATGGACAGATCTACCTGATTCCCGATCTCTTCTTCGCCGGCGTGCGTCCCGCGGTCGATGTCGGCATCTCCGTGTCGCGTGTCGGCGGTAAAGCGCAGGTGAAGGGGATGCGTCAGGTGGCTGGATCGCTGCGCCTCGATCTGGCCGCTTTCCGCGAGCTCGAGGCGTTCGCGCAGCTCGGCACCGAGCTCGACCCGGCGACGCAGGCGAAGCTCGATCGCGGCGCGCGCATGGTGGAGCTCCTGAAGCAGCCGCAGTACAAGCCGATGCACGTCGTGGATCAGGTGCTGAGCATCTACGCCGGAACCGCGGGACACCTCGACT
>CP070763.1:3490311-3525378 GCA_020349025.1 Candidatus Latescibacterota bacterium | reverse complement strand
TCGGCGGCGACGCCGAGGACTTCGCCGAGTTCAGAATGCTGCAAGCCTTCGCGCCCAACGAGCTCGAGGTGGAGTACTACAAGGCGCACCACCACGGACTCTCGGATGCCAGCAGCGGCAACTGGGTCAACACGTTGCAGCCGCGCGTCGCCTTCATTCCCAACACCGACCTGGTGTGGAACGGATCCCTCGAGGATGCTCTGGCCGAATCGACCGGGCGTTTCCGCGCCGTCGGTGCGCACGTCTACGTCATCGACGAGGCGGAAGCGCTGGGGCGCCCGCGCGGCGACGGCCGGCAGTATAATGTGACCTTCGCCACGGACGGGGTGAACTACGAGGTCCGGATCGAGCAGGCGCGTCAGACGGTGCCATCGAAGCCCGCAGCGATGGCCGCGTGCATCGTGAACGATCCGCACGTGCACGCACTCGGGTTGCAGCTGGCGCATACGGTGCCTTGAGAGGTGTTCGGCATGAAGAGTTCGCCGTTTGAATCAGGACGACGGGTGCTGGTGGCGCTGGTGGCGCTGGCGCTCTCTGCGAGCGTGGGCGTCGCGGAAGACGTGATCCGCATCCACCTCATCTGGACCAACGACGTGCACGGCCACGTGCCGCGCCAGGAGGGGACCTTCCTCAACCCGAACTTCCCGCCGCCGATCGGTGCAGGGGCCTCGGCCGCCAACTACATCGGCGCCGTTCGTGCCGCGGCGGAGCGCGATCCCAACGCTGCGGTCGTGCTGGTGGACGCGGGGGACACGTGGCAGGGAGACCCGGTGGGGACGATCACGGAAGGACGCGTCATGGAGGCGTTCTACAACACGCTCGACTACGACGTCGTGATTCCGGGCAACCACGAGTTCGACAAGGGGAAGGAGGTCGCCATCCGCATGTCGGGTGCGCTGAACCGCCCCTTCGTCGCCTGCAACATCTACCACGAGGGCACCGAAGACCTCGTCGACTGGGTCGAGCCGTACCGGATCATCGAGCGCGCCGGCCTGCGTATCGGCATCATCGGTGCGAACACGCCCGGCACCAAGCACATGGCCTTCCAGGAGAACATCAAGGGCCTGGATTTCGGTCCGCTGCTTCCCGCGGTGGAGAAGATACGCGATCACCTCTACGAAGTAGAAAAGGTCGACGCGGTCTTCCTCGTGGTCCACGAGGGATTGCCGCATCCGACCGTGAAGGAGGCGGTGTGGAACGACATTGTCGAGCGCGACGCTCAGGGGATCGACATTCGCGACGACATCCGCAACGCCATGGATCTGGCACACGTGCTCGAGCGGGTGCAGCTCCTCGTGGGGGGGCACACGCACGTCGGCTACCGCGAGCCGTGGATCGATCCGGTCACGCACGCCATGGTCGTGGAATCGTACGCGCGCGGCTCCTCGATCGGGCACATCATCCTGAAGTTCGATCGCGAGACGAAGATTCTGATGGGGTACGATTCACCGCGCCGCGACGGGGTCCTCGTGACGCTGTTCGAGGATGAGTGGTGGCCCGACGACGAGATGGCCGCGTCGCTGCAGCCGTACGTGGATGAAGCGCGGCGTGGCCTCGACCAGGTCGTTGGCACGACGCGCGTCGCGCTGACGCGCGGGACGAACAGTCCGATGTCGAATCTGATCACCGATGCCATGCGCGATGCGGTCGACGCCGACGTCTCCTTCACGAACAACGGCGGTATCCGCTCCGACCTGTCGCCGGGCGACATCACGCTCGGCGACGTCCACACGGTCATGCCGTTCGGCAACACGCTCGTCGTCGTGCAGATGGACGGGCGGCTCCTGCGTCGGATCGTGGAACGCAAGAGCGGCCGCCGCAGTAGCGGCATCTCCATGAGCGGCATCGACATCGTGGTCGATCCCGATGCGGCGCACGGAAGCCGTGTGCTCGAGATGCGCATCGGGGGCGAGCCGGTTCAGCCCGACCGCGTCTATCGCGTCGTCACCAGCAACTATCTGATGGAGGGCAACAGCGGTCTCGAGTTCCTGGCGCAGGTGCCCCCCGAGGATCAGGAGTACACGCAGCAGCTGACGCGCGATGCGGTTCAGCTCTGGCTCGAGAAGCATTCGCCAGTGAGCCCGAAGTCGGACGAACGCTGGAAGCAGAAGCCCGGCGGCAGCATGGCGGATTACCTCAAGGGCTGGGATCGCGGCCCGGATGTCGCGAACCCCAGCGAAACGCGCTGAGCTCGCGTTCAAGCTCGCGCCGGCGCGTTGCAGCCACACATCTGAATCGATCACTCACCCCGAAGCCCTCGGAGGTCGGGCATGCGCGCGCTCCTCGTCTCGTTCCTCGTCTTCTGGATCACCGCGATCGTCGGGGAGGTTGCGGCGCAGTCGCCGTCTCAGGAACTGGCTCGACTGGCCGAGGAGTACTGGCAGGAAAACTTGCGCGCCCACCCGGTGGAAGCGACGGCGCTCGGGGACCGGCGCTACGACGACCGCCTGCCCGACAACTCGCAGGCGGGACGCGCACGCGAGATGCAACGGCTCGAGCGCATTCGCGGCGAGGTCGAAGCGCTCTCGGCGACCTCGCTCGCCGAGGAGGAGCGCGTGACGCGCTCGATGCTTCTCGAAGTGATCGACGCCGACCTGGCCGTTCTCGAGTGTGGCTTTGCCGACTGGGTCGTGGATCCGCTCGGGGGACCGCAGATCCGGTTCCTCAACATTCCGTCGATGCAGAACGTCACCACCCCGGAGCAGGCGCGTGCCATGGTGAAACGCTGGCGCGCCATGGGACCCTACCTCGACACCCACATCGCCAATCTCGGCAGCGGGCTCGCGCGCGGGCGCGTCGCCACACGCGACCAGACGGAGAGGGTGCTCGAGCAGCTGCAGGAGACGCTGGCGCAGGATGTCGGCGAGTGGTCGCTCCTGGCGCCGCTGGCGCAGGAACGCAGCGACTGGTCCGCAAGCGAGCGCGAGGCTTTCGCGCGCGACCTGCGTGCCGCGGTGGTCGAGGTCGTGAAGCCGGCGTACGAGCGTTATCACCTCTTCCTGCGCGACGAGGTGATGCCACGCGCACGCTCGCAGGAGCAGGTGGGCGTGGGTTCCATCCCGGAGGGGGAGGCGTGTTACGCCGCCATGATTCGCCGGCACACCTCTCTCGAGTTGTCGCCGCAGGAGATCCACGACATCGGGCAGCGGGAGACGCGGCGCATCATGGAAGAGATGCGCGAGCTGGGCACCGTGGTGCTGGGGACGCACGATCTCAAGGAGATCCTCAGCCGCTTGCGCAGCGATGCGAAGCTCTACTTCGGGACGCGCGACGAGGTGGAGGCGAAGGCGCGTGAAGCGCTGGGCCGCGCCCGGGAGGCGATGCCGGCCTTCTTCGGCATCCTGCCGCAGGCAGCGTGCGTGGTGGTGCGCATGGAGCCGCACGAGGAGAAGCACTCGACGATCGCGTACTACCGTCAGCCGGCGCTCGACGGCTCACGCCCCGGGCGCTACTACATCAACACCTACGCCCCCGAAACACGACCACGGTACGAAGCGGAGGCGCTGGCCTTCCACGAGGCGATCCCCGGTCACCATCTGCAGATTGCCATCGCACAGGAGCTGCGCCACGTTCCGGAGTTCCGCAAGCACACCGGCACCACGGCGTTCGTCGAAGGGTGGGCGCTCTACACGGAGCAGCTCTCCGACGAGATGGGGCTCTACTCGGCCGACCTGGATCGGATCGGCAAGCTGAGCTACGAAGCGTGGCGCGCCTGCCGTCTGGTGGTGGACACGGGGATGCACGCGCTCGGCTGGAGCCGGCAGCAGGCGGTCGATTTCATGCTAACGAACTCGGCGCTCGCGGAGAACAACATCGTCAACGAAGTGGATCGCTACATCACCTGGCCGGGGCAAGCTCTGGCGTACAAGCTGGGGCAGCTAGAGATCCTGGCGCTGCGCGACGAGGCGCGCGAGAAGGCGGGTGCTCGTTTCGACATCCGCGAGTTCCACGACGTCGTGCTGCGCAACGGTGCCGTGAGCTTAGCGACGTTGCGTGAGATCGTGACCGCGCACTACGAGCGTGCGGCGGCTTCACGCTAGATGATGGTGGCCGACACAACGTGTGGCCACGCGTCAGTCCCACCGGACATCCAGCTTCCGGATGCTCTCGCTCACGTGCACGAGCACCTTGCACGGGTTCTCCGAGTAGCCCTCGCTGGTCAGAGACTTCCCCTGGCGGCGCATGTGCTTGGCGTCGAAGCGCGCGACCAGTGTCGCGGGTCCCTCCACGCGCACGCCGACCTTGCGCGACAGAGTCATCTCCACCTTCTTGGCGGCCCCCTCGACGTAAAGCTCCACCTCACCCGTGAAGCGTTTGCCGGTCACCTGGATGTCGCACTCGGAGCGGATGCACTGCACCGTGATGCTCTTCGGCTTGGCGTGGAGCAGGTCGCGGAACTCCAGCGAACCACCCGTCACCGTGATCTGACAGCGCCTGAGGTCGACCAGGTTGGGGCGCGAGAAGTCGACTCGCACTTCCGCGCTGTCCCCCACGATGTGCATCTCCTCGACCGGCAGGTCGGTGAGGTCGAACGTCCCCTTGCCCTCTTCGGTGTACAACAGGAAACGCGTGGGGCCGGAGGGTGAGAGTCGCACCTCCCACCTCTGCGCCTCGGGAACCGGCGCGTTGGGGTCGTCGAAGTACTCGTCGCCGTCGAGGTAAACCGGGTCGGGCTCCGGAATCTCGTCGAAGAGCGTGAGATCGCGAACGCGCAGCGTGGCCTTGCGCCCCGCGTGGAAGTCGACGCGCGGCGGCACGCCCAGCGGACGTGCCTCCAAACGCAGGAGCTCCGGCGCATCGCCGACGTAGACGGTGACCTCGTCGCGGACGCTGTGCATCTCGAAGGAGAGGGCGTCGTGCATGTGATTCGGGATGACGATCTGCGCCTCCGCGCGATCGACCGACGCCAGGAACGCTGCAAACAGAAGCGCAGGAATGGCGTCACGCCGTCGTAACATTCACGCCTCCCAGGTGCGGCGCGGCTGGCGCGGCCGGCCTCGGAAGAACCAAGCGACCGCCATGCCCGCCACGAAACCACCAATGTGCGCCCACCACGCCACGCCGCCGCCCTGCTGAGATCCCAGACTGAGGGTACCACTGAAGAGCTGCAGCACAAACCAGAGGCCCAGCACGGCCAGTGCCGGAAGCTCCGCAATGCGGATGAAGTACCCGATCGGAATCAAGGTCAGAACGCGGGCGCGCGGAAACATCACCAGGTACGCACCCAGCACCCCGGAGATGGCACCGCTGGCGCCGATCGTCGGCACGATCGACTCGGTGTCGGTGAACGCGTGCGCCATGGTGGCGAAAAGCCCGCAGAAGAGGTAGAAGAGGATGTAGCCGCTGTGGCCGAGCCTCTCCTCAACGTTGTCACCGAAGATCCAAAGATAGAGCATGTTGCCCAGAAGGTGCGCCCAACCGCCGTGCAGAAACATCGACAGCAGGATGGCGCGCCCGTCCTGGAACCACTGTCCAGGCTCGAAGAATCGGGCGGGGATGAAAGCGTACCCTTGCAGAAAGCGGCCGAGCTCGCGGTCGCCCAGCGAGAGCTCGTAGAGGAAGAACAGCACGTTCAACACGATCACGCTGACCGTGACGTACGGAAAGATGTGACGCGGCTGGATGTCCCGCAGCGGGATGACCATGGACGCTCCATTCGCTTCCCACACAGTAGCATCGACTGTGTCGGAATCGCTTGATCGTTTGTCCCGCCGCCGCCAGACGTCAGCTGTGGTGAGGCGCAACCGCGCCCCACACGCCGATCGGCATGTGCTACGATCCGTCGACCCAACGGGAAACGGAGGTGACCGCATGCGGATCGTGAATCCGGCAGTCGTGACCGCGCTCTGCCTGGCCACGCTGGCTTGCGCCGGTCACGCCGCGGATCGTCTCACCGGCAGGGAGTTTGCCATGCGCTCACCGGTGATTGCGCCCCACGGCATGGTGGCGAGCGCGCACCCTCTTGCCAGCCAGATCGGAATCGACATCCTGAAGGCGGGTGGCAACGCGATCGACGCTGCCATCGCCGTCAACGCCGCGCTCGGACTCATGGAGCCCACCGGCTGTGGGATCGGTGGCGATCTCTTCGCCATCGTCTGGGACGCGGGGGAGGCCCGCCTGTACGGGCTCAATGCCAGCGGCCGCGCCCCCGCCGCGTGGACGCTCGCCGAGCTGCGCCAACGTGGCCACACCACCATGCCAGAGTACGGTGCCCTGGCCGTCACGGTTCCAGGAGCCGTGGACGGCTGGTTCACGCTGCACGAACGCTTCGGCAGCCTGCCGATGGCGCAGCTTCTGGCGCCCGCCATTCGCTACGCCCAAGTCGGTCATCCGTTGCCCCCGGTGATCGCCTACTACTGGGCGCGCGCAGTGGCGCGCTACGAGGAGTATCCCGAATGGCGGGAGACCTTCGCCCCAGGTGGGAGTGTACCCGGCGTGGGCGAGATCTTTCGCAATCCCGATCTCGCTGCCACGTACGAGAAGATCGCTCAGGGTGGGCGCGACGCCTTCTACCGCGGCGAGATCGCCGAGAGCATCGTCGCCGCCGTGCAGAAATACGGGGGCGCCCTCTCTCTGGAGGACCTGGCGACGCATACTTCGACGTGGGTCGAGCCGGTGTCGACCCGCTACCGCGGCCACGAGGTGTGGGAGCTGCCGCCGAATACACAAGGGGTCGCGGCGCTGCAGATCCTCAACCTGATCGAGCCGTACGACCTGGCCTCGATGGGTCACAACTCCGCCGACTATCTGCATCTTCTGATCGAAATGAAGAAAATCGCGTACGAAGACCGCGCGCGCTCCTACGCCGATCCGGATTTCGTCGACATTCCGCTGGAGCGCCTGATCTCGAAAGAGTACTCGGAGGAGCGTCGCAAGCTCTTCGATCCGGATCGCGCCGCGTCGAGGATCGCCGCCGGTGATCTGCAGCTTCGCGCCGGCGACACCACCTATCTCACGGTCGTCGATGCCGAGCGCAACGCCATCTCCCTGATCCAGAGCAACTACGCTGGATTCGGCTCCGGTGTCGTCCCGAAGGGGCGTGGCTTCTGCCTGCAGAATCGCGGCAGTCTGTTCAACCTGGATGCCGCGCACGCGAACGCGTACGCGCCGCGCAAACGCCCCTTCCACACGATCATTCCGGCGTTCGTGACGCGCGACGGCAGGCCGGTGTTCAGCTTCGGTGTCATGGGAGGGGCGATGCAGCCGCAGGGTCACGTTCAGGTGCTCTGCAATCTCATCGACTTCGGCATGAACGTGCAGGAGGCGGGGGACGCGGCGCGTTTCCGGCACTCCGGCTCGAGCCAACCGACGGGCGAGGTCATGCAGGACGGCGGCACGCTGCACCTGGAATCGGGAATCGCTGCCGAAGTGGTGCGCGAACTGGCGCGACGCGGTCACAGGATCACACACCGACTGGGTGGCTACGGCGGCTATCAAGGGATCTGGATCGACCACGAGCGCGGTGTCCTCCTGGGGGGGACCGAGTCGCGCAAGGATGGGGTCGCCATCGGCTACTGATCACAGGAGTGATGACGCTGGAGATCGAAGCACTGCGACGAGAACACTACAACGCCACGGTGGAGCAGATCCGGCGCGTACACGACGGACTCTTCGTTCTGCGCGTGCGTCCGGACGCAGCGAAGCCGGCGCATGAAGCCGGGCAATGGTTGTTGATGGGGATCGGCCTGTGGGAACCGCGTTGTGTCGGCTGTCCGCCCGACGACCTGACGGCCACCGATGCGCAGACGCTGAAGAAGAACCCCTTCTCGTTGAGCGGCGCCATTCTCGCCGCGGACGAGGATCGCCTGCTCGAGCCGGCCGAGGAACCGTGGTACGAGTTCTATCAGAGCTTCGACTGCGCACAAGCCGTCGGCACCAGCGGCGCTGCGCTCTCGGCGCGACTGTTCGCCACCGAACCGGGAGCGCGGCTCTGGGTGGACGACGAGCCGCGCGGCAGCTACACGCTGCGCGGTGTGGAGCCGCAGCAGGATGTGCTTTTTCTGGCAACGGGGACGGGAGAGGCGCCACACAATCGCATGATTGCGGAGCTGTTGCGTCGCGGCCACCGCGGTCGCATCACCTCGGTCGTGACCGTGCGACAGAAGCGGGACCTCGCCTACGCCGATGTGCACGCCCGACTCGCGCGCCTTTTCGACAACTACAGATACGCGTGTGTGGCGACGCGCGACGCCAGCGCACCGGGCCAGAGACTGCAGGCGATGCTCGAGAGCGGCGCGCTCGAAGAGGCCGCTGCGATTCGGCTCGACCCGTCGAGCTGTCACGTCTTCCTGTGCGGCAATTGGGGGATGGTCGGACGCCCGCGTACCGAGAACGACAGGCGCCTCTACCCCGAGCCCCCCGGCATGATCGAGCTCCTCGAGCGCCGCGGCCTCAACGCCGAGCCGCCCGAAGACGCACACATCCACTTCGAACGCTACTGATGTTGGGCCGGCGTGCCTGCGACGACTGAGGGAGTACGACGATGGAATTGCGGTTTCTCGGTAACACCGGCCTGAAGGTGAGCTCACTCTGCTTCGGCACGATGACGTTCGGCGGCCAGTGGAAGATGGTCGGCACCACGACGCAGAAGGATGCAGACGCGCTCGTGAGCCGTTGCATCGAGGCCGGAATCAATTTCTTCGATACGGCCGACATCTACAGCACCGGCGAGTCGGAGGAGATCCTGGGGAAGGCCTTGGGCCCGCGTCGTCGCGATGTCGTCGTCGCCACCAAAGTGCGCGGTCGCATGGCAGAGGCGCCGAACGAGGTCGGGTTGTCACGCCACCACATCCTCGAGTCGGTCGACCGCAGCCTGCGACGGCTGGGCACCGACTGGATCGACCTCTACCAGGTGCACAGTTGGGACCCGCTCACGCCGCTCGAGGAGACGCTGCGAGCCCTCGACGATTGCGTGCGCTGGGGCAAGGTGCGCTACATCGGCGCATCCAACTTCGCCGGCTGGCAGCTCATGAAAGCGCTCGCGGTCTCCGAACGCCTAGGCGTCGAGCGCTTCGTGACGCTGCAACCCCTCTACAACCTGGTCGTGCGCGACGTTGAGAACGAACTGGTCCCGCTCTGCCAAGACCAGGGGTTGAGCCTGCTGCCGTGGAGCCCACTGGCAGGTGGCTTCTTGACCGACAAGTACCGGCGTGGTCGATCCGCTCCAGACGGGGCACGTCGCGCGATTGCCGAGGATCAGTTCCTGAAGTTCGACGAGGAGCGCGGCCTGGATGTCTTGGAGGCGCTGGCCGACATCGCAGCGCCGCACGAGGGCAGCGTCGCGCAGGCTGCGCTCAACTGGTTGCTGGCGAAACCGTGGGTTGCGTCCGTGATCATCGGCGCGCGCACGATGCAGCAGCTCGATGAGAACCTGGCAACGACGAAATGGTCGTTGACACCCGCCGAAGTGGAAAAGCTCGACGCGATGATGCCACCGCCGCGCGTTTACCCGAACTGGTTCATCGAAATGTCGCGCCAGGACCGCTGATCCCTCCAGGCGGCTCGCAGCCCGTGCGCTCCGGCATTTTGCGAACGCGCCTGCTCCCACGATTGCCAATCGCTGCGCGTACGACTCCAGACGTCCGAGGCACATGCGTTGCCGTCTCGCCGCCGGCCGCTCACTCTGGATCCAGACTGATCGAACGGATCGGTTCGAGGAGCCGGTCCGCGTCGAGGAGGCCGTCATGTCGGCTCGGACAGCGGGACCGGAGCCGCCGGACGTCGTCGATTTGACCCTGAAAGGGTCGACGCCGGCGCCGTCGCAGCTGCTCCGAGACGCAAAACGCGTCCGCCTCTACCTCGACCCTGAGGCGGAGACGGGAAACGAGATCTTCCTGCTGCCAGGGCCCGCCACATCCGGGCCCTATCGCTCTGGAGTCCTGCTCCTCCTTGCTTACGCGGCGGGACCTTTTGCTCCACTCGCCTTGCGACGTGGGCGACGCAACGGCGTGTGGGCCAGCATCGCGTTCCTCTGTCTGCTCTCGTGGGGCGCGATGATCTGGCGCTGGCCGTTGATCCGGGCCTGGCTCGAAGCGGGTACGGTGCCGATCCTGCCGTGGATGTTGTGGGCATTCGGCTCCATGCTCGCGTACCTCACGACCTGGTGTCGGGCCTTGCACCTCGTGGGTCGTGACGCGCGCTTCGTCCCCCAGCGATTGCCCGCGTGGGTGCGAGACTCCACCGTCGCCGGCGCGCTGGGACTCGTTTTTCCCGGAACGGGTCACCTGGCGGCAGGTCACCCGCGCCGCGCGGCCTTGGCGTTGTGGAACGCGTGCTGCGCCGTCCTCATGCTCCTCACGCTGTGGCACGCGGGATGGATGTGGCGCTGCAACCGCGCCGCGGAGAGCAGCGCCGTTCCGGGCATTGCTCTGGAGGCTCTCTTTCTCTTTGCGGCGGTTCTCGGGAGCCTTGGCCTGCTCACCTGGATCGGATCGAGTCTCGATGGCGCGCGTCTCATCGCTCTGCGGGCGGCGCAGCGCCCCTCGATGCGCAGCGACTGGATCGCCTTCGTGCTGCTCTGCTCGATTCTCCTTGCCATTGCCCTCGTCCGCCCGGCCAACGTCGCGCGTGACATCGATCGCTTCGCGACGGCGATGCAGCATGAGGACTTTCGTGTGATCCCACTCACACTCGAGCTCGCCGCATCACGCTTGGATCCGGCGGAGCCGCGCTACACGATGCAGGTCGCGGAGCTGTATGACAGCTTCGGGAAGCATGAGGAAGCGCATCGTATCCGCGAGCGCATGCGCGAACGCTGGGAGGTGTACGCCGAGCAACTCCTGCGCGAGGAGCCACACGCAGGGCAAGCACTGCTCCCCCTTCCGATTGGTCCTCCTGTGGATCCCGAGGAATTCCCCGCCGCCGACCGCAACGACACGCCCTGATTCGTGCTCTCCTGACTGCTTTCGCGTGGCATGTCTCTTGCCGTTCCGATGGGGTGCCGGGCACTCGTGTGTCCGGGAGTTTCCCAAGGTTTCGCAAGGAGGCGTACGCTGGTTTCGGGAAACCGTGAAGCTTCGCGCATTCTCGTCGTCGACGATGAAGAGAACCTGCGCAACATCCTCGAGTTCCAGCTGCGTGGCGAGGGTTTCGAAGTCCGTGGACTGGGGCGCGGCGATGAAACGCTCGCGACCGCGTTGCACTGGAAGCCGGACCTGGTGCTGCTGGACCTGATGATGCCGGGGATGGACGGGTTCAGCGTTTGTCGCGAGCTGCGCGGTCACGAGCAGACCCAGGGTCTGCCGGTCATTGTAATCACTGCGCGAGGCGACGCCGCCACTCGACTGCAGGCCCTCGTCGCGGGTGCCCACGAGTTCCTGGTGAAGCCATACGCTTGGGATGAGCTTCTCGCCCGCATCGAGAACGTTCTCGAACTTTCGCGTCGCCATCCCGGAAAGGTGAGCTTCCTGGGATTGCCGGGCTCGGCCGCAACGGAAGCGGAGATCACGCGACTTCTCAACGGCAACGAGGACTTTGCGTTTCTGAACCTCGACGTGGACTGGTTCCGACGCTTCAACGAGCGCTTCGGCTACGAGAAAGGTGATGACGTCGTTCGCATGCTCGGCCGTCTCATCCAGGATGTCCTGGAATCGCAGAAGACGGACCTGCGCTTCGTCGGTCATCTCGGTGGCGACGACTTCGTCGTTCTGGTGAGCCCCGACGTGGCACAGCCGTTTGCGGAGGAACTCACCAAGCGCTTCGATGCCGAATCGCGCGCACTCTTCGCGAAGCGGGATGTTGCGCGTGGACACTACGAGATCGTCAATCGCAAGGGGCAGCGCGAGGCGGTGCCCCTTCTAGCGTTGACGGTTGCCTTGGTCAACCACGTCAAGGACCGGGAGATGCATCCGCGGCGCCTCGCGGATGTCGCCGCCGAGCTGCGGACGTTCGGAAAGAACCGTCCGGGAAACATCGTCGTCACGGAGAGACGGCGCTAGTCGCGTCCGCCACAACGAGGGAACGATGACGAAGCGCGAGCGCAAACCACAACAGCAGAACGCTGCCCTCGCGGTCGGGGAGAAAACCACCACTGCCGACGCGGCGCGCGAGGTCGAGCGTTTGCGCGAGGAGCTCGCCGAGCTGGAACGTGTGAACCGACTGAAGGATCAGTACCTGTCGGTCGCTGCCCACGAGCTCTCCACACCCTTGACCGCGATCAAGGCGTATGTCGAGGCGCTTTCAGAGAACTGGGCCGACCCGAGCTTCACGCAGGGTCCAGAATTTCTCGGGGTCCTGCAGCGAGAGAGCACCCGCCTCATCCGCATCGTCGATCGAACACTGCAGATCTCGCGGCTCACGAGTCGCTCGCAGATGGTGAGGCGCAGCTCGGTCGATCTGAAGCGGCTGGTCCACGAGGTCTCCGTCTCCCTGCGCCCAGTGCTACAGGAACGTGATGTCGACCTCAACGTCCAGGTTGCCGCGGATCTTCCCTCGATCGATGCCGACCGCGACCTGCTGGAGCAGGTCCTGATCAATCTTCTCGACAACGCCGTCAAGTTTTCGCCAGCGGGGCGCACCGTTCACCTCCAAGCTCGTGTGCGTCCGAACTGCGTCGAGGTTGAGGTGCGCGACCACGGTTACGGGATCGCGCCGGAGGAGCTCAAGCGCGTATTCGACCCCTACTTCCGTAGTGGAGACGAGCGCATCGGGTGCGAACGTGGTACCGGCCTCGGTCTTGCGATCGTGAAGACGATCGTCGAGCAACACGGCGGTCGCGTATGGGTCGTGAGCGAGATCGATCGTGGCACGACATTCCGTTTTTCGTTGCCCCAGGCATGATTCCAAACCCACAGCGTGTGCGACGACCCGAAAAGGAGTGCGATGCAAAAGCGAATACTCATCGTGGAGGACGACGAACCGCTTGCGACAGTCCTGACCTACGCTCTCCGCGCCGACGGCTATCAGGTGGACTGGGTGAACGATGGGATGAAGGCGCTCAGCTACCTCGGCGTCAATCGCCCCGATCTCATCGTCATGGACATCATGATGCCGAATCTCAACGGCCTGGAGACGATGCGGATCACACGGCAAAACGAGCTCATGGAGGGCGTGGTGATTCTGGCGTTGTCGGCAAGGCGCCTGAGCGAGGTCGAAACGCGCGAGCTGGAGGGTCTTTGCGACGCGTACATGCCGAAGCCTTTCGGCGTGGAGCACCTCATGGGAACCATCACGAAGCTCCTGGCAGCCATCGTGTAGGAACCTGCCGCCACGAGTCCGGAATCAAAGCACGACTACAGTTCGAACATTCAGTCCCGACACCCTTGAAGCCACAGCTTACGTGCGTCCGCTGTGCACGAGCACCCAGCGTGCGGACCGCGCTGGTCCCGGATTTGCTCGGTTTCCCGGCGTACACCGACTACACGATCTGTTGCATGGAGTGTCGGGGATGTATCAGGGCAGAATCCTTGTTGTCGACGACGAGGTGTATATCCTCCACATCCTGGACTTCATCCTCGGCGCCGAAGGTTACGACGTGGTCACCGCCACCAACGGCGAGCAGGCATTACAGAAGGTGCGCGAGGAGAAGCCGGATCTCGTCATCCTCGACATCATGATGCCGAAGCTCGACGGCTATGAAACCTGCCGCATGATCAAGAGAGATGCGGCGACCAAGCAAATCCCCGTCATCCTTCTGACTGCAAAGGGGCGCGAGGTGGATCAGAAGCTCGGGCGCGAAGTCGGAGCCAGTGATTACATCACCAAGCCCTTCAGCCCCAACAAGCTCATCGAGCGTGTGCAAGCCATCCTCGGCGTGCGCAAGTAGTCCACGAGTGTCGTACTTGAAACAACCGCTCGCACACCCGCCGCGCTCTTGTTCGGGGGGACGGCGCGATGACATTAGGTTTGGCAACCCGGAGTCAGAAGAGCGAAACCACCCAGGATGCAGTGAGCTGCATCGCTTGGTTTCTGTTGCTGCCGAGCAGCTGCTTGGCGTCGCCTTTGAAGAGGTCGGTCAACCCGGTGACCCAGCGCAGGTCGAGGGTTGCAACACCTGGACCGGCATCGAAGTCGAAGCCGGCACCGACGGCGAGACCGAAGTCGACGTCCGTGATGTTCTGGTTGAAGTTCTCCTGGAAACCGGCCCTCACCAGCGTGGCTTTCGTGTTGATCGAGAGGACGGGACCGAAGATCCCGAATGGGCCCATCGAACCGTGCTCCTTCGCCGGGTACCTGAACTTGGCAACGAGTGGGATTTCGAAGTAGCTCAGTTTGAGCTCGGTAGCGCCCTCGAACCCTTTGGGAGTCTGCAGATCCGCACCCTTGCCCGTGAACGCGGGCTCGAGCTGAACCAGGAACCAGCGTTTGACCTGCCACGCCACGACGGCGCCGCCCACGAAGCTGTTCTTCGTTTTCGTAGCGTCGTCACTGTCTCCGGTGAACGTCGTCACGGTCCAACCGAACTTCGGTCCGGCCAGGACGTCGACGATTGCATCGACGCGAGGCGCGTGCAGGCACGCACCCAGAAGCGACAACGAAAAGAGTGCGAGACGAGTCTTCCGGGACATGCCTTTCCCCCTGTTGATCCGAGCCGCCCGTGGCGCGGTGACGCGCGAGGCTCGCGGCGGACGGGCCGCGATCCGCGTCAAATCGGTTGGAGAGTGTAGCACGCTCGAGGCGCGCTCGCTTCATGGAAGCGGGGTCCGCCACCGCTTGACAGCGGAATGTGCGGGTTGCTTGAATCCGTGCGTCCCTCCTTCCCCGACGAAGGCTCCGATGTCACGTCTGATCGAAGTCGCAGTGCCGCTGCCGCTGCACGACTCCTTCACCTACGCGGTTCCCGACGAGCTGGCTGAAGCGCTCGGAATGGGTGCGCGCGTGCACGTGCCTTTCGGTCGCCGCAAGCTCGTGGGCTACGTCGTCGGCTTCCTCGAGAGCACCGAGCTGAAGCGCGTGAAGGAGATCACGGCAGTTCTCGACGAGCCCCCGCTCCTGACCTCGAAGCTGCTCGAGCTGGGACGCTGGATGGCGAGCTACTACGCTTGCTCGCTCGGCGAGTCGCTGCGGGCGATTCTGCCCACGGGTGCGCGCCGCGTGCGAGGAGAGCGGCGTGGACGTCGGGCCGAGCAGTCGGACGACGTCGGCCTGGCGGGACCGCAACCACCGCACGAGCTCAACAGTTGGCAACAGCAGGTTCTGGCGCCGATCGAGGCGCGAATCGACCGCGGCGGCTTCGAGGCCTTTCTACTCCACGGTGTCACCGGCAGCGGCAAGACCGAGGTCTACCTTCGCGCCGTGCACTCCACGCTGGAGCGCGGCCGCGCTGCGGTGATCCTCATCCCGGAGATCGCGCTCACGCCGCAGACGGCGGATCGTTTCCGCTCGCGCCTCGGTGCCGAGCTCGGAATCCTGCACAGCGGCATGACGCTGGCAGAGCGACACGACGTCATGACAGCGGCGGCGCACGGTGAGATCCAGGTGGTTCTGGGTGCGCGCAGTGCCATCTTTGCCCCGTTTCGCAACCTCGGTCTCATCGTCGTCGACGAGGAGCAGGAGCCCTCCTACAAGCAGGGGGAGAAGCCGCGCTACCACGCGCGCTCCGTGGCGCTCATGCGCGGAACGTTCGAGGGCGCTGCCGTCCTGCTGGGATCGGCGACGCCGAGCCTCGAGAGCTATCACAACGTGTCGCGGCACAAGCACACGCTGCTGCGCATTCCGGAACGAGTCGACCGTCGCCCATTGGCGCGGGTCGAGATCGTGGACATGCGCACGGAGGAGAACCGCCGCGCCGTTCTGTCGCCGGTGCTGGCCGACGCGCTGGCGCAACGACTCGAGCTCGGTGAGCAGAGCATCCTGCTGCTGAACCGCCGCGGTCACTCCAACTACCTGCAGTGCCTCGGCTGCGGCGAGCTGGCGCGCTGCCCCTACTGCGACATCTCCCTCACCTACCATGCCGTGGGACAGAATCTACGCTGCCACTACTGTAACCACGCCCGCGCCGTGCCGCGCGAGTGCCCGCAGTGCAGCAACCCTTGCCAGCTCCTGCGCGGCGTCGGAACGCAGCGGCTCGAGCAGGATCTTGCGGGCTTGCTCCCGAGCGCGCGGCTGCGGCGCATGGATCTCGACACCACGGCGCGCCGTGGCGCGCACCGTGCCATCCTCGAGGAGTTCGCGCGTGGCGACGTGGACATCCTCTTCGGCACCCAGATGGTGGCGAAGGGACACGACTTTCCAGGCGTCACGCTGGTGGGTGTGGTGCAGGCGGATGGAGGATTGTCTCTGCCCGATTTTCGTGCAGCCGAGCGCACGTTTCAGTTGCTGGCGCAGGTGGCGGGGCGGGCAGGACGTGGAGAACGCCCGGGTGACGTCTACATCCAGACGCTCTGCCCGGAGCACTACAGCGTCGCGCTCGCGGCGGCGCAGGACTACGAGGGTTTCTACGAGCGCGAATCGGTCCTGCGCCGGGACCTTGGCTACCCTCCGTTCGCGCGCCTGGTCGGCGTCACCGGCCTCGGCCCGGATCGGACGCGTCTCAACCGCTCGATGCAGGAGCTGAGCCGTGCCTTGCGGGCGGCGTGCGCCGGTCAGGCGATCCAGGTCCTCGGCCCGGCGCCGAGCCCGATCCCACGCCTGCGTGGTCGTTTCCGCGAGCAGCTCCTGATCAAGGGCGGGCTCGGGAGCGAGGGGAAGGCACGCCTGCTGCGCGAGGTTGCGGCTCGCGAGGCGCCGGGGGTCGACTTCCAGGTCGATGTCGATCCCGTGAACATGTTGTAACGATGCGGCTTAAGGGCGCGGCACGGGTCGCGCTGGGCGCCTCCCGCGGCTCGCGGGGGCGCCGGCACGAAGGGCCCATCCGTAGAATTGCCATGGGGTTGGGCGTCTTGACAGGGCCGGAGAAGGGGCTTAAATATAGACGGCCACGTTTCGGATCAAGACGGGCTTCCAAGCGCCACGAGTCGCTCTGCTTGGGCGTTCCATCCGGCGCCTCGCTTGGTCGCGTCCCCAGCAACGAATCACGTCGCGGTTCCCCGGCTGGCGGACTCTGCTGTCAAAACGCATTCCGGCGAGACGCATGTCGTCCCGTCTCGAGGAGGCAAGAAAGAGCATGCAGCGCTACATGATGGCGATCACCGCCCTGCTGGTCGTGGGACTGGTTGGATGTGCCTCGAAAGAGAAGACCGGCATGAAGATCTACGTACAGCAGGGGCTGTACGACAAGGCAATCGATCAGGGGCAACAGGAGCTCGCAAAGAACCCAGACGACGGTGACACGCACTATTTCCTCGGGGCTGCTTACTTCGGCAAGGATCAGGAGCTCTCGACCGAGGACGCCGCCTACGGTGACTCGGCGCAGGTGTTCCTCGAGAAGGCGTTCCAACACTTCACGCGCGCCAAGGAACTGGCCGAGTCGAGCTGGGGACTGAGCGCGGACGACAACATCGTTGCCATGTACGCACGCCACTTCAACCGCGGGGTGATTGCGACCAAGAACGGCGATCACGTGACCGCAGCGATGGAGTACAAGCTGGCTACCGTCGCGGATCCGGAGAACTACAACGGCTACTACCATCGCGCCGGAGCGCTGTGGCAGCTGGCGGAAGAGGCGCGCGAGGCGGGCGAAGAGGAGGATTTCGACGAGATCACCGGCCTCATCGTCACCAGCCTCGATCAGGTCCTCGACCTCGAGCCGGACGACAAAGACGTGACCGTCGCTGCCTATCAGACGAAGGGCGACGTTCTCTACGAGCGCGGCGACCTGGCCGAGGCGCAGGAGGCGTACCGGCGTGCAGTGCAGCTCGATCCTGAGAACTACAAGATGATGACGACGATGGCCGAGCGCTTCTACAACGAGCAGGATTGGGACAATGCGGCGGCGTATTTCCAGGATGCGTTGAGCGTGAAGGAGCGGCTCAACCTGATCGATTCGGACGACGCGGCCATCTACTCCGCCCTCGGGAACACGCTTTCGAAGCTCGAGCGCCGGCAAGAGGCGATCGCCGCGTACACGAAAGTGCTGGACCTCACACCCACCGATCAGGCAACCATGTACAATCTGATGGTCACGCACTACAAAGCGGGCGAGGATGCCGAGAAGAACGGCGACATGCCGACGGCCAAGCAGCATTACAACCAGGCGATCGGCATCGGCGATCAGCTCATTGGGATCGATGCGAAGCGACCGGAATACTGGCAAGTTCGCGGCCTGTGCAAACGAGGTGTCGGGGACTTCGCCGGGGCGGCGCGCGACCTGAAAGAGTTCCAGGATTTGCGCGCCAGTGCGGGTGGACGCTGAAAGGAATCCGGGCTCCCGGGGCGTGGCATGGGCTTTGCACGCGCCCGGGAGCCTCGCGACTCCAAGCTTTCGGAACTGTTTCTGTGGCCCGATCGGGGCCTTCGACGCTTGACACGGCGGTGAGCCGGGAGTTAGTGTCGGGTCAGAAGTACCACATCATACCACCGACCTCAGCACCCCCCTCAGTCGCACGGTCCACGGAAACCTGCCGACGGGAACCTCTACGGTGAGCGGGCGACAGTCGAGTACAAGGTTGACCCGGGCGTCACGGGGTGCAACGAGATCACGGTCGGAGCCTGAGCGTGGGCGGAAGGGACGAGCCTCCCGACCTGATCGCAGTCTCCAAAAAACACGGGACAAGAACGTGCCTACCAAATCGACACGCCGGGCGAGCAAGGCAGCCTCGAGCGCTGCAAGCTCCTCCGGGAACCACGACGTAGCCGAACCCATCACTCGCGAGACTGCCGCGCAACGCGGCCAGGGCGTCGTGATGGACATTGCCGAGCTCAAGAACCAGAAGATCGACCAGCTCCTCAAGCTCGCCGGTGATCTCAAGATCCCCAATACGAGCGGTCTGAGGAAGCAGGAGCTGATCTTCGAGATTCTCGAAGCTCAAACGAAGAAGAACGGCCTCATCTTTTCGGAGGGCGTTCTGCAGATCCTTCCCGAGGGTTACGGGTTTTTGCGCTCCCCGGATTACAACTACTTGCCGGGCCCGGACGACATCTACGTGTCGCCGTCGCAGATCAAGAAGTTCGATTTGCGCACCGGGGATACGGTTTCCGGCCAGATTCGCCCGCCGAAGGACACGGAGCGCTACTTCGCCCTGCTGCGGGTGGAGGCGGTCAACTACGAGAACCCCGAGGTGGCGAAGACGAAGACGCTCTTCGACAACCTCACGCCGCTCTATCCGGAGGAGCAGGTCGACCTGGAGACGAACGCAGACGAGATCTCCTGCCGCATCATCAACTTGCTGTCACCGATCGGCAAGGGACAGCGCGGTCTGATCGTCTCGCCTCCGAAAGCCGGAAAGACCATCCTCCTGCAGAAGATCGCCAACTCGATCACGACGAACCACCCGGAAGTCGTGCTGATCGTGCTGCTCATCGACGAGCGTCCGGAAGAGGTCACCGACATGGAGCGCTCGGTGAAGGGCGAGGTGGTCAGCTCCACCTTCGACGAGCCCGCCGAGCGCCACGTGCAGGTCGCCGACATGGTCATCGAGAAAGCGAAGCGCCTCGTGGAGCACGGCAAGGACGTCGTGATCCTGCTCGACTCGATTACGCGCTTGGCGCGGGCACACAACGCCGTGGTCCCGCACAGCGGCAAGATCCTGTCGGGTGGCGTCGACTCGAACGCGTTGCAGAAGCCGAAGCGCTTCTTCGGAGCGGCGCGCAACATCGAGGACGGCGGCAGCCTCACGATCATCGCCACCGCGCTCATCGAGACGGGCAGTCGCATGGACGAGGTCATCTTCGAGGAATTCAAGGGTACCGGTAACATGGAGCTGGTCCTCGACCGTCGTCTGTCCGACCGACGCGTGTTCCCGTCGATCGACATCTCGAAGTCCGGGACGCGCAAGGAGGAGCTGCTGCTGCAGCCGGCGGTGCTGCAGAGGGTGTGGATCCTTCGCAAGTTCCTCGACGAAAAACCGTCGGTGGAGGCGATGGAGTTCCTCATCGATAAGCTCACGAAGACCAGCAGCAACCAGAAGTTCCTGGATTCGATGAACACGGGTGGCAACTAGCCGCCGTGCGGGCCCCTCCGGGAGGAGCGGCCATTGGAACGGAGCGAGGCCATGAAGAAGGACATCCATCCGACCTACGTGAACTCGAAGATCGTTTGCGTGTGCGGCAACGTCATCGAAACGCGCGCAACGCAAGCGGAGATCCACGTGGAGATCTGTTCCTCCTGCCACCCCTTCTACACCGGCAAGCAGAAGCTGGTGGATACGGCCGGTCGCGTCGAGCGCTTCCGCCAGAAGTACGAGCGGGCGCGGAAGGCGCAGGAGAAGGCGAAGCCGGAGTCTGCGGCCAAGCCGAGCAGCTAGCTCCACGGCCCTGTGCGCGACTTCATCGGACCGACGACGGGGGACCCCATTGTCAGAACCGGCGTCAAGCGTTCCCCCCTTCACGATCGGCGGCCAGGCGGTCATCGAGGGCGTGATGATGCGCTCTCCAGCCGCGGTGGCGACGGCCGTGCGTCGGCCGAACGGCGACATCGAGGTCACGCACCGACCCTTCCGGGGCATCATCGCGCGCTTCCGCTTCCTCGACCTGCCCGTCTTTCGTGGCGGGGTGAATCTGATCGAGACGCTCTACCTTGGAATGCAGGCGTTGAGCTACTCGGCCGAGCAGGCGATGGAGGAGGAGGAGCGGCCGAAGGAGAAACAGCGGAGCTGGAAGGACACGCTGGCGCTGGCGCTTCCCATGGTCGTGGCTCTGGTGGGCGGGATCGGTCTTTTCTTCTACGTGCCGCTGCTTCTCACCGAGTGGACCGGTGTGCGCGGGGGCATTGCCTTCAATCTGGTGGATGGCGTCTTCCGGCTGCTCATCTTTCTCGCTTACTTGTGGGCCGTGTCTCTGTGGAAGGAGATGCGCCGCGTCTTCCAGTACCACGGTGCGGAGCACAAGTCGATCTTCGTTTTCGAGGCGGGGTTGCCGCTCCTGCCGGACGAGACGCGTCGCTTCACGACCTTCCACCCGCGCTGCGGCACCAGCTTCCTGCTGCTCGTGATGATCACGAGCATCGTCGTGTTCAGTTTCCTCGGCCGTCCCGAGACGGTGGGCGAACGCCTGCTGCGCCTGGCCTTCGTGCCGCTGATCGGTGGCATCGCCTACGAGCTGATCAAGCTCTCGGCCAAGCCGCGCTGGCAGCGCTGGATGCAACCGATCATCCTGCCGGGACTGTGGCTGCAGCGGATCACGACCAAGGAGCCCTCGTTGGACCAGGTCGAAGTGGCGATGGAGGCGGTGAAGGCGTGTTTGGCCTACGAGGATCAGGAAGTCGAGGCCGCGGAGCTACGCGTGCAGGTGGCGGGCACCTGAAGCCCCCGCACGGCGCGATCCCGGCTCAGGCCACCGGCCCACCGCGGCGATCATGATCACACCCGAAAAGCTACAAGGCATCATCGACAAGTTCGAATCGATCGAGCAGCGGCTCGGCGATCCGGAAGTTCTCCGCGACGCCAAGAAGCTGCAGGATCTGTCGCGCGAGCATGCGAGGCTGAGGGAGATCGTCGAAGCGGCGCGCGAATACCAGCGCGTGCACGACGAGCATGCGCAGGCGCTGGAGCTCGCGGAATCGAGCGAGGACGCTGAGATGCGGCAGCTCGCGCGTCACGAGGCGGAGTCGTTGCGGCAACTGGAAGGGGAGCTGGCCGCGAAGCTCGAGATCATGCTCGTGCCGCCCGATCCGCTCGACGAAAAGAGCACGATCGTCGAAGTGCGTGCCGGAACGGGTGGCGACGAAGCGGCGCTGTTCGCGGCGGACCTGGCGCGGATGTATCAACGTTACGCGGAGCGGCGTTCCTGGAAGATGGAGGTGCTCTCCTCGAGCCCGACCGGCATCGGCGGGTTCAAAGAGATCATCTTCAGCGTCCGCGGCACCGGCGCCTATGGGCGGCTGCGTTTCGAGAGCGGCGTGCACCGCGTACAGCGCGTGCCGGAGACCGAGGCGAGCGGCCGCATCCACACCTCGACGGCCACCGTGGCGGTGCTGCCGGAGGTGGAGGCGGTCGAGGTGCAGATCAACCCGGCCGATCTGGAGATCGAAACGATGCGTGCGGGCGGGCCGGGGGGCCAGCACGTCAACACGTCGGACTCCGCCGTGCGGATCGTGCATCGACCCACCGGCATCGAGGTGCGCTGCCAGGATGAGCGTTCGCAGCTGAAGAACAAGGACAAGGCGATGAAGATCCTGCGCTCCCGCTTGTACGAACGCCAGCGCGCCGAGCAGCAGGAGAAGCGTGCCGACGAGCGCCGCTCGCAAATCGGCTCCGCCGAGCGCAGCGAGAAGGTCCGCACCTACAACTTCCCGCAATCGCGCCTCACCGATCACCGGATCGGCTTGACGGTGCACAACTTGAGCGAGATTCTCGACGGAGACATCGACGACGTCGTGCAGGCGCTGGTGACCGAGCACCAGCGCGCACAGCTGGCATCGCGGTGATGAGCATGGCTGAACATTCCACACCCGCGGCGGCGCGCGTCGGCAGCGTCTCCCCGCGCACCTGGACGGCGCTCGAGCTGCTGCAGACGACGGCGCGCTACTTCGAGGAGCACCGGGTCGAGGCGCCACGCCTGGCGGCGGAGCGTCTCCTGGCGCACGTTCTCGCTTGCCGCCGTGTCGACCTCTACCTCTCCGGCGATCGGGTCCTGGCCGCGAGCGAGCTCGACCGCTACCGGGAGCTCGTGCGCAAGCGGGCGTCGGGGGAGCCGTTGCAGTACCTGGTGGGGGAGACCGAGTTCATGGGTCTCACCTTCCACACCGATCGGCGGGCGCTCATCCCGCGCCCCGAGACCGAGATCCTCGTCGACGCGTTGGCCAAACGCTTTGGTGCCACCGCGACACCCGTGCGCTTCCTCGAGCTGGGATGCGGAAGCGGTGCGCTCGCGGTCTCGCTCGCGGTTCTGCTGCCACATGCCGAGGTGTGGAGCAGCGAGCGCAGCCCGCAGGCCGCAACGCTGGCGCTCTCGAACGCGCGACGGCACGAGGTCGCCGCGCGCGTGCACGTGCTGGTCATGGATCGATTCACGGCGCTCGCCCCCGAGCTTGCCGGGGGCTTCCACTGCGTCGTCTCCAATCCGCCCTACGTCTCGAGCGCCGAGCTGGGTCGGTTGCCCGCCATCGTACGCGACCACGAGCCGCTGACCGCACTCGACGGGGGTCCTGACGGTCTGGACTATCACCGCGCCCTCTGTGACGAAGGCTTGCAGTTTCTCTGCAGTGGAGGGACCCTGGCCGTCGAGATCGGCGCGGAGCAGGGGGACGCCGTACGACGCCTCTTCGAAGCCGCTCGCCTGAACGACACCTCCGTGATTCCTGACTACGCGGGCCACCCGCGCGTCGTCCTCGGACAGCGCTGATCCGGTACGGCGCTTGCGGGTCCCCGGATGGGACCTCAGAGTGTGGCCTGTCGGACACGCTCACGGTTCTGGGGGAGATCGTGGACACATTCGTGATCGATGGACCGGTGCGGCTCGAAGGGCGCGTTCGCGTGAGCGGCGCGAAGAACGCTGTGCTTCCGGTCATGACAGCTGCGCTCCTGGTCGAGGGTGTCAGTACGCTCCAGCGCGTGCCGCGGCTGCGTGACACGTCGACGATGGCACACCTCCTCCGCGTCCTCGGAGCACGCGTGGAGCATGACGGCAACCTCATGCGCATCGACACGAGCAGCTACGACTACTGGGAGGCACCCTACGAGCTCGTGAAGACGATGCGCGCCTCGGTCTACGCCCTCGGGCCGCTTCTCGCGCGGCGCGGCAAGGCGCGCGTCAGCCTTCCCGGCGGATGCGCCTGGGGCCCAAGGCCGGTCGACCTGCACCTGATGGGAATGGAGCGACTCGGCGCCAAGATCACGCTCTCCCACGGCTACGTCCACGCGGAGGCCCCGAACGGACTGCGCGGGGGGGAGATCTTCTTCGAGATCCCGAGCGTCGGGGCGACGATCAACGTGATGATGGCAGCTGTGTTGGCCAAGGGGCGCACGACGCTCGTCAACGCGGCGCGTGAGCCGGAGGTGGCCGATATCGCGGCTGCGCTCAACCGGGCCGGAGCGCGCATCGAGGGCGCCGGAGGCTACGCCATCCAGATCGACGGGGTCCCCGAGCTGCGCCCGCTCGAGCATGCCACGATGGCCGATCGCATCGAGGCGGGCACCTTCCTGATCGCCGGGTTGATGACGGGCGGGGATGTCACCGTCGAGGCGTGTGATCCGACTCACCTGCAGGCTCTCCTGGAGAAGCTGCAGCAGATGGGTGCCGAGGTGGAGGCGGGCCCGGACTGGGTGCGCGTGCGCCGGGTCGACGGCGTGCGCCCGGTGGATGTGACGACGGCTCCCTTCCCGGGATTCGCCACCGATCTGCAGGCGCAGATCATGGCCGGGCTGGCGATTGCCGATGGAGTCAGCCTGGTCACCGAGACGATCTACCCCGACCGCTTCACGCACGTGGCCGAGCTGCGCCGACTCGGAGCGCAGATCCGTCTGGACGGCAACATCGCGGTGGTGACCGGGACGGCGCACCTGAGCGGAGCTCCGGTCATGGCCACCGACCTGCGTGCCAGCGCGGCGCTGATCCTATCTGCCTTCGCGGCCGAGGGGCGCACGGAGATCTCCCGCGTCTATCACATCGATCGCGGCTACGAGAGCATCGAGGAGAAGTTCGCCGCTCTGGGCGCGCCGATCGAACGTCGCCGGGATCGCGACGATCCGGAGGCGTAGCGTAGAGAAGCGGGTGTGGCGCGGGGCGCGGTCGGTTTGGGCGGACGCTCCTCCGCGCGCGCCGCTTTCGCTCGACACGTGCGCAGCTCGGGCGTCCTGCCCTCGCTGTCGCGCCCGTGACGCCGCCCAAACCGACCGCGCCCCGCGCCGCCTCGCTGTGGCAGCACGCGCTCCTGACACTGTCCCATCCGGACTACAGGCCTGCCTCTTGCTGCCGTTTTACAGAAGAATCTGCGACGGAAATGCGGTTGGTGCATCGGCAGCCGGCAAGTGAGGGTGAGGCAGGTCCGTGCACTTAACATCATGCTGCGTATCAACTTGGACCGAACGTCGAATCCTGCGACTCCGCGGATCCGGTGGCGCCTCTCGTTGGGCGGCTCGAGTTACCCACGGAAAAGCCGGAAGCTGCTAGCCACGGAAGTCCCTGAAGGACGAGAATTTGCTTCTTACGCAGCGGTGTTGAGGTTAAGAGGTTAAGAAGAAGCCAGCCGTCAGGACACGTCTCGGTTTCAGGCAGCGGAGGACCCCGTGAGCGAGCTTGCGACATCCGATCGGGTCGATCCAGTCACCCGCACCCGTCCGCCCAGCGACGTCTCGCGTCCGCCGAGCGATGACAGCGACCGGCGGCCGCGGTGGTTCGTCCTCGCCCGCACCTTGATGGTGCTGGCTCTGCTCTACATATTCCTGCTCAGCATCGGTTTCATCGAGACCGGCTTCAAGACGGCCGGCAAGCCGCTCGCCGAGGCGCTCATCAGCTCGACGACGAATCCATTCATCGGGCTTTTCATCGGCATCCTGGCGACGAGCCTGATCCAGAGCTCGTCGACGACGACTTCGCTCGTCGTCGGATTGGTCGCCGCGGATGCGCTGACGCTGCGCAACGCGGTGCCGTTCATCATGGGCGCGAACATTGGCACCTCGGTGACGAACACTCTGGCCGCTCTCGGGTCGGTGACGCGCAAGGAGGAGTTCAAGCGCGCCTTTGCCGCGGCGACGGTGCACGACTTCTTCAACTTCATGACCGTCGTCGTGCTCTTTCCGCTGGAGATGAAGTTCCACTTCCTGGAGCAGAGTGCCGTGTGGATCGCAGCGCACCTCCTGGGTGTGGAAGGCACCACCTTCACGTCTCCGGTGAAGGCCATCCTGAAGCCTGTGACGGGTGCCTACAAGCATCTGCTCATGGATACGTGGGGACTTGGCAAGGTCCCGGCCGTGTCGACGATGATCACGACGGGCCTCGTCGGCTTGTTCGTGTCTCTCGTCTTCCTGTCTCGGACGCTGCGCAGCGTGATGGCGGGCGCAAGCGAAACCGCCGTCCGCAAGGTCGCGGGGATCAACATGTACGTGGCGCTCCTGATCGGCGCGCTCCTGACGGTCTCGGTTCAAAGCAGCTCGATCACGACCTCACTCTTCGTACCTCTCGTCGGTGCGGGACTGCTGACCTTGGAACGGGTCTACCCACTCATGCTGGGTGCGAACGTCGGCACCACGGTGACGGCGCTTCTCGCGGCGATGGTCGGAAATGCTGCCGCGGTCGCCATTGCGCTCACACACTTGTGCTTCAACGTCGCCGGAATCCTCCTCTTCCTGCCCCTGCCCTTCATGCGCTGGCCCATCGTTTTCGCTCGCAGGTTCGCTGGCTGGGCTACGGAGCGACGTGCGATGGCGATCGTATACGTTCTGTTCGCGTTCTTCGGGGTCCCAAGTCTCTTGATCTGGTTGACGCGCTGATTTCGGAGGTCCGTCATGTTCCGCAGCATCATCGATTTCTGGAAAGGACGGGACTTCCTCGACCAGGTGCTCGGGGACTTCTCGAAGATGCTGATCGACTCGGAAGAGATCTATCGCATGGTCATGGACGCCTTGCGCTCGGGGGGGCAGCCGGGGCCGCTCGGCGAGCGAATCTACGAGATCGACAAGCACATCAACGATCGCCAGATCGCGATTCGGCGTCGCATCGTCGAGCACATGGCGGTGCAACCGCACGCCGATCTGCACTTTTCGCTGGTGTTGATGAGCGTGATTAAGGATGCGGAGCGCCTTGGAGATTACGTCAAGAACCTCTTCGAGGTGTTCGAGCTCAAGGATGGTCCCATCGATGCCGCGCTCCTGCAAAGCTACTTCGGCACGCTTCCCGACGACGTCGCGCAGCTCTTCACGCGCACGCACGAGGCGTTCGTGAATTCGAACGAGGATTTGGCGCGGCGCGTGATCGGAGATCACCACAAAGCCGAGAAGCTGTGCAACGAAGTGCTCGAGAAGGTCAGCCACGACGACGCGCTGGCAGTCAACGACGCGGTCAGCCTGGCACTCCTCGCGCGCTTCCTCAAGCGGATCGCGGCCCACCTCGGCAACATCGCGACCTCGGTCGTGATGCCGGTCGACCGTCTGGACTACTTCGACGAACGACGCAAGTCCTAGGCGCAAGCGGGGGCGGCACGGGGCGCCGTCGGTTTGGGCGGCGGCGTGCCTGCGCGCCCCGCGCCGACTGCGCCCTCAGATCCTCGGGGCCTCGTCGGGCTCGTCGGCACGTCGTGCGGCGAGCGCGTCCGCGGCGGAGACCTCGACACTCTTGATGTGCAGGTCGCGTTGCGGGAAGGGGATCTCGATGCCTGCTTTGGTGAGGGCATCGTACGCCTGCGTGGCGATGTCGCTACTGACACGGCGCCAGAAGTCGAAGTTCGCCGTCCAGATTCGCATCTCGAAATCGAGCGAGCTTTCTCCGAAACCGTTGAAGAGAACCACCGGCTCCGGATTGTCGAGGATCTCCTCGTGACCCTTAGCGACCTCGAGGAGGATCTCGATGACGTGTGCGGGGCGGTTGCCGTAGGCGACGCCGATCGGAAGCTCGATGCGTCGCAGCTGATCGGACAGGGTCCAGTTCACCACGCGCCCCGCGATGAGATCTGCGTTCGGCACGATCACCTCTGCACCGCTGAACGTGCGCACGTAGCTGGCGCGGATCCCGATGCGCTTCACGATGCCGACCAGGTTGTCGAGTTCGATCGTATCGCCGATCTGGATCGGGCGCTCGAAGGTCAGAATGAGGCCCGAGATGAAGTTGTTCACGATCGTCTGCAGGCCGAAACCGATACCGACACCGAAAGCTCCGGCGAGGAGGGCAAACTTGTTGAGGTCGAAACCGGCGGCCGCGCACGCGATCAGGAAACCGATGCCGAGAATGACATAGTGCGCGAGCGTCGAGATGGAGTGCGGCATCCCGCGCGGGAGACGCATGCGCGAGAGGACGTCTTCGCGCAGCAGGAAGCGGATCAGGCGCGATAGGAGGACCGCAAGCCAGATCGTGAGGACGAAGGTGAGGACGTCGCCGAGAGAGATCTTCCATGTCCCCAGAGTCGCTTTGCTCGACAGGATGGCTTCCAACGTGGCGATCACGGGCTGCAGGATGCTGAACTGATGCAGTATCAGCGCCACCAAGGCGAGCACGCCGACGAGCCGCAAGGCGTTGTTGATACGCGCCAGGACCAGCTCCGGGTAAGTGCGTACCGCGCGCAGTGCGCGAATGGGGCCGCGACGTACAGCGGCCACCGCGATTCCCTCCAGGACCTTGGTCGCAGCGAGGAGAACGACGGAGAGGAAAGCGCTGTTGAGAACGCCCGTCACCAGGAGCGACGAGAGAGCCAGGAATCCGACGACGTTGGCGAAAAGAGCCACAAGAAGCAGGACCGCGGCAAGGCGGGCGAGCCCCAGATAGGCGCTCCAGAGCGGCTTCCCTTGCAGCGATTCCGGGAGTCCCTTGCTGTTGACGCGAAGGAACCAGAGAAGTGCGGTCGCGTTGACGACGAGGACTGCAACCCGATAGAGCAGTGATCCTTCGATCAACAAGGGTGAGAGCCGGCAGATCGCGAAGATTCCCACAATGACAAAGATCGGCCGGCGAACGGGACCCGGCAACAGTCCAGGAAGCAGCCGCACGAGCGGAAGGACTCCCAAGACGCCGACGAGGTCCGATACGGTGCTCGGGACCCGTTCGTAGAAGAGCCGATACAGCAACAACGCAATCAGCAACCCTGAGGCGACCGGACGCGACAGGACGTACGATGCTGCCGCCGCGGGTGGATCGGCCGTGTCCCAATCGCGCGTGCGGCGGCGCAGCATGACCACCAGGGACACGAGCGCAAGGAAGAAGACGGCGTGCATCAGGAGCGCGTGCTGATTCGTGTTCACGAAGTCACGCAGGTTCGCGGAACGCAGTTCCCAGGACTGAGCGAACTCGCGTTGCAGGTCGCTGCGTCCGCTGCGCGCCGCCTTCCAGATCGCTGGACTGTCCGGTGCGAGGATCTGTTGGCGCGCCACCGCATGCGCCGAATCGATCCGTGCGATCGACGTCTGGATCGTGGCGCCCACCACCGAGACGCGGCTTTCGAGAGTCAACAAACGGTCGCGTCTCGAGCCCAGGTCCTTTTCGATTGCCGTGATCTGGTCCTGCATGCTGAGGACTCGGTCGACGAGTTCCGGCAGGACATCCGTTCCAAAGGCCAGGTCCGCCGTTGCATCCCACACCTCGCGCAAACGCGCGGTTGTGCCGGCGAGCGCGACGAGCACCGCGGTCCGATCCTCGAGCGTCGATTGCCAGCTCCTGATCTGGGTGTCGAAGCCGCGCCAGCGCTGCTCCAGATCGGTGAGGTCGCGTGCCGACATCGCCGACAGCAGCTCGGAATCGAGAAGCGGCGCGGCCAGCTTGCCCACGGAGTCGGCGAACGTGGGCAGCAGCGTGTCGATGGCTGTGACCGCTGGTTTCGCAGCGATCTGCGCCCGAATCTGGGAGAGTGTGTCGGTGTCGGCGTCGGCGCGGCGCACGATCTCTGATGCGGGGATCGCATTCGGGAACGCGGGCGTCACGACCGTGTCGGTCGGTGCGGGCTCGACGGGCACGGGCTGCTCGGGTGCCTGGGCATGGAGGACGAGATCCGAGCCCAGGATCAGGACCCAGGCGGCGATCAGCGCCAATCCGACGACGTGACGTGACGTGCGTTTCGTTCCGAACCGAGACAAGCAAGCACTCCCTGGCTCCGGTGGCCGCATCGATTGTCCACATGGCAGAAGAGGGAGTCAACGGAAGCGCGCGAGCGCGGCGAGGAGATCGGGATCGGATGGGTGGCGCGCCTGCGCCTGCTCGAGAACGAAGAGCGCCTGCTCCTTTTCTCCGCTGTCGAAAAGGGCGATCGCGTACACGAGGGCGAAACGCGGGTTGCTCGGACGCCGTTCCGCTGCCCTGCAGAGATTCTCGAGGGCGGATTCGATGCGCCTGGTGCGCACCAGCAGAAGCCCCAACGCATGGTGTACCTCGGGGTTGCCGGGCGCGACCGCGAGAGCCTCCAGGAGCAGGCGCTCGCCCTCTTCGTCCCGCTGCTGCCGCCGCAGTAGATCCGCCAGGTTGACGTAGGCGGGAAGGTAGAAACGGTCGCGGCGCATCGACTGCCTGTAGGTGGCCTCCGCCTCGGCCACGCGACCCAGGCGCATCTCCAGGTTGCCGAGGTTGACCAGCGCGTCGGCACGGTCGGCGTTGCGTTGCAGCGCTTTCCGGAGCTCGGAGATCGCGCGCTCGAGAAGCTCGCTCTGGTCGGGTGAGAGGGACGCTTGTGGCGTCGCGGCAAGTGCGGTGGCGGCGGCCAGACGCACCGTGCGGATCGAGTCGCCCAGAAGCGGCACGCCGACGCGCAGACGAAAATTCACGGGGAGGCGACCCAGCATTTCGGCAGCGGTACGACGGACGAGCGGATCGGCATCACGGGCGCCACGCGCGACGGACGCTGCAGTCCGCGCGCCCGCGTAGCGAAGCAGCTCGTTGAGTGCCGTGGCGCGCGCGATCCCGGGGTTCGCCAGAGTTGCGAAAGCTTGCAGCAAGAGCGTGTCGGCGCCGGCACGCCCCGAACGCGCAGCGGCGAGCGCCTCGCCGTAGTGCGGCGTCCCGGCGCGTTCGCTCCCATACCATTCTCGCACCGTCGCCTCCGCCCACTCGGTCGAGCGCTCGCGATGGCATTCGTTGCACGCGTTGGGCGGAGCGATCTTGACGCTGAGGTCGGGGCGCGGAACGCGGAAGCTGTGGTCGCGGCGCCGATCCACGACCATGTACGTGCGAGCGCGCATGTGGCACTCGACGCAACGCGACCCGGGACTCCCGATGGGGTGGCGATGGTGTTCCGTCGTGTCGAATCTGGTGGGCGCGTGGCAGCGCGAGCACAAGGCGTTTCCCTCCGCCACCAGCTGCATGCTGTGCGGGTCGTGGCAGTCGGTGCAGGTCACACCGGCCGCGTACATCCGACTCTGCAGGAAGGAGCCGTAGACGTAGACCTCGTCGAGGATCTGTCCGTCGGGATGGTAGAGATCGGCTTCCAGCAACGACACGCGATGCGAGTCTTCGAGCGGGCGCCCCGGCTCGAAGGCCGCAGTGATCCACGTGCGACGAGAGTGGCAGCGAGCACACGTTTCGATCTGCAGGCGCGGACGCGCGCTGCTGCGGTCGTTCCAGCCGATGCGCCGCGCCGTGGGCTTTCCGGTCTGGAACTCCCAGGCACCGGCGCGCAGCTCGGAAAGAGCGACGGGGAGAGCGCGCGGGCGACCCCCCGCTTGCCGAGCCGAGGCCACGTGGTTCGACGCCGGGCCGTGACACGCTTCGCACGAGACGTCGATCTCCGACCAGGAGGTTTCGAAGCGATTGCGTTGTGAATCGAAGTTCTTCTGAAGGTTGGTAGAGTGGCACTCGGCGCACATGTGGTTCCAGTTCTGGCTCGGTGCCGTCCAGTGCAGAGGGTCGTCGTGATCGACATCTGCCTCGGGATAGAGGTGGAACCAGCGTTGCCCCCCCTCGACGGCGGCTCGTGTGTCCCAGCAGATCCCGAGCGCTTGGTAGCGTCCGTCCGGCATCTCCACCAGGTACTGCTGGAGCGGGCGCACACCGAACGCGTAGGCGATGCGGTAGTCTCGCATCTCCCCATCCGGCCCGTCGGTGCGGACGAAGTAGCGGTCGCCGCGCCGGAAGAACCTGGAAGTGACGCCCGCGTAGTGGAACTCGACGTCGTCGAAGTCGCCCAGCACGGTCGTGGCGTCGGCCGGCTGCATTGCGAGGTCATGGTCGGAGCCTTCAAGAAGTCGCGCTGGCCCCGGGTGGCACTCGCTGCAGGCGGCGCGTCCGACGAACGTCGCCGACGAAAGGCGCACGTCGGGGGCGTGCTCCGGTGCACTTCGGTCGCCACATCCGATCGATGCGATGAGTGCGAAGAGGAGGGGGAGCGAGGCCGTGAAGCGCAGAGCCATCGGCGCATTCTAGACCATGACGGGGCTGCGGGCTGGCCTCAAGAGGTCTCGACAGCGCCTTTGTCCACAAGCCTGCAGCCCTCGAGGAGCAGGGTGTGGTTGGGGAGGTCGATGTTGCTCTCCGGGAAGGCCACCACGCTCTCGGTGGAGAAGCTGCCGCGGTCGCCCCAGGCGATGAAACGGTAGATCGCCTCGGCACCGGAGAGCTCACCACACACGGCGTGCACCATGCGCCCCTCGTGCAGGTAGAGCGTGCCCTCCTTCCCCGAGGGATGGCGCAGCTCGATCCGCACCGATTTCTGGCTGCCCCCGAGCGCTTGCATGAGGTCGACGAACGGCAGCTCCGCGAGCGTGCCGCCGAAGTTGCGCGTCGGTGGCTTCTCCTGGCGGCGAGCGTCCAGCGACCGTCCCAGGCGAGAGGACATGATCGCATGATCGAAAGGTGGTACGAAGACATCGTTGAAGCCAGCATCAAGGAGCTCGCGCACGAGTTCGGCTCCACCTCGCTCCGTGACGGCGTAGACCAGGGCGTCGGAGGTCTCGCGCACGGTGCGGCAGAGCACGAACGCCTCTTCGGCAAACTCGTCCGACGCAATGATTATGGCATCGGGATGACTGCGCTCGTGGAGACGCAGCGCCTCCGTCACCTCGAGCGAGCGCACGGTGCGATAACCCTCCGTCTCGAGGTGTGCAGCAAAGCGCTGCACACGCTGGTCGTGACGTGCCACGACCAGAACCTGCTCGCGCGGCGCACGCCCGCGCCGCCGTGCCTCGGTGGCGAGCAGGCGCGCGTAGGTCTCGATGACGGACCTCGAAGCCAGATGCCCGGCCTGACGCGTGAGCTCTTCGCCAAGCCGTCGCACGGGAACTTCGACACTGCGGAAAGCGGAGTGTCGGTACCACACGAGGGCGAGGAGCTGGGCAGCGAGCACGAGCTTCGGCTTGTCACGCGCCGGCCCCTCGTTCGGCAGGCCGGAGATCATTTCGGCGAAGGCGCGCAGGCACGCCTCGACATCCCATGGGAATCGCAGCGAGCGCGCGATCTCGATCGAGCCCTCCAGGTCGTTGAAGGAGAGTGCTTCCGGGACATAGTCACCCGACTGGCGCACACGAAGATCGGAGGGCACGAGCAGAAGCGCGGCGACCTGCAGACCGCCGACCGCGAGGCGTCGCAGACCCAGCGGTCGCGACATCCGCTCGATCTCGGCACAGATGCGCGCATAGGGTGGTTTCCAGATGCTCGTCCGACAGCGTCGCGCGGCGAGCTGCTCGAGCGAGCGCTGCAACGCCTCGAACATCGTGCCGTAGGGCACCGGGTTGTCGAGAAGCACACCACTCACCGTGCCAAAAACGACGATCTCCGACGGGAAGGGTGGCAAGCGCCCCTCGCGCACCCATTGCACGAACGTCGGCTCCATCTCTTCGGCGACCAGGAGTTGCTCGAAGTGATGCTCACGCATGCGCACGTCGATTTCTTCGACGTTGGAGGAAACGTCGAGGTGCATCCCTTCACGCTCGAAGACGGAGGGGAGGACGTTCTTGTGGAACGCCGTGCGGCTGATCATGAGGACGGCCGGGACCGGCGATTCCTTTGCGTTCGAGCCCGACATGGAGCTCTCCGAGGGCTCGTCGACGAAGAGGGCCGGGAGCTCAATGATCTGATCGAGCACGCGACCCTCGCGCCCTCGGTAATGCCGCGCAATCTGACTGAGCAGGACGATCTCGCACGCAACGTACGGCTTGATCTGGATGCCGCGGCAGGCACGCTGGACGCGTTTGAGGGCTCCCGGGTCGCGTGGGTCCGCCATCGCAACGCAGAGCGTGCGGCTCTCGGCCTGGAACTTGAAGGGGAGCACCTGGTTCTCCTCGGCGACCTCGAGGGACAGCCGCCGGATGACCTCGTCTGCGATCTTGCGACCACCCAGCACGACACCTGGCGTGTGCTTCTGCACCGCCAGGGCGCGGACCAGCTGCTCCTCGTTCACGGCCTTCTGATAGAGGAGGTGGGTTCCGATCCGGCTGCCGTGTGATTTCTGACGCATGAGTGCTTGAGCGATCTGTTCGTCGCTCACGAGCCCGAGGCGAAGGAGGATGTGGTCGATCCGTTCTTGCTTTTTTTGCTCGCTCATCGCGTCTGCTTCATCGTCTCGGGTGGGGCGCCCGCACGCGCATACGCGAGAATCGCCTGAGGATCCTCGGCGTGGCGCGCAGCTTCCTCGGGGCGCACCGTCTTTTGCGCCACCAGCTCGCGCAGGTGCTGGTCGAGCAGCTGCATGCCCTCTTTCTTGCCCGTCATCATGGCGTTCTTGATATGGTGCGGCTTCGATTCCCGGATCAGATTGGAGATCGCGTGCGTGTGAACCATGATCTCCAACGCCGCAACGCGGCCGTTGCCGTCCGCGCGCCGGATCAGCTGCTGCGAGCAGATCCCGAGGAGAACCTCGGAGAGCGCAAGCCGCACCTGCGGCTGCTGGTCGACCGGGAAGGCATCGACGATACGACTGACTGTTTGCGCCGCGGACTTCGTGTGCAGCGTGCCGAGAACGAGCAGCCCAACTTCGGCTGCGGTCAGCGCCAGGCTGATGCTCTCGTTGTCGCGCATCTCCCCAACCATGACGACGTTCGGGTCCTCACGCAGTGCAGCGCGTAGCGCATTTGCGAACGATCGGGTGTGCTCTCCCACCTGGCGCTGGTTGATGAGACAGTTGCGGTTCTCATGGATGAATTCGAGCGGATCTTCGAGCGTCAGCACGTGGTAGTTCATGTGATCGTTGAGGAAGTCGACCATGGCCGCGAGAGTGGTCGATTTACCGGAGTTTGCGGGCCCGGTGACCAGGATGAGGCCGGAGCGCTGCATGAGGAGTTTCTTGAGAACCTCCGGGAAACCAAGGCGATCGAGCGTCGGGATCTGCACCGTGATCAGACGGAAGACGGCGCCGAGCCCGGGGTGCCTGCGGAACATGTTGATGCGGAAGCGCGCGACCCCAGGCATCGTGTACGCAAGGTCGAGCTCCCCGTTGCGCTCGAAGCATTCGATCTGGGTATCGGTCAGTAGCTCGTAGACAAGCAGCTCGACTTCGTTTTTGTTGAGTGGCCGGTGTCGAGTCTTCTCCAGGGC
>CP070763.1:3465386-3490211 GCA_020349025.1 Candidatus Latescibacterota bacterium | reverse complement strand
GTCGATCTGAAGACTCCCCGTGGCGCCGTAGCCGTACGAGTTCCAGCCATCGGTGCCGTTCGCAAAGCTGCCGTTCCTGATCTGCTCCGCTCCGAGCGCGACCGGAACGCGATACGCCGCAGCGACGGGCGCACCGAGGTAGCCGCTCCCGCGACCGGCATGGTCGAACTCCGGTTCCCACCACACCACGCCCTTCTCTTCTGCGCCGCCATCGAGACTGTAGTACCCATTGCCAAGGAGTGCCGACACCAGCGTGAAGCGTTTGTGGCGTTCGAACTCGGCGGAGCGGTCCGGCGCCTCCACGCTGCCCGACCACTCGGAGTTCAAGATGTTCGCCGAGTACGGTTGCTCGGCAAAGGGCGCCACGAGATAGCCCGATTCGGGCGAGTACATCTCGTGGTTCCAGTTGTAGCGGTACGGATTGCCGGGGTCGACGTGGCTCCAACCGGAGGGAAAAGCCTCGTGAATAGAGCCGTTGAGCCACGCATGGTAGTCGGAGGCACCGTTGCCCACGAGCGCGAGCGACCGTCCGCGAGCTGGCTCCAGTGCGTTGAAACGCGCACGCAGGTCTGCAGCCAGCTCCCGCAGAGCCCGGTTCCACAGCGAATCGACCACCGCGTCGCTGTCAGCACCATCACATCCGGCAGGGTTGTGCGTCGGGTTGCAGTCGGAGTCGAGCTGCAGCGCCGGCTGGTTCCAGGAGATGCCCGACCAGTAGTTGTCGAGCATGATGCCGTCGAGCGAGGGACGCGCTGCCACCAACGCCTCGATCCGCGCGGCAATGAACTGGCGCCATGCGCCGCGCGGGCCGGAGGCGCCCAGCTCGGTGATGTTCACCATGCGCGAGCCGGGCCAATCGGATGCGGGCGCACGCTGGCTATTGTACCACCATAGGTCGTGCGCCTCGGCGTAGGCGATGTTCTCCTGCTCCCACGTGTCGGTCGGATCATCGGGCCAGTCGACGCAATAGGTGCAGACGTAGAGGAAGAGTCGAATGTCGGGATGGATCGCGCGCAGGCGTGCCAGGTCGTTTTCGCCCCACACGCTGTTGAGGACGAGAAGATCAAAACGCGCCAGGCTCTGCATGCGGCTGGGGTCCACGAAGCCGTGCAGGTAGATGTTCGCGAGACGCGGATAAGAGCTGGATTGGCCGAACGCCACTGTGCCGAAGCAGAGCGCGAGCGCACAAAGCAGAAACGCGACGAGCGCACGGGATCGCGCCACGTTTCTCACTCTTGGACCACGGCTGGCTGGCATCGGACCGCCTCCCTGACGCACTCGAGTACGGGTTGAGCGATTGGGGACGTGCATCGACCGCGCCAGCCGCGGCCGGGTCGGCCAGGGGAAGCGCGGGGGCGTTCCCTCCGCGACGGGGAATCCTGCGGCTTGGACGACCACGTCTCGAGAGTCGCGGAAGGCGAGCCGGAGGAACCAGGCGGCCGGCGCAATGGCGAGAGGAACGCGGTGGATGTCGCTACGGGTCGCGTGAGGAGCTCGAGCGCCGCGCCTCGCGAGCTGCGTGCGTCTCGGCAGGCGCACACGGATCACAGGGCCGGCCGTCGATCGACTCGTGGTCCTCCCCCTCAACCTGCAGCGTCGTGTGGTCGAGACCGAAGCCTTCGCTGAGTTGACGGTTGATGCGCAGCAGAACACGATCCCGATCGGTGCCGCGGGTCGTCACCACGTGCGCGGACAGGCAGACGCGCCCGGACGTGATCGTCCACACGTGCAGGTCATGGACCGCGGTGACGCCCTTCTGCGCCAACATGACGCGGCGGATCTCGTCGATGTCGAGGCTGCGCGGCGCCGTCTCCATGAGCACGTCCGTCGCCTCGCGCAGCAACAACCAGATGCGTGGCACGATGAAGACCGCGATCGCGAGCGAGAGAACCGGGTCGGCACGAACCCAGCCGAACGCCATGTAGAGCACGGCGGAGACAACGACACCGAACGAGCCCAGCATATCCGCCAGCACCTCGAGATACGCCCCGCGCACGTTGAGACTGCCGCGCGCGTCGGCGTGAAGCAGCCTTACGCCGATGATGTTGACGATCAATCCGAGGCTACCGATGAGCAACACCGGGATCGGATCGACTGGGGTCGGCGTGCGCAGACGCACGATCGCTTCGCGGATGACGAAGAAGGTGACGAGCCCCAGAAGAACAGCATTGGCCACCGCCGCGAGAATCTCGGCCCGGTAGTAGCCGTAGGTGTGGTGCGGTGGCGACGGGCGTGCCGCGAACCAGATGGCGAAGAGCGCGAGTCCGATGGCGAACGCATCGGAGAGCATGTGGCCCGCATCGGCCAGGAGGACGAGCGAGCCGCTCCACAAGCCCCCGAGGACCTCGGCGAGCATCATGGTGCAGGTGAGAATCAGTACGACGACGAGACGTTTGCGGCTGCGTGACGCCGTCGTCCCGTGCAGGTGGCTCATCGCTGCTCTCCAAGATCGAGCGTGGGCGGCGCTTCCAGAAAGATGCGGCCGCGCCTCGCGCTTCCGCAACGGTCATCGTCTCAGGTCGCAGCCACATCGCGCATGCGGCGCTGGAAGACGTCGCCGAAGTGGGAGGCAAAGCGAGTGCCCACTTCCGAAACGGAGGGGAGCGGGTCGACGAGCGCCGCCAGGGAGGTCACACTGGCGTCGGAGATTCCGCACGGAACGATCCAGTCGAAGTAGCGCAGATCGGGGTTCACGTTGAACGCAATGCCGTGCGACGTGATCCAGCGCGAAACGCGCACGCCGATTGCGCCGATTTTCGTATCCGACTGGCCGCACGCGCGGACCCAGACACCCGTGCGTCCAGGCACCCGGTGACCGTCGATTCCGTAGCTCGCCAGGAGCCGCAGCATGACCTCCTCCAGGTCACGGACGTAGCGATGCAGATCGCAGCGGTCGGGTCGCAGGTCGACGATCGGATAGGCCACGAGCTGACCCGGCCCGTGGTACGTGACGTCCCCACCGCGGCCACACTCGAAGAGATCGACTCCCTCCCGCTGCAGCTGCTCGATTGAAACCAGGACGTTCTGCTCCCCGCTGTTGCGACCGCGTGTGAACACGTGCGGGTGCTCCAGGAGCAGAAGCCGGTCCGCAATGCGGTTGGCGGCGCGCTGTGCCACGAGTTGCGCTTGCAGCTCGAGCGCGTGCGCGTACGGGACCGCTCCGAGGTCTTGCACTTCACACCAGGGAGTGGATGTCACGACGCCGCGTTGCGTCGTCTCGTTCTGATCAGAGCAGAGCCTTGAAATCGGCGCTCTCCAACGTCTTCTTGAGGTGCCCCATGAACTGATCGGCAACCGCCCCGTCGATGATGCGATGGTCGAAGGAGAGGCAGGTGAACATCATGGGTTTCACGATGATGGCATCGTTCTCCACCACCTTGACCCGCTTCTCGATCGTTCCCATCCCCAGAATGGCGACCTGCGGCTGGTTGATGATGGGCGTCCCGAACAGGCTGCCAAAGACTCCGGGATTGGTGATGGTGAAGGTGCCACCCTGCACCTCTTCCGGCTTCAGCTGCTTGGTGCGCGCCCGTTCTGCGAGGTCGGCAACTCGCCGGTTGATCCCCACCAGTGAGAGGTCGTCGGCGTTGTGGATCACGGGCACGATGAGTCCCCACTCCAGCGCCACGGCGACTCCCACGTTGATGTCGCGCTTGTAGACGATGTTGTCGCCGTCGAGCGACGCGTTGACGATGGGAATCGCCCGCAGTGCTTCGACGGCCGCTTTGACGAAGAAGGGCGTGATCGTCAGCTTCTGTCCGTGGCGGCTGACGAAATCGTCCTGCAACGCCTTGCGTGTGTTGATCACGTTGCTGCAATCGATCTCGAAGATCGTCTGCACGTGGGCCGCGGTGCGCCTCGACAACACCATGTGCTCGGCGATCTTCTTGCGCATGATGGACATCGCTTCGACCGTCACGGCTTCTCCCGGTTGGAAGGCCGGGACCGCGGGCAGCACCGAAGGCGCAGCGGCCGGTGCCGGTGCCGGGACAGGTGCGGCCGGCGCTGCGGGCGATGGAGCGACCGCAGGCCCGCCGGCTTCGATGTAGGCGAGCAGGTCCTGCTTCGTCACGCGCCCTGAAACACCCGTGCCGACGATTCCGGAGATATCGATGCCGTGTTCCTGCGCCATGCGTCGCACGACCGGCGTCGAGCGCGTGCGCTGCAGTTCCTCTTTGTTCTCGACGCCGCGCGCAGACGGAAACGTCGGGGTCACTCCGGCGCTTGGGCTGGGTGCCGCGGCGGGCTGGGCTGAAGGCGCCGGGGGCGGTGTCGGTGTCGTCGCAGCCGCTGGCGCAGCCGTTGCGCTCGCGTCGCCACCGCCATCGCCGGCCGCCGCTTCCTCCATGCTGTCCGCGATCGTGCCAACGATCGAGTTCACCTCGACCGTCTCCCCCTCGCCGACCTTGATCTCCGCCAGCACGCCGGCCGTGGGCGACGGGATCTCCGCATCCACCTTGTCGGTCGAGATCTCGAACAGAGGTTCGTCGCGACGTACGGAATCGCCGGGGCCCTTCAACCACTTGGTGATCGTGCCCTCGGCGATGCTCTCCCCCATCTGGGGCATGATGATGTCGGTCTTGGCCATGAGTTCTCCGTTCTGCAGACGACCACGGATCTCGCCCGTTGCACAGCGCCGGCGATCAGTAGGCGACCAGCTCGCCGCAGGCGCGCTGGATGTCCTCCACCTGCGGCATGAATGCGTCCTCGAGTGGCGCGCTGAAAGGGACCGCGCAGTCGCGCGAAGCGACACGCCGCACCGGTCCGTCGAGATGCTCGAACCCGGAGTCGGCAATGCGCGCAGCGATCTCGGCTCCGATCCCGCCCGTGAGCGTGTCCTCGTGCACGATGACGACTTTGCTCGTGCGGCGCACCGATTCCATTACCGTCGTGTCGTCGAGCGGCAGCAGCGTGCGCAAGTCGACGACCTCCGCTTCGACGCCGTCGGCCGCGAGCTTCTCCGCCGCCTCCAGGCTGCGATGCAGCATGGCACCATAGGTGACGATGGTGATATCGCTCCCCTGCCGGCGCACCTCCGCCTTGCCGATCGGCACCTCGTAGTCCTCGGCCGGAAGCTCCCCCTTCGTGCGCCGGTAGAGCATCTTGTGCTCGAGGTAGAGCACCGGATCCGGGTCACGAATCGCGGCCTTGAGAAGCCCCTTGGCATCGTACGCGGTGGCGGGCTGCACGATTTTCAAACCGGGGACGTGGTGGAACCACCCCTCGGGGCTCTGCGAGTGGAAGGGCCCGCCGCGGACACCGGCGCCGCACGGGCCACGCACGACCAGCGGCATCGGCTGCCCCCAGCGCCAGTGGCTCTTGGCCACGAAGTTCACCAGCTGGTCGAAGGCATTGGCGATGAAATCGATGAACTGCATCTCGACGACCGGCCGTTGCCCCATGAGCGCGGCGCCGGCCGCCGCCCCCACCATTCCCGACTCCACGATCGGCGTATCGACGATCCGCTCCGCCCCGAAACGCTCCAGGAAGCCCTCGGTCACCTTGAAGGCGCCGCCATACTCACCGATGTCCTCCCCCATGAGAAAGACGCGCGGGTCGCGCTCCATCTCCTCCCAAAGCGCCTGACGAATCGCCTCCAGATAGGTCGCCACACCATCTCCCTCGTTCGGCGCCATCCGGGACGATCCGGAGCGCGCGGGCTTCTGCCGGCACGAGAATAGCGGAAGCGCACCGGTCGGCGCACGGGCTCGGAGCGGTTCGTCAGGAATGGGGGCGGGGGTCGAGTGCTGTCATGGAAGCGATCCCGGCGGCCGGGGGCAAGCGTGGCGCGGCGGCTCGGCTCAGCGGGAGACGCGCTCGCGCGAGCTGCGAACGCGACCGGCAGCCTGCAGCGCCTGGATCGTCTGCCGCATCCAATCCGCCTGCTCGGCGTGCCGGATGCAGGAGCCGGCGTTTTCGGCGAAGACCTGGAGTGAGCTGAGGTCCTCCTCGTCGTAATGCACGTCGGACGAGGTGCTCCCGACGTTGAGGACGCCCACCAGCTCGTCGCGCACGAAGATCGGGACGACCATCGCTTCACCGACCGGCTTGCCCTTGTTCTTCGACGCGGGCACCGTCGCCATGTCGGCGGGCCCGAGAATGCGCGGCTTTCCCTCCTGCGCCACGGTGCCGGCGATGCCCTGACCGAGGGCTTGCCGCGAACCGAGGACCTTCTGCATGTCGCCATTCCCGGTGGCCGACTGCACCACGAGCTCGCGCGTGGAGGAGTCCAGGAGCATCAACGAGACGCGGTCGCCATCGAAGATCTCGTGACACGTCTGTGTGATCGCGTCGAAGACGGCCTGCGGATTCGTTTCGCTCCCCATGATCCGGCTGACGTTGAGCAGCGCCATGAGGCGTTCGTGCTGCTGCTGCATGCGCGCCGCGCGCTCGTGCTCCAACCTCTGGAGCTTCTTGTGCAGCGTGCCGAGATGTCGTTGCTGACCGGTCAGGTAGATGACGAAGGCGGACACCACGACGGCGAGCCCAGCGAGCAGGACGATGTCGGTGTTGACCCACGGCCACGGCGACTCGATGCGTCGGCGCAGCATGATGAAAAGCGTGGCCGCGAGGCCCACGGTCGAGAGCAGCGAGATCCCGACGAGCATGTACCAGTTCTTCCACGTGCGACTTTCCAGGCTGCGCACGGAGTCACGAGTGGGATGGCTGGCTGCTTTCATCTGAGAGTCTCCTTGCGGGGTGCAGCCGATGTGGGCGCATGGGTGGCTCCCCGACGGGGTAGAAGAAGCAATCGGCATGCCCGCGAAGAACGCCGCCCGGACGCGGCCGTGCGCAGTGGAAAAGGTGGGAGCCAGAGGTGTGGGAAGGGGCTTCGTGCTCTGCTCCGGGACAGCAAACCGTCACGAAGCCCCCGTGTGATTCCTGATCACTCTTCTGGAATCTTCATCGCCATGACGGCCTTCTCGGTGTCCTCCGAGAAGCCGGACTTGCAGCCGTCCGAGCAGAAGTGCATCTCGTACTCGCCCACCTTCAGAGCGTGCTGCTCACTCCCGCTCATGCCAAGAGAACAGCCGGCGCAGCGCGAAACCACTTTGTCCTCGGTTCCATCCACGGCATCCGCCTTGGCGAGGATCATGTTGAGCCCCGCCTGTGTGGCGGTGTCGGCGGCGTGCGTCTCGGCGGCTTGGCCACCATGCGACTCGGCGGTTTGCGCGCCGTGCTCCTCGGTGCCGGGCTGCTCACTGCGACCGCACCCCACCACGAGGAGTGCGGCGAGCAGGATCAGCATCCCGAGATGGATGCGACGGATCGACATCATGGACCTCCACAGCAAGGGCCGACGGGCAACCTGGGGGCCGACGGGCGGCGCCGCGGTCAACCGACCAAATTGCTCGCTGACACCTTAGGGCGTCCGCTGGCCGCCGCCAAGAAGAACCATACCGCGACCGCCTCCGGCGCGAGACCGCCTCCGTGGCTCGCCGGCTGGCGACGGACCGGCACGCCCCGCAAAGCTGCATCCGCAGGTCGCTGCGTTGGCCCCGGAAAAACCCGCGCTGAGCGCTTCCTTCCAGGCGGACTCGCCGGCGCAGCCGCCGGAGTCGCCTGGCGCACTCGCCGGCGCCGCGTGGATCGGCCTACTTGGAGCCACCGATGTCGCCTTTTCAAGCCCCGGGCAGAAGGTGCCGCGCCCCAGCGGGAAGATCGGGGGCCCTTCTCGCGTTCTACTGGACGCGGGGGTACAGCCGGTTCCCCTTCGCCGTCGGGTGCAGTCGGGCCGCCCAGCGCGTGGCAGGGCGCCCCGCCGGCTCGACGCTCGGGATGGCCGCTCGGAGGGAGTCCTTCAAATGATCCAGGCGCGACACCAACGCCGCGACGGCTCGCAGGCGGAGCGCACCGCGCTGCGCTCGATGCTGCAGGAGTTCTACGGCCGGCGGATCCGGAAGACGGCGGATCTGCGGTCGGGGGCGTGCTGCACCGACGAAACTGCCCAGCGCTACGCGGAGATCCTGGAGCTTCTCCCCGCAGAGGTGCGAGAGCGCCACTACGGCTGCGGCTGCCCTCTCCCCGTGGACGACCTCACGGGACTCACCGTTCTCGATCTCGGCGCGGGCGCGGGTGTCGACGCGTTCATCGCCCTGAAGTGCGTTGGTCCGACCGGCTTCTTGCACGGAATCGACATGACGCCCGAGCAGCTCGACGTCGCCCGCCGGAACGCCCGCCCTGTGGCCGAGCGCTTCGGCCACGCCAGCACCAACATTGCCTTCCACGAGGGCTTCATCGAGACCGCCGATGCGATTCCGGACGCGAGCGTCGATCTGGTCATCTCCGACTGCGTGATCAACCTCTCCCCCGCCAAGGAGGAGGTGTTCCGGACGGTCTGGCGTGTGCTCAAGCCGGGAGGCGAGATGTACATCTCGGACATCGCGGCCGATCGCCGCGTTCCAGAGAGCATTCGCTCCGATCCACTCCTCGTCGCCGAGTGTCTGGGGGGCGCAGAGTACGAGCACGACTGGTTCGATACGATGCGCGACGCCGGCTTCATGGAGCCGCGCGTCGTCTCGCGCAGCCTCGTGCAGGAAGAGGCCCTCGGCCAGCCGGTTCGCTTCTCGTCGTTGACCGTTCGTGCCTTCAAGCTGTACGACATGGAGCGGCGTTGTGAGGATTATGGACAGCTTGCGACCTACCGTGGCTCGCTCCCTCAGGTGCCCGCACGCTTCGTTCTGGATGACCACCACGTGTTCGAGGCGCAGCGCCCGGCGCCCGTGTGCCGCAACACGGCGCGCATGCTCACGGAGACGCGACTCGGAGCGCATTTCGAGATCACGCCACCGATTCGGCACTTCGGACTCTTCGATTGCGGCCCGACCGCGAGCGCGGCGCCTTCAAGCGGTGGCAGCTGCTGTTGAAAGGGTGCAGAACGAAGTGACGTTTCCGAACGCACCATTGGTACGATCCCGGCTCCGTGGCCGAGTTGACATCGTTCGCGGCTGCTCCCTATCCTCGAACGAGGGGTTCCCGCGTCTGGAGGCGCGATGAAGGTGCTCGGTCACATCACGCTCGCGCTGCTTCTGGTTGGAGTACATCCGCTCCTGCCGCGGAGCTGTGGCGAAGCGTGCGCCGCGGCGCGTCCGTCCGCTTCCGGAGCTGCGATCACCGGCACCGACCTCGAGCCCGTTGCAGAAGAGGGCGCATCCTGTTGTGGCCCGAGCTGCTGCTGCGGTGCGGAGGAGACGAAGCCAGACCTCCTCGCCATGCAGTGGGCACCCTGTTCCGGAAACGCGGGCGACGCTCCAGCCGAGGACTCGGCCGGGGCGATTCTCGTGGCTCGTATCGCTGACGCGTTCGCGCAAGCGGCGAAGCCCACGCACCCCGGCGTCGCAACGCTCGAGGCTCCGTCGGAGTTCACGCCTGCACCGGTGAGCTGGGACTTCGGCCGACCGCCCCCTTCGAACCATCGCTACGACCTGCTCTGCTCTCTCCTGATTTGATCGTTCGCGTCGAAAACGAACCCAACGCCATGTTCCGTGCCTGACGCGTGCGCGACGCGAGTTCATTGCGAACGCTGCGGCGATGCGGTCAGGACCGCGCTCACGCCTGGCCATGGCGATCAGCGACAGAACGTCAGATCAGGAAGGTTTCGATGCAACGCAATGTGAGTCCGAGTCTCGCACTCGGGCTGTCGATCCTGCTCGGCAGCATTGGATGTGCGAGCACGGGAGAGAAGCAGCTCCGACAGAGGCTGGATGTCGTCCAGGACTCTCTCCTCGTCCAAGAGCCAGGTGCAGGGCCGCCCGAACCGCAGACGGCGTCCCAGCTGCCACTGGACGCTTCGCTGGGCGCCCTGCGACTGCACGCGGTGCGCCACAACGATGCGGTGGCGGCGGCGTTCGAGAGCTGGCGCGCAGCAGTGGAGCACATCCCACAGGTGCGGGCGCTTGCCGATCCGCAGCTCCACTACGGCTACTACATTCGCGCGGTCGAGACGCGCGTGGGGCCGCAGAGACACCGCTTCTCCCTGAGCCAGATTTTTCCCTGGTTCGGCAAGCTGGGGGCGCAAGGGGACGCCGCACTCGAGGCGGCAGGCGCGGCCGAGCAGGATTTCCGCCGCGCCCGATTGCGCCTCTTCTACGAGCTCGACCGAGCCTACGCGGAGCTCTACTACACCACGAGGGCGCAAGCGGTGACGCAAGCGAACCTCGATCTCCTGCTGTCGTGGGAGGAGGTCGCGCGCGCCCGTTTCCGTGCTGGGCGTGGGACGCACGCCGACGTCATCAAAGCGCAGGTCGAGATCGGTGTCCTGAGCGATCGAATCCGCAACCTCGAGGATCAGCGCGGCGTGCGGTTGGCAGACGTCAACGTGCTTCTCGACCGTGCGCCCGATGCACCCCTCGCCGTCCCGGACACGCTGCGTGACGAGGCCATCGATCAGCCCGACGACGAGCTCATCGCCATGCTGGATCAAGCCAGCCCCGAGCTGTTGGCACTCGACCACACGGTCGCCAGTCGCCAACACGAAGTGCGGCGTGCGAGCAAGAGCGGATTGCCCGACTTGAGGTTGGGGGCGGATTACATCGTCACGGGCGAGGCGATTGCGCCGGACGTGCCCGACACGGGTCAGGACGCGGTCATCGCAACGTTCTCGATCAACCTGCCACTGTGGCGCGGCAAGTATGCAGCCGAGGAACGTGAGGCCCAGGCGCGCCTGCGCGCCGCACGCTACACGCGCAGCGACGTCGGCAAGCGTCTCGTGGCGGACGTCAAGCGCGTCGCGTTCGAAGCACGCGATGCGGGCCGACGCACTCGACTCTATCGTGACACGTTGATTCCCAAGGGAGAGCAGTCGTTGCGCGCGGCCTCCACCGCCTTCGAGGCGGGGCGCCTCGAGTTCCTCAACGTCGTCGAAGCGCAACGCGTTCTGCTCGAGTTCCAGCTGGCCTACGAGCGCGCCTTGTCGGATCAGTTGGCCCGGACTGCCGAGCTGGAGATGCGTCTCGGGCGCGAGTTGGAGCGTTCCAACGCGGAGCGCGCTGCGCCGGCGGGCGCGGATCAGAAGGAGCCGAAATGAGAATCGGACCCAAGCTTGCGAGGCGCGTCGGGATCGCAATCGTGATCATGGTCGCGTTCGGCCTCGGCTTCCTGATGCGTGGCTCGCCCGGGCCCGAGCCCGGCGCCGACCAGGCTGCGGGTGGCGTGGCCGAGGCCACGCTGTGGACCTGCTCGATGCACCCACAGATCCAGCTGCCGAAGCCGGGGCAGTGTCCAATATGCGCCATGGACCTGATCCCGCTCGAGGCCCCGGATCCCACCGACGTGCCGCGCCAGCTCGTGATGACCGAAGCTGCGCGCCGACTGGCTGAGATCCGCACGGTCGTGGTGGGACATCACCAACCGGAGACGACGATCCGCATGACGGGAAAGGTGGAGTATGACGAGACACGCGTCGTGCACGTGACCGCCCGCGTGCCGGGTCGCCTGGATCGCCTCTATGTCGACTACACCGGCATCCGCGTGCGTCGTGGCGATCACATGGTGGATCTCTACAGCCCCGACCTCCTGGCAGCGCAACAAGAGCTGCTCGAGGCGCAGCGCGCAGTGGAGCGACTGGCGCAGAGTGACCTCGCCGTCATGCAGCAGACGAGTCGGGCGACGCTGGATGCAGCGCGCGACAAGCTGCGCCTCTGGGGTCTCACCGACGCGCAGATTGCGGAGATCGAGGAGCGAGGTAAGCCGACGGACCACGTCACGATCTACGCGCCGATCGGCGGCATCGTCATCGAAAAACCGGTCGCGGAGGGGACCTACGTTGGAGAGGGGACCCGCATCTACACGATCGCGGACCTCGAGCGCCTGTGGGTTCTTCTCGACGCTTACGAGTCCGACATGAGCTGGACCCGTTACGGCCAGGAGGTGCTCTTCGAAACGGAGGCGGATCCCGGGAAGCTGTTCACCGGTGTGGTCTCGTTCATCGATCCGGTGCTGCACGAAGCGACGCGCACCGTGAAGGTGCGCGTGAACGTCGACAATCGGGATGGGCGCCTGAAACCGGGGATGTTCGTACGCGCCCAGGTGCGCGCCCAGGTGGACGCAGCGGGTCACGTCGTGGATCCGCGCATTGCGGGAAAGTGGATCTGCCCGATGCATCCCGAAGTGGTGAAGAACAGCCGCGGCAGCTGCTCGGAATGTGGAATGGACCTGGTGTCGGCGGAGAGCCTCGGTTACGTGCCGGAGCCGGAGGAGGCACACGATCTGGTCGTCCCGGCGTCCGCGGTGTTGATCACCGGTACGCGCGCGGTCGTCTACGTCGAGGTACCGGAGACGACGCAACCCACGTACGAGGGGCGCGAGATCCTCCTGGGTCCGCGTGCGGGAGAGTTCTACCTCGTGCGCTCCGGTCTGCGTGCCGGCGAACGTGTGGTGACGAACGGTGCGTTCAAGATCGACAGCGCGCTCCAGATCCAAGCGCGACCGAGCATGATGAGCCCGAAGGATGGCGGCACGACGCCCGGACACGGTTCGCACGGCAGCGTGCCAACGCCGTCGCCCCAGGAGGAGCGACGCGGTGCAGCGCCAGCAGCGTCCAGTCGCGAGCGGCAGGCAGGACCTCACGTGTTCGTCGTCAGCCTCACGGCACTCTTCCAGCGCTACTTCGAGGTCCAGGAGGCGCTCGCTGCGGATGAGCTCGGACGCGCGCAAGCGCAGTTCGCCCGGCTCGCACACGAGACGCAGCTGGTGTCGCACGACGTCCTGCAGGAGCCGGCGCGTGCGGAGTGGCGGGAGTTTGCCACGCGGATTGTGGATGCGTCGTCGAGCGGCGAGTCTGCAGCGAACCTGAAAACGGCGCGGAGTGCTTTCGATGACCTCTCCAAAGCGGTGATCGCAGTCGAAGAGCAGTTCGGACATGCGGGTCCCGCGACCCACTACCGGATCCACTGTCCCATGGCGTTCGACAATCGCGGCGCCGACTGGCTGCAGAAAGACGACACACTGCGCAACCCCTACTTCGGCAAGACGATGCTGCGCTGTGGAACGACCGAAGCACGCCACCCGGGCCACGACGGAACGGCCACTCCACACGGAGGTGAGCAATGACGCCCGCTTCGGAACCGACGCGGAGCGCGTTGCTGCAGCGCGTCGTGGGATTCTGCCTCGACCAGAAGCTCATCGTCGCACTGCTCGTGGTCCTGGGTGTGATCTGGGGCCTGCTCGTGGCGCCCTTCGACTGGGATCTCGGCGGGCTGCCGCGCAATCCCGTCCCGGTCGACGCCATCCCGGACATCGGCGAGAACCAGCAGATCGTCTTCAGCGAATGGCCGGGGCGTTCGCCCCAGGACGTCGAAGACCAGATCACCTACCCGCTCACCACCGCGCTTCTGGGCGTACCCGGCGTGAAGACGATCCGCAGCTACTCCTACTTCGGATTCTCGAGCATCTACGTCGTCTTCGAGGAGGAGATCGAGTTTTACTGGTCGCGCTCGCGAGTGCTCGAGAAGCTGAGCAGCCTCCCTGCGGGCACGCTCCCCGACGGTGTGTCGCCGGCGCTGGGCCCGGACGCCACGGCGCTCGGGCAGATCTTCTGGTACACGCTCGAAGGGCGCGACGCCAACGGCGACCCCACCGGCGGCTGGGATCTGCACGAGCTGCGCTCGATCCAGGACTGGTACGTGCGCTACGCGCTGCAATCGGCAGCGGGCGTGAGCGAGGTCGCTTCGGTGGGTGGCTTCGTGCGCGAGTACCAGATCGACGTCGATCCGGATGCCATGCGCGCGCACGGCGTGCGGCTCGAGGACGTGTTCCAGGCCGTGCGCATGTCGAACGTCGATGTCGGTGCGCGCACGATCGAGGTCAACCGCGTCGAGTACGTCATCCGCGGTCGTGGCTTCCTGCGCTCGATCGAAGACATCGAAAAAACCGTCGTGCGCGTCAGCGACAACGTTCCGATCTCGGTCAAGGACGTGGCGCGTGTGGGTCTGGGACCGGCACTGCGGCGTGGTGCCCTCGACAAGGGGGGCGCGGAAGCGGTGGGGGGCGTCGTCGTCGTGCGCTACGGCGCGAACCCGTTGGAGGTCATCCAGAACGTGAAGGAGAAGATCGCCGAAATAAGCCCCGGGCTTCCGTCGCGAGTCCTCGAAGACGGCACGGTGTCGCAGGTCACCCTGGTCCCCTTCTACGACCGCACCGGCCTCATCCATGAGACGCTCGGGACGCTGAGCTCCGCCCTGAGCGAGGAGATCCTCGTCACGATCATCGTGGTGCTGGTGATGCTCCTGCACCTGCGCAGCTCGCTTCTGATCTCGGGACTTCTGCCTCTGGCGGTTCTTCTCACGTTCATCGCCATGAAGTGGTTCGGTGTGGACGCCAACATCGTGGCGCTCTCCGGGATCGCGATCGCCATCGGCACGATCGTCGACACCGGCATCGTCATCACGGAAAACATCGTCCGTCACCTGGAATCGGCACGCCCCGACGAGAGCCGCCGCGACGTCATCGTGCGCGCCACGTCGGAGGTGGGGGGCGCCGTTCTGACGGCGATCTCGACGACGGTCGTCAGCTTCCTGCCTGTGTTCGCCATGGAGGCGGCGGAGGGGAAGCTCTTCAAGCCGTTGGCGTACACGAAGACCTTCGCGCTCCTGGCGTCGATCGTGGTGGCGCTGACGGTGATCCCGCCCGCGGCGCAGCTCCTCTTCACACGCCGCCTCAGCGTGCGTGGCCTGCGCCAGGCGTTTGGCGCTCTTCTCATGCTCGCCGGCGTCGTGATGATCGCGCGCTTCTCCACCTGGGGCGGCGTCGCGCTTGTCGCGGCTGGGCTCTTCGAGATCGTCGCGGAGCTCGCGACACGGCGTTTTGGTGCGCGAGTTTCGAGCGCCGGGAAGGTGCTAGCCATCCTCTTCGTGGGATTCCTTCTCACCGAACACTGGCTGCCCTTGGGACCGGGGCGCGGGCTGCCGCGCAATCTGCTCTTCGTGACGCTTCTCCTCGGCTTCTGGCTCGTCGGCTTCCTGCTGTTCCAGCGTGCGTATCTGCGCATCCTCGACCGGTGTCTCGCGCACAAAACACGCTTCCTGCTGTTGCCCGTGGCCCTGGTGCTCTTCGGCGCCACGATCTGGCTCGGCTTCGAGCGTGTCTTCGGCGTTCTGCCAGCGGGGCTCGATCTGGTTCGACTCGGGGAACCGCTGCGGCGCTCGGGTCCGTGGGCGGCGGCGGCGCACGCTTTCCCGGGGCTCGGGAAGGAGTTCATGCCCAGCCTGGACGAAGGCTCCTTCCTCTTCATGCCCACGACGATGCCCCACGCATCGATCGGCGAGGCGCTCGACGTCCTGCAGAAGCAGGACATGGCGCTCGCCGCCATCCCGGAAGTCGAAGCGGTCGTCGGTAAGATCGGCCGCGTCGACAGCCCGCTCGACCCGGCACCCGTGTCGATGATCGAGACCGTCATTCAGTACAAGCCGGAGTACCGACTCGACGCCAAGGGGCGACGTGCGCGATTCCGCTACGAGGATGGCGAGTTCGTTCGCGATGCTCACGACAAGCTCGTTCCCGACCCGCACGGGCGTCCCTACCGCGAGTGGCGCGACGAGATCCGCTCGCCGGACGACATCTGGGAGGCGATCGTCACCGCGACGCGCATTCCGGGCACCACCTCGGCGCCGAAGCTGCAGCCGATCGCGGCGCGGCTCGTGATGCTGCAAAGCGGCATGCGCGCGCCGATGGGCGTCAAGGTGCGTGGCCCCGATCTCGAGAGCGTCGAGGAGGTGGGGCTCGAGATCGAGCGCTTGCTCAAGCAGGTGCCGGGTGTGGAGGCGCAAACGGTGATCGCCGACCGCATCGTAGGGAAGCCGTATCTCGAGATCCACATCGATCGCGAGGCGATCGCCCGCTACGGCATCTCGGTGCGGCAACTGCAGGACGTGATCGAGATCGCCATCGGCGGACGCCGACTGACGACGACGGTGGAAGGGCGTGAGCGCTATCCGGTGCGCGTGCGCTACCAACGCGAGCTGCGCGACCAGATCGAGACGTTGGGACGCATCCTCGTGCCAGCAAGCAGCGGCGCCCAGATCCCTCTGACGCAGCTGGCCGAGATCCGCTACGTGCGCGGCCCGCAGGTGATCAAGAGCGAAGACACATTCCTCACCGGCTACGTCATCTTCGACAAGAGACCCGGCTGGGCCGAGGTGGATGTGGTGCGGGAGTGTCAGGCGCACCTCGCGCGCAGCATCGACTCGGGTACCTTGCAGCTTCCGGGCGGCGTGAGCTTCGCGTTTGCGGGCAGCTACGAGAATCAGGTGCGCTCGGAGAAGAAGCTCATGCTCGTGCTCCCGCTCGCGCTCTTCATCATCTTCCTGATTCTCTACTTCCAGTTCCGCAACGTCGCCACGACGCTGATGGTGTTCAGCGGCGTCTTCGTCGCCTGGTCGGGTGGCTTCCTTCTCGTGTGGCTGTATGGCCAGGGCTGGTTCCTCGATGTCGACCTCTTCGGCACGAATCTGCGCGACCTCTTCCAGGTTCGCCCGGTCAATCTCTCGGTGGCGGTGTGGGTGGGCTTCCTGGCACTGTTCGGGATTGCGACCGACGACGGGGTCATCATGGCAACCTATATTCGCCAGCTCTTTGCGCGGCGGCAGCCGCGCACGGTCGCGGAGCTGCGCGCGGCCACGTTGGAAGCGGGGCGCAGGCGCATCCGTCCGGCGCTGATGACCGCGGCCACGACGACGCTGGCCCTGATCCCGGTTCTCACCTCGACGGGGCGGGGCGCGGATATCATGGTGCCGATGGCGATCCCCTCCTTTGGAGGCATGCTGATCGTTCTCGTCACCCTGTTCGTCGTGCCGACGCTGTACTGTGGGTGGGCCGAGCTGCAGCTACGGCGGCGCGAGCCGGTCGCCGTGGGCACGCAGCAGGGTGTGGCACCCCCCGAGGACACAGGTTGAAGATGGATCCACACGCGCACGAATCGCACGCGCATCGTTCACACGCACACGCTGCGCCGGCACACCAGACCGAGCAGACGTGCTGCGATCATGGAGAAGCAGAAGCTCGCGGCGAGTCGGCAGCGTCCGATGCCGCGTACATCTGCCCGATGTGTCCCGGCGTCGGATCGGCCGTGCCGGCGAGCTGCCCCATGTGCGGCATGGCGCTCGAGCCGCGCACGGTGAGCGTCGAAGAGGAGCCCAGCCCGGAGCTCGACGACATGACGCGGCGCCTGAGATGGAGCGCGGTGCTGACGCTGCCTCTCTTCCTGCTGGCGATGTCGGAGCACGTTCCGGGATTGCGTTTACACACGATGGTGTCGCCGCGGCTGCTGCAGTGGATTCAGCTGGCGCTGGCGTTGCCGGTCGTGGTGTGGGGCGGGCGCCCCTTCTTCGAACGCGGCTGGCAATCGCTCCTCAACCGTCGGCTCAACATGTTCACGCTCATCGCGCTCGGCACGGGCGCGGCCACTTTGTACAGCCTCGTGGCGACGCTCGCGCCCGGCCTCTTCCCGCCGAGCTACCGTGGGGCACACGGGGAGGTTTCGGTCTATTTCGAGGCCGCCGCCATGATCACGGTGCTCGTCCTCGTCGGCCAGGTTCTGGAGCTGCGGGCGCGCCGGCGAACGAGCAACGCCATCCGCGCACTCCTGAAGCTCGCTCCTCGAGACGCCCGCCTCGTGCACGCGGACGGCCGCGAGGAGGATGTGCCGCTGGAGAAGGTGCGGGCGGGCGATCGCCTGCGCGTTCGCCCCGGTGACAAAGTTCCGGTGGATGGAAACGTGGTCGAGGGCAGCAGCTCCGTCGACGAGGCGATGCTCACCGGCGAGTCGATGCCGGTGGTGAAGGATGTCGGGGATGACGTTCTCGGCGGAACGGTGAACGGGAGCGGCAGTTTCATCATGGTGGCACGACACGTTGGCGCCGAGACGCTGCTGGCTCGCATCGTGCAGCTCGTGGGAGAGGCGCAACGGAGCCGCGCACCCATCCAGCGCCTCGCCGACGCGGTGGCGGCCTGGTTCGTCCCCGCCGTCGTCGCGATCGCCTCGATCACCTTCGTCGTCTGGCTTCTCGTCGGCCCCGATCCGCGCTTCACGCACGCGCTCGTCAACATGGTGGCGGTGCTCATCATCGCCTGTCCATGCGCGCTCGGTCTCGCCACGCCGATGTCGATCATGGTGGGCACCGGCCGCGGCGCACAGGCCGGTGTTCTGATCCGCGATGCAGAGGCGCTCGAGACCCTCGAGAAGGTGGACACGCTCGTCGTCGACAAGACGGGGACGTTGACGCTCGGCAAACCGAAGGTTGTCACGGTCGAGGCGCGGCCGGGCGCGAGCGAGGCCGGTCTGCTGCAACTTGCTGCGAGCCTCGAGCGCGGCAGCGAGCACCCGCTTGCTGCCGCCATCGTCGATGCGGCGCTCGAGCGTGAGCTGCAGCTCGAGAGCGCGCACGATTTCCGCGCCCACACGGGTCAGGGTGTCACCGGAATCGTTGCGGGCCACCAGGTTGCGGTCGGGAACGAGCGGCTGCTCGCGGCGACGGGACGCGACAGCGGTGCCGACGTCCTGCGCCAGCGCGCGGACGCGTTGCGGCACGGCGGGCAGACAGCCGTGTTCGTCGGTGTGGATGGAGAGTTGAGGGGGCTCCTCGGGATCGCGGATCCGCTGAAGGAGACGACGGCGTCGGCGATTCGAGCTCTGCGGAAGGAGCGACTGCGAATCGTCATGCTCACGGGCGACGGACAGGCCACGGCCGACGGGGTCGCTCGCCAGCTCGGCATCGAAGAGGTCCACGCCGAGGTTCTGCCGCAGGAGAAGCACGGGGTCGTGCGCGCGCTGCAATCCGAGGGGCGCTGTGTGGCGATGGCGGGCGACGGCGTGAACGACGCGCCGGCTCTGGCGCAAGCCCACGTCGGAATCGCCATGGGTACGGGCGCCGATGTGGCGCTGGAAAGCGCCGGCGTGACGCTGGTGCGGGGTGACCTGCGGGGAATCCTGCGCGCCCGCCGCCTGAGTCGTCAGACGATGCGCAACATCCGACAGAACCTGCTCTTCGCCTTCATCTACAACTCGATCGGTGTGCCCTTGGCGGCTGGCATGCTCTATCCGGCGTTCGGCTTGCTGCTCAGCCCCGTCGTCGCCAGTGCCGCCATGAGCTTCAGCTCCCTCTCGGTCGTCGGCAACGCACTGCGCCTGCGACATGCGAAGTTGTAGCCGGCGCGGACGCTCGCTGGGGCGAAGAGCCGCGCGAGACATTTTCTAGACAGGCGAGACAACTCCGGTACAGCAGCTCTACAGTTCCTTTACAACCGCCGCATTCGATTCCGCTGCATACTGCAGGCGCGGTGGCGGACTGTTCGTGTGAAGGACGCCTTCGCAGTCCACCCTCCCTTCCGAAACTGGAGGTCCTTTTCATGCGTTCGAAGATCTTCACGATTTTTGCGCTGGCCGCGCTCGTGGCGTCGGCTGCCGTCGCCGGTGAGAAATGTACGGGCGAGACGCAGCAGTGTCTGAACTACATGGCGAAATCCTCGGAGAGCAAAGGCTGGATCGGCATCGAGGGCGACAAAGTCGAGGGTAAAGGCTACACGGTCACCAAGGTGATCGCGGGCAGCCCTGCGGAGAAGTCCGGCCTGAAGGCTGGCGACGTCATCGTGGCTTTCGAGGGCATCAGCCTCGCTTCCGAGTCGGAAGAGCTGCAGAAGGCCTGGAAGAGCAAGATGAAGCCGGGCAACACCATCGAGTACACGATCGTGCGCGACGGCCACAAGAAGAGCAAGGAGATCACGCTGGCGAAGATGCCGGAAGACGTCTTTGCGAAGATGGTTGGCAAGCACATGCTGCAGCACGCGGACACGCAGACCGCGGCCGCCAACCCCTGATCGCCGCTCCGAAATCGCATGCGCCAAGGGGCCGGCTCGTCCGGCCCCTTCTCATGTTGCCCAAGCAGAGCCCTCACCCGCTGCTTCGTCTCGACGCTTCGACGTGCACGCTCGGCGGCAAGGATGTACAGTTGGCACCGCATGATCTCGGCATGACGAAGGTGGAACCGATGTCGTGGGCGCGAAAGAGATCGGTGCCGTGCAGCGAGCCCGCAGGATCGTCCCGCTTGCGCAAGCGCTCGATCGCAACAGCGCTCCTGGCTCGACTCATCGTTGTCGCACTCGCACTCGTTGGCGGCTGCGCCCAGGATGAGACCCCACGCGTGCGCCTTTTCGAATGCCCAACACCGGCTGGGAGTGCCGAGCCGAACCTGCACGTGCGCGAGAACCGCCTCTACGTGTCGTGGCTGCACCACGGCGAGACGGGACACGCCTTCCAGTACGCGCTCTACGAGGATGGCGCCTGGCGGGGGGTGCGGACGATCGTAGAGGGAGAGCGCTTCTTCGCCAACTGGGCCGACGTCCCGTCGATCGTCGAGCTGTCGGACGGCTCGCTGGTCGCGCACTGGCTGCAGCGCAACGGCGACGACCCGCACGGCTACGACGCCCTCCTGGCGGTCTCGCACGACGGCACTCGCTGGAGCACGCGACACCCGCACCGGGACGGGACCGCGACACAACATGGTTTCGTCTCCATCGCGGCCGACGACCGGGCGGGCGCGGCCGTGGTTTGGCTCGACGGCCGCAACTACGCCGGGGGCAAAGGGGAGGATGAAGCGGAGATGCAGCTCATGTGGTGTGACCTGAGTGCCGACGGCTGCGCGCCGGAAGCGGCGCTCGACACGCGCGTGTGCAGCTGCTGCCCCACTTCGGTCGCACGGACGGCGACGAGCACGCTCGTTGCCTACCGCGACCGCTCCCCCTCCGAGGTGCGCGACATCTCATTGGTGCGGCGTGAGAACGGCGCGTGGTCGGAGCCGTACGCCCTGGCGGATGACGGATGGCAGATCTCTGGTTGCCCGGTGAACGGGCCGGCGTTGGCGGCCGATGGGGAGAGGGTCGCCGCCGCACGCTTCACGCTCGGCGGCGGGGAGGCGGCCGTGCGGCTGTCGTTCTCGCGCGACGAAGGGCGCACCTTCCCGGTCGACGTTCGCGTCGACGACGGCAACCCACTCGGACGCAGCGACGTCGTCCTGCTCCCGCGCGGTGACGCGCTCGTGCTCTGGATCGAGTCGCCGCCGGAAGGCGCGGTCGAGATTCGCGCCCGCCGCGTCGCGCCCGATGGCCACCTCGATGACAGCTTCCTCGTCAGTACAACGAGCCCGGAGCGCGCCAGCGGCTTCCCGCGCATGGAGCGCATCGGCAATCACGTCTACTTCGCCTGGACCGAGGTGGCGGAGCCAACGCGCGTGCGCATGGCGACGCTCGAGCTCCCCCGCCCCTGGCGCTAGGGCGCCGTTCCGACGAGCGCCTGCAGGCGGCTGCGCGCAGCGCGATGGGTCGGGTCCAGTTGCAGCGCGCGCTCCCAGGCGGCGCGCGCTTCCTCCTTGCGACCGAGCGCGTGCAGCGCCAATCCCATGCGGTGCTGCACGTCGGCGTCGTTCGGAGCCATTCGCGCGGCGCGCTGCTGATCCTCAAGAGCCTCCTGCGGGCGCCCCATCATGACGCGCAGGAGCCCGCGGGCGGACAATGCCTCCCAGCGTCCTGGGGCTTTCTCGAGCGCGCGATCCATGTACGCCTCGGCGGCTCCAAGATTGCGCGCACGGTGCTCGCACGTTCCCAGGTTGAAGAGAACGAAGTAGTCGTCCATGCCCAGCTCCAGCGCGCGCTCGAACGCCTGACACGCTTCCTGCTGGCGGCCGGCGCGCAGCTCCTCCATCCCGAGATTGTTAAAGTAGCGCGCGTTCGCAGGGTTCGCCTGCGTCGCCCGGAACCAGGAGTCACGCGCCGCCTTGTGGTCACGATCGCGGTGGTAGATCCCGAGCGCTTCGTTCGCGTAGCCACGCGCGAAGTTGGTGAAGGTCCCGGTGCGCTGCTGCAGAACCTGCAAGCGCCAGGCGGAGCGCGGCGCGTCGAGTCCCACCGCAAGCCATGCCGCGCCGGCGACGCTTGCGAGGCCGAGCGCGCGGCCTGCCACCGCGAGTCCGGCCGGCAGAAGCGTCAAACGTTGCACGTCGCGTCCCGGTCTCATCTGGGCTCGAGCTGCACCCGCGGACGCGCGTCGCCAGGCCTCGACCGCCAGAAGAACCGCCGGGAGCACGAGCGGCAGGAAGAGATCCCAGTCGCGCGCACCACCGATGCGCGGCTGGACAATCCACGTCAGCAGGAGTGGTCCCGGCAGCATCCACGCGATCGGCGACCACGCTCGATCGCGCCAGAAGTCGAGCATGCGCACACCGCGCGCAACACCCCACGCGAGAAGAACCATGACGGGCGCGAGAAGCAGCACCAGCTCGTTGACCAGGTCGATGACGTGGCGGAGCGAGAACATCCAGCCGAGTGTTTGTCCCCCCAAGCCGGGCTGCCCCGCGATCGCCTTCAACGTGTTGAGAGGCGAGGCTCCGACGGCGTACAAAACGAGAGCCGTCAACAGCACGGCGAGGACGCAAGCGACGAGGCCACGCACCCAGCTCCACGACTGCTCCTCATCGCCTGTTGTGCGCGCCCACACGACGAACAACGCCGGCAGCCACGCCATCGCGGCCACGTGCGCCGCCATCGCGAGCGCCAGCGTGAAAATGGTCAAAAACCGGTCGCGCGTTCGCATCGACAGCGCAAGCGAGAAGGCGAAGAGCACCTGCATGGCGATCAGAAGCGGATACGCCTCGACGTAGCCACAGAAGAGAAGCAGCATCGGGTGCAGAAGAAGGAGAATCCACGCGAGCCCGCGCGCAGACGCGTCCAACCACAGCGTGCGCGCGAGAAGTCCGGTTGCGAAGACGTAGATCGGTCCGAGGAGGATCGAGAGCCATCCCGCGCCCGCATCCGGCGAGGTGGATGACATCTGCGTCGCGACGACGCGCGTGAGCGTCGCGGAAAGCGGCTCGAAGTTGTGGAAGATCGTCCCCTTCTCGAACGCAGTGACCCAGGCGACCCCGTCACCGAGGAATGGGAAGTCGAGCCGCACGACAAAGAAGAGGAAGCCCGCCGCAACCGACACCACGGCCAGCGGCAGAGTTGAACGCAACATCACGCGACCGACGACGACGGCCGCGCGTCCTGCCCTGCTGGCAACGACGGGAAGCAGAAGCAGCAGCAACAGCAGGGAACCAACGCCCCAGTAGACCTGCGGCAGGAATGCTAGCTGATGCATTCCCCAGGCGCGCGGATCGGGGCGCCAACCGGCCACGATGTGGGCGAGTGCCAGGGCTGCGTACACGAAGGCTGCGCGCAGCGAGGCGCGCCGGGCGTCGGCGCCCGCCTCTGGCGGCGCGGATGTCGAGGATTCACGCGGCGGCACGGGAACTCCCGCTCGTGGGAGGGTGCCGAGGCGGTCAGGTGTGGATGGCGCTGCCGAACACGGCCTCCGCCGCCTCCTTGACGCCCTCGGAAACCGTCGGGTGCGCGTGCACGGTGGCCACCAACTCGTCGACGGTGGACTCGTTCGTGAGTGCAATGCACGCTTCGGCAATCAGATCGGTTGCGCGCGGCCCTACGATGTGGACCCCGAGCACCTCGCGGTACTTGCTGTCGGCGACGATCTTGACCATGCCGAAACGCTCGCCGCTGATCAGGACCTTGCCGAGGACCGAGAGGGGGAACTTGCCGACCTTCACGTCGTGCCCCTGCTCGCGCGCCGCCGCCTCGGTGAGCCCCACGCTCGCGACCTCGGGATCGCAGTAGGTGCAGTTCGGCGTGTGCTCGTAGCGCAGTGGCTGCGGCTTGTGGCCGGCCAGGTGCTCGGCGGCGACAACCGCTTCGCTCGACGCGGTGTGCGCGTACGCCGGCGTCTCCACCAGATCCCCGATCGCATAGATGTTCGGCACGCGCGTGCGCATGAACTCGTCGATCTTGACGAAGCCGCGATCCATCTCGATCCCCGCTTCCTCGTAGCCGAGACCGGAGCTCACCGGGGCGCGCCCCACCGAAACGAGTAGCTTCTCCGCTTCCCACGAGAGCGTCTTGCCATCGGCCGCACGTGCCGTCACGCGCACGCCCGCCTCCGTTCTCTCGACCGACTCGAAGCGCGTCTTCGTGTGGATCTTCATCTGTTTGCGCAGCGCGCGCTCGAGCTCCTTGGAGGAATCGACATCTTCGAGGGGCAGGATGCGCTCGAGAATCTCGATGAGCGTGATCGCGCTGCCGAACCGTGCGAAGGCGGATGCGAACTCCACGCCGACGGCGCCGGCACCGAGGACCAGCATCGACTGCGGCACCGATTGCAGCTCGAGCACGTGATCGCTGTTCAGGATGCGGTCGCCGTCCACCTCCAGCCCAGGCAGCGAATTCGGAACCGAGCCGGTGGCCAACATGATGTGACGCGCCTGCAGGCGTACGCTCTTCCCGTCCGCGTCGGTCACCTCGACCGCGTCAGGGCCCGCGAGGCGTCCCATCCCGTGGAAGGTCTGAACCTTGTTCTTCTTGAGCAGGTGCTCGACACCCTTGGCGAGCCGGCGAACGACGCCGCCCTTGCGCTCCTGCACCTTGGCGAAGTCGAGCCGAACGTTCTCGGCAACGATGCCGTGGTCAAGGGCGTGCAACGTCTGCTCGAAGAGGGCCGCGTCGTGTAGAAGCGACTTGGCCGGAATGCAGCCGCGGTGCAAGCAGGTCCCACCGAAGAACGGGTCCTTCTCCACGATGGCCGTGCGCAGGCCGAGCTGGCCGGCGCGAATCGCGCCGACGTAACCACCGGGTCCACTGCCAATGATCACCAGATCGTACGACTCGTTCGCTGCCGCCACCGACCGACTCCTTGCTTCGGAAACCCGCGCCTAAAAGAGCCAGCGCAGGGTGGCTGATGAATTGGAAGCCGACGTGTCGGCTCCCGTCACGCGGACGCTCGCCTGCCAAGTGACG
>CP070763.1:3401849-3465286 GCA_020349025.1 Candidatus Latescibacterota bacterium | reverse complement strand
GACCGACTCGCGTGTATCCACGTTGACCGCACGCACGAGCTCGTGACCGAGGCCTTCGAAGACGTAGTGCCCCGGCTCGCTCGTGTTCTCGTAGGCCACGAGCGCCATCTTGCCGACGTAGCGGGCGACGACCGCCTCGCGCAGACCGGACGGTGTCGTCACCGTGAAGGCGCGCTCGTCGGCGGCGCCCTCCCCTTCCGGCGGCGACTGCAGCGCGCCTCCATCCGGGACTCCGGCCTGCGCGTAGCGGGCGTCTTCGGCGATCCCGCCCCTCCACTCGCTGGCACCGGAGCGCTCATGCGCAGCCGACCCGCTTTCGGCGCGACGCTCGGCGCCCGAGATCGGCACCTGCACCTCGATCCGATCCCCCACCTCGTACTCCAGCTGTTGACGTCCGGTTTCGCCCGCGAGGTAGACCACGGTGCGGTGCACGAGCGGCAGAAACATGGGGGAGAGCGCCAGCTCGCTGCCGTCGGTGCCGGCGTCGAAGGCGTACAGCATGAACTTCCCGGAGCCGTGCGTTCCCTCCACGAGCGCCGCCTCGCCACCCGAGAAGCGCAGCACCTGGCGCGAGTTCGCTCCCGGTGTGATCTCGCCGTAGCGCGTGAAGCGCACGTTCTCGAGCGTGCGCAGCTCCTCGTTACGGAAACCGGCGAATATGCCGGTCGGGCGCAGGTCGGCGAGGTTGAGGAAACCCTCCTCGCGCTCCACGACGCCGCGCACGCGCACGCCGCCGAGGCGTGAGAGCAGGCGGTTGACGGGATCGGCGGTGTCGCGCTGCCCGCTCCACGCGCACAGGCCACCGCCCTCCTCGACGAAGCGCGCCAGGATCTGCGCCTGGCTCTCGGTCAGCGCGGCGCCGGACGAGAGCACCACGACCTGCACACCCTCGAGATCGTTGCTCGAGAAGCGCGTCGACAGCACCTCGCCGACGCGCAGCGGTGTACGTCCCTCGCGCGACGGCTCGAGCGCGCGCGCAACGAAGAAGGAGCCGCCGGCGCCGTTGGGGCCGGCGATGTGCAGAACGCGCAGCTGCGCCAACACCGGCAGCACGAAGTGGTGCACGTCGTCCACGGGCAGACGGTCGACGCGCTTGCTCACCGTGCTGGCGATCTCCTTCGCCTGCGTCGCCACCAGCGTGAAGTCGTGCGTCTGCAGGGCGCCACGCCCCAGGCGCAGGCTGGCTTCACCTTTCGGCTCGCCATCCAGATCCACGCGCAGCACACACTCGGCGGGGACGTCGGTGGCGTGGTTGCGCACGCTGACGCCGACGCGCACGGGATCGTCGCGCAGAATGGCACCCGCCGGCACCTCCACGCCTTCGACGCTGACGTTGACGAAAGGCTCGACGCGCACGGTGACCAGCGTGATGCGAATGTTCTTCTGCAGCTCCTCCAGGCTCTCGCGGACGCTGTCTTCGGCGGCCCCGACGAAGTCGGAGATGACGTAGAGCTCGCGGTTCGGGTCGACCGTCGCGCCCAGCTCCTCGAGCGCCTCGGTCACGGCCCAGCGCCAGTTCGTCGCGTCGTGCGTGGCCTGCATCTCACGCAGCCGCCCGCGCACGACGTCGAGATCGCGCACGGGCGTTTGGAACCAGCGTCGCGGCGCGTCGTCGAAGGTCATGAGGTTGACCTCGTCACCCTGGCGCAGCTCGTCGAGAATGCCGAGCGCCGCGGCGCGCGCCGCATCGAGAGCCGTACCCTCTTCGCCTTCGGCACGCATGCTGTAGCTCGTATCCACCAGCAGCATGACGCTGCTGCGCGCGGCCGTCGGCACCAGGTTCGTCAGGCTGCCACGTACCGACGGGCGCGCCATCGCCAGCGCCGTGAAGGCGACGATCAAGACGCGCAGAACGAGGAGCAGAAGCCGGCGCAGATTGAGGCTGCGCATGCGCTGCTGGTTCAACGGCGCCAGGAAGCGCAGATCGCTGAACTCGACGCGACGCAAGCGGCGGCGCTGCAACAGATGAATGACGACCGGAATGATGGCCGCCGCAAGACCGGCGAGGAAGATCCCGTTGAGAAAGGTCAGATTCACGCTCTTCCTCCTCCGGCGCCGCGTGGAGCGCGGTGTGCCGGTCGCCCCATCCTACCCGAGGTGGCTGCGCTTGTTCAGGTACGCCATCAAAGCGAGGTCGTACGGGGTCGAGGTGGTCATCGGCACGTAGTCGATCATGCGCTCGCGACACTGCTTCGACAGGCTCTTCATCCAGTTCTCCACGCGCTGCTGGTACTCCTGCTTGATGAACCACGGTTGGCTGCGGATCTCGCGCCGCGACTCGAGATCGATGAAACGCGCTTCGTCCTTGTAGTCGAAGGTGCGCTCGAGATCGTCGAGCACGTGGAAGACCAGCACCTCGTGCTGCCGGTGACGAAAGTGCTTCAAGCCGTTCATGATCTCGTCGGGATCGTCGAAGAGGTCGGAGATCAAGACGATCAGGCCACGGCGGGTGAGTCGCTCCGCCATGCGATGCATCGCCGCACTGATGTTGGTCTTCTCGCTGGCCTCGACGTGCTCGAGACGGGTGAGCATCTCGTGCATCTGCGCGCGCACCGAACGTGCCGGCAGGTAGTCACGGATCTGATCGTCGAAGATCACCAGGCCGGAGGCGTCCTGCTGCTTCACCATGAGAAAAGCGAGCGCGGCGGCAAACATGCTGGCCCAACGCAGTTTGCTGATCCCCTTGCCCTCGAATCCCATCGATGCGCTCTTGTCGAGAAGGATGTTGCACTTGAGGTTGGTCTCCTCCTCGAAGACCTTCACGTAGTAACGATCGGTCTTCGCGTACACCTTCCAATCCACGAAGCGAGGGGAGTCGCCCGGCATGTACTGGCGGTACTCGGCGAACTCGACGCTGAAGCCGTGATAGGGGCTGCGGTGCAAACCCTGGATGAAGCCCTCCACGACCAGACGCGCGCGCAGCTCCATGTTGCGCAGGCGAGAAACGACCTCCGGGGCCAGGAAGCCGCGCGCCGACTCGCGACGCGGCCGCGTGCTCTGAGCCTTGTCGGCCATGGAAACCTCCGGTCGTGCACCGTCACACCGTCGCTGTCATTCCCGGATTTCTTCGAGGAGCCGTTCGACGAGCGCGTCGGTGCTCACGCCCTCCGCCTCGGCGTTGAAGTTCGTGACGATGCGATGCCGCAGCACGGCAGGAGCGACGACTTGCACGTCTTCCATCGCGGGTGTCGGCCGACCCTCGAGAACCGCACGCGCCTTCGCGCCCAAGACCAGGTGCTGCCCCGCGCGTGGCCCAGCACCCCAACCGACGAACTCGTGGATGGGGCGACCGTCGTCGGCTCCGGGTCGCGTCGCTCGCGCCAGCCGCACCGCGTACTGGATGACGTGGCTCGCCACCGGGACGCGCCGGACGAGCTGCTGGAAACGCAGGATGCTCGTTGCATCGAGAACCGCCTGCGGCACCGCGTCCTGCGGCTTCGTCGTTTTGTCGACGATCTCGAGCTCCTCCTCCACGCTCGGATAGTCGACCTTGATGTTGAACATGAAACGGTCGAGCTGTGCTTCGGGGAGCGGGTACGTGCCCTCCTGCTCGATCGGGTTCTGCGTTGCGAGAACGAAGAAGGGAAGATCGAGTCCGAATGTCTCGCCGCCGGCGGTGACCTCGTGCTCCTGCATCGCCTGCAGCAGCGCCGCTTGCGTCTTGGGCGGCGTGCGGTTGATCTCGTCGGCGAGGATGACGTTCGCGAACACGGGGCCGCGCAGGAACTTGAAGACGCGCTTCCCGGTGCCGACATCCTCTTCCAGGATCTCGGTTCCGGTGATGTCGCTCGGCATGAGGTCGGGCGTGAACTGAATGCGCGAAAACTTGAGGGAGAGCGTCTTCGAGAGCGTGGAAATCATCAGAGTCTTCGCCAGACCGGGAACGCCCACGAGCAGGCAGTTGCCCCCCGAGAAGAGCGCGATCAAGAGCTCCTGGATGACGCTCTTCTGCCCGATGATGACCTTGGCAATCTCGTCCTGCAGAGTACGATAGGCGCGTTCCAGCTCCTGGACCTGCTCCTGGTCCGACGCGGGGTTCATCTCGCTCACGGAAACGACTCCTTCCAGTGCGGGTCACGGCGTGGATCTGGGCTGCCGGGGTTCGGGGCGAGTCCGAGGCCGGTGGGAGATCACCGCTCCACTACACCTTCTCCACCACTACACCTCAACAAAACCATGCGCACCCGAGGTGGTTCCACACTCGCGTGGCGCGGCACGAAAGACATCCCCGGTTGCGCGGCCGGGTCGGCACCCGTGCCCGCAGCTTGACGGATGTGGTGGCGCGAGCCAAGCGTCGCGCAACGCACGATCCCGGCACGGGTCTGCCCGTCGGCCGGCGCGACGCCGGAAGCGCCGCGAAACACCTGCTTCATCTTTCCAGAAGCAGCAGCCTATTGTGGATAAACCGTAAAGCCACGAAAGAAACGTGATTTGTAATCTGTTGTCGCAAAAGAGGATTAGCGTGTTTTCCACATGTGGGTCATGGATATCCACAGTAAACAAGTGTCGGTGAACGAATACGGGGCGCCCGAGGGGCGCCCCGCAAAGACCGCGACCACTTGCGACGTGTGAGAACGCTGGATGCTTCGGGGGCTCAGCGGCCCGCTGCGATCTTCTCGCGCCCTGGATCTTGTCCCTGTCCCGGGCCCTGGCCCTGGCCTGGGCCCTGTCCCTGGCTTTCCTGCTGTGGCTTCGGGCGCTCCGGTTGCTTGCCGCGCGGACTCGTGTTCTCACCCATCTTGCAGCTGCCCTCGAAGAACACGCCCTCGTCGATGACCAGGCGGTTCGTCGTGATGTCCCCTTCGATGTGTGATCCGCTCTGGAGCTCGATCTTGTTCGTGGCGGTGACGTTGCCGATCACCTTGCCGCCGATGATGGCGTTCTTCACGTTGACCTCGGCCTTGACAACACCAGTTTTCCCGACGACCAACGTCTCCGGACAGTTCACCACTCCCTCGAACTCGGAGTCGATGCGCAGGGTGCCCTCGACCTCGATGGTCCCCTTGAACTTGCACCCTTTGCCCAGGATGGAGTTGATTCGTCCCTCCTGAACGTTGGTGTCCACCTCTTTCCCGAACATTGCAGCGTCCTCCTTCGAGGGTTCCCGTCAGCACTTGGATCGGGGCTTGGCGTCCGACCCGGGTTTGTGTTCCTCCAGGAAGCCCAACCTATGCAAAACGCTTTCCAGTAACGCCTCGAAGCGTCGACTCCTTGTGGACCATTTCGGTCATCGCCTGCGCCTGGAGCGCGTGGCTTTCCGCCTGGATGATTGGCAGCCACGCGCTGACCGGACTCAATCCAGGTACTTCCGCGGATCGACCGGCACACCGTTCTTGTGGATCTCGAAGTGGACGTGCGGGGCCGTGCTGTTCCCCGTACTCCCCACGGTCGCGATGAGCTGCCCGCGCGAAACGCGCGCGCCCACACGGACGTTCAGGCGCGCGTTGTGGGCGTAGCGGGTCTCGAGCCCGAGACCGTGGTCGATCACGACGAGATTGCCATACTCCGGATCGCTCCCGGAAAACGTGACGCTGCCCGCCGCCGATGCGACCACCGGGCTCCCGGCCGCAGCTGCCACGTCGATTCCGGGATGATACGCTCGATCGCCCGCGCCGGGGCTGACAAAAGTGCGTGTCACCGGGCCGCGCGCCGGCCAGGTCGTCGGCACCGAGCGCAGAAAATCCTCTTGCCGCAGCCGCAGCTCGTCGGTGCCAAAGGAGACCAGCGCCACGGTTTCCGGTGTCGCCAGCATCGAGTCGAGCGGCTCGCCGCGCGCCCCCAGGAGTGTCAGGACTTCCGCGCGCATGCGTTCGCTGTGCGCGAGTTGGGTCTCGAGCGTTCGCACCTTCTCGAGCTCCACTTCCATCAAGCGGATGCGACGCTCGAGCCGCACGTTCTCACGCGAAGCCACGAGCAAGCGCCCGCGCGACACGAGTAGCGTGACGGTGGCGGCCATGAGAAACAGCGTGATCGCCACGAACCCGATGAGGAGAACCGTGCGCACCTGGAAGCTGAACGTGCGCGCCCCGCCCTCGGGGACGAGGATCACATTCAGACGTTTGGACCAGGGAACTCGTGTCTTCATGACGTTATTGTGAACGGGTGTGTGGCGCGTCGCGTTCCGACTGTGGCGCGTCGCGTTCCGCGCGTGTCGCGTTTCGCGTTCCGCGCCTGTCGCGGATCACGTTTCGGCTCGAAGCGCACACCGAAGTCTGGAACCCTTCGAGCGCTTCGGCCGCGCGTCCTACAGAAGATACGAAACGCCGGCGATCTCGAACACGCGTTCGAGATCCGCTTCGCTGTAGTAGTCGATCTCGATTCGACCCGCCGATCCGTCACTCTTGCGAGCACGGATTCGCACGCGCGTTCCGAAACGCGATTCGAGCCTCTTCTGCAGCTCGTCGAGTGCGGGGTTGCCGCGCACGCTCTTCTTGCGCAGGCGCTTGCGCCCTTGCTGTGCCAGGTGCTCCGCCTCGCGCACGTTCAAGCCCTGCTCGCGCACCAGATCCGCGATCTCCATCTGTTCTTCCAGGCTGCCCGCAGCAAGAAGTGCGCGCGCGTGACCCGCACTCAAGTCACCCGACTCGATGCGCTGTCGCAGCTCCTCCGGCAGATTCAGGAGACGCAAGGCGTTCGCCACCGCGCTGCGGCTTTTGCCCAGACGTTCGGCGAGCTCTTGTTGATGCATTCCAAACTCAGCGATCAAACGTCGGTACCCGCGCGCTTCCTCGATTGGATTGAGGTCGGCACGCTGCACGTTTTCGAGAAGCGCGAGCTTCAGCGAGTCGCGATCATCGACATCCTCGCGCACCGACACCGGCACCGTCTCGAGGCCCGCGAGGCGCGCCGCACGCAGCCGGCGCTCTCCGGCGACGAGCTCGTACTCGCCGTCGACGACGCGCACGAGAAGCGGCTGCAGGATGCCGTTTTGCCGCATCGACTCCGCCAACTCCTGGAGCTTGTCGTCGTCGAAGCGACGTCGCGGCTGCAGCCGGTTTGGTTTGATCGCGTCGATCGGAACTTCGTACGCCACAGCGCGTCCGCTCGTGTGCTCATCCGACTGCGGTTGTTGCGTCGCCGCCAGATCGATGCGCTTCGGAATGAGCGCCTCGATTCCCCGACCCAGTGCCTTCCTGGTCATGCTCCCTCCACCGCCGCGTGCTCGCTCGCATCCTCGGGCGTGTTCCACGACGTCCGTGCGATGACCTCGCGAGCCAAGTTCATGTAGCTCTCCGCTCCGGTCGATTGTGCGTCGTAATAGAGAATGGGTTTTCCGAAGCTCGGCGATTCGCTCAACTTCACGTTGCGTGGAATGACGGCTTCGTACACTTTGTCACCGAAGAAACGCCGCGCCTCTTCCGCCACCTGGTTTGCCAGGTTCAGTCGACGGTCGTACATCGTCAACAGCACACCTTCGATCGTGAGCCTTTGATTGAGGTTCTCTTGAACGAGCTCGATCGTGTGCGTGAGCTGCGTCAAGCCTTCCAGCGCGTAGTACTCGCACTGGATCGGAATGAGCACCGAGTCGGAAGCAGTGAGCGTGTTGATCGTGAGCAGACCCAAGCTCGGCGGGCAGTCGATCAGAATGAAATCGTAGTCGTCGAGCGCGGGCTCGATCGCGCGCCGCAAGCGCGACTCGCGCGACATGAGCGGGACGAGCTCCACCTCGGCACCGTGCAGACGCGACGCCGATGGAATCGCATCCAGGTAGGGCAGCACGTCGGGCCGCAGCGCCTCGCGCAGGTCGGCGTTGCCCAGGATCACTTCGTACACGCTGGTCGACTCGTCGTCGGCATCGACACCCAAGCCGCTCGATGCATTCGCCTGCGGGTCGATGTCGATCAGAAGCACCCGGCGTTCGGCCGCTGCCAGACTGGCGGACAGATTGATGGCCGTCGTCGTCTTGCCGACTCCGCCCTTCTGATTCGCGATCGCGATGGTCCGCGCTCGGCTCAAGAGAGTCTCCCACTCACAGGCTCGGCCCCAGGTCGACGGTCTCGCCGTTGTCGCACGTGAAAAACCGCAAAAAAGACCTGTACTTTTGACTAGTTGTTCTCTCGTAAACCGTTGCTGTGTAGCGGGTTGCTGTATATCGCAACGACGCTACAGGGAGCACGCCGGGAGAATACCCGATCGCGCGCTCCGGCGCATACGCAGTTTTGTCGCACTGGGCCTCAATCTGGGCCGTGTCCGGGGTGGATCCGCTCCCGGTCCTTCCGTTTTCACGTGAAACCGACCCCCTAAGACCTTTCAAGTTGTTTTATTGCAACAAGATAGGACTTCTCGCTGCCTGGGACCGGGATGCTCCGCAGCGTCTCGAGCCGCATCTGGCGCATCCGGCGCCGCGCCGAGCGCAGCTCCTGCTCGTAGCGCTCCCCCTTGAAGATCCAGTGGATGCCGCCGAGGCGCAGAAACGGGGCGGCGAGCCGGATCGACTCCGCGATGCTCCCGAGCGCCTTGGCGGTGACCCAGTCGAAGTGGTGACGGAGCTCCGGCTTGAAGTAGCTGGAATCACGATCCGCGAGCGCTTCGGCTCGGGCCCAGAGGACCTTGATCCCGCGCAGATCGAGCCTCTGGCAGACGTCTGCGAGGAAGCGCGCCTTCTTCTGCGTCCCTTCCACCAGCGTCACCTGCAGGTCGGGCAGGGCGAGCTTGACAACCATCCCCGGGAACCCGCCGCCCGAGCCGAGATCCAGAAGCGTCGCGGGCTCTCCCCCCCGCTCGGACGTGGACCCGAGCTGCTGGGCCAGAAAGAGGCTCTCGCGCGTGAACCGGGCGACGTGCTGCGCCGTGTTGCGGCGCGAGACGAGATTGATGCTCTGGTTCGTTTCCAGGAGCGCCTCGACGTAGACGACGAGACGCGCTTCGAGGTCGGACGATCGCGGCCGGTCGCGGAGCGCCTCTGCGACGAGCGCCTCGACGGAGGGTGGCGTGCTCATGGGACGGCTCGCGTCTGCGAGCGCCGGTGTCGCTCCAGGTGCACGAGGAGGAGCGAGACGTCCGCCGCCCGCACGCCGTCGATTCGACTCGCCTGCCCCAGCGTGCGCGGCCGCATGCGCTCCAGCTTCTGGGCGGCCTCGGTGCTCAAGCCGAAGATCTCCGGGTAGCGGATGTCGTGCGGCAGACGACGCTCCTCGAGCCGGCGCGCGGCCTCCACCTGGCGCTCCTGGCGCCGGATGTAGCCGGAGTAGCGCACCTGCACCTCGAGCTTGCGCAGCACCTCCGGATGCGCCTGGCGCATCTCGGGCACGACCGTCGACACGTGCCGTGCCCGGATCCCCGGCGTGCGCAGGAGCTTGTCGACCGGCAGCGGCCCCGAGGCGACGGATGCCCCGGTGCGCTTGGCCAGGGCCGCAACATCGGCCGCCCCCACACGGACGCGAAGGAGCTCCTGCAGGCGCGCCAGCTGCTTGCGGTTGCGATCGCGGACCCGCCGCATCTCGCCCCGGAGCAGGCCGTAGCGCTCGGCGTACGGCATCAGCCGATCGTCGGCGTTGTCGATCCGCAGCGACAGGCGAAACTCGGCCCGCGACGTGAACATCCGGTACGGCTCCTCCAGCGTCAGGCGCACGAGATCGTCGACGAGAACTCCGACATACGCCTCGGCCCGCTGCAGGACGAGTGGCGGCAGGTCGAGCCTGCGCGCGGCCGCGTTGATTCCCGCCACGAGCCCCTGGGCCGCCGCCTCCTCGTAGCCGGAGGTGCCGTTGATCTGGCCCGCCAGGAAGAGACCCTCGACGAGCCGCGTCTCGAGCGTGTCGCAGACCTGTCCCGAGGGCACGAAGTCGTACTCCACGGCGTAGCCGTAGCGCGCGATCACCGCTTCCTCGAGGCCGGGGATCCGGCGCACGACGTCGCGCTGCACGTCGCGCGGCAGGCTCGTCGACAGGCCGTTGACGTAGATCTCGGGCGACGTCCTCCCCTCCGGCTCGAGGAAGAGGTGATGGCGCTCGCGCTCGGCGAAACGCACCACCTTGTCCTCGATCGAGGGGCAGTAGCGCGGGCCGGTGCCGCCGATCTGGCCGTTGTACATCGGCGCGCGATGCAGGTTGTCGCGAATGAGCGCGTGCACTTCGGGCGTCGTCTCGGCGAGCCAGCAGGAGACCTGCTCGATCTCCAGCTTCTCGGTCGTGTGCGAGAAGGGGCGCGGTGGATCGTCGCCGGGCTGCTCGTCGAAGCGCTCGAAGGCGATGCTGTCGCGCAGGAGGCGCGGGGGCGTGCCGGTCTTCAATCGTCCGAGCTCGAAGCCGAGCCGTCGCAGCGTGTCGGAGAGAGCCGCCGTCGCCGGCTCGCCGCTGCGTCCGCCGCGCAGCTGGTCGCGCCCCATGTGCATCAGGCCGCGCAGGAACGTCCCCGTCGTCAGAACCACAGCGCGCGTCGCGATTTCCGCTCCGTCGGAGGTGCGAACGGCGCAGACGCGCTGGCCGCCGCCGGGACGCGGCTCGACGATCAGGTCGGTGGCGCTCGCCTCGACGATGTCGAGATTCTCCTGTTGCTCGAGCACCTGCCGCATCACGCGGCTGTAGAGCGCCTTGTCGGCCTGCGCCCGGGGGGACCAGACGGCCGGGCCCTTGCTGCGGTTGAGCATCCGGAACTGGATCCCCGCGGCGTCGATGGCGCGCGCCATCTGCCCACCGAGGGCGTCGATCTCACGCACGAGGTGGCCCTTTCCCAGGCCGCCGATGGCCGGGTTGCACGGCATGTAGGCGATGCGATCGCGCCGCAGCGTCAGAACCGCCGTCCGCAGACCCATGCGCGCCGGCGCCAGCGCGGCCTCGCAGCCAGCGTGACCCGCTCCAACGACGACAACGTCGTACTGCACACACACCTCGTTGCGTCTCACTTGCCAATACAGAAGCGGGAGAAGATCGAGTCGAGGATCTCCTCCGTCACCGCCTCACCCGAGATCTCGCCGAGCGTGACGACGGCGCCACGCAGGTCGGCCGCCAGGATCTCCGGGGGCTCCTCATGCTCGACGTCGCAAGCGAACTGGTCGAGTGCCGACTGCGCCCGCACCAGGGCCTCACGATGGCGCTGATTGATGGCGACGAGAGCATCCTGCTGCAGTGTCAGACGGCTTGTCTGGACAGCCCGAACCAGAGCATCGAGAAGCGCATCGACGCCCGCTCCCGTTGCGGCTGAGACGGCGCAAACCGCCGCCGCGTCGGGGACTTCGATGCCGCCCGCGGCCAGGAAAGTGCGAGCCGCGTCCTCGCTCTCCATCACCCGCTCTCGCATCTCGTCGACGAGCAGATCCACCTTGTTGAGGGCAACGACACGCCCATTCCCCCCAACCCCGGCAGAGGCTCCGAACGACGTGGCGTCGATCACGTGAATGACGAGATCGGCGTCGCGATGGCTCTGCCGACTGCGCTCGATCCCGATCTCCTCGATCGGGTCGCCGCCCACGTCGCGCAGGCCCGCCGTGTCCTCGAGCGCCATCAGAATGCCGCCGAGCCGAAGCGTCTCGCCCACGACATCGCGCGTGGTGCCTGCATGCTCGGTCACGATCGATCGCGGGCTCTGCACGATCCGGTTGAAGAGACTGCTCTTGCCGACGTTGGGTGCCCCAGCCAGGCTGACGCGAATCCCGGAGCGCAGGAGCACGCCCTCGTCGGCCGTCGCGAGCAGCGCATCGATGTGCTCGGATGCTTCCATTCCGCGTCTTCGAGCGACGTCGCGGCCGAAGAACTCGATTCCCTCTTCGACGAAATCGATGCTCGCCTCGACATCGGCGAGAAGTGCGACGAGGGCGTCGCGCACGTCGCGGAGGCGGTCCGACAAGCGCCCGCGCAGCTGCTCGAGCGCGGCGCGATGAGATGCCCGCGTGTGGGCCGCGATCAGGTCGGCGACCGCCTCTGCCTGACACAGGTCGAGCTTGCCATTGAGAAAGGCGCGCCGGGTGAACTCACCCGGCTCGGCCAGCCTGGCGCCAGCCTGGACGGTTGCAGCCACGATCTCGTCGACCACGTGCGGGCTGCCGTGGCACGAAATCTCGACCGTGTCCTCCCCCGTATAGCTCCTCGGGGCGCGAAGAACCAACGCCAGCACCTCGTCGACGTCGCGACCGTCGGCATCCAGGATCCAGCCGTGGTGTGCTCGGTGGCTCTCGGACGCCGTCAAGCGTGCGCCGCGAAAGAGCCGAGAGGCGATCGAAAGCGCCTCGGTGCCGGAGACCCGGACGATCGCAAGGCCGCCAGACCCCGCCGGCGTCGCGAGCGCCACAATCGTGTCCTTCGTATCGCTCATGGAGAGGAAACTGAGATCCGGTGCGGCCTTCAGATATCAGACAGGCTGTCTGTTAATCTCAAAGACGACCGGTCGTACCGTTATCATTGGGTCTAGATGACTGGTCGTCTCGAAACTCTTCTCGGTTGTCCGGTGCAATCACAACACTCCGGTGCAGCCCCTGCCCGACCGTGTAGGAGCGAACGCCGGCGAGCCTGGCAACCGCGAGGTGGACGACGCGACGGTCGGGCGCGTGGAGTGGCTCCAGGTTGATCTCGCGTCCGGTGGCCCGCACCTTCTCCGCCAGCGCCTGCGCCTTCTCGACCAGGTGTGTTTCACGGCGCTGACGGTAGTCACCGACGTCGAGGACCAGATGTCCATCCTGGTCGAACTCGCGCGACGCCAGGCGTCCGACCACATGTTGAAGCGCGGCCAGGGTCTGACCCCGGCGCCCGATCAGCAGTCCATCCAATCCTTCGGTTCGGATGACGACGTGCGTGTCGCCCTCCTCGCGCCTCACGTCCACGACCGCTTCGATTCCCATCGACTCGAGCAGGTCGGTCACCAGGTCATGGATGTCCTCGTGCGTGTGCACGAGTCGCTCGACGCGGACGCGCGCCTGTCGCCCTTTGAACAAACCCAAAAAGCCGGAGCTGCCGGACTCGAGTACTTCGTAATGCACTTCACCGCGGTTTGCTCCCAGCTCGGCGAGTGCCTTTTCGAGCGCCTCTTCCACGTTTGCGCCCATTGTCTCGACCCGGTGCTGCATCGCTGTCACTCCCTTGCGAACCGAGCTCTTCCGCAACGGCAGCTGCCCCTGCGGCAGAGGGGGTCGCATACTTGCGGTTGATCATCAATTGTTGCCATACGCTGAGGACGGTGTTCACCAACCAGTACAAGACCAATCCCGAAGGCATGCCATAGAAGATGAAGATGAACACGACCGGCATCGCCCATTTCATGATCGCCTGCTGTTGCGCCGCCGGGCCGGTCGCCGGCGCCATCCCGGAGCCCATTTTCGATTGCCAGATCATCGCCGCGCCCATCAGAAGCGGCAGCAAGCGGAAGGGAAAGCCACCCGGGAGCGAGAACAACAGGTCGGGTGCGGCGAGGTTGTCCATCCACAGCATGAACGGCGCATTGCGCAGGTCGATGCTGGCGCGAAGCGCGCTGTAGAGCGCGAAGAAGATCGGCATCTGCACGACGAGCGGCATGCAGCCACCCAGCGGGTTCACGCCTCGCTGCTTGTAGAGCTGCATCAGCTGGCGGTTCATCTCCTGTGGATCGTCGGAGTAGCGCTTCTTCAGCTCCGCCATCACCGGTTGCAGGTTCTGCATCTCGCGCATGGAGCGGAACGACTTCTCCGACAGCGGCCAGAAGAGCAGCTTGCTGAGAACGGAAACGATGAGGATGACGACGCCGTAGTTGGGGATGAACCGGTAGAGGAAGTTCATCAGGGCGACGACGACCTTCGAGATGGGACGGATCCAGCTCCAACCCAGCTCGACGATCGCTTCGAGCCCCACGTCCTCCTGAACCAGGATGTCGTAGTCCACCGGTCCCGCGTAGAGCCGGTAGACCTCGCGTTCGCGCCCGCGCCACGGGAGTGGGTGTGCAATCTCGAGCCCCATCCAGTGGTTGGAGGGATCGCTCATCATGCGCGCGGTGCCGCTCTCCTGCGTCTCCGGGATGAGCGCCACGGCGAAGTACTTGCTCTTGATGCTCAACCAGCGGATCTTGCCCGACAGCGCCGTGTCCTTCGGGCCCTTGCCGCCAAAAAAGCCGCCCGCTGCGCCCTGGCGCTGCACTTCGTCGTTGACCAGAGAGGTGAGCTTGAAGGATGCGTAGTCATCCTTCTGGTTCGTTTCGGTGCTCTCGAGGCCCTCGGTCCACTCGAGAGAGAAGCGATCCACACGCGGCAATCCCGCTCCCGCTTCGAGCTCGAGCTCGACGCGGATCGAGTAGGTCTCCGGGTCGAAGATGAAATGCTTCAGAAGCGCGCCGCCGTTCTTCGCCGGCGCCCGCAAGGTCAGCCGCTTCGGCTCCTCCCCGGCGCCGATCTCCAGAACACCCGAAGCCGGAACGCCGCTCACGACATCGAAGCGCGCGTGCCTGAGATCGAGCGTCGAATCGAGCGTCTGCAGCCGTAACCCGAGCGCCGAGCTCCCCGCGCGCAGCGGCACGGCGGGAATCAGTCCGACGCGGTCCCCCGAGGCCAGCGCGAACTTCTCCAGCTCGAGGGCCACGAGCACACCACCATCCCGCGACAGTCGCAGGCTGTAGAGGGGTGTGCGCACCTCGATCTCGGGCTCGGTGCCCTGGGCCCGCTCGAAGACGTGCGACGAGGACGCGCGAGTCTCGAGCGTGGGTTCCTGGGCTGGATCTTGCGCCGGTGGTGTCGGCACCGCGGGCGGCGGCACTTCGGCGATCAACGTGTCGGACCTGGCCGCGCTGCGCGGCTTCTGCGGCGCGAAGCGCTCGGCGAACATGAGGTTGAAGCCGAGAATGACCGCGATCAGGAGAAAGGCGACCTGTGTGCGCCGATCCATTCACTCACTCCAGTTCCGGCAAACGGGACACCCGTGTTCGTGCCGGGGCATGACGACATCAGGGAACCGGGTCATATCCTCCGGCCGACCAGGGCCAGCAACGCAGCAAGCGCGTCAGCGCGAGTTGCGTGCCGCGCCAGAATCCGTGCCGACTGTAGGCCTCGAGCGCGAAGCTGGAGCAAGAGGGAGAGTAGATGCAGCTCGCGGGCAACCAGGGAGAGAGCAGTCTCTGGTAGATCCGGATGAGCAGAATCACCACGTGTTTCACGACGACTCCCTCGCAACGCCCGCACGTGCGAATCAGGAGGGTGGCGGTACTCCCGACGTATCGCTTCGATCCGCGAGCAGCGCGCGCAAGTGCTCTGCAACTTCGGTGCTGCTCGAACCGATGAGTGCTGCACGCGCGACCAAAACCAACCAACCCTCCGGCATGCTCTGACTCGACGCGACCATTCGAAACGCCTCGCGCATCAGGCGCTTGGCGCGGTTTCTCTCGACGGCGCCACCCACCTTGCGGCTCGCGACGAACGCAACGGAACGTTCTGGCGCATTCTCCAGGTGAAAAAGCACCAGAACCCGGCTCGTACGCTTCTGCCCCTGTGAGTAGACGCGATCGAATTGCCTGCGACTCTTGAGCGTCGGCCACATGATCAAACGTCACAGGCAGATGCTAGGGCCTAGGCGCTCAGCTTCTTGCGCCCGCGGGCCCGGCGTCGTTTCAAGATTCGGCGGCCCGCCTTCGTCGACATGCGATTCCGGAAGCCGTGCTTACGCTTACGACGCAGGTTGCTGGGCTGGAAAGTGCGCTTCATATGAGAGACCTGTTTCCCGGGATGAACTCGTGATTCGAAGTCGAAGCAGCGTCCTAGGCTATGCGGGCCGCCGTTGCACTGTCAAGCGTTGTGACGTCTTCGTGCGAGCCCTCTCGATAGCCGTAAAGACGTGACTTATGGCCCTCTGGAGGGGGCCTCTGTAAAACAACGTTACATACTCGGTTCCTTTGCCTTTTCTCTTTTATTTTCAATAAGTTATGCTATTCTAGATTTCCAGGGAAATCGCTTGCGACCCTCCGGGCGGTTTTGCTAGACTGCCTTGCGCCGCCAGAATCGACCCGGTCGATGTGGCAAAAGTCATTGATTTTACTCAAATTAGACAGTCTTCAGCGGGACGTGGAGCAGCCGAGAGGTCACCAGGTGGACACCTTGGAGCGCACGGTCACGGCCGATCAGCAAAACAGCTTAAGAGACAACAACTTAGTGGCTGTTTCCACAAGTGTAAGTCATTCTTACGCACCCGCGTCGGTTGTGTTGTCTGACAAGGACTTGCACCTCCCAGCAAGCCAGAAGGAGACCGCCCCGGTGCCCACGATCGATCAGCACCCCGAACAGAGCGGGTCGCCGATGCCGGGATTGTGGGGACGGATTCTCGACAAGGTGAAGTCGAAGGTGAACCCGCAGAGCTACTCGACGTGGTTCGAGCCCACGCGCCTCGTGGAGGTCCGCGAAGGCGAGCTCGTGGTCGAGGGCCCGAATCAGTTCTTCGTCGACTGGCTCGCGGAACACCATCTCGACAAGATCGAGGAGGCCGCCCTCGAGGTTCTCGGCAAGAGACCCCAAGTGTCCCTGAGCGTCGCTTCTGGAGAGAACGGGCCGCACCGGATCGTCCGGCCGCCGGAGCGCGCCGGAACGCCCCCCACGCCCGGCGCCCAGCGCCGGCCCCGGGCCCATGGGCTCGACGCCCGTTACTCCTTCGCCAGCTTCGTCGTCGGGGCCAACAGCCAGCTCTCCTACGCCGCCTGTCTGGCGGTTGCCGAGAAGCCGGGTCGCACCTACAACCCGCTCTTCATCTACGGCGGGGTCGGTCTCGGGAAGACCCACCTGATGCAGGCGATTGGCAACTTCGCCGCCGAAGAGCATGGCCACCGCGTCCACTACACCTCGTCCGAGACCTTCATGAACGAACTCATCTTGGCCATCCGCCAGGCTCGGACTCTGGAGTTCAAGAACCGCTACCGCTCCGTCGATGTCCTTCTCATCGACGACATCCAGTTCCTCTCGGGGAAGTCGGGAACACAGGAGGAGTTCTTCCACACGTTCAATCACCTGTTCTCGGCGAAAAAGCAGATCGTCATTGCGAGCGACCGGCCACCGAAAGAGATCGATTCGCTCGAGGAGCGTCTCCAGTCGCGCTTCGAGAGCGGCTTGATCACCGACTTGACTCCACCTGACTTCGAGACGCGGGTCGCGATCCTGCGCAAGAAGGTGGAGCAGCAGGGGCTCGACGTTCCGGACGACGTCCTCCATCACATCGCGCGCGGTGTCACGAGCAACATCCGCGAGCTGGAGGGCTCGCTCGTGCGATTGCTCGCCTTCGCCAGCCTGACGGGGCGGCCAATGAGCGTCGAAATGGCTGAAGAGGCCCTACGTGGCTTCCTGAGGCCACAGCGGCGCGAAGTTCGCATCCCGTCGATCCAGAAGGTGGTCGCCAACGAGTTTGGTGTCACCGTGGAGGCGCTGAAATCGAAGAGCCGTGCACAGAGGGTGGCTTTCCCGCGCCAGGCCGCGATCTACCTTACGCGCGAACTCACAGGGGTTCCTCTTGTCGAGATCGGCAAGAGGTTCGGCGGACGTGACCACACGACGATCCTCCATGCCTATGGGAAGATCGCCAAGCTCGTCCGTCACGATTCATCTCTCCAGGAGCGCCTGGAGAAGATGAAGCGGTTGTTGCTGTTTTCGTGACCTTACCACCTTTGCAGCAACTTCCAGTCAGGGGCCGGTCTTCGGACCGGCCCTTCCTCGATGCGCGCGAAATCTCTCACGCGGCGCAATCGGCTCGAATCTCTTCACGCCGCGGACTGCATCGCCCGAACTCGGGATCTGCGGGGAAGCGTGCAGACAAACGTCTTTCACCAAGAGACGCTGTTCATGAACGCTGTGGATAAGTGTGAGCGAGCGTCCAAAACTGTTCAGACCGTTTCACACTTGTGGACAAGATCGACGCTGGTTGCTCACACCTTTCACATCGAATCGACAGCCGTACTCCGGCGGGAGAGGCCTCGAGCCGGCTTTTTGGGGCGTTTCGCCTCGGCAGATCCGAGACAATCCACAGCCCTACTAATTCCACTGAACGAGACAGGAAAGAAGAGAGGCTGCGGAGCCGGACCGGGACCCGATTCGCGCTTGTAATTGACAATTATTGAAATAGTTAGGTTGCTTTTGAGTCGACGTTTTCGCTTGCGCGCACTGCTGCAGCAGCGTACCATCCGAGCGTCGGGAACCCCTTGGATCGAACCTTCTCGTTCCACCCCGGTTTCCGTCGCCGTGCCGCCCCGCGCCCCCTCAGGATGGTGGTGCACACCCGGCCGGCGATGGCACGTCACCCGCACGACCACAGAGCCCGGTGCGGGGACGTTGCGTCTCGTCACAATCCAACTGCGGCGACGTGCGCACGACTGGCTGGCGTCGCCAACAGTTCCAAAGGAGGTCGGCGCCCGTGAAGATCGTGGCGGACCAAGCGAAGCTCAGCCAGAAACTTCAGGCCGTGGGCGCGGTGGTGCCGACCAAGACGACGCTGACAATCCTCTCGAACGTGCTCCTGCAGGCCGAGGGGGACCAACTCAAGCTCACCGCAACCGACCTCGACCTGTCGATGACGACGAGCCTGCCGGCACAGGTGGAGCAGCCCGGCAACGTCTGCGTCCAGGCGCGTCGGTTCATCGAGATCATCCGCGCCTTACCCCAGGCGGACGTCAAGCTCAGCGTGCGCGCCGACACGGTGCGCATCCAGTGCGGCAAGAGCGATTTCAAGATCAAGGGCGCGGACTCCGACGAATACCCGAAGGTCACCGACCGCATGAAGGAGAAAGGCTTCGCCGTGTCCGCCGGCACGCTGAATCGGATGATCGACCGCGTCGGCCATGCGGTCTCACAAGACCTCAGTCGCGTTGCTCTCACCGGAGTGCTGTGGGAGTTCGAAAAGTCGGGCTTTTCGATGGTTGCCACCGATGGCAGCCGGTTGTCGAAGACTTCGCACCCGGAGAAGGTCGCGAGCCCGGCTGCGGCGGAGATCATCGTTCCAGGCAAGGCTCTCCAGCACGTGCAGCGTCTCATGCACGACGAGGGGGACGTCAAGATCACCGTCAGCGACAGCTACATCGGTTTCGATCTGGGCGACACCTTCCTGCACTCGCGGCTCCTGGAGGGACCTTTCCCCAACTACCGGCCGGTCATCCCGAAGAACAATCAGCACAAGATGACCGTCGAACGCGATGGCCTCACGCAGGCGACGAAGCGTGTGTCGATCCTGGCCAACACGCTGACGCATCAGATCAAGATGGCTCTACGTCCAGACTCCGTGTCGCTCAGCGTCGCCACGCCGGATCTGGGGGAGGCGCAGGAGGACATCGTCGCCGCGTACAACGGCCCGGAGATGGACATCGGCTTCAACGCCAACTTCCTGCTCGACATCCTCAAGAGCATCGACTCGGACGATGTCGAGTTCGATCTGGACCAAGCGGATACCGCAGCGATGATCCACCCCGTCAACGGCAAGGAGGAGGAGAAGTTCTTCTGCCTGTTGATGCCGCTGCGGCTCGCCGAGTGACGTGCGACTCGCATCTTTGCGCACCGTTCAGTGGAGGACCATCGAAGACCGCGAGATCGAGTTTTCGCCCGGGGTGAACGTTCTCGTCGGTGGCAACGGTCAAGGAAAGACGAATCTCCTCGAGGCCGTGCAGTACCTGGCCCTGGGACGCTCGCATCGCAGCGCGCGAGATGACGAGATCGTCCGCTTCGGCTCCGGCTACTTTTTCGTTCGTGGGGATGGGGAGGGTGACGCCGGGCAAGCCTTCAGCATCGAAGCTGGCTTCACACCGCCGCGCAGCAAGAGGCTCAAGGTCGATGGGCGACCGCTGACACGACTCACGGACCTCACCGGGGTGCTCGCCTGCGTGTCCTTCGGTCCGGAGGACACCGAGCTCGCGCGAGGCGCCCCGCAGTTGCGGCGGCGCTACGTCGACTACACCTTGGCGGAGACGAGTCGAGCCAGCCTCAAGGCGTTGACCGAGTACCGGCGGGTCTTGCAGCAACGAGGCTCGCTGCTGCGCGAGAGCGACAACTCCGGATCCGCCACCTCCGCGGATCTGCAGGTGTGGGACGACGAGCTCGTGCGTTTGGGATGCGACGTGGTCGTCCGGCGCGCCGAGGCGCTTCTCGACCTGGGGCCGCGAGCGCGGACGCTGCACCAGGCGCTGGGCGTGGGAGCCGACCTGCGGCTCTTCTACGTCGTGCAGGCCGCAGGGCAACGGCTCGAGGTGGGTCCCGCGTTGCAGGGGTTCCTGGCGCGGGCGCGCGAGGGAGCGCTCGAGGAGGCGTTCCGGGCGCGGTTGCGGCAGCGCCGGGTCGCCGAGCAGGTGCGGCGCGCCAACCTCGTGGGACCGCACCGCGACGACCTGGAGTTCGAGCTCGATGGTCGCGACCTGCGGCGCTACGGCTCGCAGGGGCAGTGTCGGGTGGCGGCCGTGGCGCTGAAGATGGCGCAGGCGGAGTGCATCCGCGAGCGCCGCCAGGACCGCCCGGTGGTCGTGCTGGACGACGTCTTCGCCGAGCTCGACGAGAGGCGTGCTGCCGGGCTCTGGGAGATCGTCTGCAAGCACCACCAGACCTTCCTGGCGGTGCCGCGCCGAAGCGACGTGGAGTTCGGAGAGGGAGACGCCATCTTCCGCGTCGAGTCGGGGGTCCTGACGCGCGAGAAGTAGAGGAGCGGGATCGCATGGCGCAGCCTCGTCAACGCGGCAAGCTGGAGCCGGTGGGGCCGCTCCTGGGCGAGCTCCTGCACGGGTTGGGGCTCGACACGCGGCTGCGCGAGTTTCGCGCCGTCGAGGTGTGGGACGAGGTCGTCGGCGCCACGATTGCGGCCCACGCACACGCGGTCGCGATCCGCGAAGGCGTGCTCTTCGTCGAAGTGGAATCGAGCGTGTGGACGCAGGAGCTGGGTCTTCTGCGCGAGCAGATCGTCGAGCAGCTGAACGCGAACCTCGGCGCCAAGATCGTGCGTCGCATCGTTCTGACTCTGGAGCGCGGCCCGTCGGAAACGGATGCGTCGCCACACCGGGAGGGATGAGTCGCCCATGTCGGCCGACTACACAGCGCGGGGTATCCAGGTTCTCAAAGGGCTCGAAGCGGTGCGCAAACGCCCGGCGATGTACGTCGGCGGCACCGGTGCCAACGGCTTGCATCACCTGGTCTACGAGGTCGTGGACAACTCGGTGGACGAGGCGCTGGCCGGCCACTGCGACAACATCGAGGTGACGATGAACACCGATGGCAGCGTCACCGTCGTCGACAACGGCCGCGGGATTCCGGTCGACTTGCACCCCGAACAGAAGCGCCCGGCTGTCGAGGTCGTCATGACCCTCCTGCACGCGGGTGGCAAGTTCGACAAGAAGAGCTACCAGGTTTCGGGTGGATTGCACGGGGTCGGGGTCTCGGTCGTGAACGCGTTGTCGGAGTGGCTCGAGGTGGAGGTGCATCGCGACGGCAACATCTGGACGCAGCGCTACGAGCGCGGCATCCCGACGGCCGAGCTGCAGAAGTGCGGCGCCACCGAGCGCACCGGCACGAAGGTGGTGTTTCAACCCGACGCGAAGATCTTCGACTCCGTCGAGTTCAGCTTCGACGTCCTGTCGAAACGCCTTCGCGAGCTCGCTTTTCTCAACAATGGAGTCCGCATCTACATCGAGGACCTCAACTCGAAGAAGAAGCACGAGTTCATCTACGAAGGCGGGATCGTCGAGTTCGTCCAGCACCTCGATCACAACAAGACACCGCTGCACCCCGATCCGATCTACGTCAAATCGGCGCGCGAAGGTTTGCAGGCCGAAATCGCACTGCAGTACAACGACAGCTACGCCGAGAACGTCTTCGCCTTCGCCAATAACATCAACACCACCGAAGGTGGAACGCACCTGGTGGGCTTCAAGGCGGCGTTGACGCGCGTCATCAACAACTACGCCCAGAAGAACAACCTGCTGAAGAACGACAAGACACAGATCTCGGGCGAGGACGTGCGCGAGGGTTTGACCGCGGTGATCAGCGTCAAGCTGGCCGAGCCGCAGTTCGAGGGACAGACGAAGACGAAGCTGGGAAACAGCGAGGTCAAGGGGCTGGTCGAATCGATCCTGTCGTCGGGCCTGGCGGACTTTCTCGAGGAGAACCCGCATGTGGCGCGCCGCGTCGTCGAGAAGACGCTGGCCGCGGCACGCTCGCGCGAGGCGGCGCGCAAGGCGCGCGAGCTGGCGCGGCGCAAGTCGGCGCTCGACAGCACCTCGCTGCCGGGGAAGCTGGCCGATTGCCAGAGTCGCAACCCGGACGAGTGCGAGATCTTCCTGGTGGAGGGGGATTCGGCCGGCGGCACCGCCAAGATGGGGCGTGACCGCGTCTTCCAGGCCATCCTGCCGCTCAAGGGCAAGATCCTCAACGTCGAAAAAGCGCGGCTCGACAAGATGCTCTCGAACGAGGAGATCCGCAACATCATCACGGCGCTCGGGGTTGGCATCGGCGCCGAGGAGTTCGATCCGAAGAAGCTGCGCTACGACAAGATCGTCATTCTGGCCGATGCCGATGTGGACGGCGCGCACATCCGCACGCTGATCTTGACCTTCTTCTTCCGGCACATGCGGCCCCTCGTCGAGGAGGGGCACCTCTACATCGCGCAGCCACCCCTCTACCGGCTCAAGAAGGGCAAGACGGTGCGCTACGCCTTCAGCGACGAGGAGCGCGATTCGCATCTGCAGGAGTTCGGCCAAAACGGCAAGGGCGTCTACGTGCAGCGTTACAAAGGCTTGGGCGAGATGAACGCCGATCAGCTGTGGGAGACGACGATGGATCCCGGCAACCGCGTCATTCGCCAGGTGACGTTGGAGGACGCCATCGAGGCCGAAGAGGTCTTCACGGTGCTCATGGGCGAAGAGGTGGAGCCGCGGCGCAGGTTCATCGAGGAGAACGCGCACGAGGTGATGAACCTCGACGTGTGAGCGTCCGGCGCGACGCACGACGACTGACGACGTTGCAGAAGGAGTGGGGCAGAGATGGCTGACGGTCCGCAAGGCGGCGAACGCATCGTTCCGGTGTACATCGAAGACGAGATGCGGACGTCGTACCTCGACTACTCGATGAGCGTCATCGTCTCTCGCGCTCTCCCGGACATTCGTGACGGCCTGAAGCCGGTGCACCGGCGCATCCTGGCCGGGATGAACGATCTCAATCTCTACAGCGATCGCCCCTACCGTAAGTCGGCGAAGATCACCGGAGATGTCACCGCCAACTACCACCCCCACGGAACGCAAGCCGTGTACGACACGCTCGTGCGCATGGCGCAGGACTTCTCCATGCGCTACCCGCTCGTGGACGGCCAGGGGAACTTCGGTTCGGTCGACGGCGATCCGCCGGCGGCCGAGCGCTACACCGAAGCGCGCATGAGCGCCTTCGCCGGCGAGATGCTGCAGGACCTCGAGAAGGCAACCGTCGACTACGTGCCCAACTACGACAACACGCGCGAGATGCCCGTCGTCTTGCCGTCGGTGCTGCCCAACCTGCTGCTCAACGGCGCCAGCGGCATCGCCGTGGGAATGGCGACGAACATCCCGCCGCACAATCTGAACGAGAGCGTCGACGCCATCACCGCGATGCTCGACAACCCCGACATCACGGCCGAGGAGCTCATGCAGCTGGTGCCGGGTCCCGACTTTCCGACCGGCGGCATCATTTACGGGCGCCAGGGGATCCGCAACGCCTACCTGACCGGTCGCGGTCGCGTCGTGGTGCGCGCGGCGGCAGAAATCGAGATCGACGACAGAACGCAGCGCGAGCGCATCGTGGTCACGGAGATCCCGTACCAGGTGAACAAGGCGGCGATGATCGAACGCATCGCCGACTTGGTGAAGGAAGGCCACCTGGACGGGGTCTCCGACCTGCGCGACGAATCGGACCGCCGCGGCATGCGCGTGGTGATCGAGCTGAAGAAGGACGTCGTGTCGCAAGTCATCCTCAACAAGCTCTTCCACCGCACGCAGATGCAATCCACATTCGGCGTCAACATGGTGGCGCTCATCGACAACAGGCCGCGCACGGTGACGCTGCACGATCTCGTGCACCACTTCGTCGAGCACCGCAAGGAGGTCGTCGTCCGTCGCACGCGCTTCGACCTCGACAAGGCGGAGAAGCGCGCGCACATCCTCGAGGGCTACCGCATCGCGCTCGATCACATCGACGAGATCGTGGCGCTCATTCGGGCGAGCCAAGACCCGGCCGAGGCCTCGGCGCGCATGCAGGAGCAGTTCGGTTTGAGCGAGGTGCAGGCGCAAGCGATCCTCGAGATGCGTCTGCAGAGGCTCACGGGTCTCGAACGCGACAAGATCGAGCAGGAGTACAGGGAGACTCTCGACCTCATTGCGGAGCTGAAGGCGATTCTGGCGGACCCGCAGAAGGTGGTCGACATCATCAAGGAGGAGCTGCTGGCGCTGCGCGCCAAGTACGGTGACGAGCGTCGCACGCAGATCGTCGATGCCAGCGTCGATTTCGACGCCGAGGACCTGATCGCCGACGAAGAGATGGTCATCACCATCTCGCACAACGGCTACATCAAGCGCCTTCCGATCACGACCTATCGGCAGCAGCGGCGTGGCGGACGTGGCGTTTCCGGGTTCAGCGGGCAGGAGGACGACTTCGTCGAGCACCTCTTCGTGGCTTCGACGCACAGCTACATCATGTTCTTCACCGACCGCGGCCGCTGCTACTGGGTGAAGGTGCACGAGATTCCTCAGGCGGGGCGCACGGCGCGCGGCAAGGCGATCGTGAACGTTCTGCGCCTGCGCAACGAGCGGGTCAACAGCATGATCCCGGTGCGCGATCTCAAGGAGGCGAATCGCTATCTCCTCTTCGCGACGCGCCAAGGCGTCATCAAACGCTGCGAGCTCGCCGCCTTCAGCAATCCGCGCCCATCGGGAATCATCGCCATCAACCTGCGCGACGTCGACGCTCTCGTCGGCGCCGTATTGACTCGCGGTGACAGCGAGATCGTTCTGGCGAAGCGCGCCGGCAAGGCCGTGCGATTCAAAGAGACCGACGTGCGCGCCATGGGGCGCACGGCGACCGGGGTGCGTGGCGCCACGCTCGAAGGCGCCGATGATCAGGTGATCGGCATGGTGTCGGTGACGCGCCCCGATGCCGAGCTCCTCGTCGTCACCGAGAACGGCTACGGCAAGCGCACGGCGATTGAGAACTACCGCCTGACGGCGCGCGGGACCAAGGGTGTGCTCACGCTTCGGGTGACGCAGAAGAACGGCCCGATCATGGCGATCAAGGAGGTCGTCGAAGGCGACGAGCTCATGATCATCACCAGCCGCGGCACGCTCATCCGCTTGCCGGTCAAGGGGATCTCGCGTCTCGGGCGGGCGACGCAGGGCGTCCACCTGGTGCGCGTCGGCGACGAGGATCGCGTCGTGGCCGTCGCCCGGCTGGCGACGGAAGAGGAGGCGGTGGAGTCCGGCTCCGCCGTCGAGCCCGAAGCGCCCGCACCCGAAAGCGACATCCACGAGCCGGACGCGCCCGACACGCCGAACGCCCTGGACGCCCCAGAAGAGGAAGAGAGCGAGTCGTAGAACGCTCTCGCTCACCGCTCCAACCTTCGTCCGTTGGGGGGTCGTCATTGTCCCGGTTGGTGAGAGGTCTCCTCCTTGGATTGACTGCCGCAGTCTCCGTGTCACTGGACACGCTCTCGGAGGCGCAGGAAAACCCGACTCCGCCGGCGCCTCGTGACGTGACGGTGGAGACGTTGAAGGACCCGAAAGCGCTGGCTGCCCTCGAGACACCCGGAACGGTCCTCTTCGAGGATGGCTTCGAGTCGAAGGGATCGCTCAAGAAGTACTTCGAGATTCGAGGCATCGACGACGGCAGAGTCGAGCTCGTCTCGAGTCAGAATCTGGCTCACAGAGGCCAGGGCGCCATTCAGTTCAAAGCGCCGGCAGTGGAGCGCGGCTCGTCGAGCTCGGGTGCGAGCGGCTGGCTTGGGAGCCGAGGACACGACCGCATCTACTTCCGACGCTATATCCGCTTCGCGGAGGACTACGACCAGGGAAACCACCACCATACGGGCGGCTCGTTGGCCGGCGTCGCCGGTGACAGCAAGTGGTCTGAGATGGGCCGCTCCGGTGTGCGCCCCAACGGTGCGGATCGCTTCACCTGCGCCTTCGAGCCCGCGCGCGACTGGGGTCGCGTCGCTTCGCCCGGCTTCATGATGTTCTACACCTACTGGGTCGACATGCAACGTGCCCGCGACGGCAAGTGGTGGGGGAACATGCTCGCTCCCACAGAGGAGCGCCGCGTCGTTCCGCCTCGGGGCAAGTGGGTGTGCCTGGAGCAGATGATCCAGGTCAACACGATCGGGGAGGCCGACGGCGAGCTCGCAGCATGGATTGATGGAGAGCTCTACCTTCACATGACGGGGTTCCGCTGGCGGACGAGCGAGAAGGTCCGGATCAAGCGCTTCAACCTGGGCATTTTCGTCCACGAGGCGCGCCGGACAAACAGCGTCTGGTATGACGACGTGGTCCTCAGCACGGGCTACATCGGGCCGTGAGACGGAAACGCAGCGCTTGGCCGGCCGTTCGGTGCGACGGCTAGACACTTCCCACGTTCGTGATCTTCTGTCGTCGAGCATCACTCCCCCGCTGATGCTGATCCTCGAAGCATTCGTTACTCGCGGGGCGTGCGCTCCCAGGCCGCGTCGCTGCCGCGCACGACACTCCTCAGCGCGGTCACAGCGAGTCTCGCGAGCACGGGGGGAGTCTGAAGCAGGAGCTCGAGGCGACGGCGGGAGAGGCCGAGGTCGAGAATTCCCCAGAGGATGTAGGCGGCATACCCGATGACGAGGACGTTGCTGAGGCCGAACAACCCGTCGAAGAACCGATCGCGAGACAGCAAGATTCCGAGAGTCGACACGAGGTAGAGCGCAGCGACTGAGATCAGCTGCAAAGGTTTGCTCTGCGACACGATCGTCAACGCCATGTCGACGTAGATTGCCTTGCCCTTGCCGATTCCCTCTGTGAGGAGCTTCAGGGCGCCGGCCTTGCCGAGCTGCACGTTTCCCCCGGCCCAGCGTGAGCGTTGCGCAGCCAGCTGCTCGGAATCCCCGGGGGCGGGCGAACGTACGGCGACGTCCGAGAGGAACTTGACCTTGAGACCGTTCTTGTAGAGAGAGATCGAGTAGTCCATGTCCTCCACGATCGAGAAGGCTCCCCACGGATACCGCTCCAAGACCTCCCTGCGGAACACCATTCCCGTTCCACGGAGAAGGACCATTAGACCGAGCTCGGACTTGGGGCGGTAGTAGAGGTGATTCTCCATTGCGTTGCCGACGGCGACGGCGTAGCTGATCGCGCTGTCGTCGGGGTTGGAGACGACATTGTTGGCCTGCAGGACAGCCTGGCGGGACGCGATCTCATCGGCGAAGACATTGAGACTGTAAGCGTCGATTCGGCAGTCCGCATCGAGCACAACAAACGCGTCGTAGCCTTTGGGTAACAGTTGATCGAACGCCCAGCGCAGAGCATATCCTTTGCCGCGTCGCGTCGGATCCTGTCTCACGAGGCAGTGGATACCGTGGCTGGACACGACGCCTGCGGTGTCGTCGGTGCAGTTGTCCGCAATCACAAAGACGTCGTAGTTGTCGGCAGGGTAGTCTATCGCCTGGCAGGAGTGCAGCGTTGCTGCGATCGTCCGCTCCTCATTGTGCGCCGGCACAACGATGGCGAATCGCAGATCTTGAGCTGCTTTTTGTGGAACGGCTCGTCGGCAGGCCAGCGACACCAGAGCCAGCGTGAAGTTGTAGAGAAAGAGCACCACAGAAGAGACGGCGAATAGGAGCCCCAATGCTCTCAGCACCATCTCCACGCGATCCTCACAGACTGGCTCGAAGCGCGCCGGTCGCTGTTTGCAGAATAGGTCCTCAGGCGGCCGGCTCCAAGCTCTCTACAACGGAGCCCCTTGGCTACTGCTTCAGCGCGCGGTCGAGCTCTGCGGCCATGGCGGGGTCCAGTCCCCGCAACGTTTCGAGCGTCCTGATGGCCAGATCTCGGCGACCCGTTCGCAGGTAGAGGAAGCCCAGGTTGGCGTGGGCGGCGGCGTTCCTCGGGTCCGCTGCGATCGCCTGCTCGTGGGCTCGGAGAGCCTCCTCGCTTCTGCCGCTCCGCGTCAGCGCCACGCCCAGGTTGTTCCACGCAACCGAGAAGCCGGGTTCCGCTTCCACCGCCTTCTGGAAGTGAAGCACTGCGTCGCCCGGACGCTTGCGCTCGAGGTCGAGCCGTCCGAGGTTGTAGTGCGCTTCGGCGAAGCCCGGGTCGACTTGCACCGTTTTCAGAAACGCCCTTTCGGCGCGCGCGATGCGACCGCGTGACTCGAGCGCGAGCCCGAGGTTGTAATGCGCCCACGCTTCGTTGGGCGCGGTTTCGCTGATGTGGGTGTAGAGCCTGACGTCGTCGCGCCAGGTTGGCGTTCTTGCGAGCGTCAACACCACGGACAGCAACCCGAGCGATGCGATGAGCACACGCCCGGTGGAGCGAAGCGGGAGCGCGCTGGGGAGGTGGTCGAGAACAGCTCCCAGGAGGAGACAGAAGCCGATCGACGGCAGGTAGAGATGGCGCTCGGCGAGCGCCGCGCCGACGAGCGGCACGACGCCTGAAACGGGGAGGAGAAAGCCAGCCATCCACACCAACGCCAAGGCGCCCAATCGACCTCGGCGAGGCGAGAAGAACGCAGCAGACAGACCGATCAGAGCCGCCAAGGCTGCAATCGAGAGCCCCGTCGCGCGCAGCATGTCGGCCGAGTAGTAGGCGAAGAGTGGCCACGGCAAGAGCAGAAGCCTCGCATACGTGGTGCAGAGTGCGGCGGCGAAGGGGAGACCGCCCGCCAGAAGCGGGGAAGCGCTCGCCGCGCTCGCGCCGAACCCGACACCAGCCACGCCCGTGCGGATGGCGAGCGCGACGACGATGGCGATTCCCCAGGAGAGCAACCAGGGTGCGTTGCGCTTGAACCAGAACGGTGGCGATGCCGGACGCGGATCGAGCCGATCCCACACGAGGAGCACTCCGGGAAGAACGAACGCCACCTCTTTGGAGAGGAGCGCGAGGAAGAAGGCACCACCCCCGATAGCGAGCCAGACCAGGCGCCGCTCGACGACATCGTGACGCACGCGCACCCAGCATACGGCTGCAATCAGGAGGAAGAGCGCTGCCCAGACGTCGGTGCGCCCCGAAACGAATGCGACCGACTCGGTGTGCACGGGGTGGACGGCAAAGAGGAGCGCCGCAGCCAAGGCGGCCGCGCTGGAGAGATAGGCGCGGAACATGGTGAAGCAGAGGACGCTGACGAGCGCGTGCAGGAGGACGTTCGTGGCGTGGAACGTCCAGGCTGCGCCACCGCCGGCGGTCTGGTCGCCCCGCAAGCTCAGAAGGACGACGGGCCGGAAGTAGACGCGCAGCTCTTCGGCGCCGAAAAGCTGGAACGGCGCGGTGAGAATGGCGCCGAGGCCACCCCGATCCTCCGCCTCCGCGATCGAGCCGAGGAGGAGTGGGTCGTCCCAGACGAGCTCGTAGCCGACGCTGCTCGCATAGGTCGCCGCCGCCACGAGCGCGACGGCGCAGGCTGCAACGACGGGAAACGCAAGGCTCGACTCGCGCATGATCAAATGCCCAACAACTGCTGTCGGTTCCGGGAGCCCTTCGACACGTGCCGCTCAATGTACACCGGAACGTCTGGCCCACCGAAGATCTGTTGCGTCCAGGGCGTGCGTCGAGCGTCGGGGCGGAGCGAGACAGCGGCGAAGCTCTCCCAGGCCACGCCGTGGCTCATCGGCGGCCGTTCCAGGTGCACTCGTTGTGGGTGGAGCGCATACGAGGCAGCCCTAGCGCATACGTTGCAGCTCTGGCTCACACGTGGCAGTCTTGGCTCACACGTGGCAGTCTGGCTCACACCCTGTGGTCCTTGTGGCGCAACGTGGTCGTGTGGCTCACGCGCGGAGTGTGTCCCGCGCGGTCATGCGTGGCACGCCCGATTGCGCCGTCAGCGTACCTCGTGGGTGTGAACGGCCACCCGCGCGGCGTCTGGCAATCGCGTCGCGTTCCTCGTACCCTTGACGCGGCGGTTCGACATGCGAATCCACAAGTACGCTGCGGTCATCGCACTGAACGGCACGCTTACGAGCTGCGCCGCCGAGCCCGTTCAGAACGCCGCCGCTGAGAGGATCGATGTGCAGCCTCTGACCGAGACGAACAATGGTTTCGCCGTCGATCTGTATCGTCAGTTGGCTCGAGAGCACGAGGGCGAGAACATCTTCTTTTCACCGTATTCGATGTTGAGCGCTCTCATGATGACAGCCGAAGGCGCCCGCAACGAGACCGCCGCCGAAATGGGGAAGACGCTCTGCTTCCCGAGCGACCTGCGCCGCGCCAGTGATGCGGATTCTCTCCCCTGGAACATCGAAGCGCTCCACAAGGGCATGAGCGCGCTCAACGCGCAACTCCAAAGTCCGTCTGAGAGCGAAGATGCCGAAACCCGCAACGAGATCGCAAAGCTGCAGGCCGAGATGGAGCGGATCGAAAAAGAGTTGCACGAACGGCCAGCGCCATCCGAGTCAGCGTATCGGGAACAGAGACGGGCACAGAGAGAGGCCGAGAACCGACTCAATGAGCTGTTCACCCAGGTGGATCAATACGAGATCCATGTGGCCAACGCACTCTGGGTCGAGAAGACATATCCCTTGCGCCCGCCGTTCGTCGAGGCGATCGAGAGCTTCTATGAGACGGGTGGCGCATTCGAGGTGGACTTCAAATCCAACCCGGAGTCGGCACTGCAGCGGATCAACGCTTGGGTTGCAGAGCAGACGAACCGGCGAATCGGAAGCATCCTTACCCCAGGCACGCTGGATGAGCTGACGCGCCTCGTCCTCACGAACGCGATCTACTTCAAGGGCGAGTGGTCGGAGCCTTTTGAGGAACGAAACACCAGGCAGCGCGACTTCCTGCTCGCCGATGGCGATACGACCAAGACGCCCATGATGAAGGCCTACGCACTCGAATCAGGCCGCTATGCCGCGTTCGAGGCCGATGGGGCGTTCTTCGACACCCCGGACGAACTGCCAAGCGACCCGAAGAAAGCCGCGAAGATTGCCAAGTACCCGGACGAGAACGGTTTCGCGATGCTCGAGCTGCCCTACAAAGGGGAGCGGCTTGCGATGGTGCTGATGGCGCCGAACCGGCCGGATGGGCTTCCGGACCTCGAGCGCAACCTGACTTCATCGAAGCTGAAGCGGTGGATCACGCGACTGAGGCCCCGGCGGGTTCACGTGAAGGTGCCCAAGTTCAAGCTGGAAACGAGCTACGGGATGAAGCAGATGCTGCAGCAGATGGGAATGGTTCGGGCGTTTGAAGATCCACGTGTCGCCGGTGGAGCTCAATTCGGCGGCATGACCACCGCCAGCGATCCGAACGAGCAACTGTGGATTTCTGCCGTGTTGCACAAAGCGCTGGTCGACGTGAACGAGAAGGGCACCGAAGCCGCCGCTATCACGGCCGTCGTGGGGATCACTGCGGGGATGGAACCTCCGGTTGCGTTCACACCCACGTTCGAGGCGGATCGGCCGTTCCTGTTCATCATCCAGGATCGCCCGACCAGCACGATCCTGTTCTTCGGTCGGATGACGAAACCCGCGAGCGCGTGATTCCGGGGCGCCAGTCGAGTCACGTTCCACAAGACGTCGGGTCTTGGACCCGCAAGCGGTTTCGAGAACGGAAACGTCGCTCCTTCGCCCCCGGGTGCATGTACAATGCTTGGATGAGGCTCCGTCCCCGCATCCGCCTTCCGTTTCGACTGCGCCGGCGCGCCGAGAGAGCGTCGGCTCTGGTTCTCTTTGCGACATTGGTGCTGGTCGAAGGCGTCGGCCGGCGCTTCCGCTCGGACGTGGGCGACGCCGCGGCGCTCGCCTTCATCACGCTCGTCGTCGGCTGGTGCGCCATGCTGCACCAGCGCACCGCTCTCGCCTGGGTCAGCGCCCTGAGGCGGGCGCTCGCTCGCGCCGGCTCCTTCCTGCAATCACGCTGGTTCGACATCGGTGTCGACCTGCGGCGCGAGCCGCCGATTCCACGCGGCGTTCCCGCGATCCTCCTGGGAACGATCGTCGGCCTGACGGGATCGACGCTCGCGGTGCTTGCGTGGATCGTGTTCGCCGGGACGCCGCTGCGCACTGTCGTCGCGCCGCTCTTCTATCTGGGATGGATCAGCTGCGTGGCGCTTCTGTGGGCTGCGCTGGCGCTCGCGATCGTCCTGATGCTCTTTCTTCCACCGGCCTACATCCACGATCACATGGTTGCCAACTGGACGCATGCGACGCCCCGTTCGCGCTCGCGTGAGTTCCTGCTGATCGGCGCCTACTTCGTGAGCGCCCTCGTAGCGGGCGTGGCTCTGCCGGTGTGGGTGGCCGCGGCGCTCATCGGCTTGGCGCTGCTCGTCGCGGTGACCTACGTCTGGATCCCGCCGCGACGGCGGCTCAACCTGGTGTGGTGTGACCGCAGAACGAAGGAGATTCGCGCCATCGAGTGGAATCCCTTTCTCACGCTCCTGGGGCCGGTGTTCGTTCTTCCCTTCCTGCTCGCCATCCTCCTCTCCGTGGGGCCGCTCGCCGTGGGGATGTCGCGCAGCGCCACGGCGATGCCGATCACGGCGTTCCTCGGCCACGTGACCGCCTGGCTCTCCGCCTGGGGCCTGTGCGTGCTCGCCGGGGCGTGGGCGTATCATGCCCACGTCCTGCGGCGGAACGATCCGGAAGCCCCCGCGCCCACGCGACTCCACATCGCGGGCGCGGAGCGCGAAGGGGATCTCGAAGGCATCGAGCGCGTCCTGCGCCAGCGTCGCTGGCGAGCGCGCTTGCACCCCGCGCCCCCGGACCCCACCGATGTCCGCATCGAGCTCGTGGATCACGCCCGCGCGCCCGGAGCCGATCGGGGCGACGCGCTGCGCGTGTCGCGCACGGCGCTCGACATCCCGGAGTTCCACGACGTTCTCGCGCGGCGCGACGTCGAGCAGAGGCGCCGCGTTCTGCTCGAGGTTCTCGAGGCGATTCTGAAGCGCGCCGAGCGGCGGCGCTTCCGCAGCGGAACCGGGTTCTGGATCGCGCCTCAGTACTGGTGGTTCAGCGCCGTCACGCGCGACCACTACGAGGAGAGCGAGCATGGGGAGGACGAGACGCTGATCTCGGAGGTGATCCCTCCCTACTACCATCGTGCGCTGCCGCGGCCGGCGCGACACCACATGCACCAGGTGTGCCGCTCTCTCGGCGTGGATTTGATCTTTCTCGAGGATGGTGTCGGGTTTCGCGGCCTGGAGCTCGTCCTGCGCCGGATGTTCGACCGCTACGATCGCCTCGAAGGCTCGCGCCTGATCGAGGAGAGTGACTTCACGGGGCTACCGCGGATTCGGGTCATTCTGCACGACTACGAGATGGAGCGCCCGCTGCGCCGCGAAAAGTATCCGGAGCCCGATTACGAAGACCTGGGTCGAGCGCGCATCCTGCACATCTTCAAGGATCGCGACGAGCCACCAGAAGAGTGGACCCTGCCGTTCGATCTCGATTCGCTGCTCCAGCCCGCCGGGGTTGGGTGAGCGCGCCGCCGCATCGCGGGGTGCAGTGTCCCCTGGGCTCGGCTATGATGTCGGCGTGGCGATCACCTGGACAACCAGAGTCCACTCGTCGGGTCAAACGACCATGTTCGGTTTTGAACCCCAACTCCATGACTGAATGACACGCAGGTGAAGGAGCGCGCGATCTCGTGGGTGCGAGCGGCGAAGAACAGAGGGGCCGGCGCGACGCCGGTGCGGGGGAGAGGCACAAGCCTTCGCTCCACATGGATCGCGCCTCGAGCTCGACCGTGACGCGCCTGTCCAGCTACTACCGCCTCCTCGGTGAGCTGCAGGCCGAGCGAGTGGAAACGGTCTCCTCGGGGCGGCTGGCGGAGCGCGGCGGCATCACCTCGGCGCAGGTCCGCAAGGACCTCTCCTTCTTCGGCAACTTCGGCCGCCGCGGGCTCGGCTACAACGTGGCACAGCTGCGGCGCAAGATCGCCGAGATCCTGGGGCTGACGCGGCGATGGCGCGTCGCACTCCTCGGCGCCGGCAATCTGGGGCTGGCGCTGTTTGCCTACAAGCCTTTTCAGAAGCAGGGGTTCTGCATCGAGGCCGTGTTCGACTCCGATCCACGCAAGGTTGGCGAGAAGTGGGATGGCGTGACGATTCGTGCCATCGGCGAGCTGCCCCAGGTTGCCGCGACGCAGCACTTCGACATCGCCATCCTCGCGGTCCCCGAGAGCTCGGCGCAGGATGTGGCGGACGTGGCCGTTGCCGCTGGAGTGCGCGGCATTCTCAACTTCGCGCCCGTGACCCTCACCATTCCGGACCACGTTGCGCTTCGTGAAGTGGACCTCTCCATTGCCATGGAATCGTTGAGCTATTCGCTCGTGAAGTGATTTCACATCGCGAGGTGACTCCTGATGCCGTTGCTGAGCCTGAGCCGCGTGTGCTTCGACTACGGACGCGAGAAGCTCCTGCGCGACGTGACGCTCGACGTCGAGCCGGGCGAAAAGGTGGCGCTGGCCGGGATGAACGGCAGCGGCAAGTCGACGCTGCTCCGCCTCATCGAGGGCACGCTGCTCCCGGATGCAGGAGAGCGCCACATCCAGCGTCGCGCACGCGTGGTGTCGCTGCCGCAAGAGACCGCAGCCGAGGGGGAGGGGACGCTTCTTCGTTGGGTGGGTGGGGCGCGCAGCGATCTCGATGCGGTGCGCACCGAGCTCGGCGCGCTGCAGGCGCGGCTCGAGCGCGGCGAGGAGCTCGACGCCGAGACGCTGCACGCCTACGGCGATCTGCAGCACCGTTTCGAAACGCTCGGTGGCTACGAGCACGAGTCGACCGTGGAGGCCGCGCTGCACGGGCTCGGCTTCACCAACGAAGATTTCGAAAAACCGGTGCGCGTGCTCTCGGGTGGCGAACGGCGGCGGGCGGCGCTGGCCGCCGTTCTGGTGCAGGGGGGTGACCTGCTTCTCCTCGACGAGCCGACGAATCATCTCGACCTCGACGCTCTCGAGTGGTTGCAGGGGTTCGTGAACCAGAGCCCCAGCGCCATGCTCATCGTTTCGCACGACCGCTACTTCTTGGATCACACGGTGAGCAGCGTGTGGCATCTGTCGCGCAGCACGCTGATGCGCTGGAGTGGTAACTATTCGAAGTTCGTGCGCGACTACGAGTCCTGGGTGAGCCAGGAGGAAGCAGCATACAACCGCCAGCAGCACGAGATCCGCAAGACGGAGGACTTCATCCGCCGCAACATTGCGGGACAGAAGACGAAGCAGGCGCAGAGTCGGCGCAAACGCCTCGACAAGCTCGATCGCTTGGAGAAGCCGCGCGAGGAGCGCTCGCGCTTCAAGCTGCGTCTGCGGACGGCGAAGAGGGGCGGCAACGTGGTGCTGCGCGCGCGCGGCCTGACGCAACGTTTCGGCGAGCGCACGCTGTTTGCGGACCTCGATCTCGACATCACACGTGGCAACAAGGTGGGCATCATCGGTCCCAACGGCTCCGGCAAGACCACGCTGCTGCAGATCCTGGCCGGGCGCACGGCGCCCGATGTGGGAAGCATCAAGCTGGGCTCCGAGATCGACCTCGGCTACTTCGACCAGGAGCTGGATTTCGTCGGCGATGCCCCCGCTCTCACCGAGGAGATCTGGCGCGTCGATCAGTCGCTGCGCGAGGAAGATGTGCGCACGCTTCTGGGAGCCTTCGGTTTCGGCGAAGACTTCGCCGATCGCCCGGTCCGCGCTCTGTCGGGTGGGCAGCGCAGCCGCCTCGGTTTGCTGAAGCTCGTGATGATGCGGCACAACTTCCTGGTGCTGGACGAGCCCACCAACCATCTCGACCTCGACTCGGTCGAGCTGCTGGAGGAGGGGCTGCGCCACTTCGAGGGCACGCTTCTTCTGGTGTCGCACGATCGCCTGCTGCTGTCGCGAGCGGTCGACACGCTGCTGGTTCTGACGGCGGGGCGTGCCCGGCTCTTTCACGGCGGCTACGAGGAGTACATCGAGTCGCTGCACGGCAGGCCGCTGTGGAGCGAGATTGCGGCGTTCGAGAGCGAGCGTCGGCGCCAGCAGGAGCGGCGCGAGCCGCAGACGGCGACCTTGCCGCCGGCAGAGGATGCGGGCCGGCGCAGCGACGGCGGCTCCCCGCCGCGAGCCGCGCCCGTGAGCAAGAACGCTCTGGCGCGCCTGCGCAAGAACCTCGACGCCACAGAGGACGGGATCGTATCTCTCGAGGTGGACCTCGAGGAGATCGAGGCGGCGCTCGCCAAAAGCGCCGGGCTCGAAGCGCACGAGATCGCGAGCCTGTCGCGGCAGCACGCCGCGAAGAAGAAGGAGCTCGAGGCTCGCTACGAGAGCTGGAACACGCTGACGGAGCAGGTCGAAACGATGTCGCACGCCTTGCAGGAGCAGGGGCGCCGCAAGCGCAAGCGTTGATGGAGGGGTTGTGAAGCGCAAGAGAGTGGTGCGCAAGAGCCGCTGGAGGGCCGCCTCGCCCGGGCTCGATTCGAGGCAGTCCTCGCGCAACGGCGGGCGTCGTCGCCGCGAGGTGGATCTCGGCGTCGATTCGCAGGCGCGCGATCGGGGCTGGCAGCGTCGCCGTGTCGAGGAACGCTGCATCCTGGTGGGCGTCGTGCTCCCGCCCCGAACGCGCTCGCAGGAGGAGGAGAACCTCGACGAGCTGGAGCGCCTGTCGCGAACCGCCGGCGCGGAGCCCCAGGCACGCCTCGTTCAAGAACGCCGCGAGCCGAACGTGCGCACCTACATCGGACGCGGCAAGGTGGATGAGCTCGATGCCCTCTGTCAACGCCTCGAAGCGAATCTCGTGATCTTCGACGATACGTTGTCGCCGGCGCAGGCGCGCAATCTCGAAGAGGTCCTGAATCGAAACGTCATCGATCGCACCGAGCTCATCCTCGACATCTTTGCGCGACATGCGCGCACGCGCGAAGCCATGCTCCAGGTGGAGCTGGCGCAGCTGCAGTACATGCGACCGCGCCTGCGGCGACTCTGGGACCACCTCTCCCGCCAGGACGGTGCGATCGGGACCCGAGGTCCGGGCGAAACGCAGCTCGAGGTGGACCGCCGGCGCGTGGGGGAACGCATCGCCTCACTCCGACGCTCGTTGCGCGAACGCGACCGCATCGTCGCGACACAACGCAAGGCGCGCGACAAAGCCTTTCGCGTGGCGCTCGTCGGCTACACGAATGCCGGCAAAACGTCGCTGATGAACGCGCTGGCCGGAAGCCAGCTGCTAGTGGAAAATCAGCTCTTCTCCACGCTCGATGCCACCACACGGCGCCTGGAGCTCGACGGCGGCTCCCACGTTCTTCTCACGGACACGGTGGGGTTCATTCGCAAGCTGCCGCACGACCTGGTGGCCAGCTTTCGCACCACGCTCTCCGAGATCGGCGATGCCGATCTTTTGCTGCACGTGGTCGACATCACGACACCAAACCTGGCTGCGCACATCGACACGGTGCACGAGGTTCTGGGCGAGATCCTCGAGATGCCGCGCGACACGTTCGTCGTCTTCAACAAGATGGACGCGCTCGAGGATGCGAGCGTGGTCAACGTCATGCTGCGTCACCACCCGCGCGCGCACTTCGTCTCGGCACGGAGCGCTGAGGGGTTGACGGCGTTGCGACGCGCTCTGCTGGCACAGGTGCGCTCGCGCACGGTCGAGTTGGAGATCGAGATCTTGCAGCGAGCCTCCGAGATCTTCTCCTTCTGCTTCCGTGCGGGAGAGGTCGTGCGTCAGGGCGCCAACCCGGAGGGGCGGCCGCAGCTTTTCGTACGCTTCCCGGATGCTGCATTCAAGCGCTTCATCAAGACTTTCCGGGGGAACTTCACGATTGTGGACGCGCCAGCGGCAACGAATGCGATCGATCCGATCGCTGCAGACGACGAGGAGGAAACGTGAGCGTCACCCCCCTCCGCGAAGAGCTCGGCATGATGGAAACGGCCGCCGCGGCGAGCCCGAAGACACGTCGAGCTCTTGCGTGGGGATTGGTTGTCGTGGCGCTCGCGATCTTCTACTTCCATGCGCGCATCTACTGGGCGTGGACCGAGGACGATGCTTTCATCACCTATCGCTATGCTCGAAACGTGGCGTCGGGGCACGGCTTCGTCTTCAACCCTGGAGAGCGGGTCGAAGGGTATTCGAACTTCGTCTGGGTGCTTCTGATGGCTGCGGTGGAGCGCAGCGGCAACGATCCCGAGCGCTTGTCGAAGATCATCGGTTTGGCGGCGGGCATGCTCTCGCTCGTGCTGTCGTGGCGGCTGGTGCAGCGGTTGCTCCCCCGCCACGGTCTGACGTCGGTTCTCGCACCCTACTATCTGGCGATCTCGCCCGTTCTCGTGACGCACTCGGTCGCCGGCTTGGAGAGCAGCACGTTCGCGATGCTGCTGATCGCCGCCGTTCTCGTGGCCGTGCAGCCGCGCCCGCCGCGTCTGCGGCACAGCGCCCTGCTGCTGCTCCTGCTGCTCCTCCTGTCGGCGAGTCGTCCCGAGGGGCCGCTCTTCGCTTTTCTCATTCTTCTCCTGCGCGGCACGTTGATGGTGCGCGAGTGGGCTTTCACCACGCCGCTCGGCCGCTTTGCGGACGCAGGGGAAGCGCAAGCGGGGCGCCGCGCCGTCCTGCGCGAAACGCTGGCTTGGGTGGTGCTTTTCGGCGCCTACTACGCCTGGCGCTGGAGCTACTTCGACGATCCCTTCCCGAACACGTTCTACGCCAAGACCAACGGTGGCCTGCACGGGGTGATCGACGGCGTGCAGTACACGCTCGATTTCATGCGCGATGGCGGCGGGGTGCTGTTCATGGCGGTCGCGCTCGTGCCGATGCTCCTGCGCGGCGCGAGCGCCGCGTATTGGATGGGGCTGACACTGCTTCTGGCGTACACCGGCTTCGTGGTCGTGGCCGGCGGCGACTGGATGTACCACTATCGCTTCTACGCGCACCTGCTGCCGCTTCTGGCCGCTTTCCTCGCTGCCGGGATCGAGGTGGTGCTGGCGCTGGCGCAACCGAAGACGCTGCGCGCCTCGCTGCTGTACGCCACGACGGCGCTCGTGCTTCTGGCGACGTTGGTGGGAATCGGCAACACCGAGCTGCGCACCGCACGCATCGTGCTTCCCGCCGTGCAGTCGCACAACTACCTGTCGCAGAACTACGAGGAGCTGGGGTTGTGGTTCCGCGAGCACAGCGATCCGGATGTCACGGTGGCGATCAGCGATGTCGGCGCCCTCGGCTACTTCTCCGAGCGACGCGTTCTCGACATGTTCGGTCTCATCGATCCCCATATCGCGAGATTACGCGGGCGCATCCACTACAAAGCCGATCCCCGCTACGTTCTGTCGCGAGAGCCCGACTACATCGTCCTGGTGTCGCTCAACGATGAAGGCGCGGGCTATTCCTTCCAGCGCATCCCCGACTACACGATGAACGCGCTGCCCGAGTTCCACGAACAGTACGAGCTCCTGCGCACCACTCCACAGCACTGGCACAACGAGTACGTTCTGGTCTATCGCCGCAAAGTGTGAATCGCAAAGGGTGAGGATGCTGCGATCGCGGCTCCGGCGTGCTATGATGCCGCACTGCACCCATCGATGCAGCCACGTCCGAACGCACCTCGGAGGGTTCGCCATGGGCGCGCGGAAAGCCGGGAGCCGCGGGAACGACAAGCGCAAGCGCCGGGCGCCGCGTCGCACGACGGCCAAGAAGACCGCACGTGCCGTTCGCCGCGAGTCGGATTACGGGACCGGATTCGACGATCGTCTCGAGCCGACGGTGCCGGTCGATCTCTCGCGTGTCGACAGTGTCTCCGACCTCGTCCAATTCTACGCAGACGCCGCCATCGGAGCACGACGCGTGGGAGAGGCGGCCGACATTCTCGCCGAGATGACGCGCGACCCCGACTGCTACACCGTGGTCACGGTCTCCGGTGCCATGACCGTCGCCAAGATGGGGCTCGTTCTCTGCGAGATGATCGAGAACGGCATGGTGCAGGCGATCGTCTCGACGGGCGCACTGATGGCGCACGGTTTCGTCGAAGCGAGCGGCCGCGTGCACTTCAAGTACGATCCCGCCATGGACGACAAGGCTCTCTTCGACCGCGGTTACAACCGTGTCTACGACAGTCTCGAGCTCGAGAAGAACCTGGACGAGGTGGAGCAGATCGTCATGCAGGTTCTCGACGCGAGCGACGATGGCACGCCCTGGAGCAGCGTGCGCTTGAACCGGGAGCTGGGCGCGCACCTGTCACAGCGCAAGAGCGGCCGCGGGATCCTGGGTTCCGCCTGGGAGCACGATGTTCCGATCTACGTGCCGGCGTTCACCGATTCGGAGCTGGGGCTCGATTTCGCCATCCACAACCATCGTCGCGCGGCGAAGAAGAAGGCGCGACTGCAGTTCGATCCTTTTCTCGATCTCGACGACTACACGAAACGCATCGACATGCAGAAGCGCATCGGCATCTTCACGGTGGGAGGTGGAGTGCCGCGCAACTGGGCCCAGCAGGTGGGGCCGTATCTCGACATCCTGGCCAAGCGTGCGGCGGTGGGTCGCGGCATGGTGCGTTTTCAATACGGCGTCCGCATCTGTCCCGAGCCGGCGCACTGGGGTGGGCTCTCCGGGTGCACCTACGCGGAGGGGGTCTCCTGGGGCAAGTTCATCCCCGAGTCGGAGGGAGGGCGTTTCGCCGAGGTCCATGCCGACGCAACCATCGTGTGGCCGCTGGTGGTGAAGGCGGTTTTGGAGAGGCTCGACGCGCGGCCGCTGTCTGGCAAGCGTCGGCGCGGCTCGGGCCGACGGCAAGGTGCACGGAATCGGCGCTAGGGAGGCCCAGGCCCCCTTTACAAAAGGCTTTTTGGACATTAGGCTGCTTCGGCCTGTCGTCTTCCCCACGCGGACTTCAGCCACCCCAAACCGGATCGGGTTCGGCATTCGCAGGAGAGGGGACTGCACGTGCTACGGATCAAGCTCACGACCATCGCTCTCCTCCTCGCGCTCGCGGCGCCGCTCGCAGCCCAGGAGGAGGACTACGGCACCCGCATCGGCATCCTGCTCGGTGGTGGCGCGGGCAAGTACGTGGGCGGAAACATCGATCAGACCTCGCTCGGACCGATTCTCCAGGGCGGGGTCCGTGTGGGCGCGAGACGCAAGTTCGACATCCTGGCCGACGTCCGCTACGGCTCCTTCAAGTCGGCCGGGCTGCCCGCCGACAGCTTCGACGTGTTTCTCAACCCCAGCTTGGAGCTGGACAGCACACGCGTCGACCTGCAGTACTACAACCGCACGTGGCAATTCGAGGTCGGTCTCCAATACAACTTCAAAGAGGACGGCCGCTGGTCACCGTGGCTGCTGGGCGTTTTCGGTGCCACCATGTGGCGCGTGAAAGACCTCACCGGCAAGAGCGCGGGGATGTTCACCGACGGACCGACGCTGCGTGGGTTCGATGAAGGAGGCGGCGAGGTCCTCCTGAGCGACAGCAACCTGCACCTGGCCTTCGGCGCCGGTGCCGAGTTCGAGTTCGTGCGCCGCGCCTGGCTCCAGGTGGGAGGACGCATCGACTACCTCATCGACCAGAACAGCGACAACACGGGTGCGAGCGCCGCGTACAACTCCCCGTCGCGCGTGGATGCGAACAACATCCTCTGGTCGCTCTACGCGGGTGTGCACTACTTCTTCGCCGACAAGACCGTGGTGGCGGAGGTGCCCCCGTCCCCCGAGGGCGGCGAATAGCGCCCGCCCGCGCGCGAGGTCCTCCGATGGCGACGAGAACCCCGGCAACTCCGCCGCCGCACGCGGATGCGTCGCGCCACTACGATCGCGTCATGGCGATCGCGGAGCAGTACCCCGATCTTCCGCTCGAGGCGGTCTTCAAAGAGGATCTGTTGCGTCTGGGAGTCCGCTTCACGGACGCAGCCCTGGAGCTCACCGCGCGCAGCAAGCCGAAGGCGTACTTCATCTTCTCCTTCGACATGGCGCCGCTTTCGGACCTGCCGGAGCGCCAATCACTCCACGCCCCGGAGGAGATCGCGCTGGTCGGCGGGCCGCACTCGCTTCGCCGCACCATCGTGTCGGTGCGCTTGAACCCGAGCTCGCCGTACAGCGTCGACGCCACAGACGACGCGCTGCAGCTGCACCTGGGATCGGTGGCGATCTGCGACGTCAAGCTGGCACCGAACCCCGCCTACTACCAGAGCGAGCTTGCGGGCGGGAAGGTGATGCGCGAGGTCGCACCGACGATCGAATGGGGTTATCTCATCTATCTCACGCTGTTCCGGCTGTGCCAGTACTTCGGTGCGGAAGAGGAGTGCAAGTTCTGCGACATCAACGAGAACTTCCGACAACAACGTCGTGCCGGACGTCCCTACAACCAGGTGAAGGCGTTGGATGACGTTCTGGCGGCGCTCGAGATCATCGACGCCAACGAACGCGAGCAACCCGAGGCGAACGACGACGATCTTCTGCTGCCGCTGAAGCGTACGGCCGCCTACACGATCACGGGTGGCAGCATCGTCTCGGAGCTGCAGGGACAGTCGGAGATCGACTTCTACTGTCGCTACGTGGAAGCAATCGAGGAACGTTTTCCGCGGCGCTGGATCTCCAAGATGGTCGTGCAGGCGCACGAGCAGGATTCGCTGCAGCGACTGCGCGACGCGGGTGTGCAGATCTACCACCCGAACTACGAGGTGTGGGACGCGCGACTCTTCTCCATCCTGTGTCCGGGAAAGCAGCGCGCCATCGGGCACGAGAGCTGGGTGCGGAGAATTCTGGGCGCCGCCGAGCTGATGGGCCCCGAGAACGTCATTCCGAACTTCGTGGCCGGAGTCGAGATGGCGCGCCCGTACGGCTTCGAGCGCGTGGAGGAGGCGCTACGTTCAACCGGCGAGGGACTCGATTTCTTCATGTCGCGTGGCGTCGCCCCGCGCTTCACCACCTGGTGCCCGGAGCCGCTGTCGCAGCTGGGCCGCGCGGGCGAGGCGGCGCCGCTCGAGTACCACGTCGGTTTGCTGCGCCTGTGGCGCGACACGCACCGCCGGCACCGGCTCCCCGTGCCGCGCGGCTACGGCGACCCGGGTCCCGGCCAAGCCGTCTTCTCGGTGAGCGGCTTCATGGACGTTCTGGAGCCTCTCTGCGGCTGAGAGCGCCTGCGTTGCCTCTCGGCAGTCGGCCGCGCCGCCACGCTTGACAAGCCACCGAGCGCACCTTTTCTTGCACTCACCAACAGCGGATGGTGCAGCGAAGACGGGCGTTGTCGCCCGCATTGCTGCTTCTCTTTGCGTAAGCGTCATCCCCACCGCTTGCGTCCGATGTCGCCTCGAAGTGGTGCCCGGCGTGCAACGGGTGGGGACCAGAGCCGCGGGTCCGGATCCGGCCTGATCCGACGGCGAGGTCGCTTGCGGCCGGGCACCTTGTTTCCGCGCCGACCCCGCGCTGCACTCGGCGGCGTTTGCGCGCGCCGGGCCGTACCGTTACCATGGGGTGGCGCGATGGCCTGCGCGCCGAAGCAGGAGGCGAGTTCCCGTTGCACCGGACCGGACTCCGTTCCGCGAGCCGCATCCTTCCGAGCCTTGCTCTGGGCTGCGTCCTGGGTTGTAGCGAGGACTTGGGCACACCGGCAGAGAACCTCCCCCCGGACACGATCATCACGAGCGGTCTGCCCTCGGAGGGGGAGAGCGTGCCGCACCACGTGCGCATGGACTTCCGCGGCGCGGACCAGGACGGCTTCGCCAACCGTTTCGAGTACATCGTCGAGACCTACCCGAAATCGATCAGCCAATACAGCGAGATCACAGTCCAGACACCGGCGGACGCGGACCCACGCTGGAAGCGGATCGAGGCGTTCAATGTCGAGCTCGTTCTGGCTGCGGATACGCTGCGCGCCGACCCGCGCGACGACATCGGAGACGGTCGCTTCGATCGCTGGCACACGTTCTTCGTGCGTGCGATCGACAACGAGGGCGGCGCGGACCCGACGCCGGCGGTCCGCACCTTCAACGCCTTCACGCTCGCGCCCACGCTCCTGCTGCTGCCGCCGGCTGAAATCGGCCGCCCCGCCGAGCTGCCGTCGAGCTTCGTCCTGGATTGGAACGGCAGCGACGATGTCGGCAACGGCATCGCCTTCCAGGATCCACTGGACGTCCGTTGGGTGTTCCGGCCGGCGACACTGAACGCCAGCGGCCGCCCGATCGGCTTCCCGGAGGCGCTCTACGACCTGACCGAGGCGGACTGGAGCGACTGGTTGCCCTGGGACCTCGACGCGGGCAACCGGGTGGCTCTCCTCGACGTCCTATCGCAGTTCCCGGGCGATTCCACCTTCGTCTTCGCGTTGCAGGGGCGTGACGACGGCGGCGCCATCACACCGCAGTTCGCCGACGTGCAACCGAACAACATGGCCGTGATCCGTGTGCGCTCCGACCTTCCGGTCGGTCCATTGTTCAGCGTGCGCGAAACGCAAGCCGGCCTCGGTTCCTGGTCGTTCGACGGGCAGGGTTCTCCCACGGTGATCGTCGATGCAACCGGCACCGCGACCGTGACGCTCGAGTGGGGGCCGATGACGGTCGCCCACTATGGCGCCCGAACCGGTGACTGGCGCTGGGCCTGGAACATTGGCGACCCCTTCGACCCGGGCAACGAGAATCTGTGGTCGACTTGGAGCGACGCGACCGAAGCGCCACCGCGCGACCTGACCACGACCAGCGAAAAATTCCTCGTCCAGGCTCGCGACGACGTCGGCGTGATCACGACCGCGATCGTCCTCTTCACCTCTTCCGGACGCTGACGACAACCACACGCATCGCAACGCTTCGCGCCCTCCGGCGTGCATGTTATGGTGTGCCGCATGAGCCGTGCGGATGTCACGATCCCCGGAAGCGGCGTTTCCAGGGCAGCGTGGCTCACCGCCGCTCTTGTGATCGTGGGGATCGCGATCACGGTGGGTGTGTGGCGGTGGGTCGCGGGTTCGGAAGGCGCAGCGGGCAGCGCGCACTTCGGGCGCAGCGCGCCGCCCGTCGGCAACGTGCTGCGATTCGTCAACGGACCGGAGCCGGAGACGATCGATCCCGGTCTGATGTCCGGCCAACCGGACGGTCGCATCGCCCGCGCCATCTTCGAAGGCCTGGTCACTCCCGACCCGCGCACACTGGAGCCGATCGAAGGTGTGGCGTCCCGCTGGGAGCTGGCGGACGACGGCGTCACCTACACGTTCCATCTGCGCACGGATGCGGTGTGGACGAACGGCGATCGCGTGAGCGCGCACGACTTTGCGTGGTCGTGGATGCGTGTTCTGCACCCCGACACCCCAGCACGCTACGCCGATCTCTTCTATCTCATCCGCAATGCGCGCGCCTACAAGGCGCGCGAGATCGACGACCCTGCCGCCGTCGGCATCCGAGCGCTGGATGAGCAGACCTTCGAGGTCGTCCTGGAAACCCCGACGCCCTACTTTCTGCAGCTTGTGACCTTCTACCCCTTCCTGCCGGTGCACCGTACGAGCGTCGAGCGCTACGGCGACGCCTGGACGCACCCGGAGCACATCGTCACCAATGGGCCGTTTCGCTTGGCGATGCACCGGCAGAACGATCGCTTCCGTCTCGAGAAGTTCCAGGAGTACTGGGACGCCGACAACGTGCGGCTCGACGCCGTCGTCGCCTACAGCCTCGACGACCTCTCGACGATGCTGAACATGTACCGCGCCGGCATGACCGACTGGAACCCGAGCGGCTACCTGCCCGCCGAGTACATCCCCTACGTGCAGTACTACGAGGATTATCGCGCCGGGCCTTTCCTGGGCAGCTACTTCTACTCGATGGTCGTGACGCGGCCGCCCTTCGATGACAAGCGCGTCCGCCAAGCGCTGGCCCTGGCGATCGACCGCGAGCAGATCACCTCGTTCGTTCTGCACAACAGCGTGGCTGCGTGGGGACGCATCGTGCCGGACGGCTTCGCCGACTATCCCTACCCCGAGCCCGTGCGTTTCGATCCGGAGCGGGCGCGGCAGCTGCTGGCCGAGGCGGGCTACGCGGGTGGCGCCGGCTTCCCGACGATCGAGATCCTGTTCAACACGAGCGAGGATCACAAGAAGATCGCCGAAGCGATCCAGGCGATGTGGAAGCAACACCTCGGGATCGACGTCAAGCTCCTGAACCAGGAGTGGGCGAGCTACATGCGCACGACGATCGATCGCGAGTACCAGGTCGCACGCCGCACCTGGATCGGCGACTACGTCGATCCCAACACGTTCCTTGCCATCTTGCGAGGCGGTGAGGGGAACAACCGCACCAACTGGAGCAACGCGCGCTACGACGAGCTCGTCGCTGCGGCAGCGGGCGAGCTCGACGCGGAGCGACGCATGCGATTGCTAGCCGAGGCGGAGGCGATCGCCCTCGACGAGATGCCCTTCATTCCGATCTACTCCTACCGCACGCGCGAGTTCGTGGCGCCCTACGTGCGTGGTTGGTATCCGACCGCGCTCGACACCCATCCTTTGAAGTACATCTGGTTCGATCGGGAGTCGTCGGAGCCCGACATGCGGGGAGCACGCCGGTGACGTTTCTCCTGCGTCGCGTTCTCGTCATGATCCCCACGATGTTGGCGATCATCACGATCACCTTCTTCATCATCCGGCTGGCCCCGGGGGGCCCCTTCATGTCGGAGCGCGAGATCCCGCGCGAGGCGCGCACCGCGCTCAACGCCAAGTACGGCCTCGACGAGCCGCTGCTCGTGCAGTACGGGCGCTACATCCACAACGTCGTGCGGCTCGATTTCGGACCCTCCTACAAGTTCCCGTCGCGTGCGGTGCGCGACATCATCTTCGAGTCGCTGCCGGTGTCGCTGGAGCTCGGAATCTACGCCATCCTGTTGGCGCTTCTGATCGGCATCCCCGTGGGAAGCGTGGCGGCTCTCAAGCAGAACACGGTTTGGGACTACGCGCCGATGTCGCTGGCGATGCTCGGTGTTTCGATTCCGAACTTCGTCCTCGGGCCCATGCTGATCTTCCTCTTCGCTCTGACGCTGCGCTGGCTGCCGCCGGCGCTCTGGGGACCGCCACAGCACAAGATCCTCCCGGCGCTGACGCTGGCGGCGATCTACATCGCCTACATCGCCCGGCTGACACGCGGCGGCATGCTGGAGATCACGCGCGCGGACTTCATGCGCACGGCGCGCGCGAAAGGTTTGCCGGAGGCCACGATCGTGACCCGACACGCACTGCGTGGCGGGCTCTTGCCCGTGGTCTCCTTCCTCGGGCCGGCCATGGCGCGCGCCGTCACCGGCTCGATCGTGGTGGAGAAGATCTTCGCCGTGCCCGGCGTGGGGCAGCACTTCGTCAACGGTGCCTTCAACCGCGACTACACGCTCGTCATGGGCGTGGTCATCTTCTACGCCGGGTTTCTGATCCTGTTCAACCTGGTCGTCGACCTGGCGTACGCGTTCCTCGATCCGCGAGTGAAGCTGGAGTAGACGTGGCCCAGAGCCAGACCCAGACCCTGGCCCAGAGCAACATCGTGCCGGGTACGAGCCTGTGGCGTGACGCCTGGCGGCGGCTCCTGCGCAATCGCATGGCGGTTGCAAGCGGCATGGTGTTGATCCTGGTCGGCGCCATGACGCTTTTGGCACCGCTCCTGCCGCTCGCGGACCCGGAGATCCAGAACCTCGAGCTGGGTGCGACGCCTCCGAGCCTGGAGCATCCCTTCGGCACCGATCTTCTCGGGCGCGATCTCATGGCGCGCGTTCTCTACGGCGGTCGCGTCTCCATTCTGGTCGGGTTGGTGGCGACGCTCGTCAGCTTCCTCGTGGGCGTGAGCTACGGTGCCGTGGCCGGGTACTTCGGAGGGCGCATCGACAACTTCATGATGCGTTTCGTCGACGTGCTCTACTCGTTGCCCTACATGTTCCTGGTGATCCTTCTCATGGTGTACTTCAGCCGCAGCCTGGTGATGCTCTTCGTTGCGCTCGGGCTCGTGCAATGGCTGACGATGGCGCGAATCGTGCGCGGCCAGGTGCTCTCGATCAAGGAGCAGGAGTACGTGGAGGCGGCGCGCTCGATCGGCACCGGGAGCACGCAGATCATCTTCCGGCACGTGGTGCCGAACGCGCTGGGGCCGATCATCGTCTACGCCACGCTCACGGTCCCCGCAGTCATGCTGCAGGAGGCCTTTCTCTCCTTTCTCGGCCTCGGCGTGCAGCCGCCACAAGCGAGCTGGGGTACGCTGGTGAACGACGGCGCCAGCGTCATCGCCTTCTTCCCATGGCTGTCGCTCTTCCCCGGTGTGGCGCTGGCGGCAACGCTCTTCTGTTTGAACTTCCTGGGCGACGGCTTGCGCGATGCGCTCGACCCGCACCTGCGACACGAATAGGGGGCCCGTGCCGTGACGCCACGAGCGGTCGACGTGGGAGAGAGTGTGACGCAAGACGCGGTTCTCAGCGTGGAAGGACTTCAGACCTTCTTCTTCACCGAAGAGGGCGTGGTGCGCGCGGTGGACGACGTTTCTTTCAGCGTCGGCGCGGGACGCACGCTCGGTATCGTCGGAGAGAGCGGCAGCGGCAAGAGCGTCGCCAACCTCTCGGTCCTGCGCTTGATCCCGACCCCGCCCGGGCGCATCGTCGCCGGACACATCCGCTTCGATGGACACGACCTGCTCAAGCTGCCGGAACGCGAGATGCGCGGCATTCGCGGCAAGCGCATCTCGATGATCTTCCAGGATCCGATGACGTCGCTGAATCCCTACCTGCGTGTGAGCCGCCAGCTCACCGAGGTGCTGGAGGAGCATGAGCGCATGGGGCGGCGCGAGGCGCGGGAGCGCGCGCGGGAGATGCTGGCGCATGTCGGGATCCCGCAGCCGGAACGGCGCATCGACCACTACCCGCACGAGTTCAGTGGCGGCATGCGTCAGCGTGTGATGATCGCCATGGCGCTTCTCTGTCAGCCACAGGTGCTCATTGCCGACGAGCCGACGACGGCGCTCGACGTCACGATCCAGGCGCAGATTCTCGATCTCATCCGCGACCTGCGCGACGAGCTCGGGACTGCGGTCATCCTCATCACGCACGATCTGGGTGTGGTGGCCGGCATGGCGCACGAGGTGGCGGTCATGTACGCCGGCAAGGTGGTGGAGCAGGCAGCCACCGAGGAGCTGTTCGCGAACCCGCGCCACCCGTACACGCTCGGGCTCCTCGAGTCGATTCCACGCCTCGATCGCGCCCAGGAGCGCTTACAGCCGATCCCGGGTCGCCCCCCCTCCCTGGCCGCGCTGGGCGCGGGATGCCCCTTCGCCGTGCGCTGTCCCTACGTTCTCGATCGCTGCCACACGCACTATCCGGAGTTCCGTACGCTCGGAACCAAGCACCGTGTCGCATGCTGGGCCGACGTTTCCGCTTCGGCCTGAGGCTTGCTTCCACGCACAGAAGTTGCGCGCGCGCCTTGGGATCGACCGACATCCGCCGATGCCAACGCGACACGCGCGCCAGCCGCGCCAACGCGACGCCTGCGCCACAGGCGCCCAGGAGAAGCTCAAGACAGGAGGCTCGTGCGAGTGAAGTCGTGCAAGCAGATCGGGATCGTCCTGACGACGTTGGGAGCGTCGCTGCTCTGCGTCGCAGGCGCCGTCGCTGGGCCGGTCGTCGACGTTGGTGGCCGGATCGGTGTCAACGTCTCGAGCCTCGCCTACGGCGACATGCCGAACGGGATCACGGCGACGTCGCACACCGGCTACGTCGTGGCGGGCTTCGTTGACCTGCCTTTCGCCCCGATGATGAGCGCCGAGCTCGGCCTGGCGCTGTCCGAACGTGGCGGTGGAGTGGAGGGCACGCTCAGCCTCTTTGGCAACGATTTCACCGGCAAGGCCAACGCGCGGCTTCTCTATCTGGACATCCCGCTCCATCTCGAGCTTTCGGCTTCGCTCCCGAGCGCGCGCCCCTACCTCAAGTTCGGGCCGCAGCTGGGAATCCTGCTCTCCGCCAAGGCCGAGGTCGAATCCGCCAACCTGAGCCAGGCGCAAAGCGAACAGGACATCAAAGACGACATCAACGATGTCGACTTCCAGATCTATCTCGCCGGTGGTCTCGAGTTTCCGGTCTCCATCGTCCACGGTTTCGTCGAGGTCGGCTACGCCTGGGGGCTCGCCGACGTCTTCGCGGACCCCGACTTTGCCTGGCTCCAGTCGCAGAGCCGCGTGCTGACGATCAGCGCCGGTGTGCGCTACTGAGCGCGCGCGATTCGCTCGCTGCCTGCTGCCTGCCTATGTCACGTTGCGGGGCTTCCGGGATCAAGGTCCCGGGCTTCAGACAAGCTCGGGCGGTCCGCGGTTTCTGCTCTGGCTGGCCTCTCGCTCCGCCCTCGTAACTCGCCCTGGACCTTGATCCCGGAAGCCCTTGCAGGTGGATCGGGGCGGTCTATGTAATCACGACGTCGGTGCATCGATGACGTCTTGGAACTCGTCGGCACAGGGGTCGCTTCGACTGCCGCGACGCATGCCGGAGTCTCTGGCGTGAATGACTTGCCACGTACCCAGCGCCACCGCCCGTTCGATTCGTCGCGGATTGCGGTCGAGGGGTGCTCCCAGTAGACTCTCTTTCGTGGCTGAATGGGGTCGTATCAGGAGATGGCAGATGAATCGAGCAGTGGAAGTCAGAGCACTGCCGGATTTCAAAGTCTGGCTTCGGTACGCGGACGGAACGGAAGGTACAGTTGACCTCTCGAGTCTCGTGGGACGTGGTGTCTTCGCGCCGCTGAGCGATCCGGCTATGTTCGCGAAAGTCCACATCACAGACTCCGGCGCCGTGGGGTGGGAGGACGATCAGGAGTTGTGCGCCGATTCGCTGTATCTGCAGATTACTGGACAAAACCCCGCTGACCTCTTTCCCAGCTTGAGAGACGCCGCCGATGCCTGAGATCGCACGGTTTTATGGAATCATCGTGCGTATTTCGACGATCATTTCCCTCCGCATTTTCACGCTGAATATGGAGGCGAGGAACTTCTCGTGAATATCGGCACGCTTGGGATCATTGCCGGTAGGTTATCACCGCGCGCTGTTGGCCTTGTGATGGAGTGGGCGGCGTTGCATCAAGATGAATTACAGGATCTTTGGCGCCGCGCGCGAAACCTCGAACCGTTGTATAAAGTGGACCCGCTGCCTTGAACCTGGGTGGGTCCAACAGGCTCTTATCAGGCCATTGCAGCTGGCGCCGGGTTCGGTCGGGCACCAAGGATCTGCGCTGCACCGGGAGTCTCGAAGCCACAGTCCGTGATTGGCATAATCGTTCAGCGTCCACTGCGCCTCCTCAACACATTGCGGTTTCATGAGCGAGCCCGTCCCACTGCTTTTTCTCTTCCCGGCCCTCGAGGTGGGCGGCGCGGAGCGCCAGCTCCAGCTGCTCGTGGAGAGGCTCGACCGTAGGCGATTCCGGCCGCTCGTGGCGTGCCAGCACGGGCGTGGCCGCATCGCCGAAGCGCTGGAAGCGCGTGGAGTTCGGGTGCGGCAGCTCTCCGATCGGCGGCGCTTCGACGCGGGCTTCTTCCTGCGGACGTTGCGGCTCGTGCGTGCCGAAGGCGTGCGACTCGTGCTCACACACGGGTTCAGCACGGGAGTCGTCGGGCGCCTCGCCGCGGTCCTCGCCGGCGCGCCGGTGCGCATCCTGGCGGAGCACGCCACCGGAGAGCGCGACATGAGCGCGAACAAACATTCCGTCAACCGTGCGCTCGCGCCGCTCACGAGCGCTTGGATCGCGGTCGCCGACGGTCAGCTGGAATACCTGCAGCGCGTCAAGCGCATCCCGCTCGCGAAGACGCACCTCATTCGCAACGGCATCGACTGTGCGGCCTTCGGGAATCGCGACGAACGTGAACGCGTGCGTGCGGAGCTCGGGATCTCCGCTCACGCACGCGTCGCCGGAATCGTCGCCATGCTGCGCCCGGAGAAGGATCACGACACCTTCCTGCACGCAGCGCAGAGGGTGGTGGAGCGCCTCGACGAGGCCCGCTTTCTCATCGTCGGCGATGGTCCGCGGCGCGACGAGCTCGAACGCCGAGTCGTCGAGGTCGGACTCGAGCGCATCGTGCTTTTCACGGGGTGGCGCGGCGACGTCGCCCGGGTGCTGTCGGCACTCGACGTTTCGGTTCTCTGTTCGACCGACGTCGAAACGATGCCGCTCGCTCTCCTGGAATCGATGGCCTCCGCTTTGCCGCTCATCGGAACGCGCGTTGGGGGTGTACCCGAAGTGATCGAGGAGGGTCACAACGGAATCCTCGTGCAGCCGCGTGCGCCGGAGGAGCTCGCGGCAGCCATGCTGCGCGTTCTCGAAGATCCGGAAACCGCGCAACGCTGGGGTCGCGCCTCACGCGAGCGCGCCGAACGAGAGTTCGGAGTGCAGCGCATGGTGCGCCTGCACGAGAAACTGTTCACGGCGCTACTCGAAGACGCCGGTGTCCCGGTTCCGCCTGGAATTTCCTGACACAGGAGCGCCGCATCCAGAGCGGCGCAGACTCGCGTGGACATCCTTACGAACACGATGCTACATTCCGCCGCCGGTTGAGGGGTTTGGGTTGTGGAGGTGTCGTTCATGCTTCGTCCGATTCGTTTGCAGTTTCTGCTTCGCACAGTCGTTTTTGTCGCCCTGGCGTGTGCCTTCTGCGCTCCAGCTTTTGCGCAGTCCAGTGGAATCGGTGTGGGTGCCCAGTTCGGTGAACCGATCGGCATCAACGCCAAGTGGTGGCAGAAGTCGAACACCGCGATCGTGGGTGGGCTCGCGTGGTCGGTCGTGGATGACGGCGCCACGAACCTGTACGCTGATTACGTGTGGCACCGCTTCGGCCTCTTCGACGTCAATCGGGGCCGCCTGCCGCTCTATCTCGGCGTGGGAAGCCGGGTCCAGTTCCAGAGCCAGACGCATTTCGGCCTGCGAACGGTCGTCGGTCTCAATTACCTCTTCGGGAACTCGCCCACCGACGTGTTCCTGGAGTTCGCCCCGGTCTGGGACGTCGCTCCCGACCTCGACGTGACGCTGCAGGCGTCGCTCGGGGTCCGCTACTTCATCCGCTAGGCCACGCCGGCGCGGGACGTCGCAGAGGCTCGCCAACCGCAACTTCCTGACGCACCGTCCGTATGTGCAACCGGGGGCTGGTCACAGCCCCCGGCGTGCTACTCTTGGACCTGGATCGCAGAGGGGGAGCGGTTGAACGAGCAACCCGACGAACGCATCGTCCCATTCCGATGGGTCAACGGCAAGACGCCGGCCGAGGATGGATCGGAGCCAACGGAGTTCGAAGCATCGCATTCGAACGACGTCCAGCTTCTCGACGCCTACTCACGTGCCGTGATCGCGGTCGTGACTGCCGTGGGGCCGGCCGTCGTCAGCATCCACGTGGGCACGCCGCAGGGCGCACGGCGCCAGCGCGTCGGCGCCGGCTCCGGTGTCGTCATCACGCCGGATGGCTACATTCTCACCAACAGCCATGTGGTGCACTCGGCGGCAGCGCTGACGGTCGTCTTCCCGGACGGCACCGAGACGCAGGCGCGCGTCGTCGGTGAGGATCCCGCAACGGACCTCGCGGTCATCCGCTGCGAACGCTCCGATCTCAAGTACGCGACGCTCGGCGACTCGGCCGATGTGCGCGTGGGGCAGCTGGTGATCGCCGTGGGCAATCCGCTCGGGTTCCAGTCCACCGTCTCCACCGGAGTGGTGAGCGCGCTCGGTCGTGCGCTGCGCAGCCAGGATGGCCGCTTGATCGAGAACATCGTGCAGCACACGGCACCGCTCAACCCGGGAAACTCGGGAGGCCCGCTGCTCGATTCGAAGGGGCGCGTGATCGGAGTCAACACGGCGATCATCGCCATCGCCCAGGGAATCGGCTTCGCAATCCCTGCAAACACGGCGAAGTGGGCGCTGCCACAGCTTTTGACGCACGGTCACGTGCGCCGCGGGCGCCTCGGGATCGCAGGCCATGACCGTCCACTGGACCGCAGGCTCGCACGCGCCCACGACCTCGAGGCGGAAAGCGCCGTCGAGGTGCTGTCGCTCGAGAAGGGCGGACCCGCCGAGCGCGCCGGTGTGCGCGAGGGGGACCTGATCGTGGCTCTCAACGAGCAACCAGTGCGCGGCATCGACGACCTGCAGCGCTTCCTCACCGAGTGGCCCCTGCGCCGCCGCATCTCGTTGGTCCTGCTCCGCGGCGCCGAACGGATCGAGCTCCGCTTGATGCCGGCCGAGACGAAGAGCTGAGATGGCGCAGCGAAATTCTCCACCCCAACGACTCGAAGGCGCGCGGCGTTTCGACGATCGTGTCGAGAACTACGCGCGCTACCGTCCCGACTATCCGCCCGAGATTGTTCACTACCTCGAGAAGCAAACCGGCCTGCAGCGCGGCGCGCGCATCGCCGACGTGGGATCCGGCACCGGCAAGCTCGCCGAGACCTTCCTGCACCGGGGGTACCGCGTGATCGGCGTGGAGCCGAGCGCGGCCATGCGCGTGGCTTCGGCGCGTGCTCTCGCCTCGCAACTGCACTTCCGTGTCGTCGCGGGGCGTGCCGAGCAGCTGCCGCTTCACGACCGCTGCGTCGACGCCATCGTTGCCGGCCAGGCTTTCCACTGGTTCGATCCCGAGCGCGCGCGCAGCGAGTTCAGGCGCGCGCTTCGATCCTGGGGTCGCGCGATTCTGGTCTGGAACAACCGCAAGGATGCCGAGAGCGGCCTCCTTCCCGATTACGAAGCCATGCTCCGGCGCCACTGCCCCGACTATCCCAAGGTGGGGAACAAGCATTTCGACGAAGCGGAGCTTGTCGCCTTCTTCGGTGACGATTTTGAGAGCGCGCGCTTCGACAATTGCCAGGAGCTCGATCTCGTCGCGCTCCGCGGACGTCTCCTCTCCTCGTCCTACGTTCCCGCCTCCGGCCTGGGCCACGACGCCATCATGGAGGAGCTCGAGGCGCTCTTTGCGCGCTACGCGCGCGGCGGCCGCGTCACGATCGACTACGACACGGTTCTATTCCATGGCAGCTGGAACTAGGCGGGCGCAGCACGCTGTGCCGTCGAGCGCGGGCGCAGGCTTGCAGCCTTACATGGCGGCTTGAAGCTTGGCGGGAGCATGGTGATCTCGGCGGGTCTCTTTCACAGCATGTGACGCAGGACGTACTTCAGGATGCCGCCGTGGCGGTAGTACTCGAGCTCGAGCGGCGTATCGATGCGGCACACCGCTTCGAACTGTTTGGCGGGATCGTCCGCAACCGGGGTGGTCGCGATCACGCGCAGGCGCTTTCCAGGCGCAAGCCCGGCAGCGATCCCCTGGACCGTGCAGATCTCCTCGCCCGTGAGGTCGAGTGTCCGGCGCGTCTCGCCATCTGCGAACTGGAGCGGCAGAACGCCCATGCCGATCAGGTTGCTGCGGTGGATGCGCTCGAACGATTCGGCGATCACCGCACGCACGCCGAGCATCGTGGTTCCCTTCGCGGCCCAGTCACGCGATGAGCCCGAGCCGTACTCGCGCCCGGCGAGAATGACGAGCGGGATGCCGGCCTCCTGGTAGCGCACGGCGGCCTCGTAGATCGAGGTCACCGTGCCGCCGTCCGGGAAATAGCGCGTCCAGCCACCCTCGGTTCCCGGCGCCAGCTCGTTGCGCAAGCGGATGTTGCCGAAGGTGCCGCGCATCATCACCTCGTGGTTGCCGCGGCGCGAGCCGAAGGAGTTGAAGTCCTTCGGTGTGACACCGTGCTCGATCAGGTAACGCCCCGCCGGCATCTCCTTCGGAATGGCGCCGGCTGGCGAGATATGGTCGGTGGTGACGCTGTCACCGAGCATGGCGAGAACGTGGGCGCGCTCGATGTCGGTGGGCGCGTCCGGCTCGCGACGCATGTCGGCGAAGAAGGTGGGCTTGCGCACGTAGGTGGAGCTCTCGTCCCAAGCGAAGCGCTCCCCCTCCGGCACCTCGACGGCGCGCCACTCCGGATCCCCGCTGAAGACGTCGCTGTACTTGCTGGAGAACATCTCCGGGTCCAGGGTCTCGTGCACGACCCTCTGGATCTCCTCGTTCGTGGGCCAGATGTCGCGCAGGAAGACGTCGTGCCCGTGTGCATCCTGTCCCAGCGGCTCCTGCTGCAGGTCGACGTCCATGCGCCCCGCGAGCGCATAGGCTACGACCAGGGGCGGGCTCGCGAGGTAGTTGGCCCGCACGAGCGGGTTGATGCGTCCCTCGAAGTTGCGGTTGCCGGAGAGAACCGATGCCGCCACCAGCTTTCCCTCCTCGATCGCCTGTGCGACTTCGGTCGGCAGCGGGCCGCTGTTGCCGATGCACGTCGTGCAGCCGTAGCCCACCACGTGGAAGCGCAGCTGCTCCAGGTAATGCAGCAATCCCGATGCGTTCAGGTACTCGGTCACGACCTTCGATCCGGGCGCGAGGCTCGTCTTCACCCACGGCTGCACGCGCAAGCCGCGCTCGGCCGCCTTCTTGGCGAGAAGACCGGCGCCGATCAGGACGGAGGGATTCGACGTGTTCGTACACGAGGTGATTGCAGCAATGACCACGGAACCGTTGCGCAGCTCGAACTCGTCGCCGTTCATGCGCGCCCGCACCGCTTGCGCCGTGCCCCCCTGTGGCATGAGGTCTGGCAGCGCGCCCGCGAACATCGTCTTGGCCTGATCGAGCGGAACACGGTCGTGCGGTCGACGCGGCCCCGCGAGGCTCGGCACCACGCTCGCAAGATCGAGGTCGAGCGTGTCGCTGTAGTGCGCGGGTGCTGCGCCCGCTTGTCTGAAGAGTCCCTGCGCGCGGGCGTAGGCCTCGATCAACGCCACCTGCTTGTGACTGCGGCCCGTGAGGCGCAGGTAGTCGAGCGTCTTGTCGTCGATCGGGAAGATGGCGCAGGTGGAGCCGAACTCGGGCGACATGTTCGAAAGCGTGGCGCGATCGGCCAGAGTCAGGTGATCGAGGCCGTCGCCGAAGAACTCGACGAACTTGCCGACGACGCCGCGCTTGCGCAGCATCTGCGTCGCGGTGAGCACGAGATCGGTGGCCGTGGCTCCCTCGGGGAGTCGGCCGCGCAGCTCGAAGCCGACGACCTGTGGGATGAGCATGCTGATCGGTTGCCCCAGCATCGCCGCTTCCGCCTCGATGCCACCGACTCCCCAACCCAGGACTCCGAGACCGTTGATCATCGTCGTGTGGCTATCGGTGCCGACGACCGTGTCGGGGTAAGCCAGCGTGCCGTCGGGCGTCGGCTTCTCGAACACGACGCGCGCCAGGTACTCCAGGTTGACCTGGTGCACGATGCCGGTGCTCGGCGGCACCACGCGGAAGTTGTCGAACGCCGTTTGTCCCCAGCGCAGAAAAGCGTAGCGCTCGCGATTGCGTTCGAACTCGACGCGCGCGTTCTCCTGCGGGGCCGTGGACGTGCCGAAGACGTCGACCTGCACCGAGTGGTCGATGACGAGCTCCGACGGCAGGTGCGGGTTGATCTTGCGCGCATCACCGCCCAGCTCGGCCAACGCGTCGCGCATTGCCGCCAGGTCGACGACGGCGGGCACGCCGGTGAAGTCCTGCAGGATGACGCGCGCCGGCATGAAGGCGATCTCCCGCTCCGGCGCAACGTGCGGCTTCCAGCGGCAGAGCGCCTCGATGTCGGCCGCTTGCACCGATCGATCGTCTTCCGAGCGCAGCAAGTTCTCGAGGAGGATTTTGAGCGAGTACGGCAGGCGCTCCACTTCGAACCCCGCCTGCTCGAGGTGCGGCAAACTGTAGTACGTGTACGTGTCTCCATCGACCGAGAGCGTTGTGCGCGTCTTGAACGTGTCGCGACTCGAGTTCATGACCTCTCCCGCCGGAATCCTGCCGTTTACGACGACGCCGCAGCTTACCAGCTCCTCACCACCCGTTGCACGCACGTCGGGTGGCGCTCGTCGTCGGCGCCCCGCCGATTCCCGCGAGATCCGAGAGACGAAACCGTCGTCCCGCAAACCAGGGAAGCCGCCCGCCACGGACTACGGCTGCAGCCAGTCGCAGAGCCGGTCGATCGCCTGAATGACTTGGACGCAGTAGGTCTGGAGGAAGGACTCGTCGAGGGGTCGGTCCTGGGGCAGCACCTCGGCGGCCGCGAGCGCTCGTGCACCGTCGAAGTCGACGTACGCGATGCGTGCGGTGAGCTCGCCCGCGGGGCGGCCGAAGTCGGTTCCGGGGAGGATGGCCACGCCCGTTTCCTGCAGTAGTCGCTCGCACAGATCCGCGCTCGTGTGGATGCCGCGCTCGCGCAGGCGCTCGCGGAAGCCGCAGAAATCGGGGAAAACGTAGAAGGCGCCCTTCGGGCGATCCAGCTCCAGCCCGATGCCTGTCAGCCGGCGGTGAATCCACTTCCCGAGTGCGCTCAGCACCTTGCGCGAGTACCACAGGTAACGCTCGAGCCGCATTCCGCCCTGGAAGGCGCGCACGGCGGCGTACTGGATGGGCGAGCTCGTCGTGGTGTAGGTCTCGCTGGCCACCGCGGCCATCGCCTTCAGGAGCCAGGAGAGGGAAGAGGGAAAGGCAAAAGTCCCAAGACGCCAGCCACCGGCACCGCACCACTTGCTGAGGCCGGCGCTCACGATCGTGCCCTCCGGGTAGAAGCGCGCGATGGAGACGTGCTGCCCCTTGTGATGCAGCTCGCCGTAGATCTCGTCCGAGAGAAGGATCACGCGTTGCTTGCGCGCCACGCGTGCCAAATCCTGAAGCTCGTCGAACTTGTAGGTGCTGCCGGTGGGATTGCTCGGGTAGTTGAGAACCACGATGCGCGGGCGCCCCGGGTCCTCGGCGCAAAGCTCGGCAAGCTCGCGCGGCGCCATGCGCCAGCCGTTCTCTGCCTTCGTGTGCAGCCAGCGCACCTTGCGACCGATGATGTTCGCCTGCGGCGCGTACGACACCCAGGCCGGGGTCGGGATCACGAGGTCGCCGTAGTAGACGAGCTGCAGCAGGAACATGAGCTCCTTGGAGCCGGGTCCAATGAGGACGTGCTCCGCGGAGCAGCCGATCCCCTGCGTGCGGCAGTGGTAGTCGGCCACCGCCTCGCGCAGGTTCTCGAGCCCCTGTACGGGGAGATATGCCTTCTGATGCGCATTGGCGCGCAGCTCTTCGATGACGGGCCGGGGTACGGGAAAAGGAGACTGACCGAGGCCGAGCTTGTAGACCTCATGGCCGGAGCGGCGCAGCTCGTCGCATCTCTCGTTGATCGAGACCGTGGCGGAGGGGTGCAGTCCGCGGACGTTGAGGTTGAGGTGAACGTCGAGCGTCCTATTGCGCGCATGCGCCATCGCGCAGGCCCCCGGTGTCGTTCCCCACTCCTATTCCCATTCCACATGCCCAAACACGGTGGCCCGGCGTCGCTTGACGAGACGCTCTCCCCAGGCGGGCGCACGGTTGCTGCGCTTGATCTCGCGCATGGCGCGCGAGAAGAAGAACTCCTTCTCGCCGAGCGCGGGTCGGAGCTCTCTCAACCAGGTCGCCTCCGGATCATACTTGGCGAAGAAGGGTCTTCCAACCCAATCCGGGTCGCGAGCCTGGACGAACTTGAGGACGAAGACGTCCTCGCGGCCGATGCGCGTGATCCCTTCGACGACCACCTTGCCAGGCGTCGCCGACATCGACGGTCCGCGCACCGTACGCCCGAGTCCACTGACGCGGCGATACGCCTTGCGGAAGATCTCGTAGGCGCGCGCCAGCGGCACCTCGAAGTAGTTCTTCGGGCCGGTGTCACGCTCCACGAACATGTAGTAGGGAACGGCACCTAGCTGCACCTGGATCCGCCACATCGCCGCCCACGCGCGCGCGTTGTCGTTGACGTTGCGGATGACCGGGGCCTGGCAACGCACGACCGCACCCGTCGAATGGATGCGCCGCAGCGCCACCTGCGCCGCGGGTGTGTCGAGCTCCCGCGGGTGGCTGTAGTGGGACATGAGCGCCAGGTGTTTCCCCGCCTTGCGCACCTCCTTGAAGAGGCGCAACAGATCGTCCGCATCGGGATCGGTCAGGAAGCGATATGGCCAGTACGCCGTCGCCTTCGTGCCGATGCGAATGCTGACCAGGTGATCCAGCTCGGGCGACAGGAGCGGCTCGATGTAACGACGCAGGACCCGCGTCTTCATGATGAGAGGATCGCCACCCGTGAAGAGGATGCTGTGCACCTCGCGATGGCTCTTCAGGTACTCGACCAGCGACTGCGCTTCACGATTGGCGAACTTGAGCTCGTCGATGCCGACGAACTGCGCCCAGCGGAAGCAGTAGGTGCAGTACGCGTGACAGGTTTGGCCCTGGCTGGGGAAGAAGAGCACCGTCTCGCGGTACTTGTGCTGCACACCCGGAAGAGACTGACCGTTGATGTGCGGCACGTTCAGCTCCATCTGACCGGCCGGGTGCGGGTTCATCCGCATCTGAATCTCGCGCGCGGTGCTTTGGATCCTCGATTCCGATGCTCCCCTGCGGACGAGCGCGTACATGCGATCGAAGTCGCGCCGGTCCAACATCCCGGCCTGGGGGAAGGTGAGCTGGTAGATCGGATCCTCGGGGATGTCGTCCCAGTTGATGAGGTCTTCGACCACGTAGTTGTTGACGCGGAAGGGGAGAACGGCGGAGACGGCCTTCATCGCCGTGATCTCGTCCGGCGCCAGATGCCGCAGCGCCGGCACGGTGTCGATGTCCTTGCGGCTGTAGGCGCGGTAGCCGCGCTGCGTGACGCGGGCTCTCCGAACCGCGACCCTGCTTTCGGAGCCGTCGACGACGTGCCTCGCATCGAATCGATGGCTCATAATCCTCTCCTGAGATTGGGGTCGCCGGGCTGGGTGTCGTGTCGAGACGCCGTCACGGCACCGCCGGAGCGTCGTCCTCGTCGAGCTTCGTGCCCGATACGGCGCGGGAGCGGACAGTCAAGGTCCGTCCTTGCGGCAATCACTGCGGGTCCTTCCCCCACCAAATGTAACATGCCGGCACGCTCGAGCGGGTGGTTCTTCGAAACCATTTGTTTTCGAAGAAGTTCCGTTCGATGCGATGCGCCCGGCCGAGCCTGTCTGGAGCTCCAGCGACAATCGCGTCAGGCGCAGCGATGTTCGTGCCGACCGGCGCGCTCTGCCTCCGGCAGCCCAGCCTCCAAGGCCTTCTCTTGACGACTCATCCAGACAACTGATATCGATACGAACCACAACGATGCCGATGTACGGCCTCGGCAGCGCCGAGCTGACTGCGCGTCTCCAGGGGACCTGCGATGAGGGTCTTTTGAGCAACAGCATCCCGAGGGCGGGAACCCGCTCCGCAAGTCGATTTGCGGGCGCCTGGAGACGTTCCACCTTGCCACGCGAGCGCAACTGAGCCTCATCTCCTCCCAGCGCCTACACATTCGACTCCCATTGATTGTCACGCCGAGACCACTCGCGTCGCGGGCGTGAAGAAGAGAACGCATCTCCGAACGCCGGAGGGTGCGAGGCCGCCGCGGCAGCGCATAGGAAACTTCGAGGATCCGATCGATGGCGAACGCCACTGAACATGTAATGCCACCGGGCGGGCAGCCGGAGACCACGACGCTGGGCTTCTGGAACTCCATCCGCGAAGGACTGCGCGGCAGCGAGATGGACTTCACGCAGGGAAGCCTCGGCAAGGCGGTCCTTGTGCTCGCCGTGCCGATGGTGCTCGAGATGGTGGGCGAGTCGGTGTTCGCGGTCGTCGATGCTTTCTTCGTCGCCCGCCTCGGCGCCGATGCATTGGCGGCGGTCGGCCTGGCCGAGACTGCGCTCGAGATCATCTACGCGGTCGCGGTGGGGTTGAGCATGGCGACGACCGCGCTCGTGGCGCGGCGCATCGGTGAGAAGAACGAGCGCGCGGCAGCGGTCACCGCCGTGCAGGCGATCCTGGTGGGGATCGGCTTCGGTATCGTGCTGGGCATCGCGGCCTCCATCGCAGCGCCCGATCTCCTGCGGCTGATGGGTGCGGAGGAGTCGACGGTGGCCGTCGGCACCGGCTACACGCGTTGGCTGTATGGCGGCATGACGTGGATTCTCCTGCTCTTCCTGATCAATGCGGTGTTTCGCGGTGCGGGCGACGCGGCGGTCGCGATGCGAGCGCTGTGGGTGGCCAACATCATCAACATCATCCTCGACCCCTGCCTCATCTTCGGCTTGGGACCGTTCCCCGAGCTGGGTCTGACGGGCGCGGGCGTCGCAACGACGATCGGTCGCGGCATCGGTGTGCTGTTTCAGATCACGTGGTTGCTGCGCGCGGGCGGACGGATCACCGTGGAGCGGCGCGACATCGCGATCGAGTTCGGCGTGATCCGGCAGCTGCTGCGCATCTCGGTTGGCGGCGTCGGCCAGTTCCTGATCTCGACCGCGAGCTACATCGGCCTGGTGCGTATTCTCGCGACTTTCGGCAGCGCCGTCCTCGCGGGCTACGTCGTGGCGATTCGCATCGTTATCTTCGTGCTCCTGCCGTCGTGGGGCTTGAGCAACGCGGCCGCGACGCTCGTGGGTCAGAACCTCGGCGCTCGCAACCCGGGGCGGGCGGAGCGTTCGGTGTGGATCACCGGCTTCTACAACATGGGGTTCATGTGCGCAATCGCCGTCGTGTTCATTCTCTTCTCGCGGCAGGCAATCGCGCTCTTCACCACCGATCCGGAGGTGTTGCCGACCGGCGTGAAGAGCCTGCGCATCATCAGCTACGGCTACGGAATGTACGCCTGGGGCATGGTGATGATGAACGCCTTCAACGGCGCCGGCGACACCTACACGCCGACGTGGATCAACTTCGTCAGCTTCTGGCTGTTCCAGATCCCAATGGCCTGGGTGTTGGCGAAGCCTCTCGGCTTCGGTCCTCCGGGTGTGTTCTGGGCGATCGCAATCGCGTACTCGCTCAACGCCGCGATCGGGATCGTCGTCTTCAAGCGCGGACGCTGGAAGACGCGCGAGGTGTAGCGGACTGCTCTCAGCCCGGCGTTCTCGGCCCGTTGCGTTCGGCGATGCTCTCAAGCCGTTGCTTTCAAGCTCGACGCTGCGCGCCCGCCCGTCGCCGACGCCGACTCAGGTGTCGCGCTGCTTCGAGAGGACGGCGCGGATCGTGTGTTTCACATCGGGCAGGAACCAGAAGGGGAGCGCCGGATCGTCGCCCGAGGCGAGCGTGGTCTCGATCGCGCGCAAGGTGTCCCGGCGCAGCTGCTGTTTGACTTCCGCGTAGGCGCCGCGCGGCGACTGGGAGTGATCCTGGGCCACGTGAAGCGCGCGCGACAGGACCTGTTCGCGCGGCTGCAGCTCGTCGATGACACCGCGCCCGAGCGCCGTCGCCGGATCGACGTTGCGTCCGCCGAGCGCCAAGACGCGTGCCGTTGCCGGATCGAGCTCGGCGCGCAAGACCGCGAGCGCGACAGCCGGAAACGGCACGCCCACGCGCACCTCCGTCAGGCCGATTTTGCAGTCGTGCGCGGCGGCGACACGGTAGTCGCAACAGAGAGCGAGAATGAGACCGCCCGCGATGGCGTGTCCCTGGATCGCTGCCACGAC
>CP070763.1:3349550-3401749 GCA_020349025.1 Candidatus Latescibacterota bacterium | reverse complement strand
ACGCGCTCGAGCGCGTCGGCGAGCTGGCGTTTGCCGCCGCGCGCTACGCGCAAGCGGAGGCGGCCTACGCCGAGGTGGCGCAGCGCACGCCGCGGGCGCCGCGCGCGGCTGCGGCGCTGAAGGTTGTCGGCGACACCTATTTCCTGCGTGCGCACTACGGCGAAGCGGCAGAGCGCTACTCCGTTGCGCTCGAGCGCGCGCGCACTGCGGGCGTCGATTCGTTGGCGCGCTCGCTCACGGTGCTGGTTCCTGGAGCGCTCTACCGCGCCGCGGGGGCGTTCGAACAGGATGGCGACTCGGGCGCTGCGGCGCGCGGCTTCGAGCGGCTCGCAGTGGAGCACCCCGCCTTCGAGTACGCCGATCAAGCGCTCTACCGTGCGGCGCGATTGCGCAGCGCGAGCGCCGACACGGCACGGGCGGTGGAGGATTACACCCGCATCGTCAAGAGCCATCCGAGCTCGGCACTGCATTCCGACGCGATGTTGGAGCTGGCCGCCTTGCACGCGGCTCGCGGAAGGCGTCTCGAGGCGGCGCGCACCTATCGAGGCTTTGCCGACACACACGCAAGTCACACGCAAGCACGCGCGGCACGACTGCGCGCAGCCGAGCTCTTCGCGGTCGCGCAGGCTCCGCAAGCCGCCGACGTCGAGTACGAGCAGCTGCTGCAGGTTGCCACCGCGAGCGCCGACACGGCGTTGGCAGGGGATCTGTGCATGCGCCGTGCGCGCCTGGCAGCCGGGACGCAGGCCGCCGCGACGCACTACGAGCAGGCGCTGCTCTGGAGCTCCGGCTTGGCGCCATCGCAGCGCGCCGAAGCGATCTTCCAGCTTGCAGAGCGGCGACGCCCCGCCTACGAAGAGATCGTCCTGGGACATCCGCTGGCCGCAGCGCTCGAACGCAAAAAGGCACACCTCGAGAGCTTGCTCGCCGGCTACACGCAGACGTTGGAGCTCAACGTCGAGCCGTGGCATGCCGCCGCAAGCCTGCGCCTGGGCGAGAGTCTGATGCACCTGGGTGCGGCGCTGCGCACCACCCCGGCGCCGCCGGAGCTGGACGAGGCGGACATTCTCAACTTCCGCCAGGCGCTCGAAGTCCAGGTGCTGGCACTCGAGGAACGCGCCGTCGAGATGTGGACTCAGGGCCTGCGTGCGGCGCGAGCCGCGGCGCTGCAAGGCTCGTGGCGGCTGCAGCTCGAGTCCCGGTTGTACCCAATGCTGGCGCAACGCATCCCGACGCAACCGACACCGTTGTTCGTGTTGCAACGACCGGAGTAGAGCCGTCGATTCGCAGGTCGCGGAATGCTCCTTGCTTGATCGGGACATTCTTGCCGGTGCAAGGGCATTCGCGTGGTCGTCCGGGAGACGACGCTCCCCGACGCGGAGGGAGAGAACCTCATGCGCAAGGCGCACGTCGCACGAGGCGAACGGCGCAGGCTGACGCGCCGTTGCGGCCTGGCGCTCGTCGCAGCCCTGGTGTGGGCCGTCGCCGGCTGTGCTGGCGGCAGCCGCGGAGCGCTGCAACCGCGCACGCGTGACGTCGAGGCGCTGCAGCGCGAAGCAGCAGCGCAACCACACGCGACCGAGCCGCTCTACCAGCTGGCGCTGTTGGCGTACGCGGAGAGGCGTTCCGACGACGCGGTGCGTGCCCTGCACGAGGCGTTGCAGCGCGATCCCGACTACGAGCCCGCCCTCACACTTTGGGCACGGCTCCTGTTCGAGAGCGGCCGCAGCGCTGAGGGCGTGCTGTGGTTCGCACGCCGCCCCCACGCCGCGTGGCCCGAGGCGGTGCAGCTGAACCTGGCGCTGTTGTTGGCGGATGTCGGCCAGAGCGAGGTGGCGCGACGCATGTTGCACGAGCTGCAGGAGGGCGTGCATGCGCAGGCTGCAGCCGCGAATCTGGCGTGGCTCGATCTCGTGGCTGGAGACGCGGAGAGTGCGACGGCACGTCTCGAGACTCTCGCGCTCGGCGACGACATGGCGCCGCAAGTCTTGAACAATCTGGCGCTGGCGCATCTGCACAACGGCGACGTCGAAGCGAGCGCCGGCATGCTGGATATTCTGGTGCAGGAGCATCCCGACTTCGCCCCGGCACAACTGAACCGCGCGCTTCTGCTGCGCTACTTCCTCTTCGATGACGAGGCTGCCGCGATGGCGGAACAGATGGCGGAGTCGCAGGCGCCGCCTCGCTTGAGCGACGACGTGGTGCAGGAGCTGCTGCGCGATTCGGAAGACACCTCGCCGGCAACGGATGCAGAGGAGACGCCGTGAGAGCACGCGCACGCAGAACGATCCGCCGCCGCACCCGGCGCTCTTGGATCTGGGCCTACCGCCACACGCTGCGCAGCTCGTCGCGCGAGCGCAAGCTCTGGCTCGCGGTCGTGATCGTGCGGGCGATGCTGCTGGTCCCCAGCGCGCTGGCGAACGAGGCGACGACGCAACGATTGACGCTCGACGAGGTGCAGATCGAAGGCAAGCTCTACTCGCCACAGGCACTCTTCGTCGTCTCACGCGCGCACGAGGAGTTCGGTCGTGACGCCGTGGTTCCACACTATCTGCAGCTCGGGCCCTCGACCCGGCTGCTTCCGTATCGGCTGCGCGAGGCGCTGCTCGAGCGCACGGCACAGGAAAAGGGCGCGTCCGCTGAGGGCGCGATCCCTTCCGCATCCGCATCGGATGCAAGCGAGGCGGTTCAAAGGAGGTCCCCGTGAACGTTGTCGGCTGGGCGGCGTCCTTCTTCAAGGATGGCGGCCCCTTCATGTTCCTGATTCTCGGCGTCGGCGTTCTCGCCGTTGCGATTGGCATCGAGAGGTCGGTCGTGATCCTCAGTGCTGGGCGCGTGCGCGTCGAGAAGCTGCTCTCCCGGGTCGTCGGTGCGCTGCGCTCCGGCCATCTCGACAAGGCCGTGGCGGCGTGCCGTGGCGGCAATGCACCCCTGATGCGCGTTGGCGCCGTCATCCTGGATCAACCGGGTGGCAACTCCACCGAGCAATCGTTGTTGAACAGTGCCGACGCGGCCGCCTCGGTCCATCTGGCACCGCTGACGCGCCGGCTCTCCTATCTGGTGATGCTGGCAAACGTGGCGACACTGCTTGGGCTCCTGGGAACGATCTTCGGTCTGATCTACGCCTTCAGCGCCGTCAACGCCGCGGACCCCTCGCAGCGGTCGGCGCTCCTGGCGCAGGGGATTGCCCAGGCTCTCAACACCACCGCGTTCGGGTTGATCATCGCCGTGCCATGTCTGGCGCTGCACGGCTATCTCGTTTCGCAGGTGGAATCGATCAGCGACCAGGTGGAGGAGTTCAGCTCACGGCTGATCGCCCTCGTCGTACGCAAGCGCGACCTCGTCTGATTGAAGTACGCGGAACTCGCCGTCAACGCCCAGGCTCCGTGACCTGGGGGCAAGGGCCCAGCGTTCTTGTCACAGTCAGAAGTCGAGTAGCGCCCGAGTTGTCTGAAAATCCTGGACCCGGCTCATGCAGTCTCGGGTCCGGAGTCAGCGTCTTCGGAGAGTCCAAAGGAGGGAGCGTGCGTCGGCGTAGGCGGAAGCGGGAGCGCAACATGAACGCCAGGGAGCTCAACGTCACACCGTTGATGAACCTGTTCGTCGCGATCGTGCCGCTCCTGCTGCTTTCCGCCGTCTTCGTTTCGGTCACCAGCATCGATCTGGGAAGCGCTGGGCGCGGCGATACACCGCAGGAGGAGAGCGACTTCCAGCTCATCCTGCGCGTGACGCCGAGCGCCTGGTGGGTCGATGCCCGGGGCGAGACGAGCACCCGAATCGACACGCGGGACGGCGATGCTCTGCTCGGCATCCTCGACACGCTGCGCGCCGCGCACCCGGAGCACACCTCGGTGCTCGTCGCCTGTGCCCGCGACGTCGAGTACTCCGAAGTTGTGGCGGTGCTCGACCTGGCCGCCCTCGCCGGTTTCGCAGACTGCGCGCTCGTTGGATTGAGCGCATCCGGCAACGTCCAGCAGGGAGAGGGCTCGTGAGGCGCCGCCGAGGTTCACGCATTCGCAAGCGTCTGGGGAGCGGCGGCGCGCCGATGCTGCGCATGACCGCGCTCATGGACATCTTCTCCACGCTGCTTCTCTTTCTGCTCAAGAGCTTCGTTGCCGATGGGCAGTCGGGAACGGTCACGCCCGGGGTGACCTTGCCGTCGAGCATCGCGCAGCAGAGCCCCGCCGACGCGCCCGTGGTGGCGGTGACCGAGGAGTTCATCAGCCTCGAGGGTGAGGTGATGGCGCGCAGCAGCGATGCGAAGCGCAGCGAGGCATTGCAGGTGGAGCCCCTCTACGAAGCGCTCCTGCGCTTGCGCGCAGGCGACGACGGTGAGGCGGGGCGTCGCCTCGTCGTGCAGGGGGACCGCGGCATCGAGTTCCGCCTGTTGCAACGCGTCATGTACACGAGTCAGAGGGCAGGTTTCACGCGCGTGTCGTTGGCCGTCATCCAGGATGACGCCGCCGGCCGGGTCGTGCACGAGGATACCTCTCCATGAGGCGTTACGAAGTTCCACTCGACCTGCGTGCTCGCCTCTTTGGCGAACTCGACCCGCTTCTGCGCCGTCTGCTGCGTGCATGCGGCATCGCGGCTGCGCTGGTCGCCGTGGTGCTGCTGTTGGTGCCGACATCACGACCCGAGCCGCCGCAGCGGCGTGTCGCGCCGAGCGAGCGCTTGGCGCGGGTCCTGAACCCGAAGCCTCCTCCGAAGCCACGTCGCGCAGCGCCGACGCCGACGCCGCGGCGCGCGAGGCCCGCGCCTGCGCCTGAGTCGAGCCAGCCGCAGGCGCGGCCAGCGCCGCAGCGCAAGAGCGGAGCGAAGCCGCGCGCCGCAGCGAAGCCGCCGCCGGTGGCGGGGAAGCGTGGGCGCGAAGCGGGCGAGGCGGTCGCCCAGACGCTGCAGAAGACCACGTCGAGCATCGACAACCTGCTCTCCAGCCTGGAGGGAAGCGTGCCCGTGGGTGTTGGTGGCGAGGATACGGCGCCGGGGGCGTCGCAGCTGCAGCAAGCGCTGCGTGGAGGGCGCGGAGCTTCACAGCTTGCGAGCATCGACGGTTTGCTCGAGAGCACCGGCGCAGGACGTGGCGGCCGCAGTCGCGGCGTCGCGAAGACGGGGGTCGAAGTGGTCGACGACGGCGTCACCAGCTCCGGCGATGCCGCCTCCACCTGGGGACGCGACAGCAACAGCCTGATGGCGGTGGTGCAGCGCTACAAATCGGGTGTGAAGTTCTGCTACGACAGCGCTCTCAAGAAGTCCCCGAACCTGTCGGGCAAGATCACGCTGCAGATGGACATCAGCGCCTCGGGAGCGGTTCAGGACCTGCATGTCGCGAGCGATTCGCTCGGCGATCCCGCGCTGCAGCGCTGCATTCTTGCGCAGGTTTGCAACTGGCGCTTCCAGGCCATCGATGCGGGAACCGTGCGCTTTACCTTGCCACTCGTCTTCACTCCTCCGCGGGGGTGAGCGTGGCACTCAAATCCGCGCTCGAACGCATCTCGAGACCACCATCATCCCCGTCCACGACGAAGACCGCCGCCAGGTCGCTTCGCGCCTCCACCATTGCGAGACCGCGCTCCGCTCCGAGAACGAAGAGTGCGGTCGCGTAGCAGTCGGCTGCCACAGGGTCGTCGGAGAAGACGCTCACGCTCGCCGTCCGGCGTGCCGGGAAGCCGGTCGACGGATCGAAGATGTGATGGTAGCGCACGCCGTCGGCGACGAAGGATTGCTCGTAATCCCCCGACGTCGTGACCGCGCGCCACTGCATTGGAAGGCGCGCCAAGAGCGAGTTGCTGCGTCGCGGATGCTGCAGACCGATTCGCCAGGCGCGCCCGTCGGGGCGCGAGCCACCGACGACGATGTCGCCGCTGACGTTGATGAGGAAGCGGTCGATGCCACGCGCGCGCAGAGTATCCGCCATCCGCCCCGCGACGTAGCCCTGTGCGATGCCACCCAGGTCGATGCGCGCTTCTTCATCCAGCCACTCGAAGCGGCCCTCGGGCGTGATCGCATACACCTCGCAGCCGACGTGTCGGAGCAGCTTTCGCACGGCAACGGAGTCGGGTACGTGTGGCGTGCCGCCCGTGCCGAAACCCCACAGGCGTTTGACCGGCCCCATACTGACGTCGAAGGCTCCGTCGGTCGCACGACACAAGCTCTGGGCGCGCACGAGAAGCTCGCGTGTCTCGGGTGCCAGCTGCTGCGTCTGGCGCCGGTTGAGCAGGCTGACGTTGCTCTCGCGGCGATAGTCGGAGAGCAACGCTTCGAGGCGCTCCACCTCCGCTTGCACGGCCTGCATGGCGCGATCGGCGTCGTCGCGCGACGCGGAGAGCAAGGTGAGCTCCACCGAGGAGTCCATCGCCACGAAGGCGTACTCGTGGCGCTCGGGTGCACGCGCACAACCGCAGGCCGCGAGGAGAAGCAGCTGCGAGACGAGCGCCGCGCCGCGCTTCAGTGCTTCTCCTCCGAGTCGTCTCCGAAGGGGTTCGAATGGCGCGGAGTCTTGAATTGACGCAGCTCCTCGTCGAGACCCTGGAAGCGCTTGCGCTGCCGCTGCTGGAGCTCGTCGGTGTCGAAGAGATTCTGCAGCTTCTTCTGCTTCTCCTCGAACTGGCGGTGGAACTCGTCCACCTCATCCTTGAATCCGGGCCCCTGCTCCTCGGCCGGCAGCTCCTCGATCTTCGTGTGGTCGCGAATCTCGACGCGCTGCTCGAAGGGGCCGGTGATGGCGTGCACGATTCCGTGCGGTTCCAGCGCTCGCACGAGATGGCCGGTGTATTCCTTCGAGAACTGCAGCATCTCGCCGATCTCAGCGACGCTGGGCGGGCGCTGCAGCTGATGTTCCAGCACGCGGATGGCCGCGACGAGAAGGTGAGCCTGGGAGCGGGAAGGAGCGGTCACACGAGCCTCCTGGTTGCCGCGCCGCGGGTGGACGCGCTTCACGCCGGATTCTAGCCGCAGCGGCGGAAGTTGAGAAGAGCCTCGTGGGGTGCGGGATGACCTCGTCACCTCGGGCCGCGCCCCCCGCGTGGGGCACAAGTCGACCTCAAGCGCGATCATCGCGCCTCATCACAACCGTTGTTCCGCATCTGGAAACGGCGTGGGTCGAATACGCCCCGCCGGCAAGCGACACGCGCATCGCGCCTTGATGCGTGACAAAGCGTCATTTCGCGCAGCGACCGTGCCGCATCCGCTTCGCTTTCACGCCGCGTTTGATGAAGCGCTGTACAACGTTTATAATGGGGTTGCGTCACTCTGAAGGAGCGAGTGACACCTGGCTACGAGCGGCCATGGCAGGATGGGATCGGGAGGATCCGTGCGCGATCTGCTTCTGCTCGTCGATGACGAGCCTGCAATTCTGGATTCCCTCTACAAGATCTTGAAGCGTGACGGCTACGACGTCGTCACCGCGACAAACGGGCGCGACGGTCTCCATCTTCTCGAGCTGGAGAACGTCTCGGCATGCCTCGTCGACTACCGCATGCCGGGAATGGACGGGATCGAGTTCTTGCGGCGCGCCCGCGACACGCACCCGCACGTCGAGTTCGTCGTGATGAGCGGTCACGCGAACGTCGACATCGCCGTGGAGGCGATGCGCGAGGGCGCGCGCGATTTCCTCACCAAGCCTTTCACCCGTGCCCAGCTCGAGAAGGTCGTCGACAAGGCGATCGAGTCCCGCCACCGCGATCGCCGGCAGAAACCACGCGAGGCGCAAGCCACCCCGGAGTCCGAGGCCGAGAACATCATTGGACCGAGTCCGGCGATGCGGAACGTGCTGCAGCTGGTCGAGCAGGTGGGACCCAGCTCTGCGACCGTCCTCATCGAAGGGGAGAGCGGCACGGGCAAGGAGCTGATCGCGAACGCGATCCAGCAGCGCAGCCGCCGCTGCGACAAAGCGTACGTGCGCGTGAACTGCGCCGCCATTCCCGACACGCTCATGGAGTCGGAGCTGTTCGGCTATGAGAAGGGCGCCTTCACCGGCGCCCACAAGTCGAAGAAGGGGAGGTTCGAGCTCGCCGACGGCGGCACCATCTTCCTCGACGAGATCGGCGACATGAGCATGGCCACGCAGACGAAGGTGCTCCGCGTGCTGCAGGAGGGGGAGTTCGATCGCGTCGGTGCGACACGCACGCAGCGGGTGGACGTCCGCATCATCGCGGCGACGAATGTCGACCTCGAGCGCGCTGTCCGTGAACGCCGTTTCCGCGAAGACCTCTACTACCGTCTGCGTGTGATCCAGGTGAAGCTGCCGCCGCTGCGTGAGCGCAAGAGCGACATTCCACTCCTGGTCGACCACTTCATCCGCTCCTACTCCGCGAAAGACGGCAAGCGCATCTCGGGGATCGAGCCTGCGGCTCTCGCGGCGCTCGTCGACTACAGCTGGCCGGGCAACGTGCGCGAGCTCGAGAACGCCATCGAGCGTGCGGTCGTGCTCGTGCGCGGGGACAAGCTGACGCTGTCCGAGCTGCCTCCGGAGGTCTTGAACCGTGCTCCGGAGAATCGCATCACCTTCACTCTCGGGACGCCGCTGCGCGAAATGGAGCGGCGGATGATCGCAGAGACGTTGCGTTACACGGACGGCGACAAGACGAAGGCGGCGCGTATGCTCGGGATCACCGCACGCACGATCTACCGCAAGCTCGAGCGCCGACGTATTGAGCTTTCGGAGGCGTCGCAGGCGGAGCACGTCGAGCGCCGCGAACGACAGCCGCACGGACCCACGCCAACGCCGCACGATATCGTCGAGTGGACGCTGCCCTCCGATCCGCGCTCCCGTTCCTAGTCGCAGCGCCACTTTCTTTCTTCCGCCTCGGCAAGCGGCAATCCGGCGCACCCCCTGCGCGCGACGAGCGCGTTCCGGCACACCCCTTGCGCAGCTCCTGAAGGCCCCGTAAACTCTCGAGTCTGGTGGCCGAACCTGCCCGTTCTCACAAGGGACCCCGCCCGGGCGAATCGACAGCGCATGATTCGACGTAACGACGCCCACCGCATTCTCTGCGGGCTCCTCCTCGCCGTGACGTTCACGGCCGCTTCTGCGCGCTCCACCCAACGAACTGCGACAGCGCTGCAACCGCAACGCATCACCACACCGCATCGCGGTGCCTTCCTGCCGGCGGCGCAACCCAGCCTGGAAGGGAGCGCGGTCGAGTACCTGATCATCACCAGCCAAGAGATGGCGTCGGCGTTCGCGCCTCTCGCCGAATGGAAGACGCGCAAAGGGGTTCCCGCGGTCGTGCGCACACTCGCGGATGTCGAGGAAGCGGCCGAGCAAGGGAGCGACCTCGCCGAGACGGTGCGCAACTACATTCGCGACGCGTATCTGCTCTGGGGCGTTCGTTTCGTCCTCTTGGGTGGAGACACCGATGTCATCCCGAGCCGCTATGTGACGATGCAGCTGCTCGAGCTGCAGAATCCGGTGACCGAGCTCTACTACTCCGGGCTCGACGGAAACTGGAATGACGACGGCGACGCCTTCTTCGGCGAGCCCCCGAGCCCGGACAACCCGGACGGCGAGGCCGATTTCGATGCCGAGGTCTACCTTGGACGTGCGCCGGTGAGCACGCTCGCGGAGGCGGAGCTCTTCGTCGACAAGACCCTGCGTCACGAAACGCCGCCGGATCTCGGCTTTCAGGATGAGCTTCTGCTCCTCGCCGAAGTGCTGTTTCCCACCGACTATGTTCCGGGAGGACCGCCGCCGTCGGCGGACGGCGCCGTCTTCGCTGAAGAGATCGCGGCGCTCGCGCCGCCCTGGGCACGGGTCACCCGACTCTACGAGGCCGCGCCGCTGTGGCCCGGCAGCGCGCCGTTGACCACGAGCTCGGCGACGCAGGCGATCAACTCCGGCTTCGGCACGGTGGTCCACATCGGGCACGGCTGGCGCTACACGCTCTCGTGCGGCGACGGCAGTCTCGACGTCGGCGATGCCGTGCGCTTCAACAACAGCCGGCGCGCCGGGCTCTTCTATCTGTTGAACTGCACTGCGACCGCGTTCGACTTCGAGTCGATGGCGGAGGCGTTGCTCCTGAACCCCGCCGGCGGCGCCACCGCGGTCGTGGGGGCCGCCCGCGAGGCCTTTCCTCTCGCCGCGCGCCAGTACCAGGCGCGTTTCTTCGAGCACCTCTACGTGCTCGGGGAGCGTCAGGTGGGCGTGGCGATGACGCACTCACGCGAGTACTTCATCACGCCGACACTGCCCACGGTGGATCGCTGGACCCAGCTCGTCTACACGCTGCTCGGCGATCCGGAGCTGCCGCTGTGGACGCGGGCGCGCGACGACCTGCAAGTCAACGGAGTTCCGGAAACGCTGAGCCTCGGCAGACAAGAGCTGGTCGTCGAGGTGCGCAACGCAGAGGGGCCGCTGCTCGATGCTCTCGTTTGCCTCCAGAAGCTGGGGGAGGAGTACCGCGTTGCGCGCACCGACGCCTCCGGCCTGGCCACGTTCACGCTCGAGCTGGTTCGCGAGGGGGATGTCCAGCTCACCGTCACGGCGCCGGATCACGTTCCCGTCCAACGCCAGGTTCCGGCGCTGGCGCAGGATGTGTCGCTCGTGGTTCTGGAGGCGGGAATCGTCGACGATGGGGGGACCGCGGGGATCGGCAACCTCGATGGTCGGGTCGACGCCGGTGAGACCGCAGGTCTCGCGGTGCGCGTCCAGAACGCGGGCAGCGCTCTGGCGCCCGGGTTCACGGCCGAACTGCGCTCCCATGACAGCGCCGTCGAAGTGTTGCGTGCGAGCGCGCGCTACGCAGATCTCATCGCGGGCGCCGAGGCAGTCCCCGATACCGCTTTCGTGGTTCGGGTGGCGCCGGACGTTGGCGATGGAAGCCTCGTCACGCTCGAGGTCGACCTGCAGCTCGCAAACGGTTCGGAGAGCCGTCGAGTCGAGTTCGTCGTGCACGCGGCACGTGTCGCATTGCGTGGTCTGCGACTCGACGACACGCGGGCGGGTGATGCGGATGGAGTCCAGGATGCCGGCGAAGAGGTCGACCTCTACTACACGCTCGAGAATCGCGGCAGCGGCGCCGCGCTCTCTGCCCAGGTGCTGCTCGAGACACCGCAGGCGGGTCTCGAGGTGCTCGTCGCGCTTGCCGACTTCGCAGAGATCGCGCCCGGGGCCCAGGTGGAGAGCACGACGCCCCTGACGATTCGCGAGATGGACGTGGCTGCGGCGCACTCGGTGCGACTGCGGGTAGCGCACCTGCAATCGCCGGCGGAGACCGGTGTGTGGGTCGATTTCCGTCCCCCTCCGGTGCCGGCCGAGGTGACCTCCGGCAGCGTCGCCACGGCCGACGTCGTCAACCTCGGCTGGGCAGCGGTCGACGTGCACGACCTGCTCGGCTACCACGTCTACCGCTCCGAGTCGGAGACGGGCACGTTCGTCCGTATCAACTCCAGCGTCGTGCCGCAAGCGTACTTCCGCGATGTCGGTCTGGAGCCGAGCATGCGCTACTTCTACAAGGTGAGCGCTGTCGACGCGGCGTGGCTCGAGGGGGAGAGCGGTGCCGTCGTGTCCGTCAGCACGAACCCGCCCCTGCTGGACGGTTGGCCGATCGACACCAACCAGTTCACGGCGTCGACCCCCGGCGTCGGGGACGTCGATGCAGACGGAGTGCTCGATGTCGTTGTGGGTGCGGACCAGATCTTCGTCTGGGACGCAGACGGCATCGAGCTGCTCGATGCCGACTCGAACCCGCGCACGTGGGGTGTGTTCTTCGGCGACTTCCAGGTGTTCGGATCCATGACCGTTGCCGATCTCGATGCGGAGCCCGGCCGCGAGATCGTGGCGGCGACGTGGGATGTCGACGAACGCTACGCCGTCGTTCTCGACGCGAACGGGCAGCCAACGCCCGGTTGGCCGCAGCCGCTCGTGCCGGTGCCGGAGGCTCTGAGAGGCTCCCAGGTTCCGCCCGTCGTCGCCAATCTCGATGCCAGTGGTGCGCCCGAGATTCTGATCGCAGCGCGCGATGGACGTCTCTACGGCTGGCACGCCGACGGCAGCGAGATTGCCGACGGCGACCTCAATCCGGCGACGAGTGGAGTGCTGCTCGACACGGGTGCGGCGTTCCTGCGCAGCGCCCCGGGTGTCGCCGATCTCGATCCGGATCGCCCCGGGCTCGAGATCGCGCTCGGATCGACGAACGGGCTTCTGTACGTGCTCGATGCTCAGGGGCGCGCGTTGCCGGGGTGGCCGCGCGCGACGTTCGGCGGCGGCATCCCATTCGGCACACAGCTTCTCAGCGGCGTCAGCATCGCCGATCTCGATCGAGACGGACGGCTCGAGATGATCTTCCTCGAGAGCGAGGGACGCTTGCACGCGATGCATCTCGACGGCAGCGAGCTCGCAGGCTTCCCCGTGGAGGGGATCACCGCGATCGGCATTTCGGTCGTTCCTTCCCCCGCCATCGGGGATCTGCAGGGGGACGCCGATCTGGAGGTCGTGGTCGCCGGCAGCGACGGTGCCGTGCACCTCTTCGACGCCGCCGGCCAAGCGCTGTTTGCGCAGCCCATCGTTGCCGGTGCCGCCAGTGAGTCCTCGCCCGTGCTCGGCGACGTCGACAACGATGGAGAGATCGAGATCGTCTTCGGGGATGACGAGGGGATCGTGCACGTGTGGAACCTCGATGGCACCGATGTCGATGGTTTCCCGCTGGCGATCGGCTCCGAAGCGCGCGCCACACCGGTACTCACCGATCTGGACGGCGATGGTCTTGCCGACCTCGTCACCCTGGCGTGGGATGGTCTGGTCCGTGTCCAAGCCCTCGGTGTTCCCTGGGAGGTCTCGCGCTTCCCCTGGCCCGAGCACCGCGGCAACGCCCATCGCACCGGCGTGCACGGGTACGACGTGCCGACACCGGTCACCGTCACCGACCTGCAGGCGCAGCAGACCCGGGAGGGGGGCGTCTTGCTCTCGTGGCGTGGCGCCGCCACGCAGAACGATCGCGCATGGCGCATCCTGCGTGCCGGGCCGTTCGAGCGCGAACCGCAAGCGCATACGGCCTGGATCGGGGCGGCGAGTCAGGTGGGGGAAATGCGCGGCAACGGCGAGCTGCACTTCGTCGATACGCAAGTCGAGCGCGGTGCGTGGTACGCCTACGCACTGGTCACGATCGAAGGGGAGCGTGAATCGATCGCCGGCACGATTGCGCTGCAGGTGCTCGCGCCGTCCGTGTTGGCCCTGCACCCCGCCAGTCCCAATCCGTTCAACCCGGGAACGCGGATCGCTTTCGACCTGCCCGGCGCCACCTCGACGCCGGTGCGCCTGGCCGTCTACGACATCCATGGACGCCGCGTGAAGCTCTTGCTGCAAGCGACCTTGCGTCCCGGTCCACACGCGGTCGACTGGAACGGCCACGACGACCTCGGGAGGCCGACGGGCAGCGGTGTCTACGTGGTGCGCCTGCAGACCTCGAGCGACGTTTTGACACGCAAGCTCACACGGATCCGCTAGAGTCGAGCGCGAACGGCGCGGGGAGGCTGATTCCGGTGCTTTGGGCGTCTGCGGTTTCCGATGCCACCGATCTCGACGCAGCGGTGTCCGACGTGGCGCAGCGGGTGACGAAAGCGTTCCGTGACGAACCGATCGATCTTGCGGTGCTTTTCGTCTCACACCACTTTGCACGCGACTACGCCGAGATCCCGCGACGGCTGAGCGCACGGATTCCGTACCGCACGCTGCTGGGGTGCTGCGCCGGAGGCGTGATCGGGGGGGGCGCCGAGGTGGAGCAACGCCCCGGGATCGCGCTCACGCTTGCCGGGTTGCCGGACGTGACGGTGACCCCGTTCGCGCTGGCGGCCGAAGCGTTGCCGGATCAGGACGCTGCGCCCGGCGCGTGGCGACAAGCGCTCGGCATTCCATCGCGCCCGGTGCCGCATTTCATTCTGCTGGCAGATCCATTCACCTTCGCATCCGAGAATCTGTTGGCAGGGCTCGACTACGCCTACCCCAAGAGCACGAAGGTCGGCGGACTGGCGAGCGGTGCCACACGCCCCGGCGGCAACGTGCTCTATCTCGATCGTCGCATGGAGCGGGCGGGCGTCGTGGGTGTGGCGCTGGCCGGGGACATCGAGGTGGACACGATCGTCGCACAGGGATGCCGACCGATCGGTGAACCGATGCAGGTGACGCGCTGTGACGGTCACATTCTCTACGAGCTCGACGGCGAGTCGGCTTTGAAGGTGTTGCAGGATCTTGCAGCGCGACTTCCTGAATACGATCGCGAGCTCATGACGCATTCGCTTTTTCTCGGTGTCGCCATGGACGAGCTGGCGCTCGAGCATCGCGCCGGCAGTTTCCTGGTTCGCAATCTGATGGGAATCGACGTGCAGAATGGGGCGATCGCCATCGCCGAGCACCTGCGCGACGGACAGAGCGTCCAGTTCCATCTGCGCGACGCCCAGACCTCAGCCGACGATCTGCAGCTCCTCCTCGAGCGCTTCAAGGCCGAGGCGCCGCGGCCGCGCGCCCAAGGGGCACTGCTCTTCTCATGTCTCGGGCGTGGCATCCATCTCTACGGCGAGCCGGACCACGACACCGGCCTGTTTCGACGCGTCGTGGGTGAGGTGCCGCTTGGCGGCTTCTTCTGCAATGGGGAGATCGGTCCGGTCGGCGGCGCAACGCATCTGCACGGCTACACCAGCTCCTTCGGTCTCTTCCGCGCTGCAACCACACCGGCCGCTCTGGAGTGAGCCGCGTTCGACTCTCCAGACTCGACTTAACATTGCCCCCATCAGTCACTTAACTACAAACAACCGAGGCCGGTGAATTCGCTTGACCACCTCTCGAACGGCTGCCTATAGTGCCGCCGTGGGATGAAGTGGGGCAAATCGGGGTGGAGTGAGTTACATCGGCAGCAGATCGGGTCGAGGTCGATCGCGTGCGCTTCATCGGAACGCATTTCCAGACGGTCGACCCGAAGGGTCGTGTGAGCCTGCCGGCCAAGTTCAAGCGGCTCCTCGTCCCCGACGATCAAGGCACGATGGTCCTGACGATGGGTCGCGAGCCCTGCCTGCTTCTCTATCCCCTGAGCGAGTGGACCCAACTCGCGGAGGCTCTGGACGCCTTGCCTCGAAACCAAGCCAAGCGTGAAGCGATCCGGAGCATCAGCGACTTCACGACCGAGTTGGAGCTCGATTCTCACGGGCGATTGACGATCCCACGCGAGTTTCTCCAGGAAATCGGCATCGAGCGCGACGTCGCGATCGTCGGGTCGCTGCGCTACATCGAAGTGTGGCCTCGTGCGACCTACGAGCAGGGTACCGAAGAGCGTCGGGCGACGTCGACCGAGATTCTGGATCAGCTGTTTTGATGCAGAGCCCATATCGGAGCGGAGCATGGCCCAGGCACGCAGAACACAACGTTCACGGGTGCTGATCACGATTCGAGGCTCGGTGGCGGTGGCGTACTGTCTCGGCACCTTGGACCGTTCGGTGGTGGATGATCTCGCCGCGCGTCTACGCACGCTCGCTTTCGACGGCGTGCGCGGCGTGGTGCTGGCGCTCGAGCGCACGACGCACATCCACTTCCAGGCGCTCGAACCACTGACGGCTCTGCACCGACTCATGCGTGAGGCGGGTGGACGTCTCGTTCTGGCGGGAGCGTCACCCTACTTGAAACAGATCCTGGATTTCGGAGGGGTTCCAGGACAGGTCTCCGTCGTACCCGACCGGCTCGAGGCAATCCAGGAGCTGTCTGGTACGCTGCCCGTCGAGGGCTCGGTGTCGATGACGAGCGTGCAGCAGTCGTTGCTGTAGCGCCCGCGACGCCTCCCCGGCAGGGTGAGCACGGTGACCTACGAGCACATTCCGGTGCTGCAGGGGCGGGTCGTGGAGCTGCTCGCCCGAGGACCGAGCGGGTGGATCTTGGATGCCACCGTTGGTCTCGGCGGGCATGCGCAAGCGATCCTGGAGGGGATTCCCGAGTCGCGGCTCGTCGGGCTCGACGTGGATCCGCATGCCCTGGATGCAGCTGCGAAGCGGTTGCGACGTTTCGGGGATCGCGTACGACTCGTACGCGCCGGTTTCGAACGGATGGATGCATGTCTGGCGGAGCTCCAGATCAAGAAAGTCGGCGGCATCGTGATCGATCTGGGGATCTCCTCCTTGCAGATCGACGCCGCGCTTCGCGGCTTCAGCTACCGGCACGAGGGACCGCTCGACATGAGGATGGATCCGGAGTCGCAGCGCAAGGCGGCGGATCTGATCAACGCGGCACCGGAAAAGGAGATCGAAGAGGTTCTCCGTCGCTACGGCGAGGAGCGCGCGGCGCGCAGGATCGCGCGCGCCATCGTCAAACGACGTCGACGTGCGCCGCTGCGCACGACGACAGATCTCGCCGCCGTCGTACGAAGTTGTTCGACCGGGCGCAGGCCAGTCTCAGCGCTTGCACGGGTTTTCCAAGGTGTGCGGATGTGGGTGAATGGGGAGTTGGAGAACATCCAGCAGGCTCTGCGACGATCGCTCGGCGTGCTTGCGCCCGGTTCTGTTCTCGTGGTCCTGAGCTATCACTCGCTCGAGGACCGGATGACCAAGCAGTTCTTCCGCCGGCAGGTGGAGGGCTGCGTCTGTCCGCCCGACCTGCCACGATGTGGCTGCGGATTCGTGGCCGGCTTCCGGCTCCTGACGCGGCGCGCCGTGCGGCCGAGCGCGGCTGAAATCGACGCCAACGTCAGGGCTCGGAGTGCGCGACTGCGGGCGCTGCAACGGGTGGAGTGATCTGCAGCAGGCACGGGCCGCGTCGAGCGACGCGGCCCGACGTGTCGGAGGGGTCGTCGTCCATACGGCTAAGGAAGTGCGGCGGAGCCAACGCTGGGGGCAAAGCGCTCGACGCTGGGTCAACGAGTTCGACCCGTGGGCGCCGCGCCCTGGCGACTACGTGCTGGCATCGGCGCTGTTTCTGCTTCTGGCGCTCGCCTACGTGGGCGAGCGCAGCCACGACGTGCAGCTTACCCGACGCGTCATTGAGCTCGAAGAGCGGCGCGAGACCTTGCGTAACGAAGTCGACCTCCTGCTTGCCGAGGTGACGGCTCTCGCCGACCGCCGGCGTGTGGTCGCGATGGCGCGCGACGAGCTGGGAATGACGCTGCCTGAACCGGACGCCATCGAGTACATCTACTTCGTGGCGGACGATGAATCGGGATCGGGGAGCGTGGCGACGGAAAGCCTGCCCTGAGCGAAGTGGCATGGGTGTGTGGGGACGCCCGGAGCGAGGGCACCGGGTGCATCGGTGAGGATGGCGCGGATGCCACGCGGACTGTGTCTGGTTCGCATCGAACAGCTCGCCGGCGTCGTGCTGGGGCTCTTCCTGCTCCTCGGGATTCGGCTTTTCCAGCTCCAGGTCGTGCGTCACGACCGCTACCGGGAGCGTCAGGTGCGGCAGGTCGACGCGCGCCAGCCGCTGCCGGCGCGCCGCGGTCGCATCCTCGATCGCGCCGGTCGCGTCCTGGCTCTCGACGTCGTGGCATACGACGTCTCCGTCGTGCGCAAGCGTGTGCGCCGGCGCGATCTCCAGGAGCTCGCCTCGGCGCTGGATCTGCCGCTGGCGAGCGTGCGCCGCACGCTGCGAGCCGGCGGGCGCTACGTCACGCTGGGCCACGGCGTGACGCTCACGCCTGCGGCGGCGAAGCGTCTTGCCCATCTTCCCGGCATCTGCCTCGATCGACGCAGCTTCCGGCAGTACCCGTATGGCACCCTGGCGGCACAGTACCTCGGTTTCACCGATTCCTCCGGGCGCGGCGCCGAAGGCGTGGAGAAGGCGTTCGATTCCCTCCTGCGCGGCACGCCGGGGGAGCTCGTCGTGCTGAGCGACGAACAGGGCCGCCCCATCGGCCAACGCACCTCGTCGGAGCCGCGTGACGGTGCCGACGTCAGGCTGAGCCTCGATGTCGAGCTGCAGCGGATCGTCGACGACGAGCTGCTGCGAGCCGTCGAAGAGAGTGCAGCGCGTGGCGGCTCGATCGTGATCGTCGACCCTCGCACAGGTGATCTCCTTGCTATTGCCAACGCTCCCGCGCCTGCGCGTCGCGGCGGCACGTACGACGCCGATGCGTGGCGCAATCGCGCCGTCTACGACCTGTTCGAGCCCGGCTCGACGCTGAAACCGGTCACGGCGATCGCGGCCCTGCGCCACGGCGTCGCGGCTGCGAACACGCATCTTTTCGGCGAGCGGGGTGCCATGCACTTCGGTCGCGCCGCGCAGGTGCACGACGCGCACCGTGAAGGGGAAGGCTGGATCACTCTGGCCCAAGCCTTCGCAAGGTCGAGCAACATCTGCTTCGCGAAGCTGGCGGAGCAGCTGCCCTCCAGCATTCTCTACGAAGAGCTGCGCAACTTCGGCTTCGGCAGCCGCTCCGGAATCGATCTGCTGGGAGAGCCACGTGGGCAGCTGGCGCTGCCGCGCAACTGGTCGGGGCGCACGCGCCTCACGCTCGGATACGGCCAGGAGATCGGGGTCACGGCGCTGCAGCTCGTCGGCCTCTACACTGCGATCGCCAACGGCGGCAGCTTGCTGCAGCCGCGCGTCGCCTTGTGGGTGGGGGAGGAGCCGGTTGCCACGCGCACGCTACGTCGCGTCCTGCCGCCCGATCTTGCCGCCGAGATTCGTCGCTTCTGCGCTCTCGCGGTGGAGAGCGGCACGGGCAAGAAAGCGCGCATCGAGGGTGTTGCAGTCGCGGGGAAGACGGGAACGGCCGAGAAGGCGATGGGGGGGCGCTACGTCGATCGCTACGTCGCCAGCTTCGCCGGTCTCGCACCTGCGGACTCTCCGCGCCTCGTGTGTCTCGTGGTCCTGGACGAGCCACGCGGGCGCTACCATTGGGGGGGGAGCTCCGCGGCGCCCACCTTCCGCCGCGTCCTCGAGTCGGTGCTGCGCTCCACGAACTACCTCGGGCCACGCGCCGAGCGCGTGACCGTGGTGCGTGGGGCGGAACTGCAGGGTGCGGATGCGAGCTTCGCCTCACCGCTGCGGCTTGCGACGCTCGGCGGTGCCTCGCTCCCCGATCTACGCGGTCTGCGCTTGCGCGTCGCGTCACGATGGCTGCGCCGCATGGGTTTCGAGCCGCGCGCCGAGGGCAGCGGTGTCGTGCGCGCACAGTGGCCGAGTCCCGGCGAGCGTCTGACGCAGGGTCGTGAGGTGCGCCTGCGCTGCCAGCCGGTTCGCGCCCCGGATCGGCGCGCTGCCATGTGGCCACGGTAGAATCGGCATCGTGGCGCCGCAGCTGAAGGAGCGAGGATGACACTGGAAGAGCTGCTGCGGGACGTCACGGTGCAGCGAACCTGGGGCGACCTCGGCATCCAGGTCGAGGGCGTGTGCGCCGACTCGCGCGCGCTGCGCCCTGGGTGTGTGTTCGTCGCCGTGTCCGGCGGGACACATGATGCGTTCCGTTTCGTCCCCGATGCGATGCGCTCCGGCGCCGTGGGCGTCATCGCCGAGCACGACGCCTCCGCGCTCGCGCCGCGCGGAGCGCGCGTCTCCGACGCCAGAACCGCTCTCGCCGAGGTGGCGGCTGCCTTCCACGCCCACCCTTCCTCACAGCTGCAGCTGATCGGGATCACCGGGACCAACGGCAAGACCAGCGTGGCACACATGGTGCAGCACGTGTTGCACCAGAGCGGTGGCGCCTGTGCGTTCATCGGCACGCTCGGCTGGCGACTCGGCGCGGAGCCGCATCAGGCGTTGCGGCACACGACGCCGGACAGCCTCGAGCTGCAGAGCCTGCTACGCCGCTGCGTCGACGCCGGCGCCCGCGCCGCGGCCATCGAGGTGAGCTCGCACGCCATCGATCAGCAGCGCGTCCACGCGATGCGCTTCGCCGTGGGAGTGATGACGAACGTGACGCGCGACCACCAGGATTACCACCGCAGCTTCGAAGCGTACGTCGCAACGAAGCGCCGCTGGATGCACAAGCTGGAGGGGGAGTCGGGGCGCGCGCGTGCGATCTACAATCTCGACGACGCCGCTGCCGCCGAGAGTGCCGCCTCCCACCCGGGTCGCTGTTACACCTTCGGGAGTTCGAGCGATGCGGACATGAGAATCCTCGGCGCCGAGAGCACGCTGAGCGGCAATCGCATTCGCCTCGATTGGGGCGAGGGGCCTCGCGAGCTGCCTCTGCCGTTGCCGGGGACTTTTCAGGTCCACAACGCCGCCGCCGCATGCGCGGTGTTCCGTCTGCTGGGTCTCGACATGGACGCGGCCTTGCAGCAGCTGCAGAGCGTGACGCCCGTCCCCGGTCGTTTCGAAGTGGTGGCGCATGAGGGGGGAGCGACCGTCGTCGTGGACTTTGCGCACACCCCGGAAGCTCTGCACCGCCTGCTGACCGCGTGTCGCGCCATCGCACCGGCGCGGGTGATCGTGGTCTTCGGTTGCGGTGGGGATCGCGATCGCGGCAAGCGTCCTCTCATGGCGCGCGTGGTCGCCGGCCATGCCGACCGCATGCTGCTCACGAGCGACAACCCGCGCAGTGAGGACCCGGGTGCGATTCTCGACGCCATGGAGAGCGGCATCCCGGCGCACTTCGACGCCTGGGAGCGCGTCGAGGATCGTCGCGCCGCCATCCGCAGCGCCATCGTGCGTGCGGCACCGGAGGACCTGGTGGTGATCGCTGGCAAGGGGCACGAAAAAGTGCAGATCGTCGGCGATCGCACGCTGCCGTTCGACGACGTCGAAGAGGCTCGTCGCGCTTTGGCGGAGTGCGTTGCCGGAGGAGGATCGTGAAGCTGCTCGCCTCCGAAGTGGAAGCGGATCTACGCGCGGCGGGGCCCGTGCATACGCGCAACGTGGAGCGCGATCTGCGTTTCAGCGCGGTCAGCACCGATTCGCGCGCGGATGTGCAGGGCACGCTCTTCGTGGCGCTGCGCGGCGAGCAATTCGACGCGCACGACTTCGTGCAGGTGGCGCTGGGGAAGGGGGCGCGCGGCTTGCTGGTCGCCTCCGCCACCTGGGAGCGCTGGCGCGGTGTGCAGGCGGCTTGCTTCGCGGTCGAGGATCCCCTTTGCGCATTGCAGCAGCTCGCACGCGCCTCGCTGCGCCGACACCCGACGCAGGTCGTGGCGATCACCGGCTCCAACGGCAAGACGACGACCAAGGACCTCACACTCGCCGCGCTCTCGAGCGCCGGTGTGGTGCACGGGACGCAAGGCAACTTGAACAATCACATCGGTGTGCCGCTGACGGTCCTGGCGCGCAGCGGCGAGGAAGCGTTCCTCGTCGCCGAGGTGGGGGCCAACGACTTCGGCGAGATCGAGTTTCTCTCCAAGCTGCTGCGGCCGCACGTGGTCGTGATCACCAACATCGGTCGCGCCCACCTGGAACGCTTCGGCTCGCTCCAGGGTGTGTTGCGCGCCAAGTCGGAGATCTTTCGCGGTCTGCGCCCCGGTGGCACCGCGCTTCTGAACGCCGACGATCCGGCACGAGCGCAGCTGTCGCTGTTGGCCGAGGGGCTGCGGCTGCGCACCTGCGGCTTCGCGATGGACGCCGACTATCGCATTGAGAGCACACGCGTGCTCGACTCGCAGTCGCAGGAGCTCCTGGTGCGCGGCACGCGCATTCGTCTGCAGCGGCCCGGACGTGCCAACGCCTGGAACGCGGCCGCCGCCTTCGCCACGGCGTGTGAGTTGGGCGCGGCGCCGCGCGCCGCCGCGGCTGCGATGGCGGCGTGCACCTTCACGCGCCAACGTTCCTGCTGGCTCGACCTCGGCGACGTCCACGTTCTCGACGACAGCTACAACGCCAACCCCGATTCGATGCTGCAAGCGTTGACGCTCCTTGGCGAGCATCCGGGTCGGCGTGTGGCGGTTCTCGGCGACATGCTCGAGCTCGGGGAGGCGAGCGCGTCCCTGCACGCCGAGCTCGGAGCGCATGTCGCCGCCAGTGGCGTGCAGCTCTTCTTCGGCTTCGGTGCCTCGATGCGGCACGCCATCCGCGCGGCTGCACGTGCCGGGGTGGCGGAGTCACGTCATTTCGACGACTACGGCGCGCTGGTCGAGGCGCTGCGCCGAGCCGTGCGACCCGGCGACGCCATCCTCATCAAGGGCTCGCGCGGAAGCCACATGGAGCGCGTCGTCGATTCCCTGCGTGCGGAGGTGATCTAGTGCTCTACTGGCTTCTCTATCCGTTGCACGAGCACTTCATCGTCTTCAACGTGCTGCGCTACATCACGTTCCGTTCCGCCTACGCGATGGTCACCGCGTTGGTGATCAGCTTCCTTCTCGGCCCATGGTTCATGCGCAAGCTGCGCGCCCTGCAGGGCCGCGCGGCGGTGCGCGAGGATACCCCGATCAGCCACCAGATGAAGGTGGGGACTCCGAGCATGGGGGGGCTGCTCATCGTCGCCAGCATCGTCATCCCGGTGCTGCTATGGGGTGACCTGAGCAACCACTACGTGCGCATTGTGCTGCTGGCGACGCTGTGGATGGCGGCGATCGGTTTTCTCGACGACTACATGAAGATCGTGCGTCGCGCGCCGAAGGGACTGGTGGGACGCTACAAGCTCATCGGGCAAGTCGTGGTCGGGCTCGCGATCGGGAGCATGCTCTACTTCCTGCCGCAGGAGCCGGAGCTGGCGACGCGCACCTCGGTGCCCTTTCTGAAGAACGTCAACCCCGATTTCGGCTTCCTCTACATCTTCTTCGTGGCACTCGTCATCACCGGGTCGTCGAACGCCGTCAACCTGGCCGATGGGCTCGACGGGCTTGCCATCGGGCTTTGTGCGCTCGCCTTCCTGGCCTTCGCGGGCCTCGCCTACGTCACCGGCAACCGCATCTTCTCCGACTACCTGAACATCCTCTATCTGCGCGGCAGCGGCGAGCTCACCGTGCTCTGCATGGCGGCGGTGGGCGCGGCGCTCGGCTTCCTCTGGTACAACACGCATCCCGCCGAGATGTTCATGGGGGATACCGGTTCGCTGGCTCTCGGGGGCGCACTCGGCACGGTGGCGGTGTTGGTGAAGAAGGAGTTCCTTCTGGTGCTCATAGGTGGCGTGCTCGTGCTCGAGGCGCTCTCCGTGATGATCCAGGTCTTCGCCTATCGCTGGCGCCGCAAGCGCGTCTTCCGCATGGCGCCTCTCCACCACCACTTCGAGCTTCTCGGTTGGCCGGAGACGAAGATCGTCGTGCGCTTCTGGATCATCGCAGCGTTGCTCGTGATGCTCTCTCTCTCCACCATCAAGCTGCAGTGAAGGAGGCGCATGCCGGAGCCCGGACACAACGAGCCGCAGGTCGCAGGACGTCGGGTCGTAGTGCACGGTCTGGCGCGTAGCGGTCGCGCCGCGGCCGAGCTGCTGCGCGAGCGCGGCGCGCAGGTCGTCGGCGTCGACGAGGGCTCCTTCCCCCGGGAGTGGGCGCGGCGCACTTTGGCCGCCATCTACTCCAGCGCCGACCCGGGGGCCCTGGCGGATGCGGTGCTCTTCGTGTTGTCACCCGGGATTCCCGACACCCATCCTCTGGTGCGCGCTGCACGTCAGCGCGGCATCCCGGTCGTTTCGGAGATCGAGCTCGCCTACCGCTTCGCGCCGGGCTCGCTCATCGCGATCACCGGCAGCAAGGGGAAGTCGACCACCGCGGCGCTCACGGGACACCTGTTGGAAGCGCTGGGCGTCGAACACGTTGTGGCGGGCAACATCGGGGTGCCGTTCAGCGCCGTCGTGGCCTCGCTGCGACCGCGCCACTGGATCGTGCTCGAGGTGTCCAGCTTCCAGCTCGAAACCATTGACGCCTTCCACGCCCGCGCCGCAGTCCAGCTGCGCATCTCCCCCGACCATCTGGATCGTTACCCCGACATCGAGGCCTACGCCGCCGCGAAGGCGCGCGTGGCGCAGCGTCAGACCGCAGAGGACCTGCTCGTCGTAGCTCCCGACGACACCTGGGGTGCGCGCCTCGCTTCGGTTTCCGCAGCCCGCGTCGCCGGTTTCGCGACGACGTGGAAGGAGACGGGCGTCGTGCGCGACGGCGATGCGCTCGTGTGGCGCACGCCCGAGTCGCAGCAGGTGCTGGCGCGCGTGCAGGACGTTCCGCTCCTGGGTTCACACAACCTGGAGAATGCCATGGCGGCGCTGGCGATCCTCGCGGGTCTCGGCTTGTGGGAGGAGCGTGCACGTGCGGCGTTGCGGACGTTTCGTGGGCTCGAGTTCCGCATGCAGTCTTGCGGCGAGATTAGCGGCATCCACTTCGTGAACGACTCGAAGTCGACGACGGTGGAGTCGGTGCGCGCGGCGGTGCGCGGCATGCCGGGAGCGCTGCTTCTGGCACTCGGTGGGCGCAACAAGGGACTCGATTTCCGGAGCCTGCGCGACGATCTCGCAGCGGTACGCGTCGTCTTCCTCTACGGCGAGTCGGCGCCGCAGCTGGCCCGCGACCTGGCGGGGGCGGCGCACCTCGAACGCGTGAGCGATCTCGACGCGCTCCTGCGCCGCGCCCTGGAGATCGGCCAGCCGGGTGACACGCTGCTCTTCTCGCCCGGCTGTACGAGCTTCGATCAGTTCGACAACGCCGAGCACCGGGGGCGCGAGTTCGACGCTGCGGTGGAGCGCGTTCGGGAGGCGATGCACGCATGAGGCTACGCCACGATCATGCCATTCTGATCCTCGTTCTGGCGCTCCTGGTCGTCGGCATCGGCATCCTCTACTCCGCCAGCTACGAGCTCGCGCGCGCCGCGAGTGGCGACGGTCTGCGCTTCGTCAAGCGGCAGCTGGTCAACGCCACGGTCGGTCTCGCCGCGCTTCTTCTCGTCTCGCAGATCGACTACCGACGCTGGCGCCGCGCGGCTCGCTTGCTGCTTCTGTTTGCTGCGCTGGCGCTGTGCGTCGTTTTCCTCTTTGACGCCGTTCGCGGCGCCCGCAACTGGGTCCCCTTCTTCGGCCGCACGCTGCAGCCGGTCGAGTTCCTGCGCGTCGCCCTGCTGCTCTTTCTCGCCTCCGAGATCGTCGAGCGCGGCGAACGTCTGCGCAGCCTACGCGGCCTCCTGCCGCTGTTTGGCGTCGTCGCTGCTCTCGTCCTGCTGGTGCTCAAGCAGAACGATTTCGGCAGCGCCATGGCGCTTTGCTTGATCAGCTTCACTCTCCTGTTCGTCGGTGGAGCGCGCTGGCGCCACCTGGTGGCAGCTGCCTTCCTCCTGCTTCTCGGTGCCATGTTCTTTGCGCTGGAGCGACCGCACGTGCAGGAGCGCATGCGCGGTTTCCTCCACCCGCAGGAGCACGCGCGCAGCGCCGCCTACCAGAGCCTGCAGTCGGAGCTCTCGATCGGCAGCGGTGGGATGTTGGGGCGCGGGCTCGGCCAGGGCATCTCCAAGTTCGGCTACATCCCCGATCCGCACACGGACTTCATCTTCGCCGTCATGGGGGAGGAGCTCGGCTTCGTCGGCTGCATCGTCGTGCTCCTGCTCTTCCTGATGCTCATCGCGCGTGCCATCCGCGTCGCCCGTGCACAGGAGGATCCCTTCGCGCAGCTGATCGCCGTGGGGGTGGGCGTCGCCATCTTCTGGTACGTGGTCATCAACGTCATGGTCGCCACACGCCTGTTTCCCGTGACCGGTCTGCCGCTTCCGTTCGTGTCCTACGGCGGCTCCTCGCTGGTGTCGCATCTCGTCGCCCTCGGCGTGCTCCGCAACGTGGCGCGACAGGCGGAGCAGACGCCGCGCCGTGCGCGCCGTTGGCCTGCCCGGCGCGAGCACCTTCTGGAGGGCGCGTTGTGAGGGTCCTGTTCGCGGGCGGTGGAACCGGGGGGCATCTCTACCCGGCGCTGGCCGTCGCCCAACACCTGCGTCGCACACGCCGCGACTTCGAATGCATCTTTCTCGGCGCCGAGAATGGCTTGGAGCGTGAGATCGTGCCGCGCGAAGGTTTCACGCTCCACGCCATCCCCGGTTCCGGCTTCCGGCGGCTCGGCCTGGGCGGGCGCCTGCGCTTCTTCTGGAGCCTCGCGCGCGGTCTGCTGCACGCCATCGGTCTGGTCTGGCGCTGGCGACCCGACGTCGTCCTGGCGACGGGCGGCTACGCCAGCCTCGCGGGCGGGCTGGCCGCGTTCCTCTGTCGCAAGCCACTCGCAGTCCAGGAGCAGAACCGTATCCCCGGCATGGCAACGCGACTGCTCGGAAGCATGGCGCGCCGGATCTACGTCGCGTTTCCCGGCACCGAGAGCGCCTTTCGCCGCCGCGATCGAGTCATCTGCGTGGGCAACCCGGTGCGCGAGCAGCTGCGGCAGGCGAGCGCGCCCCCTCCAGGCCTGCCTGCCGGAGTACCCGTCATTCTGGTCGTGGGCGGCAGCCGTGGTGCGCGCTCAATCAACGGCGCCGTGGGTGCGGCCATTCCGCTCGTCGCGGCGCAAATCCGCGCGACGTGGCTGTGGCAGACCGGCCGGCTCGATCATGCAGAATTGGCTGCGCGATGGCGGCATGAGGAGAGCGTCATCGTGCGCGAGTTCCTGCCCGACATGGGCGCCGCGTACGCGGCGGCCACGCTCGTCGTCTGCCGTTCGGGAGCGATGACGTTGGCGGAAATCACGCTCCTGGGAAAGCCGGCGATCCTGGTACCGTTTCCCGGTGCCGTCGACGATCATCAAACGGCCAACGCGACGGTCTTGAGCGCGGCCGGCGCCGCCATCCTGCTGCCGGATGCGGAGCTCCGTGGCGAGACGTTGGCGCACGAGGTGTGCACGCTGCTGCGCTCCGGCGAGCACTTGGCGCAGATGGCGGCTCGCAGCCGCCAGCTCGGTCGCCCCGACGCCACGCGCGAGCTGGCGGCCGACCTGGTGCGCTTGAGCGCGAAGTCGGGAGAGGAGGCGCATGTTCGGGCGGGTTAAGAGAGTGCACTTCGTCGGCGTCGGGGGGATCGGCATGAGCGGCATCGCCGAGGTCCTCCTCAACCTCGACTTCGACGTCAGCGGGACCGATCTGCGAGAATCGGCGGTCACGCATCGGCTGCAATCGCTGGGGGCACGCATCGAGGTCGGGCACCGGAAGGAGCACCTCGGCGACGCCCAGGTCGTTGTCTACTCCTCGGCCGTTCGCCCCGACAACCCGGAGGTCGTGACCGCGCGCGCGCGCAAGATCCCGGTCATCCCACGCGCGGAGATGCTGGGTGAGCTGATGCGACTCAAGTTCGCCATCGCCGTTGCGGGTGCGCATGGCAAGACCACGACCACCTCGCTCGTGGCGACACTGCTCGCGCAAGCCGGTTTGGATCCAACCATCGTCGTGGGTGGTCGGCTTCTGGCCATGGGCACGCACGCCAAGTTGGGTGCAGGCGAGTATCTGGTCGCCGAGGCGGACGAGAGCGACGGGAGCTTTCTGCGACTTCCACCCACAATTGCAATCATTACAAACATCGACGCTGAACACCTCGACCATTACAAGAATCTCGACGAGATTCTCGACGCGTTCGTGCAGTTTGCGAACAAGGTTCCCTTCTACGGCAGCGACATCCTGTGTCTCGACGACCCCAACGTGCAGGGGATCATTCCGCGCCTGCAGAAGCGCTTCGTGACCTACGGCATGCACACGCAAGCGGACGTGACGGGGCATCTGCTCGAGACCTCGCACGAGGGCACGCGTTTCGAAGTCGTGTCGGGCGGCCAACGCCTCGGCGACCTGCAGCTGCGCATGCCGGGAGAGCACAACGTCCTCAACGCTCTCGCTGCGGTCACCGTGGGGCTCGAGCTCGAAATCCCCTTCTCCAGCATCGCACGCTCCCTGGAGGAGTTCCTCGGCGTCGCGCGCCGCTTCGAGATCCGCGCCGTGGAGCACGACGTCGTCTTCGTGGACGACTACGGGCACCACCCCACCGAGATCGCAGCGACGCTGCGCGCCGCCAAGCGCAGCTACGGGCGCCGCGTCGTCACGGTGTTTCAACCCCACCGCTACTCGCGAACGCGCTTTCTCATGCAGGAGTTCGGCCGCGCCTTCTTCGACGCCGACGTCCTTTTTCTCACCGACATCTACGCCGCATCCGAAGACCCGATCCCCGGAATCGATGCCGAGCGGTTGGCACGCACGATTCGTGAATACGGCCACAAACAGGTGTGCCACTTCGCGGACAAAGAGAAATTGACCGACGAGGTGGCATCGACTATAGAGAAGGGCGACTTGGTCCTGACCCTGGGCGCAGGTGATGTGTCGGCGTTGAACGACGTTCTCGTCGACAAGTGGCGCCAGCGGGTCGAGGCAGGCTCGTAGGCGAACGTGACGTCGTGTGAGGGTGGATCGGGCGGTGCGCCTACCAAAAGATCGTGTGCCCAGCGGGATCGCGCCACGTGCATCCGATCCCGGAGTTCCGCCGCTGGTGCGCTGGGCTCTGCTCCAGGGCGTCCTCCTCGCTGTCCTCGCACTCCTTCTCCTCTCACCCCTTCTGCGCGTCCGTACCGTCGTGTGGACCGGCAGCATCCCTGTCGAGGCGGCCCGCTACCAGGCTGTCGAACGTGCCTCCCTCGGCCAACCGCTGGCGCTGCTGCCGGAGAGCGAGCTGCTCGAGCTGCTCGGGGTCGACCACACGAGCGTGCGCGTGGCGCTCAAGAGACACCCACCGGCGACCCTCGAGGTTTGCCTCGTGCCGCGCCACGCACTGGCGCGCACGGCCGCCGGGGTCGCGTTCGACGCTGCCGGGCGCAAGCTCGCAGCCCGGCACACGAGCTCCGGTCTGCCGCTCGCACTGGGTTTCGCACCCAGCGCGGATGGCAGGGCGGTCGGAGCCGCCGACGCAGCGCTCATCGCCCGCGTCTTGAGTGCGCTCGGGACGCCCGCGTTGGCACCGGCGCGCATCGAGCGCCAGGGGCGAGAGCTGCTGCTGACCCTGGCGCGCGGGGTGCAGGTGCGCCTGCATGCGCAGCAGCTTGAGCGCGAGCTGCGCAAGCTCGTCCTCTTCGAGCACAGCCTCGGCACCGCCGAGCTGCCTCCCCAGATCGACTTGCGTTACCGCGACCAGATCGTGATCGAGCCGCGGGCCGAGGAGGTGTCGCATGTTTCGGGCTAGACGGGGGGTGCGCGAGGGGCTGTTGGCACTCGATCTCGGTACCCATGCGACACGGGCCCTCGCGCTTGCGCGCGACGGCGATGCGCTGCGCGTCGTCGGCCGCTGCGTGCGTGCAGGTGCCGTCGGCCGAGACGGCATTCCGATGCAGGTCGACGTCGCACGCGCCCGGCTCGGCGAGGTCCTCGATGCGGCCGCGCTCGACGGCGGCGTGCTCGGCCGGCGCGTGGTCGTGGCGATCGGCGGGACCCACGTCCGCGTCGCGCGCGCCCGGGGCAGCCTGAATCTGCGCACCGCGGTCGCCCTGCGTCCGCCGCATCTGGAGCGCGCGCTCGACGCGGCGGCGGCGATCGCTCTGCCGCGCGATCAGGAGATTCTGCACGTCCTCCCCACCGGCTACCGCGTCGACGGCGCGCGAACGGTGCGACCGCCACTCGACGTGCGAGCGCGCCGCCTGGTTGCGGAGGTCGCCGTGGTGACGGCTTCCCGGCTGGCGCTCGACAACCTGGCGCGCATCCTCTCCGACCTCGGCTACGAGCTGGTCGATGCCGCGGCGGAGCCGCTTCTCACCGCAAGGGCGGTGTTGACGCCGGAGGATCGCCGCCGTGGTGCCGTCGTCGTCGACATCGGTGCCGAGCGCATCGGTGCCGCGGTCTATCGCGACCAGGTGCTCCAGGGGCTCGTTTCGATCGGTGCCGGCGCGGCCCACATCAGCCGCGACCTCGCTTGGGCGCTGCGCTGCGATGCGGCGCAGGCGGAGGAGCTCAAGCTCGGGCTTGGCGTGGCGCGGACGGCCGCAGCCGATCCCACCCACGTCACCGATCTCAGGCTCGGGGGTCGGCGCGCTCGCGTGGGGCAGCGTCTGGTCGCGAAGGTGATCGAGCCGCGCATGCGTGAGCTGCTCACCCTGACGCGCTCTGCACTCGATTGCGCCGGAACCCTCGCGTCGAGCGACCGCGTCGTGCTCGTCGGCGGCGGTGCCGCGCTGCGCGGGGTCGCAGACCTCGCCGAGCATGTGTTCGATGCGCCGGCGCGCACGGCCCCGCTGCGCCAGGCGGAAGACGCCACCAGCTTTACCGGCCTGGGTCTGGTGACGTATGCGTCTCGTGCTCGTTTCGATCGGGATGGGCGCGGACGTTTGTGGAGCGGGGCGATGCAACGCTTGCGTCGTGTACGTCGTGTACTGAGTGCTCCCGTTGCGTCTCGGACGCACGGGAACGCGGAAGGACCAACTGCCGTGCGGTCCGTTCACGTGTCCCCGAGGGTTGGGGTGGATCTGGAGGTCAGCGATGTTCGAGTTCGAACGCGAGTCTGAGAACCTGGCGCGTATCACTGTTGCCGGGGTCGGGGGCGCAGGCGGTAACGCCATCAACCGCATGATCACCGAGGGCCTGAGTGGCGTCGAGTTCATCGCTGTGAACACCGACGCGCAGGCGCTCAAGCTCTCGAAGGCGCAGCAACGCATCCAGGTGGGGGCGAAGCTGACCAAGGGGCTCGGTTCCGGCGGCAACCCGGAGACCGGGCGCCAGGCGGTGGAGGAGGACGAGGGGCTCGTCATCGACTCCCTCAAGGGCTCCGACATGGTGTTCGTCACCGCCGGAATGGGCGGTGGTACCGGCACCGGGGGCGCGCCCCTGGTGGCGCGGATCGCGCGCGAGCTCGGCGCGCTGACGGTGGGCGTGGTCACGCGCCCCTTCGTCTTCGAGGGGAAAAGGCGCAATGCCGCCGCCAGCGATGGAATGAAGGCGCTGAAGGAAGCGGTCGACACGCTGATCGTCATTCCGAATGAGAAGCTCCTCCAGATCGTCGGCACCGACACGCCGTTGACCACGGCTTTCTCCATGGCGGACGACGTCCTGCTTCAGGCCACGCGTGGGATCAGCGATCTGATCACGGTGCCGGGCCTGGTGAATCTCGACTTTGCCGACGTCAAGACGATCATGGCCAACATGGGCGACGCACTCATGGGGACCGGAGTCGCGGAGGGGCCGGACCGGGCCGCGCTCGCGACCAAGCAGGCGATTTCGAGCCCGCTTCTCGACGATGTCGACATCAGTGGCGCCCGAGGTGTCCTGGTCAACATCACGGGGGGTCCCAGCATGACGCTGCACGAAGTGAGCGAGGCCACCTCGCTCGTGCAGGAGTCGGTTGGAGACGATGCGAACATCATCTTCGGTGCCGTGATCGACGAGTCGAACGAAGCGGAGTTCCGCGTCACCTGCATCGCCACGGGATTCGGGAGCGAACGCGCTTCGGCCACCGTGTCGCGCGAGCTGGCGGCGCGGATGGAGCCACGCACGTCGACTCGTCCCGCGGCGCAGGTCACGAGCATCAGCGCTCTCGGGCGGCGCGAAGAGGAAGCGGCCCGGGCGGCGGCGAGCACGACTCCGGCGGGTGGGGGGCGTTCATCGCCTCCGGGAAATGCCGTCTCGAGCGCCACGCCCGCCGCGATGCCGGCACAGCCGACGGAAGCGCGCGCCCCGGTGGCGGCACCGGAGGCTCGGCCGGGTAGGACGACGGCGAGCGCCGTCTTGACGCAGCCGCAGGAGGCGCTCGAACCGCCGGCGCCTGCGGCGCAAGCCGAGGTCAAGCCGCAATCGGCGACTCGCGCGCAGGAAGTGGCGCACCTCCTGCTTCCGAGGTCGGGCGCGCGCGGCTGGAGTGCCGACGATCTCGACGTCCCAGCCTTCCTGCGCCGTCAGATGGACATGGATTGAGTCTTGATGCCGGGGCCCGGCCGCGCCGGGCCCCGCGCATCCCGAGGAGGACCCGAGGAGGAGATGTCGTTCCTGGAACGCATCTTCGGCCGTCGTGCGGCGAGCGCGTATCAGAAGGGGATGCGCGCCTTCAATGCCTGCCGCTACGAAGAGGCGCTCGGGTGCTTCGGCGCTGCGCTCGAGGCGGGCGCCAGCTCCGCAGACCCGATTCTCGGCCTGAGCCGCTTCTACGCCAGCGAGGCCGCCACCCACCTGGGACGCGAGCGTTTGAACGAGTCGCAGCCGCAGCAGGCGCTGCGTTGGTTGGAGCTGGCGCAGGGATGGAGGCGCAACCACCCGGCCACGCTCTACCTGACTGCGCTGGCTCACGCCGAGTGCGGTGATCTGCAGGCGAGCGCGAGCTCGCTGACGCTGCTTCACGCCATCGACCCGGAACATCGCGAAGCACACCTGTTGCGTGCGGCGGTTCTCCACGCGCTGGGTGCGCGTGGCGAGGCGGAGGCAGAGCTGCGCCAGGTCGAGCCGCTTGGAGGTGTTCTCTCCGCGCCCTTGCACCGCGTGCTCGAGCCCTTCGCGCTGCAGCAAGCGCAACTCGCAGCGACGTTGCGCAACTTCGCCGAGGCGCGCGAATCGACCGGCGTCTGAACGAAGACGCACGGTCTGCTACGATGTCGTGCATGGAGGCACGGCTCGACGATCCCGTTCGATACTTGAAGGGCGTCGGCCCACGACGGGCCGCGACACTCGACAAGCTCGGCATCGCCACCGCGGAAGATCTGCTGCTGCACGCGCCACGGCAGTACTTCGACCGCAGTCGAATCGTTGCGATTCGCCAGCTCGCACCCGATCGCGAAGCGTGCATTCGCGTGCAGCTCGAGACTCTGCACAGCGGGCGCAGCTGGCGAGGGCGGCAGCGCGTGTCCGCGACCGTTGCCGACGACAGCGGTCGTCTGCGCGTCACCTGGTACTCCGGATGGGTTCGCGACGTGCTGCAGCCGGGGCAGCGGCTGGTTCTCGCGGGTCGTGTGGTGGCGAACCGCGGCCGTCTGGAGATGCGCCAGCCGGAGTTCGAGCGCGACGACACTGAGACGCAGGAGCTGCTCCACGCAGAGCGCATCGTGCCGTTCTACCCGCTCACGCGCGGAATCTCCCAGAAGTGGCTTCGGGCTCTCGTGTATCGAACGCTGCAGTCGCACGCACACCTGATCGGCGAAATCCTGCCGCCTGCCATCGCGGCTCAATACCCGGAGCGCGCGGCAGCGGTGCGGGCGTTGCACTTCCCCGCCTGCAGTGAGGACGCGGCATGCGCGCTCGAACGTCTCAAGTTCGAGGAGCTGTTTCTTCTCCAGGTCGTGTTGGCGCGACGGCGGTGGCGCGCACGCAGCGGTCAATCCGGGATCCAGATGCGCGTCGACTCGGGGTTGCATGAGGACTATCTGCACGCGCTTCCGTTCGCGCTCACGCGCGCGCAGCGCTCCGTTCTCGACGAGATCGTCGCTGACATGACCTCCGAACGCTGCATGCAGCGCCTGTTGCAGGGAGACGTGGGCTCCGGGAAGACGGTCGTGGCGGTCGCGGCGTTGCTGCTCGCGGTGGGGAACCGCACGCAGGGTGTGCTCATGGCGCCCACCGAGGCACTCGCGCTGCAGCACGCCGAGCGCTTGCTTCCCGCCTGCACGCGCTTGGGGGTGCGCTTCGACGTGCTGGTCGGCTCGCGCACGGAGACCGACAAGGAGCGTCTGCGCGCGCGGCTCCGGAGCGGTGATCTCGACCTGGTCGTGGGGACGCACGCGCTGATTCAGGAGAGCGTGGCGTGGTCGCGGCTCGGCCTCGCCGTCGTCGACGAACAGCACCGCTTCGGTGTCGCACAACGCGCGCGCCTGCAACGGGCGACCCGGGAGGGGAGTGGTCCGCGCCCGCACGTTCTCGTGCTCTCGGCGACGCCGATTCCTCGCACGCTGGCGTTGACGCTCTTCGGGGATCTGGATGTCTCGCGCCTGGAGGAGAAGCCGCCGGGGCGCCAGCCGGTGCGGACACACCTCGTGCCGCCGGAGCGTCGCGCGCGCATGCTCGAGTTCGTGCGGCAGCAGACGCTGGAGGGGCGGCAAGCCTTCATGGTGCTGCCACTGATCGAGGAGAGCGACAAGATCGAGCTGCGTGCCGCGACGGCGGAGTACGAGCGGCTGCGCAGCGGTGCCCTTGCGGGCGTGCGCATGGGTCTGCTGCACGGTCGGCTGCGTCCGGCCGAGAAGGAGACACTCCTGCGCAGCTTCCACACCGGAGCGCTGCAGCTCCTGGTGAGCACGACGGTCGTCGAGGTCGGACTCGACGTCGCCGGCGCCAACCTGATGATCATCCACCACCCGGAGCGTTTTGGCCTGTCGCAGCTGCATCAGCTGCGCGGGCGCGTTGGGCGCGCCGGCGGTGCCGCGTGGTGTCTCCTCCTCGTGGAACGCCGGACCACATCCGAGGCGCTCGAGCGCCTGCGGCAGTTCGCCGACACCGACGACGGTTTTGCCATCGCGGAGCTCGATCTGCGCCTGCGCGGTCCCGGGGACTTCGTCGGGACCCGGCAACATGGCCTGCCGACGCTTCGCTTCGCCGACTTGAGCCACGATCGAGCCCTCCTCGAGAGGGCGCGCGATCTCGCCTTCGCTCTCGTGCGTGCGGATCCGGAGCTTCTCCGGGGCGAAAACGCAGGCGTACGCCGGGTTCTCGAGACGCGCTACCAGGAGCGCGAGACGCTGGCCGAAACCGGGTGACGAACGCGGGTGCAGGCGGTGCGTGGCCTGATTGTTGCGTGCGGTTGTTCCCGGTCCCTCCTCGCGCTCGCGTCGGGAGGGGCACGCCCGGAGGTGTATGACGTGATCGTGCGTTGCGCACGTTGCCAAACCGCCTACCGGCTGGGACGCGCGAGCGTCCCGGAGCGCGGAATGCGTGTGCGCTGTCCAGGGTGCGGTCATGTGTTCCGTGTCCGCCCGGCAACAGCCGCCGGCGACGGCGAGCCACGGCCGCGGCGCCTCGTGGAGACACGCCCCAGCCATTCCGTCGATGATCTGAGTCTGGAGCGGGACGAGCGCCGGCCGCCGCAGCTGCGCCAGCGCCCGACGACACGCCGTACTCCGCAGACACAGACACGGACACCGACGCCTTCGCCGCAGCCGATGCGCCGCGCGCTCGGGGGCCAGCGCACGCTCGATCTGAGCGCACCCGAGACACAAGCCGGGCCGGAGATGCGCCTCGAGACGGCACCCTTCCAGCCTGGCCGCGCATCTCCCGTGGCGACGCCGCGCCCCGAGCCGACCCCGCGTCGCTCCGACTCGCCGCGCTCGCGCGACGACCTGCAGCTCGCACCCGCGACGCCGGCTCCGTTCGAGCGGCCGGCCGACGGAACAGGCCCGGAGCAGCCCGTCTCACCGCCCGCGACCCCCTCACCCTTCGCCACTCCGTCGCCGCTCGCCACGCCGTCCCCTTTCGGTAGCGAACGCCCGTCGGGTGCGCCGACCGCGGTTGCCACGCGCCGGCCGAAGAGTGCGGCGGCATCCGATCTGGAGCAGGCGCGTGAGCGCGCGCTGCGTCTGGCTCGGGTGTTGGTGTCCGACATTCTCGTCTACAATCAGGAAGACCGCGATCGCGCCTTGCGAGAAGGCACCCTGGCATCGACACTCGGAGCTGAGGTCAACAGGGCCTGGGAGCTCTACAAGTCGAAGGTCGATCCAGAGGTGCTGCGCAAGACCAGCTACTTCAAAGATGCGCTCAACGAGATCCTGGCCGCAGGTCAGAAGGTCTTCTGAGGAATGCTCGAGCCGACATACCTGATCCCTCTCGATGCCTCGTTATCGGAGCAGTTCTTGGCGGCGATCGACGAGCCGCGCGAGGCTCTGCATGCCCTCGAATCCCCGCGTGCCTTCTTCGAGGTCTTGGCGCGTGACGACGTCGTGCGCGCGGTCGTGGTCGCCGCCGACGCGAGTCGCCTCGATCCGTGCTGGTTCCGCGAAGTGCGTCGCCGCGCACCCGAGTCGAGTGTTCTGGTGGTTTGTCGCGAGTGCAGCGAGGAGACGTGGAGGCGCCTCATTCTGGCCGGTGCCGCCGGTGTCTTGCGCCCCCCCTGGGAGGGGATCGGGCTCGACAGCGAGCTCTCCGCCGAGCCGTCCATCACGCACCTGTTCCGCAGACATCCAAAGGTCCGCACGCACGGGAGGGTGGAGTTCGGCTTCCGTCTTCCGAGCGATCCCGACATGGTGACGGGTGTCGTGCACGTCGTATCGCTCCTGGCCATGGAGTTCGGCTACACGACCGCCGACTTTGCGATGAACCTGCCACTCGCCGTGGATGAAGCGCTCACGAACGCGATGGTGCACGGAAACGGCAGCGACGTCGGCAAGTTCGTCGACGTCGAGGGGGTGGTGGACGCCGACTGCGTCCGCGTCCGCATCGAGGACGAGGGGTCCGGCTTCGATCCCAGCCAGCGCAAGAACCCGCTCGATCCCGACCGGCTTGTCGTCCCCGGTGGGCGCGGGCTCTTCCTGATCGAGTCGGTGATGGATGAGGTGCGCTACACGCAGCGCGGGCGGTGCGTCGAGCTCGTGAAGTGGCGGCTCGACGGGCGGTCGAACTGAGCGCAGGCTGCGGGCAACGCGCCGGGCCGCTGTGTCTCTCTCAGTCGTCGACCCACTTCTCGCTGGCGATCTCGCCGAGGATCGTGTCGATCTGGCCACGGATGCGTGCGTTCTGGTCCGGCTCGAAGAGCACCTTCTTGACCCGCCCGTAGGAGTCTTTCTTCAGGTAGCGCAGCGATTTCAGGTGCTCCATCGGGACCAGAATGTCCTTGCACACCTTCACCTCGATCGCCTTGGAGTCCTGGTCGGTGTTCGGGTTGTTGTCGGGGTGCATCCCCAGTCCCCAGCCGTGCACGACCATGCTGCAGATCAGAGCGCGGAAGGTGTTCTGGCCTTGGACGGTGTCGAGATCGAGGCTTCCGTGCACCTTCTCGATCACCCCGTCGATCACGGGCGTCAGCTTGTCCGTGACGTGGGGGCCGATCTGGATGCCCAGCAGGCGTCCGAACATCTCGTTGAGAATCTTGGGAGTGGCGGACATGTTTGCCTCCGGCATCGGGTCGGTACGGGGACCTCGAGACCTTGCCCTGCGACAATCGCTGCTCCGGGGGCGGAGCCGACAGTCTAGCCATCCCCCTGCGACGCGTCAATGAGCGGCTTGCCGCAATCACTTCAGGTGACGGTTGAACTGGGGGGCTTTCCAGCTCTCCAGTGGCGCATCAAACAAGAGGGGTGCCACTCGTCCCAACCCCAGCAGCACGGCTGCGCATGTTGTCGCAAGGGGTTGCGACGCAGCCGATCACGGTCTTTGGTTCGAGTCGTTCCAGAGCTTCCAGATCGGCCCATGGCGCGACTGTGCAGGAATGAGCGCAACGCGGAGAGGCCAACTGGGGGATGCGGTGAGGATCTCGCCATACCGGGGGATCGAACGGTCGGAGACTGCCGCATGCAGGCACGTCGCGACCTGCGACAGCACGCGCGACGCCGTCGTGGAGCACGCTGGAGGAGCATCTGAGCGCGGCCACCACGTTTTGGATGCTCCCGGAACGGTGCTTGCTGACTCGGGGCCGTGGGTTCGTGTGCACCACCACCGGATCGTAGGAGCAGCGAATGGTCCTGATCAACTACGCGGGACGCGAGATCAACGCGAAGATCGTCTACTACGGGCCGGGCTTGTCCGGAAAGACGACCAACCTGGAGTGCATCTACGCCAGCGTGCCGGGCGATTCGCGCGGCAAGATGGTTTCGATGAAGACGCGTCAGGATCGCACTCTGTTCTTCGATTTCCTGCCGTTGGAGCTGGGCGAGATCCACGGCTTCCGGACGCGCTTCCTCCTCTACACGGTTCCGGGCCAGGTGTTCTACAACGCCACGCGCAAGCTCGTCCTGAAGGGCGCCGATGCGGTCGTCTTCGTGGCGGATTCGCAGCTGGGCAAGATGGAGGAGAACCTGCAGTCGCTGCAGAACCTCGAGGAGAACCTGCGCGAGAACAACCTGTCGCTGGACTCGATCCCCTGGGTGATCCAGTACAACAAACGCGACCTGCAGAACGTCCACAGCATCGAAGAGCTGCAGCAAGCATTGAATCCCAAGGGCGTACCGCATTTCGAGGCGGCGGCCGCAACCGGGCGCGGCGTCTACGAGACGCTGCACTCCGTGTCGCGTCTGCTGTTCCAGCGCCTGCGCACCGAGCTGGGTCGCCACGCAAACGGCGGCCAGGCGCGGCGTCCGGCAGCACCGGAACCGTCCCCCATGCCGCACTCGGCCGGTGAGGCGCCCGCCATGGCGGCGCCGTCGGGCATCGGGCCGCGCCCCAACATCGCCGAGGCGACGGTGACCGCGAGCCGCGTCATGCAGCGGCCCGAGTTCGCCCCGGCGCAGCCCGCGTCGCAGCGGGGGCCCGCTGCGAACGAAGCGCGCACGGGCGTGGAGGGGGGCGCGTACGGCGACTTCGGCCACATGGTCGATCTCCCGAACGAGGCCGGGCGGGCGGCGCAGCAGCAGCAAGCGCCCGAGGCGGAAGGCTTCATCAAGGACCCCATGCGACGGCGCGATCCGAGTGCCGAGGCGCAGCCAGCGGTTGCAGCGCAAGCTGCGTCTCAGGGCGTCCATGTGCCGGTCGTTCTCAAGCACTCCGACCTCAAGCCGGGCGGCACGATTCGTATCGTTCTCGACGTGCGCATCGAGCCCTAAGACAACACACGGTCCCGATCGCGACCCACGCTCTGCGCGCCCAAGCGGGACGTGGGTTTTGTGTCGTTGACACTGTTTTTCAGCGGGGCGTAGATTCGCAACGAGTGTAAAGGAGCCACGATGCCAAGAATCCTTGTGGTGGACGACGAGGTCAACGTTCGCAAGTTGTACACACAAGAGCTTGAGGATGAGGGCCACGACGTGGTCACGGCATCAACCGGAACGGAAGCACTCCAGCATATCGAGGCCGCCGCGGCCGATCTCGTCATCCTGGACATCAAGTTGGAGCTGGAGAACGGTCTGGATGTCCTGCGCAGGATGAAGGAGGTCCAGCCCGATCTCGCGGTCATACTCAACTCCGGATACTCGACCTATCGGGACGATTTCTCGTCCTGGCTCGCGGACGCGTACTTGGTGAAGAGCAGTGATACGAGCGAGCTGCTGGCCACGGTGCGCGACGTCCTTGAGACACGCACGGTCGGTTGAACGACCGACCCGGGCGCGGACGTGCGGTGGGGAAGTTGGGAGCGCTCCGGGCGACAGCGCCGGCGCTTCGAGCACCTCTATAGGGGGGGCGGCGTGGCTGGCGTGAATCTCTCAAATCACCTGAATCGAATATCCCAACTATTTGTCAATGAGTCGAATGGGCGTCTTCGGCGCCTCCGACGGACGGCGCGCCGGATGCCGGAGGATCCGGACGCGCTGGAGCAGCTGAGCCGCACCCTGCGCGTCAGCGGCTGTCGCGACGAGGCTCTGCATCGGGTGCGTGACTTTCTAGAGCGCACCGGGGATGCGCACCTGGAGCGCGTGGGCGCCATCCTCATGGACCTGGAAGCGTACGAGATGGCGGAGCACTGCTACCTGCGCCTCGCCGAGCTTGCGCCGCAGTCCGCGCAGCCCGTGTGCCGGCTTGGAATCCTCTATGCCAAGAAGGGGGACGATGCGCGCGCCTGTGCGGAGCTGGAGCGTGCCATCGAGCTCGAGCCGCGCAACCCGGAAACGTGGTACCGCCTCGGCAGCTTCCATCTGCGCAAGCGCGAGCTGGACGATGCGGAGCGTTCGCTGCGGCAGGCGCTCGTGGTCGATGAGCACCACGCGCGCTCGCACACCAACCTCGGGTTCCTGCTCGACCTGCGCGGCGACCGCAGTAACGCACTGCGCGAGTTCCAGAAGGCACTGCAGCTGGCGCCGGGTGACCCGGAGAACCACTTCAATCTCGGCGCCCTCTACGCCGAGTCGTGCAGCTACGAGCTTGCGATCGAGCAGTTCCGCGCTGGCGTGGCGCTCGACCCGGACAGCGTGGAAGGGCACTACAACCTCGGTGCCGTCTACTTCGAGCAGCGACGCTACGACGACTCGATCGCGGCCTTCCGCGCCGCTTTGAGGTTGCACGCCGACCACGAAGAGGCGCGCTACTACCTCGGCTTGTGCTACCTGCGCAAGGGGCAGTACGACCGCGCGCTGCATCAGCTGGAGCGTTCCGCCAGCGAGCGCACGGCATCGGTGCGACTTCTCTACGCCATGGCGCTGTGCTACAACGGCCTGGAGCTGCCGCGCCAGGCGGTGCGCATCCTGTCCCAGGTGGTGGAGCTGACCCCCGATCACGCCAAGGCGCACCACCTCCTCGGGATCTGCTTCGACAAGCTCGGGGAGCGCGACCGTGCCACGGAGGCGTATCGCAACTCCGATCTGTTCCTCTCCGTCGCTCGGGCCCGCCGCAGCGGCGCAGCGGTCAGCAGCGCCTGATCCCGACGGACCCCAGCAGCCAGGCTTGGGAGGCGCGGCCGTGGGCTCTTCGCTCGCTGCCCAGATGCATCGCATTCGCAGCTGCGGCTCGAAAGCGTTCATTCCGTTTCTCACCGCAGGGTTCCCGGATCCGCAGCGCTTCCGCGTGCTGCTGAGCCAGACGCGTGCGGCCGACCTCCTCGAAGTCGGCCTGCCCTTCTCCGACCCGGTCGCCGACGGTCCCAGCATCTGCCACGCCTCCGAGGTGGCGCTGCGCCACGGCATGGACGCGGGGCGGCTCTTCGAGATTTTGGCGCAGGAGACGGAGCGACCTCCGGTTGTGCTCATGACCTACCTGAACCCGCTCCTGGCCTACGGAGCAGAACGTTTCATGCGCGATGCCGGACGCTGCGGCGTGCGTGGGGTGATCCTCACCGACCTGCCACCCGAGGATGGGGGGGAGCTTTTCGAGCTGGCGGCGGCGCACGACGTCGCCAGCGTGCTCCTGGTGGCGCCGACGACTCCAGAGGAACGCATGCAGCAGATCGCGGCACGCACCACGGGGTTTCTTTACTGCGTCGCTGTCGCGGGCACCACGGGAGCGCGCAAGCAGCTCGGCTCCGACGCACGCGAGACGATTGCGCGGCTGCGTCGCGTCACCGCCCTGCCGGTGGTTGTCGGCTTTGGGATCTCCACGCCAGAGCATGTGCGGGAAACGTGCGCGTTTGCGGACGGCGCCGTGGTGGGGAGCGCACTCGTCGACCTGATTCGTCAACAGCAGGCGTCCGAGGCGCTGCCACAGCTCTTCGCCGCTCGCGTCGCGGCCTTGGCGGCCGCAGCGCACGAGTGATTCGAGTGCCGACGACCCGCCACGCGTGCACGAGACAGGTGACGGTGTGTGTGACCGACACGTGCGTCAACGCATGCACTCGCACTCGGGGAACAGTCCATGCTTGGGTCACGCGTCACCCCTCTGCTACGATCACGCACCATGATGTCGCGGACACTCGCCTTCCTCTGGAACCGTTTCGAGATCACACGCCCACACAACCTCGCCGTTGCCGCGCTCATGGTCGTGGCCGGCTGGGCAGCCGCTGGCGGTGGTGCGCCCGACGAGCGCCTGCTCCTCGCGGCCGTCGCCGCTGCGCTCGTGGCGGCGGCGGGCAACGTGGTCAACGATTACTTCGACGCCGAGATCGACCGCATCAACAAGCCGCGGCGCCCCATCCCGTCGGGGCGGATCGGGCGCGGGGAGTCACGCCACTACTACGCGCTTCTCACGCTCATGGCTCTCGTCACCGGGTTTGCCGCCGGTGCGCAGATGCTCGTCATGGTCGCGCTGTGGACGGTGGCGCTGTTCTTCTACAGCGCCGAGCTCAAGTCGCGTCTGCTGCTCGGGAACGTCACCGTGAGCGTCGTCTGCGCCTCCGGCTTCGTCGCCGGAGCGTGGGTCGCCGGGCGTCCCGTCGCAGGAACCGTCCCCGCCATCCTCGCGTTCCTTCTGCTCATGGGGCGCGAGATCGTCAAGGACGTCGAGGACCTGCGCGGCGACCGTGCACTGGGGGCGAGGACGTTGGCACGACGCCTCGGAGCCCGCCGGGCGCTCGGGGTCGCCTTCGTCTTCTTCCTGCTCTTCGCGGCGCTCGCGCCCTGGCCGTACTGGATGCAGCTTTGCGGTCGCGGCTATCTTCTCACCTACGTGTTCGGGATCTTTCCACTTCTCCTCGTCGCATGCTGGCTGATGTTCCGCGACACGAGTCCCGGCAACCTCGTCCGCGTCAGCTGGATCCTGAAGATCGACATGTTCGTGGGAGTCCTCGGCTTCTACCTCGGCCAGGCGCGTTGAACGAGCGGCTGCGCGCCATTGACCCGTTCGCGGCCCTGTGCTAAGCGTCGGCTCGCGGCATCTTCAAGTCGCCCAAGGACTTCCACGACCTGGAGAGGGTATGGCGTCCAACGTTCCAACAAGTGCGTACGATCCGGCACAGGTCGAGCCGCGCTGGTGCGAGCGCTGGTTGCAGGCAGATGCGTTCCGCCCACAGTTGCGCCCCGAGAACGGCAACAGCGACCCCGAGCCGTACGTCGTGTTGTTGCCGCCACCCAACGTCACCGGCGCCCTACACATGGGGCACGTGCTTTCGAGCACGATCCAGGACGTCTTCGTGCGCTATCAACGCATGCGCGGGCGCGAGACGCTCTGGTGGCCCGGCACCGATCATGCCGGCATCGCGACCCAGAAGGTCGTGGAGCGCAAGCTGCGTGACGAAGGGATCGATCTCGCGAGCCTCGAACGCGAGGAGTTCGTCGCACGCTGCTGGCGCTGGAAGGAGCGTTCGCACCGGCACATCGTGGAACAGATGCAGCGCGTGGGCTGGTCGCTCGACTGGCCGCGCGAGTACTTCACGCTCGACCCGCACATGAGTCGGGCCGTGCGCGAGGTGTTCATTCGGCTGTTCCAGAAGGGGCTCGTCTATCGAGGCCGCTACATCATCAACTGGTGTCCGAGTTGCCGTACGGCGCTGAGTGACGAGGAGGTCGAGCACGAAGAGGTGCAGGGGAACCTGTGGACCGTGCGCTATCCGCGTGTCGACGGCAACGGTTTCGTCGAGGTCGCAACGACTCGACCGGAGACCATCCTGGGTGACGTCGCGGTCGCCATCAACCCGGTCGATCCGCGCGCCGCCGAGCTCGCCGGCAAGCTGCTGCGTCTCCCGGTCCTGGGCCGCGAGATCCCGGTGATCACGGACGACTACGTCGATCCGGAGTTCGGGACCGGCATGGTGAAGATCACCCCGGCGCACGATCCCAACGATTTCGAAGTGGGTCGGCGACACGCGCTCGAGATGCCCGTGGTGATCGCTCCCGACGGGAGCATGAACGAGAATGCGGGGCCGCTCCAGGCTCTCGACCGCTTCGAGGCGCGGCGCGAGCTCTTGCGCCGACTCGAGGAGGAGGGGCTTCTCGTGCGCAGTGAAGCGCACACGCTGTCGCGTGGCTTGCACGATCGCTGCCGCACCGTCATCGAGCCCTACCTCTCCAGCCAGTGGTTCGTGCGCATGAAGCCGCTCGCCGAGCCGGCCATTCGCGTCGTCGAAGAGGGGCGCGTGCGCTTCTATCCTGAGCGCTGGCGCAACGTCTATCTGCACTGGATGCGCAACATTCAGGATTGGTGCATCTCGCGGCAGCTTTGGTGGGGACACCGCATCCCGATCTACACCTGCTGCAAGTGTAGCGAGATCGTGGCCGCGCACGAGACGCCGGCAGCCTGCCGCCGGTGCGAAGGGACCCGTTTCACACAGGATGAGGACGTGCTCGACACGTGGTTCTCCTCGTGGCTCTGTCCCCTCTCGCCTTTGGGTTGGCCGGAGAAGACCCCCGATCTCGAGCGCTACCACCCCACGACGATGTTGGTCACGGGCCCGGACATCATCTTCTTCTGGGTCGCTCGAATGATCATGGCGAGTCTCGAGTTTGCAGGCGAGGTCCCCTTTGGGCAGGTACTGCTGAACGGCATTCTTCGCGATGCGAAGGGGCGCAAGATGTCGAAGTCGCTCGGCAACTCCCCCGATCCGCTCGACCTCATCGGCAAGCATGGGGCGGACGCGCTGCGTTTTTCGAGCGTCATGCTGTCGCCGCCAGGACAGGACACCTTCTTCGACGAGTCGAACGTCGTCACCGGTCGCAACTTCGCGAACAAGATCTGGAACGCGGCGCGCCTGGTCTTGTCGAGCGCGGAGAAGCACGGTTGGATCTCGGAGCTGGGCCTGGCGAGAGAGCGCGCGGAAAGCCCCTGCGTGCCGTTCGAGGCGGAGTCCACGCGCGACGATGCTCTCTCGCGGCTGTGGGCGGACGCCTTCGGCGCTGCACTTCCGGCTGGAGCGATCGAGGCGCTGCGTTTGGAGGATCGCTGGATCCTGCACGAATACGCCGGAGCAGTCGCGGACGTCAACCGCGAAATGGAGGGGCTGCGCGCCAACGAGGCGGCGTCGCGTCTCTACCATTTCTTCTGGGACGAGTACTGCGCCTGGTATCTGGAATCGATCAAGCCGCGCTTCTACGGCGAGGAGCGCGACACCAGCCGCACGGCCCACACCGTGGCCCTCCTCTTGCTCGCCCATTCGAGCAAGCTCCTGAGCCCCTTCATGCCGCACCTGGCCGAAGAACTCTGGAGCCGCATCCCGGGGACTCGCGGCTTGGTCACGACCGCGGCTTTCCCACGCCCGGAACCGATGCTGCTCGACAACGATGCGGCGACGCAGTTCGAAATGGTCCAGGAGGCGACCGGTGCGATCCGAACGCTGCGTTCGGAAATGCGCGTTCCGCCGGGAAAGCGAGCCCCGGCCCTCGTGCATTCCGAGAGCGGTGACCTCGCACAATGGGAAGGGGAGCCGGGACGACTTCTGCGGCTGCATGCCAAGCTCGAAGAGCTGCAGCCGGTGGGCCGTCGTCCCCAAGCGGCAGCTTCGGTGGTGGCGCGCGACTCGGTGCTCTACGTTCCTCTCGGTGGACTGGTCGACCTGGACGCCGAACGCAAGCGCCTGCAGGAAGAGCTCGATCGAGTCGATGGCGATTTGAAGCGGCTCGACGCCAAGCTCGCGAACAGAAGCTTCCTCGACAAAGCGCCCGCCGAGGTCGTGGGGCGAGATCGCGAGCGTCACGCCGAGCTGAGCGGCCGCAGGGAGCGCTTGCGCACGAGTCTCGCTGAGCTTTCTGGGAAGGGTTGATGGGTCGCAGGAAGAAGCGCCGCACACGGCGAGCGCCACCGCGCGCCGCCAAAGGCGCCGCCGCCGAGGCCTTCGAGCTCGAGATCGTCGACGACACGAGTGCGCACCCGCACCCGCACCCGCTCGACGACGTGGCTTCCGCGCTCGAACGCAGCACGGACCACAGCGCCAACGCGTGGCAGCGGCCTGCGGCGGAGGCGACGCCGGAGACCCAACGCGCCCCGGATGCGGCGGCCTCCGAGACGCCAAGCACGCCTCCATCCACGCCCGCGGGCGCGGAAGAGACCTCCGGCGAGAGAATCGATCCCGGCTCCAACGTGCAGACGATCGGGGAGCTCCTGCAGCAGGCGCGCGAGGCGCGTGGCCTCTCCGTGCAGGAGACCAGCTCCCGCACGCGCATCTCCACCATCATGCTGCAGCACCTCGAGAACGATCGCTTCGGTGAGCTCCCCGCCGACACCTACGTGAAGGGTTTCCTGCGCAGCTACGGTGGCTTCCTCGGGCTCGATGTCGGCATGTTGCTGCGCCGCTACGAAACTCTCTCGGGGCGTGCGGTCGAAACGGCTCCCGAGATCTGGGAGGAGGTCGAGGTGGCGCCCAAAAAGCGGCACGTGTGGCGCCCGCGCCGTCGCACTTGGACCCTCCCGGTGCTCCTGGCTCTGGCTGCTGGTCTCGCCTGGGTCTTCTGGAGCCGTGGCGCCGCCCGACTGGGGCTGCGTCCCACGCGCGGGCTGCAGCAGATCGAAAACGAGTTGCGCGGCACGCGCGCGCAGCCGCTCGATCCGACGACGACGATCGAAGTGGATCTGCCGGAGGACACCGCACCCGCGGTGGACTCGACGGGCGCGCTGGCTCCCGCCGCGGATCCGGGCGAGCCATCGCAGCCGCAGGGGGAGCCGCCCGCGCGCGTTCGCGAGCCGTCGGCGTCGCCGCCGCCGCGTCCGTCGCAAGCGGCGCCGCGATCCACCACGAAGAAGCCCGCGCACCCCACGACGCGCGCCGACTCGACCGACAGCCTGCGCGCCTGGTTTCCCAAAGCGCCCATCCTCGAATAAGATCGGCCCATGAGCCGTTTCCAGATCGTCTCGCCGTACGAGCCTACCGGAGATCAACCGCAGGCAATCGAAGCGCTGGTCGAAGGCATGCGTGCGGGGGAGCGCTTCCAGACCCTGCTGGGTGTCACCGGTTCCGGCAAGACCTTCACGATGGCAAACCTGATCGCGCAGCTCGGTCTGCCGACGCTCGTGATCTCGCACAACAAAACGCTGGCCGCGCAGCTCTACGGCGAGTTCCGCGGCTTCTTCCCACACAACGCGGTCGAATACTTCATCAGCTACTACGATTACTACCAGCCGGAGGCGTTCGTGCCTGCCACGAACACTTACATCGAGAAGGATGCATCGATCAACGACGACATCGATCGCTTGCGCTTGCACACCACCGGCTCGCTGCTGTCGCGTGACGACGTCATCGTCGTCGCCAGCGTCTCCTGCATCTACGGGCTCGGTTCGCCGACCGACTTCCAGGATCTCTCGGTGCGGCTCCAGGTGGGTCAGGAGGTGCCACGCGAGGAGTTGCTGCGCAAGCTCGTACGCATCCAGTACTCGCGCAACGATTACGCCCTGGCGCGCGGCAACTTCCGTGTCCGCGGCGACGTCATCGAAATCGTTCCCGCCTACGAAGATCGCGCGCTGCGTGTCGAACTCTTCGGTGATGATGTCGAAGCGATTCGGCGCGTCGATCCGCTCAGCGGTCGCGCCGTAGAGGAGCTCGAGGCAGCGACGATCTATCCGGCGCGTCACTACGTGACGCCCGAGCAGCAGCTGCAGCTTGCAATGCAGGAGGTGGAGCAGGACCTGGAGCGCCGGCTCGGAGAGTTCGATCAGGCGGGCAAGCTGCTCGAGGCGCAACGTCTCGAGTCGCGCACACGCTTCGATCTCGAGATGATGCAGGAGATGGGCTACACCTCCGGGATCGAGAACTACTCGCGCTACCTGTCGGGACGCCGCGCGGGCGAGCGTCCCGCCTGCCTCATCGACTACTTCCCGGAGGACCACCTGGTCATCCTGGACGAGTCGCACGTGACGCTGCCGCAGATCGAAGGCATGTACAACGCCGACCGTTCGCGCAAGCTGACGCTCGTGGAACACGGTTTTCGACTGCCCAGCTCGCTCGACAACCGCCCCCTGCGTTTCGACGAGTTCGAGCGCCTCTGCCCGCGCGTGCTCTACGTCTCGGCGACGCCCGGCGAGTACGAGCTGCGTCGATGCGGCGGTGTGATCGTCGAGCAGATCATTCGACCGACGGGCCTGATGGATCCCGAGATCATCCTGAAGCCGGCGCAAGGACAGGTCGACGATCTCATCGGCGAGATTCGCGAGACCGTCGCCACCGAGCAGCGCGTGCTGGTGACGACCCTCACGAAGCGCATGGCGGAGGACCTCACCGACTACCTGATGGACCTGGGGATCCGCGTGCGCTACCTGCACTCCGACATCGAAGCGCTGGAGCGCGTCGAGATCCTGCGCGATCTGAGGTTGGGGAGATTCGACGTGCTCGTGGGGATCAACCTGCTGCGCGAGGGCCTGGATCTGCCGGAGGTGGCACTGGTGGCGATTCTCGATGCCGACAAGGAGGGTTTCCTGCGCAGCGAGACGACGCTCATCCAGACCGTCGGGCGCGCGGCGCGCAACGTCGACGGTCGCGTGGTCATGTATGCCGAAGAGGTGACCGGCTCGATGCAGCGGGCGATCGACGAGACCAAGCGTCGGCGTGATCTGCAAGAGGCCTACAATCGCGAGCATGGGATCACGCCGCGAACGATCATCAAGTCGGTCGAGGACATCATGGGGCAGACGGCGGCCGCCGACGCGCGCGGCGCGGAAGAGGAAGCGGAGCCGGCGCGCGCCTCGCCGCTGAGCGATCTGGAGATGGCTACGGCCTCTCCGGACGAGCTCCTGGCGCGGCTGGAAACGGAGATGCGGCGCGAGGCGCGGGCGCTGCGCTTCGAGAACGCCGCCAGCCTGCGCGACCGGATCCGTGAGCTGCGGGCGCGCCCGTGAACGCTGCAACGCACGGCAGCGTCGCGACGCCGCGGTAGGGCCGCCCGGTGGGCGCAAGCGACGCGTTCTCTGAGAGGAACCAAAGGTGCAACCGATGTTGGATCCACACGACCTCGATGCGGTCGTCGCGGCCGCCCTGGCCGAAGATGTCGGCGCCGGGGATGCGACGACGCTCGCGACGGTGCCGCGTGAGCGCACGACCGAAGCGCGGATCGTTGCGCGTGACTCGGGGGTCGTCGCCGGGCGCCCCGTGCTCGAACGCGTGTTCCTGCACCTCGATCCCACCTGTGCGATCGACGGCATGGACGACGGCGACGCGGTCGACGCCGAGGCGGTCGTGTGGCGCCTGCGCGGCAGCGCCCGCGCACTTCTCACCGGCGAGCGCGTGGCGCTCAACTTCGTCCAGCGTCTGTGCGGAATTGCCACGCTGACGGCGCGCTTCGTGGGCGCGGTCGCGGGCACCGGTGCAGCGATCACCGACACGCGCAAGACGACACCGACACTGCGCTTTCTGGAGAAGTACGCCGTGCGCTGCGGTGGCGGAGCCAACCACCGGCAGAGCCTCGATGCGATGCTCCTGGTGAAGGAGAATCACATCGCCATGGCGGGTTCGTTGCGTGCGGCCGTGCGTGCGGCACTGGCAGCCGCCCGGGGACGTGAGGTCGAGGTGGAGGTCCGGCATGTCGAGGAGCTACGCGTCGCATTGGAGCTGGGCGTGGATCGCGTCCTGCTCGACCACTGGACACCGGCGGCAGTGCGCGACGCCGTACGGCTGCGCGGCGACCGCGCCAAGCCGCAGCTGGAAGTTTCCGGCAACCTGACGCTCGACAACGTGCGCCAGCACGCGGTTCCGGGTGTGCAGTATCTGTCGGTGGGGGCGCTGACGCACAGCGCCCCTGCCTTCGACCTCTCGATGCTGGTCGAGGGAGCGTTTTGAGGCTCGATCCACCCGAGGAACTCCTCGCTCGTCTCGTCGACGCACCCGCGGGTGTTGCGATCGTGGGAGACGACGTTGCGCAGGCGCGGAGCACGCTCGAAGCGCGCGGGCACCTCCTGCACCACGTCGAGGCCGATCGCTGGCGCCTCGCTTGTGCAGGCGTGCACTTCTCACCACGGCGTTACGCGGCAGCACGACGCGGCCGCCTCGGGCACCATCTCGAGGTGTGGGAGTGCATCGACTCGACCAACCTCCGCGCGCGCCAGGCGGGCGCTGCCGGTGCGCCGGAGGGGAGCGTTTGGCTGGCGGAGGAGCAGAGCGCTGGACGGGGACGCCAGGGGCGTACCTGGATCTGTCCGGTGCACGCGGGTCTTCTCTTCTCGCTTCTGCTGCGGCCTCCGCGCACGTCGCAGGCGGCTCGCCAGCTCCTGCCTCTGGTTGCGGCCCTGGCAGTCTGTGATGCGCTGCGCGACACCACGGGCGCGGACGTGCGCTTGAAGTGGCCCAACGATCTCTGGCTCGAGGAGCGCAAGCTCGCAGGCGTTCTTGTCGAGGCGCGCGCGACGCAGGACGCGTTTGCGGCCGTCGGCTGTGGCGTGAATTGCGACGTGGCCCCGGAGGTGTTCCGCGCGCACGCGCTCCGCAACGCCATCTCGTTGCGGCAGTCGGTGCAGGAGCTGCCGGCGCGCGAGCAGATCCTCGCCGACATTCTGGCTGCGGTCGAACGGCGCTACGCGCAATGGCTCGAAGAGCGTACAGAAGAGCTCGTGCAGGCGTGGCGGTCGCTCGACGTTCTCGTCGGTCGCGATGTCCGCGTCGACGCTCCGGAGGGGGAGCTGCGGGCGCGGGCGATCGGCATCGCGGACTCGGGTGAGCTGCTGCTGCGAACCGCGACGGGAGCCACGCGCCGGGTCGTCGCGGGGGAGGTGCACCTGCTGTGAGCGCGCGGGGCGCGAGGCTCGCTTCCGACCTGTTGGCCGTCGACGTCGGCAACAGCAAGGTGCAAGCCGTTCTCTACCTCGCTGGCGACGAACGTTTTCGCGGTCGCGTCGAGTACGACGGCGCCGGGCGACGTCCGTGGAGCCGCGCCTGGGCCGATGCGGTCCGCGTCGTGCGCGAGCTCGCTCCGGCGCGCACGCGCGTCGTCGTGTCGAGCGTCGCGCCGCGCCGCGCGCGCGTCGTCGAGGCTGCGCTGCGTCGCGCCGGCTTGCGCCGCCTGCACCGCGTTGCCTGGGACGATCGCTGGCCCTTCAGGCTCGACGTGCTGCGGCCGGAGACTTTGGGCGTGGATCGTCTTGCCAACGTGGCCGGCGTGATGGCGGACGCAGAACGCAGCGCCGTGGTCGTCGACGCCGGAACCGCCGTCACCGTCGATCTTCTCGAGCGCGGCCATCTTCGCGGTGGCCTCATTCTTCCCGGCTTCCATCTGATGGCGCGCGCGCTCCACGCGCACACGGCGCAGCTTCCGCTCGTCGACGCCAGCGGCTACGCGCCGCCCTTCGGCGACGACACAGCGAGCGCCCTGCGTGCCGGCATCCAATCCACGCTCGCCCACGGCCTGCGCGGCATCGTCACGGCGCTCCGCCGTCGGCTCGGGCCGCGGGCGCCGGTGGTCTTCACGGGTGGGCACGGGGAGCGGCTCGGCAATCTCGCGCGTCTGGCCGAGGCGCGGGTCGAGCCCGACCTTCTGTTTCGGGGCCTGCGGCTGCTCGCGCACCGTCTCCGCTAGCAGTTCCGACCTCCGAGTGCCAAAAAGGGAGCTTCAGAGCGCCCGGCGTCAGTCTTGGATCTCTGCATTAAACTATTGCAAAAAAATGACTTGCATGATTTTCCGCGGTGCCGAGCCGAATGCGACGAACCCCTTGTCAAAGCCTCCGGCGCACCGGTATATTGTCGAGCGATTAGCAGTCATCAGCGACGAGTGCTAAGTGTTCTGGAGGAGGGAGAGTCGCATGGCGAAAGCGACGACGAAGGAGGTCAAGATGAACATCCGGCCGCTCGCCGATCGGGTTCTGGTTCGTGCGCTCGAGGAAGCGGAAGTCAAGCGTGGTGGGATCATCATCCCGGATACCGCCAAAGAGAAACCGCAAGAGGGCGAGGTCATCGCCATCGGTCCCGGTCGCATGACCGACAAGGGGGATCGCATTGCGCTCGAGGTTTCCGAGGGTGATCGCATTCTCTTCGGCAAGTACTCGGGCACCGAGGTCACCGTCGGTGACGAGAGCTACCTGATCATGCGCGAGAGCGACATTCTCGCGGTTTTGTAGTGGCGGGCACTGGAACCAGAATCCTGGTCGAACGAAAGGAAGCGAATCGATGCCGAAGCAGATCGCATTCGACGTCAACGCCCGAGACGAGTTGCGGCGTGGCGTCGACACTCTGGCCAACGCGGTCAAGGTGACGCTCGGACCGCGAGGTCGCAACGTCGTCCTCGACAAGAAGTTCGGCGCACCCACGATCACGAACGACGGCGTCACGATCGCCAAGGAGATCGAGCTGGAGGACCAGTTCCAGAACATGGGTGCACAGATGGTCAAAGAGGTCGCCACCAAGACGAGCGACGTGGCGGGAGACGGCACCACCACGGCGACCATCCTGGCGCAGGCCATCATCCACGAAGGTCTCAAGAACGTGACCGCCGGGGCCAACCCGATGTTCCTGAAGCGCGGCATTCAGCACGCCGTCGACGCCGTCGTCGCGGAGCTGAAGAAGCGCAGCGAGGAAGTCAACGATCGCGACGGAATCGCCAACGTGGCCACCATCTCCGCCAACAACGACCGCGAAATCGGCAACCTGATCGCCGACGCCATGGAGAAGGTGGGACGTGACGGTGTGATCACGATCGAGGAAGCGAAGGGGATGGAGACCAGCCTGGAAGTCGTCGAGGGCATGCAGTTCGATCGCGGCTATCTCTCGCCCTACTTCGTGACGGACTCGGAGCGCATGGAAGCGATCATCGAGGACGCGCGCATCCTGATCTACGACAAGAAGATCAGCTCGATGAAGGACCTGCTGCCGATCCTCGAGAAGGTCGTGCAGCTGGGCAAGCCGCTCGTGATCGTGGCCGAAGACGTGGAGGGGGAAGCGCTGGCGACGCTGGTCGTCAACAAGCTGCGCGGAACCTTGAACGCGTGCGCGGTGAAGGCCCCCGGCTTCGGCGATCGTCGCAAGGCGATGCTGGAGGACATCGCCATCCTCACGGGTGGTCGCGTGATCTCCGAGGAGGCGGGTTTCAAGCTGGAGAACACCGTGCTCACCGACCTCGGGACTGCCAAGCGCATCGTCATCGACAAGGACAACACGACGATCGTCGAGGGTGCCGGGAAGCACGACGACATC
>CP070763.1:3248224-3349450 GCA_020349025.1 Candidatus Latescibacterota bacterium | reverse complement strand
GAGGCCAGCCAAGCTGGTGCTCAATAGACTGGCATTCGCCACCATGTGCTGGGTCTCTTTGCCGAGGGCTTCCGCGGCGAGCGTGGCGTCGTTGGCACGCACAGCCTTCTCGAATTCGGAGCTCTTGCTGATCTCGTTGACAAACTCCTTGGCGAAAGCCTGTTCGCGGGCCATCACCGCCGTCTTGTCGACAACCGACGCGGCCAGGTCGATGTCGCTGTCCAGGATGCCGCGCCGGAAGCTCTGATTGCGCAGCAGCACATCTGCCATCGCGGTCATGCCTTGGGCTTCCAAGACGCCCAGCGCGAGCTCGCCACTGGCGACCTTCTCCTGGAACTCCTTGTCGGTGACGAGATCGTGGAAGAAGTCGGTCTGCATGAACGCCAGGAATTCGGCGTCCTCCACGACGACGTCTCCCTCGCCGATCTGTGGCGTGACGTCACGCTTGACCTGCCCGATCGTGGCTTGGCCTCCGTCACCGATCGGTGGCCAGCCTGCGATCTGGTAATAGACGAACGCGACCACGCCAAGCGCGACCACGCCGATCAAGATCTTCCTGCCGGTCATTTTGCCTACCTCCGGGGAACGGCTTCTCTACACACTCCAGGCTGATCCAGGATTCGTCTTGTCTCAAGTACAGCGCTGACCGCAAAAAGTTGGTCGTCCACCTGCGGCCACCGCAGAAAATGGTCGCCGACCCTACGGTCGGAGGCGGAGCGTACGCTCCACCACCCCGTCGTCGGCAGCCAGTCGAACCGTCAGCACGCCCGCCGTCGTGGAAGCCTCCGTCAGGAGAACTTGGTATGTGTTGGCCCCCTGATGGGCGATGCGGATCCGGCCTGTTTCGAATTCGATCCTCTCGGTCGAGCCCTGCTCGCGCCAGAAGCCGAGCGGGCTCAGCGTCGCACCGTCGAACTCCAGAACGATCTGCACGGACGGTCCCGACTCGACGCGAATCTCGCCCAGGACCTGGTTCTCGTGCCGCCGCGTCTCGAAGCGCATCTGCGTGTCTTCGAGCTGCAGGAGCGCAGAGTCGATCTGTGAAAAAGCGGAGCCTTCGACGGGCATCATGGCGCCCGGGAGAGACGTCTCGTCGAGGCGGGACTGCGTCAGGTTGCCGGTGAACACGGCGAACAGAAGCACCCCGACGGCGGTTCCTGCCGCGAAGCTGTAGGCCAGCTGCGGCCGCATCCAGCCTCGCAAGGTCTGGACAAGGCTCGCGAGCCAGCCGTCCCCCTCGTCGGGCAGGTCGACCGTCGCCTCGTGCACCGTGGGAGCCGGAGCCGCGCGGATCCGCTCGAGGATCGCATCTCTCAAGTCGTCCGGGGGATCGATCTCCTTGACCGTTCGGAGCGTTCGGCAAAGCCCATCCAGATCCTCGGCATACGAGTGCGCTTCCGGGTGGGTGGCCAAGTACTCCTGCAGTTCCGCTTCCTCTTCCGGGGAGATCATCCCGTCGACCTTCCGGTTCAGGATTGCTTCGAACTTCCCCTCGATCATGTCGTGGCTCTTCCCCTGCTGAGGACTGCGCAAAGCTGACGCCTCGCGCTGAAGAGTCTCGATTTCACGGTCTTCTCCGGGATGGAGAGGATGGAACCGATCTCCTTGTACGAAAGATCCGCAAAGTGCCGCAAAACGAGCACCTGCCGGTGCTCCAGTGACAGGTGCGTCAGACCCGCCTGGACGCGGTCGCTCAGGCGCTGCAGGTCGTACGCCTCCTCGGGGCTGTCGCCCCCAGCGACCAGGCCCGGATCCAGAGGTTCCTTGGGCTTCCTGCGGCTCAGTTGATTCAACGATTCGTTGAGGAGGATCCGATAGATCCAGCTGAAGAACTTGTGCTTGGGGTCGAAGGTGTCGATCTTCTCGAAGGCCTTCATGAACGTCGTCTGTGTGACGTCCAGAGCCTCGTCGTAGTCGTGCACCAAGCGCAGCGCCACATTGAACAACACCTTGTAATACCTTTCGACCAGAGGCTCGAAAGACTGCCTATGACCTCTCGCACAATCCATTGCCAGCGATCTATCGTCGGTTCCGCTCATAATTACAGGGAAGTCCGAAAAAGGTTGGTTCGAGAGTTTTCAACATGTGCAGACGAGCCTCCTGACGCCGCTCCGCGGATCAGACCACGCTCGAGAGAGGCCCGTACCCAGCCGGGACCCGGAGTCGTTTCAGCGCTGCTAGTCGGATGGCCAGCCGTGATCGTAGCGCAATTGAGCACCAGCCGACAGGGCAAAGGGCCCCACGCAAGGCCGCACGGGCGCCGCGCCGGCGTCGAACGCAACATCCAAGTTGTTCTCGCTCAGCTAGTTACACTTGAGGCACGGGCACGTCTGGAGCGCTGCCCTCGCTGCGGATGGAGGGCCCCGGCAATGCTCCCAGCGTCGCAGAGGCTCGCTGGGGCTTGGCGCGACAGCGTGGACATGGGAAGCTGTCGAGATTCGAGACAGGTGAGGCGCGCATGCAGAAGCCGGTGCTCAGATGGAAGGACGATCAGGGCGCGCTCCATCGTCTCGAGCTCAGCAAGCCGCAAAGTGTGATCGGCCGCCGCAACGATTGCGACATCGTTCTCGGCGACCGTGAGGTCTCCCGCCAGCATGCCACGATTGAGAGCGACGGCTCGAGCTGGGTCGTGGTCGACCTCGGCAGCCGCCACGGCACTTTCGTCAACGGTGAGGCGGTGAAACGCCAGACGCTGCGCCCAGGCGACCGCATCCGGATCGGGCACCGCGAGATCGTCGTCGAAGACCCGAACGCAGTGACAGCCGACTCGGGCCACGGGCTGGGAGCGGCCGCCGAATCGTCCCGGTCTGCTCGTCGCCGCATCCCGCCCGCAGCGCCGCTCGCCGAGGCCACAACGTCGGCCGACACGACAGAAATCGAGAAGCTCTCATTCCTGCTCGATCTGCAATACGAATGGACGCAGAGCCAGTCGGCAGAGCTCATGTTTCGCAAGATCTTGGAGAACGCGCTGCGAATCAGCGGCGCGCAACGTGGCTTCATCCTGCGCCGCGACGCAGGTGGCTACGCCTACGCGCTGGGTCTCAACGCCGATCTAGAGCAGCTCTCCTCGCTCGAGTTCACGACCAGCAGCAGCATCGTCACCAGGGTCTCCGACTCGCGCGAGCCCGTCTTCATGACCGAGCACATCGCGGCGGATTTCGCCATGCAGGAGAGCATCGTGCGACAAAACCTGTGCGCGGTGGCATGTCTTCCTCTCGTGGGCATCGGCCGCGAGAACCACGGCAGCGAAGTCATGGGGATCCTCTATCTGGACAGCAAGAGGATCATGCACACTCTGTCCGGACTCGACGAGAAGATCCTGCGCAAACTGGCGGCCGAAGCGGGCGTCGTTCTCGAGAAGCTGGAGTTCGTGCGCGAGATCGAAGCGCGGAAGGAGCTGGAAAAGGAGCTGGGGTTGGCGCAAGAGACGCAGGCGCATCTGCTGCCGCGTCGGACTCCCGAGTTCCCCGGCTACGTGGTGCAGGCCTTCAGCCGACCGACGCGCCACGTCGGGGGGGACTTCTACGACTTCATGGCGGGCGACGAGACGTTGACGACGATCCTTGCTGACGTCTCCGGCAAGGGTGTGGCGGCGGCTCTTCTCGGCTCGCTCCTGCAAGGCGCGTTGCACAGCCAGCTGAGTTCCGTGCGCGACCCGGGCATCGCGATCGACAGCGTCAACCGCTACCTGTGCCAACGCACCGAGGAAGATCGCTTCGTCACGCTTTGTCTCGCCAGCCTCGGAGTGGGTGGGGAGGGCGTCTTCCTGAGTGCCGGGCATATCCCCTCCTACATCTACCGCGCCGGCACCGGCGCGATCGAAGAGCTGCCCTCCGATGCGCCGATCCTCGGTGTCTTCGAGGAATCCACTTACCGGGCACGGCCGTTGCGGCTCGAGGAGGGGGATCTCCTGCTCCTGCTCTCCGATGGGCTGACCGAGGCGGAGGACCCGCAAGGAGCGCTCTTCGGGGAGGAGCGACTCGTGGCGCTTCTGCGTCGCATCGGGGCGGCGGGAGCCGAGGCCGCGAAGACGCAGATCATGAAGGAGCTGGAGGAGTACGTCGCCGGACGCGAGCAGACCGACGACATCACTTTCGTTTTGATCGAGAAGCGCGCGACGCCGACGCAGCGCGCGGCCTCGAGCTTCCCACCATAGCCTGCGCTCCAGTCGTCGGCTCGACCAGCGTTTGCCGCTCTTCGGGCTCGTCGGCAGCGTCTCGTGATGCGTCGTCGCTCGGGCCGGCGAGCGCCGCCGTCCAGCCGGGAGCTCCCTGGCTCGGGTGCATGTCCGTCGCCGCAGGCGCGGTCGTGACCTTCCGCTCGTTGCGCTCGCCCGACTCGTCTGCCTGCGGAGCCTCGGGGGCTGCGCGGTCCGCTTGCCCTGAACGTGCGGGCCGCGGCACGACACGGCGGTTGAGCAAGCCTCGCAGCATCTCCAGCTCGGCCAGGCTGTAGAAGCCGAAGACGCCCAGGAGCGCCGGATAGAGAAGGATGAGGGCGCAGGCCGAGGCAATCTGGCCGATCAGGTTCTCCGGCGTCACCCAACGCCCGACGGTGAAGGTGAGCCCGAGCGCGACGACGACACGGAGAATTCGATCCCACTCGACGCGCGTGCCGAACCAGCGGCGGTCCACGCGTGACGCGACGACGGCAAGGAACAGAGAGGTGAGCATCGCGGCCGCAGCTGCGCCGAGCGCACCGTGCCGCGGCACGAGCCAGGCATTGCAGACGAGGTTGAACAGGGCGGCCGCAGTCAACATGCGTGGGAGCGATCCGGTTCGGTGCACCGCGCGCAAACCGAGCAGGAACAGCCGATGTGCTCCGGCGAGCAGGAGCGCGAGGCTCAGGAGCGGGACGAAGCGTGCGGCCTCGAGGTATTCGGCGGGCGCCGCCAGGCGCAGCAGCGGCTCGGCGAACACGCACACGCCGAGGGCGACGAGCCCCGCGATCGCCACCAGATAGGTGGCGTAGCGCCCCAGGAGGCGTTGGCCTCCATCCTTCTCCTCGGCGATCAGCTGGGCGTGCGTTCGCGGCCAGCGCTGCAGCAGAGGGCGTACGGCGCCATCCTCGACGATCTCGGCGAAGCGATAGGCGACCGCGTAGAGGCCGAGCTGCGTTGCGCCGACCAGGTGAATGAGGAAGTAGCGATCGTTGACGGAGAGAATCGTGAGCGGCAAGCCGCGCGGAACACGCGGAAGGCCGTGCCGCAGCAGCTGTGTCAGGTGTGATCTCGAGAAGGTGGGGCGCAGCGTGCGTCGCAGCGTGAACGCATGCACGATCAGAAACAGCCCTTCACGCACCACCTCGCTGTACACGATCCCTGCCAGGCCCATGCCTTCGATCACGAGGAAGTAGACGTTGAGCAGCGCAGCGGTTGCGAACTCGAGAATCCGGATGACGTCGCGCTTGCGTCCGTCGCTCTGCAGGAGCTGGCGCGGCACGCTCTGCGCTGCGCGCAGGAGGCCGGCGAGAAACATCAGGCGCAGCAGGGGGGCCCATTGCTCGTCGGCTGTCACAAGCGCGCTCAACGGTCGCGCGAACAGCGCCAGGACCCCGAAGAGGAGCGCGGCCGATCCCACGCAGTAGAACAGCGCCGTGCTCACCGCCTCGCGCCGTGCGCGGGGCGCGTCCTTGAAGTCGACATCGTACGCTCGCAGGACCGCACTCGTCATCCCCTGGGTGACGACGGTGTCGAGGATGCGCATCGTCACGTACAGGAGCACCAGAACGCCGAAGTCCGCGGGTGACAGGTAGTGCGTGTAGAGGATGAGGAGGGCGAAGGCAACGAGCTTCACCGCGAAACCGAGCGCGGTGGGGAGCGGGCGTCGCTCGGTCGCCTGCTGCAACTTCGACATTCTCGAGCTCCGTGCGACGATCCAACCCGGTGACGTCATGCCCGAAGCGTGGGTGTTGCCGTCGCTTCCCGAACGTTTCCTGTTGAGTGTTGGTTGCGCACATGGGGTCGAGCAGATTCTGTGCCGCGCACCTGCGGTCAGGAACGGATCTCCCGGTGTTCCAGGCTCTCCAGGTCGAGCACGATCGCGCGCCAGGTCCCGGCCGCCGCCACGTTGAAGTGGCGTCCGTCTCGACCGAAGCATTGGTGGATGTGACCGTGGATGTGGGCGCGCACGTTGCGCCGCCCCACCGCGGCTCGAATCGCGGCGCTGCCGGCGTGGAGACCGAGCACACCCCGATCGAGAATGCCGGCGCCGGGGCTGTGGGTCACGAAGATCGTGTTGCGGTCCATGAGCGGCTCGAGCGCTCGCAGGTCGGCGGCAATCTCCTCTTCGATCTTCTCGAAGAGACCGCCCATGAAGGGTGGGGAGTACTGGTAGCCGACGAAGTTGTAGGCACCGAGATCGACGCGCTGAGCGTGCACGCTGCGCAGGCGGCGCGTGTGTGGAGCAAGCTCGACGAGATCGTCGTTGCCCATGATGTAGAGGAGCGGAACCTCGAGCCGTTGCAGGATCTCGACGATCGCACGCGCGTCGACGCGCTGCGCGGCCTGGACCGTGCGGTAACCGTCTGGAACACCCAGCAGGTCACCGGCCAGAACGACCGCATCGACGGCATGAGCTGCGGCCGCCTCTGGGATCCGCGCATAGACGTCGTGACTTCCGTGGATGTCCGCCAGCGCCAGAATCTTCATCGCCACCCTCTTGCGCCTCGCTTGCGCTGTCTAGAAGACCTTGGGGCGGGTCGCCGGGTCGGGGCGCTGCACTCCATGACGGCCGGACGCGTAGTCCGCGAGCGCGTCCCAGGTGCTGCTGAAGGCCAGCTCGTTCCACGGGATTCGATCGGGGACGAAGCAGGCGGCCTCGAGCGATTCATCTGCGGCTTCGAGCCTGCCGTCCACGACGGTGCCGGTGTACACGATGACGACCACCGGGCGCCCCACGTAGGAGTACACGCCCAGCAACGACGTGAGCTGCACGCGCAGTCGCGACTCCTCCTCCATCTCGCGCACGGCCGCATCTTCGACGCGCTCACCGCGATCGACGTAGCCGCCAGGAAAGACCCAGCGCCCGTAGCCGGGCTCGATGCTCCGACGCAGGAGGATGATCCCCTGCCGCAGCTCGGCAATGCAGCCGGTCGCCACCTTGGGATCGAGGAAGAAGACGAAGCGACAAGCGCTGCACACGCGGCGCTCCGGGTCACCCGTTTTCAGCTGCCGAGACACCAGCGCAGCGCCACACTTCGGACAGAAGGAGTACGCGGCATCGTCGCCCTGTGCTTGTGGGGGGTGCGTGTGCATGGATCACATGTTGACGTACTTCGGGCCGCCGCCCCCCTCGGGGGTGACCCAGTTGATGATCTGGTACGGATCCATGATGTCGCACGTCTTGCAGTGCACGCAGTTGGTGAAGTTGACGAAGAGCTCACGCTTGCCGCCCTGATCCTCCACCATCTCGTAGACGCTTGCAGGGCAGAAGTGTTGGCACGGATTCCCGTACTCGTCGGGACAGCGGTTGTTGCAGATGTCGAAGTCGGCGATCTTCAGGTGGCACGGTTGATCCTCTTCGTGCACGGTGCCTGCGTGGTACACGTCCGTCAGCTTCTTGAAGGTGAGCTTCTCGTCCAGCTTGATTCGCGCCGGGGCCGGCGTCCCATCCAAAGCCGTGCGTTTGCGCATATGCGTGTAGTCGGGCTCGATACGGCGCCGGTCGAAGAGACCGCGTCCGCCGCTGAGCATCTGGAATCCGGTGTGCACGAGTCCGGCGAAGAGGCCCCCGTCGAAACCCTGGCGGAAGTTGCGCACGCGGTACAGCTCGTCGCGAGCCCAGCTCGCCTCGAAACGACTCTGGTAACCTTGCAGTGCGTTGGCGCTCGTGTCGTTCGTCGCCAGTGCGTCCACGATTGCTTCCGCCGCCAGCATGCCGGACTTCATCGACAGGTGGATCCCCTTGAGTCGCATGGCGTTCAGGAACCCGGCCGACTCGCCGACCAGCAACACGCCGTCGGCGTAGAGGCGTGGCATGGTGTAGTAGCCACCCTCGGCGAGCGTCTTGGCGCCGTACGCCACCACCTCACCCCCCTCCAGCAGCTTGGCCACCATCGGGTGCGTCTTGAAGCGCTGAAACATCATGTGCGGGTCGGTGTCGGGATGCTTGTAGTCCAACCCCACGACGTATCCGACCGACAGGATGTCGTTGTCCATGTTGTAGATGAAGCCGCCGCCCCACAGGTCGGAAGGGTTCGGGAACCCCATCGTGTGCATGACGCGGCCACTCTTCAGTGTCCCTTCCGGTAGCTTCCACAGCTCCTTGACCCCGGTGGAGTAGATCTGCGGCAGCGAGTCCCGTTCGAGGCCGAGGGTGGGGATGAGCTGCTTCGTCAGGCTGCCACGCGCTCCTTCGCCGAGGACCGTGATGCGTGCACGGATGTCGACGCCTGGCTCGAAGTTCCCCTTCGGCTCGCCATTCTTGTCGACTCCACGGTCGCCCGTGCGTACGCCCACGACGCCCGAGCTGTCGTCGTAGAGGATCTCCGCGCCCGCGAAGCCGCAGAACAGATTGATCCCTGCGGCCTCCACTTTCTCGCCGAGCCAGCGACCCAGCTTGTGAAGCGAGACGATGTAGTTGCCGTGATTCTGAAGCGGGGGCGGTGTGATTGGGAGCTTGAACGAACGCCGCGCGCTCAGGTAGTGGACCGAATCGGCATCCACCTTGCTCTCGAACGGAAACCCCTGATCTTCGAAGTCCGGCATCAGCTCGCGCAGAGCGCGCGGGTCGAACACCGCGCCGGAGAGCAGGTGCATTCCCACCTCGACGCCCTTCTCGATCACGGCAATCTCGATGTCGCCAAGCTTCTCGCCCGTTGCCTCACCGCGCTCGATCGCTTCGTCGTGTTCGCGCACCAGCTTCGACAGGTGCAACGCCCCGGAGAGACAAGCCGGGCCGGCGCCGACGAACAAGACATCGACTTCGAGGGTTTCGCGCTCCACTTGCGTCATGACATCCACTCCTTGCGGCACGCACGCCGACGCAACGCTGCCGGCTGCCGCTCCCATCGTCTGGGCCGCGTGCTCTTCTGTCAAGTTTGGTCGCACTCCGCAGCTTGGAAGCCGCACGTTCGTGGTTGAGGCCCAGCCGCTCGCCCGCGACAATGCAACCGGCGCGGACGTCTCGTTGGCGCCTCGCTTCTCGACCGGGCTGGGAGGCCATGACTCGGATCTCGCAGGCGGCGCTGCCGCGGCGCTTCTACGCTCGCCGCGCCGACGAGGTGGCACGCGAGCTCCTCGGCTGTGTCTTGCTTCGACGCTACCGGCGCAGTCTCCTCGCCGGACGGATCGTCGAAACCGAGGCTTACGTGGGGGAGGAGGATCAGGCATGCCACGCGCGCAGCGGTCGCACCAAGCGCAACGCGGTCATGTACGGCCCGCCCGGGCACGCCTACGTTTATTTCATCTACGGGATGTACGACATGCTGAACGTCGTTTGTCAGCCCGCGGGAAAACCCGAGGCGGTGCTGTTGCGGGCGCTCGAGCCGCTCGACGGCGTCGAGACCATGCGACGGCTGCGTGGGGTGGCCGGACATCCGAAACGTCTGGCCGACGGTCCAGGCAAGCTGTGTCGAGCGCTCGCGGTCACACGACGGCAGAACGGGATCGATCTTCTCGGCGAGCAGCTGTGGATCGCGAGCGGCGCGCTCGCGGCGAGCGAGTCGGTGCAGCGGTCGGCGCGCATCGGCGTCGACTACGCGGGCGTGGATGCGGCACGGCTGCTGCGTTTCTTCATTGGCGGCAACGAGCACGTGTCGCGTCTGCCGGCGTCGCGGCGCCGAAGGCCACAGCGCTGAGTCATCTCAGCTGCGGCGGCGCCAGCGCCACAGCGCCAGGGTGACGGTGGCGGCGCCGAGGAGAGCGGCCTCGGCGACGAGAAGCCGCGCCGGGTCGAGGGCTCGGGCGCCAACGCCTGCGAGGGCCATTCCCGCAACCTGTGCGAGCGACAGCACCGCGACGATGAGGCTGACGACGCGGCCGAGCAGCGCCGCCGCTGTTTCCTCCTGCACGAGCGCGTGTGCCGGGACCAGAAGTGCCGCCACGCCGCAACCCACCGCAGACGTTGCAAGGAGCGCCGCCGCGACGCTCGTCGTCACCGAGAGCCCCCAGAGTGCCAAGGCCACGAGCGCCGCGCCCGCGACCATCGACCAGATCTTGTCGGCGCGTTTGCCGGTATGGACGACGCCGAAGGCACCTGCAGCCGCGCCAACGCCCAAGCCGGAGAGCAGCAGCCCGACGCTGCTCGGCCCGGCGCCGAGCGCATCGCGCGCGAAAATCGGCAGGCATACGATGAAGCCCCCCAGAGCACAGAGGCTGAGCGCGAGAAGCGCAACCACCGTGCGCAGGCGTGGCTCCCGCAGCAGGTAGCGGACGCCGGAGCGCAGATCCCGCGCGAACGACTGTGCTCCCGCAGGCCAGCGACGCGGCATCGACGGCAGCGTTGCGAGCAACCACGCCGAGAGCGCGAACGTGGCTGCGTCGACATAGAAGCAGCCGCGTGCTCCGATGACGGAGACGAGCACACCCGCCACGCTCGGACCCAGGATCTTGGTGAAGTGCGACGCCTGGGTGTTGAGCGCGTTTGCAGCCAGAAGGTGCCGCTTCTGCACGAGTCGCGGGATCGCAGCATGCTGCGCCGGACCGAAGAAGGTGGACACTCCCTGGTGCAGGAGCAGGAGCAGGCAGATGGCGGCAAAGCTGGAGGAGAACGCCATGGCGAGGACCACGCCGGCACGCAGCAGATCGCACCACACCAGGACGCGTCGCAGGTCCCAGCGGTCGATCCAAACGCCGGCCACGGGGGAGAGGGTCATCAGCGGCAGCGTGTAGGCGATGGCCAAAAGGCTGACGCCGCCCACACCGTTTCCCCACTCGAACGCCGACATGCTGAAGAGCGCCATGAAGGCGAGCCAGTCGCCGAGATTGCTGGCGAAGTGTGCGACGAACAGAGTACGGAAACGCCTGTCCCGCAGGAGCACACGCAGGTCGGACGCGACCGAGTCGGGCCCATCGGCGCGCCGCGGGGAGGGTGCCGTCTCGGCGGCCGCTTCGCGCTCGCCGCGCGATTCCGAAGGATCGGCCAGGCCGGTGGAGCTCAAACAACACCTCGGCAAGGTGATGCCGATCCAGCTCGCGCCCGCGACGCCAGAGCGGGCGCGACATCGGCGCGAAGCCGCGCATTCGCAGCCGGCGGCAGCATAGCACTCCGCACGCCGAATCGCCGCACCTCGCACACGTCGCCACGTCGATTGCCGAAGGGGGGCTGTTGCTTCTTTGCGGTGTGGAGACCTCAGCCGTAGAATGCCGTGGGCGAACGAATCGGAAGGTGCTTTGGCGATGTCACCCAGCGCACACGCGCGCTTGCGCGACGATCTGCGTGCCCTGCTCGGCGCACGCGTGCACGATCGCCCGGAAGAGCTGCTCGTCTACGAGTGCGACGCGATGACCTACTTCAAGAACCGACCTCTCGCGGTCACGTTTCCGGAATCCACCGCGGAGGTCGCGGCGATCGTACGCACCTGCATCCGCCATCGCGTCCCGTTTCTCCCGCGCGGCGCCGGCACCGGTCTCTCCGGCGGTGCGACCCCGACGAGAGCCGCGGTCCTGATCGAAACGGCGCGCATGCGCCAGGTCCTGCACATCGATCTGGACAACCGCTTCGCCGTCGTGCAACCGGGCCTGGTGAACATCCTCCTCACGCAGGCGGTGGCGGGGTCCGGCTTCTACTACGCGCCCGACCCGTCGAGTCAGATGGCGTGCACCATCGGCGGCAACGTCGCGGAGAATGCGGGTGGACCGCACTGCTTGAAGCACGGCATGACGGCGAAGCACATCCTCGGGCTCACGGTCGTGCTGCCGGACGCCGAAGTCGTCGAGCTCGGCGGCGCCATGGCCGACCCTCCCGGCTACGATCTCGTCGGCTTGTTCGTGGGCAGCGAGGGCACCCTCGGGATTGCCACGGAGGTCGTGGTTCGGATCGAGAAGCAGCCGCAGAGCGTACGCACCTTCCTCGCGTCCTACGCGAGCATGTCGGATGCGTGCGCCTCGGTGACCGACATCATTGCGCGCGGCGTCGATCCCGCGGCCCTGGAGATTCTCGATCGCCTCACCATCGAAGCGGTGGAGTCCTCCGTCTACGCCGCCGGGTACCCGCGCGAGGCGGAGGCGGTGCTCCTGGTCGAGGTGGATGGCCTGGAAGCGGAGGTGGAGCTGGCGGCGCGCGAGGTGACCACGATCTGCCACGAGCGCGGCGCCTTGGCGCTGGAGGAGGCGCGCGAGGAGGAGGAGCGACGCCGGCTCTGGAAAGGGCGCAAGGGCGCTTTCGGGGCGATGGGGCGGATCAACACCGATCTCCTGGTGATGGATGGTGTCGTGCCGCGCCACCGACTCGAGTGGATCCTCGAGCAGGTCTACCGCGTGCGCGAGAAGTACGGCGTCACGCTCTCGAACGTCTTCCACGCCGGCGACGGCAACCTGCATCCGAACATCTCGTACGACGGCCGCGATCCCGAAGAGACCCAGCGCGTCCTCGCCGCCGGCGAGGAGATTCTCCGCCTCTGCATCGAGGCGGGCGGCGTCCTGAGCGGGGAGCACGGCATCGGTGTCGAGAAGCGCGACTTCATGCCGTACCTGTTCGACGATGTCGACCTCGACCTGATGCGTCGCGTACGCGACGTTTGGAACCCGCTCGGCTTGTGCAACCCGGACAAGGTGCTGCCCACGGCCAAGGCGTGCGTCGAAGCGCGTGGCCGGATGCTGACGCTCGACAGCGAGACCCCCGTGCCGAGCGCGACGGATGTCGCCAAGGGGGAGGCGCAGCCATGAGCGTCGATCTGGTGCGGGTGCAGCAGCTCTTCGGCTCCGAGTGCGTGACCGGGTGGGATCCACCCGACCCGGCTCTACACGGCTTCCTTCCGGCGGAGACTCCGGTCGTTGCACCGCACGAGATCGCAGAGTTCCAGGAGGTGATGCGCTTCGCCTCGCGCGAGAAACACCGCGTGCTGCCGGCGGGCTCGATGGAGCACCTCTACCTGGGGGCGCCTCCCGACGGCGTCGAGCTCGTGCTGACGACGCGCCGCATGGCGCGCGTCCTCGAGTACGAGCCGTCGGACCAGACGCTCGTGGCGCAGGCGGGGACGACGCTGCATGAGATCGCAGCGCGTGCGGGTGAGTTCGGCCAGCACCTCGCTCCCGACCCGTGGCCGGGACGCGCCGCGACGCTGGGTGGAGCCTGCGCCGCCAACCGCTTCGGGCTCACACGCCTGCGCCACGGGACATGGCGCGACTGCGTTCTCGGGGCGCGCGTCGTGCACGCGGATGGCAGCACGACCCGAAGCGGCGGCAAGGTCGTCAAGAACGTCACCGGCTACGACCTCGCCAAGCTCTACCTCGGCTCGCTGGGATCGCTCGTTTTCCTCGTCGAGGTCAACGTTCGACTGGCGCAGCGGCCGCAGGAGGTGGGTTACGTCGTCGCCAGGCTCGCGCCCGCCGTGGCGCAACAACGTCTCCTGGAGTTGCACCGCGGCTGGCTGCAGCCTGCGGCGCTTCTGCTGCTGAGCGCAAGCGCGCCCGAGTTCGACTCCGCTGCGTTTGCGCAGGCGAGGCACGATGCCGGCGAGCTGCTTCTGTTCGCACGCTTCGAGGGGCAGCGTGCGGTCGTTCGGGAGCAGCTGGAGGAGTGTGCGCAGCAGCTCGACGGTGCAGAGGTCGCCCCCGACGTCGCGGCCTCCGAGTGGGAACGCCTGCGGCGACTGCCGGAGCCGGAACCGCACCTTCACGTGCTGCGTGTGTCGACCCGAGCGGTTGGCGTGTTTGACGCGCTCGTGGCGGCGCGGGAGGTCTTCGGAGCCCAGGCCACGACGCTCGCACTCTTCGGTGTCGGGACGAGCTTCGTACGCCTCGCCGCCGTGGAGTCGGAGGCACTGGCGGCGTTTCGCGAGCGCCTGCAACGCACGGGTGCCCAGGTGACGTTGCAGTACGCCCCGGCCGACGGAGCCAGGCGTCTCGATCCCCCGCCGGCGCAAGCGGCGTCTCTGCAGGCGGCGATGAAGTCGCTGTTCGATCCTGGCGCTCTTCTGCGCCCCATGCCCTCCGTGGCCATCGGCGCCGGGGCGCGCGCCGAGGAAGCGACCGAGGAACGCATTCATCGGGAGTGATGCTCTTGAGCGTCGAGACCTCGAGCACAGACGCCGCCGTCGGCCGGAGCCGCTACGACATCGCCCGCGACTGCGTGCACTGCGGGCTCTGCCTGCAGGTCTGCCCGACCTACGTGCACCTGGGCAGCGAGGCGGATTCGCCGCGCGGTCGCATCTACCTCATGCGCGCTCACGACGAGGGACGCCAGGAGGTCACCGCCGCGCTCCGGGAGCATCTGGATCTCTGTCTGGTCTGCCGCGCATGCGAGACCGCGTGCCCATCGGGAGTGCAGTTCGGCTCGATGATGGAGGAGTTCCGGGCGCAGCTTCGACCCTCCTGGCCGGCGCCGACGACGTGGCGCTCACGCTTGCAGCGCGCTTTGGGTCGCTGGGCCCTCGTGCAGCTTCTGCCGCAGCCGAGTCGTCTGCGGATGGTCGTCGGCCTGCTGCGTGCCTACCAAGTGAGCGGCGTGGCGGCGCTGGCGCGCCGCAGCGGCTTGCTCCGCGCGCTGCGCCTCGAAGCGACGGAAGCGCTGGCCCCGCGCGTCGCGCCCGCATCGAAACGACGTCCGCCTCCGCCCCTGCTCCTCGCACACGGACGCCGGCGCGCGCGTGTCCTCTGGCTGCGCGGCTGCGTGGCGCCGGAGCTCGTGCCGGAAGCGCAGGACGCTTCGATCGAGGCGCTGCGGCACAACGGCTGCGAGGTCGTCACGCCGCCTGGCCAGACCTGCTGCGGAGCGCTGCACTTCCACACCGGCTTCCACGCCGAGGGGATGGTACTTCTGGAGCGGAACCTGCGCGCTTTCGATCCACGCGACGCCGATGCGATCGTGGTGAACGCGGCCGGCTGTGGATCGACGCTCAAGGAGTACGCCAGGCTCGGGCACGACGTCGACGGCGACACCGCGCAGGCCGCGCGCTTCGCCGCGGCGGTGCGCGACATCAGCGAGTTCCTCGACGATCTGGGGCTCGAGCCGCCCCGAGGCAGCGTCAGGGCGCGCGTGGCCTACGACGAGCCCTGCCATCTGCTCCACGGGCAGGGGATCTCGGCGGCGCCGCAACGGATCCTCGGCGCGATTCCCGCTCTCACCCCGGTGCCGCTCCCGCATGCGGATCGCTGTTGCGGCAGCGCCGGCATCTACAACGTGCAGCATCCAGTTCTCGCTGCAGAGATCCTCGCCGACAAGATCCGCTGCATTGCGCAAAGCGGTGCCGACACCGTGGCCACGGGCAATCCGGGATGCATCCTGCAGATCCGCAGCGGTCTGCGGCGCGCCGCGGTCGCCAACCCGGGCCTTGCAGGCATTCGCGTCGTGCACCCGATGCAACTTCTCGCCGCCAGCTACACGTCGTGAGCGGGGCGCTTCGCCGCGAGATGCCAGCGCGCGCGGGGTCAAGGTGTCCAGGTCAATCCTGGCCGAGGCGCGGCCCGAGCCGGGTGAAGATCGCATCCAACGCACGCCGTCGTGCGCGCACCGGATCCGCAGCGGGTGCGTGCATCGACAGGTCGTCCAGCAACACCAGCGCATGATCGAGGTCGGCGCTGCTGATGTACTCGGCACCGATGCCACCACGCGGCGTCATGTTGTGGTAATTGCCGAGCGGCGTGGCGATGGCGCCGACGCGTCTGCCGTGGAGCATGAAGAGCGACGCCTCGCAAGCGCCCCCCGTCATCAAGGCGCGCTGGTATTTGAACTCGCGCTTGCGTTCTGCGACCGCCGCGGCGCGTTCCGCCAGCCACACGTCCATCCCCGGGTCGAAGGAGGTCATGCGGTCGCCCACGCGCAGAACCGGGCCGGCACCGATCGGGGTCGCCTGCTGGGCTCTGCTCGTTTCGAGAACCACGAGCGGGCGGCTCGGCGACAGCAGGGAGGAGCGCAGCACACCGCCGGCTCCCACGAATCCCACCTCTTCGGCACGCGTGAAGATCCCCAGGACGTTGGCGCTGGCGCGACGCCGTCGCAGACGCGCCATGGTCGCCAGGATGAGGCCGCAGGAGAGGAGGTTGTCGAGCGCTCTGGAGTGCAAGCGTTTTCCATGCAGCTCCATCCCGGGCAGATCGAAGTGGCCGAAGGCGTCGCGCGGCACCTCCGATTCGCAAGCCACCTCCACCTCCACCCGTGGCCGTCGCGCGCCCTTCGGCGTCGACAGGTTGAGCGCCGCGATGCGCCCACGCACGGGGGGCGGAGGCGTCGACGGGGGCGATCGACGCGCCGCGTCGGAGTCGGCGTAGAAGCGCACCCGGACCCCCTGGAGGCGTCCTGGCTCGACTCCGCCGAGAAGCAAGGCACGCGGCCGTTTGCCTGCCTCGATCACTTCGAAGCCGGGGTGATCCATGTGCGCCGCGAAGGCGATCGGTCGCGCGCGTCCCTGTCGGTAGGCGACGTAGACGTTGCCGAAACGATCGCGGCGCACGCGCAGATCCATGCGACGCGCCGTCGACTCGATCACGGCACGCACGTAGTGCTCGCGGAAGGGTGCGGTGGGTTTGTTCAGGATCGTTTGCAGCAGTCGGCGCTCCGAGACGATCACGCGCGCCTCCGCCGTGTGGCCCCACGCTTGCCCCGCACGGCGCTCCCGGGCTGCCGCGGTCGGCGGCGCCGACTCAGTTCGACCCCCTCGTCCTCCTCCTCGTCCGACAGTCCCTGCGAGGCGCTGCGACCCGTCGCCGTGTCTGTGGACTCGACGTACTCCTTGATCTCTTCGGCCAGCTCCGCCAGCGCAGCGTCGACGACACCGTGGACGGTATCGCGTTCGTAGCCCCTCCGGGTCCGTCGCCCCGCCTTGCAGTCGGTGAGCATCTCCAATCCCTGGTCGACGCTGCGGATCGCGTAGAGGTGGAACTTGCCGGCGTGAACCGCCTGCACGATCTCCTTGCGCAGCATGAGCTCGGCCGCGTTCTGGTGCGGGAACACGACCCCCTGCGTCCCGCTCAAGCCGCGTGCCTTGCAGGTGTCGAAGAAGCCTTCGATCTTCTCGTTGATGCCGCCGATCGGCTGCATCTCGCCCTTCTGATTGATCGAGCCGGTCACGCCCAGGTCCTGCCGCAACGGGATCCCACCGATCGCCGACACCAGCGCAAAGAGCTCTGCGGCCGAGGCGCTGTCACCATCCACGCCACCGTACGATTGCTCGAAGGCGATGCTGGCGGACAGCGTCAGCGGCCGGTGCTGTGCATACTTCCCACGCAGGTAGCCGGCGAGGATGAGCACGCCCTTGTCGTGCGTCGAGCCGGAGAGGTTGGCTTCGCGCTCGATGTTGATGATGCCGGAGCGGCCGAGCGAGACCTCGCTGGTGATCCGGGCGGGTCGCCCAAAGGCGTGATCTCCGACGTCGTACACGGTGATGCCGTTCACTTGGCCCACCTTGCGGCCGCGGACGTCGAGCAGGAGAACACCCTCGTCGATCGAGCGCTGCACGCGCTCCTCCATCAAGTTGACGCGGTGTTCGCGTTCGCGCAGCGCACGGTCCACGTGCTCCGCCTTGACCACGCGTGCTTTGCTCTTGCGCGCCCAGTATGCCGCCTCGCGCCCGACGTCGGCGATGTCGCTGAAGCGCGTCGACAGCCGATCCTGGCGGCCGGCGAGTCGTGCTCCCGCCTCGATGATTGTGGCCACGCCGCTGGCATCGAACGCGGGCAGGTTCTCGCTTTCCGCGAGCTGGGCCAGGAACCCGGCGTACTGGCGCAGGCTGCGCCGCGTGCGGGACATGGTGGAGTCGAAGTCGGCTTTCACCTTGAAGATCTTGCGGAACTCGTCGTCGTACGTGTGCAGCATGTGGTAGCTGTAGGAGTCCCCGATGAGGACCACCTTCACATCGAGTTCGACCGGCTCCGGTTTGAGCGCCGAGGCGCCGATGCCCGCAATCGCCTGAGGCGGGCGGATCTCCGCCTTGCGGTTCTTGAGCACGCGTTTGAGTGTGGGCCACACTGCCGGCTCCTGCACGTCGTGCAGGTTGAAGACGAGGTAGCCGCCGTTCGCTGCCAGCAGACTCCCCGCACTGATGTGAGTGAAGTCGGTGTGCCAGACGCCGCTGCGCTGCGGCTGGTAGTCGACGGAACCGAAGAGGTTGCGGTAGGTGGGCGACGACTCGACGACGATGGGCGGTCCCTTCGCCTCCGAATTGTCCACCACCACGTTGACTTCGAACTCGAACAGCTCCGGCGGCGGCGTGCCGGTGGCATCCTCCTCCGCGTCTGGTTGCCCTTCGACGGACCGCACGAACTTCGCCAGCGAATCGAGCACGTGCGCCTCGACGGCCTCGAGGTAGTTCTCCACCCGGGAGACGTCGCCGTACTTCTCGCGCAGCTCCCGAATCGGCTCGCGGATCACCAGCGCCGCGAAGTGACGGCCGAGCTTGCGCAGCGACTCGCGTAGCTGCGTCTCGATGCGTCGACCTTCCTGCAGCGCATTCTGCAATCCCTGTGACAAGACGTTGTACGTCTCCTGCAGGCGCTGCAGCTCGTTGCGATCGAAACGCCCCTCGTCCGCCAGATCCTTGAGCTTGTCGATCGACAACGCCTCTTCGCCCACCACCGCATGCAGCTCCGCATGCGTCAGGGCACCCATCTGGATCTGCACGATGCGGAAGTTCTCGGCCGAGACCTGCGCTTCGAAGTCCTTGAAGATGCTGCGGCCGCGCTCCTTGAAGATCTCCACCGTTTTGCGATGACGCGTCTGGTACTCCTCGCTCTCGTACACCTGCGGCAGGCTGCCACGGATGTAGTCGACGAGCTCGCGCATGTCGCGTTGGAACTCGCAGCCGCGTCCGGCGGGGAGCGGGATGGCGCACGGCTCGTCCGGACGCCGGAAGTTGTGCACGTAGCAGAGGTCGTCGGGGATCTCCCCGATCAGCCTGAGCTTCTCGAACAGCCGGGAGATGGTCGTCGTCTTTCCCGTTCCAGTGAGCCCGACGACGAAGATGTTGTAGCCGGGGCTGTCGATCTCGAGCCCGAGCTGCAGCGCCCCCAGCGCTCGCGGTTGACCGATGATCTCCGGCTTGGAGTCGAGCTCCGCTGTGGTACGAAAGCCGAGATCACGCGGGCAGCGCCAACGCAGCTTCGAAGCGGCCAGCTCAGGAATGGTTCGCGCTTTCTTCACGAAATGCTCCCCGCGGCTGCGCCTGCGCCCCCGGCGCCGTTCGGAGAGCGACAGCACGAAGTGCTCAATCCCCGCGCGTTTCGTCTGGTGGGCCGGGCGCGTTGATGGATGGAGTGGGATTTCATCGACGCTGGTCGGTGTGGTGCCGAAGGCGGGATTCGAACCCGCACGAGGTTGCCCTCACTGCGCCCTGAACGCAGCGCGTCTGCCAGTTCCACCACTTCGGCACCGGAACTGTTGCTGGCCCGCGGCTGGCGGAGTGCCGTCCATAGCGGGGGCGCTTCGGGGACTATACGGGCCGCCTGGAGGGGTGTCAACGACCGCTAGGGCGCCATTTACCGGCTCGTGCTGTTGCCCAAGCCACGTTTCTTGATCGAGATACGGCTTCCACTTGCGACGCTTTCGACACTGCGCGTCAGCTCTTTTGGCGTCGCGTCCTCTCTGTTAATGTGGACTGCATGCGAGTCGAGGACATCGTCGCCGCGGGACGCTTCGTTGCCGCGTGCACCATGCGCGACGCGCGGCGCCGCAGACGCGTTTGAACGCAGCATGGCAACGTGCACAGCCCGTGCTGAAGGGTGCGACTCGGCAGCGGCTCAGTCGCGGTAGAGACTCTTGATCTGGCCCCACGGGCGCAGCGTGTTCGGCACGGTAAAGAGGATCTGCACGCAGTCGGAGCACTCGAAGGGTGTTCCATCCCACAAGCGCCCCGTGAAGGTGAGCGTGCGCATCTGTCGCAGGTCGATCGGTGCGATCGCAATCGCAAGCTCCGGCGTTCGGAACTTGAGCGTGAGGTCGGCAAAACCGTCGCCGCCGTCCGTGGTGCAGTCGCATTGCTCGTCGCCGACGAACGGCGTGGCGACGTCGTCGGTGGCGTAGCGGATCGCCGCGACGCCCTCGAGCCGAATCGAACGGGGGTCGATGTGTGTGACGTCGAGATCGGCGGAGCCGAGGATCGCAGCCGAGACCAGACCGCGCGATTCAGGATTGAAGGGGTTGGGACACGAGGTCGGCTTGATGTCGCAATGCACGTCGACGACCGTGACGGGCTCGACCGCCTCCTTGCCGACGACGTGGAGCGGACGAACGCCTGGTTCTTCGCCGCTCGCGCCACCATCGTTCACCTGCGCATGCAGCGACAGCGCCGAAGCGGCGACAATCGCGAGCCCACCGAGGGTGCATGCAAAGCCGCGGCACGCACGACGGACCATAAGGCGCGTCCTCCGAAAAAACGCTCCCAGGATCGTGGGGACGAGTATTGTAACAGAGATCGTGCCGCGCGTGGATGCTGCTGGTGCGGATTTGCGGGCGCCCACCACTCTGGCGCGAACGGCTTTCAGGGACGCTCGAGGTAAGCTGAGTCTCCGGATTGGCACTGCATGATGGGAGTATGCATGATGGGGGAGTATGGATGAGCAGCGGTTCGATCTCCTGGTGATCGGTGCCGGGCCTGCCGGTCAGAAGGGAGCCCTGGCGGCTGCCTGGGGCGGGATGCGGGTCGCGGTGATCGACCGGCTCGAATCCCTCGACGGTCCGGTGTCGCAGGGCGCGATCCCGAGCAAGACGCTGCGCGAGGCAGCGCTGTTCCTCTCAGCACTGCGTCAGCGCCCCTTCTTCAAGCACCTCGCTGCCACCGAAGAGCTGCGCCAGGATGCGCTCTTGCAGCGGGTCAACGCGGTGCAGAGCCACGGCATCGATGTCACGCGCGCGCAGCTGCGACGCAACGGCGTCACGGTTCTCGATGGCACCGCCCGCTTCAGCGACCCGCACACGCTCGAGGTCGAGACGCGCGACGGAGCGTTTCCGCTTCATGGCGAGCGCATCCTCATCGCCTGCGGCTCGCGTCCCGCACGCCAACCCGAGATCCCGTTCGATGGACGCCGCGTCATAGACGTGGACGAGGTCGGCTCGCTGCAGGAGGTCCCGGGCACACTGGTCGTCGTCGGGGGCGGTGTGATGGGGCTGGAGTACGCGTCGATCTTCGCCACGCTCGGCGTCGATGTCATCCTGGTCGAGATGCAGAACGCGCTGCTCGACTTCGTGGACCAGCAGATCATCGACGACCTCTGCTTGCACCTGCGCAACCTCGGCGTCGTCTTCCGTCTCGGTGAAAGCGTCGAGGCGGTGGAGCTCCAGGGGGAGCGTGTGGTGGCGCAACTGCGAAGCGGCCGCAAGGTGCGCGGCGACAGACTGCTGCACACGGTCGGCCGCCACGGAAACGCCGATCGGCTCGGTCTGGAGGCCACGGGATTGGTCGCCGACGCACGCGGTCGCATCGTCGTCGACGAGCACTTCCGGACGCAAGTTCCCCACATCTACGCAGCCGGCGCCGTCGTTCGTCTCGGCGCGCTGGGCGCGACCTCGAAAGACCACGCGCGCGTGGCGATCAGCCACATGCTCGGGGAGCCAGCGGCTCAGCAAGACACGCCGCTTGGCATCTACACCGTGCCCGAGATCTCCATGATCGGACGCACGGAGCAGGAGCTGAGCAGACGCGGTGCACGTTTTGCATCCGGCATGGCGCACTACGAAGATCTGGCTCGCGGCCAGATCATCCGCAGCTCCACGGGGTGTCTGAAGCTCCTCTTCGATCCGGACGACCGGCGTCTCCTCGGCGTCCACGCCCTCGGCGAGGCGTCGACGGAGCTGATCCACATCGGTCAGGCCGTGCTGCAGTTCGGCGGAACCGTGGACTACTTCCGCGACGCCTCCTTCAATCACCCCACCTTTGCCGAGGCGTACCGAATGGCCGCGATCGACGGGCTCAACAAGCTGCAGCCGGCGCGGCGCTGATACGCTCCGGGTTGCGTGGAGGCCGCCTGCAGCGGCGGGAACCCCGCGGCACGATTCCACGTTCAGAAGGCGGGCGGGACAGTGCCGTCGGGCTGCGAGGTCGTGCGTGCGCCCTTTTCCCGCGCTTGCGGCCATGCCCACGCTCTGCTAGCGTGCCGACAACCGCGATTCGTGCCAACTGCCCTGATTCGAGGCAGATACGGCCACAAGTTCGAAAGCGGGAGAGGATCGGAAGGATCGTGGCCAAAACGAAGGAGACGAGCGCGAGCTCGGACGGCATCAAGATCGTCACCACGAACCGCAAGGCACGCTTCGATTACCAGATCCTGGATACGCTGGAGGCAGGGATCTCCTTGCAGGGAACCGAGGTCAAGTCGCTGCGCGCTGGGCGGGTGAACCTCAAGGACAGCTACGCCGAGGTGCGGGACGGCGAGATCTTCCTGATCGGTGCCCACATCAGCCCCTATGCGGAGGGCAATCGCTTCAACCACGACCCGGAGCGCGAGCGGCGGCTCCTGTTGCACAAGCGCGAGATCCTGAGGCTGGCGCTGAAGGTGCGCGAGAAGGGGCTCACGATCGTGCCGCTTCGCATCTACTTCAGATCGAACCGCGCCAAGGTGGAGCTCGGGTTGGCGCGCGGGAAGCGCATGTACGACAAGCGGGAGACCATTGCCAAGCGCGATGCCAAGCGCGAGCTCGATCGAGCCTTGAAGGAGGCGAAGCGCGGATGAGGCCGCGGCACCTGATCTTCGCTCTGTGGGGCCTGATCCTCGCGCGGGCCCTTCCGGTGTCGGCCGAGGATCTGCGTGTCGAGTATGAGGATGGGCGTCGAACGGCGTACCTGGCGCTGTCGCGGCTCGAAAAGAACAACATGGAGTGGTTCGTGTCCGCGGATGCGTTGGGGCGGGCGCTCGATCTCGAGCGCTTCTGGCGCCCGGAGCTGCGCAAGCTCGTCTTCAAGGTGGGGGAGCGCCGCATCCAGGTGAGCGTCGACACGCGGCTCGTACTCGACGAGGATCGTGACCTGCTGCTGCACGTCCCGGTGCGCTATCGAGGCGGCAGTGTGATGCTGCCTCTCGAATTCATCGAGACGGTTCTCGACCCCGCCAGCGACGGCGGCATTCGGCTCCGACGCGACGAGCTCAGCGTGGCCGTCGGGCGCCGCGAAACCGACATCGTGCGCATCGAGTACGACACGCGCTCGGGCGACACCGAGGTTCGCATCCACATGGCGCGGGCGTTTCGGCACCGCGTCCAGGCGACGTCGCACGAGCTCTTGCGCGTGCACATCTTCGACGCACAGATCGATCCGGTGACTGTCGCAGCAGAGCGACCGGCACCTCTCATTCGCCTCATGCGCGCCGAGCAGCGCGGACGCGAAGCGGTGCTCTATCTCGAGCTCGATCGGCGGATCGATGGCTACGAGTCGCAGGCGCGCAACGGTGGACGCACGATCGTGCTGGTGCTGCAACGGCCGCTCGAACCGATGCCGCTTCCCGAGTTCAAGCTGCCGGAGACGGTTCAGTCTCCGACCGCGGTCGATCAGAAACGCTGCAACATGGTGGTGCTGGACGCAGGCCACGGCGGCGCCGACGGCGGTGTTCAGGGTTTCGGGCGCAGCGAGAAGCAGTTGACACTCGAGCTGGCGCAGCGCATGAAGCGCATTCTCGAACGCAAGCTCGATCTGCGCGTGGAGCTTCTCCGTTCCAGCGACCGCGCTCTCACGGATGATCGGCGCGCCGAGCTTGCGAACAAGTTGGACGGCACGCTGCTGATCAGCCTGCACTGCAACGGATGGTTCGATCCCGCCGCCAGCGGTTTCGAAGTCCTGTTCGTCGGTCCGCAAACGATGATGTCCGGTGACATGATGCAGCGAGCGAACTCGAGCGAGCTGGAGGACTTCCGCCCCTGGAACACGGCGCAGCTTCCCTTTGCGGGGCGCAGCCAGGTGCTCGCGCAGCTGCTGCAGATCGAGATGGGGCGCCGTCTTCAGATCCCGAACCGCGGCGCCAAGGAGTCGGATATCGATTTCCTCAAGGGGATCGCCATGCCGGCCGTCATGGTCGAGGTGGGATTCCTCACCAACCCCGAGGAAGCGGATACCATCTCGGGCCAGGCGTTCGCTGACAATGTCGCCGAGGCCGTCGCCATCGCGGTCGAACGTTACTGTGAGCAGTTCGAGGCAGGTGAGCTCGACCTGGATCGCATTGGCTCGGCTGGCGTTGCACCCGAGCCGCGAGGTGCGCGCCGATGAACGACACCGAGAAGCTCCTCAGCGCGGGCGGGAACCAGCGCGGACGCGTGCTCTTCTACACACTCGTTCTGCTCCTGCTCGCTGCCGCGGCATGGATCCTGTTCTGGCCGCATGATGTTCTCGACACCGGAGCGCCCTCCGATTTGGCACAGCGACAGACCTCCGGAGCGGGCGAGCGCCAGGCCATCCTCTACTTCGCGGACAGTGCAGCCCAAACGCTGGTGACCGAACGCCGCGCCGTTCCGTTCGGACAGTCGGTCGAGGAGGGTGTGGAGGCCACCTTGCGGGCGCTGGTAGCCGGACCGGGACAGGCGAGTGCGGTACGGACTCTCCCCGCCGAGGCCCGCTTGGAGCAGACCTACTTCGCGGACGAGTCCACGACGCTCTACCTCGACTTCAACGCCGCCTTCGTCACGCAGCATCCAGGGGGCAGCGCCGCGGAATACAACACGATCAGCGCTCTGGTGCGAACCATCGCGGCGAATTTCCCCGACGTGACGCGCATCCAGATCCTGGTGGATGGTCAGCCGGTCGACACGCTCGCAGGACACTACGACACCTCGAAGCCGATCGACGTCGCGAACTGGCAATGATCCGACGACACAGGCGTCTGGCGCTCCCGCAATCTTGGAGAGGGTGGTTCGATGCAACGTTCCGACGGGCGCGCCGCACACGAGCTGAGGCCGTTCGAGATCCAGCGCGGCTACCTGCGCAACGCCGAGGGCTCGGCGCTCGTGAAGATGGGCAACACGCAGGTGCTTTGTGCCGCCAGCATCGAGCCCACCGTGCCGCCGCATCTGAGGGGTGCCGGCAGCGGCTGGGTCACCGCGGAGTACAGCATGCTGCCCCGGAGTACGAGCACGCGGACCACGCGTGAAGCCGTACGCGGCCGGCTGCAGGGGCGCACGCAGGAGATCATGCGTCTCATCGGCCGCAGTCTGCGCGCCGTCGTCGACACCAGCGCGATGGGAGAGCGCACCATCATTGTCGATTGCGACGTCATCGAGGCGGACGGTGGCACTCGAACGGCGTCGGTGAACGGAGCCTGCATCGCGGTTTACGACGCGCTCAACCTCCTCGAACTCGACCCGCACCCGATGCGCGAGATCGTGGCTGCCGTCAGCGTGGGGATGTCGAACGGGACGTCGCTTCTCGACCTGTGCTACTCGGAGGATGTCGCCGCCGCCGTCGACATGAACGTGGTCATGGCAGAATCGGGACGCTACATCGAAGTGCAGGGGACCGCCGAGAAGCATCCTTTCAGCGCCAACGAGCTCGCGAACATGCTCGAGTGCGCGCGTGGTGGTCTCGAACAGATCCTCGCGCACGAGCGAAGGACACTGGGGAAGAGCGAGTGAACCCGCGACAACTGTTCATCGCCACGCGCAACCCGCACAAGCTGCGTGAAATCGCCGCGCTGCTTGCAGATCTCGAGTTCGAGCTGCGAAGCGGCGTCGACGCCTCCGACGCACCCGAAGTCGTGGAGGATGGCGTCACGCTCGAAGCCAACGCCTCGAAGAAGGCGCGTGAGCTGTGTACATGGTCCGGGCTTCGAACCCTGGCCGACGACAGCGGGCTCGAGGTGGATGCCCTCGGCGGCGCCCCAGGGGTGCTTTCGGCCCGATACGCAGGGGTCGGCTGCAGCTTCGCCGACAACAACCGCAAGCTTCTCGAGGCGCTCGCTGCGGTTGCGGACGAGCGGCGGACGGCGCGCTTCCGCTGCGTCATGGCGCTCGCAACGCCGCGTGGTGAGCGCGCAGGCTCCGGCCCGGAGGGCACGGCGCCGTGCGACATCGAGCTCTTCGAGGGGCGGATCGAAGGGCGCATCACGCGCTCGCCGCGTGGCGCGGGCGGCTTCGGCTACGACCCGGTCTTCTACGTGCACACGCAGGCGTGCACGCTGGCGGAAATGGAGCCGGAGCGCAAGAACCGCATCAGTCACCGTGCACGTGCGTTGGCTGCAGTCCGCCAGCATTTGCTGTCAGAGTGGCCGGGGCGCGGCTGAGGTCCGTCGCGCCTTGACCCATCGCGCCGACGACGCTAGCGTGGTCCGCGAGCCGGGGTGTGGCGCAGTCCGGTAGCGCACCTGCTTTGGGAGCAGGGGGTCGTCGGTTCAAATCCGACCACCCCGACCAGATTCGCGGCGGCCCGGCCTCCCGGGCCGCCGCTCGCTCCGTGCGCTGGCGCCGCGTGCCAAACAGCTGTTTCATTCGATGGCCGACATGCTAGACTACGCGGGCCATCCCAACTCCTCTCCGACCAAGACGAGTGTCCCGAGCGCCCAAGGGGGTCGTGTGAGCGTGCAGGCTGGTCTGGAGCGCATCGCTTTCCTCGAGCGTCGACTGCAAGCGCTGGCCGAGCGCAATGGCCGCTCGGCGGCTCCCATCGTGCCACGACGCAGCCTCGACGATGCAATCGACGTCCTCGACGCCCTGCGCGCAGAGTGGGGCCGGGTCACTGCGGAGTGTGACTCGTTGCGCGCAAGCCTGGCTCGTTTGCGCGAGTCGGAGGCGCGCTGGCGATCGATCGTGGCGAACCCCTTCGACTACGTGGCCGTCGTCGACCGCGCCGGCACCTTCCAGTACGTCAATCGCACGGCGCCCGGCATCCGGCGTGAGGACCTGATCGGGCGCGCGACCATGTACGACTTCACGTTCCCCGACTTCCACCAGGTGACGCGCGAAGCGCTCGCACACGTGTTCGACAAGGGGGAGCCGACCTACTTCGAGGCCTATGCACCAGCGCCCGTGGATGGGTGGTTCGGGACCGTCGTCGGGCCGATTGTCGACGACGGCCGTGTCGTTGCGGCCTCGTGCCAGACGCGAAACATCACGGCCCAGAAGAATGTGGAGATGGCACTGCGGGAAAGCGAGCTGCGCATTCGCCAGCTCACCGACAACATCGAGGACATCTTCTTCCTTTTCGACACACGCTCCGAGCGGGTGCTGTACGTGAGCCCGGCCTATGAGAAGATCTTCGGCTACTCCGTCGAGGCACTGCGCGACAACCCGCGTGCATGGCAGGCGGCGGTCCATCACGACGATCGTGAAGAACTGGAGGCGCGCTACGCCAAGCTCGTGGCCGCGGGGGCGGGCGACAGGAGCTACACTTTCGGTGAACCGCACGAGTACCGAATCGTCCGCTCCGACGGTGCGATCGCCTGGGTGCGCTCCCGCAACTTCGCGATTCGCGATGCCACGGGAAACGTGACGCGCGTGGCTGGAATCATCACCGACATCACCGAGCGCCGCTTGGAGCGGCAGAGGCTCGCCGAGGCGGAATCGAAGTATCGCATGCTGGTGGAGAAGCTTCCCGTCATCAGCTACATCGCTGCACCGGACGACGCACTCACGGCCATCTACATCAGTCCGCAGGTTGAGGCGAAGCTCGGGTTCACGCAGGCGGAGTGGACGGGCGAGCCGGGCCTTTGGCGTCGGCAGATCCATCCGGAAGACCGCGAGCGGGTGCTGGCGGAGGTGCACCACTTCCGCGCCACGGGTGAAGCGCTGAGCACGCTCTATCGATTGGTGTCACGCAGCGGTGAGGTCTTGTGGTTCCGCGACCAGGCCGTCCTCGTTGTCGATGCGTCCGGTGCGCCAATGATCGTCGAGGGCGTGATGCTCGACGTCAGCGAGGCCGCCGAAGCGCGCGCAGAGCAGCAGCGTGCCCGCGCCTTCTCGGCACGCCTGGTCGAGGTGCAGGAGAACGAGCGGCGCCGCGTTGCGCGAGAGCTGCACGACGAGATCGGCCAGACGCTCACCGGGCTCCACTACCTGGTTCAAACGGTTCAGGAGTGTCACGGCGAACAGCCCGACGCGCTGCAGGAGGCGCGCGGTTTGATCGGCGAGCTCATGAGAAAGGTGCGCGATCTGTCGCTGGAGTTACGGCCGTCGATACTGGACGATCTCGGCCTGTTGCCGGCGCTGCTCTCCATGATCGAGCGCTACATGAATCAGACGCAGGTGCGCGTGACCTTCGAGCATCGCGGTATCGAGCGGCGCTTCGACCCCGAAGTGGAAACCACCGCTTACCGCATCGTGCAGGAGGCGCTGACGAACGTCGCACGGCACGCGGGGGTCACGCACGCCAAGGTGCAGGTGTGGTCGGACGCTGCCGCCCTGCACATCCAGGTCACGGATTCGGGTGCGGGCTTCGATCTGGGCAGCCAGCTCGCCGACAACAGCAAGAACGGTCTGCACGGCATGCGCGAACGCGTGGCCCTGCAGCGCGGTGTTCTGGAGACGGAGACGGCTCCGGGACGCGGGACGCGCCTGACTGTCCAGATGCCTGTGGGTTCGGAACCGAAGCGGAGGTGAACACGCATGAGCGTCCGCATTCTGCTGGCCGAGGACCACAAGCTGGTCCGACAAGCGCTGAAAACCCTGCTCGAGCCGGAAGAGGATCTGGAGCTCGTTGGCGAGACGGGTGACGGGATGGACGTGATGGAGCAGGTGGCGAAACATCGCCCCGATATCCTGGTTCTGGACTTGATGATGCCGGGGTTGAACGGCCTCGAGGTCACGCGCCGCGTACACCAACGTTTCCCAAAGACGCGCGTTCTCGTGCTCTCGATGCACCAGGATCGCAACTACGTGAGCAAGGCGGTGCAGAACGGAGCCTCGGGCTACGTGGTGAAGCACGCCGATGCGGATGATCTTCTGCGTGGGATTCGTCACGTCGCCGCGGGAAGACGTTTCTTCAGCGCGCCGATTTCGGAGTGGCCGCCCGAATCCCTCGAACCGTTGAGCTCCGAGTCGCTCGATCTCTACGACACCCTGACGCCGCGCGAGAAGGAGGTCCTGCAGCTCGTCGCCGAGGGACACAAGAACGCGGAGATCGCCAAGCTCCTCTTCCGGAGCGCACGCACGGTCGAGACGCACCGCGCCCACATCATGGGCAAGCTCGGCCTGAAGAACCCGACCGATCTGATCCGATTCGCGATCGAGCACGGACTGATTCCGGTTAGCCCCGTGTCCGTTCCGGAGACCGAGGACGGATCCAACGACGGCGGCGAATCGAGCCCGTGAGATCCCAGGCTCCGCACCCAAAAACGCGCCGGGATCGGCCCGACAGCGGCCAGAATCCGGATCTCTACGGATATACAGCGGGCGCGCAATGCGTCATCGTGGACAGTGTCAGGCTCAGAATGCAGGGATGGGCTGCGGCCGCGGTTCGACCTGCTTTGCGGGCCCTGTGATTTGGCAAGCGGCCGCAGCCCTGTCGGTCGACCAAGGGGCCGTGGGGGTGTCGTCCAGGCTCTTTCGGGAAGCGGAGCCTGGATCTCAGAGGATTCCACGACTCGCCCCAGCACGGAGGCAGCATCCCCACGGCAGCCCGCGCCCGCACTCTGCGGGCGCGTCTCTTTTGTGCCCGTCGCGCGATCCCCCCTGTAGAATCCTCGAGGCGGCCACCTGGCGAGCGCACCGCGGCCGGTTGCGCTTGGGGCCGCTCCCGGCATCATTCCGTCGCAGCGGAAAGGGGGCCTCTGGTGGCACCCCGGCCCAGCAACGCTCGCAAACGCCTTCGGCTCGGTGTCGGTTGCGCACTCCTCCTCCTCGTTGGATCCGGCTCTCGAGCGCATTCGCCCGTGACCGCGGCCGCTCCCGATGCGGTCGATTCGCACGCCAGCGAGCCGCGGGAACCCAGCGCTCCGACCAACCTCGCGTTCCAGCGCGTGACCACGGGCGACATCGTCGGCGACGGTGGCTGGTCGTTCGGCCACGCCTGGGGCGACGCCAATGGAGACGGCTGTCTCGATCTGATCGTCTGCAGCATCGTGGCGGGGCAGCTCAATCTCTTCTATCGCAGCAACTGCGACGGAACCTTCGACAAGGTGACCGGCGCTCTGCCCGTCGAGATGGGGCCCTCGACATCCGCCACCTGGGGTGACTTCGACAACGACGGTGACGCCGATCTCTTCGTCGCCAACGGCGGCACGGGCGGGGCGGCACGCAATTCCCTATACCGCAACGGCGGCGCCGGCTCCTTCACCAAACTGACGGCCAGCGCGCCCGTGACTCAAGAGCTCTCCTCGACGGCGACGAGCTGGGTCGATGTCGATCGGGACGGTCGACTCGATCTCTTCGTCGGGCGCTCCGGGGGGTCGAACGAGCTGTTCCTGAACGCTGGAGGAGGCACGTTCACGCGCATCGCGCTTCCGGATCAGGGAGAGACCTGGGGCGTTGCGTGGGCGGACTACGACAACGACGGCGATCCGGACTGCTTTGCTGCGAACTGGGGCCGCGCCAACGATCTGTATCGCAACGACGACGGGATTCTGGTCCGCGTGTTCTCGGAGCCGATCGTCCAGGGCAGCCACAACAGCGTCAGCGGCAGCTGGGGCGACTACGACAACGATGGCGACCTGGATCTGTTCGTGGCCAACTCGGGAGCGCGCGATCGCCTCTTCCGCAACGAAGGCGGCAGCTTCCACGAGGTTCTCGAGGGAGCGATCGTCGAGCGGATCGCGAACAGCGAGAGCAGCTGTTGGGCGGATTTCGACCACGATGGGGATCTGGACCTCGTGGTGTCGGGTGGGGGAAACGTCTCTCTCGGCTACATCAGCTTGTATGAGAATCGTGGCGATTCGACGTTCGACCAGATCACCACGGGTGAGCTGGTTCAAACGCGCGGACGTTTCGAGGGCGCAAGCTGCGTCGACTACGACAACGACGGCGACCTCGATCTGTTCTTCTCGAACTACGCCGGTCTCGACAACGTTCTCTTTCGCAACGACGGCAGTGCAGGTCGCTGGGTGTCGATCGGTCTCGAGGGTACGACGTCGAATCGCAGCGCGCTGGGCGCGCGTTTGCATCTGAAGGCCACGATCGCAGGGGTGCCTCGGTGGCAGGTGCGAGAGGTCAGCGCCCAGGCGGGTCACGTGGCCCAGGGCGATCCGCGCGTGCATTTCGGCCTCGGGGACGCCGCCGTCGTCGACACGCTGCGGATCGTATGGCCCTCGGGTGGCGTCGACGTGGTCACCGATCTCCAGGTCGACCGTTTCCATCGCATCGTCGAGGGGTTGGGCCCCACCCCCGTTGGCGTGCGTGAGCTGCACGCGGAGCATACCGAGCGCGGAGTGCGGCTGACGTGGAAGCTCTCCCACGGAGTTCGGCGCGAGCTCGCCGGTGTCCAGGTGCAGCGTGCAAGACGTCTTGCCGACCTGTTCGAGTCGATCACGGTGGCGCCGCTGATACCCGCAGTGCGCATGTCGTTCGAGGACACCTCTGCGATGCCCGGCTCCTCCTCCTGGTATCGGCTGCTGCTCGATTTCCACGACGGCTCACGTGTGCTCACGCGTGCGGTGCGTGCCAACGGCCAAGCGCAGCGGCCACAGGCGTTGTCGCTGCAGGTCGAGCCGACGGCGCCGGGGGCAATCCGCATTCGCTACACGCTGGCGCAAGCGGGTACGCCGGTGGTTCTCGAGGTCTTCGACATCAAAGGGCGACGCGTACGGCTGCTCGAAGACTCGGTGCACGACAGCGGCGGCTTCAGCGTCGAGTGGGATGGTCTGGACGAGTTCGGTCAGGCCGTTCCTCGCGGCGTCTACGTCGTGCGGCTGCAGGCGGGTCGGGCCGCCCTTGCGCGCAAAGCGCCGCTCCTGCAGCGATAGGCACGCCCGCCCTCGGCGCTCCCCCCCATTCACCAGTCAGCAGCCCCGCGTCTGGGCGGAGCGAGTCTTGCACTCTCCAGGCTCATCCCGAGGGATCGGGAAGAGCAGAGTCGTACCGGGGGTTTTCACCCCCGTGCGCTCCTTGCAGGGGAGGCAGGATGAAGTTCCTCATTGCGCTCTCGATTGCCGCATGCGTCCTGGCGCCATCCGCGAGTGCGGACACCAGCGTGGACGTGCGAGTCGGGACCGCCGGCTTCGAGTTCGGCTTTCTCTACAGCGATTACTACGACGCCAACGAGCGCGTCGTTCGTGAGCACACCGAGTGGTTGAGCGAATCGGACTTCGTGGTCGCGTTGCATCTCGCACGCCTGTCTGGACGCGACCTCGACCTCCTCGTCGAGTGGCGGCGCGGCGGGCGCTCCTGGTCCGACATCACACAGCGGTGCGAGTTGACCGCGGACGTGTATCGGGTCGATCTGCCACGCGATCCAGGCCCCCCCTACGGTCGCGCCTGGGGCTACTGGAAGAAACACCCCAAGAAGTCGATCGAGCTCAGCGACGAGGAGATCCGCGCCTTCGTGGTCTTGAAGGCGATGAGCGACTTCACGCGCAAGCCGGCGGCCGAGATCGTGCGTCTGCAGAACGCAGGATGGACGCCGCGCAAGATCGCCAACGGCAAGGTGGCGCATGAGGATGCGGCGGCGCCGTCACGCGGGCAGGGAAAGAAGAACAAGAAGAAGTAATCCGGGCGCGGGGCGGACCCTCCAGTCCGCCCTGCTCTCGGTTTCAGCGGAAGAGACTCTTCACACCGCTCCACGTCGACGGGCTCACGGCGACCGGGAACTCGCACTTCCGCGCTGTCGCGGCGTTCACGAAGCAGGGCACCGTTTCCACGCAGATCAGCGTGAAGATGGGGTTGTTGCATAGCATCAGGAGCGGACAGTCGAAGTTGGGGTTCGTCGGTGGCTCCCGGTTGCGGAGCTCGAACTGCAGATCCTCCTCCACGGCGCTCGCGATGACGAGGACCGAGTAGAGCACGTAGGTATCACTCTCGGGACACGGGAATGCGGTCGCGACCCCATCCCCGAAGGGATTCCCGATCGCCAAGATCTCCGGGTTGGCGACCGGATAGGTCGCCCACGATTCCGGGATCCCCGTGAAACGGAACTCGGCGCCCGCGAACCCTTCCGTGGCGGTCACTCCGTTCGCCTGAGCGACGACGTATACCGTACCGGGCTGATCGGGGAGAATCGTACCGCTGCACTGCGTTCCTGCAGCGTCGAAGTAGACGCCGAGCCAACCATTCTCTCCCGGGTCGGCTCGGACGGGCGTCAGTGCGCTCGCCAGGAGAAGGAGGGCTGCGACGTGAGCACAACGGATGATTGTGCGGGACTTCATGGGCTGCCTCCCTCGCTTGGGCAGAAGCCGAGGGTCCGAGCCCGAGATTCGGCGGCAGGTCAAGTGGAGTCGGCGCACGAGTTGATCGTGCGACCTGCCCAACAGGGAGGGGGGTCTCGGTCTGGTGGACCCGTTCCATGATCCGGCTACTATCAAGATAACGTATGCGCGCGCCGATGCAAACCGCGGGGTTCGCCGCACGGGGTGTGGGTGGGCGGTCTCGCCTAGGGGGAGGGTCGAGGCGTCGGGGGTGCGCCGAGGCCGGGACGCAGGTCGGGCTCCGCTGCGTCCAGCTCGCGTTCCGCGCTGGAGCGTCCCTTCTGCATGCTGCGCCAGTGGCGCAGCGGAATCAGTCCCAGCCCGATCAACGCCAACTGGCTGGCGATGAACAGGAGCATCCAGAAGATGGCGGAATCGATGAAGCCGTAAGCGTGCAGCCCGACACCCAACATGTTGGTGCCGAACCACGACCAGCTGGTGACGATGTTGCCCGCCACGGCCAGAACCGCCAGGCCGCGCTGGCGAATCATCCCACCCCAACGCGCGTGCAGGATGAGAGCGTTCCAGAGCACGATGAGCAGCGCACCGTTCTCCTTCGGGTCCCAGCCCCAGAAGCGCCCCCACGATTGATCGGCCCAGATGCCCCCGAGGATCGTGCCGACGAAGCTGAAGAGCGTGGCGAAGCAGACGATTCCGTAGATCATTCGACCCAGATTGCGTTGCACATCCTGCGTCAGCGAGCGCGTGAAGAGCCCGCGAAGGATGAAGATGATGCCGAGGAAACCGGCCAGGAACGTCGCTGCGTACCCGAGCGTGATGACGACCACGTGTGTCGCCAGCCAGAAGTTGGTGTCGAGCACCGCCTGCATCATGGTCATCGTGTCGCCGTCGAGCGACAGGTTGTGCGCCACCAGGAGCGTGAGGAAGCCGGTTCCAGCAGCGGTCACCGCCCCGATTCCGTTGCGATAGAAGCGTTCGAGGAGCAACCCCAGAAGCGCTGCACCCCAGCCGACGAAGATCGCAGAGGAATACAGGTTGGTGACGGGCGGGCGCTGCTGGATGTACATCCGCGCCACGAAACCCACGGTGTGCATGACGAAGGCGACAGCGAGGACCCAGAGCGCGGCGGTGACGAGCGGCCGCGACATTCGCAGCCAGGACAGGGCCGCGAGCAGGAAGACCAAAACGTAGAGAGCGATTGCGCGCAGGAACGGCGCCACGCGATTGAACAGGGTCTCGAACCACACCCTGCGCATGGTCCTCGGGATCTGCTCCTCCAAGGATTGCAGGTATGCCGCGATCGTGGCGTTGAAGCTCGCCACATCCCCCTCCCGCCAGGCGCGCATCACCTCGACGTAGGTCGCCGATGCCGGTGTGAGCTCGCCATGGGCCTCGACTGCGTGCTGGGCCTCGGCGAGCGTCGTCCATTCAGCGCTTTCCTCCGCCGCCGGCGGCACGAGGTAGAGGTTGGCAACGTCCTCCGCCCCGAAGTAGGTGCTCAGGCGCGCCCCGAGCTTCAGGACGTGGCGTTGATACATGCTGCGGTCGTTCGCGGGAACCTGGCGTGCGAGCTGGAACTGTTCATCCAGCACGCTGCTGTGCGCGACGATCTCGTTGACGGAGAAGTACTTGCGCTCGCTGTCGAAGCCGAGCTGGCTCTTGATGTCGGGGTGGTCGATGCGGACGATGCGGTAGTCGCGCGCCTGGTCCGGACGCGACATGACGTCGAGCAGCCACTCGAGTGCCAAAGCCTTGACATGCCCGTCGCGTTCCTCGCGCTCCATCGTGCCGTCGGTGTCGGCCAGGTACATCGCCTGCCGCGTCGAGATGATCAGCAGATTGGTACGTGCGTAGGTGTCGAGCGGCTTCGTTCGCCCCTGATCGACGATCGGCAGCCTGCCGAAGAGGGAGAAGGCAAAGCCGTCTTCCCGCGGGGGACGGAAGGCGGAGAGCGTGTAGAGGACGGCGATGGCGAGCATGCTCCAGGGCAGGAGGCGCGACAGGCGCGAGGTCTTGGGCTGCGGCGCGGGGCCCCGTGTCGTGTCGTTCGAGCTGCTTCGGTTCATCGCTCCCCCCTCGCTCATAAGCCGGCGCGATTGCGGCGCAAGAAACGGGTGAGATGCATCCCGAAATGCATCGTCATTCCGAGCGCTCCCAGCGTGCAGGCGACGTACGGCAACACCCAACCCGGGTTGCGCACGACCTGCAGAATGGTGCCGGTGTCCCCCTGCTTGAAGCTCGCCTGGTAGAAGGTCTCACCACGGTAGCGCAGCGGGTTGTTCATGTAGATCAGCACTTCGCGGTTCTCGCTGCGCGCCGGGTCGTGGAGGCGCACGAGGCTCGAGAAGTTGCGCGGCGTGTCCGTTCCCAGATAGCGGTCGTGTTTGAAGTCGACCAGGTGAATCGAGTAGGGCTTGTAGATGCGTTTGTGACGCAGCTCCATCCGGTAGGTCTTACCCGCCACCTCGACATCCTGCGGGCCGAAGCGCGGGACCAGCGCAAAGTAGAGCGCGGCCATCCAGGTCCCCAGGTTCTCCCCCTGGTGAACCACGCTGACGAAAGCCACGGGCAGGTCGATCTCGTTCTGGTCGACGCCGCTCGCGACCGGCTTGGGGCGTGCCTGCGCGTTCAGCGCCACCGCGAAGCCGCGGTTCGCAACACCCGTCCCAGGTGTCGTCGCGAGCGGCGGCGGCGCCTGCGACTCGAACAGCTCGGCGTTCGGGTAGTACTCCTCCACCTGCAGGTCGAACGGCAGGCGTGCATCCTGGATCAGGCGCTTACGCCGCAGGCGCGACTCGGGGATGACGACGACCCAGTCCTTCTGCGGGTCCGACGGATCCACGATCGCAAGCTCCACCTCGCGTGAATCCTCGGCGAAATCCACCGTCTCCCCCTCGTCGATGCTCATGCGGCTCTCTTCGGCGAAGAGTCCGGTCACGAGCTCGCCCGCCAGCAGCAGGATGAGGCCGAAGTGGATCAGGAAGATGCCGCTCTTGCGCCAGCTGAGCTTGAAACGCAGTGCGTGTGCCAGCAGCAGATTGATCGCAAGCAGGCCTCCAAGAGCGTAGCCACCCGGAAAGGGGAAGCCACCCGCGACGTTCCACTCGCGCGGCAGGAAGATCTGGAAGGGGATCCAGACGAACAGCGAACGGAAGTACTTGTCCAGCGTCGACCAGATTCCCATGTCGATCTGCGCCCAGGTGCCGGCAAACACCAGCACGATCAGCATCGCCAGCAGAGCCACCGTGAGACGCAAAGAAGCGAGCTTCAGCAAGAGGGTGCGCAGGGTGACGAACCTCCGTTGCGGATGCGGGCCGCTGCGCCCGTCGACGAGCGGCCGCGACGTGCGAACAGGGTACTCAGCTTTGCTCCGGCGCGAACTGGACGCTGCGCGTGAACTCGAGGAACGTGCCCTTCTGTTTCTCGAGCACCGCGTTGGGCCCCGTCATCTTGAGGAACCAGGTGAGGCCTTCGTGCGCCACGAGGACGACGAGCATGCGCTGCCGCGTGTCGTTGTCGCTGCCCGTCCCCAGGAGGTCGACCATCTGAGCCGGCATCGCGTCGACCTGCATGGACTCCAGCGGCTGCTCGCTGACATCCGACACCGGTGCGAGGCCGAGCTGCCTGCGCCAGCGGTTGATGTTTGCGAGCAGTCCACCCACGTCGCCCGGGAAACGCGTGATCGCGACCTCGGCGTTCCCCTGGGCGTCGGCGACGGCGAAGCTGACGACGCGGAACGAGCCGTTGCCGGGGCGCTCCTCCCACCCCGGCGGTGCCGTCCAGGCGATGGCGGCGTCGCCGCCGGCCGGCGGAGCGTCCGCAGCGCCCGCCCCGGAGTCGACGGGAGGGTGTCCCGCTGGAAGTGAGGCGCTGGCGGCCTGTTGCCCTGCCACGACGGTGACGCCGCCGACGAACTGCTCGAAGGCCGATTCGTACGGGGCCACCCGATCCGCGCTGTCGAGAACCAGGAAGAACCAGGAGAATTGGTCTCCAGGGAGAATGGCGGCCAGGATTCCGAGAGGCGGCTCATCCCCGCGCTCGCTCCCCCGCATGCTCACAATGTGCGTTGGGCGTCCGTCGACCTCGATCTCGTGCGCCACGCTGTCGAGGGCCTCGGCGGTGATGTGCTCGAGGCCGATCTGCTCGCGCCAACGGTTGACGTTGGCCAGGGGGTCGCCGGCGAACAGGCCGAGGGGGGTCACGCGCAGCTCGAGCGGCTTGCCGCCAGGCTCCGACCCTTCCTCCAGGATCAGCGTCGCGAAACGCATGCCCTCTCCCGGCAGCTGGCGCCAGCCTTCCGGAAGCTCCCAATGAACGGTTTCACGCGCCGCAGCGGGCGCGGGCGCGTGCTCCTGAACGGGGCGCGCCGCTTTGGGGGCGGAGTAGGCGCGGATCTCCTCGTCGCGGCCGCAGCCCGCCAGGAGGAGCGTGAAGAGGCTGATCCAGATCGCGACTCGCTGTCTCGAACGCTGCATTCCCACCCCGCGGTTCTGGTCCTTGGGAGAACTTAGTGCATTCGCCGAGCCGCGTGAAGTGCTCCATTGCCCGTCGGTTGCTGGCCCGGGCGGGGCCGGGCGTCTCGAGCCCCGGGGGAGGCTCCATCTCGACCACGCCGACGCTGCGCCGGTTGTCCCCGAGGCGGTGCAGGCCCACGAGCGTCAGTCGCAGAGCGTCGAGGCCATTCTCGACCGTGCGCCGCGCCGTCCATTCTGCTGCGACGTCGCACTCGAGTGCGTTGCGCAGCTCGTGCCGAGGCGCTACGATGCCGGCACCGCTGGAAGCCGTGCAGGGCACGCACGGTATGGGAAGGGCACGAGCCGGAGAAGGTTGGAGGGTATGCGCGCAACGATCTTGGTGGGGCTGCTGCTCGTCGTCGGGTGTGGTTCGAACACGACGATCGACACGGTGTCGAACTACGACGAGTCGTACGATTTCTCGGGCAAGCGCACCTACGCGTGGATCGAGAAGGAGCTCGAGGACGTCCTGCCCAGCAACATGCCGGATGCGGCCGCATCGGATCGGCTCATCCGGGAGCTCTTCGACCTCTACCTCGACGACATCGGTTTCACCAAAGCGGACAATCCCGATTTCCATCTCGGATACTGGATCCAGATCCAGGATCGCGTCGACAAGGGGCCGTACGATACGGAGATCAGTGGCTGGACCGGCGACTGGTACTCCGACCGCTACAAAAAGGGCGGGCTCGTTCTGGACGTGGTCGACGCGAAGACGAAGGATCACGTGTGGCGCGGCGCAGCGCTGCTCGATTTCCGCCCGGGTGAGGGCAAGAAGCTGCTCGAGCCGGCCATCAACAAGCTCCTCGCCGATTTTCCGCCGAAGAACTAGACGCGCCGCGGCGTCCCGCCCGCGAGTGCGTTCTGTTTGTCGGCGACGAGCCCGCGCAGTTCGGTCACAGCAACGGTCAGCTCCCCGTCGAGTCCGTGTCGTTCGACACGGTCCGCCACCCGTTCGAGAATCTCGATCTCCCTTGCCGCATCGTGGCGCAGGGCTCCGATCAGCTCGTTGCAGCGCGCCGCGAGCGAGCGGAAGTAGTCGCGCCGGCGCATCTCGATCGTGTGGTTGAGGTCGCCCTGGGCGATCCGATCCAGGTGAGACTCGACGCGCCAGATCGGCCCCACCGTACGGTTCGTCAAGGTCAGCGTCGTCGTCGTCACCACCACGAGGAGGAGTGCCGAGGCGCCGTGCACGAACAGGTGAAAGCGCTGATCCTCGCGCAGCAGCTGCTCGGCCGCCGCAGGTGCGAGCTCGAGGATCGCCTCACGTCGTGCCGCGGTCACGTCGAACAGGGCGAGATTGAGCATGACGAGGCTGAACAGCGTCACCCCCGCAACGAGAAGCGTAATCGGGAGCTGCGAGCGCCAGTGCACACCGAACCGACGCCGCCAAAGCGCCTGCTTGAGCCGCGCGGGGCGCGGCGCCGGCGCGGCCGACGGTTCTCGAGGCGTAAGGAGCGGCTGGTCGATGAGTTCCATCCGCATGACGTGACTCCCTGGTCGCAAGCGCGCCGATGATGCATTCCGAGCTGGAGCAGCTTCTGCGCCAGGTGGCGCACCACCACGACTCGAAACGCACGACCTTCTCGAGATCCGATCGGTGGCCACGAGGAATGGCTCGTCGCGGGGGCGAAAAGCGCAAGCTCGCAACGGTTCGCATCGTGCGACGCCAGCCGCGTTTGTTCCTTCAAGGGCGGGTGTTGCGGCGCTCGCCGCGCTCCGAAAGGCGCTTTTCGTACTTGCGATAGTAGCCGCGAAACTGGTGGTAGGTGAGACCGAGCACGCGTGCCGCCTCGCGCTGGTTGAAGCGCGTGTGCTCGAGGGCGCGACGCATGCGTCGGACTCGCAGCTCCACCACGGCTTGCTCGAGTGGGAGATGAACCAGGTCGTCGAAGGGCGCCGAGGGCTTGGCTGGCGACTTCACCGGGTGCGCGCTCTTCGCTTGCGTCTGGGGGAGGGGGCGCGGTCGGTGCGGTGATTCGAACGGATCGAGCACCACTTCGTCGATCGTCTCTCCGGCGCAGCGGTACACCATGCGTTCGGTCACGTTCTTGAGCTCACGGACGTTGCCGGGCCAATCGTGACCGAGAAGGGTGGCCTCGGCCCGCGAAGAGAAGTGCGGCGCCGCGTGGAGGCCGAGCTCCGCCGCCATGCGGCGCGCGAAGTGACCGGCGAGGAGGAGGATGTCGTCGCGCCGCGCGCGCAGCGGGGGCAGCGTGATCACCTCGAAGGAGAGCCGGTCGAGGAGGTCGTTGCGGAAGCGACCCTCGCGGGCAAGCTGACGCAGATCCTTGTTGGTCGCCGCGATCAAGCGCACGTCCGTGTCGATGGTGCGGCTGCCGCCGACGCGCTCGAAGCGCCCATACTCCACGACACGCAGGATCTTCTCCTGTGCCGGGCGCGGGATGTCGGCGACCTCATCCAGAAAGAGGGAGCCACCGTCTGCGATCTCGAAGCGCCCTTGACGCTGGCGCATCGCCCCGGTGAAGGCGCCCGCCTCGTGGCCGAAGAGCTCCGATTCGATCAGGCTGGGGGCGAGGGAGGAGCAGTTGAGCGTGACATAGGGACGGTTCCAGCGCGGTGAGAGCAGGTGCAGGCGCGCTGCTGCAAGCTCCTTCCCGGTCCCGCGCTCGCCCATGAGGATCACCGAGCGCTCGACCGCCGCAGCCTGGCTGATGCGCTCCTGGAGGGCGAGGAACGCGTCCGACTCGCCGATCGCATGATACCGTTCTGCCGTGATCGGGGCCTCCATATCTGGTATTCTACACTAAGCATTGGCTTAATTCACGCCAGATAGGTTTTTTCCACCACAGAGGGCTGCGCGATTTGACGAGCTTTTCGAGGTTAAGTCGCATTACTGCAATGGGATATCTTGTCTTGGTGGCCTGGATCGCCGTCTGCAGTCCCCCTCGTTGCCACATGCTCTGAGAAATCGAGGTGGGAAATGGGCATCTTCAGTCGATTCAAGGACATCGTCAGCGCCAACCTGAACTCGATCCTCGACAAAGCGGAGGATCCCGAGAAGATGGTGCGTCTCATGATCCAGGAGATGGAGGACACCCTCATCGAGGTGAAGTCCAGCTGCGCCGGCGAGATGGCGCAGCAGAAGAAGCTCGAACGAGCCCTGGCGGAAGCGAAGGGGTTCGAACGAGAATGGGAGGAGAAAGCGAAGCTGGCCGTGGGGAAGGGGCGCGACGACCTCGCTCGCGCCGCCCTGACGGAGAAGCGCCGCTACTGCGAGCGCGCCACGGCTCTGGCCGAGGCGGTGGAGCGCAGCAAAGGTCTGGTGACGCAGTTCCAGAGCGACATCGCCGAGTTGGAGGCGAAGCTCGCCGACGCCCGCGCCAAGCAGCGCACGATCATCCAGCGTCGTGCCGCCGCCGTGGCCCGCAAGGAAGCGCAGACGCGCATCCGTCGCATCGACACGACCGAGGCGTTCGCGAAGTTCGAAGCGTATGAGAACAACATCGAGCGGCTCGAGGCGGAGGGCGATCTCGTCAATGGGTTGCGGCCAAAGGACGATCTGCGCAGCCAGTTCCACGATCTGGAACACGCCGAGGAGATCGAGCAGGACCTGGAGAATTTGAAGCGAGAGGTGGGCGGATCGGGCTCCGGTTCGTAGTCGGGATGAAGGAGCTGACCTATGTGCATGTCCGACGGATTCGTCATCGCGCTCATCGGGATCATCGCGATGACCACGATCATCTGCCTGCCGATCATTCTCGTTTTCTGGCTCGTGGCTCGCAAACGATCGGATCGCCAAATGTCAACGAATGAAGAGGAACGCCTCCGACGCATCTGGGCCGGACTCCAGAAGATGGAGGAGCGGATCGACAATCTGGAAACGATCCTCTCGGCGCGCCCGCGCAAGGATGAGCTGGAGCGCGCGGCGCGCGGCGCCGACGTGCGCAGCGGCCGCGTCGAACCCGACACTGGAGAGAACCCGCGTTGAAGGCTTCGGGGGTTGCGTTCCCGGAGTGACGTCAGATCAGGGAGGCACGAGCATGAGTTGCTATCGCCGCAAATTCCGCGCCTACCGCCGGCGCCGCGGGAGTGTGATCTTCGGTGTGTGCGGCGGGCTCGCCGATCACTTCGATCTGCCTGCCTGGAGCATTCGCGCGTTGTTCATTCTCTTCGTCGTGGCCACGGGCGGACTGGCGTTCCCCGTGGCGCTCTACCTCTTGCTGGCTTTGTGGATGAAGCCGGAACCACGCGAGCCGTTTCACAACTTCAACGAGGAAGAGGTGTACAACTCGTACGTCACCTCGCGTCCCGAGACGGTCGAGAAGCTGGAGCGCTCCTTCAGTCGGCTGGACAAGCGTTTGCAGCGGCTGGAGTCGATCGTGACCAACCCAAGCTTCGAATGTGACGAAGAGCTGCGCCGCCTCTGAGTCTCCGCATCCACACTCCGACGGCTCGACCCGGCTTGCCGCAGCCCAGGCCGTCGTGTAGCTTCGAATCGCAACCTTTCCAGAGTCCAGCGCTCGCGCGCGCCGTTGCCCGTGCGCCCAGCCGCGACGCCGTTGCGGCATCGAACTCGAGAGGCTCGATGCGACGTCTACGTTTCTGGCCCCCCCTCCTCTTTGCGATCCATCCGATCCTCTTTCTGTACGCCCAGAACGTCGAAGACGTGCAGCCGGGCGAGATGCTCCTGCCGATCTTCCTGTGCGCGCTGCTCGCGGCAGCGTTGCTCCTCCTGCTCGCGATCCTCCTGCGTGACGCGCTGCGTGCGTCGCTGCTGACGACGCTCGTGCTCCTGCTCTTCTTCTCGTTCGGCCATGCGGTGGCCCTGGTCGAGAAGATTCCCCTCGTTGCGCTCGCACCGCAGCTCACCGTGGTCATCGTCTCACTCGCGCTCCTCGCGCTGGCAGCATGGTGGATCGTGCGCACGCGCACGAAGCTCGAGCGTGCCGCCTCCTGGCTCGCCGTGGTCGGCTTCATCCTGGTGGCGATCCAGGGAATGCGGGCGGCGCCCGGGCTCCTGCAGCGCGGGGCGCCGATCGAAACACCGCAAGCGGCGGCGGTTGCCGCCGCGGCGGCGACAGAGGAGCTGCCCGACATCTACCTCATCGTGCTCGATGGCTACGCCCGGGCGGACGTCATGCGCGAGCTGTACGACTTCGACGTCGAGCCGTTTCTCCGGCGCCTGCGGCAGATGGGATTCCATGTTGCGGAGGCGAGTCGCTCCAACTACATCAAGACGCTACACTGCTTCACCTCGATCTTGAACATGGACTACCTGCAGGAGCTCGTCACGCTCGACCCGCTCTACCTTCGAAGTGGTCCCTTCCTGCGGCTCATTCGCCACAACCGCGTGCAGAAGAGCCTCGAGCAGCTCGGCTACTCGGTGGTCACGTTCTCGAGCGGCTACCGCGTCGTCGAGCTGCCTCGCCCCGACCACGTCCTGCAACCCGGGTTCGCGTTGACGGAGTTCCAGAGCGCGCTTCTGGCCACCACACCGATCCCTCTTTTCGTCGATGAGGAGAGCAACCTGTACGCGCTGCACCGCGAGCGTCTCGACTTCATCATGGAGAAGCTGCCACGCGTCGAGGAGGGGTCGAGGCCCCGCTTCGTCTTCGCACATCTTCTGGCGCCACACCCACCCTTCGTTTTCGACGAGGAGGGGCGCTCCGTATCACCCGAGCGTCCTTTCGGGTTCTACGACGGCTCCGATTTCTACAAACATGGCGGCAGCCGCGAGGAGTACGTGCGCTCCTACGCGGCGCAGGCGCGCTACGTCACCCGCAGGCTCGAAACGATGCTGACCCAGCTTCTCGAATCGAGTCGACGCCCGCCCGTCATTCTGCTGCAGTCGGACCACGGCCCGGGCGCGCACCTCGATTGGCGCAGCATTCCCGATTCCGATCTGCGCGAACGCTTCGGCATCCTCTTTGCGGTCTACCTGCCCGGGTTCGAGACGATCACGCTGCCGCACGACATGTCGCCGGTGAACACGTTCCGGCTGGTCTTCGATCTCTACTTCGGGAGCGAGCTCGGACCGCTCGAGCATCGTAGCTACTACACCTTCCAGAGCCGCCCCTATCAGTATGTCGATGTCACCGATTCCACCGACCCACGCTGAATGGCGGGTGGCCACGATGTCGCAGGAAGAGCTGGAGATTCGCTCGCTGCGGGGATGGGAGGAGCTGGAGGCATGCGTGGAGCTGCAGCTGCAGACGTGGGGAGCGGGAGACGTCGTGCCGGCCAGCATGCTCCTGGCGGCGCAGAAGTCGGGTGCGGTGCTCGCGGGCGCCTTCGACGCGGGTGCTCTCGTCGGTGCCGTCTTCGGCCTGCCCGCGGTTCACGACCAACGCATCGGCCACTGGTCCCACATGCTCGCTGTGAGGGAGTCGCATCGCGATCGCAAGATCGGGCTGCGACTGAAGGCTTTCCAACGCCAGACGCTCCTGCGTACGGGCGTGCGACGCGCGTCGTGGACGTTCGATCCTCTCGAAGCGCGCAACGCACACTTCAATCTCAACCGACTCGGCGCCCAGGTGGATGCGTACGAGTGCAATCTCTACGGCGCCGGGGGCGCGAACATCCTGCATCGAGGCATCGGCACCGACCGATTCGTCGTACAGTGGCAGCTCGATTCGGAGCGTGTTCGCCGGGCCCTCGCGGGGCAAGCTCCTGCGTGGAGCCCCGACGCCGAGAGCGCGAGCATCGTCAACGCCGCCGTGGAGGCGGATGGTGCCATCGTTCCCACGCGCTGCGACGCCGCGCCGGCGCACCTCGTGCGTGTGGAGATCCCGCGCGACATCCAGGATCTCAAGAGGCACCTCCCCGCAGCCGCGGCGCGCTGGCGGCAGGTGACGCGCGCGGCCTTTCGCGACTACCTGGGGCGGGGATTCGTCGTGGAGCGCTTCCGTCGCGACGCCGCGACGCAGCGCTGCTTCTATCTGCTGCGTCAACGCACCTCGAGGTGAAGCGATGCTCCCGATTCGCAAGGTGACGCTGCGCGAGCTTCGACTGCCGCTCGTCGAAGCGTTCGCCATCTCCACCGGAACGCAAGCAGCGCGGCGCATCCTGCTCGTCGAGGTCACCGATGCCGAGGGCGCCAGCGGTTGGGCGGAATGCGTGGCGCCCGAGCACCCCAACTACCTCCCCGAAACGATCGACATCGCCTGGCTCTCGCTCCAGGAGTGGTTGGTGCCGCATCTCCTGAGCAGCGGCGTGGCGGCGCCGGCGCCGGCGTCGCGGTTGCTCGCTTCGGTTGTGCGCGGCCACCGAATGGCGAAGGCGGCGCTGGAGATGGCCCTGTGGGAGCTCGAGGCCCGCCAGCAGGGGGTGTCTCTTTCCCGCCTTCTCGGCGGTACGCGCGCGCAGGTCGAGACCGGCATCTCGATCGGGATCCAGTCCGACCCGGAGACTCTGGCCCGCAAGGCGCAGCGGCACCACGCTGAGGGCTACCGCAGAATCAAGCTCAAGATCAAACCGGGTGCGGACGTCCGCTACGTCGCAGCGGTACGCGAGGCGCTGGGTGACGAGGCTCCGCTGAGCGTCGATGCGAACGCCTCCTACAGGCGCAACGACGTCGAGGCGCTGCGAGCCCTGGATCGATTCGGATTGGCGATGCTCGAGCAGCCGCTGGGCTGGGACGATCGGCGGCAGCATGCGGCGCTGCAGGCAGAGCTGCGCACTCCGATTTGTCTCGACGAGTCGATCCGGTGCCTGGAGCATGCGCAGGAGGCGATCGAGCTGCAGAGCGCACGCATCGTGAACATCAAGCCGGGCCGTGTCGGCGGCTTCGGCGCCGCCCAGGCCATTCACGATCTCTGCCAGCGGCATGGCGTGGCCGTCTGGTGCGGTGGCATGCTCGAAAGTGGAATCGGTCGGGCCCACAACGTCGCCCTGGCGTCGCTGCCGAACTTCGTGCACCCGGGTGACATCTCACCGAGTCGCCGCTACTGGGAGCGCGACATCGTGAACCCCGAGTGGACAATGGCGAATGGCGTCGTGGACGTCCCGGTGCACGAGCCAGGAATGGGCGTGCGCGTCGATCTGGATCGCGTCGACGATCTCAGCGTGCGACAGCAGGTGCTCGACGCGACCGCACCGAGGAGTCGGAGTTGAAAACAGTGCCGGAGAAGCTCCAGGGTCTCTTCCCCGCTGCGTTGCGCGACACCCTGCTCGAGCTGCGACACGATCTGCACCGGCATCCGGAGCTCTCCTTTCGCGAGGAGCGCACCGCAGTGCGCCTGGAGCGCGCGCTCGCGGAGCTCGCGCCACTGGCGCTCGAACGCGTTGCCGGGACTGGCGTCGTGGCTCGGATCGCCGGCCGCGACCCGCGTGCGCCCGTGGTCGCGCTTCGTGGCGACATCGACGCCCTTCCCATTGCGGAGCAGACCGGCAAGGAGCACGCGTCGCAGAACCCGGGTGTGATGCACGCGTGTGGCCACGACGTGCACGCGACCTGGGTCGTCGGCGCCGGACATCTGTTGCGCAACGACCCGGCGGGCGGTGACGTGCTGCTGCTGCTTCAGCCCGCCGAAGAGAGTGGCCGGGGAGCGCCCGCCGTCCTCGAGACGGGGGCTCTCGACGACGCGCGCGCCATCTTCGGCGCGCACGTCGATGGCGCGCTCGCGGTGGGGCAAGTGATCGCCGAGACGGGTCCGATCGCGGCGGCGGCCGACCTGTTCACGATCGAGCTCCGCGGGCGTGGCGCGCACGCCGCGCGTCCGCACGAGGCTGCGGATCCTGTCGTCGGTCTCGCGGCCCTGGTCACCTCGCTGCAGTCGATCGTGTCGCGCCGCGTCGAGCCGGGGCGGGCCGCGGTGGTCACTGTGGCAAGGCTGCGTGCCGGCAGCGCGCCGAACGTCATTCCGGATGAGGCCTCGTTGAGCGGGACTCTACGCGCGTCCGATGCCGAGACGCGGCGGCGAATCCAGGAGCAGATCGGCGCCATCGCCGCGCACACGGCGTCCGCCTACGGACTGGAAGCGCGCGTCCAAGTGGAAGCGGGCACGCCCGCGCTCGTCAATCAGCCGCAGCCGATCGGCTGGTGCCGTGCGGCGGTGGAGAGGTTGCTCGGCGTCGAGGCTCTGCGCACGCTCGCAGCACCGAACATGGCGGCCGAAGACTTCGGCTTCTACCTCGAGCGCATGCCGGGGGGCTTCCTACGCGTCGGTGCACGCGATCCCGCGACGCAGGCCGCTCCAGCCCACACCTCACGCTTCTACGCCGCCGACGCCGCCATCTTCGTCGGTGCCGCGATCCTCGCCGAGACGGCGCGTGTCGCCTCCGACGCTCTGGGGCAAGCGCACCCGTGAGCCGAGCGGTTGACGCGGCGGAAGCGGTCGCGGACTCTCCAGGCGTCGAAGACAGGTCATCATGGGTGCAGACCCACGACTCGGGAACGGGAGATCCACAATGAGCGCTCTGGTCTCGGCAGCAGGGCAGGAGGAAGTTCGCACTGGTTCGCGTTGGGATGCCGTCGTCGCAATCGGTCCCACCCGCTCCTTCGAGTGGGTGCAGGAAGTGAGTGCGGTGATCGAGACGGCTCGTGCCATCGATGCGCATGTGGACGAAGAGGTCACGCTGCACGCCGCACCGGCTCTCGCCGGTGGACGGCTGATCGTGGCGCCGACGGGACCGCTGGCGCGCGACTACGACGACGTGCGTCGTTTCGCCGACGCCGGCAGGAAGGGGATCGAACGCGCGCGCGCGGCGGGCGCACGTGAGCCCTTGCTGATCGTTGCCGGAATCCCGCAGAACCCGTCCTACGAGCATGCCCTGGAGGTCGCGCTCTTGGGCTCTCTCGCGGCGATTTGGCAGCCACTCGAGGCACGTGAGGCGCTCGGCTCGGATGAGGTGCAGCCGATCACCCGCATCGGTTTCGTTGCCCAGGGTGTTCCCGACGTCGCCGATGTCGCCAGGCGGCTGCGTGCGCTCGAAGCCGGGCGGGCTGTGGCGCGCGACATCTGCGGCACCGAGCCGGAGCGCATGGCGCCGCAGAGGATGGCGGAGTACTGCCGCGATGCTTTCGCAGGCACCAACGTCGGCGTCGAGATCGTGAGCGACCAGGAGAAGCTGCGTCAGGGCTACCCCCTCATTGCTGGGGTGGGACGCGCGTCGATGCAGGTGGAGCGGCATCACCCGCGCGTCATTCGACTCGAGTACGCAGGCGATCGCGTCGAGCGCACCTTGCTGTTGGCGGGGAAGGGGCTTGTCTACGACACCGGTGGCGCCGATCTCAAGGTGGGCGGTCACATGGCGGGCATGAGTCGTGACAAAGGAGGCGGTGCCGCGGTCGCCGGGTTCCTCAAGACGGTCGCCGAGCTCGCTCCCACGGGAGTGCGCGTGGTTGCCGAGATCGGCGCCGTGCGCAACAGCATCGGCGCCGATTCCTTCGTGAGCGACGAGATCCTGCGCTCACACTCCGGCGCACGCGTGCGCATCGGCAACACCGACGCCGAGGGGCGTCTCGTCCTCGCCGACCTGCTGTCGCACTTGCGTGAGAGGGCGGTCGACGCCATCAATCCCGCACTGTTCTCGCTGGCCACGCTCACGGGCCACGCGGCCCTGGCCGCGGGGCCCTACACCATCGCCATCGAAAACGGCCCGGCGCGCGACGCGGGCGTTGCCGCACGTCTCTTCGACGTCGGTGAGATCTGGGGTGATCCATTCGAAATCTCGCACCTGCGGCGCGAGGATTGGGATTTCGTCAAGCCCCGCACGCGCGCTGACGACGTGCTCTCGTGCAACAATGCACCGAGCTCGCAAACCACTCGTGGTCACCAGTTTCCGATGGCGTTCCTCTGCATTGCCTCGGGTCTGGAACGGCATGGACGGGACGGCGACAAGCCGCTCGCCTACACGCACCTCGACGTTGCCGGCAGCGCCGTCGAGGGCCCCGACTGGCAGCACGGCAAGCCCTCCGGTGCTCCGATCGTGGCGTTGGCTGCGGCGTTCCTGGCGTGAGAGGGCGCTCCACGCTGCCACTCCGAAGCTGCTAGACTCGGGAGCCGCTCCAGGAATCCCGGCGTCTCGGTTTGGCGAGCGCAAATGCGCGCCGCCCGCTGACGCTTCGACCATCCATGGCTTCCACGGAAGCCGGCAGCCGGAGGCAACCCATGGGCACACCCCAACATCGGCCCGGAACGTTCTGTTGGTACGAATGTGGTACGCGCGATGCGGCGGCCGCCAAGAGATTCTACACCGAGCCCTTTGGTTGGAACGCGGTCGACGTCCCCATGCCAGGCGAAATGGGGGGGCACTACACGCTGCTGAAGGTCGGCGACGAGGACGTTGCCGGGCTCTACGAGATGCATGGCCCACAGTTCGAGAACGTGCCACCACACTGGATGACGTACGTGACCTCCGCGAACGTGGACGAGTCGGTCGAGCGAGCCAAATCTCTCGGGGCCACGATCCTGGCCGATCCAATGGACGTGCCGGGCGTGGGGCGTCTCGCGGTGCTGCAGGATCCTGCCGGTGCAACGATCTCACTCTTCAAGATGGCCGAGCACCACGGCTCGGCGCAGCTCGGTACGACGCACGGCGCCTTCTGCTGGAACGAGCTGGCCACGCGCGATACGGCCGCGGCGCAGACGTTCTACACCAGCCTCTTCGACTGGGGGGCGAAGGTGGACGACGACCCGCAGATGCCCTACACGGAGTTCCAGGTGGGCGGCACGTCGGTTGCCGGCATGATGGCGATGGGGCCGCAGCACGGCGACGCACCCCCGCACTGGATGCCCTACGTCGCGGTCGACGATTGCAGCGCCGCCGCCGAGAAAGTGAAGCAGCTCGGTGGCCAGGTCGTCGTCCCACCCATGGACGTCCCGAACGTCGGGCGCTTCTCCATCATCACGGATCCGACGGGCGCACATCTCGCGATGATCACCCTGCAGTCGTAGCGCCGCGAAAAGATCGGCGGGGGATGGCCGACCGTCCCCCGCTTCCTTCCGCCAGAAGAACCGATGATGCGACGACACGCGCGGTACGCGATCGTGTTGGTCAGCTGGCAGTCCTGTCCGGTCGACGCCGCCACACAGTCGAACGACACGAAGTGAGCCGCCGTTCGCACACTGCAAGCCGTGACCGCAAGGGGAAGCCCGCCTCTTTTGTCACTCCCCCTCTGTGCCTCCGCAGTCCATGCGTTGGTGTTTGACAGCAAGCCTCTTACGCCTGCGGGAACATTCTCGTGCGGGCGCGGGTTTTGTTATATGGAAGCGCTGAGACGCTTGCGTCGAGGCAGAGCGGACAGGGAGGTCACGTTGTGGTGCCACGCGGCACAGCCAGGGGGAGTGAGATGAGCACGCTGAGGAAGCCTTCACCGTCAAGTGAACCATCACGAAACCACCTCCGAGTTCTTGATGGCGGGGCCGCTCGAGCGGCGCAGCGCCGAGGTGTGGCGCTGGATTGGACCTTCGTAGGCTTGGTGGTCACCTCGGCCGTCTTCGCCGCCGCGTTCGTGAAGTATGTCCTCTACCCCGCGATCACGACTCTGGTTGGTGGCTAGGGAGCTGCACGGATCACCTCCGACACCGGGCCGCGCTCGAGAGCGCAGCCGCGGTGTCGTTTCTTTTTTGGCGCGCAGCAAGCGGATCCGGCGCGGCCGCCGATTTTCCGCGCCTGGAGCGGGTTTCCACTGCATGGTGTCGTCTCTTTCTGCTTGCAAACCAGACTTTTGTCTGGTATGGTTCGCGCATGTCGCCGGCGACGCCACCCGGGCGGACCCGGGAACGAGTGCTGCGCTACGTCACCAAGCGCCTTCTGGCCGGGAACCCTCCGACCGTGCGAGAGGTCCAGGGGGCTCTCGGGTTTCGAGCCGTGCAAACGGCGCGAGAACACCTCGAGCGTCTGGTTGCAGATGGGCGCCTGACGCATGCGCCGGGAAGAGCACGCGGGTATGGGTTGCCGGTACGCGCCGGCGCACCACGCTCGCGGATGGTTCCGGTCCTGGGGCAGGTGCAGGCGGGTGGTCTTCAGGCTGCGATCGAAGACCCCCAGGGCTACGTTGCGGTCGAGGCGCGTCGTGTCGGCAAGCTCTTTGCGCTGCGAGTTCGAGGGGACAGCATGACGGGTGCCGGCATCTTGGCTGGAGATCTGGTCATCGTGCGTTCGCAGCCGACAGCGCAGTCGGGAGAGATCGTCGTTGCCCTGGTGGAGGAGGAAGCCACGGTGAAGCGACTTCGTATCCGCAAAGGACGCGTCGAGCTGCATCCGGAAAACCCCGACTTCGCGCGCATCGTTCCTGGAGGGGAGTGCACCATTCTCGGCAGGGTCGTCGAGGTGCGGCGCCATCTGGATTGAGCACTCGGCTGCGGGAGGGCTCGTCGGGTTGGAGCGGGAGACCTTCGAACTCGAGCGGCGGCCACTGAAGGGACCGGGGCGGAACCCCGGAGGGGGTGTGAGTGGTGTCGTGATCTGAACGGAATGCACCATGAACGACTTCTCGCTCGGCACGGCCGCGCTCGACATCCGGCCGTTGCTGAACCAACATCGCTCCATTCAACGCGGCGACGCGGGGCCGAGCACCGGGCGCGGGTGGTGTCTGCAGACACTGCGTGGTCGTCTCGTGGAGATCTCGAGCGCGGGTACCACGCCCAGCCTCTCCGCAGCTGCAGCCCTCCTCTACGAGGCGCAACGACGCGCCGAGCCCGCGGCGTGGGTCACGGCCTGGGACGCGACCTTCTTTCCACCCGATCTGGCGGACAGCGGCATCGATCTCGAGGCGTTGCCGGTCATCAGAGCTACTGCAATCCAGGCTGGGGCTCGCGCAGCCGACGAGCTTCTGCGTTCCGGTGCCTTTGGCCTCGTCGTTCTCGACCTGGGAGCGCGGGCGAACGTCCCGATGCCGATGCAGGCGCGCTTCTCCGGTCTGGTGAAGAAGCATCAAGCCACACTCCTCTTCTTGACGCGCAAGCCGTGTGACGCAGGCTCGCTCGGCTCGCTGATCTCGCTGCGCTGCGATGGCGTCGTCTGGCGCAGCTCCTTCAACCGTTTCGCCTGGGAGCTCCACGTTCTCAAGGACAAGTGTCGCGGTCCCGGTTGGCGCTATGCGGAGGTCTGTCATGGGCCGGACGGCTTGTGTTGATCTCCCGGAGCTGCCGTTGCAGCTCCTGCTGCGCCGGCACGAGGAATGGCGCCCGCTCCCGGTCGCCGTGGTCGATCGCGACAAACCGCAGGGCGTGATCCTGTGGGTCAACGAGCGCGCACGCAGCTCACGCGTCCTGCCCGGAATGCGCTATGCCGTGGCGCTCTCGCTCGTGGGTGATTTGCGTGCCGGTGTGGTGTCGGAGGGGGAAATCGAGCGTGAGGTCGATGCCATCGCGCAGCACCTCGGCTCCTTCACACCCGACGTCGAGGCTTCGCGTGACAGGCCGGGTGTGTTCTGGTTGCAGGCGCGCGGGATCATGCGACTCTTCCCCTCCTTCGAGGCCTGGGCTGCTCGAATCTCCTGGCTCCTCGACCGGCACGGCTTCGCTTCGCGTGTCGTCGTCGGCTTCTCACGTTGGGGGACCTACGCGGCGGCGCGTTCCGGCAACGGCATTCGCGTCTTCACCAACGCTGCCGAGGAGACGCAGCACGTCCGCGAGGTCGCGCTCGAGAGGTTGGGTGTCGATCCCAGCCTGCGCGATGCGCTAGCGCGGCTCGGGATCGTCACGCTCGGCGATTTCATCGAGCTGCCCGCGAACGGTGTTCTGGAGCGCTTCGGAGCCGAGGCGCACGCGCTGCACCGCAAGCTCCGCGGAGATCTCTGGTCTCCGGTCCAAGGGGAAGCGCCCGAAGAGCCGCTGCGGAGTTCTCTTCTGCTCGACTACCCGGAGGCGCAGGTGCCGCGCCTCCTGCTCGTGATCGAGCAGCTCCTGCGGCCTCTCCTCGACACGCTGCAACAGGGTGACGCGGTTTTGGCGGGGCTGCAGCTGCGACTGCGTTTCGAAGATCGGACGCACGCAGAGCACGCACTCCGGCCCGCGGATGGGACGCGCGACCTGGCGCAGATCCTCAGGCTCGTGCGGCTCCGACTCGAGTCGCGACGCCTCGAATCGGGCGTGGAAGAAATCGAGGTCGAGATCACTCCGGCCCGAGCGAAGCATGAGCAGCTGACGCTGTTCGCGCAGCGGCGTCGCGATCTGCGCGCCGCGAACCGGGCCTTGGCGCGTGTGCGTGCCGAGCTCGGCGACGCTGCGGTGATGCGCGCCAGGCGACGCGAGGGGCATCTCCCCGAGGCGCGCTTCAGCTGGGAGCCGCTCCCGAAGCTCGAGGCCGCACGGCCACGCGCCGTCATCGTGCCCCCTCTCGTCCGACGCATTCGTCCGAAGCCGCTCGAGCTGCCGGCGCGGCCACGACACGAGCCGGATGGCTGGCTCGTCATGGGGCCGCGGGAAGGCCCGGTCGATGAGATCACGGGGCCGCACGTTGTCGCGGGCGGTTGGTGGATGCGCGCGCTGGAGCGCGCCTACTACTTCGTGCGCACGCGCAGCGGTCGGCTCCTCTGGATCTACGACGACCGCCGCCGCCGCCGCTGGTTCCTGCACGGCGAAGTGGAGTGATCACGAGACGCAGATCATGAATCACGCACACGCATACGTGCCGCTCTGGTGCAAGAGCAGCTACTCCTTTCTCGAGGGCGCGAGTCATCCGGAGGAGCTGGTCGAGGAAGCACATCGTCTTGGCCTGCAGTCGCTCGCGCTCACCGATCGCGACGGTCTCTATGGCATGGTGCGCGCACACGTCAAGGCACGCGAGCTGGGCCTGCACTTGATCGTGGGCGCACAGATCAGCGTCAGCGACGGCTCGAGCCTCCTGGGACTGGCCACGAATCGCCTCGGGTACGCGAACCTGTGTCGGCTCCTCTCCGCCGGGCGCCTGCGTTCGCCGAAGGGGGAGAGCGTCGTCGAGTGGCGTGAGGTGTGTGAGGCAGCGCCCGGTTTGCATGCGTTGTGGTTGGGGGGTGTCGAGGGCGCCGCGGCACCCGAGGTGCTTGGGGAGCTGCGTGACGCCTTCGACGATCGGCTCCACGCGCTGGCGCTGCGGCATCGTGAGCCGGAGGACGCGCTGCGCGAGCGGCAGCTGCGCGAGGACACGGCGCGATTCGGGATTCCGGTCGCAGCGGGAATGGAAGTGCTCTACCACACGCCGGCTCGTCGCGAGCTGCAGGACGTGGTCACCTGCATCCGTCACGGTGTCACGCTCGCGACCGCGGGTCGCATCATCCGCTCCAACGCGGAGCACGCACTGCGGGCGCCGGCGAGCTTCGCTCAGCTCTACGCCGATGCCCCCGATGCCGTCGCCCGCACGCGCGAGATCGCTTCTCGCTGCGGCTTCACCCTCTCCGAGATCCGCTACCGCTATCCAGCCGAGCACCTTCCCGACGGCTCGACGACATCCGACTACCTGCGCGCGCTCGTTCGCCAGGGCGCCAGCGAGCGCTACGGCGAACGCATTCCCGACGACGTCGTCGCGCAGCTCGAGCGCGAGCTCGATCTCATCCGCGAGCTCGACTACGACGGCTACTTCCTCACGATGTGGGAGATCGTGCAGTTCTGCAAACGCAACGCCATCCTCTGTCAGGGGCGTGGCTCCGCCGCCAACTCGGCCGTCTGCTTCGTCCTCGGGATCACCGCCGTCGATCCGGTGCGGATGGGGCTTCTCTTCGAGCGTTTCCTGTCGAAGGAGCGCGGCGAGCCGCCCGACATCGATCTCGACATCGACCACAAGAGGCGCGAGGAGGTGATCCAGTTCGTCTACGAGAAATATGGGCGCTCGCACGCCGCCATGGTTGCCAACTTCGTGCGCTATCGTGCGCGCTCGGCGATCCGCGAGGTGGGAAAGGTGTTGGGCCTGCCGGAGACGGATCTCGACCGGGTCGCTCGCATGCTCTCCCACTACGAGAGCCTGTCGTCGGAGACGGCGACTTCCGCCGGCCTCGTTGCCGGCACGGAAGCGCACGAGCACCTCGTGCGCCTGACGCTCGAGATCCAGGATTTTCCGCGCCATCTGTCGATCCATCCCGGCGGTTTCCTCCTCGGTCACGAGCCGGTGCACGATCTCGTTCCGATCGAGAACGCGACGATGCCGGGGCGCACCGTCGTGCAATGGGACAAGGAGGATCTCGAGGACCTCGGACTCTTCAAGGTGGATCTCCTGGCGCTCGGCTCACTGAACGTCGTCGACCTCTCCTTCCATCTCGTCGAGGCGCACTGGGGCAAACGTCTGTCGATGGCGACGCTGCCGCGCCATGACGAGCCGACGTTCGAGATGATCCGGCGCGCCGACACGGTGGGCGTCTTCCAGATCGAGAGCCGCGCGCAGATGGCGATGTTGCCGCGCCTGCGGCCACGCAACTGGTACGACCTCGTCATCGAGGTGAGCATCGTCCGACCCGGTCCGATCACGGGCGGAATGGTGCACCCCTACCTGAGGCGCCGGCACGGGCAGGAGCCGATCGAATACCCGCACCCGAGCCTCGAACCGATTCTGCGCAAGACGCTGGGTGTGCCGATCTTTCAGGAGCAGGTGATGAAGCTCGCCGTCGTCGCGGCCGACTACACCCCGGGCGAGGCGGACCAGCTGCGACGCGACATGGCGGCGTGGCGGCGCTCGGGGCGTATCGAACGTCACCGGGCGCGCTTGATCAACCGCATGCAGCGCAAAGGAATCGCGCCCGCCTTTGCCGAACGCGTCTTCGAACAGATTCGTGGCTTCGGAGAGTATGGCTTTCCCGAGAGCCATGCTGCCAGCTTCTCGCTCATCGCCTACGCCACTGCGTGGCTCAAGTGTCACTACCCGGCAGCGTTCACCTGCTCGTTGCTGAACGCGCAGCCGATGGGGTTCTACTCGCCAGCAACGCTCGTGGAGGATGCGAAACGCGCGGGAGTGGCCGTCCTCCCCGTGGACGTGCGGACGAGCCTCGAGGAGTGCACGCTCGAGCCACACCCGGGAAGTCGCGGCGGCTTTGCCGTGCGCGTCGGGCTTCGTTACGTGAAGGGGCTGCGCAGCGATGCGTGTCAGTTGCTGCTCGATGCGCGCGCTTCCGGAGCCTTCCGGTCTTTCGAGGACTTCGCGCAGCGCACGCACCTGCCACGGCAGACGCTGACTCGTCTGGCGCAAGCGGGTGCGTTGGAAGGATTCGACGACAGCCGTCGGGGTGCCCTGTGGAGGTCGCTGGGTGTCCGCGATCCGGCACAGCCGCAGCTGCGCCTGGAAAGCCGCGACACGAGTCCGTGCTTCGCGACGCTCACCGATTTCGAGACCGTGGGGTGGGACTACGAAGCCACGGGACACAGCCCGCGCGGACATCCGCTGACGGCCCTGCGCGACGAGCTCTCAGCCCAGGGTCTTGCCGACGCCAGCAGCGTGCGGGCGCTTCCGGATGGGCGCCCTGTGCGCTACGCCGGCATGGTGATCTGTCGCCAGCGCCCCGGTACGGCGCGCGGTGTCGTCTTCATGACGCTCGAGGATGAGAGCGGATTCCTCAACGTCGTGCTTTGGCAATCGGTGTACGAGAAGTATCGGATCCTCGCCAAGACCGCTTCGTTCATCGGTGTGACGGGCAAGCTGCAGGTGGAGTCGGGCGTGGTTCATCTGATTGCCGATTCCCTCTGGCAGCCCCGCGTTCACGTGCAACCACGACGTCGACGCAGCCGCGACTTCCACTGATGCGATCGCTTGACGAGCGCACGCCCGCGCACCTAGCTTCTTGGGGCCAGGGGCGGGCGGGCGCGCGGAGGCGTCGTCGCGCTCCTGCCGATGTTGGGGTGCAGAGTTCTTTCTAGCCGGGGCGATCTGCCGTTGCCTCGAGGCGCCGGCGGGCCCTGAGCATGTGGGGGCTTGGCATGGTCGAGCTGCTCATCGTGCTGGGACTCATCGCAATCATCCTGCTGCTCCTGATTCTCGACATCCGCGGCTCCTGAATCGGCAGCAGGATCGCCTCTTCGAGCGGCGCGGCTACCGCCACACGAAGAGCGACAGGTACTCGGGCCACGCCTCGGGGCCGACGCCCTGCCCGACGTCGTTGCCGTCGTACTGCGCCGCCACCACGATCAAGTTCTCCCCGTGCCAGGTGAACAGGTTGGTCCAGAACTGCGTCTTCCGGCCAATTCGCCTCTGTGTGTACACGCCCCACGTCTTCGAAGCGTGAGTCAGAATCTTGAAATCGTAGAACTCGTAGCCTTCGAAGAACGACTTGTAGAGAGCGGGCAGCTTGCTGTTCGCAAGCACCGACTCGCGGTAGCGCGTGGCCACCATCTTCCCGGTTTCCTGCCGCACGGGCGCACCGGCTTGCGCGACGAGCTCCGTGCCTGGCAGCAGCATCGCATTGATCTTCTCGATGCGATGAGGGGCGGGCCGCTCCACCTCGTAGCCACCCGCCTCGGCAGCATGCAGGCTCCAACCTGCGGGACACTGCAGCGCGATGCCGGGCGCGAGAAGAACCTCCGGCGCGGGCTCTTCTTCCTCGCCCGAGCAGGTGGGGAGGGCAACCAGGGCCGCGACCACTACAAGCCGCAGCCGACCCGTTTCCAATTGCATCGATTCACCCCCCCCGGGGGTCCCGCAGGATGCTCCTGGATCGTGGCGTCGCAGCTACTTCTTCGGCGCTTCGGGCAGGTTCTTGGCGAATCCACGGAACACGCGCTCCGCCACCTCGGTCAACGTCGGTGGTTCCGGATACACCATCTCCTCTGCGGTCAGCATCTCGACGACGGCCACGACGATCTCCTCGACCGTGCTCTTCTCCTCCTTCTTCTCCTTCTTGTCGCCGCTCGCCTCTTTCGAGGTCGGAACCGGGGCGCCGCGATACTTGTTCGTGTTCGCGCGACCGTCGGTGAGGTGCGCGCTCCACACCGACTTCGTCATGTGGAGGTCGTAGATGGAGAAGGCGACGGTCAGCGTGCGCGTCGTGCTGAGCTTGGTGACGGCGTACTGGACTCCCGCGTCGTGCTCTTCACCGCTACTGCTGCTCTCCTTGACGATGTCGTCTTCGATGCGCGCGAAGACGACGTATCGGCAGGCGCCGCCGAAGCTGGAGTCCCAGACTGCGAGCGTCGCTCGGTCGATCTGTCCGTTGAGGCGGTACTCGTCCAGGAGTGCGCCGTACGCGTCACCCCCGAGAGTGCTGCGGAAGACGCCGGTCGGGGTCACTTCGACCGCACCCTGCGCATCGAGCATCTGCAACCGCAGCATGCTCGCAAGTTGACTGCGCAGGGCATCCACGTCGTCCGTTTCATGCACGAGCGACGTGACGCCGCCCACACCGATCTGGTCGGCGCTCATGCTTGCGTAGTCGAAGCTCGGGTCGTGGCGCAGGCCCTTGACCGAGGGGCCACACCCGAACGCGCCCAACGCCAACGAGAGCAGCGCCAGGCGGCGAAGCGCGGCCGACCGGGACGCCGCGCTCGCGGGCTCCTCCTGCATGGTTTCCTCCAGCCTGGGTGCATTCAGAGCACACGCATCGGAAATGCGCCCGGTCCGATTCTCAATTGACGGCGAGCATGGGTCAACCGAAACGCATGGCCTTCAGAGGACCGAAGGGGTTGATCGATCCGCGGCTTCTTGATGGTGGGAAGTCTCAGGGCGAGCGCAGGCGCGCCAGCGCCTTCTCGTAGCCAGGTGCCGAGCGAATTGCGTCGAGGTCGGGATCGTCCTCGAGGCCGGCGAGATCGTCGAAGCCGCTGTCGATGGCGCGAACGAGCGCCTCGACGGCGCCCGCTCCTCTCCGCTTCTGGCACGCGCACACGCCAGGTCGTACCAGACGCGCGCTGCCTCGGGACGGATCTCGGCGGCGATCCTCAAGACGGTTGCGGCCGCGGCGAAGCGCTCGAGCGCGAAGTGTTGCCGCATCATGTAGAACGACGTGCGAGCGAAGATCCACTCGAGGACACGCTGCGCCGCGTGACCGGCGTCACCGCCTGCAGCGCTGCGCTTCTGCAGGTCAGGAATCCCCAACTCCTCGACATACTGCTGCCACGAGCCTGCAGGTCGTCCCTCCTCGAGCTCGCGCAGCGGCTGCAGAAGCTGCTCCATCGTCTCGGTCTCGAAGCGTTCCGCCCGGCGCTCCTCTTGTCGCTGCCTGCGCACGCTTGCGTCGTCACGCAGCGCGGAGAGTCTCTCCGGCACGGGAGCGATCTCCATGAGGCCGCCCCAGGCCTGCTCGATCGTCTCGTAGCAGCGCAGCGCATCGAGCTTCTCTCCCGCCGCCTCCAGGGCAACGGTCCGCTTGAGGCTGCTGCGGAAGAACGCCTCGAGGAGCTTCGCGTCGGGCTCGCGGCGCCGCGCGTTTCTCCACGATCGCGTCGAGCTCCTTCATGGCCGCGTCGTTGAAGTCGAGATGTCCCGCCGTTCCGAAATGGGCGAACGCGATCGTTTCGACCGGGATCTCGGGCGCGGGACGTCCGCCAGCACCGATGATCCCCGCCAGGCTCGGCGGCTTGGCGAACTGGGCGAGGTCCCAGGCGACCAGCACGCCGCCCGAGAAGCCGGCAGCGTAGATGCGCTCGGCATCGACCGCGTAGCGTTCGTGCACCTCGGGCCACAATGCACGCAGGGCCCGTGCGTTCGGCTCGCAGGGACCATCGCTGCGCGTGTCGTTCGAGCTCACCACGATCCACCCGTAGCTCTCCGCCGCGTCACGAAAGAGCGTCGCGGCGCGGAGTGAGCGTCCCCGTGGGTCGAAAACGAGAAGCGCGGGCCACTCGCGTTCCGGTTGGTAGCTGGAGGGAAGATAGAGCGTGTAGGTCTGGGTCGTGTCGCTCCGGCAGGTGATCCCTTCGACGAATTGTCCGGTGGGCAACGCCTCTGTTGCCGCCTCTCGGGGGACGCTGGCGAGGAGTCCCGCCGCCAGGAGCAGACGCGGTGCGGATGCACTGAGAAGCATTGAGAACCCCTGAGACCGATTCGACGTCCCCGCTGAATCGAAATGGTATCATATCAATCGATTACGCCGTCCCGCCCAGACAGCGCTCGAAGTCGGTGGCGCCACGAGCGGCGAGATTTGAGTGCTGACAATGAGCCGCCAAACGCGGTAGTCTGTGGCCCCGCATGTGGCGGCCACAAGAAGATCCCACGTCGATCGAGTGTGCGTGTCAACTGCTGCGGGGATTGTGACCAAAGCGTCGAAGCCTTCCCGGACGGGCCGGCGGCTTGTGAGCGCTTTCGACCGACCGGCCGGGCCGGTTTCAGGAGAGAAGTCAAAGTGAAGAAGCTGTACGTTGGCAATCTGCCATTCAGCGCCACAGAAGATTCGGTGGCGGAGTTGTTCGAGAAGCACGGAACCGTACACTCGGTGGCACTCATCAACGATCGCGAGACGGGACGTCCTCGGGGTTTCGGATTCGTCGAGATGGATGACGCCGGGGCCCAAGCTGCGATGGAAGCTCTGAATGGGCAGGACATGGGTGGACGGCCACTCAACGTCAACGAAGCACAGGATCGGCGGCGTGGTGGTGGCGGCGGCGGCCGCAGGGAGCGTTGGTAGGCTCGAGACCGTCATCCCAGTGAAGAAAAAGGCCCGCCCATTCGTGAGCGGGCTTTTCTCTTTGTGCGGCGTTCTGGGCGGTTTGTGCTTTGGCGACCACGGCCGTGCGCGCCACGTCGATCTGGACTCCCTTCGAGGCGTGCGGTATACGATCATTGGAGAAGCCGCGACGAGCGCCGCGGCGCGGGAGGAGCCTTGGGCGTCCAGATCGAGCACGTCGGGGATGTGGCCGTGGTGACCGCCGGCGGCCAATTCGTTGGCGGCGGTGAGACCGACGAGCTCGATTCCGCCCTGACGAGGCTCATCGTGCAGGAAGGTCAGCGGAAGACGTTGTTGAACCTGGCCGAGGCACGAATCATGAGCAGCATGGCGCTCGGTGTTCTGGTGAAAACGCAGACGGCTGTCCGCGAACGCCAAGGTCATTTCATCCTCTGTGCTCCCCGCCCCCGTCTCAAGCTGGTCATCTCGCGTTGCTTCGGCTCTGTGATTCAGATGTACGACAGCCAGGAAGAGGCGCTGAAGCGTCTCCAGGAGCTCTGACCCTCACGGGCGTGCGAGCGCCCGCTGTCCCGAGCGCATGCCGCGGAATCAACAGCTGTGATCGAAGAAGCCCGGCGCCGGACCTGTGGTGGTCCGGCAGCCGGGCTCGAGCGTCGCGCCGATGCGCGGTCTAGTTCAGAAGCATAACCTTGCGTGTCTCGACGAAGTCACGCGTCTCCAGCTTGAAGAGATACAAGCCACTCGCATGCCCGGTCGTGCTCCAGACCAGATCGTAGCTCCCCGCGCTTTGCGGACCGCTGACGATACGATCGACGAGCCGGCCGGCCACGTTGTACACGCCGAGCGTGACGTGTGTGTCCTGCGGCAGCGTGTACGCGATCTGTGCGGTCTTCTGCAAGCCATCACGCGAGATCGCGAAGCTGAAATCTCCTCGATCTCCCGGAACCCCGCCGTTGTAGCGTACGATGACGCAGTCGGTACCGGAGAAGGCCGTTCCATCCAGGTACCTGCCGGTGATCGTCAGCGGGATCTCGTCGCCGCCCGAAAGGGGGCCGAGTGCTGCAACCAGATCCTGGTTCCGGAACTTCAACGTCAGGTCGTCGAAGCCATCCGGGCCCGCCTCGATGCACGCACACTCCGGCTTGTCCATCATCAGCGCCATGTAGGCATCATCGAAGAACACGGAGCCGCCGGTGATCGGTTCCAGCTGTACGTGGACCAGAATGAGCTGCACGGACGCCGTGCCCATCGGTGCTGTGGCCTCGACGCTGAATTCCGTCCAGGTATCGAGCGGCAAGGCGGACGTGATCTGCGGGCTCTCGGCGAAGCCGATGACGGCGTTGCCCGCGTCGAGGAACTCGATCTTCACGACCGCAAAGTTGCTGGGATCGATCGGATCGCCGCTCCAGTTCAGAGCCCAGGCACTGGCCCTGAACACGTCACCCTCACTGGCAGCGCCCACGTTCTGGCCCGCGCCGGCACCGCCGCCGGGGAAGAACGGTCCAAAGATCTTCAGAGCCTGGCTTCCGGAGCGCGACACCACAGCCGTCGTGAAGTGGTCGTTGAAGCCGAACCAGTCGGCCGTGCCGTACACGTCGCCCCCCGAGGCGTCGGGAGACTCGAAGCCTGCATTCATCAGCAGGTTGGGAGGCATCCACGGACCGCTCGCGTCATGGACGTGGGTGCGGATCGGCGCTACACCGGCGAGCTCGAGAGTCGAGACGTCGATCGTTGTGACGTCCAGCAGTTCCGAGCCGAGGATGGCGGCCGGGTACACCCCGTTCGAACGCGGGTTGAGCGGGTTCGGGCACGACGTCGGCTTCAGGTCGAGCTCTACCTCGCACGTCGGCGGCAGGAAGTCGTCGAACGAGCGCGGCAGAACCTGATAGCCGACGCACTCGTCCGAGAAGCCGTTGAACTGGCCCAAGACGCCTTTCACGGTGACGTTGCCGACGGGAATCGGCGAGCCGTCGATGTCCGTATCTCGGTCGACTCGGATCTCGATCGTGTTGCCATCGGCGGCAACGAAGTCGTAGTTGTTTCCCGAGCCGGTGATATCGAAGATGCCACTGTCGACGAACTGGCCGCACACTTCCACCAGGTGGCTTTCCAGTTCCTCGGCCAGAGGATTGAAGTCTTGCAGATCCTCACCGTTGACCGGCGTGCAGGGAACCGGAGCCGGGACCGAGTCCAGGACCGTCACGACCGGGTCCTCATCACCGCTGCCCCGTTTGTCGGTGATCTCTGCGAGGCCGGCGAAGTTCCCCACCCAACCGCAGACTTCGACAAACTGGCCAGTCTGCAGATCCGGAGCGCTGGTGATGTCGAAGATGCTGAGGCAGCATCCGCTCTCGGGGTCGTAGATCGCGCCGGGACCGCGGGTGCCGAACTGCTTCCAGGCCAGAACGAGGCCGCGAACGCATACGGTGTCGTCAATCGCATCCGTGATGCAGTCACCATCCTCGTCCACCTTCACGTCACAGATCGGTGTGAGCGGGAAGTTCGTGGGATCGGACTGCGCGAAAACCGCGATCGGTGTCACGAGCAGCATCACGACGCAAAGCTTGAAGATTGCCCTCATGAAGTATTCCCCCTCGACTGAGACGACGCTCCGGGAATCCGGGTTCCGATCGTTTCCGAGATCGACTTCCGATCTGGCCTCGGGTCGGATGGATGCGACTCTGCCCCGTCGTCTCGACACGAAATGTTGAAGAATCTACTAGAGACTACAGCCAGTCGACGCCGACGACAAGGAATGTCCTTGCTTCACGACTTGGGCGCAGACTCCGCCGCACACGCATCGTAATTGCGAAGCACGAGGTGCGTGACAACAAAGGAGCGCGACGATCGAAACTGGATGGAACGGATTCCGACACCCGTCATGCGTGCAGTGAGAACTCGGTTGGGAGGAGCGGTGACGAGGTGCGAATCACCTGGGGGATGCGGGTGCGGCGTCGTGTCCCGATTCCGTCGACCGGTAAAGTCTCTTGACCTCGCTCCAGCACTCGTTCCCGCCCAAGGAGCTGCACTCCTCTTCCCAGCCGAGGATGAGAAATCGCTGCGTCTCGCCGGCGTTTTTCGCCAGGTCCCGGATGACGAGGAAGCGAGCCGACTCGCCTTCGACTCTGAATTGGGTGCGGCGAGCGGCGATTGCGACGTCTGTGGTGTAGCGTGCCTCCGAGGCTCTCCAGCGCTCCGGATCGAGCCCCTCTGGATTGCTGTCACTTCGATAGAGGTCCTGCCGTTCCGAGAAATCCTCGAGCCGCGTCAGCGTGATCTGGACCGCCTCGATCCACAACGCGTCGGCAAGAGGTGGTTCCGGGGGAGCGATGCCCTGCGGCTCGAACATCCTGGCGTGGATTCTCGTTTCCTCGTCGGAGTCCCATAGAACCTCCACCGAGTCACCCTGCACGCGCGTGAAGGAGTACACGGCGCCGACATCGTTGGCGAACAAGGACTCGAAAAGCGGGAGATCCTGTGACCGATACGCGCTTGCCAGCGCCTCGATCAGTTGCGCTTCGCTCTCGATCGTATCCGGGTCGTTCGGCGGCTCCACCGGATCGTCGCCGCAACCGAGGAGCAGAAGAGCGATGACAACGGAGAGGATGATTCGCTTGGGAAAGGACACGCAGTCGGGCTCCAATCGAGGGCACTCAAAGTGTAGGGCGTCCGGCGCCGAGGCGTCAAACGGGTGGGCGGGCGCGACGCAGTGCTGGCTATGAACCGCACCTGGAGCCGCCGTTGACCCGGGCCCCGGAGTTGCACCATTGTCCGGTTGTCCGGATGCCCGACGGAGGGAATGCGACGTGCCAGCCGAGGCTTGCATCACGAAACAGCCGCAAGGCCTGGGCTTCTTCGAGAAGTACCTCTCCGTTTGGGTGCTCGCGTGTATCGGCGCCGGGATCGCGCTCGGGAAGCTGGCTCCAGGCGTGGCGCACCTGCTGGACGGCCTCGTCCTCAAGGTCGGAGGGGCACCGATCGTTTCCATCCCGATCGCGGTGTGCCTCTTCTTCATGATGTACCCGATCATGGTGAAGATCGACTTCGCCGAGGTCGTGAAGGCGAGCACCAACGTCAAGCCCGTTCTGCTCACGCTTTGCGTCAACTGGTTGATCAAGCCTTTCACGATGTACGCGATCTGTCTCTTCTTTCTCGGTACGCTGTTCCACACGCTCATCGGCCCGGATGCGGTCGACTTCGTCAAGCTGCCGCTCGGGCTCGACCTGGACGTCGGCGCCACCCATGGTGAGGGCACCGTGGTCCTGGTGGACGGCACCAAGATGCTCGAGGTGCCGTTGTGGCGCAGCTATCTGGCCGGCTGCATCCTGCTCGGGATTGCACCATGCACCGCGATGGTTCTGGTTTGGGGTTTCCTCGCGCGCGGCAACGATGGCCACACGCTCGTCATGGTGGCGATCAACTCGCTCACCATGCTGGCACTTTACGGACCGCTCGGAGGCTTCCTGCTCGGCGTGGGGCGGCTCCCGGTGCCATGGCAGGCGCTCCTGCTCTCGATCGCCGTCTACGTCGCACTCCCGCTCGTGGCCGGCTACGTCTCACGTCGATGGGTGATCGCCGCAAAGGGTGAAGCGTGGTTCAACGACAGGTTCCTCCACCTCCTGACGCCCGTCACGATCAGCGCGCTTCTCGTCACGCTCGTGCTCCTTTTCTCCTTCAAGGGGGAGGTCATCCTCTCGAATCCGTTGACGATCTTGTGGATCGCAATCCCGCTGACTGTGCAGACGCTCCTCATTTTCGCCCTGACCTATGGGCTGGCGCGTCTCCTGAAGCTCTCCTACCGTGATGCCGCACCCTCCGCCCTCATCGGGGCGTCCAACCACTTCGAGGTGGCGATCGCGACGTCGGTCATGCTCTTCGGGCTCTCCTCGGGTGCGTCGCTCGCGACCGTCGTGGGCGTTCTGATCGAGGTCCCCTTGATGCTGCTGCTCGTGAGGATCTGCCTGCGTACGGCGACCTGGTTCCACGATGCCGAGGCGCAGCGAGCACCGACCCGGCGTGCGTCGGTCGAGGGCACGCGCCTGGCCTGAGCCGTCGCGCCCCCACCGGATCCGTTGCGCCGCGTCCGCCCGGCAGCGTACGATTCCGCCAGGACGCCACGTTCCCGTTGGACATGCTTCGTTCTGGAGGTCTGCACTGAGCCCCGATCCGGCCCAGACGATCGCGCACTACCGTATCGTCGACAAGCTCGGCGAAGGTGGAATGGGGATCGTCTACAAGGCGCTCGACACCAAGCTCAACCGCTACGTCGCGCTCAAGGTGCTGCCCGCACACTTGACCGCGGACCCGGAGCGACGGCTGCGCTTCCAGCGTGAGGCGCAGGCCACAGCCGCCCTCCAGCATCCCAACATCGCCGTCATCTTCGAGGTGGGAGAGCACGAGGGGACCCCCTTCCTCGCCATGGAGTACGTCGAGGGGCAGACGCTGCGCGAGCGCCTCGAGCAGGGCTCGTTTCCCATGCGCGACTGGTTGCGCGTCGCGATCGCCATCGCCGAGGGCGTGGCCCGCGCGCATGCTGGGGGCGTCGTGCACCGCGACCTCAAGCCGGACAACGTCCTGCTCACGTCCGATCGTCAGGTGAAGATTCTCGACTTCGGCCTGGCGAAGCTCCTCGATCTGGAGGCTCTGCCCGAGGAGTCCGATCGCGGCGTGCACACCCGCATGAACACCGTCAGCGGCGAGCTGACGCGCGCCGGCCAGGTGTTCGGCACCGCAGCGTACATGTCGCCCGAGCAGGCACGCGGTGATTCCGTCGACCACCGCAGCGACATCTTCTCCCTGGGCGTGATGCTCTACGAATGTGCGAGCGGCAAACGTCCCTTCCGCGGCGACAGCCGCGTCGAGACGCTGCACGGCATCATTCACCAGGATCCGCCGGCGCTGTCGGCATTGAACCTGGACATCCCCGCCGATGCCGAGCGCGTCGTGCGCAAGACGCTCGAGAAGGACCCGGAGCGCCGCTACCAGAGGGCGGACGAGCTGGCCATCGATCTGCGCAACCTGCAACGCGATCTCGACAGCGGCCAGGCGACCGCACCCACGACCGTGGTGTCCGGGGCCGTGCCACGCCAACGGTCGCGGGCCCGGATCGTCGGGCCACTCGTCGTGCTCGCGGCGCTCATCGCGGTCGGGGCATGGTGGTTGCGACGCGACGATGCGACGGGCACCGTGGCAACGACGCCGGTCGCACAGGAAGCCTCCATCGCCGTCGTCGGCTTCGAGAACCTGAACGATCCCAAAGACTCCGATCACCTGGGGCGCATGTTGATGGGGCTGATCACGACCGACCTCGCCGAAAGCGGCGGCCTCTCCGTGGTGTCGATGCCGAAGGTGCTGTCGGCGCGGCGTCAGGTGGCGGGCAGCGCCGCCGCCGCGTTCGACGCCGCGACCGCGGCCGAAACGGCGCAGCAGGCGGGTGCAACGCTCATGCTGGTTGGCCAGGTGGGCCAGGTGGGGGAGCGCATGCTCATGACCACCGAGCTCGTCGACGTGCAGAGCGGTCAGACGCTGGGATCGCATCAGCAAACGGCGACTTCGATCGACGACCTCTTCATGGTGGCGGGCGCCATCGCCGACGATGTGCGGCAGCTCCTCGGCAAGGAGGCTCCCAGACCGGAGCAGGCGTTCGACCTGGCCGATGCGCTCACCGCGTCACCGGCAGCGTATCGCAAGTTTGCGGCGGGAGAGATTGCGCTGCATCAGATGCAGTTCGTCGATGCCATCCAGCAGTTCGGTCAGGCGATTCGCGAGGATTCGACGTTCGCGATGGCATATTACAAGCGCGCCATCGCCGAAAACTGGGCGGGGCGTGAGGAGGATGCGGCCACGGGGTTGCGGCGCGGCCTCGCACATATCGATCGCCTGGCGCCGCGCTGGAAGACGGTGTTCGAGACCTATCTTTTGTACTCCGAAGGGGAGATCGACGCGGCGCACGACAAGCTCGTCGCCTTCCTCGACGAGTCGCCCGACATGCCCGATCCCTACTACACGCTGGGCGAGATCCTGACGCACGAGAGTCGCTATCGCGACATTCGACGTTCGCGCGCGCTCTTCGAGAGGGCGCTCGAGCTCGACCCGACGTTCAAGGTCGTGTTCTTCCATCTCTTCGACGCCTACCTGGTGGCGGACGATCTCGACAGCGCGCAGCGCTTGCTGGCACGCTACAAGGAGGAGAACCCAGCCGATTCGGCCGTGCGCGAAACGCAGGCCACGCTCCTGGTCGCCGAGGGGCGTCTGAAGGAGGCCATCGCGATCGGCGAGGACGAGCTGCTCCGCGGGCGCGATCACATCGCCCTGCGTCTCAACTACATGTATCTGCTCGACGGGCAGCTCGAACGCGCCTACGAGAGCGCCAACGCCGATCTGCAACGGCATCTGGCAATGAACGTGGAGGGAGGCGGCGAGCAGGGGTTGCGGCGGGCGACGCGCGGCGGCATGCAGATCGCCCGCGGCCAGATCCGCAAGGGACTCGAGGACTTGCGCCTCGGTGCGGCACACATGGCGACGGGCCGCCTGGAGGCGCTCGCCGCTGGCGCGCACGTCAACCGCGCCGAAATCCGCTGGCTGGCTGGAGAAACCGACGCGGCGCTGGAAGCGCTGCGCGATGCGGCCGCTGCCGACCCGCTCTTCTTCCGTCTCTACCTCTGGCGCGCGCGCATCCTGTGTGAGGCGGGACGTGACGCGGAGGCGAAGGACGCGCTGAACGATCTGGTGCAAGCGGCCAACCAGGTGCGCAACCCGGCCGCCTCAGGGTGGGTCGATCTGGTGCGTGCCGAGCTGGATCTGGCTGCGGGTCGAATCGAGCCGGCGCGGCAGAAGCTGCTCCAGGTCGCCGAGCTGCCACCCGAGTACCTGCCCTTCGACGCCCGACCCGAGCTGCAGGCCCGCGTCGAAGAGGCGGCGGGCGAGACGCTGGATGCGATTGCCGCCTACCGCAACATTCTCGAGCGCGCGCGTCGCCGGGTTTTCGTGCGGCCGGCGACGACCATCCGGATTCGCTACCAGCTCGCGCGGCTCGAGGATCAGGTCGGCGATGTCGAGGCGGCCCGCGGCAACTACGAGAAGTTCCTCCTGCACTGGGGTCAAGCCGATCTGCCCTTGCCGATCGTCGCCGAGGCGCGCGCCCGCCTGATCGCGCTCCAGCAAGCACCGTAGCTCAGCGCACCACGCCTCGAGGGTCGCTCGAGGGGGTGACCCCGCCTCCGCGGCCGCCTATCATCGAGTAGGAGGAGACGAGATCCAACTTTCGAATCGGAAGGGCAGAACGACATGAGCAACGCGCGGAGCCGGGAAGTCGCGGTGGCGGCAGCCAAGCTGTTGGCGGACAGCTACACCCTCTATCTCAAGACGCACAATTTCCACTGGAACGTCACGGGTCCGATGTTCAACACGCTCCACACGATGTTCGAGACCCAGTACACCGAGCTGGCGTTGGCGGTCGACGAGATCGCCGAGCGCATTCGCGCCATCGGGCAGCACGCGCCCGGTTCCTACGCCGAGTTCGGTGAGATCACCTCGGTGCGGGATGGCAAACCCGGCACGAAAGCCCTGGACATGGTTCGCGAGCTCGTCGACGACCAGCTCAAGGTCGCCGCGTCGGCCAAGGAGCTCATCGCAGTCGCCGAGAAGAACGGGGACGACGTCTCGGTGGATCTGGGCGTGCGCCGCATGCAAGTGCACGAGAAAACCGCCTGGATGCTCCGAAGCCACCTGGAGGAGTGAGTGTTGTCGCGATCTTCTCACGCCCTCGGTGACGCGCACCGGGTTGCGGCGTCGGGCGTATTCCTGCGTCCGCGTCTATGGTTGGGGACGCTCCTGGCGCTTCTCTTCGCATGTCCAGTCTGGGGACAGTCGTATCAGCTGGTGTGGGAAGAGGAGTTCGAAGGCACGCAGCTCGATCCCGCCAAGTGGGACGCGCAGGTGGGGGACGGCTGTCCGCAGCTCTGCGGTTGGGGCAACAACGAGCTGCAGTACTACCGCGCCGAGAATGCCACGGTTGCGGATGGGTTTCTCACGATCACTGCGCTCGAGGAGACGTTTGGCGGCTACGACTACACGTCGGCCCGGATTCGCACCAAGACCCTGGGGGATTGGACCTACGGGCGATTCGAGATGCGAGCCAAGATGCCGATCGGCCGCGGGCTCTGGCCGGCGTTCTGGATGTTGCCCACCGATGAGGTCTACGGCACCTGGGCTGCCAGCGGCGAAATCGACATCATGGAGTGTCTCGGTCAGCAACCCGACCGGGTCTTCGGGACCATCCACTTTGGTGGCACGTTTCCGGCGAATCAATCTTCGTCCAACAGCTTCACGCTCGGCGCAGGTACCTTCAACGACGACTTCCACGAGTTCGCCCTCGAGTGGGATCCGTGCGAGATGCGCTGGTACGTGGATGGCAACCTCTACGCCACGCAGACGGATTGGTTCAGCGACGGCGGGCCGTACCCGGCTCCGTTCGACCAGCGTTTCCACCTGCTGTTGAACGTCGCCGTGGGCGGCAATCTCCCCGGACCGCCCGATGCGTCCACACAGTTTCCGCAGCAGATGGTGGTCGACTACGTGCGCGTCTACCAGCAGGAGGACTTCAGTGCCTGCATCGTGGAGTTCGACGGCATGGATCACGCCAACCCGTTTGGCAACGGCTGGTTCGAGTTCAGCGGCAGTGTCGGGGGCGGAGGCATCGGCGCCAACGAGGTCGATCTGCCCCCCATCGATGGATGCCGCGCCTCGCTTCAGAGCGGCTGGGGCTCGGGCGGGAGGCCCGGCTTCTTTGGTGGCTTTGGTCGCACGCGTCCGCTCGACCTGACCGACCTGACGCACTTCACGCTCTGGATCCATCCCGACCCGGGCCAGGAGTACACGCTGGAGATCAACCTGCAGGAGGACGACGACGGCGACGGCACGATCCCCGGCACTCCCGACGGGGCGGACGACGAGTTCCAGTTCGACTGCCTCGTGAGCGCCGCGGGACCGCATGCCATCAGCGGTGGCGGCTGGCAACGTCTCTCCATTCCGCTGGCGAGCTTCGTCGATGACAACTCGTTCCATTTCGGTGGCAACGGGATCCTCGATCCGTTTCCGGTGGCTGCGGGTGGCAATGGAGAGCTGATCAACGTCGTCATCGCGGTCATCAGCACGAGCGGTTCCGACGTGACGTTCCGCACCGACCGCTGGGCCTTCACGCGTCAGACGAGCTCGGTCGCGGGGCGGGTCTGGGACGACGTCGACGGGGACGGCGTACAAGATGCTGCGGAACCCGGCATCAACGGCGTCACGCTCGAGCTCTACGACGTGGCCCTCGGTTCGGTCGTGGCGAGCGCGTCGACCGCCGGCAACGGGGAGTACAGCGTTGCGGAGCTGCTCGGAGCTCTCTACGAGGTGAGAGTCGACGCAGCCACGTTGCCCGAGGGGATCGTGCCGACCTTCGATCCGGATGGAATCGCGAGCGCCGGCCAGTTCGCTCTGACGCTTGCGTGTGACGAGAACGCCAGCGACCAGAGTTTCGGCTACGCGGCCACGCCGACCGACGTGCCGCGGTGGCCCGATCGTGCCGCCGTCCTGCGCCAGAACTTCCCCAACCCGTTCAATCCACGCACCGTGATCGAGTTCGAGCTGCCCGAGGAGGGGTTTGCCGAACTCGTCGTGCACGACGTGGCGGGCCGGCGGGTCAAGACGCTGCTCCGGGAGTGGCTGTCGGCCGGACCGCAGCGTGTCGAGTGGAATGGAGTGGACGAGCGCGGAGACCCGGTTGCGGGCGGCGTCTACTACTACACGCTGCGCATCGCCCAGGAGCGCTTGTGGAGGCGCATGGTCCTGGTCAAATGAGCGAGCCTTCGGGCACTGCGACTTCGATGCGTTCGATGCGGCCGTCTCGTCGGAACAGCGCGCGACTGTGCGCCGCGTCCAGCTCGTCGCCACGGCGAACGAACGCGGTGCCATCGCTGCGGCTGACGCGAACCGATGCGTCACGACTCAGCTGGTACAGAACCGGCACCTGGCAGAAGCTGAACGCCAGCCCCTGCTCCGGGACGTCGATCGAGCGGGCGCGGCCCGTGAGGTCGTAGAAGCGATACGTGCCCGCTTGACGACGGAACTCGCTCCGCCGCAGGAGAACGGGGCGGAAGCGTACGCGCCCATCCTGCACCTGGATCCCCAGCTCGCCGAATCGCGTCAGGATCTCCTCCTTGACTTGTCCCGTCATGCCGGGCTGCTGCGCACCCGCGTGAGCCGGAGTGTGCGAGTACGGGTCCGTGGGGAAGGCGCCGTACTCGGCGGCCGTCTTCGCGGAGCCGAGCCCGGCGCGGATGCGGTAGTAGAGCGCCATCAAGTCCCTGACGACAGGCTCCGGTTCTCCTGTGCCGGCCGCCCGGAGAGTGATCTCCTGCACTGCGACGAGGAGCTTCGACACCATGTGCCAGTAGATGCAGCCCAGCCCCTCGAACGCGTACATGCTGCCCGAGCGGCCGGTGTAGGACGCGTGGTCGAAGACCTCCTCGAAGAGCTCGAGGATCGCCTGCCGATCCCGGGCCACCGACTGCGTCCAGCGCTGGTTCGCCGCCAGGCGGTCCAGGGCTGCGGCCACGTCGCGCGCGTTGCTGAAGTCGCCGTGGAAGCGGCACACACCGAAGGCGTCCCGCGCCAGAAGCGAAACCTCGCGTGAGTCGAGCAGCTCCTGCACCAGCTGCACCTCAGCGACCCGCTGTTGCGGAATGACGTTCCTCTCCAGGAAGCCGAGCAGTCTTCTCTCTGGATAGAGCAGGAAGCTGCGTTGATCCCGCCGGTACAACCTGCTTTCGAAGAGGCTTTCGAGGAGCTCGACTGCCTGCGCCGGCTCGACCAGCCCGGAGCTCAAAGCGGCCACCTGACCCTCGAGCATCTCGCGCAGTCGGCCGACGGCGAGGCTTCTCCGGTCCGACGAGACCTCGAGGAGGTTGTAGGAGTGGTAGAGCTTGTCGCGCCGACGGTTGGCACGGATCGCGTCGTCGAGGTGCTCCAGCGCCACACGGCAGAGCGCCGCCACTTCCGGCATGGCAAGCTCCTGCTTTCCGGAGAATCCTCGCGCGTACACCTGCGTGCGATACTCGGAAAACGCATGCCCCAAGGCGTCGAGCAGCTGCTTGCGCTCCCGCTCGCACACCGCTTGCCGCGCGTGGCGCGAACGCTGCTCGCCCAGAATCGAGCTCAGCCGTCTCATCCACTCGACGACCTCGGTCGAGACCGAGGTCGTTGCCTCGCCGAGCGCGTCCACTTGCTGCTTCAGGAACAGCAGGTAGCGGCGCAGGGAGCACAGGGTGACGACGGAGATGCCGTTGCCGACGAGCGCGTTGTTGGCATCGTTCCACTCCGGCCGTTGCGTGTTCATCCAGATCCCGGCGTCGGGGACGAGGTTCGAGAGCTTGCAGAGGGCGGACACCAGCATCTTCTCGAGCAAGGTGACGTGATACACCGATCCATCTCGATCTGGAACGAGCTTGCCGTCCGTCCCGATGGCCCGGACTCGAGCCTCGATGCGCTCGGCAAGGTCGGTGTCGTAGACGATGGTCGAACGCGAGTCCTCGAGGATCTCGCCGTACGGCTTCAGACGGTACGGCACGTCGGCGTAGGAGAAGATCTCGCGCACCAGCAGCTGCTCGAGCGCACCGGGGGCGAAACGCGGCAGCGCCTCGAGGAACTTCAGAAGGTAGATGATCTGATGGTCACCCCAGTAGCCGATGTAGCTCCAGGGCGCCTTCGGATCGAACACCTCCCAGTCGAAGCCATCGCGCGTGATGCGATACGGGTTGAAGCCATCGACGGTCGAGGCGTTGACGAACTTGGCGATGATGCTCGGAAGAAAGTCGGGGAAGCTCAAGCTCAAGGCTTCCCAATTCTGGAAGATGTCACGCCAGTTGCCCTCGTATCGTAGAGCCCGACTGCCATCCGGGTTGGTGACCCGAATGGAGAAGCGGTTCCACGGGCGACTCGGATCGCCGTGGCGACGTCCGAAGTAGAGCGGCAGGTACTCGTAGGCGAGGCGCTCCAGGTCGGTGTCGCCCGTGCTCGCAGCGGTCGTCTGCAAGTCGGAGCGCGAGATCTCGCTGGGCAGGGTCGCAAGCCACGAAGCGTGCCGCTTCGCCACCTGCCGTTGACGCCTGCGCAGGAAATCCACAAAATCCGCAGTCGGGAACGCGTAGCCCTTGGCGAAGACGCCCCCGCGCATGTTGTTGAAGAGAACGTTCGTGAAGTGATGTGCATCTTCCTCGGGACGTGCGGTGAGCTGCAGACCGTCGGCGCTCGCCACGTTGCGCGTCAGATTCTCGCTGGCCTCTGCGAGGCTGGTCTCGATTTCCGTGTCGAGATCGCTCTGGCTGCCAAGACGAGCGCGCAGTGCTGCGACCTGGACGTGGCTGCGGCCGACATCGGCGAGGAGATGCCATTTCGCCTGTCCTCGAGGCTCGAGCTCGAAGGAGGAGGTGACGAGGTAGCTGCCGCGGCGCCCGGTCAGGAGGGTTGCGGGCGCGAACGGCTCGTTGCGACGAAAGGCCTCGAGCGCGTCGCTGGAGAGGGTGACGTCGCAGCGAGGGAGACCGTGACACCAGACGATGTTTGCGCGCAACTCCTCCGCAGCCTCCGCTCGGTCGACGATCCTCGCGCTCAGGGCGAAGATCCCCAGTCCTGTTTCCGGATCGCACTCGCTCTGTTTGTAGGCGTCGACCAGGTTGCTCGCGTGCTGGTAGAGCGCGAGAGGCGCGCCGTACGGCAGGACGTTGCGCAGGCCATCGAGCATCGACACCGAGACCGCTTCGGCTCCATGGTTCACGAGCGTTGCGGTGCGCACGAAACCGAATTCGTCGCTCGCCGACCAGCGGCAGCGGAACGCGAGCTCTAGATCGTGGTGAACCTCCTCGAACACGATACGGTTCCCGATTCTGTTCTTGTACAGGTTGCGCGCGAGACGTGCCGCCTCTGCCGATCGTGGCGCGAAGGGTTGCCAGACGATCTTGGAGCCGCGGTCGCGCCGCACCCGGAACAACGTGAGCGGTCCGGTGTGATGGTGGGCGTCATGCAGCTTGTCGACCGTCTCGTACGCGAACAGGCTGCCTTCCGCGTCCACTCTGCCGGCCGTCAGCCCGCCTCCGGAAGTGATGAACATCCACAGATCGGTGTCGCTGGCCAGGCTCATCAAGAAGGCGGGCATGCGGTCGTAATCGGAGATGCGGTAGTACTCCTCGCCGTCGAGCGACGTGAAGGCGCCGGTGGCTACCGCGGCGTGGGACGCGCTGTGCCGCTTTGCCGGCACGTCGGACGCCATGGGGAGTCGATCACGTGCCATCGCTCATCGCCTTCTTTGGTGTGCGGTCAGCCCGAAACAGACCCCAGTGCTTCTCCACCTCGTTCGGATGCTCTCCACCCTTCCAGTTCTCGTCGAAGGCTTCGAAGAAGAAAGAGACGATGCGCTCGCGTTCGATCCAGGCGCTGATCGCGTCGTAGTAGATCTTCTGCTCCTCCTCGCCCGGCTGGCCGCGCATCAACGTCGCCTGCTCTCCCACGTCGTGCTTTTGCGTTGCCCACCCTGTCTCGCCGAGGACGATCGTGTGCTCCGGGTGCACGGCCTGCACGTCCGCAAGCACGCGGCGCGTCCAGTCGACGGCATCGTCGAGCAGGACACCGTTCCACAACGGGTGCATGTGCGTGACGATGAAATCGATCTCGCGCGCGACGGCACGGCTGTCGGGCTTGTTCCAGAAGTTGAAGTCGTCGGCGACGGTGACCGGCACCACGGTTCGTGCGCGCACCTCGCGCACGCAACGGATCAGGAGGTCGGGGGGAATCCGGTGGGCCGACCAGAAGACCTGGGTCTCGTTCCCCACGCTCACCCAGAGAACGATGTCCGGATAGGTGGCTGCGAGGCGAGCCGCCGCCTCGATCTCGCGTCGATTGGCTGCTTGCGCCTCCGGAAACGACTCGAGGAGCTCTCCCGTTTCGCTGCGGCGCTCCTCGACGTCGATCCAGATGCCGAGCATCACCTTCAGGTCGAGCTGATCTTCGCGAATGACTTCGAGGATCGTCTCGGTCGGCCCCACGGCACCGTAGAGTCGAAGCAGGCTCCAGTGCCCCGCGATCAGCTCGAGGTCCTGCCGCACCTCCGCTTTGCTCGGCTCGGGTCCGCCCGGGAACTGGCCGTCCCGGTGCGGTCCGTACGCGACACCGTTGCCGATCCAGCGCTCGCCGTCGAAGGGGTGGAACGCCCGCTTCACAAGCGGGTCCTGGCGCGGAAAGACGCGCGCCCCACCGCCGCAGCCGACGACTGTCGAGCCAGCGAGCAGAAGGGCGCAGGCCATGCGGAAGGAGCGGAGCCACACGCGCCGGTCCACCTTCATTTGAGCAGGACCATGCTTCTCGACAACCGAGCCGTCGATGTTCTCAAGACGTAGCGATAGGTGCCGGCCGCCGCCGCCATTCCGTTCGCCATCCTGCCGTTCCAGATCACGTGATGCGGCCCGGGATCGAGCTCCGCCTGCAAGAGCGTCGCGATGCGTCGACCCGCGACGTCGTACACGCTGATGTCCACGGCCTCGCGCTGCGCCAGCACGAAGTCGATTCGAGTCGCCGGGTTGAAGGGGTTCGGCACGTTCTGTCGCAGGTCGAGTGCGGCAGGCGCGAGCGCGACGTCCGTCGCGTCCAGCTGCCGGAAGCCGACGTCGTCGATGAGCACCGCCCCGCCCTCGGTCGAATCAGGCTGAATGTAGAGAATGAACGCCTCGGCGACGACCGTGCCGGTCGGAGCGGTAGCGATGACGCCGTACTCGGTCCAGCGACCCAAAGGTGCCCTGTCGTCCACGATCAACACGTCGTCACCGGGGATCTCGGCGTTTGTCGCGTCACGGAAGACGATGCGGGCGAGGGCGAAGTTGTCACCCTGCGTGCGGTCGGGCGGGTTCCCGAGGCACGTGTGCATCGCGAACACGTCGAGTCGCCAAACCGACCCCGGCGCGGCCGTGAAGGATTGGAACATCCCGGAGGCATCGCCCGGGTTCGCGAAGGGGCCGAACAGCTTGGCGCCGCCCGGCGGCGTGCGATAGGCGAAAGTCCGGGTGTCGGACAACACGTTGCCGAAGGTGGTCCAGCCGCTCAGGCCCGAATCGAAGCTCGGGTTGGCCAGGAGATTCGGCTCCGATGTCGGAGTCAGCTCGCAGAAGAAGGTGTCGTCCACGAACACGGCACCCGTGTCGCAGCCCGGCTGCAGGAAGAGGAAGAGCGCCTCGACGCTCTGGGCGTTTGCCGGGGCTGGGAGCGACACGCTGAACGCGTTCCACTCGTCGAGCGGAGTGCTCCAATCGCCGATGACGACCTCGTTGACGGCAACCTCGAAGCCGCCGGCGTTGAAGAACGCGATCTTCGCAATCAGACGATTGCCCGCGCACGCGTCGGTGCCGGGAATCGGATCCGCGCTCGACACGTAGGCGTAACCGCTCAGCTCGTAGATCATTCCTGGCGTCGGCGTGAAACTCTGCAGGAAACCGCCGTCGTCGAACTGCGGGTTGTCCGGACAGTCCGTGAACTCGCCGAAGATCTTCGCGGCAGCCGCCCCCGAGCGAAAGATGTTGTCCGTGCTGGCATCGGAGATCTGTGGACCGCTTCCGAATGTGGTCCAACCGTTGTAGGAGCCGCCTCCATCCTCGAAGCCGGGGTTCGTCAGCAAGTTTGTTGCAGCAAACGACTGGAAGCCGATGGCCGAAGCGGCGACCAACACCAGTCCGAGAGAGATACCAGAGAGAAGGCGCTTCATCATGACCCTCCTCGCGCGGCGAACTACCTCTTCAAGCATGAGGGGTCTCTCGCAACGTCGACGCCATGTGGTTTGTTGGAACCGGGTAGCAAGGCTCGCCCTGCGTCGCGCCCCTTGCGCAGCCGCCGGGCAGATCGGATGTTTGCTCTGGGGCTGCCGACGCTTTGCGGCGCCGGCAGCGCCTTGACAGGCCTGCCCGTATCATACACTATGTTCGCTGGGCGAACAAAGTCCTTTCCACACGGCGGAGTCCTTCGTGCAGGCCGACGTCAAATCCTCGCGCGTTTCTCTTCTCGAGCTCTCTGGGATCCACAAGTCTTTTTCCTCCAGCGGCTTACTCGCCAAGGCGGGAAGCGTCGTGGCGGCCCGGGACGTGTCGTTCCAGATCGATCGGGGGGAGGCGGTCGCCCTCGTGGGGGAATCGGGGAGCGGCAAGAGCACCGTGGCCAGGCTTCTGTTGCGGCTCGAGGCCCCCGATTCGGGCGCGATCCGTCTGGACGGCGAGGATGTCCTGGCGCGCGAGCCACGTCGCGCGTCGCTCGGCTACCGCAGGCGCGTCCAGATGGTGTTCCAGGACCCGTTCGGTTCTCTCAATCCGGCCCACACTGTCGGCTACCACTTGATCCGGCCGCTCCTGCGCCACGGTCGGGCCGACTCCGCCGAGGTCAGACGCCGGGCGCTGGCGCTTTTGCAGACGGTCGGTCTCGAGCCGGCCGCGGAGTTCGTGGACCGGCGTCCCTACGAGCTTTCGGGCGGGCAACGGCAACGCGTGGCGATCGCTCGGGCACTCGCTGTCGATCCGGATGTGCTCGTGGCCGACGAGCCGACCTCGATGCTCGACGTCTCGATTCGCATGGGAATCTTGAAGCTCCTCGTGCAACTGAAACGCGAGCGCAAGCTCGCGATTCTCCTCATCACGCACGACCTCGCGTCGGCGCGTTATCTGGCCGAGCGGATTCTGGTCCTTTTTCGCGGACGCATCGTCGAGGAGGGCAGGAGCGCTGCGGTGGTCGGCGCTCCGGCGCACCCGTACACACGCGCTCTCGTGGCAGCCATCGCCGACGCGCGAGAGGTGCAGCCAAGCGAGACCCGGCCCGCCCCCGCCGGCGGCGAAGCGACTCAAGGTTGTCCGTTTGCCGCTCGCTGCCCCGATGTTCTCGACGCATGCGCCACGACCGATCCGGCGCCGCGTCTCGTCGACGGTCGCCGCGTCCGCTGCCACCTCTACCCGCAGGGCCCTGGAGAGCTCGGGAGCTGAGCATGTCGAGACACACCTTCCCGCGTGGGTTTCTCTGGGGCACCGCGACCTCGGCGCACCAGATCGAGGGAGGCTTCGCAGAAAACGGGCGTGGCGAATCGATCTGGGATCGCTTCGCCGCGACACCCGGACGCATCTCCGATGGCTCCGACGCAAGCGTCGCGTGTGACCACTACCACCGCTGGCGCGAGGACGTCGACCTGCTGCAGTGGCTCGGTGTCGGCGCCTATCGTTTCTCGGTTGCCTGGCCCCGCATCATGCCGGCGGGGCGCGGTCGCGTGAGCGACACCGGACTCGACTTCTACGATGCGCTCGTCGACGCGCTCCTCGACAACGGCATCCGCCCGTTCGTGACGCTCTATCACTGGGACCTGCCGCAGCCGCTCCAGGACCGAGGCGGGTGGAGCACGCGCGACACGGCGACCGCCTTTGCCGACTATGCGACTGCGGTCGCCCGGCGGCTGGGTGATCGCGTCGGCCATTGGATCACGCACAACGAGCCGTGGTGTGCCGCCAGCCTCGGGCACGAGATGGGGGAGCACGCGCCCGGGCACCGTGACGCCGGTGAGGCGTTGCGTGCCGCGCACCATCTTCTCTTGTCACACGCGTGGGCTGTCGAGGCGCTGCGCGCCGACGCCACCGCTACCGACGCCGAGGTCGGCATCACACTCAACCTGGCGCCCGCCTGGCCCGCTTCGCCACGCGAGGCGGACCGCGATGCGGCGCGGCACTTCGACGGCTCCTTCAATCGCTGGTACCTCGATCCTCTCTTCCGCGGCTCCTATCCGGAGGATGCGGTCGCCGATCGCGTCCGACGCGGCGATCTCGAAGGGCACGATCTGCCGTTCGTGCGCGCCGGCGATCTGCAGGCCATCGCGACACCACTCGATTTCCTCGGCGTCAATTACTACAGCCGCGTCGTCGTGCGTGCCGGCGCGGATGGCGAGCCTGTGGTCGAGCGCGTCGTTCCGCAAGAGGAGCTCACCGAAATGGGTTGGGAGGTCTTCCCGCAGGGGCTCTACGAACTTCTCGTGCGCCTCGAGCGCGAGTACCGGCCCGCCAAGATCTACATCACCGAGAACGGCGCCGCCTTCCGCGACGAAATCGACACCTCCGGAGAGATCAGCGACGTGCGTCGCATCGATTACCTGCACGCTCACCTCGCAGCGGCGCACCGAGCCATCAGCGCGGGCGTGCCGCTTCAGGGCTACTTCGTCTGGTCGCTCCTCGACAACTTCGAATGGGCGCATGGCTACACCAAACGCTTTGGCCTCTACTGGGTCGACTTCGCCACGCAACGGCGGATCGCCAAGCAGAGTGCATTCTGGTACCGCGACGTCGTCGCTGCGAGCGGGATGGACGGCGACGCGCGCAGCACCACCGTAAGGAGGCTCCGTTGAGCTGGATCCGAACAGGAAGCCGCTCCCGTCGCGGTTTGTGGGCTGCCTGCGCTGCGACCGCCGTGTGGACGTGCGGATCGGCCGCCTCGGCGCAGGTCGACGCAGCAGCTCCGCCCAGCGTCCGCGTCGTGTCAGACGCGTTGGGCTCGAGGCTGCAGGTGGATGGAGAGGACTTCATGGTCTTCGGCATGAACTGGGACTACTTCCCGATCGGAGAGAACTATCTCTACGATCTGTGGAAGCAGCCGGACGACTTCATCGAAGCCGTGCTCGCGCGCGAGATGCCGCTTCTCAAGGGCATGGGGGTCAACGCCATCCGCGTCTACGTCGGCATCACTCCGCGCTGGGTCCAGCACATCTACGAGCGCTACGGCATCTACACGGTCGTCAATCATCCCATGGCGCGTTACGGCTACACGCTCGATGGAGTGTGGATCCCGTCGGTCGACTACTCAAACCCCCGCCTGCGTGAAGCGGTCAAGGCGGAAATCGTCGGGGTCGTGGACCAATTCCGTGGCACGCCCGGTGTTCTGATGTGGCTCCTCGGCAACGAGAACAACTACGGGCTCACGTGGAGCTCCTTCGAGATCGAGGCGCTTCCGGAGGGTGAGCGCGACGCAGCGCGTGCGCGTCACCTCTACAGCCTCTTCGAAGAGGTCACGGCCGCGATCAAGACACGCGATCGCGGCCGCCCCGTGGCGATCGCCAACGGCGATCTGCAGTACCTCGAGATCATTGCGCAGGAGTGCCGCTCGCTCGACGTGCTCGGAACGAACGTGTATCGGGGCATTTCGGCGCGCGATCTCTACCAGCGGGTGCGCGACACGCTCGGCGTCCCCGTCATGTACACGGAGTTCGGAGCGGATGCCTTCAACGCCAAGGAGATGCGCGAGGACCAGACGACGCAGGCGCGCTACCTGATTGGTCAATGGCGGGAAATCTACGAGCAATCGAGCGGCAAGGGTCGCGTGGGCAACGCCATCGGCGGCTTCGTCTTCCAGTGGGTCGACGGCTGGTGGAAGTTCGGCCAGGAGAGTCGGCTCGACATTCACGATACCAACGCTTCGTGGCCCAACGCCGCCTATCCGGAAGACTACGTCGAGGGCGACAACAACATGAACGAGGAGTGGTGGGGGATCTGCGCCAAAGGCCGCCCCGACCACTACGGCTTCTACGAGCTCTATCCGCGAGCAGCGTACTACGCGTTGCGGCAGGCGTGGAAGCTGGCCCCGTACGCTCCCGGCACGGACGTCGCCGCGATTCAGGCTCACTTTGCAGCGATCGAGCCGGCGCTCGCGGCGCTCGAAGCGCGGGCCGATCGCGCCTCCGACGTCGCCGGCGCCCTGGCGCGCGTGCGCGTGTCGGGTCTGCGGCTCGAGTTCGAGACCTTCTACACCGGCGGCACGCGCATCAGCACGCCCCCTGCAGAAGCGCCACGCACGGTGCTTCCGTCATTCCTGGGCTTCGACCATCTGCAGTCCTTCTTCGCCGACTTCGAGGTGAAGCCCAGCGACAACGTGACCGGCACGCTGTCGCTCAACATTCTCGGCCATGTGCCGCTCAACCCGATCGACGAGATCTTCTACGAGAACCGCGGCATCGTAGAGACGATCGTGGTGGATGGCGACCGCCCACTTCAACTCCAGGGGCTCGAACGAGTGAAGGTGTACCGCTCCACCGTTTCGTGGGACGATCGCTGGTTCCGGCTGGACGGTTTCTACCGTGAAGGCCACACGCACTGGGGCTACGAAGGGGATTTCTTCGGCCTGTATCGCGACGCCTACTACGGCGAGAACATCGACATCTACAACGCCGACGGGTCGCTGGGCGTGGAGCTGAGTGGCAAGAAGTGGCTCGACGGATTGAAGCTCGCCTTTGGCCCGGAGCTGTACTGGGGAGCCAACCCGCAGTACATCGTGAAGTATCGGCGTCGCTTCGGCCCCTTCGATGCCACAGGCATCTACCAGGATGAGTTCGCGCAGAGGACGACGGCGGCGACCTCGTCCGTGATCCCGGTCCCCCGCACCAAGAGGGCGACGCTCCATGTGGGCCTCGGCCAGGGTGGGGCTCGTCTCGAGGTGGGCGGCATCTGGGCCGGTGAGAGCAAGATCGGGCAGACGTTCCAGATCACCGAGGAGACGGAAGATGGCTACGACATCCTTCTCGACCGCGTGCGCGACACCGATACGTTCGGCGCCAAGGCGAAGCTGACGCTCGAGCGCGGTCGCTTCCACTGGTACGCGCAGGGAGCCTATGCCGGGATCGTTGCGGATGGTGGTCCTACGTCGACGATCACCTTCACCGGCTGGACCCTCAAGGACACGGGTCTCGGCAACGGTGTCAATCTGATGTCCGGTCTGGCTCTCAACCAGGGCAAGTTCCAATTCGCGCCCAACGTCCTGTGGCAGAAGCCGCTCGTGGGGCCGATTCCCGGCGACGTTCCACCACCGGGGCGGCCGCGCAACGTGATCGACGATCCCTTCGCTGTGCGCGCCAACCGCGAGATGATGGGTGCGGAGATTCTCCTGAACTACGATCCCACGCCCGCGACGTGGATGTGGGCCTGGGACAACGATACGCGCGAGGACGCGCCGGTCGCGGCAAGCATCGGTTTCACCTTCCGCCACTTTCCAACGACCCAAGACGCCGCCATCGGATTCCTCGCCGACGGTACCGCCTTCCCGTTCCCGGGCGCGCCTCCGCCACGCGACCTGTGGGAAGCGCGCGTGCGCGTGGTCTCCTCACTGCGCAACGGTCGCCGTCTGATCGGACACTTCTACACCGGCACGGGTGAGCCGAACGGCGAGGACCCGCGACGCATCAACCGCTTCGGTGGCGATGCCCGGCTCGCCTGGAGCTCGGTGGCCTTCGCCGCCCACGCCAAGTTCAACGACTGGGGACCGTACGACTACCATCGCGACTTCAACCTGACGTTTCCGGTCCAGCTCATGGGAGACCTGTCGTACACGCTCGGCAGGCCGCGCTGGTTCGGCTTCCCGCAGACGCGCATCGGAGTGCGCGGGACCTGGCGCTCGCTCGATCGCTTCTCGCCCCGCTACTGTCCGGCCGGGGAACCCGACCCGACCACGTTGCTGTGTGATCCGAGCGTCCCGGGGCCGAACGGGAGCGAATGGGAGTTTCGCACCTACCTGCACATTTCCTTGTAGGTCATGCCTACTCTGCCAGGTGGCAGGCGGCAGCGCGGCGTGGGCCGAGCTGGATCAGGTCCGGTTGGCGCTCGCGGCAGATCGCCTGGACGCGATCGCAGCGCGGGTGGAAGCGGCACGCGGCAGGCGGGCTGAGGAGACTGGGGGGCGCGCCCGGGATGCTCTCGGGCTCATCGGCGTCGCTCTGCACCGATGGGAAGGCGCGCAACAGCCCCTCGGTGTACGGATGCCGCGGAGCGCGTCTCAGCTCCGCCGCCGGTGCCAGCTCGACGAGCTGGGCGGCGTAGAAGACGGCGACGCGATCGGAGAACTGCAGCATGCGTGCGAGGTCGTGCGTGATGAACAAAACGGCAAAGCCGAGCTTCTCCTGCAACCCCCGGATCTGCTGCAGGATCTCGCGCTCGACGATGACGTCGAGCGCTGTGGTCGGCTCATCGAGAATCACGAGTGCGGGCTCCAACGCCAACGCCAGCGCAATGCCCACGCGCTGGCGCATGCCGCCCGAAAGCTGGTGCGCGTAGGCGTCCACGCGCGGCGCCGGAATGCCGACCATTTCGAGAAGCTCGGCGGCGCGCGATCGCGCTTCCTGGCGCGTTGCGGCGCCATGGGCGACAAGCGTGTCGACGATCTGCTCGCCAATGCTGATCACCGGGTTGAGCGAGTCCATGGCGCTCTGGAACACCATGGAGATGCGCCGCCAACGCAGCTCGCGCAGCTCCGTCTCCGAAAGCGTGAGAATGTCCCGTCCCTCGAAGCGCGCCTCGCCTCCTGAAATGATTGCTGGCGGCGGCAGGATGCGCAGGAGCGCCTGTGCCAGCGTGCTCTTGCCGCTCCCCGACTCGCCAGCAACCCCGACGATCTCAGCGCGGCTCACATCGAGCGTCACATGGTCGACGGCGCGCACGCACCCCGCTTCGGAGACGTAGTCGACACAGAGGTCGCGAATCGAGAGCAGCGGCTCATCCAACGTCCATCACCACCGGGGTCGAGCGCGTCGGCTCCTCTCCTCGCAGCCGCAGGTGCGCGCGCCAGGCGCGCTCCAGCTGGAGCCGCGGATTGGTGATCTCGTCGAAGCCGGAGTTCAACATGGTGAGGCCGAATCCCACCAGTGCCACGCACAACCCTGTGGGTGCGAAGGTCCACCAGGCTCCGGTGAGAAGCGCCGAGTCGTTCTGCGCCCAGTAGAGGTTGGTCCCCCAGGTGATGGTCGACACGTCGCCCAGGCCCAGGAACTCGAGCCCCACCTGCGCGCCGATGGCGTAGACCGTGCTGCCGATGACCTGCGCCAGGAGGAGCGAGGTCATCGTCGGGAGGATCTCGCGCGTCACGATACGGAAGCTCGACTCGCCGGCGACGACCGCTGCCGCCACGAAGTCGCGTTTGCGTTGCGCCAACGTCTGTGCGCGCACGACACGCGCATTCCAGGCCCAACCGGTCACCACCAGCACGAAGCCCAAGGTCAGCGGTCCGGAGGGAAGGTAGGCGGCGATGACGATGGCGAGCGGCAGCCCCGGAATGACCAGGAAGACGTTGAAGAGCAGCGACAGCAGCGCATCGACGCGGCCGCCCAGGTAACCGGCGGTGACGCCGACGAGAGCTCCGACCAGCACGACCGTCAGCCCCACGCCGAAGCCGATCGCGAGCGACACGCGCGTTCCCGCCACGAGCTGCGCCAGGACGTCCTGCCCCTGGCCGGTCGTGCCGAGCCAGTGCGACGTCGACGGCGGTTGCAGCGGAATCCCCACGAGCGCGTCCGGGTCGCCGACGAGCCACGGTCCGACGCCAGCGACGAGAAGGAAGACAGCGAGAATGATGGCACCGATCGTGGCCTTGCGGTCACGACGAATGGCCTGCCACCAGGCGGCGAAACCGGTGACTGCCGTGCTCGGGGTGGAGCTCACGACGCCTCCCGGGTGCGCGGATCGAGCCACACGTAGACGAGATCCACGAGCCAGTTGGCGCCGAGGACCGCCAACGTGATGACGAGAAAGATCCCCTGCATGAGCGGATAGTCCTGATTGCGAACCGCCTGCACGAGCAGGTACCCCTGGCCGGGATAGGAGAAGACGATCTCGGTCAGGAGCGAGCCGCCGAGAACGTAGCCGAGCGCCATGCCGAAGCCGGTGACGCTCGGAAGCAAGGCATTGCGCGCGGCGTAGCGCAGCACGACGCGCGAGGGCGTGAGCCCCTTGGCGCGCGCCAGGTTGACGTAGTCGGAACCGAGCACGCCGATCATCGTGTTGCGCATCGTGAGCAGCCACCCGCCGAGCGTCGCGATCACCACCGTCGCGATCGGCAACGCCGCATGGCGGGCGACGTCGGTCAGGAAGGTGAGGTTGAATCCGGGCGCAAGGTCGTCCCCGTAGGCGTGCCCGAGTGGAAACCAACCCAGCAGGAAGCCGAAGACGTAGAGCGCCACCATGGCGAGCCAGAAGTAGGGGAAGGCCCCCAGGAACACGAAGGTCGAAGGCAGCCACGTGTCCACCCAGCCACGGCGCCGCCACGCTGCAAGGATGCCCAGGAGCGTGCCCAGCGTGAAGCTCACCAGCACCGCGCTCCCCGCCAGGAAGATGGTCCAGAACAGACCGGTGCCGATCACGGTCGAGACCGGAGTCGGAAAGTACGCCACCGAGATGCCGAACTCGCCGGTGAGAACGTGACGCAGGTAGGTGACGTACTGGCTGAAGATCGATGCATCGGTGAGTCCGAAGGTCTCACGCAGCGCTTGCAGCGCCTCCGGACTCACCCGGCCTGCGAAGCGCGCGAACAAGGCCGAGGCGGGATCCCCCGGCATGAGTCGCGGCAGAAAGAAGTTCAGCGTCAGCGCTGCCCACGCCGCGACGAGATAGAAACCGAGTCGACGCAGAACGAAGCGCAACCTGGCCTCCTATCGCGGTTTGAGCCTCGTGAGAACCAGGAGCGTCTCGCCTCGATCGAACTTGTTGGGCGAAGGATCGGCGTACGGATGCGTTGCCGAGGGGAAACCTTCGAAGCGGCTCGTGTTGTACTCCGCCCAGGACGGGTTCGGATAGAGCGGGATCGCGGGGGCCTCCTGCGCGAAGAGACGCTGCAGCGCGTCGCTCAGTGCCCGCTGTGCCTCCGGATCCGCCTCGCGCTCGAATGCGACCAGGGCGGAATCGGCCGCGGCGCTGCCGTAGCGGTGCCAGTTCCCGGTCGACGCTTCCCCGATCGGCTTGACCGTCGCCGAAGACATGAGCCAACGGTAGAACAGGTACGGCGTCGGCCCTTCGAACGACCAGCCGAGGCTCAAGTCGAAGGCTCCCTCCTGCACGCGCTGGAACCAGGCGCTGAAATCGAAGGTCCGGACCGAGGCCTCGATGCCGAGCGCGCGGAACCCTCGTGCGATCACCTGCGACGCCCGCACCCAGTCCGACCAGCCCGAGACGGTGAGAATGTCGTAGCGCCAGCGTGTGCCATCCGGCAGGCGGCGCACGCCATCTTCGCCGCGCGCATGCCCCGCCTCGTCGAGGAGCGCGTTGGCGCGCTCGAGGTCGTGCTGCACCCAGTCGCTCGCACCGATCTGGGCATTGTGCCAGGCGCCATAGGCGTCACTGAGCCCCGTCGCATCCGCGGGACGGGAGTATCGATACAACGCCACGTCGACCACGAGCTCCCGATCGATCGCCATGCTGAGCGCCTTGCGAACCCGAGCATCGCCGAAGGGGGCGCGGGCGGTATTGGCGTAGAGGAAGATGCTGCTGCCGGTGAGCGGGAACCAATAGCCATGATGCTGGGGCTCGCGCTCGACGAAGACGCGGTCGACCGCGGGAATGAAGTTCCCGGCCCAATCGACCTCGTCGAACACCAGCGCCAGGTTGGCGCGATCGTTCGACGGAATCGCGGGGAAACGCAGTGCCTCCACGCGTGGCAGGCCCTCCTGCCAGTAGTGGGGGTTGCGGCCTAGCTCGTACACCTGATTGCGGAACACGCGCACTTCGGTGAAGGGGCCGGTGGCGACCGGGTTCTCGTTGGCAAACGCGACCGGATCGGCCAGCTTGCTCCACACGTGCTCGGGAACGATCTGTTGTGCCGCCACCTCGTCGAAGCCGGGGATGAAGACGCGCTGGAAGCGGAAGTCGACGGTGCGATCGTCGACGGCATCGACGTCGGCGAGGAAACCCCAGACGCCGCGGCGGTCGAGAGCCCGATGACGTCGCAGAAGCTGGAAGGTGAAGGCCACGTCGCGGGCGCTGAAAGGCTGGCCGTCCGACCAGCGCACGCCGTTGCGCGTCGTCACCCGGAGCAGGAGATTCTCTTCACGCCATTCGTGCTCGAGGCCCAGCCAGGGGACGTACTCGGCTTGGATGCTGTTGAAGACGAACAGAGGCTCGTACACGCCGGCGAGCGTGGGCCAGCGAGGATCGGCAGCGACGTTGAGCGGGTTGAAGTTGCGGACCCACGCGGCCTGCTGCTCTTGCGACACCACCAGGACCCCGTGGGGGGCGCGCGGGCGCTCGCGAACGCACGCCGAGATGGAGAGCGCCAACAGCGGCACGGCAAGCAGAGCGGCAAACCGGGGGCTGGCGCGAGCGCTCATGGTTCGCCTCGATACACGCGGACCCAGTCGACGAGCATGGTCTGCGGGAACGAGGTGCTCGCGTCGGGCGGTCCCACGAAGTGCCCGCCCACCGCGACGTTCAGAATGATGAAGAAGGGGTGGTCGAACACCCAGCGCCCGCCTCTGGGGAGGTCGCGGGGGGCGATGAACTGGTACGGCACTTCATCGATCGTCCAGGTGATGCGATCGGCGTCCCACTCGACGCCGAAGATGTGGAAGTCCTCGTTGAAACCCTCGTCGGGGAGAGCGAAGCGGCCCGTCACGGCGCTGCCACCGAAGTAGCCGGGACCGTGGAGGCTACCATGGACGATGCTCGGCTCCTGGCCGCGGTACTCCATGATGTCGATCTCGCCGCATGCAGGCCATCCAACCTCGCCGAAGTTGCCTCCGAGAAGCCAGAACGCTGGCCAGATTCCCTGTCCCACGGGCAGACGGATTCGCGCTTCGAAACGGCCGCGAGCCTGTTCGAAGAAGCCGCGCGTGTTGATCCGGCCCGAGGTGTAGTCGCGCCCGCGGTACGATTCGCGGCGCGCCGTGATCGCAAGGTGACCGTCGCCGTCGAGCGATACGTTCTCGGTGTGGTTGGTGTCGTACTCGAGCTGGGCGTTGCCCCAGTCCTCGCCGATGTCGAAGCGCCAGCGGTTCGAATCGGGCGACTGACCGGCGGGTCCCTCGAACTCGTCCTGCCAGACGAGCTTCCACTCCAGCCGCTCCTGGCCCGATGTGTCTCGACAGCTGGCGGCGACGATCGTGACGAGCGTGAGGACGAGGCGGCGCATGGGCAGCGATGCAGTCATGGGGCCTCCACGCTGGAGAGTGCCGAATGGAACAGGCTGGAGTCGGCGAGGGCGGCCTGGAGGATCAGAGTCGCGGCACCCACGGCGATCGACTGCGGGCCGAGCTCGCTCGTCCTGATCTCGGAGACGGCGACGGAGCTGACCAGTGTGCGTCGGCGCACGGTCTCGCGCAGCGGCTCCAGGAGCACATCCCCGAGGCGCGCAAGGCCTCCACCCAGAATCACCAGGGCGGGATTCATCAAGTTGAGCATGCCGGCGACGGCGATCCCCAGGTTCTCTGCTGCCTCGCGCGCGATCTGCAAAGCGAGCGCGTCGCCCGCGAGCGCCGCATCCTCGATCGATTCGATACTCGGCTCAGCCCGCGCCAGGACGCTCTGCGGATACTCGGAGCGCAGCGCGAGGGCGCGCGCCACGAGCGCGGGCGCGCCGACCAGCGTCGCGAGGCATCCGCGCAGGCCACACACACAGGGGCCGCCGTGCGGGTCGATGGCGAGATGTCCGATCTCGCCTGCAACGCCGGTTGCGCCGCGGTAGATCTTGCCTCCGATGACGTGGCCCGAGCCGACACCCGTTGCAACCTTGACGTAGGCGAAGTCGTCGACGCCGCGACCGGCGCCCCACCATCCCTCCGCGAGCGCACCGAGGTTGGCATCGTTGTCCAGCATGAGCGGAGCGCCGTACCGCTGGCGCAAGATCTCGAGCCCGGTTCGACCCTGCCACGCCGGCAGAACGAGGTCGGAGACCTGGTCGGGGTGGTGTGGGTCGACGGGGCTCGGGAACGCGACGCCGATTCCGATCAACGGCTGCGCCCCGTGAGGCCGGGTCGCCAGGCACGCGTCGCAAAGCTCGACGAGGAGCGCGCGCGTTCCGTCCGGGTCGGAGCGCACGGCGTGGTTGCGATGCTCCCAGGCGAGCACGCGACCGCGCAGATCGGTGAGCGCAACCGCCAGGTGCGTTGCACCGATCTCCACTCCGAGAATGACGCACGCGTGATCCTGGAACTGCAGGACGATGGGACGCCGTCCACCGCCCGAAGGCCCGACGCCCACCTCGGCAACGAGTCCCGTCGGCAGGAGCGTCCCGACGATCTCGGAAACCGTGGAGCGCGCGATCCCATGGCTTCGGGCGATCTCGGCGCGCGAGATTTCGCTCTCGCGCCAGATCAGCCGGAGCACGGTTTCGGCGAGAGGGCGAGGGCGCGCACCGTCGCCACGCCCGCTGTCAATGTTCGCAAAGGTCTCGTTCGTCATCTCGGGGACTCCCGCCACCCTGCCGCTCCACGCGAAGCGTCACTTGTGGAAGTAGATGTTGTCCACGTACACCTTGCTCGGGTTGCCGGAGAGAATGAGCTGGGCGAGGTGTTCGCGGCTCATGAGCCTCGTGAAGTCGGCGAGCGGAATGTCGAGCGCAATCCAGGTCTCGTTGGCGAGCGGCGGCGTCGAACTCGCTGTGAACGCAATCTCGTGCTCGCTATCGTCGCCCCCGCCGAAGACACCGTTGGCGCCGAAGTCGACGAGCTTGACTCGGAAGACCGTGCCGTCGTCCGGCACCCACACATCGATGTGGAAGTGAGTCATCTCCGTGGCGTCGATCGTTTGCGACGCGAACTCGATGCCTGCGAACTGGAAGTTGGAGTACGCCTTCACGTCGTCGCCCGCGATCTGAAAGTCGGTGACGTCGGCGACGTCCCAGTCGGCGGACCAGGTGTCGACCGTGACGTTGCGGTAGGCGTTGCTGAAGAGAGAGATCACGTCGGCAGCGGGAAGCGTCGGTGGCGTGGGGGCGGTCGGTGGGGGAGCGACGGCAAACACGGTCACACCGCCCAGAGCGTCCAGTGTATCGAGCTTGGCTTTGATGGTTGCGACGCCAGCATCAAGCACCCGGATCTTCCCATCCACGACCGTGGCGACCGACTCGTTCGAGGACTCGAAGTCGAAGTATCCGGGGAGGTGTTGGATGACCTGGTCGGTGCCATCCACGTTGAAGACGACCTGGGTGCCCTCGATCTCGATCGTCGCGCCCGCGAACGTGTTGATGGTCTTCGAGGCCATGGCGGGACGCGGGTCTGAGATCGTCGCGACGGTCTCGAACATGACGTCGTCGAACCAGACGTCGTGCCCCGTGCTCCCTTCCGGTCCCTCGGCGAGGAAGAAGAGACCGCGCTCGGCGGCCAGCTTTTCCGGGAGGGGAATGGGAATGACGTACTTCGTCCACTCCTCATCGGTGAGCGGGATGTTGCTCCAGCTCGCCTCGTACTTGGAGAAACCGGTGTTGTCGTTCCCGAACCCCGCGATGTCGAGCGTCGAGGCGATGCTCGATCGCGCCCAGAAGGTCAGAGCGTTGTAGCCGGACAGCTCGCGCGCAAAGCGTGTGGTGAAGGCGCCGCCGGCCCAGCCACCCTCGGGATCGCCCGGGTCGGGCACACTGATCTTCAGCGAGGCGAAGCCCTGGTACTTTCTGGTTGGATCGACGGACACGGCCTCCAGGTTCGAGCCCAGGAAGGCCTGGTAGTCCACCGCATCCCCGAAGTCGTCCGTGAAGACGATCGGATCCGTGTTGCCGGGCGCCGGCTCTAGACCGGTCGTGTCCCTCTCGCAGCCGACCACGACACTGAACGCCAGGGTCACAACGGCCCCAGTTTGAATGGTCTGAGTCCGGGTCATTGCGCGCCTCCGGGCGATGATTGCGGGGGCAGGCGGGCCGCCCAACCATAAGAATATAAGGTGCGCGTCGGACGAGAGGACTTTGTTCGATCCGCGATCAAAGTATGCGACGGCTCGCCCAGACGTGTCAAGCGCTCGAGAGAATCGCCTGGGCCGCGCCCCCCGCCGCCCGCTGGGGGCCGCGTCTGGATGTGCTACATTCAACGCCCTCGATGAAGCCACCGGCGGCCGTCCCGTTTCGACCGGTCGCGAATCGTCGCGTCGCCGCGCTGGTCTGGAAGGCTCATCTTGCGATTCTGGAAGGCCTTGATCCCCGCTGTGCTGCTGTTTTCCTACGCCTTCGCTGCGCTCGAGTGGCTCTTCTTCGTGACCAAGCCGTCGTTCATGTCGCCCCTCACGCTCCCCGTGAAGCTCGCAATCCCATGGCTCGCGCCGCTGCCATTCGCGGGGCTCGCGTTGGGATTCGTGGCGATCGTGGGGTTGTTCGCGGTGAGCGGGAGGGATCCGCGCTACTGGCGCGCCTGTCTGCGCGTGGCCGCACTGGCTCCGGCCACACTGCTCGCGGCACTGCTCGTTTTGATGCTCGACAACTTCACCAACACCATCCTCGGCTTTGGGATCCACAAGACAGAAGGCGTGCTGCGCTGGGTGTACGCCGGTGTCTTCCTCCTGGCACTCGTCGTCGGCTACTCGATCGCCTGGCGCGCGATTCGGTTTCTGGCCGAGGAGCGCGGAACCATGTTGCGGCGCGTCGCGCTGCTTCTGCCCGCGGTGTCGCTGCTGCTCCTGGGCACGAGCGCGGTGGTCACGCAGTCAAGCGCGTCGAAGCAATTGCAGGGACGCTTCCCCGCCGTCGTGCCGCCCCGCGAGCAACCCAACGTTCTCCTGATCTCCGGCGACGGCATCAACGCACGCCATCTCTCGGCGTACGGTTACGCGCGTGCGACATCCCCCTTCATGCAGACGCTCGCGGAGAAGAGCCTGCTGTGCGAGAACGCCTACGCCAACTGCGCGCACACATGCGGCTCGCTCACCTCCATGCTCACCGGTCGGCTGCCCACCGAGACGCGTGTCACCTACCCGCCCGACATCCTCACGGGTGAGGATTCGTACCGACACCTGCCCGGCCTGATGAAGCGCCTCGGGTATCGGACCGTGTCGATCAGCGTTCGCCACTACGCCGATCCGTTCGATCTCAACATGCGCGATGCCTTCGACCGGTCGACCTTCCAGAACCGCGACGAGGCGCAGGCGTCGCCCTGGCTTGCCGCGATCCTCGGCGACGCCACGAACTTCTTCGTCGAGCAGGTAACGGCCCGCGTGCGCGATCGGGTCCTGCACGTGTTCGCCTCGACACCGATGCCCGCCGCTTTCGTTGAGGTACAGGGCGCCCCGAGCGACCTGCGCAGGGGGCGAAACCGGGGTGGGGACCCGTCTTTGCGCCGGCACTACCCGGATGAGATTCGCATCCGGAGCTTGCTGCAATTCATCGACGCGTCGGAGGGGCCGTTCTTTGCGCAGGTCCACCTGATGGGAACGCACGGCGCACGCTTCGATCCCGAGGTGCAGAGGTTCTCGCGCGGAAAGGTGCAGACGCAGGAGTGGGGGCTCGACTTCTACGACGATGCCATCGTCCAGTTCGATCAGCTGTTGGCGAAGGTGATTCGTCATCTTGGCGAGTCGGGCAAACTGGAGCAGACGATCGTGGTCGTGTCCTCGGATCACGGCATGGCCTTCGAGCATCGCGAACGCACGCCGCTCCTGTTTCGCTTCCCGCATGGTGCGCACGCGGGCCGGGTGCGCTCGAACGCGCAGAATCTCGACGTCGCCCCGACGATTCTCGATTACCTCGGTGTTCCCGCTCCCGCTTGGATGTCGGGCCGCTCGCTTCTCGAGATCGCCGCACGCGAACGTCTGCGGCCGGTCTTCAGCACGAAATGCAAGACGGGGGAGATCCACCGCGACCCCGGCCGGGCTCGCGTGGCCGAGCCGGCCATGACGCCACCCTTCTACTCGATCGGGCGCGTCACCATGATCGTCTGCAATCGCTCCTACACGTTGGACGTCGTTGCGATGCAGTTGGAGGTGGAAGAGGTTGCGGGTCACACCGCTCCGTGCGAGCCCGCGGAGCTACCATCCGCCGCAGAAGCGCAGGCAGCCATTCGGCAACATCTGGCCGATCGTGGCTACGACGTATCCGGCATCCCGGAATCGGTCGCGCTCGCACCCGCGGGGGCCGTAGGGCAATCTCGGTGAACGGCCCGATTCGACGCAGTCCGAGCTACACGATCTCGAGCCAGCGGAACCAGGTCGGATGGTTCTGCTTGTACCAGCTGCAGACGTCGCGCACGAGCTTCTTCTTCTCGGCTGAGAGGACGGCATCCTCGACGTCGTCCAGCCGTACACGCATGCCGTCCTCCGCGAAGTGCTCGAGCGCCTCGGAGCACCACGTCTGCAGCTCGTTGCGGATGCGGCCCGAGTCGGAGATCTTCACGGGGCGATCGCGATACGATTCGCCGGCATAGAAGCGATCCAGGAGCGGCGAGAAGACGCGACGAGACTCCTCCAGGGTTTCCATCAGACGGAAAGAGAGGCGCGCCTCTCGGATGTGGGTGCGCGTGGCCGCGCGCACCGTAACCCGGTAGATGTTCGATCCGAGATCCTCGACGCCCGGCATGCCGGAGTAGGGATCGAGTGACATCGTGGCGCTCAGTGCCAGCCCGCGCCACTTCTTCTCGGGGAAGAGGTCGTCCACGGTGAAAGCGGGCTTGTCGAGCGGCATGCCGGCGGCAGCGGCATGCTGGATGATTAGCCGATACGCCGTGACGTCGGCATCACTGGGCTCCCTTTCGAGCACTTTGCGCAGATCGTCGGCGAAGTCCTCCGCATCCGGGTCGAGTTGCATGAGCGTCTGCTCACGCTCGTGTGAGATCTCGAAGTTCGAGGAGAAGACACACATGGAAGTCTGCTGGTCGAGGATCGGGTCGAGGCTGGCAGCCTGGATGGCCTCGGCCGACGCCGCGTATCCGTCGCAGAGGAAGAGGTGCGACTGCCCGTCGGAATCGTGCGAGACACCCACGAGGTACGTGGGCGCGTAGGTCCCCGACTCGGTGAACGACTTGAGCCCGTTCGGGAGCGTCCAGCCGTCTTCGACCACGTGAACGCCCAGGCTGCGCCACTCCTCCCAGAGGCGATGTAGGCGCTTGGTGCGGGAGGCGCCACCGAGTGTCCACACGTGGATGTTCTCGACCTCGATGTCCGGATACGCATCCCGGATCGCCTCCACGATCTTGGCACGCGGCGTGAGATAGTTCGCGAGGACCGATCGACGGCCGGCTGCCTCGATCACGCTCGTCGGTAGACAAAGGCTGCCCATGTATCCCTCGTACGGGAGCGCGACGTTCAGAGGCTGATCGAACAGATGCAGAACGCACATCGGTCCCGTTTGGGCGCCCTTGGCGAAGCGCGACGTGTTCTCGAGAGTGTCGACTGCCGCGCCCCAGATCGTGATGCCGGCTCGGTTCACCTCGTCCCAGAACTGCTCCCACTTGTACGACTCGACGTTGATCAGGCGCCGCACGCGGCTGCCGACGAACTTCGCCACCTCGGCGCGCGCGTAGACGCGACCGAAGCCGAGGAGCGGATTCGAGCCCATCTCGGGTGTCTCCCCCGCCTTCGGCATCAGGCCTTCGCCGAGACTCACCATGATGGCGTGGTTCTCTGGCAGACCGCGGCTGAGATACCAGAGCGCCTCGCTCATGGCGTAAGCGGAGATCGCGTCCGCCTCCTTCTTGACCCGGTTCACCTCGGCCTTTTCTGCGCCGCGACCCTCGCCGAAACGCCCAAAGAGGCGCGTGCCCAAAGCGGTGATTGCGGTCGCAACCATGAGAGATCTTTCGAGTGACGCGCCGACGAACGGCAGCGTGACCTCCGGTTCGCCCCGTGGCCACGTTTCCTCGACATCTTCGAGCCAGACGTGGAAACGCCCCAGGACAGCACGCGCGTCGTAAACCCACTGGGCGATCAAGTCCTTGCGATCACTGCTCATTCCTGCATTCTCCTCGCGTCGGGCAAGGCGGCCGCGCCGCCGTTGCCTGCAAGAACGATGTGAGAACCTGGAGAAGGACTCTGACAGCGGGTTCAGGCGACGTCAAGGATGGGCGCGTGGATGCCGCGCTCTCGAGCGGGCCATTCGCCTGCGCTCATGATGTTTCCGGATCGGGGTACGCAGCCGACTCGGGCGGGCTCTTTGCTGAGCCAAGACTGCTGTCGGCAGCCGCCGGGGCCTCGGGGCTCTCTTCGCGAGGAGCCGTGTCCTCGCTCGTTTCGCCGACCTCGCCCCCGTTCTCGCCCGTGCTCCGGAGCTGCGCGCTTGCGCTTCCGATCGCTTCGAGGACGTCAGCAGGTGCGGGCAGCTCCTGCGGGAATGTCGCTGCCAGCTCTCGCAGGATGGCGCGTTGCTGCACCACCACCGTGCCCAGGACTGCGAGCACCGCCGCCACGACGAAGCCCACGCCGATCCAGCGGATCCTGGCCGAGCTTGAGCCGGACCGACGTCGCGACACGCGCGAGATGACGGTCTCCCCGTCGCGAATCTGGAACAGACCGAGATCCCAGAGACACGCCGCGATTTCCTCGCGAGCATCCGTCGTCGTGGGGCGACCGAGCCGGCGCTCGAGCCGGACGCGCAGCTCGGTGGCGGAGCCGAGCCGCCGCTTCGGGTTCGTGCGCAGACACGATCGCACCAGCCCACGCAGGTAACGCGGCGATTCTGGGGTTGCCCTGCGCAGCGGGGCGTAGCTCTCACGCTTCATCCTCGCGAGCAGCGTCTCTTGATCCGGATCGCCGCTCAGGTTGTACGGTGGGCGTCCCGTCAGCAGCTCGTACAGCACCGCACCCATAGCAAAGACATCGCTTCGAGCATCGACACGCGCCCCCTGGAGCTGCTCGGGTGACATGTAAGGGGGCGAGCCGAGCGCGACGCCGGTCTGCGTGAGAGGCGATGCAGACGGATCGAGAGCGATCCCGAAGTCCGCAATCTTCGTTTCGCCTTGCCGCCCGATGAGGATGTTCGCGGGCTTGATGTCCCGATGCACCATGCCTCTGGCGTGAATGGCTTCGATTCCGCGCGCGCACTCGAGTGCGATCAAGGCGGAAACCCGCGCTGGGAGTCGCCCAGCACGCTGCAGGATCGATCGCAGGTCGAGCCCATCGACGCACTCCAGCGCGATGTACTGCTTGCCGCGATGGGAGAAGCAGTCGTAGACCGCGACGACGTTCTGGTGGTGCACCGAGGCCGCCAGACACGCCTCACGCTGGAAGCGCTCGACCAGCTCCTCGTTCGAGGCGAAATCACGGCGCAGCGTTTTGAGCACGACGAGGCGATCGAGAGCCGGCTGATGTCCTAGGAACAGCTCGCCCATTCCGCCGCTACCGAGAGACTCCCCGACGACGAAACTCCCGAGTGTCCTGGTGTTGCTCGACTGCATGCGTATCGCTCCATCGACGCAGTCTGTCAGCTGTCCGAAAGATCAAACTCGTTTTGATCAGGTCGTTCCTGCACCACGTACTGGAAGGTCAGCTGCCCAAGTACAATCCGGTCGCCGTGCTGCAAGAGAACGGCGTCGACCGGCTGGTCGTTCACCAGGATGCCATTCGTACTTCCCAGGTCGAGCACCTGAAAGCCCTCGCTCGTCAGCTCGAATGCTGCGTGCTGTCTCGACAGGTGATCGTCTTCGAAAACGAGGTCGGCGTCAGGACCGCGACCCAAGATCGTGCGACCCGCGTGCAGCGCGTACTCCGAACCTGCAGCCGGCTCGGTCAGGAGAACGATTGCGCACTCGTGTCGAGCCAGGAAGGCCAGGTCGTTCCCTGTCGCGGTCCCTGAAAACTTCCTCGTGGTAGAACCTCTACTCATAAGAGGCCTCCAGCGTTCAGTCAGCGGAAATGCTCGGCGTAATTCGATTGGATCGAGCAATGGACATGCCACGCGACTAGAGCCCCACTTCGCCGCCATTCCCCGCGATTCCTCCGGATGGAGAGTCGGTCCCCCGCCGTCGGTGCGGCCTTGACGTGTCGTCCAGAAACTCGGCGTTTCCGGCGACCGAGGAGGACGCGTTTGAGGCTCTTGGAGGGGTGCTTATTGCACGCAAAACCAAGCATGCCTGCAAACTGGCGGAGGTCGTGCGACGGACGTCACCCCAGTGATGCCGAGCCGTGCACGCTGTCAGCGGGAACCCTCCTCTCGTTTCGGAACCACTGAGCCAGTTCGGCTCGCCCGATGCGCCAGACGATCTCAAGCGGAGCTCGGCCGCGGACGCGGGCCCGCCCTCCATGGATGCACAGCCTGTGGTGCGGGGCGCAGACGGCGTGGAGGTTGTGCTCCGCATTGCTGCCGCCTCGGCCGAGCTCGCGCACGTGATTCACCTCCAGATGACGACGGCTCGTACAACCCGGGAGCGTGCAGCGGCAGCCATCGCGCTCGGTGACCTTCGCCTGCAGCCTCCGACTCGCGGTCTTCCTGGACGGATCGTCCCACTCCATCACACACAGCTCGAGCGCGGCCAGAAGCCCCAGCCACAGCGGGACGGAGTTCCTCACGCATGTCCTTGACTGCTCGTTCTGCTCCAAACATGCCGCCGCAATTCGCACCGAAAGCAACGTCCGCACCTCGTCGGCAATCGCGTGAGGAGTCACCGCCTCCTTGCACACGCCCTCGCGCAGCGTCGAAACACAATCGAGCAGATCGCGCGCGAGCCAGCGCGGCACGATGAGGACGCGGGGGGTCTCGAGCATGGCACCCCGAGCGAGAGTGCGCTCGAGCAGGCTGCCTTCGAGCTCGAGAATGCGCTCTCGCGTGCGCCCGGGAACGCGCTCGAGCGACTGCATCCAGGCTGCGTCGTCCGGGAGCGCAGGAAAACGGCTGGCGGTCACCTCGGCCGCAGCGACTCTGGTGGCCAACGCGTCAGGAGCGGGCTTTCTGTGCGTTCCATGGCGCAGCGTCACCACCCGTGCCACGGCCGCATGGTGCTCGAGGCGTTGTCGCTTCAGAATCCGCTGCTCGTCGCGCAGACGCTTGACGGTGGTCGGAGCAACGTGCCCGATCCACTCCTGCTGCTTCTGCGGTGTCAGCTGCACGTTGCGTGATTGCTGCACGATCCAGTGCGTGCGTTCGAGCCCGATACGGCCCGACTCGAAGGCCCGGCGCACGATCGGCAATCGTCGAAGGCTGCGCGCCACGTCGACTCGACGTCGCGCCACGGAGCTCCTCCACGCCAAGCGCTCCTCGGCGTAATCCTCAAGGCCGCGGTATCCGAGCTCGCGCCAGACTCGGCGCTCGTGTTGCTCGAGCAGGAGCGCGGCCATGCGAATCTCGATCTGATTCTCGTAGCGGACGAGGTTGCTCAAGATGCGCACGATCTCGCGCAGCTGCCAGATCCTGCCGTGCACCGTGGGACCTGGATTCGGGCCAAGGAGGGCATCGCGCGCGCCGCGGTGTGGATCATTTGCGCCCGCGTCTCCTCCATCCTCCCCACGCATGTTGCCTTCGTCGATTGCCCGCAGCTGACGCGTGACGCGCGCCAGATCTCGCAGATCGTAGGAGCATTCTCTGAGAAGGCGGAGTGCCAGCTTCCCCTCGGTCGTGCCGGATGACAGACTCTGCGTCGATGCGTGTTGGGGTGTCCGCGGAAGCTGTCTCGTGCACGCCTTCGGCCTGCTCCCGCCAGCACTGCGGCGTGCGGGCTTGAATCGCCCCGGTGCCGTCTGAGCTGGATCAGGCGCCCATCTGCCGCTCGCCACGACCTCGCCGAGCATGTCCTCGAGAAAACCGACGATCGGTGCATCGTAGCCGGCTGCTGCATGGTGCAACTCCTCGATTTCGTCGAGAGCCATGTGCATCTCGGGAGGCATCGCGATGCGGAAGATGACCGGCTCGTCGTCCGATCCGGGCGTGCACTCGCCGAGCTGGCGAGCGGGCATCTCGGCGGGAGAGGCTGCAACGTCAGGGGCAGGTGTTACGTCGGCAGGGCCCGCGTCGTCGGAGCCGGATGCGGCACTCGCGGCATCGCAGGGCGAGTCCTGGTCGGCATCACCTGTTCGCCGTGTCGCGTGGACGAACTCGCCGAGTTGTCGGACCGTGCACGTGCGCGCGCGCTCGATCCACATCTCGATGTCCTGGCGCGTCGCGACAGGCGCGATCAGAAGCACTGCGGAGCGCCCGAGCGGCGGCTTTCCGTCGACCCCTGTGACGGCGCGGACGAGCTCGGGGAACTCCCTCAGCGGTTTGTCCAGCGCTGCCAGGTTGCGCAACGTTCGGGCCGACCAGCCCAGAACTTCGCGGGCAAAGTCGTGGTCGTTGCGATATCCGAACTCGATCCAGCCGCGTCGGCGCACCAGGCCCGACGCCGCGCACGCGAGCGGGAGGGTGATCTGGTGGCGAAGGCGGGCGAGCCGCCCGAGAATGCGATCGGTCTGAAGGGCGTCATGCGGGATGATCGCCGCCGTAGTCCTTTGATCCACAAGGACCTCCGCCGGTCAGTCGGGAGTTGCGGGGTGCCGATCACTAAACTAAGGACTACCTGTACATTTGTCAAGTTATTTTTCAACTTTTTTCAAGCGCAGCCCCAAAGCTGGCTGCGGTGCGGTTCGCATCGACGACATGGGCCGGCGCCACGCCAAAGCGATGGGCAGCCGGGGTGCCAGGCGGAGGCAGTCCGCGCCGGGGCAGGTGGAGGCAGCCCGCGCCAGGTCGAAGCGGGCCGGCCTGAGCGGACGACGGTTTGAGGATGGAGCGCGACCTAGCGAAGGCTGTCGACGACGGTGGCGCTGAAGCTCGCGGGAAAGGCGACGAGGATGACTCGCTTCAGAGCGACGACCGGGTCCGCCGCGAGACCGAGTCGGTCGACGGCCGCGAGGATCAGCCCGATATCGAACAGCGTGATGCCGTAGACGGTGACGATTCTAAGCACAAACTCACGCCAGTGCCGTTTCAGTCTGTTCTTGTAGAACGTCATGTAGCCGAACCACGCAAGAACGAGGATCGAAAGCAGCACAACGAAGATCTGGCGGCCCGGTGTCAGTTCCTCGCTGATGATCCAGACCTCCTCCGTGACCGCAATCGGAAAACCGAGAACGGTTGCGCCTACGAAGATCTCGGCGAGATCGCGAAACCCAAATCGATGCTCGGTGCGCTCCACAACACCTTTTTTCGGGATCCCTCGGCCTGCCTGCAATGAGACTCCACACTCCCCCAAGACGGTCCGAGGCTGTGGTCGTGCAGGCGCGGTGGGGCACGCCCAACTTGTATTCTGCACAATGTCACCGGAGCGCGATCGTATCCGTCTCGCGTCTCGGCCGGCTTACCGTTGCTCCACGATCAGCTCGTCGACGAAGATGAACGCCTCGCCGCCCGCGCCGGGATGCCACGCTGGGATCGTGCCGTAGTTGACTGCACGAAAACGCACGGCGCGGATGGGGCGGCCATCGAGTGCGATCGTGAAGTCGCGCAGGAAAACACCTTCCTCGTCGTCTGGCACGTCGTGCGCGACACGACCCGCCTCGATGAAGCTCCGACCATCCTCGGAAACCTCGACGACGAGCTCGGTGGGCATCCAGATCCACGAACGCATGTCCTGGAGAAAGCTCGCACCGGCGCGCGCGACCGCAGTCGGCTTGCCCAAGTCGAGCGCAGCGACGAAATCCTGAGCCTGGTACCCCTGCCACGCCCCGGTGCGCCAGTCCTCCGGGCCGCGACGCCCATCGATGAGCGCGTCGGGGCCGCCCGCCGTGTATTGCGCGTTCGGCACCGAGCTGACGTCGACACGCCAGTCGTGTTCGATGGCGTCGAAGCGGGCGTTCACCACCGGGCTCGTGCGTGCCTCGTCGATGGCGACGAAGCGCAGCGTCGTGGTCGAGTCGAGACGCAGCGGGCCGTCGTAGATCGCTCCCGCTCGGGGGTCGCGGTCCGGCCGATCGGTCCAGCGGATCGTGACGCCGGGAACGCCGCTCACGAGACGCACATCGAGGTGGCCGCGAAAGCGATCGCTCTCGGCCTCGGTCCACGGGGCGGGGAGGATCGCCTCTATCGTGCTCGCCGTCCCCGGGCGCGCGCTCGGTGCCGCGCCCCAGTCGCTTGCCTCGCCGAGCTCGAACACGAGCTCGCCGCCGCCGATCACCTCGTCGTGCCAAAGGAAGCTGCGCTCGAGCGGCTCGCCGTTGAAGGTGACCCGCGCAACGCTTCCTCTGCCGACGCGGCGTGTGGTGAACGTGCGTCCATCCTCGAAACGCACGCTCATCCGCTCGTGCTTGGGTGGAATGACAAGCCACTGCCGCGACGTCGGTGCG
>CP070763.1:3241980-3248124 GCA_020349025.1 Candidatus Latescibacterota bacterium | reverse complement strand
CTCGACCAGGGCGCCGATGCCGGGCACGCGATACGCAGTGGGAAGCGACGCCGCTCGCTTGGGCCGCCAGCAGCGTCAACCAGAATCGTGCGACTCCTGGAGAACACATCTGAGTGGGAACGAGCCGCGGGCTGGCGTGCGAGCTCGCGTCGGTGACGTGCGTTGACAGGCGCTGCATCCGTGGATACGCTTCGGCGATCCACGAGGAGTCCATCGGAAGGTCCGGGTCGAGGAGAAGTCGGATGACCGTTTCCTTGGTGGATGCGGCGTCTTCGGTTCGCGAGGCGCTCAAGTCGGCAACCCGCAACCTCGTCGAGCGCGAGAGTCTCGCCGAGCTCATCGTGCTCGCCGCCGTGGCGTGCGAACACATGCTCGTCATCGGAGCGCCCGGGACGGCCAAGAGCGCCGTCGTCGGTCGTGTCGCGCGGGCACTCGGCGGCACCTACTTCGAGTACCTGCTCGGACGCTTCACGGAGCCTTCGGAGATCTTCGGGCCCGTCGACCTGAAGAAGCTGCGTGAGGGGCGCGTCGAGACCGAGACCACCGGCATGTTGCCCGAAGCAGATGTCGCCTTCCTCGACGAGGTCTTTCTGGGTTCGACCGCAATCCTGAACACGCTCTTGGGAATCCTGAACGAGCGCGCGTTCCGTCGAGGACACACGCGTATCGAGTGTCCCTTGCGCGTGTGCGTCGGCGCTTCGAACGACTTGCCCGAAGACGAGTCGCTCACGGCTTTCGCCGATCGCTTTCTCGTCCACGTGTTCCTCGACCCGGTGCCGGACAACATGCTCGAGTCGCTGCTCGAAGGCGGTTGGGAGGTCGACCGCAGCCGGATCCAGGCCTTGTCCAGTCTCGAGACGCTCGACGTGCTCACCCGTGCCGCGGCGGAAGCGCGGCTCGACGCGGTACGAACGAGTCTCGCGCACAGTATTCGTCTTCTCCGCCACGCCGGCGTGCATCTCTCGGACCGGCGCCTGGTGAAATCGCAGCGCTTGATTGCGGCAGCAGCCGCACTCGACGGCCGCGAGCAACCCTCCGACGGCGATCTGTGGCCACTGCTCTATGTGATCCCGACGCGTGAAAGCCAGACGCTCGCGAAGGATGTGCTACACGAGGTGTTGAGTCGTTCGACGAGCGCCACGCTCACCGCCGCCGCCGAGGAGGCGTCTCTCAGTGTCGCGGCACGGGCGCAACGACTTGTCGAACGCATGGAGGGCGTGGTGCAGGCTCCTCCTGAAGAGCCGGGTCTTCGCGAAGAATGGCATCTGCGGTTCGAGGCGTGGCTGCGTGAAGTCGACGCAGGCTTCGCCGAGGATCAGCTGCCAGACGCGCTCCGCAGCCTCCGCGACCAGATCGTGAACATTGTCCGGTCGACGCAATGATGAACTTCGAGATCGCCTGGTCAGCGCGCGCACAGCCTTTGGTGCCGGCGGGACTCGTTGCCTTCGACTCGGCGGCGCGGCAACTCGTGCGAGATCTCTCCTCGAGGGAGGGCGAGTGGCTGGCGCCGCTGCGAATCGCGGCGGGGCCGACCGCAGTCGTTGTGCTCGGGGAAGCCGCGCGTCTACCGTGGGCCGACGGCGTCACCTATGTTGGACGCCATCCTGACGCTTCAACGCTGTACCTGCCCACCCACAGCGAACCTCGGGTGCCCATCGACCTGCTGGCGCGTGCCATCGGCCGTCGCGTCTCGAGCTGCAACGTCATCGTCTGCAGGAATCCCCCAATGCTGCTCCCGATCGAAGCGTCCCAAGTGCTCACGCGCGAGCTTCTGAAGCACTGGCTGGAGAAGCACTGATGCAGCTCCCTGTGGCGCTCCGACCTTGGTCGACACTCCTGTCACTGTTTCCGCGCGACATTGCGCTCACTCTCGGCACGCTGGTGCATCGCCTCTACGCCGTCGTCGGTCCTTTGCGCGACCAGCCAATGCGCGGCTTGCTGGAACCGGATGGTATTCAGGGGATCGGGCAACGGGGTCTCTACGAACGCCTGGTGACGAGTGAGTGGCTTCTCGCGGACGAACTCCCCGACGAGTTCGACCGCCGTGCCGCAATGCGCGAGCATCTCTTCTATGATCGTGATCTGCGGGAGCCGAGCGGAACCAAGAAGTCCGTCGCGCTTTTCAACTGCGGTCCCGACCAGATCGGGGCTCCGCGAATCGTCCAGCTGGCAGCGCTCATCCTGCTGGCGCGTCGTGCCGAGGCGGCCGGCGCGCAGTATCTGTGGGGTGTGCTGCAGGATGAGTCGTGCACCTTGCGCGCCGGCGTCGACCCTGCAGGAATCAAGAAGTTTCTCCGGGGTCGAACCAGCCGCATCTTGACGCAGGAGCGCGTTGCCGCCTGGCGGGAACTCCCGGAGGGGGAGGCGCAATGCGATCGTTGGGTCATCGGCGCCGCCGCTGAAATCGCGCCTTGGGCAGGGATCAATTCGATCGAGATCGACGACGTCCTGGCTGTCGAGCGCGACTTCCTGCATGTGACGGTGTGCCAGCCGCGCGGCCGGAGAACCCTCGAAGTCGATCTGCCGCGAAGAAACTCCATGCGGGCGCGGTTGCTGCGCGACCCGTTGGAGCAACCGATCCGCTCCGTGGCGCTGACGAACCCGCGCCCCCTGTCGATGAAGCGACATATTCGTTTTTCACGAGACGGACGCAGAATCCTCGCCGTGCTCCTCGATGGCGGCCTGGGTGCCTTCCACATACCGAACTCGCCGGGAGCGCAGGCAGGAAAGACACGCTACTGCAGCCTCCCCGAGAAACATCGGCTCGTTGCCGCCGAACACGTGCGAAGACGTTTTACAGTCGTGAGCATGTTTGAAGAACAGGTCTGTGTTCTCGGGATGCGATCGCGTTCAGGAACTGCGAGGATCATGGGCCAGCCCTTGGCGTTGGATCAACTCGTTCAGCCCGTGGACCGTTTGGGGAGTTTTCCACGCTGCATATCGAGCCGGTCCGGTACGAGAGTCCATTTTCTCGACGGCGCGGGTCGTCTCTTCATGGCCGATGTGAGCGCAAATCGAATGCATTGGCTAGATAATTCGGTTCGGGACTTTCTGGTGTTGCCGAACCAGAATAGTCTGATCTACGCGCGCCAGTACGATGGCGAAGCTCGTGCAACGCTCGTCGAAAGCGACGAAGCGGGTCGAGTTGCTGCAATGCGAGCGGAATTCGATCTCGACAAGGGGCTGCGCACCAACGTCTTTTTCGGCAGCCGCTCCTCCTGGCAGGCGAAGTCCATGGGAGTCGTGGCGGTGCAGCTCGGCCAGTCGCTGTGGAAGCTGGCGTGCGACGATGGGCAGGACGAGGTCCCCATACCCGAGGAGCACCGGGTGTGCGGCGTCGTGTGTTCCGCTGCTCGGATGCCTCAAGGCTCGAAGTCGAACGCCGGAACCTGTGCTCTCGTGGTGCTGCACCCTGGTCGCAGGGTGCTGTTCCTCATGCACCGACGGGGTTCGGCGACCTTCGTCACCTCTTCTGCGGCGATCGTGCAAGTCGCGGTGGATCCGGACACACAGAACGTGGCTTACGTGACGGAGAACCGCACGCTTCACGTGTTCTCGCTCGTGCATCACAAGACGCTGGTCACTGTCGAACAGCGGGAGGAACGTTGAGTCGCGCCCCCACTCGCATCCACAGAGGCAGCGTCGAGGCGCGCGGTTTCTGGGTGGACGAGCGCTTGCTGGGTGAGCGGGCGACGCGAAGGCGGCTGTTGCAGAATTGGAGTCCCGAGGCGTCGCTGCACACCTGGCGTGATGGCTACCTGCTGCTGCTCCCAACCTTGCGGCGCGTGGGCACACGGAACGCGCCCGGACTGGTCTTGTGCGATGTGGAGCACGTGCTCGCCAACTTCGAAGCCACGGCGGAAGATGTACGAAGATGCGGGGCCCAAATCGGTGACGTGCTTCTGCTTCACAAAGGGTGCGTCGATCTGTTTCGCCCGAGCGAGGAGACTCGAGTCGACGCATCCGATTGGATCTCCCTCGACGGACTCGGCGTGCAGCCGGTGACCACGATTCTCGACCCGGAGAGAACAGCACCGCCGCTCTCCGTGCAACGACCGCGCGAGGCACGCCGCATCTTTGCAGACAAGGTGCCGGCCGAGAGCCCCGGAGCGATGTCGCTGCGACAGATGCTAGAGAAGGGGCCCGTGCCCGCCAGCGCCAGAAGGGTCGACCCGGGCGGCTTCGTGCGCGAGGGAACGGGGCTCCTGGCTGTGACGCTCTCCAAGATCCTGCGACGTCTCTCGCGCCGAGGAGAGGCAGCGGGATCGGGCACACAACACGCGCCCCGATCGCTTTCACTGTTCAGTCGTTTCATGCTCTTGAGCCGGTTGAGCCGCGTCATCGGCTGGCGGCAAGCCGGATACATCCGACGCATGCTGGACATCCTCGGGTCCGGCGATCTCGAGCAGTCACTCCGACATGCCATCCCGCTCGGGGGTGAGACACCCGAATACCAGCCGTCGTGGCGCCTGCCGGCTCCTCGTTCCGATTTGACCATCTCGGGTCGCAGGAGCGGAGGAGGCTCCCTGTTCTTCGGCGACGAGCTGTACACCCACCTGCGGCAGGCCTATCGCCAGATGTTCCGACGCCTCGACAACATGGGCCGCACCGAGCAAGCCGCTTTCGTCCTTGCCGAGCTGCTCAATGCGAACGCCGAGGCGGTGCGCTACCTGGAAACACATGGGATGCTCCGCGAGGCCGCCGAACTCGCGGAAGCGCGCCAGCTCTCGCCCGGGCTCGTCGTCCGGCAGTGGATCGTGGCGGGGGACGCGGCACGCGCCTTCGGCGTGGCGCGGCGCACCGACGCGTTTGCGGTCGCCGTGTCGCTTCTCGAGCACCATGGCGAGCGCGAGCAGGCCGCCAAGCTGCGCCTGGTGTGGGCCGCCAGCCTGGCCGAGTCGGGCCGCTACGGGGCCGCGGTGGATGCCGTGTGGCCCATCGAGGAGGCCCGAAGCCTGGCGCTCGATTGGCTCCAGCGTGCGCTCGATTCGGGGACGCCTTCCGGGGCGCGTGCTCTGGCACGCAAGCTGTCGCTTCTGCCGGATCAATTCGAGGAGACGCGTGCAACCCTCGAGCAATTGCTCACGGACGAGTCTCGCGACGCCGCGGCGTTGCGCGAAGCGTTCGCGACCGAGCTTCTGTCGCAGAAAGCCTCGCGCGTCATCTCGGTGGCGGCGCGAGCCTGTTATCGCGCGCTCCTGCGTGACCGTTCCCTGGGAGCCAATCGTTGGACCCGACGTCGACTCGACCGCCTCGTCAAGCTTTCGCACGATGCAGCACTCGGGGCAGATGATGTCGCCTTGTCGCCGCCAGATCATCCCGCAATCGATTTGGGGCTCGATGAAGAAGTCCATGAGTACGTGGTTCGAGGCGAGGGCCTCATTCCAGTGACGGATGCTCGCCTCCTGCCACGCGACCGTGTTCTTGCCGCTCTCGGAGAGGCTGGCCTACGCGTGCTGAACCAGGACGGCAAAACGTTGAGGCACTTCGACGTCCCGGCGCAACACCTGGTGTTGTCAGATGCGGCCAACCGCGCTCTCGCATTGATGCCACGCGACGACTTCATGGTCATCTCACGCGTCGATCTCGATGCTGGCACGGCTCGGGTCTGGCACGAGACCGCACTGCAGAGCTTTGCAGCTTCGTACGATGCTTCTCTCTTGTTTGCGGAGATCGAAGGTCGGCTGGTGGCGATCGACGTCCTCGCGCGTCGTTTCGAGGCGCTGTGGAGCACCGGCATGCCCGGTCGCGTCGAGGTGATCGTGCGTGACGACACGTCTCTGCATCTCTCCGTGGCGGCAGATGACGGCAGAGAGGTGTGGCAGTACGAACTTCCCAGTCTGACGCTGCGACAGCGTCGTCCCTTCCCTGCGGGCTTCCACCCCCTGCTCAGCTACTCATTGCGGCCTGGGCCCAAGAAGATGAGACAGCCGGGCGCCGTGTGCGGATTGAAGCTGAAGCGTTCGCGAGGCCACGGATCCGAGCCGCACCTGGTGTATCGGGAACGACTGTCACGCGAGGCAGCGACTGAAAGGCCGATCGAGACGCAGTTCACGGCTGTGTCGAAGCCAGTGCTGACGCCAGACTGGACGATTCTGCGCCTGCAACAGGAGTCGGAGGTAACCGTGCTGCTGCTCGACGCGG
>CP070763.1:3201571-3241880 GCA_020349025.1 Candidatus Latescibacterota bacterium | reverse complement strand
TTCCGCGAGGACCTCTTCTACCGTCTCAACGTCGTTCCGATCGAGATCGCACCGTTGCGCGAGAGGCTCGAGGACATTCCCCATCTCGTGCGCTGGTTCGTGCAGCGATTCTGTGAAGAGAACAACCGCGCCAATCTGCAGGTCAGCTCCCAGGCGATGGAGGTGCTGATGCGCAGGCCGTGGTCGGGCAACGTGCGTCAGCTGCAGAACGTCTGCGAGCGCGCCGTGGTTCTGAAACGCGTCGGCGACAGCCTCGAGCCGCGCGATTTCTTCCTCGACCTCGAGATCGACGCGCGCGCCAGCAGCCGCGAGCCTCAGGACACCACGGTCAGCGGCATGGAGCGCGAGCTCATCCTGCGCACGCTGCGGCAAACGCGCGCCAACCGTACCGAGGCAGCACGACGGTTGGGCATCAGCGTGCGCACGCTGCGCAACAAGCTGAACGAGTATCGAGCTCTCGGAATCGACGTCGAAGGGATCCTCGACGCCGCGGCGCGTGCTTGATCGTGCGGAGGAACATGGCAGCCCGTTCTGCACGACGAGACGACGGGGTGGAGACTGTGCCCGCCACGGCCTGGCGTGCTGATCCCTTCATGCGAACCACACTCGGCGACCCACGCCTCGAGCCGGGCTGGCTCCTGGACCCGGAGCAGTCGAGCCCCGAGCCCACGCCGCGCCGGCGACGCTCGGCACGCCCCTGGCGCCACTGGGCCGCCGGAATCGGCGGCCGTTTGCGTGCGATCGAGCGTCGAACGACCGCGCGGCTGTGGACGCGGCGCTATCCGCTCGCGGGCTCGCCGCTGTTGACGGGTCTGCCCGAAGAGGAGCTGGAGCTTTTGCAGCGTGCCTTCCGTCGCGCCACACCCTCCCGGGTGTGGCGCTCGCAGCGCATGGCCCAGCTGCATCTCGAATCCCTGGTCGACATCTGGCCCCCGCGGCGCTGGGACGAGCTGCGCGGCGCGCACGTCTTCCTCGGCGCGGCCGGGTCTGGGAAGACGACCCTGACCCTGAAAGCCGCGTCGCGCCTGCGTGCGGCCCGACGACGCGTCGGCATCATCTCGCTCCTGGCGACGCGACCCGCCCAGCAGGCCTCGTTGGCCGCGGCGGCGGCGGCGATTCCGCTTGCGGTCGAGAGCGCGGCCGATGAGCGCGAGCTGGAACGCGCACTCGACCGTTTTGCGCTCTGCGACGTTCTCCTGATCGACACCCCGTGCGTCATGAGCGATGCGTCGATGGCGAGGCGCCTGCGACGTCTGCCACTCCTGCAGCACCCGCGCACCGTTTTGCACTACTGCCTCTGCCTCCATCATGCGCGCGCCTTCCGGGAGCGTGAGCTGGCACTCGCGAACGCGATGGGGGTCGACTTCCTGGCACTTTCGCACCTCGACCTGGCGCCCGGTCCGGGCGCGCTCCTGTCGCTGCAGCTGCACACTCCACGGCGTCTCTCGCTCGTCAACCCGGCTGCCGACGCCGCGCTCGTTGCGTTCGACGCACGCACGGTGCTCGAGGCGTTCCCGCGCACGCCGCGTTGACTTGGCGGCGCGCCATTTCCTAGTGTCGGTGCCGGGGATCGTGTCCGTACAGGAGGCGGGTTCCGCCGTGGCTCTCCGGGCCTGCGGCGCGCTTCGAGCGAGCCTCGCGCATTCACCGGTCGCGGCTCCGCGGTCCAACCCGAAACCCGCAGCGCGAAGTTCTCCGAGGTCTCCATGTCCGCGTACGTTCTCGCGCTCACCACCGCACCCACGTTCGCGTCGTTGTTCGAAACGCGCCCGCCGGGCTGGGACGTCGAGGTGCGCCACGTCCAGAGCCCCGGCGACACCTTGAGCGCGCTCGACACGGACGAGGATTGCCGCTTGCTCGTCGTCGAGCGCGAGGTCGAGCCGCAGCTGCCGCTCCTGATCCAACGCCTTCGTCGTGCGCGCCCCGGGCTCGAGATCGCTCTGCTGACGCCCGCCGTCAGCGACGGCGTGCGCGCCGAGCTGCTCAGCCTCGACGTCGAGCTGCTGGATCGCGGTGCGCCCCGGCGCGAGGTTCTCGCCGAGGTTCGCCGCCGCTTCGAACGCTCGCTTCTGCAGGAACGCGTCGGCATTCTCGGGCGCAGCCCGCGAATCCACGAGGTGCTCGAGACGATCGCCCAGATCGGTCCCACCGAGATTCCGGTCCTGATCACAGGTCCCAGCGGCTCGGGAAAAGAGCTCGTTGCGCGCGCCCTGTGCACGGTCAGTTCGCGCGCGAAAAAACCGTTCGTCGCCATCAACGTCGGGGCGTTGGCGGAGTCGGTTCTCGAGAGCGAGCTGTTCGGCCATGAGAAGGGTGCCTTCACCGGCGCCATCGCACGCAAGGCGGGCGTCTTCGAGCGCGCCCACGGCGGCACACTCTTCCTCGACGAGGTCGGAGAGATGACAGCGGGAATGCAAGTGCGTCTGCTTCGCGCACTGGAGAGTGGGGAGGTCACGCTGGTTGGCGGCAGCCAGCCGATCCAGGTCGACACGCGCCTCATTGCCGCCACGAACCGAAGGCTCGAAGATGAGGTTAGAAAAGGCGGTTTCCGCGAAGACCTCTACTACCGCTTGAAGGTCGTCCACATCGACATGCCCAGCCTGGCGGAGCGCCCCGAAGACCTGCACGAGCTCGTACACCATTTCCTCGCGGAGTCGGCGCAACAGTACGGCACGCGGGTGCGCGAGGTCTCCGACGCCGCCCTGAAGGCACTGCAGAGTTACTCCTGGCCCGGCAACGTGCGCGAGCTGCGCAACGTGGTCTTTCGAATGGCGGTGCTGGCGAAGCAGCCGCGACTCGAGCTCGCAGATGTCCCTGAGGAGGTGGCCGCGCCCCAGGCGACTCCGCAGCTTCCGGTCCCCGTGCACATCTCCTACGACCAAGCGGAGCGCGACGTGATCCTGCAGTCGCTGCTGGCGTTGCGGCGCGACCTGCAGGAGGTGCTCGGCATCCTGCGCGCGCGCGAGGAGCCGTCGGCTGTGGTCTTGGAGGCGGAGGAGGCGGAGAGCCCTGTCCAGAACCTCAGGCAGAGCGAGAGGGAGATGATCCGGGCCGCCCTCGACGCGGTCCACGGCAACCGGCGTCTGGCCGCCGCGCGCCTCGGAATCGCCGAGCGCACGCTGTACCGCAAGCTCAAGGAGTACGGCCTCTCTTAGGCGCGGCACCGGTATGGGTGGGCGAAAACCCCGCGGCGAGCGCGCCACCTTGCCCAGGCTCGAAGTGGCGCGTGGAGCCGTCGCAGAAGCTCGGGAGCGTTCGGGCAGGGTGTGGAACGGCCGGTCAGGCTTGTGGTTTGCAACAGCCGTTCATATAATGACGTTGCCCGCCCGCGCGCCCTTCGTTCCCTGACACCCCTGTCCTCCGCGGAGGTTGGTCGACATGCGTCGCCCCTGGAGCTGCGGAATCCTGCTCGGGATCCTCGTGGCGACACCGGCCCAGGCCGACAAGTTTGCCGGCGCCTTTCTCGAGGGCGGCGCGGGTGCGCGCGCGTATGGAATGGGAAACGCCTACACGGCCCTCGCGAACGACGCCAGTGGCATCTACTGGAACCCGGCCGGGCTGGCGTCGACGCAGCACAACGAGCTCATGGCGTCGCACGAGTTCCGTTTCGGCGACCTGGTGGACTACTCCTACTTCGGCGGCATCTACCAGGTGCGGCAACGCAACGGACGGCTCGGCGTGGGCTTGATCCGGCTGGGGATCGACAACATCCAGTTCCCCGATTCCAGCCTGTGGAGCGACTTCGATGACGACGGCGAGATCGATCCGGGCGAGTTCAACTTCGACGAGGTGCGTGACGCCGATAAGATCCGCTTCGTCAACGACGCCGAGTACGGCATCTACTTGACCTACGCGCAGCCTGCCGGGAACTGGCATCTTGGCGGCTCCCTCAAGTTCATCCGCCAATCCGTCGGCGACTTCTCCAGCTTCGGCATGGGACTCGACCTCGGCATCATCCGCCGCGACGTGTTCCGCAACTTCGATGTCGGCCTGGCGTTGCGCGACATCACCGGCACCTACCTCTCCTGGAGCACCGGGCGCAAGGAGACCATCTCTCCCGTGCCGCGTCTGGGCCTGGCGTACACCTTGCCGTCGGAGACGTTGCGTGGCGTTTTCGTCCTCAGCAGCGACGTCGAGATGCACTTCGACAATCGTCAGGGAGCCGACCAGTTCTGGTCCGGCTCCACCTCCGCCAACGTCAGCTTGGGGCTCGAGTTCAGCATGCAGAACCGACTCGCCCTCCGAATCGGCATGCTGGAGGAAACCTTCCAGGCGGGCGCCGGTCTGGTCGCCGGGCCCATGCACTTCGATTACGCCTTCGTGCCCGACCCGGTGAACGATCTCGACTGGTCGCAGCGTCTCGCCATTCGCTACGTCGCCCGCTGACGCAGCAACGTTGACACCTCCTGCAGATCCTCCTAGGGTGACCTCCGTTCAGACGTTGCGCCCGGAGGAGATCGTGTCGAGTGTGCAAGCGTTCGTCCTGGCGGGAGGCCGCGGCGACCGGCTGGGTGTCATCACGAAGCACCGCTCCAAGGCGGCCGTACCGTTCGGTGGCCGCTACCGCATCATCGACTTCACGCTTTCCAATTGTGTCAACTCGCGAATCCAATCCGTCCACGTCGCCGCACAGTACGCGCCGCGCTCCCTGCAGGAGCATGTTCGTCTCGGCCGGCCGTGGGATCTCGATCGGCGCGACGGCGGCCTCACCCTGCTGCAACCGTACGCAGGTCGCACCGAGTCGCACTGGTATCGCGGTACGGCGGAGGCCCTCTATCGCAATCTGGACATCATCACGTCGCAGGGGGCCGACATGACGCTGGTGTTGTCCGGGGATCAGGTCTATCGCATGAACTACGGCGAGATGATTCGCCAGCACCGACGCAACCGCGCGCGCCTGACCGTCGCCGTGAAGCCGGCGGAGGCAGCCGATTCGCGGCGCTTCGGCATGGCCGACGTCGACGGCTCTCGCGTCGTGCGCTTTGAGGAGAAGCCTACCGAAACCGACATGCGTCTTGCCAACCTCGCCATCTACCTGTTCGACACGCGCTACCTCGTGGAGCGCTTGCACGAGGTGGTTTCGGAGGGGCGCCACGATCTCGTCCTCGACGTGGTGATGCCCGCCGTGAGCCAGGGGGACGTGGCCGCATACATCTACGAAGGTTTCTGGGAAGACGTGGGCGAGCTGGACTCGTTCTACAACGCCAACCGCAGCCTGCTGCCGGCCGCCTCCGCCTATCTGATGGATCGGCGGCGGCCCATCTACACGCGCAGCGAGGAGCGGCCACCGGCCAAGTTCGGTTCTTCAGCCCAGGTGCTCAACAGCGTCGTTGCCAACGGCTGCCGCATCTTTGGACGCGTGGAGCGCAGCATCCTCTTTCCCGGGGTGCTCGTCGGGGATGGTGCGGTCGTGCGCGATTCGATCCTGTTCTCGGGAGCTAGCGTCTATCGCAACGCCCAGGTGCGGCGCTGCATCATCGACAAGCGTGTCGTGGTGGGCGATGGCGCCACGCTCGGCAGCGAGTCCGCGGAAGAAGCGCAGCTGGGGCGTGCGATCGAGCGCGACGTGGTCGTCAAGACGCGTGAGGGGCTCACCGTCATCGGCAAGGACACGCAGATCCCTTCGCACTTCGAATGCGTGCGTCCCATCATGATCGACTCGCACCTCGATGCGGAGAGCGTCAAACACAGTCTCGAAGTCCGAAGCGGGGAGCCAGGATGAGCACCACGGACGTCTTCGTCCTCGTGGGGGGACAGGGAAGCCGCCTCTCCGTGCTCTCGGAGCATCGCGCCAAACCTGCGGTTCCGTTCGCGGGCAAGTACCGCATCATCGATTTCACGCTCACGAACTGCGTCTACTCCGGCTTCTTCCGCATCCACATGCTGACGCAGTACCGGCCGCGCTCGCTCGTCGAGCACGTCGGTGTGGGGAAACCGTGGGATCTGGACCGCAAGTGGGGTGGCCTGGCGTTCCTGCATCCGTACGTCGGCCACGAGGGCTCCGCATGGTATGGCGGCACGGCAGACGCGCTGGTGCAGAATCTGGACGTGCTCCGCGACTCGCGTACGGACGACGCTCTCATCCTCTCGGGTGACCACGTCTACAAGATGAACTACGAGTGGCTCGTGCGCGCACACCGCGAGACCGACGCCGACGTGACCGTCTGTGTCATCGAAGTTCCATGGGACAAGACGCACGAGTTCGGCATCCTCACCGCGGACGAGCAGGGACGCATCGTCGAGTTCGCCGAGAAGCCAGCGCAAGCCAACAGCAACCTGGCGTCGATGGGCGTCTACGTGTTCAAGCGCAAGGCGCTCATTCGCATCCTCGAGGAGCTCCAGAGCGAGCACCCGAATCTCGACTTCGGTCACCACGTCATCCCTGCGATGATGGAGCGCGGGCACGTGATGTCGTATCGCTACGGTGGCTACTGGCTCGACATCGGGACCGTGCAGAGCTACTACGATGCCAGCATGGAGCTGCTGCTACCGGAGCCACGGCTCAACTTGTTCGACAACGAGTGGCACATCCTCACTCGCGAGCACAATCGACCGCCGACGTGCATCGAGGACTCGGCGCATGTGCACGACTCGATGATCACGGACGGCTGCGAGATCTCCGGCGCGGTCAGCGGCTCGATTCTCGGTCCGGGCGTGGTCGTCGAGGAAGGTGCGCGCGTCGAGCATTCGGTTCTGCTGGACGACTGCCTCGTGCGCCGCGGAGCGCTCGTGCAACGCTGCATTCTCGACAAGCGCGTCAAGGTGGGATCGAAGGCTCGAATTGGCGTCGCCGGCGACGGGCGCATCAACGAGGAGCAGCCCAAGGTGTTGCAGTCGGGCATCACCGTCGTCGGCAAGGACGCGCGCATCCCGGCGCACCAGGTGATCGGCACCAACTGTCTCATCGACATGCTGACCAGCCCCGACGATTTCCACCACCGCAAGCTGCCCGACGGCACCTCTCTGCGCACGAACCGCGCGCATCATACCGTTCGTTGAAGCACGGCGGGCACGACCACAGGCGTCTGCCGTCCGTGAATGCACGATGCGATCGGGTCGCGCATCGCGTTTGGCGCCTTGGGCAGTGTTTCTGGTATAATTTCGACCACGCGATCCGTGTCGCCGCGCGCAAGCACGGCGTGGATTTCGGCATTTCGTGATTGACAACGGAGTGTCTCATGAGTCGCGTTCAACTCAGAGCTTCCATCACCCTGTTCTTGTGTCTTCCGCTTCTTGCGGCCTTCTCGGTGGGCGCGCAACCGTGCGGCGGCGACAACCCGAATCTCTCCCTGTGGGCGGAAGTGGATGTCACCTTCGACCGTACGTACACGGGCAACTACCGACCTGGTGAACCCTACGATTACGTGACGATCAACCCGGACGGGTCGGGCGAGACCTTCGAGGAGATGGACATCACGCTGCGGCTGCAGATTCTGTGCGGCTTGCTCGGGCAACCACCGGGGACGCCCATCGTCGGGATGCCGGCCAACGAGATCGTGCTTTTCAGCCCGTCGCTCTGTTTCTGCGCACCCAAGACCGCGGACTCCGATACGGACGCGGAGGGCTGGACCCAGTTCAGCGGCACCATCGCTGGCGGCGGCTGTGCACAAGGCCTCGACATTTACGTGGATGGCATCTTCGCGGGCTCGGTGCCAATCAACATCAACAGCACGGACAGCATCCTTGACTCACCATGCTTCACCGACGCCAGTGACTTGGGCGCTCTGGCCGAGAAGCTCGGCGACCCCAACGCGTGGGACATCTGCTTCGATTACAACGAGTCCGGCCCGCCGACGATCGACGCGAGCGATCTAGCCTTCTTTGCCGCCGCACTGGGTGCCGCGTGCGAGTAGCACAAAAAGGCCCGATCGCACGCGCTTGATGCCGGCCGTGGGCGAGAGGGGTCCAGGTGCGGGAAGGCGCTGCGGCGCCGGTGGGTTTGTCGGCGTCACGCAGCCGCAAGCGCGGACGGGATGGCGGCACCGGTTGCGCACCGAACGAAAGCGGCGCGCAGGATGCGCGCCGCCGAATGTGCGACAAAACGACCGGCGCCGCAGCGCCTGTTTGTCTCTAGCCTGGCGGGTAGATGCGCAAGCGCTCTCCGACGCGGATGCGCGTGTTGCGCTTCTTGTTCCACCGCATCAGCTGGCGCACGCTGACGCGATGGCGCTTGCCGATCTTGCTCAGCGTGTCGCCGCGACGGACGACGTAGGTGATGCTGCTCGGCTTGGCGCCGTACAGCGTGAGCCGCTCACCGACCGTGATCCGCGTGTTGCTCTTGCCGTTCCAAGCCATGATCTGATTGACGCTGACACCGTGCCGCCGGGCGATCTTCCCGAGTGTGTCACCACGCCGCACCCTGTACGTGGAGCGCCCGCTCGGCGTCGTCTTCGCTGCGTGGTCGATGTACTTCTGCGCCCGTGCGCTCGGCGCGTTGCTGACCACCGGGATCAGCAGGAAGGTCCCGGAGTGGATCAGGTTGCGGCGCAGCTTGTTCGCCTGCTTGATCGCCGTGACGCTGGTGCCGTAGCGGCGCGCGATGGTCGACAGGCTCTCGCCGCGGCGCACGCGGTGCCGGCGCCAGGCCACGCGGTCCTCGGCGGGCACCTTTGCCAGCTTCGCGGTGGTGATCTCGCCGAGACCCTTCGGAACCTTGACCTCGTACGCGTCACCCGGAGGCGTGGCCCAGCGCTTCAGATGCGGGTTGAGCTCGATGATGGAATCGAGCGAAGCGCCGGCGAGGTCGGCGATCAGGTTCAGGTCGGTCGCATCGTCGACACGGACGACGTCGTACTCCAGCTTGGCGCGCTTGGGGACGTGAAAACCGTAGACCTCGGCGTTGTTTCCGATCTTGAGCGCCGCCATGAATTTCGGCACGTAGTTGCGCGTCTGGCGCGGCAGGCTCGAGAGCTGCCAGAAGTCACGCGTCTTGTGGCGCCGCACGGCGCGCTCGACTCGCCGGATCCCGGCGTTGTAGGCGGAGAGGGCGAGCGGCCACGAGTTAAGCGATTCGTACAGGTCGGAGAGATGGCTGGCAGCGGCGTGCGTGGCCTTCTCCAGATCGCGCCGTTCGTCGACCCACCAATCGATCTTGAGACCGTAGAGGCGACCGGTGCTGGCGATGAACTGCCACGGTCCGACGGCGTTGGCGTAGGAGCGCGCCTTCATGCTCAGGCCACTCTCGATCATCGCCAGGTAGATCATGTCGCGCGGCAGGTTGTACTGCTCGAGGATCGCGAAGATGGTCTCCTCGTAGAGCGGCTTCCGCTCGAGCCAAAGCTGCATGTAGCGGCGACCATCCCCGGTGAAGTAACGCACCCAGCGGTTGACGAGGGGATTGTCCACGAGCTCCAGGTCGTAGCGCGGCTCCAGGGCCAGCTCGGTCTCCGGCTTCTCCAGAAGCGCGACGAGTGCGGTGCTGTCCACCTCGCCCCACGCCGTGATGACGCCGAGGCTGTCCATCCGCGCCACGTAGTCGAGGAAGTCGCGCTCCTCCTCCACGACCTCCTTGAGACGCTCCACGCGTCCGCCGAGATTCTGGTAGAAGATGCTCACGAGCGGGTTCAGGGTGTCGTTGACCTCGGCCAAGGCCGAGTCGAGCCAGGCGATGCCCGATTCGGCAGTGTCCAGGTCGTCCTCGCGGATCGCCTGCAGGGTCTCCTCGTACACCTCGTCCAGCTCGACGATCTCGGGGTAGAGCAGGTCCAGGCCCGCGAACCCGGGCTCGTCGATCATGGGGCCCGGCTCGGGGAGCTGGGCGACCTCGGTCGCTGGGGTGGCGTACGATTCCGTGTCCGCCACGTCTCGTGGCTCGCTGATTTTCGCGTCCTGAACGGGTGCACTGCAGCCCAGGCTCAACAGGAGCAGCAACTGGGGCAAGCCCCGCACACGCCGCCGGAATGGGCCCGGCTGGTGACCGTTCTGTGACAACCTGCTGCTCATACGCGCTCCTTGGCCGTTGGCTTGATCGCTCTCGAATTGGCACCCCGCGAATGGGTTGCTAGAATCACCTCTGGTAAAGTTGGAGTGGCGGCTGTCGCCCCACATCAACACATTCACCCTCCCGGACAGCCGCTCGACACCGCATCCGGGGATCGAGATGCCAGCGAGGACCCCAGCAGTGACGACGCAGCGCGGCTACACGTTTCTGCTCGAGCGGCTCCTGCCGCGCCATCTGCTGACTGCAGAACGTGAGGCGCGCCTGCAGCGCGCCTTCTCGTCCGGCGATCGCGCCCTGCTCCACTCCGAGAGCGTCGCCGCACTCCGCGACCTGGAGGCGCTGGGGCTCTACGAGGAACTCCCAGCAACGGTTCCGGGTCGTTCGGTCTTTCGCTCGACGGCAACGTGCGATCGCATCCACCTGATGCAACCAGCGGAGGCGAGGCAGCAAGCTTCGCGCCCGACACCTCAAACTGTATCGCAAAGCCGCACGACCCCCCAAGAAGGAGTTGGTCCTCCCCCTGAGACCCCGGTGCAAAGGGGAGATGCGACCCAAAACCGCTCCGCCGCGACGGCGCTTCAGGAAACGCAAACGGCCATCGAGCCCGCCGACGCCACCATGGCTGCGGCGCCGCGGGAGGTTGGGCCGGCGCCTCCGCCGTCGGCGCCGCAATCGCCCGCGGCAGCGATCCTCGAGCGCGGTGCCGAGGCTCCGGGGCAAAAGCCACTGGAACCGGAGCCCGGCGCGGGCGAGAAGCCACCCGCCCAGCCGCCGGCGTTGCCCGCGGTGGAGCCCGCGTCGCTCGAGCAGCTGGAACCGCTCCTGAGTGTCATCGGCATCGAGGAGAAGCTCTCGAATCTGGCCGAGCGCCTGCGTGTGATTCTCGAGCGCGTCAGCACGCTGCTCCCGGACGCGCGCGTTCGAATCTGGCATCTCGAGGGGCGGACGAGCGAGGAGCTCGGCGACGGCCCGCTGCAGCTTTTGAAGCGCACCGAGCTCGACGCCACGCCGCACCTGCGCGAAGCGCTGCGACTCGACCGGATCCAATACGCAACCACGGCACCCGTGGGGAGCTCTCCAAACCAGGGTGACGTCGCCGTTGCCGTCCCCTTGCGCGTCGGCGATCTGGCGTGGGGGCTTCTGGAAGTCACCTGGGTGCATGGCAGCGTGCAACGCGCGCGCGCGTTTGCACCGCTCCTGACACCGCTGGCACGTCTGGTCGAGCTCGGGATCCAGAACCAGACGACGATGGAGAAGCTGGTCTTCGTCGATCCGCTCACCGGCGTCTACAACCGCGCCTTCTACGAGCGCCAGCTGACGCTGGAGATGGAGCGCGCGCACCGCACGAACCGCAAGTTCGGGCTCCTCGTCATGGATCTCGACAACTTCAAATCGATCAACGATCGCTTCGGACACCGCGCGGGCGATCAGGTTCTGGCGCGGATCGCGCACGAGGTGCGTGCGCGCATGCGCAAGATCGACCTGATCTTCCGCTACGGCGGTGAGGAGTTCGTGTTGATCCTCCCCGGTGCGCAGCAGCTCGACGCACGGCGAACCGCGGAGCGCCTGCGCACCGTCGTCAGCGAGACCCGCTTCGAGATCGAAGGAGTGGCCGCTCCCGTGCAAGTCACCGTGAGCGTCGGCGTCGCCGTCTACCCCGACGATGCGCGCACGCGCAGCGGGATCTTCAAGCACGCCGACGCGGCACTCTATCGAGCCAAGGAACAGGGTAAAAACCGCGTCGTCTTCCAGTAGCCTCTCCCGCCGTCACCTCCAACCCGCGTTGCTCCTGCGTCCGATCGCTGCCTTTGCCACCGCGCTTCTGGCGTCGTGGCCGGTGGCACTGGCCGTCACCCCGGTTCTCATTCTGCAGCGCCGCGAGAGCAGGCTGCGCCTGGCGTGGGGGTGGCTCCCGGCCGTTCTTCTCGCCATCGCCTTCGCCATCCCCGCGCGACGCATGCCGCCCGAGTGGGGCGAGCCGCAGGTGGTGCGGGTCGACGCGTGGGTTGCTTCGCGGCCGCGGACGCGCGGAAAGAGCACCCGCGCGTGGGTGCAGGTCGAACGGCTGTCACGCGAGGCCGGCGCGAGCGTGGCCGGCGACTGGCGCGGACGACGCCTTCTGCTGCGGGCGCGCTCGCCGCTGCCGCCGTTCGGGGGACGCTGTCGCGTGAGCGGTGTTCTGCGGCCGGGACGGGGACCGCGCAACTTCTTCGGCTACGACGAACGCACGCACATTGCCGCGCACGCGGCCGTCGGCGTCCTCGATGCCGCGAGCGTCGAGACGCTGGCAGGCTGGCGTGGCCCGGCGTGGCGGCGGGAGCTGGTGGAGCCGCTGCGGACACGGATCGTGGAGCGATTGCATGCGACCCTGGCCGCGCGCGAGGCCGGCGTGCTCGCCGCGCTCCTGGTGGGCGTTCGCGACGGCGTCGAACGCGAAGTCGCCGCCTCCTGGCGCGCGCTGGGAATCTCGCACCTGCTGGCGATCAGCGGCATGCACGTCGGGCTGGTCGCAGGTGCCGTTCTTCTGTGGGCCGGCCCACCGCGGCGGCGACGCGGGCTGGCGCTGCTTCTGGGGGCGCTCGGCGCCTACGTCCTCCTCGGAGGGTGTGGCCCCTCGGTGGTGCGCGCCGGCATCATGGCTGCGTGGGGTGCTGTTGCCGCCTACCTGGGCCGCATGCGGCGGCCGCTTCCGATCCTCATCGGCGCCGTCTCGCTCCTCCTTCTCGAAAGCCCCGAGCGGCGACACGATCTCGGTCTGCAGCTGTCCGCGCTCGCCACCTGCGGCATCCTCGTTTGGGCCCGTCCGCTCATGCATCTGACACGGCGCCTGGCGCGCTGGGGGCCTGGCGGACGTGCGACCGCATGGCTCGTACTCGGTGCGGGCGTCAGCCTGGCGGCGCAGTGCGCCACGTTTCCACTCCTCCTCTTGCGCTTTGGCGCAATTCCCTGGAGCGCCCCGGTTGCGAACTGGTGCCTCGTGCCGCTCGCCAACAGCGCGCTCGTCCTGGCTCTGGCTGGATTGCCCCTGCAACTGCTCTCCGACACTCTCGGACGCCCCCTGTGGCTCGTCGCCGGGGCGCTCCTGCACGCAGCGATCGAGATCGGGGAGCGCGCGACGCTCCACGTCGACCCGCGTCTCTACGTCGAGACGCACCCCGCGAGCATTCTCCTGGCAATCGTTGTCGCGGCGGCGCTGCTCGGCGCGGGCCTCTGCCTCGGCATTCGCCGGCGCACGGCCGTCGCCCTGATCTCGCTGGCGCTCGTGGCGGCGTGCATGCTCGTTCTGGATGCACGGCAGCCGGCGCAGCCAAGCTGGCGCGTCGAGGCGCTCGACGTCGGACAGGGTGATGCGCTTCTCCTCACCCTGCGCGATCGCGTCTGGCTCATCGATGCCGGGGACCTCCGGCCGGTCGACCAGGGAAGCAGCACCATCGTGCCCCACCTGCGTCGGCTGGGGATCCGCCGACTGTGCGGCCTGCTGTTGTCGCACCCGCATCGAGACCACTACGGGGGAGCGGCATCCGTTCTGGGTGCAGTCGCGGTGGACACGCTGTACGTCGCGCGTGCTTCGCTCGCCGCGAACGCCTATCGCGAAGTGTTCGACTCTGCACCCGCCGTTCCGGTGCGCGGCGTCGCTGCGGGCGACCGGATCCACTTGGCTCCTGGCTACGTTGCGCGCGTGCTGTGGCCGGACGCGAGCGATTCGCCGCAATCGGGTGCGAACGCCGTCTCGCTCGTTGTCTGGGCGCGCGGAGCACGCTACCCCGATCTTCTCGCGATGGGGGACCTGGAAGCGGACGGAGAAGCCGCGCTGCTGTCGCGCTGGCGCCGCGATCTCGAGTCGGCAGGCGCGGAGTTCCTGATCTTGAAGGCGGGCCATCACGGCAGCGACACGAGCTCCACGCCGCCCCTGCTCGACGCCGCGGATGCCGAGCTGGCGCTTGTTTCCGTTGGACGGCGCAATCGCTATGGGCACCCATCCGAGCGCACGTTGACGGCGCTGCGGACGCGTCACGTGCACGTGCTGCGTACCGATCAGGATGGTGCCGCGCGCCTGCAGCTGCGCGGCACCACGCTCTGGGTGGAACGCCCCGGTGCCCGTCCGAGCGTGCTCGAGAGCTACGTTGCCGACTCCAACTGCAATTGACGCCGGTGCGCGGGACTGCATACAATGCGCCGTCCAACAGATCACGTGCTGGAACCGCAGCGCAAACTTCCACATGGAGCGAGGAGGCGTCGTGTCACGCGAGATGCGTGTCGGCGTGCTGGCTTCGGGTCGCGGCTCGAACTTCGAAGCCTTGTGGAACGCGTCCGAGGCGGGGGAGCTCGGCGCCCGTATCGTCTGTCTCGCCTCCGACAACCCCGAATCCGTGGCACTGCAGCGGGCGCGCGACTTCGGCTTGCCGACCTGCTGTGTCGAATCCAGCAAGCGCCGCGGGCGTTTGCCGCGTGAAGCGGAAAGCGAGATCGTCACCTTCCTGCGCTCGCACGCAGTGGATCTCGTCTGCCTCGCCGGCTTCATGCGCATCATCGGCGAAGCGCTCCTCGAGGCTTTCCCCGGTGCCATCCTGAACATCCACCCGTCGTTGCTGCCGAGCTTTCCTGGGCTCGATGCGCAGCGCCAGGCGCTCGAGCACGGCGCGAAGGTGAGCGGCTGCACCGTGCACCTGGTAGATGCCGGAGTCGATTCGGGTCCGATCGTCCTGCAAGCCGTGGTTCCGGTTCGCGACGACGACACGGCGGCGACCTTGGCCGCTCGCATTCTCGAACATGAGCATGAGATCTACCCTCGAGCCGTGCGCTTGTGGGCCGCTGGCCGGTTGCGTGTCGAGGGCCGCCGCGTCCTCGGCGCGGATCGCGAGACTTCGCGCAGCCGGCACATCCAGGAGGCAAAGCCCTGAACGCCGTGATGAGCACCCGCGACCTTGGATTGAAGCCGAGCTCCTCGGGCAAGGTCCGAGACCTGTTCGATCTCGGAGACCGGCTTCTGATCGTCGCCACCGACCGCATCTCCGCGTACGACGTCATCCTCGACGACCCCATCCCGGGGAAGGGGGTGCTGCTGACGCAGATGAGTCGTGAGTGGTTCCGTCTGCTCGCCGACGTGGTCGACAACCACCTGCTGAGCACCGACCTCGCCGAGTTACCTGCACCGTTCTGCGACCACGATGCCCTCGCGGGGCGCAGCATGCTCGTGCGCAAGGCGCAGCGCGTCGACGCCGAGTGCATCGTGCGCGGCTACATCGCCGGGAGTGGCTGGCGCGACTACCAGCGCAACGGCAGCATCTGCGGCATCCGCCTCCCTGCGGGCATGCGCGAATCGCAGAAGATCGATCCACCGATCTTTACGCCGTCGACGAAAGCGGAGAGCGGCCACGACGAGAACATCGACCGCGCCGCACTCGTCGAGCTCGTCGGAGTCGGCGTGGCCGACCAGGTGGAACGCGCTTCACTCGAGGTCTACACGCGTGCGGCCGATTTCGCGCGCCAGCGCGGCATTGTGCTCGCAGACACGAAGTTCGAGTTCGGCTTCATCGAGGGACGTCTCACGTTGATCGACGAGGTGCTGTCGCCCGACTCGTCGCGCTTCTGGCCGGCGGAATCGTACGAGGTGGGACGCTCGCAACACGCCTTCGACAAGCAGTTCGTGCGCGATTGGCTCGACGAGAGCGGCTGGGATCACACGCCACCGCCACCGAAACTGCCCGCCGCAGTGGTGGAACGCACGCAGCAGCGTTACGTCGAGGCGTTGCGCAGGCTCTTCCCGCAGGCGCTCGAAACGCTGCCCGCGGGGGTGGCGCGATGAACGCGGGTCTGCGACGCGCGATCCTCTCCGTCACCGACAAGAGCGGCCTGGTCGAGCTGGCCCATGCTCTCGTGGCGCGCGACGTCCAGCTCTTCGCCTCGGGTGGCACGGCGCGCCACCTGCGTGACGCGGGGCTCGAGGTCAGCGCCATCGAAGAGCTCACCCAGTTTCCGGAGATCCTCGCCGGTCGCGTGAAGACGCTGCACCCCGGTGTGCTCGCGGGTGTCCTCGCCGACAAGAGCAACGCGGAGCATCGGGCCGATCTCGAGCAACACGAGCTTGCCGAGATCGACCTCGTCGTCGTCAACTTCTACGCCTTCGAAGATGCGGCGCGTCGGCAAACGCTGCCGGTGGAAGCGATCGACATCGGTGGTCCCACGCTCGTGCGCGCCGCCGCCAAGAACTTCGACAGCGTGGTGATCTTGACGCACCCCTCCGACTACGGCGAGTTTCTCGCGGCGTGGCAGCAGGGTGGGCTCGACGTCGACCTGCGTCGCAGCCTCGCGGCTCGCGCATTCGAGCGCGTGGCGGAGTACGATCGCATCATCGCCGACCGTTTCGCCTGCGCGGCTGGCGAGACGCCGCAGGCGGCGCCGACGCGCACCACGCTCCGCTATGGCGAGAATCCCCATCAAAGCGCGGAAGCGCTCTGCGAGCAACCAGCCTGGGGGCTCGGCGCGCTGCAGCAGTCGAGCGGCGAGGCGCTCTCCTACAACAACCTCGTCGACGCGGATGCGGCACTCGACCTCGTCTACGACCTCGGCAAGCGCCCGGCTTGCGCGATCATCAAGCACAACAATGCCTGTGGCGCGGCTCTCGGCTCGACCGCGCGCGGTGCCTTTAGCGCCGCACTTGCCTGCGACCCCGTGTCGGCATTCGGAGGCGTGGTGGCGTTCAACTGCAGCGTCGACGCCGACGTCGCCGACGCGCTCCGCGGCCACTTCTTCGAGGTGCTCTGCGCGCCCTCGGTGTCAGCCGTCGCGCGTGAGATGCTGCAGCAAAAGAAGAAGCGTCTGCGCGTGCTCGAAGTGCCGCGTCAAACATGGTGCCCGCGGGAGCAGTCGCGCACCGAACGCCGGCTGCACGGAATGACGCTGATCCAGGATCGCGACCACGGTTTCGACGAGCTCGCGCATCTCGAGGTGGTGACGCAGAGGCAACCGACGCCCGACGAGCGCGAGGACGCCCTCTTCCTCTGGAGCGTGGCCAAGCACGTGCGCTCGAACGCGATCGTCATCGGCAGTGGACGGCGTACGCTCGGAATCGGCGCGGGGCAGATGAGCCGCGTCGACAGCTGCGAGATCGCGGTCCACAAGGCGGGGGTTGCCGGGCACGATCTGCGCGGCAGCGTGGCCGCCTCGGACGCTTTCTTTCCCTTTCCGGATGGGGTCGAGCGCCTGGCCGAGGCGGGCGTTGGCGTGGTCGTGCAGCCTGGGGGCTCGAAGCGCGACGCCGAGGTCGTGAGCGCCGCCGACGGGCTCGGAATCACGATGCTCTTCACCGGGCGCCGCCATTTCCGTCACTGAGGCGGCCCCGATCCGGGGTGCGAGCGGCGCCGTCGGAGTCGCTGGGCAGCGCCCTGGAGGGGGCCACAGCGGCAAGAGGAGCGGGGCAGCGTTGACTTCGGGCGCCGGGGACGCCTTCATTGATATGATGATGTCGTCCCTGCCCGGAGGACATGCGCCGCAGAACCGCTCCCATCCTGCCTTGGGCCCCGTGCTTCACGGTGGCCGCGCTCATGGCGCTCGCACCGCCGGCGGGCTCCGTGCCGTTGCACCCGCAGGTGCGTAAGAGCCCGCCTCTCGGCGATTTGCAGAGCGCCCTCGAGGCGGGACTCGACCGCCCGGCAGCGCGCCGCGCCCGCCTCCCGGTGAATGCGGTCGTTCTTCTGGTCGACTTCGCCGACGAGCCCCATGCGGGGAACCTCACGCGCGCCGAGCTCGAGCAACGGATCTTCGGTGAGAGCGAAAGCGTGCGCGACTACTATGCGCGCTCATCCAACGGACGCTACGTCCCGGCCGGGTTCGTCAGCACCTGGGTGCGACTGCCGGAGCACCTCGCGTACTACGCCGACGGACGCCGCGGGATCGGCGGCGCCTACCCACGCAACGCACGTCGCATGGTGGAAGACGCCGTGCGCGCGGCTGACGGCATCATCGACTTTTCTCAGTTCGACGACGATGGCCCGGACGGTATCCCTTCGAGCGGCGACGACGACGGTCAGGTCGATGCGCTTCTCGTGGTGCACGCGGGCGCCGGTGCGGAGATCTCGGGGCAGCCGGGCGACATCCTCTCGCACTCCTGGTTCACGGAAGCACCGGTTCGCACCGCCGACGGCCCTCTGGTGTGGAACTACGCCACGATCTCCGAGAGCTCACCGCTCGGAGTGCGGGCCCACGAGTACGGCCACTTGCTGGGCCTCCCCGATCTCTACGATCGAATTCGCGGCACGCGGAGCGCTTCCGGCGGTCTTGGCGACTGGAGCCTCATGGCGTCGGGGGCGTGGCTCGGCGACGGCCATCAACCGGGCGACCTCGACGCTCCGAGCAAGATCGAGCTCGGTTTCGTCGATCCAATCATCCCGACCCGGAACGCGGACGCCCTCCCGCTGACAGCCGGCGCCGCTTCGGCGGGCCACGTCTACCAGGTGTGGACGCAGGGGCGCATCGGCACGCAGTACTTCGTCATCGAGAACCGGCGCCCGTCTGCGACGGGACTCGACGCGTTGCTTCCGGGCGGCGGCATGCTCGTGTATCACGTCGATCGCTCACGCGCCAGCAACGACGATCCGGATCACTTGCGGGTTCGACTTCTGCAGGCGGACGGCCGCGCCGATCTGCAGTCTTTCCGCAACGGCGGCGACTCGGGCGATCCCTATCCGGGCACGGGTGCCGAGTGCTGTCGCATCGATGCGAACACGAGCCCAAGCACACGTGCCTCCGATGGCAGCGAGACGCAGGTCGAGATCTCTGCGATCAGCGACCCCGCCGCGGCCATGAGGTTCAATCTGCAGATCGAGTCACGTCCTGATCTGCGCCTGCAACAGCACGCGCTGCGTGAGGCCGACGGCGATGGCGACGGCTTTCCGGAGGCGGGTGAGGAGCTTGAGCTGGTGGTGGTGATCGAGAATCGCGGCCTCGCGAGCGTTGCGTTCGATGTCGAGTGGCGTAGCGAGCCGTCAGGAGGCGCAACCTGGAGCGTCGCGCGCGCATCCTTCCCGGGGCTCGGGAAGGGGGAATCGGCGGGCGCCAGCTTTTTCCTGCGTCCGTCACCCGATCTGGGCGATCCACACGCACTCGATCTGCACGCGGATGTCGTCGCGCAGGATGGCTACGGGCAGGAGCTGCACCGGCAGGTCGCGCTGGGGGAGCGCGGCGGTTTCAACGCCTGCTTCGAGGCCGCGACTTCGAGCATGACGCGAGATTGCGGCGCTCCCGTCGGTGCCTGGAGCGTCGAGACGCTGCGCGGCGATGCCGGTTGGAGCCTGGAGCCACGCGTTGCCGAGCTTTCACAGGTGTGGCGCAGCGCGCGCGGGTCACGCTATCCGAACGACGTCGATGTCGTGCTCGTTTCACCCGCGTTCAATCTGGAGCCGCAGAGCGAGCTCCATCTCCTTCACAACTGGTCGATCGAGGACTTCGACGCGGGGTGGTCGCACGACGGCGGGCGCGTCGAGATTGCGATGCACGGCGGCACCTGGGAGCCACTCGAGCCACGCGGCGGATACCCACGCCGCCTGTTCCCGGAGAGCGTGCCCTACCTGGCGGAGCAGGGGGTCTTCGCCGGAGAAGGCATGCGGCGCTGGGATCTCTTCGACTTGGGGGCGCGTTCCGGCAGCGCCCGCGTGCGTTTTCGTTTCGTGAGCAACGACTCGATTGCTGCTGCTGGATGGAGCATCGTGCGCGTCCAGGTGCAAGGCGCGGGCGACGAAGCGAGCAGACAACGAAGCGTCCAGGTGGTCGCGGAGCCCAACCCGGTCCAATTCCCTGCGCGCGTCGCCTTCCGCATCGTCGCAGCAAGGAGCGAACCGGCACAATCGACACGTCTACGTCTCTTCGATGCGCGTGGTCGACTGGTGCGCACGCTGCAAGGCGCGCCGCTGCCAGCACAAAGTGGTCGCTTCTTGTGGGATGGTATGGATCATGCGGGGAGGCTCGCGCCCGCAGGCGTATACTTCGCGCGTCTGGAATGGGGCGGCGAAGCAGCGACGACGAAGCTCCTCGTGATCCGTTGAGGCACCGCGCGCATGCCGAAACGAACCCCAGCGCAGCGCTCGATTCGTGCAGCCGCGAGCGTGCTCGTCACGCTCGTTTGCGTCTTCGCACCCTCTCTCTGTCGCGGCGACGACGAAGTCCCGCAAGCGGTGCGCGTGCTGGAAGCGCAGGGGGAGTTCGAACTCGCGTGGGCGCGGCTGCAGCCCCACGTGCTCGCAGCCGACAGCGTCTCGAACGCACTGCACCCCGAGATGTTGCGCGCCGCGCTGCGTCTTCTCTCGAGACGCCGAGACTACGGCACCGCACTCGCGCTTCTCGACCGTCACGCGCAGCAGCTCGAGCCGGGCACCGTGGCGCTCGTGGGCGCCGCCTTCTCGCTGGCGCGGAGCGATCCGGAGCGCGCCTTGCGCTACCTGCAACGTCGCGGCACGGCGCCGGGGCTCGACGGCTTGCACCGATTCCTCGAGGCGGAAACCTTGCACCGGCTCAAGCGCTGGCGCGATTCTCAGAGCGCAGCACGCGCGGCATCCTCTGCGGCACTCCCGACCGAGATGAAGCGACGGCTGCGCGTCATCGAGGGACATGCAGCCTTCGTGGGCGGCGACCTGCAGCGCTTGCGACGCTTGGCACCGCTCCTGGGACGCGATGCACGTCTCGACGATCGTACCGGATTGCTGCTCGTGGAGCTGGCGCGCGCCGCCCTGGCCCAGGGGGACATCAGGCAGGCGCGCACGTGGCTGCTGGAGCTGCTCGAGGCGCGCCCCACCCCGGCCGAGTCGGCGTTCGTCACCTTGGAGCGTGCAATCGCGCGCAACGTCTGGCGGCCGAACGCGCGCGAGACGTTGAAGCTCGCGCGCTACGAGATGCGTGCCGGTCGGCCGGATCGCGCGCGGCGCCGCCTGCTAGCGCTCCTGGACTCCGGCGCGCGCCTCGAGCGCTCCGACACCGGTGAAGCCTGGGTTGCGGTGGCGGAAACGTACCAGCGTCAGGGTCGCGAAGAGCGCTGCCTGCACACGTTGTACGAGCATCGGACGCAGATCGAGGGCACCGAGTCGGAGCCGGAGCTTCTACGCCTGCGCGCCCGCTCGCTGCGCCGCCTGGGTGACGAGGAGGCGGCGATCGCCGTCTACCGCGAGCTGGCGCAACGCTTCCCGCGTCACCCACGAGCCGACGACGCCCTCTACGAGGTCGGGTGGCGTTACGAGATCCGCGGCGATTTTCTGCGCGCAGAGAATGTGTTCGCCGAGGTGGAGCGCCGCTTTCCTCGCAGCAAGCTCGCCGACGACGCGGCGCTGCGGCGCGGGCTGAGCGCGTTCCGCGATCGGCGCCACGAAGATGCGCTGGCGCTCTTCGAACAGATGCGCGCCCGTTACCACGACTCGAACCTGCTGCCGCGGGCGCTCTACTGGAGCATGTGGATCGAGCAAGCACGTGGAGACACCACGCGTGCTGCCGCCCTGCGTCGGCGACTCCTGGTGGACCACCGTGCCAACTACTTCACGATTCTCGCGTCGCCAGCGCGCGCGCAGGACCTGGTCTCGCCCGTCGTGGACGACACCTCTCCGCCTGCCGATCCGGAGCTGGACGCAGCCCGTCGGCATGACCAGCTTTACATGGCCGCCATCGACACCTTGCGCAGCCGCGCGGCTGCCACGGTTCCGGGCTCGTTCCGCAGCGCGTCACGCTTGTGGCGTTTCTGTCTCGATCATGGCCTGACCACGTTCGCGCGCTGGGAGGTTCGTCGCCTCGAGATGCGTTTCACGCGACACACCGGCGCTCTGCTCGAGCTCCTCGCCCGCAGCTACGCGCGCGGCGCCCACGCCCGCATCGTGAGCATCTCCTACGCGCTCAGCTTGCGCCTGTCGCAACCGCGCTTTGCCGAAGCGATCGAGATCGTGCGTTACCCGGCGCCTTTCTCGATCACGCTTGCAAACGAGACCAAGCGCCATGGTCTCTCGCACGCCACGATCCTCGCGCTCATGCGCCACGAGAGTGCCTTCGACGCCCGAATCGACTCGCACGCGGGTGCGCGCGGCCTCATGCAGCTGATGCCCGCCGTGGGTCTACAGGTTGCACGTGAGCTCGGGCGCAGCAACACGCACATCAACGACCTGTACGATCCCATCACGAACATGACCCTCGGATGCCAGCTCTTCTCCGAGGAGCTCGCGCGGGCCCAAGGGCATGTGTCCCGAGCTCTGGCGGCGTACAATGCCGGAAGCGAGCCCGCCGCACGCTGGTGGCGACGCCTGCGACCCGAGGAACCACGCGAGCTCTATCTCGACGTGGCGGAGTACGTCGAGACGCGGAGCTACCTCGAGCGCGTCCTCGGCAGCCAGGAAGTCTACCGCCGCATCTACGGTCTGCAGTAGCCAGGCCGCACCGCGCCGGCTGCTGCCGCCGACCACCCGAAGGGGCGCCGCATGCGCCGAACTGTCGCGCTGCTCCTGCTCAGCATGGCAATCGCTCCCGCGCTGCGGGCTGCACCCACGACGACGCTCATCTATCCACCCTGGAAGCACTGCTTCGGGTTGCACCGCGTCACGCAGACGCATCTGACGCTGCGGGCGGGCTTCCGCTACAAGTTCGACAACCCGCAGGGCCTGGCCGCTGTCAAGCTGCGCGCCGAAGATGACACCACGTCGACGAGGGATGATGACGAGCTCACGGTGTTCGGGGTGAACTCAGGTCAGAGCATGCTGATCTACAACACCTCTCTGACCGCCGTTGCTTTCTACGGCGCGCCGGGAAGTGGAGTCGGTCAGTTTCGTGATGCGCACGGCATCGCGGCCGAGCGCAGCGGTCTCGTCGTCGTTGCCGATACGGGCAACGACCGCTTGCACGTGCTGCAGTACGAACAGGACAAGCTGCACCACGTGCGCTTCATCGCGGGCGACTTCGCCGGTCAGCCGCTGCGACGCCCACTGGGTGTGGCGCTGGAGGCGGGGGAGATCTACGTTTGCGACTCGGGCAACGCGCGCGTTTTGGTCCTCGACCGGCAGGGCGGTCTGCGGCGCGTCCTGGCTCCCGCAACGGCGACCGGGCCCTTCCTGCACGAGCCCTTCGCGATCGCGGCGATCCGCGCGGGGGCGCGCCACAATTTCTTCGGCGAGGACTTCGTCGTCGTCACAGATTCCAGCCATTCGCGTCTGGTCACGCTCTTCCACGACGGCCGCGTGCGCGACGTACGACGCAGCGCCGAGCTGGGTGAGCAGGTGCGCGAGTTCTACTACGTTGCGCTCGACCTGCACGCCAACGTCTACACAAGCGACCGTTCCGGACGCCTGCACAAGTTCGACCGCAAGCTGCGCTATCTTCTCTCCATCGGCCGCGCCGGTCGCGACGAGTACGAGTTCGACGAGCCGCGCGGGCTCGGCCTCTACCGTCGTTTCGGCCAGCTCTTCGTTGCCGAGCGCGCCGGTGCCCACTACTTCTGGACCGGTACCGACGTGTTCTCTCCACGCCTCGTGGAGCTGCAAGCCGACGCCAACGGGGTCTGGAGCGGGACGGTGCGTTACTTCCTGACCGAGTACGCGCGCGTGCAGCTGGAGCTCGTGGATCGGGAGGAACGTCGCGTGGTGCTGTTGCAGAAACCGCGTTGGCAGAACGTCGGAGCGGTGCGCACGCGCGTGACCTTCCAGGCTCCCGCCTCCGACGGTCCGCTGCGCTTGCGCGTGGAAGCCGTGCCGACCTACTCCTCGCGCCGGCACCTCCTCGTTCGCAAGCTGGGTCCGCCGCTTCCCGATCTGAAGAGAAGCGTGGGGGAGCCGTGAGCCTGGGCGCTGACCTGCAAACGGAGTGGGGCCGCAAGTGGATCCACCTGGCGACCTTCGCCGTACCCGTCTGGATCGCCTACGCACCCGACCCGCTCCGCCGTCGTGGCCTCCTCCTTGCATTCGTCGTCGTTCTGGCAGTCGATCTGCTGCGCTTGAGCTGGAAAGCGTTTCGTCAACGCCTGGAGCCGCACATCGGTGCCTATCTGCGCGACAACGAACGCCGCGGTCTCACGAGCGTGCACTACCTGACACTCACGGCTCTCGTTCTGGCCTGGGTGACGACGCGCTCGATCGCAGCCACTGCGATGGCGTTCCTGGTCGTCGGAGACGCCGCCGCCGCGCTCGTCGGGCGCCGTTTCGGGACACCGCGGCGTTGGGGGAAGAGTTTCGAGGGCAGCGCCGCCTGCTTCGTCGCCTGTATGGCAGTCGGGCTCCTGTTCCTGCCCGGGCACCCGGGGAGCATTGCGGCGGCGGCGCTTGCCGCGACGCTCGTGGAAGCCCTGCCGCTGCCCTTGGACGACAACCTGAGCGTGCCGTGGGTGTCGGCGGGAGTGCTCCAACTTCTCCTTTGACCTCCACGACGGAGGCTTCGATGTTTCTGCGCAACCTCTTCCGCTTCATCCCACGCAATGCATTGAGCCGCGCCCTGGGCCTTTTCAATCGCGGTGAGTTCGAAGCGGCCGCCGTGGCGTTCGAGGCTCTCGTGCGCGCATCGGAGGCGCCTTCGTCCGACATCGCCATCTACGCGTGCCAGGCGCACCTCGAAGCGGGAAAGCAGCGTGCTGCAGCCGGGGACGTGGACGAGGCCATCCGCATGCTGGAACGTGCATCGTCGCTGCGCCCCGGCTTCGCCGACGTGCTGCTCCTCCTCGGGCAGCTCTACGAACGTAGTGACCGCACCGATTCGGCACGCCGTTCCTACGAGAGCGCCCTGCAGATCAACCCGAGCTACTTCGAAGCGCGCCTGTGCCTGGCGCGTCTGCTCATGCACCTGGGGGAGGGAAGCGAGGCGCTTCGCCACCTGCAGGAGGCGCACCGCAGCGGTCCCGACTTCGTCGCCGACGATTTGCAGGAGCTGATGGCGTACGCGCCGACGCATACGACAGCGCCCGAGTCGACGCGCGAGCGTCTCGACTCGTTGTTCGACACGCTGCTTGCCGGTCCCGCGTCGCCGCTCGTCGCCGCCGTCGAGATCGCGCGGCGTGCTCTGCGCGCTGGAGACAGCGCGCGCGCCATCACGGAGATGAAGAAGCTCATCCGCATCCACCCGGACTATCCGGATCTGCACAACCTGCTCGGCGTCGCGTACGACAACGAAGAGATGACCGATGACGCCGTCGAGGAGTTCGAGCTTGCGCTGGCTCTGAACCCGGAGTACACCGACGCGCGCCTCAATCTCGGAATGGCGCTCTTCCATCGCGGCCACTTCGAGCAGGCGGAGCGACATCTACGCCTCGTCGAGCGCCAGCAGCCGGGACACAAGCTGGCGCGCGCGCTGCTCGACCAGATCGCCTCGTGGAGCGAAGTCTCGTGAGCCATTCGATCCTGGAACGGCACAGAAAGATCGCCCCCACCGAGACGCACGACAAGGCGCGCAGCCGCGACGACGGCGAGCGCGTGTGGCGCCAGGCCTTCCAGCGCGCACGCCTCGCCGTGGAGATGGCGACGTGGCGCACGGCGCTGACCTTGCTCGAAGAGTGCCTGCGCGACCGCCCCGACGACGCCGATGCGCTCGGCCTGTATGGACTCTGCCTCGCACGCGAGGGGCACGACCTCGCGCGCGCGTACGAAGCGTGCCGGCGTGCGGTGGAGTCGCAACCCTTCGAGGCAGCCATGCACACCTCACTCGGGTGCGTCTACCTGGCGATGGGGATGTATCCACCCGCCGTGAGTTGTTTCCACACGGCCCTGCGGCTCGACCCGCACGACGCGGTCGCGGGGCGCGGGCTCGCGAGCGCTTTGCACCCGCAGCGTCACGGCGGCGATCTCGTTCGCCGCCTGCTGGACGGGTGAACCGCACCCGCACTCAGGATAAAGCGCTTGCGACTTCGATCCCTGTTCCGCTAATGGGAAGAACTCATCCCAGCGGTGCGCTGCCGTGGGGCGGGTGCCGCGACTTTGGTGTGGTGGAAGCGGGGTGGTGTGCGTGCGGAACTTGTTCCGTCTGCGGCTCGAGTCTCCAGACGAATTCCAGAACCAACTCTTCACGTTCCTCGACGCAGGCGAAACCGACGACGACATCCGCGTCGCGGTTCTGGCCGAATGGCACGATCGCAGTGTGAAGGCGGCGCTCGAGCCGGTGCTGCACGAGGTCACACGCGAAATCCATGACAGCGGCACGCCGGCGGCAGCGTTTCTCGAAAACTGCGTCCGCGCGATGGACTCGGCATGCACCATGTTGCCTCCCGACGTGATCCGCCGCTTCCAGCTGGGTCTCGTTCTGTGTCGCGGTCGCAGCCTCTATCTTCTGCACTCCCAGGACATGAGCCCGCAGTTCAGTCTCGGCGGTCCGCCGCAGCCGCTGCAATCGACGCTCCGCGTGCGCGTGAAAGAGCTTCCGATCTACTCGGAGCGCGCTCACCCCGGCCTCGTTGCGCAACGGCTGCAGTTGCGCCGCGTCTTCCTGGAGGAGGAGGACCGCGTCGTGCTCTGGCTGGAGCCGCGAGCGCAGGCGCAGTACGCAGGAGAGGAGCCGCAAAACGCGCGCATCGTGCTCCTGAAGGAACCCGCTCCGGAAACCGACGTGCTCGAGACGGTCGCATCGGGCGCCTGGCCCGGACAGGAACCGGAGGTGCGTCGCGACCGGGTGACGATGTCGTACGTGGCGCTGGCGCTCGTCGTCGTGGTCTTCGCGACGGCGCTCTTCGGCATGTCGCGCTGGCAGGGGATTGGAGGCCAACCGACCGGGCTCAGCCCCGAGGTTCTGTCCGAGAACGTCGACTCGACGCTCGAGCCGACCTCGCCGCCACGCGTCTCGGGCGAGCGCGTCGAAGCGCCCCCCGAGGCGAGAGGTGAAACGCCGCCGCTCGACGTCGCCCTCGCCTCGGCGACGCGCTCGTCGTTGCAGCTTCTATGGTCGAAACGCTACCGCGACTGGGTGACCTCCTCGCCCCGACTGGTCCAGGGCCACGTCGTCTACGGCTGCCGCGACGGACGCGTCTATGCGGTCGACGCGCAGGGGGCACCGGTGTGGGACTACGATTCCGGTTCCGGAATCGGTGCGACACCCGAAGTCGATGGGACGCGCGTCTTCTGCGGCAACTACGCCGGTCGCGCCTTCGCGCTGCGGGCGCTGGATGGCCTGGAGCTGTGGGCGCGCGATCTCGGCGCTCGTATCGTCGCGTCGCCCGCTGTGGGGCGTCATCACGTCTACTTTCAGACCTATGCCGGCGATGTCGTGGCGCTCGACCCGAAGACGGGTCGCGTGGCGTGGAAGCGCAACATTGGCGGCAGGCTCCGCGCGCGCCCGGTGGGCTACGACCAGAAGGTCGTCGTCGTGAGTGGCAGCGGAACAGTCCTCTGCCTCGAGCAACGCACGGGGGAAGTGATCTGGAGCACGTCGCTGGGGGCACGCGTCATCTCCAACCCGCTGCGCGTCGGCGACCGCGTCGTCCTTGGCAGCCCGGATGGCTACGTCTACGCGCTGTCGCTCGCCGACGGCAGCACCGTCTGGCGCACCCCGACGGGCGGCGCGGTCAATTCCTCCCCCGCGAGCGATGGAGAGGGGACGATCTTCGTCGGCAGCCGCGACCAGCAGGTGTACGCCATCCGGATCGGCGACGGCAGCGTGGCCTGGCGCTTTCGTACCGGCGGCCCCATCCTGTCGACCCCCTGGGTGGAGGAGGATCGTGTCTACGTGACCTCGTACGATCGGCACACGTACGTCCTGGAGGCGGATGGAGGAGCGCTGATCGCGAAGATGCAGCTGGGGGCGGCGATCTACTCCTCGCCGCTCGTGCACGATGGCCGCGTGTTCTTCGGCTCAAACGACGGCACTTTCTATTGTCTGAGCGCGACTCGCTAGACCGACGGTGCCGCCGCGGCGGGGGGGCACCGCCTCTCGCCTGCCGACAGCGGATCCTCGCGCTCGAATCGCCCACGCTTGGGTCGCGGCAGCCACGCCGCGACCGAGCCGCTTTTCACCCGGACGACGAACGCGTATCCTCCCGGGCCGGCCTGCGTCTGGACCTCGCCGCCGTTGTCGGGGCTGGACGCTCGACGTATTCTTGAGCCGGCAAACAGGCGCCCGGACGGAGCCCCATGTTGAAGAAGATTCTGCGGAAATTCGTCAAGACCAAGTCACAACGTGACTTCCGGCGCATGCAGCCGGTCGTGGCGCAGGTCAACGAGTTCGCTCGGCAGTACGAGGAGCTCTCGGACGAGGAGCTGCGCGCGAAGACCGAGGAGTTCCGCGGGCGGCTCGCCGACGGCGAGAGCCTCGACGATCTGCTGCCGGAGGCCTTCGCGGCGGTCAAGGCGACGTGCACCCGACTGTGTGGCCGCACCTGGGACGTCGTCGGGCGCCCGACCGAGTGGAACATGGTGCCGTACGACGTGCAGATCGTCGGCGGGATCGCGCTGCACGAGGGTCAGATCGCCGAAATGGCCACCGGCGAAGGCAAGACGCTCGTCGCTACCCTACCCCTGTACCTGAACGCCCTCACCGGGCGCGGAGCGTTCCTCGTCACCGTCAACGACTACCTGGCCCGCCGCGACTCCGAGTGGATGGGCGAGGTCTTCAAGTTCCTCGGCCTCAGCGTCGGCGTCATCCAGAACCAGATGCGACCCGAGGAGCGCAAGGCGATCTACGAGCACGACATCGTCTACGTCACCAACAACGAGCTCGGCTTCGACTACTTGCGCGACAACATGGCCACGCGCCAGCAGGACCGCGTCCATCGCGATTACACCGGCGACAAGCCCGGCAAACACTTCAACTTTGCGATCGTCGACGAGGTGGACTCGGTGCTCGTCGACGAGGCGCGCACGCCGCTGATCATCGCCGGGCCGGCGCCGGAATCGGATCAGAACGCCCACTTCATGCAGCTCAAGCCGGGTATCGAGCAGCTCGTGCGCGTGCAGAATCGGCAGGTCACCAGCATTCTCAAAGAGGTGGATGAGCTTCTGGAGCCGGGCCTCGACGAGATCGACGGAGATGCCGAGCGCGAAGTGGGTTTCCGCCTCCTGCAGGTGAAACGCGCCACGCCGAAGAACAAACAGTACATGAAGCTCGTGAGCCGCGAGGGGGGGGTCCTGAAGCTGGTGCAGCGCGTCGAGGGCGAGCTGATGCGCGACAAGATGCTGCACACAGCCGACGAGGATCTCTACTTTGCCATCGACGAGAAGAGCCACATCGCCGACCTGACCGAGAAGGGACGCGAGGAGCTCGCGAAACGCGTGCGGCTGCCGCTGACGCTGCCCGACCTCAGCCTCGAAGTGAAGAGGATCGAGGATGACGAGGGCTTGTCGAAGGAGGAGAAGATCGCAAAGCTGGACGAGCTGCACCGCAACTACGCGCAGGCCAGCGACAGCCTCCACGACATCAGCCAGCTGCTGAAGGCGTACTCCCTCTTCGAGAAGGACGACGAGTACATCGTTCAGGATGGCAAGGTCATGATCGTCGACGAGTTCACCGGACGTCTGATGCCGGGACGCCGCTTCTCCGACGGCCTGCACCAAGCGCTCGAGGCGAAGGAGAACGTGCGCGTCGAGCGTGAGACGCAGACGATGGCCACGGTGACGCTGCAGAACCTCTTCCGCATGTTCGAGAAGCTCGCCGGCATGACCGGAACCGCCGAGACCGAGTCGGAGGAGCTCAAGAAGATCTACGACCTCGATGTCATGGTGATTCCGACGCATCGCCCGGTGCGGCGGATCGATTTCGACGATCAGATCTACAAGACGCGGCGCGAGAAGTACAACGCCGTCATCGAGGAGATCATCCATCAGAACGAACGCGGCATGCCGGTTCTCGTGGGGACCGTGTCGGTCGAGGTGTCGGAGACGCTCTCGCGCATGCTGAAGCGCAAGAACATCACGCACGAGGTGCTCAACGCGCGCCAGCACCAGCGCGAGGCGGAGATCGTCTCCCTGGCCGGTCAGAGGGGCGCGGTGACGATCGCCACCAACATGGCGGGCCGCGGCACCGACATCAAGCTGGGTCCGGGCGTCATCCTCTGCGACCGCAACCCGGAGTACGAGGGGCCGCGTTGCCCCGCATGCCCGTTCGGGCGCGGCAAGCACGGCTCGCCCGGGAGCAGCTACAAGGTGGCCCAGGGGGAGCTCGAGGAGCCGTGCGGGCTGCAGATCATCGGCACCGAGCGCCACGAATCGAGGCGCATCGACCGGCAGCTGCGCGGGCGCTCCGGACGCCAGGGAGACCCCGGGGCGTCCCTCTTCTACATGTCGCTCGAGGACGACCTCATGCGCTTGTTCAGCCCGGAGCGGATCGCCACGGTCATGGACAAGCTCGGCATCGAGGAGGGTGAGGTGATCACCCACCCGATGGTCACGAAGGCGATCGAGCGCGCGCAGAAGCGCGTCGAGTTCCATAACTTCGATGCGCGCCAGCACCTGCTCAAGTACGACGACGTCATGAACAAGCAGCGCGAGGTGGTCTACGCCAACCGCCTCGACGTCCTGCGCGGTACCGATCTGCAGGAGCAGATCCGTGAAAAGGTGGAGGAGTTCGTCGCCGAGCAGTTCGCCGCGAACTGCGAGGAAACCGTGTGGCCTGAAACGATCCCACTCGAGCCGATGCTTCTCGAGCTCCAGAAAGTCTTCCTGCGGCCGTTCGACACCGACGATCTCTTCGACATGGGCTATGATGCCGCACGCGATCACCTCGTCGCGCAGGCGCTGCGGGCGCTCGACGACCGCGAGGCGCTCCTGGGAGCGGCGATCATGCGCCAGCTCGAGCGCGCTGCGTATCTGAGTGCGATCGACACGCTGTGGAAGGACCATCTGCGCGAGCTCGACCATCTGCGCGGCGGCGTCTCTCTGCGCGCCTACGGGCAGAAGGACCCGCTCCTCGAGTACAAGTCGGAAGCCTTCGGCATGTTCGAGGAGATGCTCAAAGAAGTTGACAAGCAGACGTTGCATTTCATATTCCACGCCCAAGTGTCGGTACGCCCACCCGAGGTGGAGAGGGCGCAGGTGGATGCGCTCTCGTCGATCCACGCCTCGGCCAATGCGCTGGCAGCCGCGGGCGGGCGCAGCGCCGCGGGACCGGCGCCGCCTCCCGTGCCGGGCGCAACGACCCCGGGGGCCCCACCCGGCGGCGGGGCGCGACCGGCGACGGTGCGCAAGCAGGGACCCAAGGTGGGACGCAACGCGCCTTGCCCCTGCGGCAGCGGCAAGAAGTACAAGTTCTGTCACGGGGCGAGCTGAGGCAGCGGCTCGCGACCGTGCACTCGGGGCTGCGCCGATCGCGCGGCCATGTTTTCACGACCCCGCCGAGTGCGGGGCCGCGGCACGAAAGGGCTCGAGGACTCTCGCGCCGCGCTTTGCAAAGGAAACGGATCGCCCGTGCCAAAATCACTCGTCATCGTCGAGTCGCCAGCGAAGGCGCGCACGATCAAGAAGTACCTGGGCAAGGACTACGAGGTGAAGGCCTCCGTGGGTCACGTCATCGACCTGCCGAAGAGCGAGCTGGGTGTCGACGTCGACAACGGCTTCGAGCCGAAGTACGTCACCATCAAAGGCAAGGGGAAGGTCGTCAAAGAGCTGAAATCCGCGGGGAAGAAGGTGGAGCAGGTGCTCATCGCAACGGACCTCGACCGCGAAGGGGAGGCGATCGCCTGGCATCTCGCCAACGTCCTGCGTGAGGTCCAGCCCAACGTGCAGCGCATCATCTTCAACGAGATCACCAAACGCGCCATCCAGGACGCGATCGGGCACCCGGGAGAGGTCGACCAGCGCAAGGTCGACGCCCAGCAGGCGCGCCGCATCCTCGACCGCCTCGTGGGCTACATGGTGAGCCCGATCCTGTGGCAAGTGTTCTACTACGGCCTCTCCGCAGGACGCGTGCAGTCGGTGGCGCTGCGACTCATCTGCGAGCGCGAGCGCGAGATCCTGGCGTTCACGCCGGAGGAGTTCTGGTCGATCACCGCGAGGCTCTCCACGTCGGGGCGCGACTTCGACGCCAAGCTGCGCACCTGGAAGGGGGAGAAGGTCGACCTCAAGTCGAAGGAGGCCACCGACGCGGTCCTCGCCGGCTTGCAGAACGCCGAGTTCTCCGTGGCGCAGGTCGAGGTCAAGGAGAAGAAGCGCAATCCCTATCCGCCGTACATCACCAGCACGATGCAGCAGGATGCCGCGCGGCGGCTGCGCTTCTCCGCCAAGAAAACCATGATGCTGGCACAGCAGCTCTACGAGGGCGTGGAGCTCGGTGAAGAGGGTCCGGTCGGGCTCATCACCTACATGCGGACCGACTCGACGCGCCTCTCCGATCAGGCGCGCCAGGAGGGTGTCGAGTACATCCAGCAGAGCTTCGGTGACGACTACGTGCCGGAGAAGGAGCGCAAGTTCAAGAAGAAGAGGAGCGCTCAAGACGCGCACGAGGCCATTCGCCCGACCGCGGTGGATCGCGCGCCCGACCAGGTGCGTCGCTTCCTCACTGCCGATCAGTTCGCGCTCTACGACCTCGTGTGGCGACGCTTCACCGCCTCGCTGATGTCGAGCGCCGTGTATCGCAACACGGCGGCGGACATTGCCGCCGGCGCCGGGATCTTCCGCGCCACCGGAAGCGAGCTGCGCTTCGACGGCTACTTGCGCGTCTACCCCGACGTGCGCGAGAAGGAGGAGGGGGAGGGCGTTCTGCCAGCTCTCAAGAAGGGGCAGAGGGTGGATCTTCGCCAGCTGCTGCCACGACAGCACTTCACCGAGCCGCCGCCGCGCTACACGGAAGCGAGCCTCATCCGCGAGCTGGAGGAGAAGGGGATCGGGCGCCCGAGCACGTACGCCACGATCGTCAGCACGATCCGCGATCGCGAGTACGTCACCAAGGAGGGGGGACGTTTCCAACCCACCGATCTCGGCATGGAGGTGTGGCAAGCGCTCGAGAAGAGCTTCCCGGCCATCTTCGAGGTCGACTTCACCGCGCGCATGGAGACGGAACTCGACAAGGTGGAGACGGGAGAAGACGACTGGCGCAAGGTCGTTGGCGACTTCTACGGCCCCTTCTCGAAGGTGTTGGGCACGCTCCAGAAGAACCCGGACGCGCTGAAGGAGCTTCTCGGTCACGACGAGACGGTGACGTGTGAGAAGTGCGGCAGCGCGATGATCAAGAAGTGGGGACGCAATGGGCCCTTCCTGGCCTGTCCCCAGTACCCGAAGTGCCGCAACACGAAGTCGCTCGACGGCAACGACGCCACCGTCAAGTTGGGCAAGCAGTGCCCCGACTGTGGCGGCGACCTCGTCAAGAAGCGTGGCCGCTACGGCGAGTTCGGTGCCTGCGACAACTACCCCGACTGCAAGTACACCGAGCCGCTCTCGATCGGCGTCGATTGCCCGCGCCAGGAGTGCAGCGGCTACCTGACGAAGAAGCGCAGTGGGCGCGGTCGCATCTTCTACGGCTGCAGCCGCTACCCGGACTGTGACTACGCCTCCTGGGACAAGCCAACGGGCGAGAAGTGTCCGTCGTGCGGCGACGGGAATCTGGTCGAGAAGAACACCAAGGCCAAGGGGATCTTCAAGAAGTGCCCCACGTGCAAAGAGGAGTTCGTGGACTAGCGCCGCTCCGAGGCGGGTTTCTTGATCGACGGGTTTCTGCAGCACTTGCGGGCTTCCAACTGCTCGCCGCGCACGGTCGAAGCGTACGGGCGCGACGTGTCCGCGTTCTTCTCCACACTCGAGTTCGAGGTGACGCGGCGCACTCTGGCTCGCATCGAGCGCGAGCACGTGCGCGCGTACGTCGCCACGCTCGTCCGCGGCCGCCGCAGTCCTCGCACGGTGGCGCGTCGGCTGGCGGCGCTGCGCCGCTACTTCCGCTACCAGGTCGAAAACGGCTCGCTGCGCGGCGACCCGACGCTCGGCCTGCGGCCGCCACGCGCTTCGCGTCCTCTGCCACGCTTCGTCGACGAGCGCTCCGCGCTGCGGCTCCTGGACCTCCCCGATCCCGCTTCGGCCACGGGGCGCCGCGACCGCGCCATCCTCGAGCTCCTGTATGGAACCGGGATGCGACTCGGCGAGCTGGTGGAGCTCGATCGGGACGACGTCCAGGCGCAGTCGGAGTACCTGCGGGTGGTCGGCAAAGGCGACAAGGAGCGTCTGCTGCCCTGCACCGGAATGGTGCGGCGTGCGCTGACCACGTATCTCGACGGAGCCGCGCTGCCACCCCCGGATGAGGAGGGGCGCATCCCGCTCTTCGCTGGCCGCTCGGGGGCTCGACTGTCGCGACGCAGCGTGCAGCGCCTGGTCGCGTCGGCGATCCGGCGCACCGCGGCGGCTTCCAAGGCGAGCCCCCACGTGTTGCGGCACAGCTTCGCAACCCACATGCTGAATGCGGGGGCCGACCTGCGGGCCGTACAGGAGTTGCTGGGGCACAGTCGACTCTCCACCACGCAGGTGTACACTCACGTCTCGGTCGAGCGCGCACGCCGCGCCTACGACCGTGCCCACCCGCGCGCCTGAGGAGAGGCCATGCAGATCCGCTCGACGACGATTCTCGGTGTGCGCGCGCGCGGGCGTGTCGCACTGGGCGGCGACGGACAGGTCACCGTCGGCACGACGGTGATGAAGGCGGGAGCGCGCAAGGTGCGTGCGTTGCGCGAGAAGAGCGTTCTAGCCGGGTTTGCGGGTTCCGCAGCCGACGGCTTCACGCTCTTCGAGCGCTTCGAAAAGAAGCTCGACGAGCACGCGGGGCGCCTGGCGCGCGCTGCCGTGGAGCTGGCCAAGGATTGGCGCAGCGATCGCATCCTGCGACGGCTCGATGCGTTGCTCGTCGTCATGGATGCCGACAACGGCTTTGTGATCTCCGGAAACGGCGACGTCATCGAGCCGGACGACGGCATCATGGCGGTCGGGAGCGGCGGCGCCTACGCGCTGGCCGCGGCCCGTGCCCTCGTGCAACACACCCAGCTCGACGCCGAGGCCATCGTGCGCCAGGCGCTCGACATCAGCGCCGGGATCTGCATCTACACCAACCGAGAGACGACCATCCTCACCCTGGACGGCGACGCATGACTTTCGTTCGGCTCGAAACGCAAGCTCTCACGCCCCGGCAGATCGTCGCCGAGCTCGACAGCTACATCGTCGGCCAGGGTGCCGCCAAGCGCGCCGTGGCCATCGCGCTGCGCAATCGCTGGCGCCGTCAGCGCACGCCGGATGCCATCCGCGCCGAGATCCTCCCCAACAACATCATTCTCATCGGCCCCACGGGCGTGGGGAAAACGGAGATCGCGCGACGCCTCGCGCGTCTGGCGCGCGCGCCGATGGTCAAGGTGGAGGCGACGAAGTTCACCGAGGTGGGCTACGTGGGGCGCGACGTCGAGTCGATGATCCGCGACCTCACCGAGGTGGCGGTGGCCGAAGTGCGCGCCGAGTGGAGCGCGCGCGTGGAAGCACAAGCAGAGGAACGCACGGAGAAGCGTCTGCTCGACCTCCTCCTCCCCGCCGGCTCGGTGACGAGCGCGGACTCGGATGCGCGCGAGCGCCAGGAGCGCACGCGCGAGAAGCTACGCGACATGCTCCGCGCTGGCGAGCTCGAGGAGCGCAGCGTGCGTGTCGACGTCCCGGTGCGCAGCTTGCCGATGTTCGAGATCTTCTCCAGTTCCGGCAACGAAGAGATGGGTGTGAACATGGGGGACGCTCTCGGCAGCATGTTTCCGGGACGTCGCCGCAACGAGGAGCTGCCGGTGCGCGAAGCGCGCCCCGTGCTGCACGCCGAGGAGGTCGAGAAACTCATCGACATGGAGAAGGTGCGCCGCGAGGCGCTGCACCGTGTCGAGAGCTCCGGCATCATCTTCCTCGACGAGATCGACAAGATCGCAGGCCACCGCAGCGAGCACGGCCCGGACGTGTCGCGGCAGGGCGTGCAGCGCGATCTGCTGCCGATCGTCGAAGGCTCCAACGTGAGCACGAAGCATGGCGTGGTGCGCACCGATCACATCCTCTTCATCGCAGCGGGCGCCTTCCACGCTACCAAACCGAGCGACTTGATCCCGGAGCTCCAGGGTCGCTTCCCGATCCGTGTCGAGCTCTCGGCCCTGGGGCAAGAGGACTTCGTGCGCATCCTCACAGAGCCCAAGAACGCGCTCACGCGCCAGTACGAGGCGCTTCTGGAGGCGGAATCGTGCCACCTCCGCTTCGAGCCGGATGCGATCCTAGAGATCGCACGCGTCGCCGCGCTGGTCAACGAACGCACCGAGAACATCGGCGCCCGGCGCCTGCACACGGTGATGACCACGTTGCTGGACGAGGTTCTGTTCGAGCTGCCCGACAACGGTCGCAGCGAGGTTCGTGTCGACGCCGAATTCGTGCGCGCGCGCCTGGAACGCATCTTGAGCGACGAGGACCTCAGCCGGTACATCCTATGAGCCGAGTGGCGCGACGCGGGCTGGGCCTCACTCTCCTCGCGCTCCTGGCGCTGGCCGCTTGCGCGCGAGTCCGCCCGCTCACAGGCGGGCCGCCCGACACGACGCCACCACAACTTCTCGTGGTCACGCCGATCGATTCGAGCACGTGGATTCCCCTGGTGCCCGAGATCCGCATCGTCTTCAGCGAGAAGGTGAACCCCGGCTTGGTGCGCAGGGGCCTGCGCACGTACCCCGACCTCGACATCGAGCGTCTGAGCGTGAAGGGCGCCGTCGTGCGTGTGCGCTTCGCGGACACCCTGGCCTCCGACACGACGCTCGTCGTGGTGCTCGGTCGCTCCATCAAGGATCTCCCAGGTCGAGACAACGCGCTGGCAGCCGAAATCTGGCTTCTCTACTCGACCGGCCCGGCGCTGCGCAGCGGCGCCATTCTAGGGAGGGTGCTTCTGAAGGGACGCCCCGAGGGCAAGGGCGTCGTCCTCTACGAGCCACTCGAACCCGACTCGGCGCGCGTCTCGGGGGACAGCGCTGCGCCCCGTCGCGTCCGCGTGCGCTACCCACTCGCCGCGACCGACGACGACGGGCTCTACCGCCTCCTCGGAATCCCGCCCGAGCGCCCCTTCCTCATGCGCGCGTTCGTCGACCGCAATGGCAACCTGCAGCTCGACGAGGGCTAGCTGGCGACCGCCGCCGACACGCTGCAGCTCGCAGCCGGCGAGGTGCGGCGTGGAGTGCTGTGGAACGTCATCGATCCGAACGAGCCGGGGCGGGTGCGCGGGGTGGCGCTCAACCTCACCCCTCTCGACGCGCCGGTCGCGGTCGCCCTGCAAGCGGTGATTCCAGAGCCGGACAGCGTGCGCCGTGCGACGCAGCGCCAGGCGGCGACGGCGGCGGACACGAGCGCGCCCGCGCTCGTCGTGATCGACAGCGTCGGCGTGCGCGCCGACACGCTCCGACCGTTGCCGCTGCCCGTTCCGGAGCGTGCCGAGAGCGCCTGGGAGGCGGCCTACGCGGCTCTCGAGCCGCGCGGGTTTCGGCCCAGCGAGTGGAAGGTGAGCTACGCCTCGCCACGCGGCGACTACAGCATCCGCGTGCCGCCGGGCCAGCACCGGATCGCGGCTTTCATCGACGTCTCCGGTGACTCCGTTCCCGGTCTCTACGTGCGACCCGACAGCACCAGTCTGGAGTGGGAACCTTTCTGGTTGGGAGGTATTCTCACCGTGCCTCCGGGTGAGGACGTTCGGGCACGCGCCATCGAAATCGAGTCCCCCTGAGGCGCCGAGCGGGGTACGGGAGGTGGAGTTCCCATGCTGCAAGGAGTTCTGACTGCCGTCGTGAGCCCGTTTCGCGACGGCGCGGTGGATGGAAAGGCCTTCGTGGCGCTCCTGCGGGAGCAGGTCGCAGCGGGCGTCCGCGGAGTCGTCGTGTGCGGCTCGACGGGGGAGGCGGCCACGCTGACCCCGGACGAGCGCGAACGACTGGTGGCGCTGGCACTCGAGACCTGCGCCGGCTCGGCCACACAGGTTTGGGTCGGAACGGGGACGAACTGCACGCGCACCACGATCGAGCTGACGCGGCAGGCGGAGCGCCAGGGCGTCGCCGGCGCCATGATCGTCGCGCCGCCCTACAACAAGCCCACCCAGGAAGGGCTCTTCCGGCATTTCTCCGAGGTTGCGAACGCGACCGAACTGCCATTGATTCTCTACAACGTGCCAGGCCGGACCAGCGTGCACGTCGCCCCGGAGACGGTGGCCCGGGTGCACGATCTGGAGCGCTACGTGGCCCTGAAGGAGGCGAGCGGCTCGCTCGACCAGGTTACCGACGTGCGGGCGCGCTGCGGCATGACGGTGCTCTCTGGAGACGACTCGCTGACGCTCCCGATGCTGGCGGTGGGAGCACGCGGGGTCATCTCCGTCGTCTCCAACCTGTTGCCCCGGGAGACGATCAAGCTCGTGGAGGCGGCTTTGGCGGGTGACTTCGACACCGCCAGGACCTGGCACTTCCGGCTCTGGCCCTTCTTCAAGGGTGCCTTCATCGAGACCAACCCGGCGCCGATCAAGATGCTCCTGGCTCTCGACGGCAAGACCACGCCGGAAACGCGGCTGCCGCTCGTACCCGCCACCGACGACGCGCGCAGTCGACTGGCAGCACTCCTGCAGAGTGCGGAGTGGCGCGGGGTGCGCACATGAACGCGATCGTCGTCAACGGAGCGGGAGGACGCATGGGGCGCCTGGTGGGCACGTCGCTTCGACGCGCCGGCTTCCGCGACGTGGCGGGATGCGACCCCGCGGTCGAGCCGCCGCTTCGGCTCGCCGACGGGGAGTTGCCGCTCGTCGACGACGCGGTCGAAGCGCTGGAGCCGCACGGTGTGCTGGTGGATTTCTCGCATCCGGACGCCAGCGACACGCTGGTACGCGCGGCGCAGGCGCGCAGCGCGCGCCTCGTGGTCGGCACTACCGGGCACTCCGAGGTGCAACGCGCCGCGCTGCGGCAGGCCGCGGAAAAGGTGCCCGTCGTGCTCTCACAAAACTTCAGTCTCGGCATCAATCGCCTGGTGCAAGTCCTTCCGGCACTCGGGGTTCTGGTGCAGCAGGGATTTGATGTAGAATTGATGGAGGCGCACCATCGGGGCAAACGGGATGCGCCTAGCGGTACGACCGCGCTGCTCCTGGAAGCTCTACTCGGGAACGACCCCTCGAACCGGCGCGTGCACGGCCGCTTCGGTACCGAGACTCGCAGAGAGGCGGGCGAGGTGGGGGTCCACAGTCTTCGCGCCGGGCAGATTCCAGGGGAGCACACCCTCCTTCTCGCCGGGGCCTCCGAGGTCGTCGAGATCCGGCACCGCGCACTCGATCGCAGCGCCTTCGTGAGCGGCGTCGCGCCGGCCGTTCACTTTGTTCGCAACCACGGCCCCGGCCTGTACTCCATGCTGGATGTGATGGCTGATGCGCCGCAGAGCGTGGTCTAGATTCTGCTTCTGGGGGCTGTTGGCCCTGGCGGTCGCCTGGCCTGCACCGGGTGCCGGACAGTACCTCTTCGGCCAGAACAAGGTGATCTACACGGCCAAGGACTGGAAGGTCATCTCCACGCCGCGGCTGGACGTCTACTACTACGCCGGCGAACAGGAGCTGGCGGAGTACGTGGCCGAGTTCGCCGAGAAGACCGCGGTCGAGTTCGAGGAGTTCTTCAACCACGAGTTCAAGCAGAAGATCCCGCTCGTCATCTACTCCTCACACCACGACTTCAAGCAGACCAACATCATCGACCTGCTCATCTCCGAGTACGTCGGTGGCTTCACCGAGCTCATTCGCGGGCGCGTCGCCATTCCACACACGGGCTCCTGGACGCAGCTGCGCGAGGTGACGCGGCACGAGCTGGTGCACGCGTTCATGAACGACAAGCTCGCGAAGGTGATGACGGAGAAGCGCCGCTTCAACTTCGTGCCGCCCCCTCTCTGGTTCACCGAGGGGTTGGCGGAGTACGTCGCCATGCCGGAGCCGGGCACCGAGGCGCGCATGTTCATGCGCGATTTCATCGTCAACGATCGGCTCGTGGACATCCCGAACCTGTGGCGCATTCGCGGCACCTTCCTGATGTACAAGGAGGGGGAGTCGCTGGTCCGTTACATCGCCACGCGTTTCGGCGACGAGGCGCTGGTACGCCTCATCGAGAGCTGGTGGTTCGCCGATCGTTTCGACGCCGTGCTGGAGTTCACGCTCGGGCTCACGATCCACGAGCTCAACCGCGACTGGAAACGCTTCCTGAAGCGTCGCTTCTACCCGGCGGTGATGAGCGGCGAATGGCCCGACCAGCACGGCACCGCGCTGACCAAGAGACGCGGAATCAACTCGCGCCCCGCGATCGTCCAGAAGCCCGACCTGAGCGAGAACTTCGATTTCGTCTACCTCTCGTCGGCGTCCGGCAACGTCGACGTCATGTGCGCCAAAGGCGTTGGCAAGAACCGCTTCACGCACGAGCGTCTGGTGCGCGGTGGGCGCGGCGACAACGTCGAGTCGATCCCGGCCTTCTCGAGTGGCCCC
>CP070763.1:3188196-3201471 GCA_020349025.1 Candidatus Latescibacterota bacterium | reverse complement strand
TCGAAGACGGCTTGACGCTCTTTCACGAGCAAGTCGGTGGCCGCCAGACGCTCGCTGGCCATCGTCTCGAGGATCACCTGCCGTTCCGCTTGAGCCAGGTCGAATCCGAGCCCGCGCTGCAGATCCATGAAGCGCATGAACTCATCCATAACCGGGAACAGGCCGGCGAGCACGGTGTCGCGTGCGGTGGCGGCCATCCCCGGCACCTGCTCTCGCAGGTACTGCACCTGCCAGCGTGCCTGACGCGGCCCGTAGTCGGTGAGAAGCGCCATGCGGTCGGAGAGGTCACGCATCTGCTCGGTCATGGCGGATGCCGCGCGCAGGCCGCCGACGGTCGTATCCTCGGTGAAAGCGCGGGAGAGCACAGGGTCGTCGCTCGAGCGCTTGAATCGCGGAGAACGAATCGGGTTCGCCGCGGCGAAGCGATCGATCCGTACACGGATCGTGTCCATGTCGGCGCTGGGCAATGCTAATTCCGCCGCCGCGTACGCGGCCTCCTCAAGTTCGACTGAAGTCGCGACCGCGACGTCTTGCTGCTCGCCAAACACATCCTTGCCATATCCGTCATCGAAGTACTGGCGCATCTGCACGCAGAAAATGACCTCCGACCCCAAGGCACCGAGCGGATCGCCGAAGAAGGACGCTGCTTGCATGGCTGGAATCGCGTGCATCTTCCACAGGATGGCGTCCTCGCGCACTGCGGAATCGGACGAAGCCTCCAGGATCTGGTCGGCGCTCTCCTCGACACGCGCCGCAAAGTATTCCGCGAGTATGTAGTTGCGCACGCGGAGCTCGTGCGCGGTCATCTCGACGCCCCGCTCCTTCATGAACGCGGTCTGGCTGGCAATTTTCGGGCTGCAGCCCGTCAGGCTGTAGAGGATCCCCAACCCGACGAAGAGCACTGAGGACCATGAATTACGCGTCCTGAATTGGATCCATTGCATGATCATCCTCCGCACCGGCAGGTGCAGCCGGCAAATCAAGAGATCGACATCATGGTACCACGCGCAGGTCCAGTGTGGGGGGCGGGTCTGCGGCGGACGCGGAATCGCGCTGCACGGACGCACGTGCGACGGCGACCGAACCTGCTCAGGATTCGCCGCGCGTCCAGCCCTTCTTGCGCGCGCTGCGCATGTTCTTTTGGATGCTGCGCCAGCGACGCTTCTCGTTCGATGCGGCCGCGGGGTCGGTCTTGCGCTCCAGGTACTCGAGCTCCCTGCACAGCTTGTGGTAGCTCTCGAGACGATCGCGCGCCAGGCGTCCCTCGTCGACAGCGGCCTTCACCGCACATCCTGGCTCACTTGTGTGAGCGCAATCATGGAAGCGGCACGCCTCGGCAATCTCCTCGACGTCGCCGAAGGCCTGGCCAAGACCGGTCTCGGTGATCCACAGGGCCACCTCACGCAGTCCGGGTGTATCCAGCGTGAGCGCCCCGCTCGGCAGCCGGAACAGCTGCCGGCTGTGCGTGGTGTGTCGCCCCTTGGCATCGCGGTCGCGGATTCCCTGCACCGTCTGGACTTCCCTGCCCATCAAACGGTTGACGATCGTCGACTTGCCCACGCCGGAGGATCCGAGGAGGACGATGGTCGCGCCTGGCCGCAGGTAGGGCTCGAGCGCTGCCAGACCCGCGTCGCGCTCGGCACACACGGCATGGACCGGAACGCCGAGCGCGACCGCTTCCGCTTGTGCGAGCATCGTTTCCGGGTCGGCAGTGAGATCAGCCTTGTTCAACAGCACGACGGGTCGCGCGCCCGCCTCCCAGATCATGGTCAGGTAGCGCTCGACGCGCCTCGGGCTGAAGTCCTCGTTGAACGAAGTGACCACGAACACGGTGTCGACGTTCGCTGCCAGGACCTGCTCGCGTGCGGCCTTGCCGGGAAGCTTGCGCGAGATGGTGCTGCGACGGTCGAGCACCTGGTGGATGGCCACGGCGTCCGCTTCGACCCGAACCGCGACCCAGTCCCCCACGGCGGGCAGCGGACCGTGCTCTTCCTGGCGCAGGCGGCCGGCGACCCTCGCGCGTCGTTCTCCGGCGCGCGTCACGACGCGGAACAGCTCGCGCTGTGCCTCGACCACTCGTGCCGGCTCGGATTCCGCAGCATCGAGCGCCGCGAACGCGGCCTCGAAGTGTGTGCTCCAACCCCAATCTCGAAGTGAGTCCACGCTCGCCTCCGACGCATGCCAGCTCGCTGTCATCATAAGGGGAAAGCAAGTGGGACAGGAGCGTATTCCAATCGGATCGGATTGGTTCGAAAGACCTGCACCCCTTCGCGACCCGTCTCAGGCTATACTCCACGCGCTGCAGAATTTTCGATGCCACAACGGCCGGAACCGGATCGCCTACGGACCTTGTCTGTTCGCGGCCAAAAAGGAGCGAGAGATGGCGACACGAGCCTATTCCGTGAGTCCCACGGGCGAGAAGTTCGCGATTCCGACGCAAGATGACTACAAAAAGGAGCTGCAGCGCTTGAAGCGGATCGTGGCGAAGCAGCGCAAGGAGGGGCGCGAGATCGTCGTCGTGGTTGGCGTGGGCTTCGTGGGCGCGGTGATGGCGGCCGTGATTGCCGACTCGAAGGACAAGCGCGGTCGGCACGGGAAGTTCGTCATCGGCATGCAGCGGCCGAGCGTCCGCAGCTACTGGAAAATCCCGCTTCTCAATCGCGGGCTTGCGCCCGTCACGTCGGAGGACCCCGAGGTCGCACCGATGATCGAGCGCTGCGTCAACGAGCACAAGACGTTGATCGCCACGTACACCTACGACGCTCTCACCTTGGCCGACGTGGTCGTTGTGGACGTGCAGTGCGACTATCTGAAGGAGTCGCTGAACAACTGTCGCGACGGTGCCGCCGACATGCAGGCTCTCGAAGCGTCGCTGAGCATCATCGCTGAGAAGATCCCGCCGCAGGCGCTCGTTCTGATCGAGACGACGGTAGCACCCGGCACCACCGAGCAGATCGCCTATCCGATCATGAAGAAGATGTTCGAGAAGCGGGGCATCCGCTCAGATCCGCTTCTGGCACACAGCTATGAACGCGTCATGCCGGGACGCAACTACGTGGCCTCCATTCGCGACTTCTGGCGCGTGTGCAGCGGCGTCAACGAGCGTGCGAAGAGGCGCGTGCGCAAGTTCCTCACGGAAATCCTGAACACGGAAGAGTATCCGTTGACCGTGCTCGACCGCCCCATCGAGTCGGAGACGGCAAAGATCGTCGAGAACAGCTATCGCGCCACGATTCTAGCGTTTCTGGACGAGTGGTCGCTGTATGCGGAACGCAACGGCGTCGATCTGAAGAAGGTCATCGAGGCGATCAAGGTGCGGCCCACGCACTCCAACATGATCTTCCCGGGGCCGGGAATCGGCGGCTACTGCCTGCCGAAGGATGGCGGTCTCGGAGTCTGGGCGTACCGGCACATCCATGGCTTCGAAGACGACATCTTCCGGATTACGCCGATGGCGATCGACATCAACGACACGCGCGCTTTGCACGCTGCGCAGCTCGTGCGCGATGCGCTCCGCAACATGGGCCGGCCCATCGCCGCAGCCGATGTCCTGCTGCTCGGAGCCGCCTACCGCGAGGACGTCGGCGACACGCGCTACAGCGGCTCGGAGCTGATCGTGCGTCGGCTCACCGAAATGGGAGCGGAACCGCGCGTGCACGACCCGTACGTGGAGCATTGGTGGGAGCTGGAGTCGCAGGACACCTACCCGCATCCCGACTACAGCCGCGCGCGCTTCTTCCACCGGCAGGAGAGATTGAAGGATCTGCGCATGCAGCCCGACCTCTGGAAGGCGATGCGCGGCGCCGAGGCCATCATCTTGGCCGTTCGGCACGAGCCGTACCTCGAACTCAACCCTGATCGCGTCGTCCGCGCCGTCGGTAAGCCGTGCGCCATCGTCGATTGCTTCTGCATCCTCGATGACGAACGGATCCAGCGCTACTTCGAGCTCGGATGCGAGGTGAAAGGAATGGGGCGCGGTCACATCCAGCGCATCAAGGAGGCCGTGCGCTCGACAACGCGCAGCCGCAGGCGGTAGAGGAGAAGGCGTTGCATCATCACGGCGTCCGGCCGGACGCAACGATCCGGGGTCGTGATCCGCGTCCGCCGTTCACTGCCAGGCGCCAGCCGAGACGAAGCTCGCCCAGTAGAAAGGGTGCGTCGTCGTGCTGCGGGAGCGTTGTTTCTGTAGCTCTGCAAGGCTCGACGCATGCACGGCGTCGGCAACGCTCATCCGCTTGTCGAAACGCGCGCGGTAGAACGCCTGCATCCAATCTCGCGTCGACTCGTCGGAGACGGGCCAGAGGCTCATCACCAGGGAGCGCACGCCCGCGACCTGGAACGCATGTCGCAAGCCCAGGACACCTTCACCAGCCTGTGCTTGGCCGATTCCCGTATCACATGCGGAGAGAACTGCGAGCTCGACACCCCGCAGGTCGAGCGCCGCGATTTCTTCCGCCATGAGGATGCCGTCTTCGGATCCGGCGACGGCTTCGCCGCGGCGGTTTGCGCCCGCCATGACGAGTCCCGCTTGCAGAAGTGGACTCGGAAGAGGCGTCGGGACCCAGCGCGCGCGTTGGCTCGAACCCTTGCTTGCAAGGCTGCGAGTGGATGGATCGCCAGCTTCGCACACTCCGCCCAGGAAGAAGCCGTGGGTCGCGAGATGCAGAACTCGTTTCCCGGGCGCAACGCGTTTGAAGCGCGCCTCCGTTGCTTCTTTGTGAGCGAGGAAAACGTCTGTGGCTCCCGGGTGGCTCCCTTTCCAGATTGCGTCGACCGCGCGGATCTCGTTGGCCGTTCCGGGTAGCGGAGAGAAGTGCAGCGATTCGAAGCCTGCGCAGGGCGGCTGCGGGCGATCGAATCGCGGACTGCGGTAGACGATCTCGTTCGTCCGCGGTGTCGCTGTAATCCCGGTGACCTCGAGCCCAGTGACGTCGTCGAAGTCAGGTCCGCCGAGCGCGAGGAGTCCTACACCCGCGGGCTGAGGTTGGGTGTGAGGCACGAGCTCACGCTCAGAGGTCAAATAGTGGATCGGACGGCCCGCATCGATCAGGTAGCGGTCGCGCTCCAACGGCAACGCGGCGAAGTTCACGAAGTGGAGTTCGGCGTCGGGAACGACGAACACCTTCTGAGCGTCGGACAGAGCGGGGAGGAGACGATCCCAAACCGCTTCTCTCAACGCCTCGCCTCGGCGGCGATAAGCCTCTTCCGCTTGTTGTTCATTGCGGCCCGCAATCGCCACGCCCAGAGAGGCTTCGCGTGCCCACTCGGACACGCGTTGGCGAATCGCCTTCATCTCGCCGAGCGCAACGGCTTGCGGTGCTCGACCGGGACGGAACACGAGAGCCGCGAGGTGCGGAACCCCGTACTCGACCAGGTCGGAGCCGAACGGCGGTTCCGATCGGGAAGCGGGAAGCGCGGACGCGAGTGTCGCGGCTTCAGGCTGCCAGCCTCTTGGGATCTCGTAGACCATGTAGGAGACGAGTGCGCCCGACTCCGGAACGCTCGCTTGAACATCGTCGAAACCGATCTCACTGCGCGTGAGCTGCTCGCGAAACGTCGCACTCACCTCGGCGAGGCGCCGCTCGAAGCTCTCCTTTGCGCGCCGTGCCTCGCGCAGCGCCGCCCGATGCTCGACATTCCCGTCACCACTTGGGCCCCGCACCACGAGAGCTGCAAGGTGGTTGCGCGCCGCGGCGAGGGACTCGGCGAGAGCGACAACGTGTGTTTGATCCGCGTTCGAGACCACCTGGGTTCGTGTCGCCATTTCGTCGAGTACGAGAGCGCGCGAGCGCACGACGGCGTCCCATACGCGCGCTGTTTCCAGGTCGGAAGCCGGAGTCGTCGCCGTCAGGTGCAGCGCGAACTCCAAACCACGCGCACGCACGCCCGAGTAGAGTAGCGCCTCGCGCTCGGCCAACGTCCGAGACGTGAGCCGCATGTGCTCGCGTCCGATACTCTCGGCTCGCAGCGCGGTTTCGAGCGCGGCCGCGCGATTGCCGGCACCCGCTTCCGCGTACGCCAGGAGGGCGAGCGCCACCGCGACCTGCGGATGCTCTGGTCCCAGATGGCGCTCGTAGATCGCAAGGCAGCGGTCGTAGGCGGCTCGTGCAGAATCAGGCTGGCCCAGCTGCACGTACAGAGTGCCCTGGTCCCGAAGCAGATCCGCGATGGCAGTGTGCTCCATACCGACACACGCTGCTGTGATCTCGAATGCCTTGGAGTAGTAGTCGCGCGCCCTCGCGTAGTCGTGCTTCTCGTAATGCAACCAACCCAGGTTTCGCATGTAGTTGGACACGCTCAGGTTCTCCGTCCCGAGCACGTCGATCGTGAGCTGCAGCGCGCGCTCGTAGCGTTGGCGCGCCCCCTCCAGGTCACCGAACTTCTCGAGCACGATGGCGAGATTGTTGAGCGACGATGCCAGAAGGGCCGGATCGGCATCGATCCGGGTGCGGATCTCGATCGCACGCTCGTACATGGCTCGAGCAGCATCGTAGTCCCCAAGCATCGCCAGGAGGATGCCGAGATTGTTGCAGATGCCCGCCACCATTTGATGATCGGGTCCCAGGTGTTCCTGCCGAATCTCCAAGATGCGTTCGAAGTGCCGACGTGCGGAAGGGTAATCACCGGTCTGGAAAGCGACGATCGCCATGCCGTTGAGAATGGAGGTTTCTTCCATGGGATCGACGTCGCGCGCGCGGTGGAAGGCCTCCAAGGCCTGTTCGAATCGATCCCGCGCCGCCTCGTATTTGCCCTCTCCCCAGAAGCCGTAGCCGAGCTGTTTGAGGACCATCGCCATCCTCGGGTCCGTGTCGGCGATCTGTTCCTCTGCAATTGCCAGCGCCCGTCGTGAGGTTTGGATTGCTTCTGCGTGGTCGTCATGCAGCTGGAGGAGTCGAGTCTGTTGTATCAAACTGCTGACGACGGGGCCTGCGTCGGGTCCATGCAGCTGCTCGCGGATCTGCAGCGAGCGTGCGGCGAGGGCGCGCGCTTCCGGTGTGCCTGCGCTCCCGGCGCGCCACATCGACTCCACCAACAGATCGAGCGCGGTTGCCAGGCGCTCCGAATCGGGCGCGGTCGATTCCGTCCGGGAGACGAGTTCGCGGGCAAGTTCGGTGGCTTGCGCGTACTGGCCGCCGCGAAGCAGCTCCTGAATCCGCTCTTCGTTGGACGGGTCACGGGAGTCGAGGCGCGTCTGAACGACGACCCAGGCGGCCAGGACCACAGCTATGGCGGCGCCGCTCCAAAAAAGCCGACGAGTGGGCATTGTCACAGTCCAAGATCCAGGAACAACAAACAGCGGACCCGTGACACGCGTGGTTCGAGATTACGAGCTGCTCCCACGAGGATCAACGCAGCCAGCGTCGGGCTCCGCACAGGCGGCCCAGCCGAGCCCGGTCGATTCCCGGAGTCGGTGGCCCAAGGTCCTGTCGTCGAACACGTTGGGCGCCTGACGCAAGAGCCGTGGGGCGGCCAGTACGGCGCTCGGGATCGTCGTGCAAGCAGCTGTCTTGGAGCGGTCAGGGGTACGTGACATCTGTTTAGGCAAGATCTTGCGCCGGACTCGAGCCTCGCTCCCGGAGCCACACGATTGACTGGAATCCGTCGCGGCGATAGAATTCTCGCCTGTTCCCTGCCGAATAAGTCACGCCCCACGAGGATGGAGGGCTCTCATGCACAACAGCAAAAAGCTCGTGCTGCTCGTTGTCCCATTAGCGGTGGTCGTGTTTGCTGCGCAGATCTTCGCTTTCCCTGCAGCCGACGGTTGCCGTACGTGCCACCCCACCTTCCAGGGTGGGCCCGGGAACGCATTGCACGACATGCACGTTGGCTCCTCTCAGATGACAAGCAACTGCCAGCTCTGCCACACGAGCGGCTTTGACATCCCGGATATCAATAGTGCCGCGGACGGTCAAAGCTGTGCGGGTTGCCACATCACGCCCGGTCTGTGGCAGCGCCACCTGGCGAGCAGCATTTCCTGTGCACCGTGTCATCAGAATTGGCCGACTCCCGACCCGGAGGACACCTTGCCGCCGCACTACACCCGGACGGACGTGGCTTTGACGAATCCGTGCGAGGTGGACCCTGCGATGGGAGGAGAAGACTACTCGGGCGACAACCAGGGCCTCGACAACGACGGCGACACGCTGTACGACTCGGCCGATCCCGACTGCGAGACCGTACCCGTGGAGCCTTCGACCTGGGGACGCGTCAAGCAGTTCTACAAGCGCTAGACTGCGAAGGCAACATCGAGAGTCGTGGAATCTGGACTCGAACGAGCAGAGCCCCGGGCGTCGCCCGGGGCTTCGCTCGCCAGGGGCGGAAGACGATGACGCCCGCGATCATGCCTCGCCCATGCCACCCTCCACTGTACCGATCACTCAGACACGCCTGGTCGCGAGGCGAGCTCGCGCATCTGCTTCAGCGCTTCGGTCGCGTAGAGCCGCACTTCCCAGTCGACGTCGTCGCGTGACGCACGCGTGAGCTCGGCGCGCGCATCCGGGGAGCCCACGCTCATTGCCGCCACCACGGCGGCGCGCCGCACCAGCGGCTCGTTGTCTTTCAATCCCTCCAGGATGAGCGGCAAGGCCCGTCGCGCGCCCAGAATCCCAAGCGACTCGATGATCGCAACACGCGTCCATACTTCCGAGTCTGTCCACTGCGCCTGTGCCCAGTCGACGATCTCGTCCGCGCCCAGCTCGGCCAGAGCACGTAAGGCCGTCCTTCGGACCCACGATTCCGGGTCCTCCAGAAGGCGTCGGATCGGCCCCACGCACTCCGCGCATCCGGTGGATGCGAGGGCGCTGGCTGCACCTCCGCGCACGTTCGCAACCGAGTCGTCCAGCGCCGCCACGAGCGCCGGGACCGCGCTCGGCGACGGGATCTTGCGGAGGGAGTGGGCGGCGAGGATGCGAAGCTCGACCTCGTCGTCCTGGAGCAGCGGAATGAAGTAAGCGACGGCGGGTTCGCCGAGTGACACGAGCTCAGCCGCGATGAAGTACTGCATCCGGCCGTTGGGCTCCTCCCGAAGTTGCGCGGCGAGTTCCTCCATGCGCGCGTCGCGAGTTGCGGGTGCGAGCAGGTGTCTGGTTCTCGTAAAACCACCGGCATAGAAGAGGGCAGACGCCGCAATCAGGACTGCTGCATGAATGCAGAGAGCGGCGACCACTTCTCGCTTGCGTTCAGGCTCGTTTCTTTTGAAGAGCAAGCGCGTGGGCAGCGAGAAGAGCTTCTGCACGAACCCTGGTAGCGGCAGGAGAAACGGGGCGCTGCGGCGATACGTTTCGTACGCTTCACCGAATCGCCGCTGCATGTTCAGCTCCTCCATCATGGCCACTCCGACAATGACGAGTGTCGACAGGAGCCATGGCAGGCTCGCATCGATTCCCCAGGAGCGCTTGGGGTAGAGCCCGCGCAGAAGCAGCAGGTAGACGCCGTAGCTCCAGAGAATCCAGCCCAGGTACTGCGGATGGCGCGAGATCCGGTACACCCAGAAGTCGGCGACGTCCTGCTTGCGCGCGCGCGCAGAAAGCCACGCAAAGGTGCCGGAAAAGAAGAGGAGCAACCCGCTCGCCAGGAAGAAGTAGACGATGGGCCAATAGCCATCGACGCCAATCTGGCGAAAGAGCCACATCAGGAGATCGTACGGTGCCCGGATGATCAGCCCCAGCCGCTGCAGCTCCCAGGAGAGGTCGAGCAGGGGCAGCCAGACGACGTTCAGGATGCCGAGGCCCGACAGAAAAAACATGACGCTGGCGAACTGCGCGAAGACGGGAAGCATGAAGCCGACCGCGCCGAGCGTGGCGAGTCCACTTCTTCGCGTCGCGAATCCCACGACGATGGCCAGAAGCATGAGTGCGAAGCAGACGTAGCCGATCAGCCGCAGCTTGAAATGCGAAATGAAGAGCTCCGTTTTGAGCGTGCTGGTCTCATTGGCGTGCGAGTCACCATGCGGTGTGGTGAGGGCCGTCTGCAGGAAGTCGTCGACAACGTGCGGCAGCTCGATCGTCACGAACGTCAGGCCGACCGAGAAGACGAGTGCAAGCAGCAGCAGGAAGACGGTCTGCAGGGATCGATGTTCCACGGAACTGCCTCGAGTTCGCTTCTGTCCCGTCGACCATTAACTCGCTTCCTGGTTTCCGATGCAACGGCCAGACGCAATCTCGGACAAGAGGGCCGGGCGCCGGCCACACGTTGGGACGGGTACATCGGATGAAACGAGTCTTTTGAGCACATCCGTCGCCGGTGGCTACGATGTGGGGGGAAGCATCGTTCCAAAAAGGCCATGACCCAAGATCGACTCGAAGCGTTGCACCATCAGGCGCGCGTCTATCTCGCTGCGCACGATTTCAGGCGCCTTCTCGAGGTGGGCGAGAAGATGATTGCCGAGGCGCCACGGAACGCCGCTGGTTATCTGGTCGTGGGGCAGGCTTATCTCGTGGTCGAACAGCGCCGCCGCGCGCTGCGGTTCTTGAAGAGCGGGTTGGCGCGCGCGCCGCGATCGCACGAGGCGCACTATCTGCTGGCAGTCTGCTACCGGGAGACGAGGAAGCGCGGCCAGGCGAAGGAGCACATCGACGAGGCGCTGAACTTGGCCCCCTGGGACCCGCACATCTGGTGTGAGGCAGGAATGCTCTACTTGGAGGAAGATCGGCTCGCCCAGGCGATCGAGTGCGCGCAGAACGCGCTTCAGATCGACCCCGAGATGTCGACTGCACACAACCTGTTGGGCATGGCACTGCCGGAAGATGTCTCGGGGTTGACCTACGAGAAGGTCGACGCGTTTCACCGTGCGCTTCAGTCCGATCCGGAGAACCCCTACGCCTACAACAACCTGGGAGTCGAGTACTTGCGCGTGGGGCGCGATTACAAGGCGGAGAAGTATTTCCGGAAGGCTTTGAGATTGGCGCCCGGCGTGCGACAGTTTCGCAAGAATCTGCACGCTGTCTTGCGCGAGCGCTCCTCGCTGTACCGTGTTCTGCGAGGTCCCGGCGATCTCTTGAAGCGATTGATGTTCCAACCCGGAGATGAGCGCGTCAGCTTCATCATCCTGCTCGTTGGCGTTCCAATTGCGACCATTGTGACGCTCAAGGTCGACGCATACGTGTCGCCGTGGCTCTTTCTTCTGGTACCGGTCGCGCTGTGGGTGATCTGGTTCGTGATCTTCTGGCCTCTGATCAAGGTTTACGAGTGGATCACGTCGCGGGATTTGCACCTGGAGGCGGGTGAGATCGATCCGTACCTTCCGATGTGGGACATCCGTCGTTGGTCGCGCTGGGTGCGGATTCCGCTCTTCCTCCTGCTCCTGGTTTGTGTGTTGGCCGGCGTCGCGATCGCTTTGACGTCCGAGAAGATGCGGATAGGAGCTCTCATCGTCGTGGGTGTGGGCGTGCTTCTCGCCCTGGCGAGCGATCGGGTCATCCGGCCGTATGGCGCGACGTTCTCAGATTTTCGCTGGCGACAAATGGAACGGGTTGGTGATGGAAGTAGACGATAAGACCATTCGCATCCTGAAGGAACTGCTGGCGGCACAACCGCAGCACAGCGAGGCGCGTGCACACCTGGCGGAGCTGTACCTGCAAGCGGAGCAGCCGCTGCGTGCCTTGCAGGTTCTCGAGGGCGGTGGGTCGGTGCCGGATGATGAGGAGACCTCGTTGCTGTACGCGAGAATCCTCGCCGCGACAGACTCGAATCGCGCGGTCGAGCTCTACTTGGCCATCGTCCAGAGGAACAAAGCGTGTGCAGCAGCCCACTCGGGCCTGGCGCAGATCTACAAGCAGCGCGGGCTCCTGGAGGACGCGAAGCGCCACTACGGCATTGCGACGGTGATCGACGCGTCGTACGAGGATCCCGCGTTCGAGGCGTGGCTCGTGGGAAAAGAGACACCGGGTGAGAAGGCGCCAACCTCGCCTTCGACAAGCGAGACCGGAAGGTCGCCTGCCGAGCCGGATGAGGACAACGACGAAACGAACATTCCAACCGTGTTCCGATCGGATGAGGAGGATTTGGGCGAACGCGATCAAGGCGACGCGATTCTACGCGAGCTCGATCTGGCATGGGCCGACACGCGACTCCCGAAGATCACGTTTCGCGATGTGGGTGGGATGGAGGAAGTCAAAGAGCGAATTCACATGAACATCATCTATCCGTTCAAGAACCCACAGGTCTTCGAACGCTACAAGCGCACGCCGGGCGGTGGCATCCTGTTGTACGGGCCTCCAGGATGCGGGAAAACGTACACGGCGCGGGCCACGGCTGGCGAGTGCGAGGCACATTTCATTGCCGTCGGAATCACCGACGTTCTCTCGAAGTGGATTGGGGAGAGCGAGCAACGGCTTCACCAGCTCTTCGCCCAGGCGAGGCGGATGGCTCCGACGGTGCTCTTCATTGACGAAGTGGATGCGCTGGGATTGGACCGCGTGGACGCGACTCGCACCTCGCTCGCGACGGTCACGAACCAGCTGCTCGAAGAGCTCGACGGCGTGCGCGATTCCAACGAAGGGGTCCTGGTTCTTGCGGCCACCAACGCACCCTGGAACGTGGACGTCGCGCTGCGGAGGCCGGGACGTTTCGACCGCGTCATTTTCATCCCGCCCCCGGATGAAAAGGCGCGTGCTGCGATCTTCGAGGTACACTTGCGCGACCTACCCACGGAGAGCATGGACTTCGGCCGGCTTGCGCGTGCCACGCGCAACTTCTCGGGTGCCGACATTCGGGCGGCGATTCGCAACGCCAGCGACGACGCCATCTACCAGGAGCTCAAGAGCGGCAAAGCGGGTCAGATTCGCGAAGGGGCGCTCCTCAAGACGGTCAAGTCGATGCGGCCGACGACGCTCGAGTGGCTCGAGACCGCGCGCAGCTACGCCAGCTACGCGAACATCGGCGGCCAGTACGACGACCTCGTCGAGTACTTCAGAGGTCGACCCAAGTAGAAGCCCGGGCGCAAGGCCCGGGCTCCCAGCTTGACCCGACGGCGCCGCAGCACGCGCCGGGCTCGTTTCGTTGCGGTCGCAGGATCGCGGCGCCGTGATACGTCGCTCCCACGCGCCGCGCAGACCTAGTACTTGTAATGGTCCGGCTTGTACGGACCCTCCACCGGCACGCCGATGTAGTCGGCCTGCTCCTGCGTCAGGCGCGTCAGCTTGGCGCCGAGGTGGTCGAGGTGCAGGCGCGCCACCTCTTCGTCGAGCTTCTTCGGCAGCACGATGACGCTCTTGCCGTACTTCGCGTGGTTGGCGTTGAGCTCGATCTGCGCCAGCACCTGGTTGCAGAACGACG
>CP070763.1:3173125-3188096 GCA_020349025.1 Candidatus Latescibacterota bacterium | reverse complement strand
GGAAGGGGCGATCCTGGCACACGGCGTTCACCTCTCGAGCTCGGAGCTCGGCCGCCTGGCGCAGCACGCGCCGGTCGTGGCGCACAACCCGCGCTCCAACATGAACAACGCCGTGGGCCGCGCCGATCTGCGCGCCATGATCCGCGCCGGCGTCCAGGTCGCCTTGGGAACGGATGCGTACGCTGCCGGTGTGCTCGCCGAAGCTCGCGCGGCAACGCTCCTGCAACGGCAACAGCCGCGAATCGGGGATGGCGGCGGTGTATTCGAGTGCTTGCTGCAGGCGAATCCACACCTTGCCTCGAGCTATCTGGCGGGTCTCGGTCGTCTGTTGCCGGGGAGCCCCGCCGACGTCGTGGTCACACGCTACCTGCCACCCACGCCGATGCATCGCGACAACGTCGCCGCACATCTCACCTTCGGCGAAGTCGAGGCCGCGGTGCGCAGCGTCTTCGTCGCCGGTGAACGAGTGGTCGACGAAGGGCGCGTCACGCGTCTCGACGAAGCGGAGCTGTGCGCCGCGGGGCGCGAACGCGCGTCGGCACTGTGGGAGCGTTTCGGCACCGCGGCGCCACGTTGGCACGCTCCCGGGGAGTCGGGATGACGCAGCTGGAGCCGAAGAGCGCTCGCATGCTCGGTTTCCGCTGCGTCGCCTGCGACGCCACACACTCCTACGAGCCACAGCCGTACCGCTGCAGCTCGTGTGGCGGGATCCTCGACGTCATTTGGGACGACGAGCGCATTGCCCGGAGCTTCTCGCGCGAGCTTCTGCGTTCGCGCCGGGAACGCAACATCTGGCGCTACCGCGAGCTTCTCCCCGTCGAGAGCACGCGGCACCTCACGCCGCTGCGCGTCGGCGGCACACCGCTGTACACGGTTCCGGCGCTACGACGTCGATTCGATTTCGAGTCGCTGTGGGTGAAGGACGACGGGCTCAACCCCACCGGAAGCTACAAGGACCGCGCCAGTGCGGTGGGTGTCGCGGCGGCGCTGGATGCGGGGGCGCGTGTGGGCGCCTGCGCCTCGACCGGCAACGCAGCCTCCTCTTTCGCCGGCCTGGGCGCGTCGATGGGACTCGAGACGATCCTCTTCCTGCCCGGCTTCGCGCCCGCACCGAAGGTGACACAGTTGCTGGTCTACGGGGCGCGCGTGTTCAGCGTCGACGGCGATTACGATCAGACCTACGACCTGTGCGAGCAGGCGATTGCGCGCTACGGTTGGTACAACCGCAACGCCGCCGTGAACCCTTTCCTCGTCGAGGGCAAGAAGACCGCCGCGCTGGAGATCGCCGAGGATCTCGATTTCGAGCCGCCCGACGTGTGTATCGCGTCGGTGGGGGATGGCTGCATTGTCAGCAGCCTCCACAAGGGCTTCCACCAGCTGCACTCCCTCGCGCTGACGACGCGCGTGCCGCGCCTGATCGGCGTCCAGGCGGCGGCCGCAGACCCGCTCGTCCGCGCTTTCGAGAGCGGCGAAGCGCTTCGCCCCTTGCGGGCCGGCTCCTATGCCGACAGCATCAATGTGGGGACTCCGCGCAACGGACTCAAGGCGCTCGAGGCCATCCGGCGAAGCGGCGGGGCTTTCGTGCGCGTCGAGGATGACGCGATCCGCGAGGCGCAGCGCCAGCTGGCGCGCGGCGCCGGCGTTTTCGGCGAGCCCGCCGGTGTGGCGGCATTCGCGGGCCTGCACGCAGCGCGCGAGCGTGGCCTGCTGGGGCCCCGGGAGCGCATCGTGGTCGTCGTGAGCGGAAACGGGCTCAAGGATGTCGAAGGGGCCCGCAGCGCTGTCGGCAGCGTGACCCCTGTGCGCGCCGAGATCGCCGACCTGCGGCAACACCTCGAGCGCGCCTGAGGCGCGAGTCGAGACAACGAAACGGAGGAGCGATGGACACCCTGGCCAAGGCGACGGGTCGCCTGGGAACGGAGACTGCGTTCGAGGTGCTGGCGAAGGCGCGCGCCCTCGAAGCGGAGGGGCGACACGTCATTCATCTGGAGATCGGCGAGCCCGATTTCGACACACCCGCCAACGTCGTCGAGGCGGGCATCCAGGCGCTGCGCGACGGCCACACGCACTACGGCCCTTCCGCCGGTTTGCCCCAGGTGCGCAAGGCGTTCGCCGAGTATGCGGGCGGCATGCGCGGCGTCGACGTGGATCCGAACCACGTCGTCGTCACCCCGGGTGCGAAGCCGGTGATGTTCTTCGGCATGATGTCGCTCGTCGACCCGGGGGACGAGGTCATCTATCCAAACCCCGGCTTTCCGATCTACGAGTCGGTGATCGAATACCTGGGTGCGACCGCGGTGCCGATTCGGATCTCCGAGGAGAAGGGATTCAGTCTGGATGTCGCGGAGCTGGCCGAGAAGGTCACGCCGCGGACGAAGATGCTGATTCTCAACACACCCGCCAACCCCACCGGCGGCGTGAGCGTGAAGGCGGACATCGAGCAGATCGCCGAGCTGGCCCAGAAGCACGATTTCTGGGTGCTGTCGGACGAGATCTACTCACGCATTCTGTACGAGGGGCAGCACCAGTCCATTCTCTCGGTGCCCGGCATGAAAGAGCGGACGATTCTGCTCGAGGGGCATTCGAAGACCTACGCCATGACCGGTTGGCGACTCGGATTCGGTGTCGCACCGCGCCGGGTCGCAGACATGATGGCTCGCTTCATGACCAACTGCAACAGCTGCACGGCGACCTTCACCCAGATCGCCGGTGTCGAGGCGGTGACCGGATCGCAGGCGGCTGCGAAGGCGATGGTGGAGGAGTTCCGCAAACGGCGCGACATCATCGTCGACGGCCTGAACGCGATTCCCCACGTCTCCTGCCGCAAGCCGCTGGGGGCGTTCTACGTGTTTCCGAACATCACGGAGACCGGGATGCGCGCGAGCGAGCTGGCGGATCTGTTGTTGCGCGAGGCGGGTGTGGCGACGCTTGCAGGCACGGCGTTCGGAGCCTACGGCGAGGGTTACCTGCGCCTCTCCTACGCAAACTCGCAAGAGAACATCCGTCTGGCTCTCGATCGCGTGCGCGAGCAGATCGAGAAGCTGCATTGAGCCGGGGCTTGCGCTCGCCTCGGCGCCTCTCCTCTCTGGCGCGTGCGCTCGCACTCGGGCGCGGCGGCGTGCACGCCTTCGTGGGCGCAGGGGGCAAGAGCGCGGCGATCCGGCGACTTTTGCGCGAACGCCCCGAGGCGATCGCGACGACGACGACGCATCTCGCCGCGTCCGGTTTTGGTCGCGGTTTGCTTGCCGTGTTTCCCGACGCGCAGGCGCTGGCGCGGCTGCAGCCGCGTCTACGCAGCCGACCGCTGACGCTGGCGCGGCGCGCAGACTCGAATCGCTTGCGCTCACCACCCCTGGACTGGTTCACGCGCGTCAAGCGCGACGCGTTGCTTCTGGTGGAAGCGGATGGTGCGGCCGGCGCCTTGGTGAAGAGGCCCGGCCCGCACGAGCCGGCGTGGCCGCCCGCAGCGATCGCACGCGCGGTGATCGTCGTGGGGTTGGCGGCAGTGGGCGAGCCGGTCGCACGCGTCAGCCATCATCCAGAACGTTTCGGCAGCCGACGCGACGCCACGGTCGATCTGGAGATGGTCGAGCAGATGCTGCGCGACTACCTGGGAGCTGCACCGCCGCACGCGGCGCTGACCGTGCTTCTCACAGGCGCCGAGCGCGTGGCGCCGCAGGCGGTCGAACGCCTCGTCGCTTGGTGTGAGCGACGGGTGCGAAAGCGCTCGCCGCAGCTGCAGAGTCCGAGCGTGCCGCTTCGCATCGTCGCGGTCGACGACGTCGCCCGCGGCGCGTGCACGACGTGGGAGCGGGAAGCGCCCGCTGCGAGTCCGGCAGCGCGCCTCCCCGGGGTCACGGGTGTGCTCCTGGCGGCGGGGATCGGCCGCCGCTTCGGAGCCCCGGGTGCCAAGCTCCTGGCGCGCTGGCGTGGGCGCAGCCTGGTCGAGCACGCGGTGGAGCGCTGGAGCCGCGCCGATCCGGCAGAGCTTCTGGTCGTCGTCGGCTGTGCGGCAGAGGAGGTGGAAGCGCGCGTGCGGCGCGCGGCGCGCGGTCGAGCTCGCGCTCTGCGCCTGGTGCGCAATCGAGGCTTTGCACGGGGACTCGGGACCTCGGTGCGCGCGGCGGTGCGCGCCGCATCACCGGGAACGGCGCTGCTCTTCGGACACGCCGACATGCCAGCGGTCTCGGTGGCGACGCTGCAGCGCATCGCCGACGTCGGCTCGACCCTGCGCACGTGGATCGTGCAACCCACGGTCGATGGCGTGCCGCGCAATCCTGTCTACTTCCCCGCCGAGCTGCGCCGTGAGCTCGCGCGTGTCCCCGACGCGGCGGGCGGCCGGGTGGTGTGCAAGGCGCACGCAGAGCGTCTCCTCCGCCTCGAGTTCGCAGCAGCGGAGCTGGTGGACGTCGATCGTCCCGACGACCTGGAGCTTCTGTCTCGCGGTCGAGAGCGGGGAGGTGAGGGTTGCGCGGCGCGAAGAAGCCGAGAGTGATTCTGATCGGTGGCGGTGACCTCGGAACCGGGTGCGCGCACCGCTTGTTCTCGGCCGGCTTCCCGGTTGCGATCGTCGAGCGCTCTACGCCGCTCGCGGTGCGTCGGCGCGCGGCGTTCTCCGAGGCCGCTCGCCAGGGGCGGACCGTGGTGCAGGGGGTCACCTGCACACGGCTCGATCTCGAGGCGATGGCGAGCGCGAAGTGGCCGCAGAACTCGATACCACTTCTGACCGCACCTGCCGCGAGCGTGCTCGAAAGCGTCGCCTGCGATGTGCTGGTCGATGCGCGTGTCGCCAAGGAGAAGCTGGAGCTGCGTCCGCCGCCGGGTGTCTTTTTCGTGGCTCTTGGACCGGGGTACGTGGCCGGACGCGATTGTGACGCGGTGGTGGAGACGTGGCGCGGCCCGCAACTGGGGCGGGTGATCTGGAGCGGCAGCGCCACACCCGACACGCGTGCTCCGGGGAATGTGGGAGGCGAAACGAGCGCGCGGGTCCTGCGGGCGCCAGAACCGGGGAAGCTCGAGGTCATGGTGGCCATCGGCCGGCGCGTTCGTCGCGGTGAGCTGGTGGCGCGCGTGGGTGCATCGGAGGTGCGAGCGGCCGTCGATGGAGTGATGCGCGGCATGCTCGCTTCGGGAGATCCGGTCAGGCGCGGACAGAAGCTGGGGGACGTCGATCCCAGGGACGAGCCGCCTGCGGTGGACCGCATCTCCGACAAGGCGGAGCGTGTGGCCGCGGGGGTCGTTGCCGCCGTCTGCACCCGTTTCGAACTGGGTTGCGATTGAGGTCGTGCACTTGCGGCGCGAACCCCGCGTGACGGATCTTGCGGCTTGGGGGGGCTCGTCCCCGGAGAGGAGGGCGCGATGGAGGATCGATTGGCCAGGCGTCACTTCATCACGACGGCCGACTGGAAGGTGGAGGAGCTCGAGCAACTGTTCCAGACAGCCGCGGATTTCAAAGAGCGCTTCAAGCGCGGCGAGCTCACGCCGGTCCTGCAGAACCTCACGCTCTTCATGCTCTTCTTCGAGCAATCCACGCGCACGCGCAACTCGTTTGAAGCCGGAATGACACAGCTGGGTGGCCACGCGCACGACCTGACTCCGGACAAGATGCAGATTTCGCACGGAGAGACGCCGTACGACACGGGTGCGGTGCTTTCGCGCTACGGGCACGCGATTGGCATCCGCAACTGTTTCTGGAAGTTGGGGAATCGGTACATCCGCGACGTCGCGCGCGGCGCGTCGGTGCCCGTCTTCAATCTGCAGTGTGACTGGTACCACCCGTGCCAGGCGGCGGCGGATTTGATGACCGTACGCGAGCGCTTCGGCGCCGAGGAGCTGCGTGGACGCAAGTTCGTCGTTTCCTGGGCCTATGCGCCGAGCTATCAGAAACCGCTGTCGGTTCCGCAGTCGCTCATTCTCTTGATGCCGCGCTTCGGGATGGATGTCGTGCTCGCACATCCACCTGAGTTCTCGTTGCGACCGGAGCTGCTGCAGCAGGCGCAGGGATTGGCAAAGGCCGCGGGGACGCGTTTCGAGATCGTGCACGACATGGACGCCGCTTTTGAAGGGGCGCACGTCGTCTACCCGAAGAGCTGGGGCTGCATGCTCCACACCGAGGATCTGGAGGAGTCGGCCGCCGTGGCGGCGCGCTACAAGAGCTGGATCTGCGACGACAGCCGCATGGCGCTCGCAGCGAGCGAGTGCGCATACATGCACTGTCTTCCGGCGGACCGGGGTCACGAGGTCACGGACGCCGTCATCGACGGGTCGCAATCGATCGTCTTCGACGAGGCGGAGAACCGCTTGCACGTGCAGAAGGCTCTGATGGCGTTGACGATGACGGGGGACAAGCGCGGAGAGTATTGAATGACCGGGCGCGGTGATCTGAACGTCGTGGGTTTGGGCGGAAACGCGATCATCCCCAATTCGCACGCCGGCACGATCGAGGAGCAGCGCACCTTGACGCGGGCGACGATGGCGCAGGTGGCAGAGCAGATCGCGCGCGGCGTCGATGTGGTGTTGACGCACGGCAACGGGCCGATCATCGGCAACATCGCGCTGCGCAACGAGGCGCTCGCCCACGAGATTCCGCCGATGCCGCTCGACGTCTGCGGCGCCGACTCCCAGGGCGGCATCGGCTACATGGTGCAGCAGGCGCTGCAGAACGAGCTGCATCGCCGCGGGGTCCAGCGTGCGGTGGTCACGCTGGTGACCCAGGTCGAGGTCGATCCCGCCGACCCCGCCTTCGGCGACCCCACGAAGCCGATCGGTCCCTACTACGATCTGCGCGAGGCGGAGCGTCTGCGACAAGAAAAGGGGTGGGTGCTCCGCGACGACTCGGGACGCGGACTGCGACGACTGGTCCCGAGTCCGCGACCGAAGAGCATCGTCGAAGTCGAGGTGATCCGCACGCTGGTCGACGAAGGCGTGATCGTCAACTGCGTCGGCGGCGGTGGCGTGCCGGTCGTGCGTCAAGCCGGCGAGTGGGTCGGTGTGGAAGCAGTCATCGACAAGGATCGGACTGCGACCGTCCTTGCGACGCAATTGCGGGCGCGCCGCATCATCCTGCTCACGGGTGTCGAGACCGTCATGCGCAATTTCCGAACGCCCTCCGAGGCACCGCTGCATCGCGTCACGCCGGAGGAAGCAGAGCAGCTTCTCGCGGCCGGCGAGTTTCCGGCCGGCAGCATGGGGCCGAAGATCGAAGCGGCGCTCGACTTTCTCACCTGTGGTGGCCAGGAAGTCATCATCACCGACCCGGAACACCTCTCCGCGGCACTCTCCGGCAACACCGGAACCCACATCACGATGACGTGAGAGCTCGTTCTCTTGCCGGTCGATGTCTCGGCCGGCGAGGGGCGTGGGCGCGGTCTGGGCGGCGTCACGAGCGCGAAAGCGACGGCAGGATGCCCGAGCCGCGCTCGTGCCGAGCGCAGGCGGAGTCCTGGAGGGGCGAAGCCAAGCGTCAGCCCAGACCGCGCCCAAGCCCCTCGCCCTGCGCTCGCAGATGAACCGCGATGTGCGGGCGGCAGCGACCTTGATGTCTCGACAGCCAATGCAGGCGCTCGTCGCGGAGCGCCTCGAGCTCCCGCTTGTGACGCCTGCAGGCGTGGGCTATCGTGCCCGGGGTGGAGGCGAGTCGATGCGCATTGCAGTCTGTTGGGCCCTCGTTCTGCTCACGACTTTCGCCGCCTGCGGCGACGGTGGTGAGGGCGACGACTCGGATGCCTTGCGCGTGGGGCTGGTCTTCGACATCGGGGGGCGTGGCGACAAGTCCTTCAACGACTCGGCCTACCGCGGCCTGCAGCGAGCGGTCGAAGAGCTGGGGATCGAGTCCGACTACCTGGAGCCTGCCGAGGGTGCCGACCGCGAAACCGGCTTGAGGGAGTACGCGAGCCGTCGTTTCGATCTGGTCATCGGCGTCGGTTTCATGTTCAGCGACGACATCGTCAAGATGGCCCGAGAGTTCGGCGACACGTACTTCGCCTGCGTCGACTTCACCGTGAGCTACGACAACGATGGAAGCGCACGCGCCCTACCGCCGAACCTCGTCGGATTGAAGTTCCGCGAAGAGGAGGGCTCGTTCCTCGCTGGCGCCGCGGCGGCTCTGGTCTCGGATTCGGGCATCATCGGTTTCGTCGGCGGCATGGACGTGCCACTCATCCACAAGTTCGAGGCGGGTTATCGCGCCGGCGCACGCCACGTTCGTCCCGCGACCCAAGTCCTCGCCGCCTACGCGGGTGTCACGGCCAACGCCTTCAAGGACCCCGCCAAGGGCAAGGAGCTCGGCAACAGCATGTATGGTCGCGGTGCCGACGTGATCTTCCATGCCTCCGGGACCACCGGGTTCGGGGTCTTCGAGGCTGCTCGCGAGCACGGCAAGCTCGCGATCGGTGTCGACTCCGACCAGTACGACGAAGCTCCAGGGCACATCCTCACGAGCATGGTCAAGGATGTCGACGTGGCGGTCCTGGAGACGATCCGCCGTGTCCATGCGGGCGAGTTCCAAGGCGGAATCCAGGAGTTCGGGCTGCGCGAGGGGGGGGTGCACATCGTGCGAGACGAGCGTAACCGTGATCTCATCGATGACGCCGTCTTCGAGCGCACGCAGGCGCTCGCGGACTCGATCGCCCGAGGCCTGATCCACGTTCCCAAAGAGTGACCCACCGGCGCATGAGTGCATTCGCTCTCGAGCTCGAAGACATCAGCAAGCGATTCCCCGGCGTGGTGGCCAACGACCGCGTCCATCTCCAGGTGCGTGCAGGGAGCGTGCACGCCCTGGTCGGTGAGAATGGCGCCGGCAAGACGACCCTGATGCGGATTGCGTACGGCATGACTCGCGCGGACCACGGGGTCGTACGCATCCAGGGGGTCGAGCTGGGGGTGGGTGGCACGCATCGCGCCATCGACCTCGGGCTGGGGATGGTGCACCAACACTTCATGCTGGTGCCGACGCTGAGCGTGTGTGAGAACGTGGCTCTCGGCAGCGAGCCGCGCCACGGGCCATGGTTCGATCGCGATGCAGCGCGGCGCAACGTGGTCGAGACAGCGGAGCGTTTCGGGCTGCAGCTCGACCCGGACACGCGCGTCGAGGATCTCTCCGTCGGTGAGCAGCAGCGCGTCGAGATCGTCAAGGTGCTCGTGCGCGGGGCTCGTGTTCTCATTCTCGACGAGCCGACCGCCGTGCTCACGCCGCAGGAGGTCGACGAGCTGTTCGCCATCCTGCGGCGGTTGGTGGACGAGGGCCACACGGTGCTCATGATCTCACACCGCTTGCAGGAGGTTCTGGCCTTTGCCGAGCTCATCACGGTCATGCGGGACGGACGCGTCGTCGGTGACGTGGTGGCGGCGGAGGCCGACGCCGAGAAGCTCGCGGCGTGGATCGTCGGGCGCGAGGTGCCGACGTTGCAGCGGCGCTCGCGGCGCGCCGCTTCGCGCGTCGAAGCGGAGGTCGAGCTCCGTTGCGAGAACCTGTGCACCTCGGGTGCGCGTGAGGCGTTACACGACCTTTCCTTCAGCGTGCGGCGCGGGGAAATCGTCGGCATCGCGGGTGTCGAGGGAAACGGGCAGCAGGCCCTCGCCAACGTGCTTCTCGGCCTGGAGACGCCAACGTCTGGCCGCCTGCTGCTGCGTGACGAGGAGGTCACCACGCGCAGCACCGCCGAACGACGTCGTCGCGGCATGGCGTACGTGCCGGCCGATCGCTTGCGCGAGGGGCTCATCGAGGCGATGCGGATCGATGAGAACGCGATCCTCGGACGCCAGCACGAGCCGGAACTGAACCGCGGACCGTGGCTGCGCAGCAGCCGCATCACGGAGCGTGCTTTGCAGCTCCTGCGACGCTTCGAGGTGAGACCCGCCGTCCCGGAGCTTCCCGCGGCGGCGCTGTCGGGCGGAAACCAGCAGCGGCTGATCGTGGGGCGCGAGCTCGAGCGCGACCCGAGCTTTCTGCTTCTCGCCCAGCCGACCCGCGGCGTCGACGTGGGCGGCATACAGTTCCTGCACGAGTGCGTCGTTGCGGCCCGCGATGCCGGACGCGCCATTCTCCTGATCTCGGCCGACCTCAACGAGATTCTGATCCTCGCCGATCGCGTTCTCGTGATCTTCGAGGGGCGGGTCGTCGGCGAAGTCACGGCCGACGCGGCGGACCCGGCGCAGCTCGGCTTGTGGATGACGGGAAGCGCGGAGGCAGCGGGTTGAGCCGACGAGGAGAGATGGCAGCGCGTGTGGCGAACGAGATCGGTGCCCCAATTGTCGCCGTAGCCGCCGCGCTCGTCGTCGGAGCCATTTTGGTCGCGCTTCTCGGTCGCGATCCGCTCGCCGTCTACGGACGTCTCGCGCAAGCGATCTTCGGCAGCTCCTACGGCTTCGGCCAGGTGCTCTTCAAAGCGACGACGTTGATCGGTACGGGGCTCGCCGTGGCGGTCGCGTTTCGGGCCGGCCTGTTCAACATCGGCGCCGAGGGGCAGATGTACCTCGGCGGTCTGGCCGGCGCAAGCTTCGCCCTGCTTCTCTCCCCCGAACTCCCCGGTGTGGTTGCGGCGCCCCTGGTGCTTTTGGCATCCGCGGTGGCGGGAGCGCTGTGGGCTGCGATCCCGGCCCTGCTGCGCGCCTGGCTGGGAGTGCACGAGGTCATCAACACGATCATGCTCAACTTCGTGGCTTTCGCTCTCGCCGGCTGGATCCTCGTGGAGCACCTCGCCCTCTTCGAGACCGTCCACACCGCAGAGATTCCCGTGTCGGCACGACTGGCGCGCCTCGAGCAGTTTCTGCCGGCGCTGCGTGGCGCACCGCTGAACCTGACGCTCTTTCTACAGCTTCTGCTCTGCGTCGCATGCTACCTGGCGCTGTGGCGAACACGCTGGGGCTACGAGGTGCGCGCCACCGGCAACTCCGAAGCCGCGGCGCGCAGCGCGGGGATTCCGGTGCGCCGGCGCATCGTGCAGGCGATGGCGCTCTCCGGTGCGCTCGCGGGCGTGGCCGCTGCGAACTTCGTCCAGGGATACAAGTACTACTTCGAGGAGGGCTTCACTTCCGCCGCCGGTTTCAAGGGAATCGCAGTCGCCCTGCTCGCGCGCAATCATCCCGCCGGAATCGTTCCCGCGGCGCTCTTCTTCGGCGCGCTGGATCGCGGTGGCTTCGTCATCAACGCTCTGGTCCCGAAGGAGCTGGTCGACATCCTGCAGGCGCTCGTCATCCTCTTCGTCATTGCGCTGGCGCGCACAGCACAGCAGCGTTTGCTCCGCCGGCGCATGGCACGCGGAGTGGAGGCGTGATGGAGGTCACCGCTCTGCTCGTCGCCTCGACCCTGCGCATCGCGGTGCCGTACGTGTTCGCCGCGGTCGGGGGCTTCTACAGCGAGCGCTCCGGCGTCGTCAACATCGCCCTCGAGGGGATGCTGCTCACCGGGGGGTTCGCCTGTGTGCTCGCTGCCTGGGGTGCGGAGAGCGCGGGTGTGAACGGGACGGCCGCTGCCTGGCTGGGTGTCGTCGCGGCAGCGGCTGCGGGGACGGCCTTGGGCGCCCTGCACGCACTGCTGTGCGTGCGTTACGGCGCCGATCAGATCATCAGCGGGCTCGGAATCAATCTGCTGGCTGCGGGTGGCACGAAGTTTCTCCTGACGCTCGCCTTCGGCAGCTCTGCCAACTCGTCGCGCATCGCGGGCATCCCCACATGGGAGATCCCGTGGCTTTCCGATTGGAGCGTGACGCGTGTGCTGTTCTGCACGCCGCTCGTTCTGCTCGCTGGGGCGGTCGTCGTGGTGTCGCACCTGGTATCGCGCCGTACACCGTTCGGTCTGCGCTTGCATGCGGTCGGAGAGCATCCGGAGGCGGCACACTCTCTCGGGATCCGTGTGGCGCGACTGCGCTGGAAGGGAGTCATGCTCTCGGGCGCGCTCGCTGCGCTGGGCGGCGCCTGGCTCGCGCTCGAGCAGCACCAGTTCACGGCGGGGATGTCGAGTGGGCGCGGTTTCATTGCCCTCGCGGCGCTCATCTTCGGCAAATGGACGCCGCGCGGAGCGGCGCTCGCCTGCTTGCTCTTCGGTTTTGCCGAGGCCGTCCAGATCCAGCTCCAGGGCAGCCGCATCGGTGTGCCCTCGCAGTTCCTGCAGATGCTTCCGTACGTCGTCACGATGATCGCCCTCGCCGGCGTGATCGGCCGTTCACGGCCGCCGGCTGCGCTGGGACGAGCGCTCGAGCCATGAACACGCACTCCTGCACACACGCGCGCGCGCTCGCCTCGACGTTGTGTGTCGCTCTCCTGCTTCTGCAGCTGCTCGGTTGCGGGCGCGAGCGCGAGGTGACGCTCCTGAGCTTCAACGATTTCCATGGCGCTCTCGTGCACGGCGGCATCGAGCCGGAGTCGCAGCGTCCCTGGGGCGGCGCCACGGCGCTCGTGACCCGGATCCGCGCGGAGCGGCGGGCGCATCCACGTCGAACCTTCCTGCTCGACGCAGGCGACACCATGCAGGGAACCCCGGAGTCGAACTTCTTTTTCGGACGCACGACCATCGAGCTGTGGAATCGCGTCGGCGTCGACGCGGCAGCGCTCGGCAACCACGAGTTCGATTGGGGAATCGACACCCTGCGCGCGCGCGTGGCGCAGATGCGCTATCCACTTCTCGCGGCCAACGTCTTCGAGCTGGATGGGAGGCGCCCCGATTGGGTGCGCGCGGCCACGATCCTCGAACGCGACGGGATCCGGCTCGGTGTCGTCGGTTTCGCCACACCGGAGACACCGCGCGTCACGCTACCGCAGAACGTCGCCACCTTGCGCTTCGTGCCGCCCGAACGCATCGCGCAGGCCGTGATCGACAGCGTGCGGGCGCAGGGGGTGGACCTCTTGATGATTCTCTGTCACATCGGTGCCACACAGGAGCCCGACACGCTTCGGGGTCCGCTCGTTCGCCTCGCGCACAGCGTTCGCGACGTCGATGCGATCGTCGGCGGTCACACGCACACGCGCGTCGCGGGCTCGGCGGCGGGGGTCCCCATCGTCGTTGCAAACTCGCGCGGGCGCGGGCTCGGCAAGATCGTCCTGCACTGGAACGGCCGACGTGTGACACGCGCGGAGGTGGCCGTTGTGCCCATCTTTTCCGACTCACTGCGCTCGCCGCACGCTGCCGTGGCGTCGTTCGTCGACTCGGTGCGCTCTCTCGTCCGTCCCTACGCCACACGTGTCCTGGCGCGCGCGCCCCACAGGCTCGATGTCGAAGCGCTGGCGAACGTCGTCACCGACGCGATGCGTGCCGCGGTCGGTGCCGACGTGGCGCTGACGAACGTGGGCGGTCTGCGCACGAGCTTGCAGGCGGGGCCGATCACCGAAGGCGACCTCTTCGAACTCATCCCCTTCGAAAACACGCTCGTGACCGCTCGCCTGCACAGCAACGAACTGCGCGCGCTTCTGGAATCGCAGCCGCAGCACGCCCGTGTGTCCGGCTTGCGTTTCACCTACGAGCCCAAAGCGGCAGCCGGAGAGCGTCTGCGTGCGCTGCGCGACGCGAGCGGCGGCGTGTTCGACGCGCGGCGCGACTATCTGGTCGTCACCAACAACTTTCTGGCGCACGGTGGCGATGGCTTCCACGGTTTCCTGGACGGGCGGGACGTCACCTGGACCGACTTGCGCGTGCGCGACGTCGTGCGCGACTGGATCGTCGCGCGGGCTCCGGCGGGGGAGTTGCTTGTGGACTCGCGGCGGCGCACGGGCGTGGAGTCTGCCGATTGACTCCCGGGGGGAAAGCTGAAGAGCGGAGGCTCCAAGGGGGGGAGAGCCTCCGCTCAGGTCAAATCCGAGTGATCCGACTTCTCTCTGAACCCGATCGCTCGCACTGGGAGATAGCAGTCCCGATGCCAAGCGGGCGCTGGCCTCGAGTCCAACCAGCAAAGGCTTCTTAACTGGCTTTTCTGCAGCGATTTATCGCTTTGTTCCGGCTTGCGCTCGAAGCCCGACTGGAGCCTCGGCTCACGGCGCTGGTGTCCACTTCAAAGGACAGCTGTCTGACCGAGTGGCCGCACCCCCGCAAGCGCATGGCCGACACCCGTTTTCTCTTGCGTCTCACGCGCGTCGATGGCGAGATCGGTGCAGAGCCCGAGCCCGAGCCCGAGCCCGAGCCCGCAGCCCGCAGCCCGCAGCCCGCAGCCCGGAGGCGATCGCATGGACGTGCTCCTGCGCAGCTTCCTGCAGAGGATGAGGCCACGCGCGAGGCGCGCGCATCTGGCCACCTACGAGGACGTCGCCCTGGCGATGGAGGGTTTCCTCCGCGCACGCCGGCGTTCGCCGGCTCGGCTGCGGGTGGGTGAGCTGCATCTCTTCCTGGGCTACTGGTACCTGCGCCGGCACCACCCCACGACGTCACGACGCACGAGACGTTTCTGCGCCGCCACGAGCGTCCTCGTGCATTGGCTGACGGCTGGCGCCTCGGAACGGCGGCGACGCCTGCTGCGGCGCGAGGCACGACGGGCGGCACGGGATGCCACACGCGCCGCGCGGGCGATGGAGCTTCTCGAGCAGATGCCGGCGGCCGCGCGTCTGAGCGACCCGACGGAGATCGTCGAAGACTACTGCGAGGTCGTCGTGCGTGCGCGCTCTCATCTGGTGCTCCGGCCGCTGTCGGCGCCGGCTCTCGTGGGCCCGGTCGTCGTGCCGGAAGCGCTCGCCGCGGCGCTCGATCCGGGTGCGATTCTGAACCTGCAGCTTGGTCGCAGCGACGGGTGTTGGGCGATTCTCGATCACGGTTTCTGCTACCCGTCGGGTGCTCGCCAGGCGCTGCGGGGGGCCGCGGAGGTGAGCCGGTGAGACGCGCTCTTGTGCTGTTGCTGCTGCTCGTCGCTTGCTCTCAAGTCGACCCGGAGCAGCGCGCTTACGTCGAGATGATCATGCAGCAGCGAACGGAGAAGGATCGCTTCATGCTCTCGGGCGACGGCCCGCTGACGCCCGAGCAACGTGGCGGCTTCAAGGGGCTCGCCTACTACAT
>CP070763.1:3138584-3173025 GCA_020349025.1 Candidatus Latescibacterota bacterium | reverse complement strand
CGGGCAACATGGTGTGGCGTCTCGGCAGGCCCGAGCTCGCCCAGTGGTTCGTGAACGAGAGGAGGATTCGATCGAACATCTGAGGCTCGCGAACGGCGGGTGCAATACCTGGTGGTCAACCACGCTGGGGGCCGTCTTTCGACGGCTCCGCCAACGGTGTACATTCGTGCGGAGGTGAAATCCCAATGCTGGCGGTGGAATCGGATCTAGGCCGAGGGCCGCTTCCCACCAACGACGAGATCGCGGACGCCCTGGACCAAGTGGCCGACCTGCTCGAAGCGCAGGACGCGAACCGCTACAGGGTGCGCGCCTACCGCGAGGGGGCGCGCACGGTCCGTGCTCATCCTGTGCCGGTCGCGCTGCTTGTCCGCGACGGCGGGCGTGCCGCGCTCGACGCGCTGCGCGGCATTGGCCAAAGCCTCTCGGCTGCGATCGAGGAGCTGGTTCAAACCGGTCGTTTGGCGCTTCTCGAGCGCCTCATGGGGCAGGTGTCGCCCGAGGATCTCTTCACCATCGTTCCAGGGATCGGCGAGGAGCTCGCGGCACGAATCCACGACACGCTCGGCGTGGAGACGCTCGAAGAGCTGGAGCTGGCTGCGCACGACGGTCGGCTCGAGCGAGTCGACGGGTTTGGACATCGGCGTGCCCGCGCCGTGCGCGACGCGCTCGACGCCATCCTCAGCCGCTCCTCGCGTCGGCGTTCGCGACTCGTGCGCGCCGCCGCGAGTGGCCAAGGCGATCTCTTCGTCGATGCTCCCATGGTCGCCTCGCTTCTCGACGTCGACCGGGAGTACCGCCAGCTGGCCGAGGCGGGACGCCTGCGCAAGATCGCACCACGCCGGTTCAATCCGCGAGGCGAGGCGTGGCTTCCCATTCTGCACACCGAGCGCGATGGCTGGACGATCACGGCGATCTACTCGAACAGCGCTCGCGCGCATGCTCTCGGTAAGACGCGCGACTGGGTGGTCCTCTTCTACGAGCGCGATGGGCACGAGGGACAGTGCACCGTCGTCACCGAGTATCGCGGCCGCAGGGCGGGAACGCGTGTCGTTCGCGGGCGCGAGAGTGAGTCGCGTCGAAGCTGAGTCTGTCGTGCTTGCGCGATCGCTTCGCCTCGCCTAACATTCCCGCCGCCAAGCGATTCCACACACACACGTGACCGCGGAGAGGCGCCGTGCAGCTCGGCTTCGTCATCGACCACTCGCGCTGCATCGGATGCCACGCCTGCACGGTGGCGTGCAAGTCGGAGAACGACGTCCCGCTCGGCAGCTTCCGCACCTGGGTCAAGTACACGGAGCAGGGAACGTTCCCGCAGGTGAAGCGAGACTTCGCCGTGCTACGCTGCAATCAGTGCACCGACGCACCGTGCGTAGCCATTTGTCCGGTCACCGCACTCGACAAGCGCGCGGACGGGATCGTCGACGTCAATCCCGAAGTCTGCATCGGGTGCAAAGGGTGCATGCAGGCTTGCCCATACGACGCTCTCTACATCCATCCAGCGACCGGCACTGCCGAGAAATGCCACTTCTGCGCGCATCGTACCGAAAGCGGTCTGGCGCCGGCCTGTGCCGTGGTGTGCCCCACCGAAGCGATCATCCCCGGTGACTTTCACGACCCCGACAGCCGCGTCTCCAAGCTGCGCCGCGAAGTGGATCTGGTTGCACGCAGGCTCGAGGCGAACACCGGGCCGAACGTCTACTACAAGGAGGTCAACGCTTCCGCTGTCGATCCCTCGCTCACGAACGCAGCCGGTGGGTTTCTCTGGGCCAACCAGGTGGCCGGCTTGCAGCTCGACGCGCAGACGTACGAAGCGTTCGAGGAGCGCGCCACGATCGACAGCGCGCGCACCGTCTACGACGTCGCACACCCGCACCTGTGGGGTGGGAGGGTTGGAGCGTATCTGTTCACCAAGTCGCTTGCGGCAGGAGCGTTTCTGGCTGGACTCTTCGTCATGCCACCGCTCCTGCCCGATGCCGGGCTGAGCGGCAGAATGATCGCCTGGGTGCCGGGCCTCGCACTTCTATGGCTCACGGTGACCACCATACTCCTGGTCGCCGACCTCAAGCGGCCCGAGCGCTTTCTGCTCATTCTGCGTCGGCCGAACTGGAATTCCTGGATCGCCCGCGGCGCCGTCGTCCTCGTCGTGTACGGCGTGCTCCTCGCCGCATGGCTCGCGCTGGCGCTGCTCCGACCCGGCCTCTGGGGGGAACCAAGCAGCGCCAGCCTGGCCTTGAACGGTGTCACGGCGCTCTTCGCCGCGCTCAGCGCCTGCTACACCGCGTGGCTCTTCGTCCAATCGAAGGGACGCGTGCTTTGGATGAAGCGCGGATTGTGGCTCCACCTCGTCGCGCAGGCGCTCGTGGGCGGTGCAGCCATGCTCATCATTCTGGCGCCGCTGGTCGGCCTGGGACTCGAGGGCGTGGATCGACTGCGCCGCATCCTCCTGGTCGCGCTGCTGCTCCACCAGGGGCTCACACTCGTCGAGGGGCGGCTTGCTCCTCCCGGTCGCCAGGAGGAGTACCAACGTGCAGCGCGCCTCGTCACGCGCGGGCCGTTCGCACGTCGGCACTGGATCGTGGGTGTCGGGTTGGGAATGGCGCTCCCGATCGTGATGCTCCTTCTTTTCGTGCCGCCGATGCTCTGGTCGATCGCATCGGTGCTCGCGTTGCTCGGTCTTCACACCGAAGAGGAGATCCTGGTCCAGGCGGGTCAGGCACTGCCGATCAGCTGAAAGGTCGAAGAGCATGTCGGAAGTTTCACCACAAGACCCACGCCGTGCTCCCTGGGAGCTGCCCGCGGCGCCGCCGCCCGAGCGCTGGGACGACTGGCGCGAGTTGGATGCGCGCGCGTGGCCGCAGCGACGCGAGCGCGCCATGCAGTGCATCCCGACCATCTGCTTCAACTGCGAGTCGGCGTGCGGGCTCCTCACGTTCGTCGACAAGCACAGCGGCGAGATCGTGCGCTTCGAAGGCAACCCGGTGCATCCGGGAAGCCGTGGCCGCACCTGTGCGAAAGGTCCGGCGACGCTCAACCAGGTGCGTGATCCCGAGCGCATCCTGCAGCCACTCAAGCGCGTCGGGCCGCGCGGTTCCGGTCAGTTCGAGCCGGTGCGCTGGCAGGACGCGCTCCAGGACATTGGCAACCGCATTCGCGCCGCGTTCGACGCCGGACGGCAAGACGGCGTCATGTACCACGTCGGGCGCCCGGGTGAAGACCACTTCATCCCGCGCATGCTGCAGGCGTGGGGAATCGACGGACACAACAGTCACACGAACGTCTGCTCCGCCTCGGCGCGGCTCGGCTACGCCTTGTGGATGGGGGCCGACCGCCCGTCGCCCGATTACAGCGACACGCGCTTCATCCTGCTTCTGTCGGCGCACCTCGAAACGGGCCACTACTTCAATCCGCACGCCCAGCGCATCATCGATGCGAAGCAAAGAGGCGCGCGCATTGCCGTCGTCGACACACGCCTTAGCAACACCTCGACGCATGCCGACCTGTGGATCTCCCCATGGCCCGGCAGCGAGGCGGCGCTGCTCCTCGGCGTTGCGCGCGAGCTTCTCGCGTCGGGGCGCTGGGATCGCGATTTCGTGCGCGAATGGGTGAACTGGCAGGAGTTCCTCGCGGCGCACGATCCGCAGGGCCCGCGCACCTTCGAGCGCTTTGCCGAGGTGCTGCTCGCAACCTACGACGAGTTCAAGCCGGAGTTCGTCGCCAAGGAGTGTCGCATCACCGCGCACACGGTGCACGAGCTTGCGGACGCGATCGCGGCAGCCGGGGGACGCTTCGCCAGCCATCTGTGGCGCAACAGCGCCAGCGGCAATCTCGGCGGCTGGCAGGTGGCACGCGCGCTCGTGCTGTTGCACGCGCTCACCGGAAGCATCGGACGGCCGGGTAGCGTCAATCCGAACTCCTGGGACAAGTTCGTACCGAAACCGAGCATGAACCCGCCCACGCTGCAACGCTGGAACGAGCTGATCTGGCCGCGCGAGTATCCGCTCAGCCACTACGAAATGAGCTTTCTCCTGCCACATCTGCTGCGCCGTCAGCAAGCGCGTCTCGACGTCTACTTCACGCGTGTCTACAACCCGGTGTGGACCAACCCGGATGGCTGCTCCTGGATCGAGATGCTGGAGGATGAAGAGCGCGTGGGTTGCCACGTGGCGCTGACTCCAATCTGGTCGGAGACCGCACAGTGGGCCGACTACGTGCTCCCGACCGGGCTCGCACCGGAGAGGCACGACGTCATGAGCCAGGAAACGCACGCGGGCACATGGATCGGCTTCCGCCAGCCGGTGGAGCGCGAACGCCGTCGGCGCAACGGCGAGCAGCCCGCGACGACGCTCGGCTGCAACCCGGGCGAGGTCTGGGAGGAGGCGGAGTTCTGGATCGCGCTCACGCGCGAGATCGATCCCGACGGCAGCCGCGGCATCTTCCGCTACTTCGAGTCGAAGGAGGACCCGGGCCGGCCGGTGTCGCTCGACGAATACTTTGCGGACCTGTTCGACCACGCCGTGCCCGGTTTGCCCGCGGCGGCGCAGCAGGAGGGGATGACGCCTCTCGAGTACATGCGACGCTACGGCGCCTTCGAGGTGCCGTACGCCGGACAGGAACGCTACGCGCAGCCGGTTGCGGACGACGAGCCGGGTGTCGTGGACCAGGCCGGCGTGCGCCGCCAGGGATTCAAGACGCCCAGCCGCAAGCTGGAGCTGCATTCGCCGACGCTCGTCGACTGGGGCTTCGGCGACAATGCGCTGCCGGGTTACATCCGCTCACACGTGCACTGGAGCAAACTGAAGGAAGAGGAGATGACGCTTCTTCCCACCTTTCGCTTGCCGACGCTCATCCACACGCGCTCCGGCAATTCGAAGTGGCTGCAGGAGATTTCGCACACGAATCCGCTATGGGTGCATCCACGCGATGCCGTGCGTATCGGCGTCGACACCGGCTCCCTCGCGCGCGTCGAAACACGCATCGGCTACTTCGTGCTGCGCGTCTGGGTGACGGAAGGAATCCACCCGGGCGTCGTCGCTTGCTCGCACCACGTGGGGCGGTGGCGCCTGCACCGCGAGGTGGGAGGCGAACGGCAGTGCACCTCCTTCGTGCAGATGGAGCGCGGGAACGGCACCTTCCTCTTGCGTCAAAAGGCCGGCGTCGGAGCGTTCAAGAGCGACGACCCCGACACCTCCCGCATCTGGTGGCAGGAAACGGGAGTGAACCAGAACCTGACCTTCCCGGTGCAGCCCGACCCCGTGAGCGGCATGCACTGCTGGCATCAGGTCGTGCGCGTCACGCGGGCGCGGCCCGAAGACCGCTACGGCGACATCTTCGTGGACACGAACAGGTCGCGCGAAGTCTTCCAGGAGTGGCTCGACCTGACGCGACCCGCGCCCGGTCCCGGCAGCTTGCGCCGCCCGCTCTGGCTCAACCGTCCGCTGCACCCGGCGCCCGAGGCGTACCGGCTTCCGGAGTGATCCTCGGCTCGGTCGAGAAGGCTCAATCGATGAGAAGGATGCGGCGCTGCAACGCGCTCTGGCCGACGCGGACGCGCATGAAGTAGACGCCCGACTGCGCAGGGCGCGCAGTTGCGGTGCGACCGTCCCAGTAGATGGCGTCGCCCGCGGTGGCGGAGCGCAGCTCGCGCACGCGGCGCCCTCGGACGTCGTAGATTCCCACCTCGAACGATGCACCGCGCAGCGCTGCCGGAAGCTCCAACCACACGCCGGAGCCGACGCGCGCCGGGTTCGGGTAGGCCTCGCCCCATTCGCTCCGCGCCGTCGACTCGACGTCGGGACTCGTTTGCGGCGACTGCAGCTGCGCCAGCTGCGCCGGCGGTGCGACGAGCGCGGCGTTCTGGATCTCCTTGCCGATGCTCGTGTTGCGCCGGATGATCGCGGCCAGGGTCTGCCCCTCCAGCCAACGCACCATCCACGGTTGGAAATCGTTCGCGTACCAGAAGCGGTCTCCTGCACGCAGGCGTTCGAACTGATCGCTCAGGATGGCGTGGAAGAGCTCGCCGACCATGGCGCCCGGAAGATGATCCTCCGCCAGACCCCCCACCCACAGATCGATCTCGTCGACGTCGGCGTAGATCGCCGCCAAGCGGCTCTGGATCTCGGCGTCGCTCGAGACATCGGCGAAGCTCGTGCACGGCGCCAGACCGAGGGCACGCCGGCAATCGTTGTAGCGCTTCATGCCATGATCGCGACCGCGCTGGATGTTGAGCGCCGCCAGGTCGAAGCCGCCCGCACCCGGCTCCCCGAAGAGGAAGTTGCGCAAGCCGTCGACGATGAAAGCGTCGATCTCCTGCGCGCGCTGCGTCGCCAAGCCGCGCAGAATGGGTTCGATGCCGCCCGCGGAGTGGATCTTCTCCGGCGCGAAGAAGGATTGCGCCAGCGGCAGGTTGCCATCCGCAATCGGCTCCCCGTTGTGCTTCAAGCGTAGGAGCACGTCCGAGACCATGCTGTGTCCCAGTCGATACGCCGCGCTGGAGAAGGCGTTGTCGATGCCCGGGTTCACGTCCGTGCGGTAGCCGCCATAGGGAGCCATTGCATCCGGCCCGAGGAGGAGTGGCAGGAACTCCTGGTAGGTGATCACCTGGATTTCGGCGCCGACGATGGCGCGCGCCATCTGATAGAGCTGATCCCCGCTCCAATGGGGGGCCTGACGATGCAGGCGATTGGCGACCCAGTTGTGCTCGCGCACGAAGAGCGTGTGCAGCGCGGTCAGCCCCACCTGCTCGTTGGCGCGCACGTCTCCCGCCAGGAAGAAGCCGGGATCGGCGCTCGGCGCGTTGGGGTAGCCGCTCACGTTGTACGGCAGCAAGCGACCCGCGCTCGTCTTCAGTCGCCCGCTGCCGTCCAGCGTGCGCAGCTCGCGTGCGCGCGCCGCATTCGATCCGTAGACGTTGCCCGCGTCGATGTAGGCCGTGATCTCGTTCATCTGTTGGCGCACGCCGTCCACCATCGAGTAGATGGAGCGCTCCAACGGGATCCACACGCCGCCGCTACCGGAGGGATCGAATTCCGCGTCGCCCGCCGGCACCGGAATGTCGAACCGCTCGGACGGCACCATGGCGGGGGTCAGGTCCAGGTCGTGGTCGAGGAACTGGCCCCACTGCCAGAAGAGATCGTTGACGCCGACCTCGTTCGCGATCGCTGCGGGCTGCGCCACCACGGCGTTGCTCACGGCGCGTGCGCTCGGCATGTTCGCAACGTCCGGCGTCCCGGTCCCATCGGCGTAGTGCGGCTCGACCATGTGACGCAGAAGCGGGATGTCGGCGCGGCCCCACTCCGGGTGGGTGGGGTTGTTGCCGCTGCCGTCATAGCTGCGGAGCTCGTCGTGCAGACGCAGGTCGACGCCGCTAGGCGGACGCGACCTCTCGAGACCCATCGAGTCTTGCGAGAGCGCCGGTCCCGCGGCGAGAAGGAGCACGCCGACGGTGGCGACAGATGTGGATGCGAGGACGGGTCGGCGCATGAGAAACGAAAGGACCCCGGGGCCGAGCCTGGTTTCGGTTTGTCTTTCTGGGTGCTCGCTCAGGATAGGGGAGCCGAGCTGCGCTGTCCACCGCCGCGTGTCAGTGCGTACCGCTCGGTACGGAGTGGCTCTGCTGCAGGTCGTCGTGGATGCAGGCCCGATTCGGCTGGATCTTCGACGCTTTCTCGAGGTGGTGCGTCGCGCGTTCGCGCTTGCCGAGCTTCATGTAGGCGAGGCCGAGGCTGTGGTCGGCGCAGGCGCGGTGGGGCAGTGATTTCTCCACGTCGATGAAGCTCGTGGGGAGCTCCTGCGCCCGCTTCGCGACCTCGATGCCACGCTCGATGTCCAGATCGCCTTGCACGAGAACCCACGCGAGCAGCTCGAGGCTGGTGCGGCTCGAGTCCATCGCCACCGTGCGCTCGGCGATCGCGAGTGCCTCGGCGGCGCGATTCTGCTGCGCCAGGGCGAATCCGAGCAAACGCAGGTTGTCGACGTGCGGGTGGTCCTCGGCGATTGCACGACGCGCGTAGTGCTCCGCCGCCGCGCCGTCGTCCTGCAGCAGCCTTGCGATCCCGAGCCCGCGCAGCAGGCCTCCGTGCGCGTAGCCCACGTCGAGACCGGCCCGGAAGACCTGCTCGGCGCGCTTGTACTCGCCGCGATTCAAATAAGTCCACCCCAGGCCCTTGTGCGCCGCCGGATCGCGCTTGCCGAGCTCGTGACCCAGACCGTGCTCGAAGGTGACGATCGCCTCGTCGTAGTGACCCGCCAGGAGGTACGCCCACGCGATCCCGAGGGGGATCTTCCCCGGCTCGTTGAACAGCACGTCCCACTTCTGATACTCGGCGGCGAGGCTCGCCTTCTCCGGCGTGAGCATCTGCCCCACCGCCTCCATGTTGCCGGTGAAGATGTTCAAGCTGGCGGCGTAGAAGGGGAAGAGCTTGCTCGGGGGCAGGAGCCGCATCGCCTCCTCGAAGTGCTTCATGGCGCGCTCCACCTCGCCACGCTCGACGTCGAGCAGCGCCAGGTTGAAGGCGGGCCCGGGGTTGTTCGGTGCGACCTCGTGCGCACGCTGGAACCAGCGCTCCGCCTCGTGGTAGCGACCCCGGCGCATCTCCGTGTAGCCGATCGCGGCGTACTCCTGCGCGAACTCCTGGTCGGGCTGCACCTGCATGGCTCTGTCGAAGTAGCTGCGTGCCAGGTTGTAATTGCCGACGTCGGCGTAGCCGCGCGCAATCCACCCGAGGAGCCGGCGCTCTTCGTCCGCCGACGGGTTGCGACGACGCGCCATGGCGATCACGTCGTCGAGCTGCTCCTCCTTGCCGGCGAGGATCGTGGCGACGGCGAGATAGTAGTACCAGGTGGGGTTGTCCGGATCGTCCGCACAAATCTCACGCGCGAGCCCCATCGCCCCGTCGAAGTCGTGCTTGGCGAACTGCACCTCGAGCAGGTTGGCACGATAGGGACTCTTCTCCGGATTCTCCTCCACGAGCTCGAGCACGCGCTGCTCGTACTCGTCGTACTTCTTCTGCTTCTCGAGCGAGCCGAGGAGCATGCGCACGAGGACCGGCTCGTCGTGTCCCGGATCCGCCTCGAGTGCCATCTCGACGTAGCGCTCCGCGAGTGGGTCGTACCCGAGGTGAGCGAACGAGATCGCCACCAGCTCGTACAGCTCGCGCCGATCTTCCGCCGTGTCGTTGACCTTCAATGCGTCTTCCATGAGCGCCTCGGTGCCTTCGATGTCGCCGCTGAAGGCCACCGAGGCCACCTTGTAACGATGCCAGAGCGGGTTGTCCGGATCGAGCTCGATCAGCCGGTCGGCACGTGCAATGGCATCGTCGAAGCGCTCCTCCTTCCAGGCGATGTCGAAGATGTGCCTGTAGGGGAGAAGGAAGTGGGGGTCAAGAGCCGCAGCCTTCTCGAAGGAGACACCTGCAGCGCTCTGCAAGCTTTCGCCTTCGTAGTGGTACTGCGCCTCGCCGAGTCCGTACCACACGTACTTCTCGTCAGGGTACTTTTTCGCCAGCTCCGCGAAGACGGGGATCGCCTCGCTCCACTTGTTGTCCACCACGAGCAGCATCCCTTCGGCCATCTCCCTCTCCTTGGACGAGGCGAAGAGGTCGTTCTCGAGAAGGTGTACGAGGTGCTCGCGCCCGGCGCCGGTGTCGCCGTAGAACCACCAGGTGGCGATTCCGAGGACGTAGAAAGCCTGGCCGAACTCCGGGTCGATCTCGACCGCTTGAGTGAGCTCGAGAACCGCCTCGCTGAACTGGTTGGCGTCCAGGTGGTCCTTGCCGCCGAGGTAGTGCTTGTACGCTTCCATCGAGGTGCTGGTCTTCTGCTTGATGGAGCGATCGGCGACGTCGATGGGTGCTTCGACGGAGAACTCCCCCTGCATTTCCGCCGTGATCTGGTCCACCAGGGCGTAGAGGTCTTCCCCCTCCATCTTCTTCGAGCGCAGAACGATGCCGCTCTCGACGTCGGTGAGCTGCGCGGTCAGGATCCAACGCTCGCCGAGCTGGGTGAGCGATCCCGTCAGCATCGACTGCGCGCCCGCGTACTGTGCGACGGCGCTGGGCGAGCCGCCGCCGCTGGCGTCGCCGCGTCCCGCCAGCTGGTGCTCGATGTCGGAGAGGCGTTGGCTGCTGAAGACGCGCATCGGATCCAGACCGGAAAGGTTGGTGATCAGAAGCTCCTGCAGGATCTCACCCAGGCGCTCCGAGTCGTCCGGGTCGGACAGGTTCGAGAAGGAGAAGACCGCGAGCGAGTTCGCCTTCGCGGGCGGCACGACGAGTGACTCGCCGCGGAAGAGCCGCAGCGCGACGGCACCCGCGAGGAGGATCAGCACGACGGCGGCGCCCGTGAACACTCGCTTGCGGCGCTGGCGCACGCGGCCCGGCGGGTACGGCCCCGACGTCGTCCGCCAGGGATCGTTCTCGCGCGAGATCGACTCCGTCCCGGTGTCGGGGTAGAGGTGGCGCAGATCGACGACCAGATCGCGAGTGTCCTGGTAGCGCCGGTTCGGATCCTTCTCCAGACACTTGTCGAGAATCCACTGCACCGACGAGGGCAGGTCGGGATTCAAGCTGCTCGGCGCGACCGGCTCCCGATTGATGATGTCGGTGATCGTGCTCTTCGTCGTCGGCCCGCCGAACGCCGGTTGGCCCGTCACCATTTCGTACAGCGTGCACCCGAAGGAGAAGATGTCGGTGCGGAAGTCGACGTCGCGACCACGCGCCTGCTCCGGGGACATGTAGGCGGGAGTTCCAAGCACCTTTTCGTCGCCCACCGGGATCGTGGCCGCCTTGTCGTACGGAACCTCGCCTTCGCCGGCGTCGCTCGCGGCGGTGTCGACGGGTGTCGCGCGGTGTGGCGGCGCGCCGTTCTGCTCGAGCAGGCGCGCCAGGCCGAAGTCGAGGATCTTCACGTGCCCGTCGTTGGAGATGACGATGTTGTCCGGCTTGAGGTCGCGGTGCGCGATGCCCGCCTGGTGCGCCGCTGCGAGACCCTCGGCCGTCTCGGCGGCATAGCGCAGCGCCTCGCGCAGGGTCAGACCGGAATCGTCGATCAGCTCCCGCAGCGTGCGCCCCTCCACCAGCTCCATGGCGATGTAGGTGATGCCTTCCGCCTCGCCGATCTCGTGGATCGTGCCGATGTTGGCGTGCGTCACGGCCGCAGCGGTTCTCGCTTCGGAGACGAAGCGCGCGCGCCGGTCTTCGTTCCCGACGAGGTGGGGGGGGAGCACCTTGAGCGCGACGACGCGCCCGAGGTCGAGATCCTCGGCGCGATACACCACGCCCATGCCGCCGGCACCTATTTGGGAGAGAATCTTGAAGTGGGAGATCTGCGTCCCGATCATTGGCGCCCACCCAGGGGTTGGTCGAGGCACTCTGTCGCGGCGAAGAGGATTCGATCCCCTTTTGAAACCCGAGCGGATCGCGCCCTGTTCCCGCCAGGGAACCGCCCCGCCCGCCGTTCCCCCAAATGATAGACGTGTGGCAAGCGCCCAAGGTTCACTCCGGACGGGTGGTCCGAGCGCGGCGAACGATGTACGCTACAGGCAGAGGCGCAACTGCAGATTCCGCAGTGGAGTAGGCTGGCATTCCAGATGCCGGCGGGCGCCCCAGGCCGGATCCCATTGTAGGAGGCCATTCTCGATGCAGTCCAGGAAGGGCAGTGGCCGCACACGTCGCCGCGCGCGCGCGACAGATGCCATCGCTCTGGTCTTAATCTCCGCATTGATCGCTTCTTGTGGCCGCGGCACCGAGCCGGACGAGGGCGCCGGCGCCGACTCCACGGCCCACGACGCGAGCGCGAGCGCCGACACGCTCGACGAGAAGAGACAAAAAAGTGACACCTCGCGCGACACCGCGGTCCCGGTCGAGATCGCCGTCCTGGTGCGTGGGCCGATCGAATCGGTCATCCGGGCGTCCGCCAACCTCGAAGCAGAGCTCTCCGTCTCGGTGCTCGCGGAGGCCTCGCGTCGGGTGACCGAGCTTCTGGTCGAGGAAGGGGACCGCGTGCGCAAGGGGCAGGTGCTCCTGCGGCTCCAGAGCGAGGAGCAGCGCAGCACGCTGGCGCGGGTGAAGACGCTGCTCGCCAAGGCCGAGAGGGAGCACGAGCGCCAGAAGCGGCTCCACGAGCGCGACCTCACGACCGACCAGGCGCTGAACGATGCCACCGACGAGCTGGAGCGTCAGAGGCTCGCCCAAACCGATGCCGAGCGCGAGCTTTCCTACACCGAGGTTGCCGCACCACTCTCCGGAACCGTCACGGCGCGGCACGTGAACCTTGGGGACCACGTGCAGCTGCAGCAGCCGCTGTTCGACATCATCGACTTCGAGTCGCTCGTCGCCCGCATCTTCGTACCGGAGAAGAACCTGAAGCAGCTCCAGAAGGGGCAGCGGGCGCGCATCAGCGCAACCGCCATCCGGGACGAGCCGTATGTGGGAGAGGTGCAGCGCATCGCACCCGTGGTCGATCCACGTTCCGGCACCGTGAAGGTGACGGTTGCGGTGGGTGGGCAAGAGGGGCTGCGCCCCGGCCTCTACGTGGACGTCGAGCTAGTCACGGCCGTGAACGAGCAGGCGCTCCTGGTTCCGAAACGTGCACTCGTCTACGACAACGACCAGATCTTCGTCTACCGGCTGCAGCCTGATCGCACCGTGGCGCGTCTGCGCCTCCTCCCACGTCTGTCCGACCGCGACCATGTCGAGCCGGTCGGCGGCTTCGCAGAAGGCGACTCCATCGTCATAGCCGGTCAGGCGGGCTTGAAGCATGGTGCGCGCGTGAAGCTGCCCGGCGAGGAGGAGGAGTCGGCTGCCGAGGAGCAGGTGAGCGCCAGCGGCAGCGACGGATCGCGCTGAGGAGGCCGAGCATGCTCCCACCCCAGGATGAAGCGAATGGCGCCGCGCAGGTGCGCAGCTTCGTGACCTCGCGCCCCGTCGCCATCCTCATGCTCTTCCTGGCCGCAATCGTCTTCGGCTTCTTCTCCTACGGGCGTCTTCCCGTGACGCTCATGCCGGAGCTCACCTACCCCACGATCACCGTGCGCACCGAGTATCCCGGCGCAGCTCCCGAAGAAGTGGAGAACGACATCAGCCGCCCGATCGAGGAGCAGGTGGGCGTCATCGGCGGGCTCGTCAAGCTCTCCAGCGTCAGCCGCGCCGAGGTGAGCGACGTCATCCTCGAGTTCGCGTGGGACACCGACATGTCCGAGGCGACACAGGACGTGCTCGAGAAGCTCGACACCGTGTTCCTGCCGGACGAGGCGCGGCGTCCGCTCATCCTGCATTTCGATCCATCGCTTGATCCGGTGCTCGAGCTCAGCCTTTCCGGCGAAGGAGCCGCGTTCGAGGGCGAATCGGGATTGCGTCGCCTGCGCCGTCTGGCCGACCTGCAGGTCAAGCGCGCGCTCGAGCCGATCAAGGGCGTCGCCGCCGTGCGCGTGAAGGGCGGGTTGGAGGAGGAGATCCACGTCCTTCTGGAAGAGGAGCAGCTGCGTCGGACCGGCATCTCGATCCAGCAAGTGATCGATCGCATGGCGCAGGAGAACATCAACGTCGCCGGCGGCACGATCCAGGAGGGTCGAACCGAGTACCTCGTGCGCACGCTGAACGAGTTCGAGGATCTGGAGCAGATCGAGAAGACGATCGTCGCCACGTTCGAGGGGCGCGAGGTGCGTGTTGGAGACATCGGCCGCGCCGAGCGCACGCATCGCGAGCGGCAGATCGTCACCCGCACCGATGGTGGCGAGAGCGTGCAGATCGAGATCTTCAAGGAGGCGGACGCCAACATCGTCGCCCTGGCGAAGCGGGTCAAGACGCTCGTAGGCGAGGTCGAGACGGCGGCGCCGGATACGGTTGCGGCGGAGGCGCGTCGCGGACCCCGAGGTCTGGCGCAGCAGCTGTACGATGAAGAGGGAGCGCTCCTGAAGCTGGTCGCCGATCGCTCCCTCTTCATCGAGAGCAGCATCAACGAGGTGCGCAACACCGCCATCCTGGGTGGGCTGCTGGCCATTCTCGTCCTCTTCATGTTCTTGCGCAACGTGCGCACCACCGTGATCATCGCGGTCAGCATTCCGATCTCGCTCCTCGTGACCTTTGCGCCGCTGAACGCTCTCGACGTGACGCTCAACATCATGTCTCTGGGTGGTCTGGCACTCGGGATCGGCATGCTCGTCGACTCGTCGATCGTGGTGCTGGAGTCGATCCATCGTTGTCGCGAGGAGGGAGACGCTCTCATTCCTTCGGCCATCCGTGGCACAAACGAAGTGCGCTCCGCCGTGATGGCGTCCACCTTGACCTCGATCGCCGTCTTCTTTCCGATGGTGTTCGTGGAGGGCGTCGCCGGGCAGGCGTTCGGCGATCTCGGCCTCGCGGTCGTCGTCTCGTTGCTGGCGTCGCTGGGCGTGGCTCTCTATTTCATCCCGATGCTCGCCAGCCGAGGCAAGCTGCGCGTGGAGAGCACGTGGCGGCCCTACAAGGCCTGGGTCCAGCTCGTGAACGCGTGGAACGACTCGACGACATTCGAGCGGGTCGTGCACTTCATTCCGTGGTTGCTCCGGCTGGTCGTTCTCGTTTCGGTCGAGGTTGTGATTCGAGTTTTCTCCGCCTTGTGGACGTTCGCTCGCGCCATCCTGCACGCCCTCACGAGCTACCTGACTCGATCGTGGTCCGCTGGCTTGCTCAGGAGGAAGTGGGCAAGCTTGAAGAGCGTCATGCGACGGGTTCTGTTTGTCGCACTCTGCCTGATTGCGTCGCCGCTCTTGGGAGTTGTTCAGCTACTCGAAATGGTCGCAAGAACGAACTCCTGGGCCGGTCTCCGCCAGGCGTGGAAACAATCGCGCCTGACCACGAAGCGGCTTCTCGTCCCGATGGTGTACTGGGTAGTCCGTTTCCTCATCGGCTTGGTGCTCGAGATCGTCGGTCGAGCGATCGTGGCTCTTTTCATGACCGTCACGTTTCTCGTGGTGCGCGTCCTCGCGCCTGTCGTCCAGTTCGTCGGGCGCATCGTAGCGTGGTTGCCGCTGCACGCAACGACGCGGACTTTGCGTTTGGTTCAGGGTGCTTATCCCGGAGCTCTGCGCTGGGCTTTGGCCAACCGCCTCACGGTGTTTGCCCTGGTGGCGCTGGTGATCTGGGGCACGTGGCAGATCGCGCGTGGCCTCCAAAGCGAGCTCCTCCCCGAGGTGCGTCAGGGTGAGTTCACCATCGAGTTGGCACTACCGGTCGGGACGCCGCTCGAAGAGACGGAGGCCATTCTCGCCCCGATCGAAACAGCGATCCTCGCCGAACGCGAGCACATCCGTGCCGTCATTCTCACAGTCGGGTACGATCCGCGCCAGTCGGAGCGCTCCGACGAGGGGGAGCACACCGCCGGTTTCAAGATCCTGCTGGAGAGGAGCCGCCGTGGCCCCGATCTGGAGGACGAGGTCGTGGAGCGTCTGCGCCGGCGCTTCGTCGACATCCCCGACCTGAAGTCGCACATCACGCGGCCGGTTCTCTTCAGCTCCAGAACGCCGATCGAGGTCGAGGTGCAGGGGGACGACCTGCAGCTGCTGAAGCAGTACAGCGAACGCGTACGCTCGATCATGGCGGCGCTTCCCGAGCTCGCCGACGTCACCACGACGCTGCAGAGCGGCGCGCCGGAGATCCAGGTCATCTACGACCGCGATCGGCTGTCACGCTACGGCCTCAACATCCGGCAGGTCGCAAGCCTCGTGCGCGACAAGGTGCAGGGCTTCGAGGCCACGCGCTACAACCTGCACGACCGCACGATTCCGATTGTCGTACGCCTCTCCGAGGAGGACCGCCGCGCGGTGGAGGACGTCGAGGAGCTCGTCGTCAATCCGGGTGGCGAGCGTCCCGTGCGCCTCTCATCCGTGGCTCAGGTGCTCGTGGGGGAGGGACCGAGCGAGGTGAGGCGTGTCGACGGGCAGCGCGTCGGGCTCGTACGCGCCAACCTGGCGAGCGGATCGCTCAGTCGGGCCGTGGACACGATCGAGAGCGTGCTCAACGAGCGCATCGAGTGGCCGGCCGCGATGAACTTCTACATCACGGGCCAGAACGAGGAGTGGGAGCGCAGTCGCGGCAGCCTGATCCTGGCGCTCGGGCTCAGTATCTTTCTCGTCTACGTGATCATGGCGATCCAGTTCGAGTCGCTCACGCAACCGTTCGTGATCATGTTGACGATTCCGCTCGCTTTCATCGGCACGGTGCTGGTGCTCAAGTTGTTGTCGATTCCGGCGTCGGTCGTGGTCTTTCTCGGCATGATCATGTTGGCGGGGATCGTCGTGAACAACGCCATCGTTCTCGTCGATTACATCAACCAGCTGCGGCGACGCGGAATGCCGCGAGACGAGGCGATCATCACCGCGGGTGGAGTGCGCCTGCGCCCCATCCTGATGACGACCGCGACCACGGTTCTCGGGCTCACGCCGATGGCGATCGGGCTCGGCGATGGTGCCGAGATCCGCACCCCGATGGCGATCTCCGTGATCAGCGGCCTTCTGACCTCGACGGTGCTGACGCTGCTCATTATTCCGACGGTCTACGCCACCGCAGACGGGCTCGTGTCCAGATTGCTACCATCCCGGGAGGCGGTCGCGAAGGAGGTGCGCGATGCAACAGCTTCCGCACGGCCCTGAGCTGCAGCAGAAAAGAACGACTCGGGGCGCACGTCTGCCGCGCTTCTCGCTCGATCGGCCGGTCACCGTGGTCGTCCTGCTGGTCAGCGTCCTGGTCGTCGGCGCGGTCGCGGGTGGCTCGATCCCGATCGAGCTCTTCCCGAGCGGCTACACCGCGCCCTCGCTGTCGGTGTGGGTGCCGTGGCGTGACGCGCCCCCGCGCGAGGTGCTGGAGAAGATCAGCGAGCCGCTTGAGGAGGAGCTCAGCACCGTCCGCGGCATCGATCGTCTGCGCTCGCGCTCGCGCACGGGCGCGTCGAGCATCTCGATTCGCTTCAAGCAGGGTACCGACATGAACCTCGCCTATCGCGAGGTACGCGACCGCATCGAGCGCGCGCGACGCCAGTTCCCGAGCGACGTGGATCGTGTCTACACCTTCAAGCACGACACTTCCGATTTTCCCGTCTACCTGATCGGCGTCGCCGTCGACACCTCGGTCGTCGACGTCTACAACTTGATCCAGAAGCAGATCGTGCGGCCCTTCGAACGCGCCGAGGGGGTGGCCAAGGTCGAGGTGAACGGTCTCGAGGAGAAGGAGATCCTCATCGAGATCGACCGCGACCGTGCCCAGGCGAGCGGCCTCAACATCTATCAACTGGCGCAGGATCTCGCCGGCGACAACTTCACGATGGCGAGCGGCCACGTGCGTGACGCCAATCGCAAGCTGCTTCTGCGTTCGGTCGCACGCTACAAGACGGTCGAGGACGTCGGAAACATCCTCGTCGCGCCCAACGTGCGCCTGCGTGATGTCGCCGCGATCAAGTACGAGGAGCCGGAGAAGAAGTACCGTGTGCGGGCGATGAGCCGGCCCGCCTACGCGATCATCGTTTTCAAAGAGGGTGAAGCGAACACGCGCGAGGTGTGCGGACGCCTGCAAGCCGTCTTCGAGTCCTACGACGACAACCCGCGGCTCGCCGCGGTCGAGTCGATCGTCATCTTCGACCAGAAGCAGGTGATCGACGAGTCGCTGCGCACGCTGGCGACGAGCGGCATGATCGGCGGCGTCATCGCCGCCTGCGTGCTGCTGTTTTTCCTGCGCCGCGTGCGCGTGATGCTCGTTGTCAACCTGGCGATTCCGCTCAGCCTCATCGTCGCGCTCGCGGTGATGTTCTTCGCCGACGAGACGTTGAACCTCTTGTCGCTCCTCGCGCTCATGGTGTGTGTGGGCCTGCTCGTGGACAACTCGGTCGTGGTCGCCGAGAACATCGACCGCCTGCACAAGACCGGCCTGAAGCGCCGAGAGGCGTGCATCGGGGGTGCGAGCGAGATCGCGCTCGCGATCACGATGTCGACTTTGACCACCGTCGTCGTCTTCCTGCCGGTGGCGCTCGTCGAGGGGCCGGCGCAGTTCTTCCTGCTGCGCATGGCGATCCCGATCTCGGTGGCACTGCTGGCTTCGCTCGTCGTTGCCCTGGTGACCATTCCGCTCGGGACCTACGTGACCTTGCCGCACGTGGGTCAGCCGGGAGCGCGCGGCACGGCGTCGGGGCACTTCGCCCGGATGCTGGAGCGCGGGTACGACGCCAGCTTCGGGCGTCTCGATCGGATCTACAACGCCATGCTGGCCGTGTGGCTGCGGCGGCGTATCGACCTCGTCTTCATCATCGTGGCGGCGTTCGGCGCCACCGTTTTCCTGGCTTTCCTGCAGAAGGACGAAAACGGCAAGAGACGCATCGAGTTCGTGGATGTCCAGGACGAGGAGCGCGGTGGCTTCAGTATCGACGTCGAGATGCCGCAGAACTACACGCTCGAGGAGACGGAAGAGTGGTTCCTGCAGGCGGAGAAGATCGTCGAGGAGCACGCCGAGGAGCTGGGGCTCGAAGGCTGGTTCCTGTGGCACATGAAGACCTTCGGTGAGCTGGAGGGGTGGTTCACCAATCCGCGCACGAGCAAGTTGACGCCGCGTCAAGTCACCGAACGTGTGGTCGAGCTCGTTCCGAAGCGGCCCGGGATGAAGCTGCGCACCGGACAGGAGAGTGAGTTCGACGACAACGACGACAAGGGCGTCTACAGCGTCTCGATCGTCGGCAACGACCCGGAGAACCTGAACGAGGTCGCGGCACAGCTGGAGGATCTATTCATGCGCGTTCCCGGCGTCATCGGGATTCGCCGTGACGACGACGAGCTGGCGCCGAACGAGCTTGCGCTCGTCGTCGACCGCGAGCGCGCCCAGCGCTACGGTGTCGATCCGCGAGCCGTGGCCTACGTCGTCGGCTACGCGCTGCGCGGGCAATCGTTGCCGAAGCATCGAGACGAAGGGCGCGAGGTCCCGGTGCGCGTGCGCTTCAAGGAGGAGGACCGCGAGAGTCTGGCGCAGCTCGCGAGCTTCCTGGTACCGACGGGCGAGGGGGAGCTGCTGCCCCTCGACGCCGTCACCGACGTGCGCTTCCTGTCGACTCCGCAGGCGATCGTCAAGCTGGACAAGCGCATCACGCGTGCCGTCACCGTGGATCTGGCGGAGGAGGAGCAGGAGGAAGCGCGCGCCATGTTGGGGTTTCTGGTCAACGCCATCGACTTGCCGGAAGGGGTGAGCTTTTCCGACCGCGTCGCGCGCCAGCGCTTGAACGAGGACCTCCAGGGGCTCATCTTCGCCGGCTCCCTTTCGGTCGTCTTCATCTATCTCTTGATGGGGCTTCTGTTCGAGAGCTTCATCCTGCCGCTTTCGATCATCCTGACCATCCCGCTGGCAATTCTCGGTGTGCTGTGGATCCACATGGCGTTCGGTTTCGACATCGACTTCCTCGGGAACGTCGGCATCGTGCTGCTGATCGGCGTGGTCGTGAACAACGGCATCGTTCTGATCGACTACGTCAACCGCCTGCGCCGGGAGGGCGTGGATCGCACGCGTGCCATCCTGCTCGCGGCCGATCGACGCTTCCGACCGATCATGATGACCGCGATCACGACGATCGGCGGCATGGTGCCGTTGGCGATCGGGGGTCGCATGGAAAGCGGCATCAGCTATACCAGCTTCGCCATGACGCTCATCGGCGGCATGACGACCGCGACGCTGCTGACGCTGCTCGTCGTGCCCGTGTTCTACACCTTCTTCGACGACGTCCGGGTGAAGTTTGGTGCCGCGCTGAAGCGTGTTCTCTTGCGCGGCCGGACGCGAGCCGAAACCTGGGGCGCCGAGTCGCCGGCGGCCGACTGAATCCTCACTCGCGCACGAGGAAGGTGACGCGGTCGAGGCCCGTGTTGCCGTTGGCTGGATCGTGCGCGTAGACGATTGCCTCGTACGTTCCCGCCTCCTTCACCTCCCACGTCGCCGCGAACTGGCTCCAGGTCCCGGCGTAGTGCAGCGGCATCGATCCCATCGTCTCGCCGTTGCGCACGAGGATCGCTTCGATCTCGAAGCGTGCAGGATCCCACAGTCCATCGGGGTAGAGCGGGCAGCCGCACATCATGACGACGTTGGCGCGCAGCTCGACCTGCTGGGTTGTGCCCTGCATGCGCGCGTGCGCCGCCGGTGAGAGGATGTCCACGACGACGCCCGGCAGCTCCAGCAGCACGCCATCGCCACCCGTCAGGTGCTTCTCTGGCACGATCCACTGGGTGACGGAGATGCGGTTCGCGCCCTGGCGCTGCGCCAGAGGTCCGAACGCCGTGATCTCGATCCAACGCGGCGCGTCGATTTCCAGCGTCGCCGTAAAGAGCGCCGCCCCCTCGGTGGAGAGCACCGCGTCGTGCGCGTGTGCCTCGACCATGATGCGATCGGTGTCGCCCGTGCTGCCCCGGGTCACGCCGTCGGCGAGGATCTCGCCCGTGTCCGCGTCGCGAATCGTCACGCGCACGCCGCCCATCGACGTGCCGACGAACTTCGCTCCCTTGGCGAGAACTCGAACCGCAATCTGCGTCGGTGTGGCGGCGGCGCTCCCGAGCCCCGCCAGCAGGAGGGTTGCCAGCGCCACAAGCCCGAGGACGCCGGCACGGCATCCGGAACGGCATGAGTTCATCCTCTTCTCCCTTCGTTCGTGGCCCGATCCCGTTGTACCATGGCATGTCATTCGACGCACACAGACCCTGCCAACGACCCGTCACAGAGGGGGTGCGCTCGTGCCGACCGTCTACGACCGCAGATCCTTTCTCGGAGCCCTGGGCACGCCGGTGGTGGCCGCCGCGGTGGTCGCGACACTCGATCCGATGCGCGCAGCCCGAAGCCTGGAGGCTCTGAGCTCGCACACCGGGGCGGCGTCCGACGTCGCCCGCGATGAATCCTTCTGGTTCGAGGTGCAGCAGGCCTACACCTGCGATCGCAGCCTCATCAACTTCAACAACGGGGGCGTGAGCCCGGCGCCGGCGGTGGTGCAGGAGGCGATGAAGCGCCATCTCGATTACTCCAACCTGGCACCGGCGCACACGATGTGGCACGTCCTCGAGCCGCAACGCGAGCCGGTGCGCGAACGTCTCGGCCGCTTCTTCGGCTGCGATCCGGAGGAGATCGCCCTCACCCGCAACGCCTCGGAGGGATTGCAGATCTGTCAGTTCGGCTTCGACCTCGAGCCGGGCGACGAGGTGCTCACCACCAATCAGGACTACCCGCGGATGATCAACACCTTCAAGCAGCGCGAGCGCCGCGAGGGGATCAAGCTCGTGCAGTTCTCGATCCCGGTGCCGGCCGAGGATCCCGAAGAGATCGTACGCCGCTTCGAGAGCCACATCACGTCGCGGACCCGCGTCATCCTGATGTGCCACATGATCAACCTGACGGGCCAGATCCTGCCGGTGAAGTCGGTCGTGGAGATGGCGCGCCGCCGCGGCATTCCGGTTCTCGTCGACGGCGCCCACTCCTTCGCGCACTTCGAGTTCACGCAGAAAGACCTCGACTGCGACTTCTACGCCACGAGCCTGCACAAGTGGCTGTGTGCTCCGCACGGCACCGGGCTCCTCTACGTAAGGCGCGACCAGATCGGCAAGCTCTGGCCTCTGATGGCGGCCGCCGAGAAGCAGGATGACGACATCCGCAAGTTCGAGGAGATCGGCACCCACCCGGCCGCCAACTACCTGGCGATTGCCGAAGCACTCACCTTCCACCAGGGGATCGGCTCCGCACACAAGAGCGCGCGCCTGCGCTACCTGCGCGACCTCTGGGCCAAGCGCTTGATCGAGCACGACCGCGTGCGCCTGCATACGAGCCTGAAGCCGGAGTTCTCCTGCGCTCTCGCCACGGTGCAGGTGGAAGGCGTCGATTCCGTCGAGCTCGCGCGCCACCTCTGGCGCGAGCACCGCATTCTGGTCACCGCGATCAAGCATGACGAGTTCGAGGGAATCCGTGTGACGCCGCACGTCTACTCGACGGTGCACGAAGTGGACCGCTTTGCAGACGTGATGGAGAAGGTGATTCGCGACGGCTTGCCGCAAACGGGAGAGATGTGATGAAACGAGTGTTGGCGCTGGTGCTGATGCTGTTCACGCTCGGCGCGGGAGCAAAGCGCGACTCGGCTGCAACGCAAGTGCACAAGGGACGCCAAGCGATCTCGACGCCGGACGCTCCGGCCGCGATCGGTCCCTACTCGCAGGCGATTCGCGTCGGCGACGCGCTCTATCTCGCTGGCCAGCTCGGAATGGATCCCTCCACCGGCAAGCTGGCCGACGGCATCGAAGCGCAAACGCGCCAGGCGATGCAGAACCTGAACGCGGTTCTGGACGCCGCCGGCTTCACGATGGATGACGTCGTGCAGTGCCAGATCTTCCTGCGCGACCTCGACCACTACGCGGCGATGAACGCGGTGTACGCACAGCACTTTGCCGGCGCCCCGCCCGCTCGCGCCGTCGTCCAGGCTGCGCGCATCCCGCGCGATGCAGACGTCGAGATCATGATGGTGGCAATGCGGAGCCGGTGAGATCTGTGCGAACCCTCGACGCAGGCTCTGCGTCTGATCCATCGTGGTCTCGAACGCCTCGACCGAAACCGAGGGAGCCTTGGATGAGAAGAACGATGCCCATCTGGGCCCTGCTTGCGCTCTGCGCGGTCGCCAGCGCCCAGACCGAGTCGATGCGGAGCTTCGAGCCATCCGGGTGGCCCGACACGCGGGTCGGCGGGATCGCGCGCCGCTTCGTGGAGGCCTTCCACGCCGAGGATGAGGAGGTGATGCGGCGTTTCATCCTGGAGTACCGCGACGAGGAATCGCTGCAGCGTATGCCCCTGGAAGCGCGCATGGCGCAGTTTCGCCAGATACGCGAGCAGATCGGCGCCCTCGAGCTTGCCGCGCTCCGCGAGACCAGCGAGCACGACTTGGAGGTGTTTGCACGCTCGCAGAAGCTCGGGATGTGGCTGCGCATGCGTTTTCAGGTGCAGGAGAGCCCACCCCACAAGCTCGCCCACTTCACGATGAAGCCGTCGCCGCCCCCGGAGCTCGCCGAGAAGGAGTTCGACGACTGGGAGACGCTGGGGCAGCTGGTGGATCAGGTGCTTCGCGAGTCCGGCATGCCCGCGATTGCACTGGCGGTCGTGGAAGGGGATCAGGTGGTGGAGCATGCAGTCGCAGGCGTTCGCTCGATCGATGCGGCCGATCCCGTGCGCGCAGAGGATCTCTTCCACATCGGCTCGGTGACGAAATCGTTCACGGGAACGTTGATCGCAGCCCTCGTCGAATCCGGGACGCTGCGCTGGGACATTGCGATTGGAGAGGCGCTCGCCGGAGTCGACATGCGCCCGGAGTACCAGGACGCGACGCTCGAGCAGCTGCTCCAGCACCGCGCCGGCGTGCGCCCCTACACCGACGATCGTATCGACGAGTTTCCCGATACGCTCGACCGACCGCCGAGCGAGCAGCGGGAGCTGTTCGTGAAGCAGGTGCTGAGCCAGGAGCCCGTCGGTGCCACGGGCGAATACCTGTACTCCAACGCAGGATACGTGGTCGCGGCGTACATCGCGGAGCACGCGACGGGCCGATCGTACGAAGAGCTGGTTCGCAGCACGATCCTGGAGCCGCTCGAGATGCGCGCCGCGCTCTTCGATTGGCCCGCATCGAGCGAGCGACCCGATCAGCCGCGAGGCCACTACGGCAGCCCGCCGGAGCTTCGCGTCCAGGGACTCGAGGAGTACGCCTGGCATGCTTACATGAATCCGCCGGGCGGGCTTTCCTGCAGCGTCGAAGAGCTGAGTCGCTACGCTGCCCTGCATCTGCGCGGGCTTCGGGGCGAAGATGGAATCCTGCGTGCGGAGACGATCCGCCGCCTGCACACGCCGATGTCGCAAGCAGGGCCCGGCGACGGCTACGCCTCGGGCTGGGTGATCGAAGAGACGGGCGTCAAACACTGGCACAACGGCTCCGCGGGTACGTTCTTCTCCGCTCTGGCGCTCTACCCGCAGGACGAGATCGCGGTCGTCGCGCTGACGAACTGCGCCGGTAGCGCCGGTCCTATGCTCGAGACGCTGGTGGACCGGATTCACGCTGCATGGGTGCAGCGCGCCGCTGCACGCTGATGTAGAATGGCCGCAACCAATCACATGGAGGGATGTGATGCACCGACGTGTTCTCGCCACCGCCGTGTCACTCGTGCTCTGGTGTACGACAGCGACCCTGTGGGCGCAGGAGAAGCCGGGTGACACCGGTCTCACCGGGATCCTCTCCGAGGAGGAGTTCAAGGCCCTGCATCAGCTGACCGCCGAAAAGACACCGCCGCTCCAGGGGGAGATGATCGAGATCGCCGGCAGCAAGGCGTACCTGAGCCTTCCTGCCGATGCCGAGCCGCCTCTGCCTGGCATCGTCGTCATCCATGAGTGGTGGGGCCTCAACGACAACATCAAGCACTGGAGCGATCGGCTCGCCGCGGACGGCTACGCGGCCCTGGCGCTCGATCTCTACGGCGGCAAGGTAGCCACGACGCGCGACGAGGCGATGGCGTCGATGCGTGCCGTCGAGGAGGGTCCGGCGCTCGAGATTCTGCACGCAGCGCACGCGTTTCTGGCGAAGGATGAACGCATCCGGGCGACGCGACGCGCGAGCATCGGCTGGTGCTTCGGCGGCGGCTGGTCGCTGCAGCAGGCGCTGACGGTGCCCGATCTGGATGCCGCGGTGATCTACTACGGTCGGCTCGTCACCGACCCGCAGCGACTCTCTGCCATCCGCGCACCCCTTCTCGGAATCTTCGGCAACAAGGATCGCGGCATCCCGCCCGAAGTCGTGGACGAGTTCGCCAAGGCGCTCGAGGCGGCCAAGGTCGAGCACCGCATCCTGCGCTACGATGCCGAGCACGCCTTCGCCAACCCCTCCAACGCCCACTACGACGAGAAGTCGGCCGCCGCGGCGTGGACGGAGGTGCGAGCATTCCTGCAGGCAAACCTCAAGCAGGCGAAGTGAGTCGGCTGAGCGTGGCCCGAAGCTGCATTGCTGCGCTCCTGCTGACCGCGGGCGCGGCTGCAACGACGGCTGACGAAGCCGTGTTCCGTTACGACCCCGAGAAGATCGAGGTCGGCACGGTCTATCACTACGTGAAGTCGAACATCGACGGTTCGCGCCCGAGCCGTATTGCGTTGTACGTGGCCGCCGCCGACCGCCTCGAATCGTTCAAATGGCACGATGGCGCATCGCAGGCCGCGCTCGTCAAGGCCCAGATGGATTGGCAGCTCTTCTCGGTCCGGCTCTTCGAGTCGTGGCGTGTGCAGGAAGACGGGAAACAGCATCTGATAGCGACGCTCACCTACCGTGACGACGAGGGGGACTACACGGTCTCGATCGGTCCGCAAGCGAGGGTGCAAATCGACAACTGGCCCTGGCACAGCTACGATTTCGACTTCGCCAGCTTGAATTTTTGCATGCGCCACCTCGTGGATCCGGAGGCTGCTTTCACGTTCGGGGTCGCAGATGTCGTGCGCTCGGCCGACGGCATCGCCTTCGCCGACAAGGGGCCGGTCACGATGACCTTCGAGCGCGAGGAGGCACGCCACGACGTCGCGTGCCGGCGCTACCGGGTCGATGGCGAGGGCCTCGAGGATCGCGGCGGCGTGATCTGGGTGGATCGCGATGCGCAGCACATCGTCGACTACGAGATCGATCTCCCCGACGAGCCGGGGTTCGAAAGCGGCAAGCTCCGGCTCGAGACCGTGGGCCGGATGAGTCGTGAAGAGTGGCAGACGTTCATGAACGAACAGCTCGCCCGAGACGGGTAGCCGGGCTCAGATCTCTCTCCAGGAAAGAACGATGTAATCGAGCGCGGTCTCGATCGTTGTCTTGATCGTGGTGCGGCTGTAGAGAATGGTTGCGTCGCCGGCACCGAACGCTGGCTTCGAAGTACCGCCGACGAGCAACCCGCCGATGATCCAGGGGTTCCCCGTGACGCGCACGTTGCCCTCGACGTAGACGAGACCACGCCACTCGGCGGTTCCGTTGATGTCGAGATCTCCGGTCACGTAGAGAAGCCCACTACCGACACCACCATCCAGCGCGTCTCCGCCCGTTGCGTTGCCGTCGATGTACGTGATGCCGTCAAAGGGCCCCGCACCCGCCACGGACGTCTGGTCGGGATTTTCCAGAAGCCGATCGATGAACTCCTGCTCCACGCCGAGCGCCTGCGCCAGCGTGGTCCACGGGTTCGTGGGCGAAGCATCCGCGGGCACGGGCGTACCGCGGATGTTCGAGGAGCCCGACGTTGTGATCGCTTCGCCTGGGGTCGCGATTCCGGTGAGATGGCCGTCCGCCTCATCATAGTTGGGCGAACAGGGGATCGCAGACTCCAGGTCGGTGCCGACCGGTGTGTTGGGGTCGTGGTTCTGGCCACAGATGCTGATGTTCCCGGTGACGTCCACTTCGCCACGACTGAGCATCGCGGAGTAGACGTTGGGCGCCAGAGGATAGCGGACCGCTTCGACGCGCACGCGGCGCCGCGCGTCGTTCCGGAAACCCGCGACCTCGATCACCTCGATGGGTGATCCGGTCTGGAGATTCTCAGCAGGGAACTTGCTCGTATCGTACAGGACGATCTCGCCCGCGTCGGGCTGGTCGTCCCAGTCGAGATCCCAGAACTTGTGGCGGATCGTCAGCATGTTTCCGTTGCGCATGTAATCGAGCCCCGCACTCTCCTCCTGGACGGTCGGTGAGAAGACGATGGAGGGATCCATCGACGTCGGAGTGCCCTCGCTGGGTGCGTAGATCTGCACCTGCCAGTTCGGATCGAGAGGATCGTTCGTATCCTGGATCGCAGGATCGAACGTCAGCCCATTGACGGTGACCGGCGTGCCGGATCGAAGAGAGAGCCTGTGGAGTGCTTCCTGGACGCCCCCCTCGGCCGCGAATTGTGCCTGCGTGCCGCGCCGGTCGGATCCCGCGACCTTCAGCTCGACACCGGCCGTCGTGATGAGTGCCGCTCCCACGAAGCCGAGGGAGATCAGCATTGCCAGAGTGACGAGTAGCGCCGCACCGCGCTCCGATTCCCGCTTCCGCACGATCGTCGCTCCATTCATCGGTATGAAACTGCCCAGAAGCTGGGCAACTCCGGACGGGAGTGGATGCGCCTCGATGTTCGCCTCGTCCCGCTTCGCGCCCGTGGCGCCAAACTCCCGGAGCCCCCAAACGAGCGCCGTCCGGGACCTTGATGGGGTCGCACACTGCGTGCCGAGTCCGCCCAACAGAGATGTGTCTGGACACGCTTGCGCCGCGCGGCTGGAACGATCAGATTGGAGTCATGCGTGGATCCCGCGAACTGCTCGCCGTGCTCGTTTTGCTGACTCCCAGCGCCTGCCGCGACTCGAGTGGGCCCGACTCCCCGGTTGCGAGTGAGATCGTCGCCTTCGCGGGCGACGGCCAGCTCGGCTTTGTCGCCACGACGAGCGCACCGATCGTGGCCCGTGTCCGGAGCGACGACAACACGCCCATCGAGGGATTCGAGGTCCATTTCGAAGTCTCCGCGGGAGATGCGGCGGTCACCGCGTCGCGCGTGATCACCGACGTGAACGGACTCGCGAGGTCGCGGGTCGAGTACGGCACCCGGGCGGGACGGATCTCGGTCCACGCCAGCGCTGCAGTGCCGAACTCGCCGGCGATCTTCCGTCTCGAGGCGGTGCCCGAGTTCCCCAGGGGTGTCCTCATCGTCTCCGGAAACGACCAGCTGGGATTGCCCGGTGCAATGCTCCCGCAGCCGCTCGTGGCGCGCGTCGTCGACCGCTTCGACAACGACGTGCCCGACGTCGACGTCAGCTTCACGGTCAGTCGCGGGAGCGGATCCGTCGAGCCCGCGAGCGCGCGCACGGATGCGCGCGGTCGGGTGCAGACGCAGTGGAGGCTCGGAAGCAGCGGCGAGCAGCAGGTGATCGTCACGACCGAGAATGGCAAGCAGGCGTTCTTCAACGCGTTGGCGCGTTGATCCGAGCTAGACGCGCATGAGAATGGAACGCGTGGGCTGGCCCGTCGCAGCCGCGATCGCCTCCGCGTACACCGCAATCTGCTGCTCGTACACCGAGAGCTGCTGCTCGAGCTCCTGATCCGTCTTGAAATCGACGACGATCCAGCAACCCTCCTCCAGGAAGGCCAGGTCGACCACTCCCTCGAGCAGCGTCCCGTCGGCGTGCAGGTACGCAACCGGCGTCTCGCGCCGACACGTGCCAGCGCGCCGCGCCCGCTCCAGAAGCGGGTGCCTCAAGACATCGAACACGGCGCGCCCGGCCGCGGCCGACTCTTCGGGCGTGGCGCCGAGAATGCGTGCCTGCAGTGTCGTGACCTCGTCGATGCGGTCGCGCGCGGCATCGAGCCCCACCAGGGCGAGAACCGTGTGAACGAGCGCTCCGAAACGTGGCCCGCTCGGTCGCGCGCGCTGCACCGGAAGCTGCACCAGGTCGACGTGCGGTTTCGGCGCATCCGGGGTCTGCGCGCGGCGCAGCACCTCGTGCCGGGCGCGCTCGGTGACGGTCTGCACGCGTCGCGTCGGTACGGAGGCGCGCTCGAGCGCAGCCGCCCGCGCTTGCTCCCAGGCGCGGTGCGACTCGGCGTCCGCATCGACGCGCGCAGGGTCGGCATCTCTGCCGAGAAGCTCCTCCTGCCGGATACCGAACGTGGCCGGCACGTCGAGCCGCAGCAGCGCCGGGTCCCACCAGACGACGTCGTATCGGCTCGGGATGATCTTGTCGCTCGCCCTTCGACCGGGTTGCGCATGCAGCGTGTGGCGTCCCGGTCGCACGCTGTGCGCGTCCATCGCCAGGTCGAACGGACGCTCTAGCACGCTGTCGTCGCCGAGCTCGGGGCACCCGGGTGCGGTGAAGGCGTTCGTCCACTGCGCTTTGGTGGGATAGACCGCCGCGTTCAGAGGCGAGATCCAGCCCTCCGTCGCCGCCGGACCGTCGCCGACGGCAGGAATCACGAGCAGATCGCGCGCGCGTGTTGCGGCCACGTAGGCGATGCGCACCCCCTCGGCGGCGTCGCGTTGCAGCTCCTCCTCCTCGTGCTCGAGCAGCTCGACCGGCGTCCAGCCCGCGACGCGCTGCGCACACAGGCGCTCCACCGGCGCAATCCAGCGATTGGCACGGAAGGGCGTCAGGTTGGCGGTGATGTCGGCGAGAACGACGACCGGGAACTCGAGCCCCTTCGCCTTGTGCACGGTCATGATGCGAACGCCGTCGCTTCCCTCCTCCAGGATCGGCGCTTCGGTGACCCGGCGCCCGGCGGCGTCCTCGTCGAGGCGTTCGACGAAGCCACGGAACGAGATGCCGCCTTCGCGCTCGTAGCCGCGCGCCTGCTCGGCAACGTGCAGCACGTTGGCCAGGACCTGCTCACCCGACGGGCGCAGCGCGAACCCCGCGTGTGCGCGCGTGGTCTCCAGGAGCAGGTGGATCGTTTCGGCGATCGGCTGCTCATTGCGCCGGCGGTGAAGGCGCGCCAGAAGCGTCAGCGCATCGACGATCGCGGCCAGGCGTTCGCGCGTGGCGTCGTCTGCCGTCGTCTCGAGCTCGGGTGGGAGCCGAAACGGGTGCAGGCGACCGAAACGCTGGCGATACTCGAGCAGCTCTTCGTCGCCGATGGCAAACAACGAGCCGCGCAACGTCGCAAACAGCGACAGCTCGTCGTCGGGCCATTCGATCGCGGTCAGCGCCGTGCGCAGCGTTTCCACCTCTTCGCGCTCGTGGAAGGAGCGTCCTCCCGCCAGAAGATGACGGATGCCACGCGCCTCGAGCGCGCGCACGTATCCACGCGTGACGTCCCCCATGAAGAAGCTGTCGAAACGCCGCAACAGCAGGCAGACGTGCCGGGCGCTGAGCGCCACGCGCTCGCCCGTCTCGCGCTCGGTCACGGACCAACCGCTCTCCTGGATCAACCACTCGACGAACGCGGCCACCGCGTCCGGCAGCGAGCGGTCGATCGCGCTCTTGGTCACACTGCGTTTGCCGTACGGTCGCGGCACCGGAAGCGCCACCAGCGTCGGCTGCATCTCCGGGTCGTCGCGGTAGCTCGTGAGCGGCACGTACTGCGCTTGCTGCGCCTCGCGGTTTCCATCCATCACACGAGCGAAGGCGCTGTTCACCGCTTTCTGGATCGCGGGCCGCGAGCGGAAGCTCGTGGTCAGGTGGATGCACTCGGCGCCATGCTTCTGCAGCAGCTCTTTCACCTCGAGATAGATGCCGAGGTCGGCGCGCCGGAAGCGATAGATCGATTGCTTCGGATCGGCGACGAGGAAGAGCTTTCCGGCCACTGGCTCGACCCGACGCCAATCGGTGACGTGCGGGTCGTTCGCGGCCAGGAGCAGAAGGATCTCAGCCTGGAGCGGGTCGGTGTCCTGGAACTCGTCGACGAAGAGGTGCGTGAAGCGCTGCTGAAACTCGTTGCGGACGTCGTCGCGGTCGCGGATCAGGTCGCGGGCACGAATCAGCAAGTCGACGAAGTCGAGCTTGCCGGCGCGCTCCTTGAGACGCTCGTAGCGTTCGATCGCCTCGCGCAGCTCGGCGTGCAGGAGTGCGGCGAGATCGGCATCGGCGGCACGCGCGAAATCGCGGAACGCCGCGTGCAGCTGGCTGTACGTCTCGAGCACGTCTTGACGCGACACGCCTTCACCGTATCGGGTGCCGTATCCCTTGCGCGGACGCTCGTAGCGCCGCTGCGCAAACTCCACGAACGCAGCTTCCAATCCATCTTCGTCGCGCGCTCGCACCGCTTCGGCGGCGCGGATGTCGCGACTGCACTGCCGCACCGCCCGCGTATCCTGGTAGAAGTTGTCCCGCTCGGGGCGAGCACAACGGCTCGAGAGCTCCTCGAACGCATGCAGTCGCTGCACGATGCGGTCGATCTGTGCGACGCGGTCGAAGGGGTCGCGCCGCCACGCCGCCGGGAAGTCGCGCCAGGCGGCCAGCGTCCAGCCGGCGCGTCGCAAGCGTCCCACCGGGCCCTCGTCGGGTGCGGCGACCGATGCCGGCACGGCCGCCTCGCGTGCGGCCCAGCTCGGCGGACCGGGGGCACGCGTCGATCGGCGCAGGGAGCGACGCACCCCCTCCGGCGGATGCGCCAGCACCTGTTGCAGCCAGGAATCGAACGCACGCGCGAAGAGCCGCTCCGCCTCCGGCTCCGTCATCGTCTCGAAACGCGGATCGACCTGCGCCTCGACCGAGCGCTCGCGCAACAGATCGGCACAGAACGCGTGGATCGTGCCGACGCGCGCCTCCTCGAGCCGCGCCAAGGCCTCCTCGAGGTGGCGGTGCTTGCGGCTTCCGGCGCGGGCTCGGTGGCGCGCTTCCTCGAGCCCCGCTCGCATACGCAGCTTGAGCTCGCCGGCCGCCTTCTCCGTGAACGTGACCGCGACGATGCTGTCCACACGAGCATGTCCGCCGGCGAGCACGGCGACGATCCGACGCACGAGCTCGCTCGTCTTACCGGTGCCGGCGGCGGCCTCGACCACCATGCTGCAATCGAGCGCCGAGCGGATGCGCTCGCGCTCCTTCTTGTCGGCGAGCTGCGCCAACGCCTTCCTCCTGCGCGACGGGGTGCGCGCCCCAGCATAGCGGCTCGGATGGCGGACCGCGACGAGTCTCAGCGCCAACCGACGCCCGGGTCGACGATCGGCGGCAGCGGCTCGGGCGGAATCTGCTCCAGGCCGCGGGCGGCGAGAGCGGCGCGCAGCTTCGCGAACAGACCCTCCGGGTCCGGGTCATGCTCGAAGTAGAAACGCATGAAGTGATGGTAGTCCTGAAGCAAACGACGTTGCGGCAGCATGGGCACCTGCGGCAGGTAGCTCTCCTGCAGCCAGCGCGGGAAGTCGACGAAGGCGATCCTCGGGCAGGTGCGTAGCTCCGCCATGAGCTCGCGGTCGTAGATGAGGATCTCTGCCTGGACGCGGCCCCGCGGGCCCGGTCCCGGCACCAGCAGCTGGGTGAAGAGCGGCAGCGAGCGCACCGGATCACCGTGGACACGGAAGTGCACGCGCCGTTGACGGTACGCGTACTCCGGATCGATGAACTTTTCGTGTCCCGGACGCCCGCGCAGGCGCAGTTTCTGGCGTGCAATGTGCGCATCGACCAGCCCGTAGCACTCGATCGCCTCCGGGAAGTGGGCGAAGTAGGCCAGCGTCGCCTGTCCTGCGAGCACGAGGAAGCGCGCGCGCGTGTTCTCGAAACAGGGGCGGAACGCCTCCCCGATGCCGCGGGCTCTTTGCAGCCTGCCCTGCGTGTGGATGCGAGGCTCGTCGGTGATGCCGTGCCACGGTCGATCGGGTCGCACGAGGCGATGCTTGACGAAGGCGCCGCTCCAGACGAGCGCCACGAGGAGGAGCGCGCCGACTCCGCTCCAGGAGCACCGCCGCAGACGCTGCGGCAGCGACTCGCACAGGAGCAGGAGGAACGGCGTGATCGGAAGCAAGAAGCGCCCGAACATGTAGTCGCCGCCGATGCGCGTCACGTACACGATCGACGCCAGCGACGCCGCCAGAGCGAAGAGCAACGCGGCATCGGCACGCCGTCCGAAGCGGCTCTCGCTCCGGCGCAGGTCGCGAAGGATGGGGGCCGCGGCGAGGAAGGCGAATCCCAAGGCGAAGTAGCTGCCGAAGTACGCCGTCAGATAGTGCAGCCCCTGCTGCCAGTAGGCGCCTCCACCCGACTTCGCGTAGTAGGTGTTGGGCAGCGGCTCGCCGTAGTACGCCAGCCGGAAGATGAAGAGCGGCGCGACGAGCAGTGTCCAGAGAAGCAGAAACTCGCCGCCTCGGCGCCGGCACTTTTGCCAGAGGAGAAAAACGAGCGCGACAAGCGAGAAGAGCATCCCCTCCGGGCGCAGGAGCGTGGCGCAGGCGAAGGCCCAGGCGGCGGTGCGCACGGCGCCCGAGAGACACAGCGCCTCGAAGGCAAGCAGGAGTGCGAGGATGAACGCCGGTGTCTCCAGGCCGCCCGAAGCGTAGAGGAGCGCATCCTCGTGCAAGGCCCAGGCGAGCGCGGCCGCGGGGAACCCCCACAGACCACCGCGAGGGAAGAGCCGTCCCGAGATGCGCACGAGCAGGAGCAGCGTGCCCACGAATGCCGGCAGACCGAGGAAGCGTCCCAACGCAACGCCATCGATTCCGAGCCCGCGCCCGAGCGTGATGAGACAGAGCCAGAGGAAGTGGGTGTAGCCCTCGGTGCGCTCACCGCTGTTGTACACCGGACCGTCGCCGGCGACGACGGAATCGGCGTAGCGCAGCGTGATGAAGAAGTCGTCGGTGACCCAGCTTCCCAACGCGACGCGCGCGACGGCGCCGCCGAGGAGCAGGAGCCAGAGGATCGCCAGACCCTTCTCGAGACGTGTGCGCTTCTTCCACCCCAGCAACTTCTCCACTCAGCTTTCCGGAACGAGCGTCGGCATCTCGCGGATGAACACGTCACGCTTCGGGTAGGGAATCTCGATCGCGTGGGTGCGAAAGCGCTTGTACACGTCGCTGTTCAGCGCATCCAGAACACGACCGCGATTCTCCGGCAGATCGATCCAGCAGAGCAGCTCGAAGTTGAGCCCCGAGTCTCCGAAGGCGCGGAAGCGCACGCGCGGCTCCGGATGCTCGCAGACCAGCTCGGACGAGCGTGCCACGTCCATGAGAACCTCGCGCACCTGGTCGATGTCGGAGCCGTACGCCACGCTGACACGCACGCGTACGCGTTCCCGTTCCCACGGTCCACCGCTCTCGTTCACGATCTTGGCGGCACCGATGATGCTGTTCGGAAAGGTGATCTCGATGTCGTCGCGAGTCAGCAGACGCGTGCTCCTCAAACCGATGTGCATGACGCGACCGCGCTCTCCGGTGTCGAAGACGATGTAGTCACCGATCTTGTAGGGCGCATCGGTGACGATGAAGATCCCGGCGAAGAGGTTGGCGAGACTGTCCTTGGCCGCGAAACCGACGGCGATGCCGATGATTCCCGCCGAAGCCAACCACGCCGAGATGTCGATCCCCCAGGTGACGAGGATCATGTAGGTGGCGCCCGCGAAGAGCAGCAGCTTGGTCAGGTTGATGAAGAGCGAGAGGGTGTTGGCATGGACGAAGAGCGAGGTGCGGCGCGCCGCCAACCAGCGCAGGAAGGTCGTGATGATGCGGCCGCCGCCGTAGGTCCAGATCAGGATCGCGATCGTTGCCAGGATGCGTTCGAACCAGACGGGTGCTGGATCCGGGTGCAGCAACGTCCGGATGCTCATCAAGACGCCGACGAGAACGACGCTCAGAAAGATCGGACGATGGAAGAGCTCGATCAGGCGGTTGTCCAGGTCCGACGTGGTGCGGCTTGCGAGTCGGGTGAGAACGCGGACGAAGAGGTGGTCCGCGAGTCGCGCGACGGCGATCGAAAGCAGGAGGATCAGCGCGGCCTGGATTCGCGAATCGGACAGGATCGGTTGCAGGAATCCGGGC
>CP070763.1:3105760-3138484 GCA_020349025.1 Candidatus Latescibacterota bacterium | reverse complement strand
CCACGGCCGCGTCGGCGCCGTCAAAGACTCCGCCCCAACGCACCTGCGCTGGGGCGGTTCTCTTGGCGTCCAAGTTCGTGCAGGCGTGCTCGACGGGTCAGCCGACCTGCTCGGCGCTGGGGCGCAGTCCCAGCAAGCGACGCAGCCACGCTTCGGCCCCGAAGCGTACGTCGAGCATCACGCTCAGCACCGCGGGAACGAGAAGCAGGGTGAAGAACGTCGATACCAGGAGCCCCCCGACGACGACGCTGCCCAACCCCCGGTAGAGCTCGGAGCCGGCGCCCGGAAAGAGCACGAGCGGCAGCATGCCGCACACGGAAGTGCTGACGCTCATGAAAATCGGCCGGATGCGCGTGCGCACAGACTCCCGGATCGCTTCCTTGGAGGCGAGGCCGTCGTTGCGCATGTGGTTGAGCGTTTGATGCACGATGAGGATGGCGTTGTTCACGACAGTGCCGACGAGGATGATGAATCCCAGCATCGTGAGCGTGTCGAGGGCCTGGAACGTGAACAGGTTGACGACCGCAAGTCCGAGAATGCCGCCGAAAGCGGCGAGTGGGACGCTGAACATGATCACGAAGGGGTAGATAAAGTTCTCGAACAGCGCTGCCAGGAGCAGGTAGGTGATGACGATGGCCAGAAGGAAGTTGAAGCGCAGCGAGCCCCACGTCTGTGACAGCTTGTCGGCGGTACCGCTCAGTGTGGCGCTGTAGAGCCCGCCGAGGCGCCCCTGCTCACGGATCGGGTCGAGTATCTTGGCCTCGATCGTCTCCATCGCGACCTCGAGTGGGGTCTCGCGTTCCGGCGTCACCTGGATCGTGATCGTGCGCTGCCTCTCGCTGTGGTTGATCGTGACCGGACCGGTGACCACGTCGATGTCGGCCACGGATCCCAGGGTCACGAGGTCGCCGGACGGCGTCGAGATCGGGAACTGTTCGATCAGGTGGGTGCGGTGCGCACCGTTCTGCTCCGCCTTGATTTCCAGGTCGAGCGCGCGCCCTTCGTACTGGAACTCGCTCGCCTTGGCTCCATCGACGAGAGCGCTGACCGCGAATCCCAGATCGCGATTCGACAGACCGAGCTCGGCAGCACGTCGACGGTGTGTGCGCACGCGCACCTCGGGGTTGCCGAGGTCGAGACTGGGGATGGGGCGCGCCTGCGCTCCCGGCAGCTCCTGGCGCACCTTGGCGAACACCTCTCCTCCCAGCCCGATGAGCTGGTTGAGATCGGGACCGGTGATTTCGATGTCGATGTTGCGTCCCTGGCCGATACCCCGCTGGAAGAGGCTCGATTGGTTGATGACGAAGATCGTGCCGGGAATCTTGCCGTTGATGCGGCGAAACTCCGGGATCAGCTCCCGGACCCGCAGGGGATCGTTGGCACGCGCACCCATGAAGGCCTGCGCGTTCAGTGCGACGAAGAACTGACTCTTGATGCCGCCTCCCGGCAGCTCTTCGGCTCTGGGCGAACCTGGCGTTTCCGACCACAGGTGCTCGAGCTCCTCCTTGAAGACGTCGTGCATTGCAGCCACCTCCTCGAGGTTGAGCCCGGGGGGTGGCAGCATGAAACCGAACAGGAAGTTCGTGTTTCCGGTCGGCAGGTACTCCGTCTTCGGCATCAAAAGCCAGCTGGCGACGAGCGAAGTCGTCGTGAGCAGGAGAATGACGGCGATGCGCCTGAAGTTGGAGCGCGTGATCCCGTACACGCTGTTGGTGAGCGCGTCGTTGAGCCGACCTGCCAGACGCGTCCCACCCCAGAGGCTCCGGTGCCCGGCCCTGGTGGCGCCGTCACGCCTGCCGCCGAGGATCTTCGCGGAGAGTGTCGGAATCACCGTGATCGACACCAGGAGACTCAGTCCGACCGCACAGGAGATGGCAATGGCGATGTCGCCGAAAAGCTGTCCCACCTCCTCCTGGATGAACGCGATCGGCACGAAGACGGCAATGGTGGTGAGCGTGCTTGCCAGCACGGCGCCCCACACCTCGCTCGCCGCGTCGTGCGCCGCCTGTGCGCGCGACTTGCCCATCTGCCGATGCCGGTAGATGTTCTCCAGCACGACGATCGAGTTGTCGACCACCATGCCGACCGCGAACGCCATGCCGGCCAAGCTGATCACGTTCAGCGTGCGCCCGAACCACGACATCATCAGGAAAGCGCCGATGACGCTGATCGGGATCGCAACCGCGATCACGAGTGTGCTCGTGGCGCTGCGTAGATAGAGTAGCAGCACCGTGATGGCCAGGATGCCACCGATCAAGAGGCTCTGCTTCACCAGCGCGATCGAGCTCTTGATGTACTCGGTCTCGTCGTAGACCTGAAGCATCTCAAGCCCGCGCGGCGCCAGCTCGTGCTGGTTCAGATCTTCCGCCACCACGCCGAGCTCGGCCATGGTGTCCAGAACGTTGGCGTTCGGTTCCTTGATCGCGTTGATGGCGAGAACCTGCGTCCCCATCATGAAGACCTGCGCGCGCGGCTTGTGGTATCCGAGCTGCGCCGTGGCGACGTCGCGCAGGTAGACGGGGACGCCGTTGCGAACGGCGACGACGATCTGCTCGATGTCCTCCGGGGACTCGTACTCACCCACCGTGCGCACGATGTAGCGACGTTTGCCTTCGTCGAAGTCGCCGCCGCTGAAGTTGCGATTCTCACGGTCGATCGCGGCCGCCAGCTCGTTCAGCGTCACCTGGCGCGCGGCGAGCCGGGCCGGATCAACGATCACCTGCATCTCACGCTCACGACCACCGTAGATGTTGCAGGCGGCGACGCCGGAGACGCGCTCGAAGGCGGGCTTGATGACGTCGTCGGCGAAGTCGTACTGCGTGGCAATGTCCCCTTCGAGGCCGCCGTCGGCGGCCGGGTACAGAACGAACCAGGCAATGGCCCCCTGGTTCGCGCCGACGCTGCGGATGATCGGCTTCTCCGCGTCGGGCGGGTAGGAAGGAACTTGCTCCAAGCGGTTGGAAGTCCGCAGCAGGGCGGCATCCAGGTCACTGCCGACCTGGAACGTCAGCGTGATGTTGCCGCGGCTGTCGGAGCTCGAGCTTTCCATCTTGCGCAGGCCCTCGAGGGATTTGAGCTGCTCCTCCTGCTCGTCGATGATCTCGCGCTCGATCTCCTGTGGGCTGGCTCCGGGCCAGATCGTCGTGACGCTGATCTCGGGCTCTTCGACGTTCGGTGTCAGCTGCACCGGAATACGGAAGATTGCAAGCGTGCCGAACATCACGACGAGGATGACGCCGACGGCGGTGGTCACCGGAAAGCGGATTGCGGCATGGATGATCTTCATCGCAGGGCGTACTCCTCGCGCGTCCCCTGCACCTTCTGGCCCGGGAAGATACGCTCGTTGCCGCGCGTCACGACCTTTTCACCGCTCCGAATCCCGTGCACCGCAACCCAGGAGCCGATTCCTCCGAGCGTGCGCACCGAGCGGCGTTGCACCGTGTCGTCCTCCTGGATGACGAAGACGACGCGCTCGTGGCCCTGCGTGACGATCGCGTCCTTGGGCACGACCGTCGCCAGCTCGTTGCTTCCGATCGGCAGGTCGACGTGGACGAGCATGCCGGCGGCAACGCGCGTGGCACCGCTCCCGCCCACCGAGTCGACAAGGCTCAGCTTGATCGGAAACACCCGCGCGCGCACGTCCGCTTGCGGAATGATGGCGCTCACACTCCCGGGAATCGCGTGGGGCGGGTTGCCCTCGACCTCGATGCTGGCGCGCTCCCCGAGCTGCAGCATGTGGAAGTAACGGCCCGGCACCAGAACACGAACCTCCAGAAGGTCCGTCGAGACGAGCGCGACGACGGGGTCGCCGACGCGCAGCCAGCTCCCCACGTCGATGTGCTCGGCGACGACGGCCCCCGCAAAGGGCGCGCGAATCGTGCAGCGCTCAAGATCCAGCTCGATACGCTCGATGTTGGCGCGCGTCTGCTCGACGCGTCCCTCCCAGGCGCGGAACTCCGCCTGCGAGTCGTCGAGATCTTCCTGGGCGACGAGATCCTGCTCCATCAAGCGCTTGTTGCGTGCGAGTGCCAGACGGGCGCGTGCCAGGCGCGCCTCCGCTTCTTTCAGCTGTCCCTTTTCAGCCTGCAACCGCAGGTCGAGGTTTGTGGTGCGCAACTGTGCGAGCGGATCCCCCACGCGTACATGCTGGCCTTCGTGCGCGATCAGACGCACCACGAAGCCCTGCACCTCACTCGTCACCGGGCTCGCGGTCTGCGCCTCGACGGTGCCGGGCAGGCGCACGTTCTGCCGCACCTCGTGCTCGCGCGCTTCGGTATAGCCCACCGGTGAAGGGGGTGGTCCTTGCGCCATTGCGTCTGAAGCGGCACACGCCAGAGCCGCCGATGCGACCAGCGTACGTGACAGTCTCAAATGCATCTCCTGCTTCCGTGTTGTGGCGGGTCGAATCTCGATTATAGGAGGGAACCCGCGACGGGGCATCCCCTGTGGTCGGTCCCGCACTGCGATCAGGTTCCAGAAGACTATACGGCCTCGAACTCCCAAAGGCGTCGTCACGATTTTGTACCGCCTCGGCATCGGTCAGTCGGCCGATCCGATCGCCTCAACGTCAATCGTTACAATCCCTTAGAGATCGGGCCCGAGTCTGCGCCCGGGGCCAGCCGGCTTCGGTGCCAGGTCCCCGCATCCAACCGCGGGTCGGGCTTCGAATGCACGGGAGACAGCCGAGGGAATCAAGAAGGTTCCGTGACATGAAACTATCGGAGGAGCGAGCGATGAGGATCTCGAGAAGCAATAGCAACTCACGGGCGCTGATGGCGCTGACGGCGATCGCCCTGACGTCCATCTTCGTCGTGGCCGGTTGCGGCGACGACGAGGCCGAAAACCCCATGCTTCCGAACGACCCGGGTCAGGCCAAACTGCGCGTGCTGCACCTGTCGCCGGACGCTCCTGGCGTCGACGTCTTCCTGAACTCGGCCTCGACACCGGTGGTCTCCAACCTCGAGTTCCAGAGCGGGACCGCCTACGTGCTGGTCGACGCAGGAAGCTACCGCATCGACATCGCCGCGCACGGCGACGCCATCGACCAGGCCGTGCTCACGGTTCCGAGCTTGGCCCTCGATGCCGACAGGTCGTATACGGCAGTGGCGTACAACTCGCTGTTCCAAATCGCTCCTCTCGCACTGGTCGACGAGCTGGAAGGCTTGGCGAGTGACAAGATTCGCGTTCGTGCGATCCACACCGCTGTCGGCATCGGTCAGGTGGACATCTGGAACATTCCGAGCTCCGGCGCGCCCTCCATTCTGTACGAGGACGTGGACTTCAGCGCCGTCGGGCCTTACTTCGATCTTCCCGCAGGTGCCTACACACTCGGCTTCGACGTCAACAACGATGCGACGCCCGATGTCGTGTTCAGTCTCCCGGCACTGCCGGGCGGGACGATCGCGAACGTGTTCGCCGTCACCGATCAGAGTGGAACGCCATTCCTGCTCGCACAGCTGCAGGATGGCAGCGTGGCACGCATCGATGTGAACTGAATCGGCAGAGCGTATCGACGCCGAGCGAGTGGGCCGCCTGGGGGCCCGCTCGCTTCACATCCGGTCTCGTTTGCAGCCGACAGCGGGAGATGCGATCTTGGCGACCTTCACGAGGCGAACGCTGGTCGATGCGAATGCGACCGACGTGTATCAATGGCACGCACAGCCCGGTGCGATCGAGCGACTGACCCCACCGTGGGAGAACGTCGAGGTCATCTCGACGCACGGCCGCTTCGAGAATCGGCGTGTCGAACTGTTGCTGCGCGTGGGGCCGTTTCGCCGCCGCTGGGTTGCCCGGCACGTGGGGTGCGAAGTCGGACGAGGGTTCCGCGATGCACAGGAGAAAGGCCCATTCCGCTCCTGGAACCACTCGCACCGTTTCGGGCCGGTCGACACGGGCCACACTGTCCTGGAAGACCAGATCGAATACGAGCTGCCGTGGGGCAAGGTCGGGCGGTTCGTGGCTGGCGCTCTGGTTCGTGATAAGCTGCAGCGCCTCTTCGCGTATCGGCACCGGGTCACCTGTGCTGACCTGCAAGCGCTCTCCATGGCGCGTCGGGATGGTGAAGTCATGAACGTTCTCATCAGCGGCGCAAGCGGTCTGGTGGGCTCTACGCTGATCCCCTTTCTGACCGCGGGGGGGCATCGCATGCGTCGCCTCGGACGCTCGCGCAGCCGCGGTGCCGACCACGTCTGGGATCCGGCCTCGGGCACGATCGACACCGACGCTCTGGAGGGGATCGACGCCATCGTGCACCTCGCAGGGGAGAACATTGGCTCGCGCTGGACGAGTGCCAAGAAGCAGGAGATCCGGAACAGTCGCGTGCAGAGCACGCGCTTGCTGGCGGAGCGACTCGCCGCGATGAGCTCTCCACCCCGCACGCTCGTCTGCGCCTCCGCGATCGGTTTCTACGGCGAACAGGGCGACGAGCGGCTCGACGAGAGCAGTGCGGCGGGATCCGGTTTTCTGGCCGAGGTGTGCCGCGACTGGGAGGCGGCGGCGGAGCCGGCGCGAAGAGCGGGGATTCGCGTCGTGCACCTTCGCTTCGGCATCGTGCTCAGCCCGCGCGGCGGGCCGTTGGCTCGTATGCTGCCTCCGTTCCGCATGGGAGGCGGGGGCGTCATCGGGGGCGGCAAGCAGTACATCAGCTGGATCGGGATCGACGACGCCATCCACGTCATTCTTCGCGCCCTCACCGACGAGTCGCTCGAGGGTCCCGTGAACGCCGTGGCCCCGACGCCGGTGACCAACGCCGAGTTCACGCGAACGCTGGGGAAAGTTCTGCGGCGCCCGACGCTGGTGCCGCTTCCGGCATTCGTGGCGCGCGCGCTCTTCGGAGAGATGGCGGAAGCGACGCTGCTCTCCAGTGCCCGCGTCCAGCCGCAGAAGCTCCTCGATCGCGGTCACTCGTTCCAGCACCCGCAACTCGAGGAGGCGCTCCGGCACCTCCTGGGCCGATCGGATCCGACATGAGCAGAGGCACACCCGAGAGTGCCGCGACCATGCAGGGCGCTCGGCGTTACCAACCGCGCCGCGTGCTTCTCACGGGCGCCACGGGCTACATCGGTGGACGTCTTCTCACTCGCCTCGAGTCCGCGCCGTTCGAGGTTCGATGCCTGGCACGCCGGCCCCTGCAGCTGCTCGAGCGTGTCGAAGCGAGCACGGAGGTCGTCGAGGGGGATGTCGCGCAGATCGACACACTGCGCCGCGCCCTCGAGGGGATCGACACCGCGTTCTACCTCGTGCACGCGATGGGGGGCACCGGGGCCCACTTCGCCGACGCGGATCGCAAAGCGGCGCACAACTTCGCCACGGCCGCGCGCGAGAACGGGCTGCGTCGCATCATCTATCTCGGCGGCCTGGGACAGCCGGGAGACCTGTCGCCGCACCTGGAGAGCCGCCAGGAGGTGGGCCGCATCCTGCGCCAATCCGGCGTGCCGACCGTCGAGTTGCGCGCCTCGATCATCATCGGCTCGGGGAGCTTGTCCTTCGAGCTCATCCGCGCCTTGGTGGAACGCCTCCCGGTGATGACGACACCGCGGTGGGTGCGTAGCGTCGCGCAACCGATCGCCGTCGAAGACGTGCTCGACTATCTCGAAGAGGCGCTGCACATCCCGCTGCCGGAGAGCCGCACCTTCGAGATCGGCGGTGCGGAGCGCGCTTCCTACCAGGACATCATGAAGGAGTACGCGCGCCAGCGCGGCTTGAAGCGCACGATCCTGCCGATTCCGGTCCTCACCCCGAAGCTCTCCAGCCTCTGGCTCGGTCTGGTGACGCCGGTCTACGCCCGCGTGGGGAGCGCTCTGATCGAGGGGGTTCGCAACGACACGGTGGTCAACGATCCAGCCGCGCTCGAGGCCTTCAGAGTGCGCCCACGCGGCCTCGCAGCCGCCATCGAGCGGGCTCTGGCGAACGAGGACCGTGAGTTCGCGCTGACGCGCTGGTCGGATGCCTACTCGTCACGCGGCCGCCTTGCTTCCTACGGCGGCGTCCGCTACGGCTCGCGCCTCGTCGATTCGCGCGACACGGTCGTCCCCTGCAGCCCGGCCGACGCATTCAGGCCGATCGTCCGCATCGGCGGACGCACCGGCTGGTACTCTGCCAACTTCCTGTGGCGGCTGCGCGGGGCGCTCGACCTGCTCGTCGGTGGCGTCGGGATGCGTCGCGGGCGTCGACACCCGGACACGCTGCGGACGGGCGACACGGTGGACTTCTGGCGCGTGGAGGCGTGCGAGCCGCCACGCTTGCTCAGGCTGCACGCCGAGATGAAGCTCCCGGGGCGCGCGTGGCTCCAGTTCGAGGTGGATCCGGTCGCCACCGGTGCGCGCATTCGGCAGACGGCGCTCTTCGAGCCGCGTGGCTTGCTGGGGGCGCTCTACTGGTACGCGCTGTACCTCGTGCATGCACTGATCTTCCGCGGCATGCTGCGCGGCATCGCGCGCGCTGCACTGCGCCAGAGCGAAGGGCTCGCTCGGCCGGACGGCGGTCGCACCGACGTCGCGGCGCGCGCAGGTCTTGCACACACGCCGGCGCACAACGGCGACGTTTGATCGAAGCCGAGGGAGAGCGGATGCCGCACCAGCAGCCGCAGGCGGTCGACGAGGAGATCCGCATCGGGATCTCGACATGCCTTCTGGGGGAGGAGGTGCGTTTCGACGGCGGTCACAAGCGCAGTCGATTCGTCACCGATCAGCTCGGCCCGTTCGTGAGCTTCGTTTCGGTGTGTCCCGAGGTCGACATCGGCCTCGGCATTCCGCGAGAGTCGATCCGCCTGCAACGTCAGGGCGAAGAAACCCATCTTGTCGCGCCCAAGAGCGGCGCCGATCACACGCGCGCCATGGCGCGCTACGCGCAACGCAAGGTGCGCGAGCTCGCTTCGATGGACTTGTGTGGCTACATCCTGAAGAAGGACTCACCCAGCTGCGGCATGGAGCGCGTGCGTGTCTACGAGCAAACCGGTGGCGCCCGGCGCACCGGGGTCGGCGCCTTTGCACGCGTGCTCAAGGAAGCCCTGCCCCATCTCCCGCTCGAGGAGGAGGGGCGGCTGAGCGATGCGCGCCTGCGCGAGAATTTTCTGGAGCGTGTGTTCGCCTACCGGCGCCTGCGCACCCTCTTCGCCAGCCGCTGGAGAAGCGGTGATCTCGTGCGCTTCCACACCGCAGAGAAGCTTTTGCTCCTGGCGCACGATCCGGTCTCCTACCGCGAGCTGGGACGGATCGTCGCCAATCCGCGTGCACGCTCGCGCAAGGAGCTCGTGGCCGAGTACAGCGCTCTGTTCATGCACGCCCTGCGGCGGATGGCGACGATCCGCAAGCACACCAACGTCTTGCAGCACGTCCAGGGGTACTTCAAGAAGTGCGCGACCGCCGAAGACCGGCGAGAGCTGGAAGCGGTCATCGAGGACTTCCGGCGTGAGCTCATCCCACTCGTCGTCCCGATCACGCTCGTACGCCATCTGGTGCGTCACTACGACGTCGAGTATCTGCGCGGGCAGACGTACCTGGAGCCACACCCGAAAGAGCTCATGCTCCGCAATCACGTCTGAAGCACGAATGCGACATCCGATGTCGGCCGTCCCCGAGATCCGCATCGAAGCAGCCAACGCCCACGACGTGCGTCCGAGCGCGGACTTCGTCCTCTACTGGATGGTGGCGCAACGGCGCGTCCGCTGGAACTTCGCCCTGCAGCGCGCGGTGGAGTGGGCCCGGCAGCTGCAGAAGCCGCTTCTGGTGCTCGAAGCTCTGCGCAGCGACTATCCGTGGGCGAGCCCACGCTTGCACGCGTTCCTTCTCCAGGGCATGGCGGAGAACGCGCGCCGACTCGCAGGCAAGAGGGTTCGCTACTTCCCCTACGTCGAGCCGCGCCCTGGCGCAGGGCGTGGCCTGCTCCGGGCGCTGGCGAAAGACGCGTGCGTCGTGGTCACGGACGACTTCCCCTGCTTCTTCCTGCCACGCATGATCGCGCGCGCCGCCTCCCAGGTTCGCGTGCGGCTCGAGAGGGTGGACTCGAACGGTCTTCTGCCGCTCCGCGCCGCCGAGCGGGAGTTCACCACCGCTTACTCCTTCCGGCGCTTCCTGCAGAAGGAGCTGCCGAACCACTGGACCGCCTCGCCGCGAGCGGATCCTCTGGCACGCGTGCGGCTCGCGGCTCCGCGTGCGCTCCCGGCGGCGGTCGGGAAGCGCTGGAAGCCCGCCTCCGACAGGTTGCTGCGCGCCGAGGCGGGCTCGCTTGCGGCGCTGCCGCTCGCGCACGCCGTCGCACCCGTCGCGCTTGCGGGAGGCAGCGCCCAGGGGGAGGCGGTGCTGCGCCGTTTCCTGAAGTCGCGACTCGGCGGCTACGCCGAGCATCGCAACGAGCCGCAGGTGGCGGTCACGAGCGGTCTCTCTGCGTACCTGCATTTCGGTCACGTCTCGGCGCACCAGGTGTTCCACGATCTCGTGCGCTCGGAGGGGTGGTTCCCCGGGGAGTGCGGGCACCCCGACGGCCGCCGCGAAGGGTGGTGGGGGATGAGTCGGTCGGCCGAGGCGTTCCTCGATCAGCTCGTCACCTGGCGCGAGCTCGGCTTTGCCTTCTGCGCCCGGCGCTCCGACTATGCGAGCTTCGCCAGCTTGCCCGAGTGGGCGCGCAACACTCTGGCCGACCACGCACACGACGCGCGCACGCACCGCTACTCGAGGCAGGACTTCGAGTCGGCGCGCACACACGACGCGCTCTGGAACGCGGCACAAACGCAACTGCTCCGCGAGGGCGTCATCCACAACTACCTGCGGATGCTCTGGGGCAAGAAGATCCTCGAATGGTCGCCGACGCCACGCAAGGCGCTCGCGACGATGATCGAGCTCAACAACAAGTACGCGCTCGACGGACGCGACCCCAACTCGTACAGTGGCATCTTCTGGTGCCTTGGGCGTTTCGATCGCCCATGGCCGGAGCGCAACGTCTACGGTAAGATCCGCAGCATGAGCTCCAAGAACACGGCACGCAAGTTCAACGTCGCCGGCTACATGGCGAGGTTTGGCGCCTGAGCGGGCGCACGGACTTCAGGGAGAGGAGCGATGCGAAGCGAGCGGATGCTTCTGACTGCACTTCTATTGCTGCTGGCGTGCGGCCGCGAAGCGGAGAGACCGGCTGAGGAGCCGCTGCCGCCCCCCGCCGCCGGCGCGGGCGAGTTTCCACCCGAGTTCTCCGGGGTCGAGCTGCGCTGGACGGCGTTGGTCACGCCGGTCGAGCGTATCGACGTGCAGGAGCCGCAGCACTACACGCTGAAGGTGCTCGCGGACGGCAAGCTCGAGATCCGGGCGGACTGCAACCGCGCCTTCGGCAGCATCGAGTTCGTCGACGACCATCGGGTCAAGATCGGTGCGCTGGGGTCCACACGGGCGATGTGCCCACCCGGATCGCACTCGCAGCGTTTTCTGCAGGAGCTGGAGCGCGCCACCACCTACTTCGTTCGAGACGGAAAGCTCTACCTCGAGCTGCCTTACGATTCCGGCACGCTGCACTTCGCCAGGGCGGAGTAGCAGGGAGGGTTCGATGCGGATCGACGAGGCTGTCGTCGACAAGGCTGCCGCGCGCTGCCGCGAGCGCGGCATCCGCATTCCGACCTTTGCACAGATGCGCGATCCACAGCTCGTTCCAGAGTCGACGCGCTCCGCTCTGGCGCAGGTCGGCATGCAGGACGTCGACCCGTTGAACCTTTTCCGCATCACCTGGAAGAACGAGCCGCTGGAGTCGGGTGGTGGCTTCAACGATGGCAACTGGATTGAGTTTCCAGCGCAGCTGACGCAGGTCGAAGCGCGCATCATCGGTCTCGTAGGCAAGTGGTTTCCCACCGGTGCCCACAAGGTGGGTGCCGGATTCGGATGCCTGGTGCCGCGCTTGGTGTCCGGTCACTTCGACCCGACGGCACACAAGGCCGTGTGGCCGTCGACGGGCAACTTCTGTCGCGGCGGCACCTTCGATTGCGCCCTCCTCGGTTGCGACTCGGTCGCCATCCTGCCGGAGGAGATGAGCCGCGAGCGCTTCGAGTGGTTGCGCGCGCTCGGCGCCGAGGTGATTGCAACGCGCGGGAGTGAATCGAACGTCAAGGAGATCTACGACGCCTGCTGGGAGATTCGTCGCACGCGACCCGAGTGCGTGATCTTCAACCAGTTCGAGGAGTTCGGCAACGCCATCTGGCACTACCACGTCACGGGTGGAACCCTCGAGGAGATCTTCCGCCGCGTCGCGTCCCCCCGCCAACGGCTGGCGGCGTTCGTCTCCGCGACCGGCTCTGCAGGCACCCTCGCCGCGGGCGACTTCCTGCGCAGCGTGCATCCGCACGTGCGCATCACGGCCGTCGAGGCGTTGCAGTGCCCGACGCTCCTGGAGTGTGGCTTCGGTGGACATCGCATCGAGGGCATCGGTGACAAGCATGTACCGTGGATTCACAACGTGCGCAACACCGACCTCGTGTGCGCAATCGACGATGAGCGCTGCATCGCTCTCATGCGTCTGTTCAACGAGCCGGAGGGCCAGTGCTGGATGGCGGGGGAGGGGATCGGCGACGAATTCATCAGCACGCAGCTGCCGCTTCTCGGAATCTCGAGCATCTGCAACCTGGTGGCGTCGATCAAGACCGCGCGACTCTACGACCTCGGTCGCGACGACGTCGTCTTCACCGTGCTCACCGATTCGATGGATCTATACCGCAGCCGCGTCCAGGAGCAGCGCGAGCAACGGGGTGCCTACAGCGCGCAACTGGCCGCGCGCACTTTCGGACGCCACATCGAGGCGATCAGCACGGATCACCTACGCGAGCTGACCTACCGCGAGCGCAAGCGAATCCACAACCTCAAGTACTTCACTTGGGTCGAACAGCAGCAGCGCAGCGTCGACGAGCTGCAACGCCTCTGGGACCCCGACTTCTGGTGCGAAACCTACCTCCAGGTCGAGGAGTGGGAGCGTCTGATCGACGCCTTCAACTCGCGGGTGGCCCTCCTCGCATGAGCCGACGCCCGCAGCCGTCACAAACGCAGCTTGAGCACGAGCGTGATCGTGTCGAGCCGGAGCCAGTAGGTTTTCGCCTGCCGGTCGGCTTCGAAGTGGAGGTAGGAGTGCGCCGGCTCCATGAGCGGCGCGAACCCTTCGGCGAGCTTACCGCGAATGGTGTTGACGAAGAGCGCCTCCAGCTCCTTGTCGCTGCGCGCGGGCGCCAGGTCGGGAAACAGCCGGCGCAGCGTGCCGGCGTCGTACTGCAGCGCTTTACCGAGCGTCCGGCAGAGCGCGGAAAGCACGATGAAGCGCTTGCGCTGCATGCGAATGGAGCTTTGGAGCCCCTCGGGAAGTGGGCGCGCCCGCACCCCGCGGAGTCCCGACTCGCCGATCAGCTTGACGCGAAAGCTCTCCAGGTGCGGTGACACGACATCGAGAAACCTCGCCATCTCGCCAGCGCGGAGCGGACGCGTCGCAGGTGTCTTGCCGTTGCCGAGGCAGCGCTCGCAAAGCGCTTTCGAAGCGCCGTCGAGGCGGCTCAGGTCAGCTTCGATCTCGAGACGCGGCACCGAATCGAGTGCTTCGCCACAAGGAACGGCAACCGCGGCCTCGTTCTTCTTCATCGACAGGCGAATGTGCCACGGCAGCTGGTCCTTCCAGCCCTCCCCGTTGAACTCGTAGCGCCAGCGGTAGTTGTAGACCATCGAGAGGAGCTCCGTTTTGATCGTGTTGATCGAGAAGATCCCATGTTCGCGCTCGGGCTCGTACGACACGCGCACCAGGATCTCGACGAGAAGCGAGGTGTCGAAGTCGGGGATCTGGTCGATTCCTGCTTGGATTTCGTTCAGGTAGCTCTGCATCGTCGCCACCTTCACGACGCCGAGCGTCCCGGCGCGATGGCTGCCTTCGAAGAGCAGGGTGTTGTTCACATGCGCCCGGTAGAAACGACGAATGACACCGTAGTCCACGCTCGTGGTTCCCACTTCCTTCGGAACGAATTCTGTGCCGGTGACGACGTTGCGGATGAAGCGGTTCTTGTCTCCCTCGAAACGGAAGCAGCACGCCTCCTCGATTGCGGGGTAGCGATCTTTCAGGAACTCTTTGCCGAGGCCGAGCGGCTTCGGTTCGGAAGCGGGTGTCTTGTCCGGATCGAGGTGCAGCGATACGAAGCCGATGAGAATCAGGTTTTCCGCGGGGTTCACGTGGGGGCGGGAGGGTTCGATCTCGATTCCATCGTACTCGGGTCGGGGGAAACAGCGCGCCAGCTCGGCTACGGCGAGGCCGTCTCGGATGCTGGCTTCAGGAGAAGCGAGGACGAGGATGATCCCGCGCCTCGCGTCGTAGAACGGCTTGTAGAACTTGTAGCGCGAATCGTCGCGACTAATGAGCATCGTACGTTCCTCCGATGCTGACGACCGCATGCTGCCTGGATCTCGCGCATCATGAATTGTACCGGCTGCGCGCCCCCGCCGGCGAGGGGGTCGAGGCACTCACTCGCCGATAACCGGCTGCATCGCCGCTCGTCGCTTCGAACCGGAGGGAACGGAGGGCGCTCGCGGGGGCGCCACTCCCTTGACGCCGCTCGATGCAAGTCGACACCATGCCGCTCATGCCCGAGCTACCCGACGTGCAGCTGTACATCGAACGGCTGGAACCGCGGATCGTGGGGGAGCGCCTGCAGCGGGTGCGGCTGCAGAGCCCGTTCCTGCTGCGCAGCGTGGAGCCCCCGCTGGCCTGCGTCGAGGGTCTGCGGGTGACCGGCTTGCGACGCATCGGCAAGCGCATCGCGATCGGGCTCGAGCAGGAGCTGCATCTCGTCCTCCACCTGATGATTGCGGGTCGGCTGCGCTGGCGCGACGCGGGTGCGAAGCTCTCGCGCAAGGTGGGACTCGCCGCGTTCGATTTCTCGACGGGGACGCTGCTTCTGACCGAGGCCAGCACGAAGAAGCGCGCCTCGCTCCACGTCGTACGCGGCATCGACGCGCTCGAGGAGTTGAACCCGGGCGGCCTCGAGGTGCTCGAGGCGAGCGCGACTCGGTTCCAGGAGGCGCTCGTGCGCGAAAACCGCACGCTCAAGCGCGCCCTCACCGATCCCCGCCTCTTCAGCGGCATCGGCAACGCGTACTCGGACGAAATCCTGCACCGCGCCAAGCTGTCTCCACTCAAGCGCACGCGGCAGCTCGATCCTGGCGAGGTGCGCGCGCTGTACGCGGCGACGCGCGACACGCTGCTCGAGTGGATCGAGCGGCTGCGCGCCCAGGTCGCGGACGGCTTCCCTGAGAAGGTCACCGCATTCCGCGACGAGATGGCGGTGCACGGCCGCTATCGTCAACCCTGTCCGGTGTGCGGCGACCCGGTGCAACGCATCGTCTATGCGCAGAACGAGTGCAACTACTGTGCGCGTTGTCAGACGGCGGGCAAGCTGCTGGCAGACCGCGCGATGTCGCGCCTCCTGCGTGGGGACTGGCCACGCAGCCTCGAAGAGCTGGAGGAGATGAAGGCGCAACGCTCGCAGCCGCCGCGTGGCTGACGGCGTGGCGTGCGTGTATCGTGTACGCGAAGACTGACGCTCGCTGCTGAAGCGGCCAGCGACCCGGCCGCCGTGCGGCCGACTCCAACCCCACGGTGCCCAATGACGCGCGCCGAGAAACTCTGGCTGACGCTCGTGCTGATTGGGGCGGGAGCTCTCCTGTTCGGCGGTTGGCGGCTCTTCTGGTTCCTCACCGACGATGCCTTCATCGCTTTCCGCTACGTGAGCAACGGCATCCTGGGTCACGGCTACGTATGGAACGCCGAGCCCTTTCGGCCGGTCGAGGGGTACACGAGTTTTCTGTGGGTGGCGATGCTCGACCTGGCCTGGCGCCTCTTGGACGTCGAGCCACCGCAGATCGCGAACAACCTGGCACTCCTCTTTGCGTTCCTCACGCTTCTGCTCGGCGCGGCGATGCTCCTGCGCCTGCGCTGGCGTCCGGAGCTGAGGCGCCACCGCATCCTCTTCATCGCGCTCGTCCTGCTCGCGGTCACCACGAACCGCACCTTCCTGGCGTGGTCCAGCTCCGGTTTCGAAACGGCGATGTTCAACTTCTTCCTCGTGGCCTGGATCTACGCCGCGCTCTTCGGTGATCTCGAACGTGCGCGTGGCGTGTTCACGCTCACGCTGGCGGCCACCTGCACCACGCTGACGCGACCCGACGGCCTGCTCTACGCCGCGGCGACGCTCCTGATCGTGGGGTTGCGACTCGCAGCGCGCCCGAGCGCTCGCCTCGGGATGCTGCTTGCGTCGGCTCCACTCGCCGGCATCCCAGCCCACATCGTGTGGCGGCGCGCCACCTATGGCGAGTGGCTTCCGAACACCTACTACGCCAAGTTCGTCGGTTTCTGGCCCGAGAGCGGGCTGCGCTACGCGCTCTCCTTCATCGTCGAGTACGCACTCTGGGTCGTGCCCCTGCTCCTGCTCGTCGTGGGCATCCAGCAGCGCGCGGCGGTGCCGGCGGAGCAGCGCCTCTCATCGGCGCGCAGCGAGCCTGGGGTGGACGTTCTCGTGCGCTGGATCGGCATCGCCACCGTCGTCCTGCATGTGCTCTACTACACGCTCGCCATCGGTGGTGATCACTTCGAGTACCGTCCCTACAGCCACCTGCTGCTGCTGCTCTTCGTCTGCTTCGTCTGGCTCCTGAACCGCTCACGCCTCGGACCCGGCGCGGCGACGGCGGCTGCTGCACTCTTCGTTCTCCTCTCCTGGCCGGTCCCGTGGAGCCACTGGTGGGTCACGCGCAATCTCGACACACGCGACCAGACCCGGCGGATGCGCGTCGCGATTGCGCCGAGCTGGCCCACTCCAGTGCGTGCTTACGCGCGCGTCTTCGACGAGCTGCAGGAATGGTTGATCAGCCACTGGGTGTGCGTGCGCCATCAGGAGCACAAGATCAACCAGCACTACCTGACGACTCTCTATCCCACGCGCGCCGAAGGCGCAAAGATCGGTGGCGACACCCTCCCGGTGCATGCCTTCCAGGCGGTCGGGGTCGCAGCCTGGTCGCTTCCGCACGTTCACATCATCGACCTGCTCGGTCTCAACGACTACGTGATTGCGCGCAATGCGGTCGATCCGCGGCGTTTCCGTGGCATGGCGCACGAGCGCGAGGCGCCAGCCGGATACGTCGACTGCTTCGCCCCCAACGTCTTCCTCGGAGCGGCAGGCAGCGTCCGAGTCGCCGAGCGCGACACGCCGCTGACGGCGGAGCAGATTCGCGAGTGCGAGAAGGGGTGGGCGCAGCGCATCCGCGATCCGGCGCGCGAGTGAGTGGGCGCCGGCTGGAAGGCCTCAGGCGTGCCTGAAGACGTCGGCGTGCTCGCGCGCAAACTGCGCGAAGGAGCGTGCCGGTTGGCCGGTGACGTCCGCGACCACGCTCGTCGTGCTCGACGCGTGACCGGCCGCGAAGATAGCGAACAACCCGTTGAGCGCGTCGGCCAACCAGTCGGGCATTCCGGAAGAGACCATCGCCTTCTCCGCTTCGCTCGGCGGCACGTCGACGTAGGTCACGCTCTTCCCCGTGCTGGCCGCAATGTGGGCGGCCACGTCGTGGAAGGAGAGCTCCTCCGGGCCGGTGATCTCGTAGATGCGCCCTTCATGCCCCGTTTCCGAGAGCACACGTGCCGCGACCGCACCCACGTCGCGGCAGTCGACCATGCTGATGCGTCCATCCCGCATCGGTGCGTAGAAGCGACCTTCGGACGCGATCGATGCAGCAAAGCCGAGCGTGTTCTGCATGAAGTAGTGCGGCCGCAGGTGGGTGTAGTCCACGCCGGAGTCTTCGATCTGCTGCTCCGTCTGTGCGTGCCAGCGCGCGAGGGAGACGGAGGAATCTGCATCCGCGCCCAGCGCCGAGAGCTTGACGATGTGACGCACACCCGCGCGCTGCGCCGCTTCGACGGCTCGACCCTGCTGCTCCACCTGCTTCGGGTCCGCAGCCGTCAACAGGAAAAGCCTGTCCACTCCGTCGAGAGCGGGTGTCAACGTCTCCGGCTGGTCGAGATCGCCGATCGCGACCTCGATTCCCCTCTCGCGCAAGGCTTCCGCCTTCGGGGCGGTGCGCACGAACGCCCGAACGGGAGTCCGTGCGGCCACAAGCTCCCGAACGACCTCGCGTCCCGTGGTCCCGGTCGCACCGATGACGAGGATCATGCCGAGCCCTCCCGCGGCTTGCGGGCACCGATAGTGCCCCGAAGAACGGCAACTGTATGAGACCACACCACGTTACCCGATCACGACGAGCACCGCAACGCGCCGTCGCGAGCCCTCTCGCGACGCACGGCGCCCTCACACGACACGTGGCGCTGCGCCGCACCGCGACGAGAAGGCGGGAGCCACGTTGCACCTGGCTCGATTTCCGCACGAGCCGCCATACCCGCAGTCTGCGCCTCGGCCTGGGCGCTGACGAGACTTGCAGACCGCGTGGGTCGGATGAATATTGGTGTAGCCCGCCCAGGCCGGAGCGTTGGAGGCAATCGTGCCGGCCTTGCGCGAAGCAGCTCCCTGGATCCTGATCACCCTCGGGGTGTGGGCCGCGGCCTCGACCGCCAAGGAGTCCCGCCTGATCGAGTTCGAGATCCAGGATCAGTTCCACCACGTGCACCGCTCGACCGACTACCTCGGCCGCGTCATCGTGGTCATTGGCAGCGGCAAGGGGGGGCGCGAGTACAACACCCCGTGGGGGCGCGCGCTCCACGATTCCCTCCCCAGCGAGTTTGCAGGTGACGATCTGGTGTTCGTGCCAGTCGCCGACGTTCGCGGTGTTCCCTTCTTCCTGAAGGGACACGTGCGCGGCAAGTTCCCGCGCGAGAAGCACAAGTGGGCGCTGGTCGATTGGAAGGGGCAGTTCGCGCGAGCGTACGACTGGAACCCGAAGGCGTGCAACTTGTTGGTGTTCGCTCGCGACGGTTCGCTCGTCTACCAGATGTACGGCCGCGAGCTCGAAGCGGTGAAGCTGCAGGTGGTCGTCAACACGATTCGGGGCCTGCTCCCACGCGGCACCACGCAGGCATCCCACATCGTGCGCGCGTTCGAAGCGCAAGAGTCGCGCTGACAGAAACAGGTGCCGCTGCAAGCGGGATCCTCGCTCACCACACCTCGCCGAGCCGCGCCATCAGCATCGCGTACATGTCGATCCCGTCCCAGAAGTTCTGGATGCGCAGGTTCTCGTCCGCTGCATGCTGGTTGTTGTCGTGGTTCACCATCGGGACGACGATGACAGGAGCGTTCAGGTTGCGGTGGAAGAGGTGGAGCGGCAGGCTGCCGCCCAGGGTCGGGATGCGCACCACGTCACCGAGCGCAGCCTCGATGCATTCGACGACCGCGCGGGATACGGGTCGATCCATCGGGGTGCGAAACGCGGGATAGCCGGAGTCCCACTCCAAGAGCAGCGTGCGTGGGTGGCGCCGGCGCGCCGCGTCGTCGGGCCGTGCGTGCACGATCTGGTAGCCATGCTCTCGCAGGTGCGCCTCGACCACCTGGCGCACACGCTCCGGCTGCTGCTCCGGCACCAGCCTGAAGTCGATCGACGCGCGTGCCTCGGTTGGAATCGCGTTCTTCGCCTCGCTCCCGACGCGACCCGCCTCGATGCCGCGCAGGTTCATCGCCGGCAGCATCAAGCGATCCATCAGCCGCGCACCGTCCGCCTCGGTCGCTGCCAGCGACAGCTCGGCGCGCAGCCGTTCCTCCACCGCGGGAACCGCGGCCAGCGCCTCGCGCTCGGCGGCGGAGCGCGCGCGCACGTCGTCGTAGAAGCCCGCGATCAGGACGCGACCGTCGGCCGTGCGCATGCCAGCCAGGCACTCGCTCAGGATCGCAATCGGATTCGGCGCCCAGTTGCCGTAATGGCCGCTGTGCAACGGGCGCGCCGGGCCGTAGGACGTCATCTCGAGGCCGATGACCCCACGCACACCGAACACCACCTGGGGTCGACCGCTCTGGTGAATCGGTCCATCGCAGAACAACCACACGTCAGCCTGCAGCAGAGCCGCGTGCGCGCGCAGAAGCGAGTCGAGGTGCGGCGATCCCGCTTCCTCTTCACCCTCGAAGAAGAACTTCAAGTTCACCGAGGGCTCCCTGCCGGCCGCGCGCAGCGCATCGAGCGCCGTCAGCAGCGCCACGATCGGCGACTTGTCGTCGCTCGCCGAACGCGCGTAGATGCGCCATTCCGGATCCACGTCGCCGTGCAGCAGTTCGCGTGGCCGCACCTTCGCGCCGGCGAAGAGCGCGCCATCGCGAAGCACGGGACGCCACGGCTCGCTTTGCCAGCCTGCCGCATCGGCAGGCTGGCCATCGTAGTGGGCATAAAAGACGACCGTGCGCCTCGCTGCGGCGACGCGCAGGTGGCCGAAGACGACGGGTGGCGCACCCTCTGTTTCGAGCAATTGCGTTTCGACGCCTCGTGATTCGAGCATCGAAACGAGATGCTCTGCATTCCTGCGAATGTTGAGCGAATCGGAGGCCACGTTCGGGATTTCCAGAAGCTCGAAGAGCTCCGCGAAGATGCGCTCGCGCTGCTGCGCGCGATACTCGCGTATCGCGCGCAGGGTGCTCTCCGTGCCGTCATCTGCGTCGGCCGCATGCGCAACCCCGAGAGCCAGGGTCCAGCAGGCAACGAGGAGGCTGCAGAAGCAGCCATGCAGCGCAGCCATTGCATCTCCTCCAGGACGGAGCGTGTGGGACCGGGTCACGGCCGGACGTCCGATTCTACCCTCTGCGCGCTGTCGGCGCGATCGCAGCCTCACGGAGCCCCCGGCTCATCACTTGCTTCGATCTGCAGCGGAGTCCTTCGCAGCGCCACGGAACGACGCGCCCCGGTCCCACAAGGCCTGCTGACGCTCTTCGACAAGCTCTCGAGACAGGAGACGCTCGAGATTCCCGAGGTGGTGTCGAGCCACCCGCCCACGCGTGAGCGCATCGCCTCGCTCGAGCAGCAGATCGCGCGAGTCTCGCACCCCGTTCCAGAGCGTTCGCGGCTGTTCACGGCGGCGGAGTGGCGCGCTCTGACCGAATGAGTGCGGCTTCTACGCTTCCCAGCGCTCGTGCGACGGTTGCCCTCACTCCTGTGCTGCAAGCTTCAACAGCGCGCGCTTGAGCTTGGCGTGGGCGTCGAAGAGAGGCACGAAATCGGACTCGTGCCGACCACCCTTCGCGCGCACGATGCGTACGAGCGCGGCCTTCTCCGCTCGCGACCAGCGACCCACGCCCTCGAGCATCAGGATGAGGGGGCTCCAGTTCTCCCACGCCTGCCGCTCTGTGCGCGACAGGCGCTGTCGGCGCACTCCCAGCCGTTGCGCCGCCTCGCGCGCGCAGGTCCGGATGCCGCGCTCGCGCTCGGCTCCGAAGCGCCCGCCGAGGTAGCGCGAGATGGCGAGGCTGAGGCTCCACAGTGGTGGCAGAAGCCAGCCACGCCGCGACGGATGCAGGTCGAGATAGACGTACTCGGAGGCCAGCTTGCTCAGCGTCGCGACACTCGAGCGATGACGCGGATTCCTGCGCATTCGCCGCAGCTCGCCACGCATGAGACGTCGCACGTCCGGATCCTGGGGCCGGAACCCGAGCTTCTGGTAGAACCACCACGCTCCCGACTTGAGCCCCTCCGTGTTGCCGTAGCCGAGCTGGTACGGATCGATCGCAAACGCTTCGGCGCCGAAGAGGTGATGTGTCATCGCGAGCACACGCGAAAAGACGAAGGCCGCCTCGGCGCCTCGGTAGGTCTCGAAGGTGTTGAACGCGACCTCGGCGGAGCGGAAGAGCGCGCTGGCCAGCACATAGCCGATCGGGACGCCGTTCTTCAGAGTGAGGAAGCCGTACACCGCGTGCAGGAGCAGCCGCCGCTCCGGCAGGAAGCCGATGCAGGCGAACTGCAACCCCTCTCCGAAGTCGACCAGACGGACGTCGTTGGGATCGCCGTAGGCAAAGACGTCGAGGTCGCGGCTGCGTGTGACCATGGCGGAGCGCGCGAGGTCGATCAGCTTCTGTCCCTCGCGCTTCGTGAGCACGCGTACTGCGCGCGGCTTCTCCTTCACCGCGCCGCGCAGGTCGGGGCGCGCGCGCGCCAGCGGGCGCTGCTGGTAGGTGACCGGGAGCGGCGCATAGTGCGCGTGGGTTCGCGTTGGGGTGTCGCCGGCGGGGTCGAGACGGAACCAGAGATCGAGACCGTCGTGGAGCGCTTCGCGCACGAAGGGGTTTGCGTACATCGCGTCGATGCGGCGCACGATCCAAGCCGCATCCGTTTCGTCGGGGTGCTTCAGCTCCTCGATCCAATCCCACACGCTGAGGTCGAGCTCGTCGAAGCCACCCGTCTCGACGGGGGGAACGAGGAGGGGCAGGAGCTCGAGCAGCTTTTCTGGCTGCTTGAACTCGCTCCACAGGACGGAGAGGTGGTGTGGCCAACGCCGCGCAAGCCAGCGAGCGGTCGGCCAGAAGAAGCGGAAATCGATCGATGTCCCCGCGATCCCCGTGTCGGAGAGCGCACGCCGGTAGCGGCGCAGGTCGCTGCGCCCGGCGAAGGCAGCGAGCATCGACTCCACGCTGGCGAGCAGGCGCTGGTCGTCCGGGTAGGCGCGCAGAAAGCAGAGCACCTCGTGCAGGCGCAGGACTTCGTCGGCGCTTCCGAGTCGCCGGCGCTCGAGCTGCCGCAAGAGCTCGCGTTTGCTGTCTGCGGCCGCAGGTTCGAAGCGGTCCTTGAGCGCTTCGAGCTGTCGCAGGAGGGTGGCAGCTGCCACGGCCATGCCTCCACCTCGCCTTCCGGGTCAGGCTGTGGTTTGCGCGGGCTCCGGCTGCCGCTCGATCCCGAGGACAGCAGCCGGCTCCCACCCTTGCCGCCGCAGCCACTCGCCCCCGAGCTCGCGGCGCTCGTCGAAGAGGACGACGTAGAGGTCGTCGTCTTGCTTGAACGAGGTCTTCTCGTCGTGCGGCGCGACCTTGCGGCCACGCCGTACCGCGAGTGGCAAGAAGGCCTTGTGCATCTCGCGCATCTCGTGGATCTCCGCTTCATCGGAGCTCTCCGCGCTGGTGCGTACCCAGTGCTCGAGCGTCGCCGTGCCGCGCTCGAGGCGCAGCGTCCACAGCTCGATGAAGCGCGGCTCGCCGAACAGGATGCGCGCGCCGGCCTGGTTCACGAGCTCGGGTGTGACGGCCCCGTGCCCTCGACGCAGCGTGACCCAGGCGTTCGGGACCTTGAACTCGTCGAGGGCCTGGCGCGTGAAGAGCATGTTGACCGCTTCGTTGGTTGTGATCGCCAGAACCCCGGCGCGGCTGTCCAGCTCGGCGCGTGCGAGAATTCTCTCGTCCAGCCCGACACCGTAGAGGACGCGGAACCCCTGCTCCTGCGCCTCGCGGAAGGCCGTCGGGTTGCTTTCGAGGAGAACCGTTTCCTGTTGCGAGTCGTGGAAAACGCGCGCGAAAGCGCGAGCCAGATGGTTGGCGCCGAGGATCACGTAGCCGTTGTTGGAGGCGCGCCGGACTCCGAGAAGGCGCGCCACGAACCCGCCGGTCAGCCCCTGCACCGTCACCGTGATCGCGATCACCATGAACACCATCGCGCGCAGCTCGTGCCCGATGCCGAAACCCTCTCGCGTCAGGGTGTCCGCAAAGATGGACGCACCGGCTGCGGCGACGATTCCGCGTGGGGCAAGCCAAGCCATGAACGCCTTCTCTCGCAGCCGCAGGTCGGTTCCCAGAGTTCCGACGAAGACGTTGAGTGGTCGCACCAGGAACATGAGTGCAGCAACCGTCCAGATTCCCGCGGCGCCGAGCGAGCGCACCTCCTGGACGCGGACGTCCGCCGCGAGCAGCACGAAGAGCATACCGATCAGCATGATGGTCAGCTGCTCCTTGAACTCGAGAAGATCGGGAAGCGCGCGTGTGCGCACGTTGCCCACGGCGAACCCCGACATCGTCACGGCGACGATGCCGCTTTCGGGGAAGAAGGCGTTGCTGAGCTCGAAGAGGGCGAAGAGAAGCGACAGCGTGAAGACGTTCTCGAGTCCGTCCGGGACGATGCGGGGCCGGCGCAGCAGGAGGGCGATGGCGAGCCCGCCGCCGAGTCCGAGCAGGATGCCGAATCCGAGGCGCGAAACGAGGCCCCACGCCGCACCCGCCATCACCTCACCAGACCAGGGGCTCACCACCACCTGCAGCGCGACCGCAGCGAAGATTGCTCCGATCGCGTCGACCAGCACGCCTTCCGCTTCCAGCACCGTGGCGACCTTGCGCTGCACCTTGATGCGGCGCAGGAGCGGGGTGATGACCGTGGGCCCGGTGACGATGACGAGCGTCCCGAAGAGGAAGGAGGGGATCCAGCCCCAGCCCAGAATGAGCCGCGCCGAGAGCGTGCCGCCGAACAGGGTCACGAGTGCGCCGACGGTCACGAGCTGTCGAATGCTGCGCGCCTGTCTCTGCAGGTGGCGCAGGTTGAGGTTCATGCCACCCTCGAACAGGATCACGGCGACGGCGAAGCCGACGAGCGTGTGCATCGTGTCCCCGAGCAGGCGTGGGCGGATGATGTTCAGAACGTCTGGCCCCAGGACCACGCCGGTGCCCAGGAGCATGACGATTCCGGGAATCCGCAGGTGTCGCGCCAGCGATTGCGCGACCACACCGGCCGCGAGCGCCAACGCAACGTGCAGCGCGGGGTTGTCGAAGGAGACATGATCCATCGCACGCACCGCTCTCAGCTGCCGGGCCGCAGTAGATTGCGCAAGCTCTCGAGTGCCACCGGATCACCGAGCGCGATGACACTCGATCCCGGCTTCAGGCGCACCTCCGGACCGGGGTTGTAGGTGTAGAAGGAATCGTGGTGCTCGCGAATCCCCAGGATCAGGCAGTTGGTCCTGGAGCGCAGGTCCGCTTCCGCCAACGAGTTTCCGGCAGCCGCCGCCCCCTCGACCACACTGAGCTCCGAGAGTGCCGGTGCGCTCTCGGTCACGCGCAGGAGTCCGTCCACGAAGCTCGCGACGTCCGGACGCAACATCTCGCTGGCCAGATGGCGGCCGCCCATGACGGAGGGGGAGACGACCGCGTTCACGCCGATCTTCTCGAACTTCTCGAAGCTCGAACGGTCTTCCGCCTTGGCGACCAGGCGCAGCTGCGGGTTGAGCTGTCGTGCCGACAGGCAGAGGTAGAGGTTGTCCCGGTCCTCGTGCAGCGTGGCCACCAGACCCCGTGCAGTCTCGATCCCGGCGCTCAGGAGCGTGCCGTCCTCCAAAGCGTCGCCGACGACGAATGGAAAGTCCAGGTGCAGCTCGCTCGTCAGGACAGCCACGCGCGCAGGTTCCTGCTCGACGACGAGGAAAGGGGAGCCCGCGTGGAACAGCTCGCGCACCACGTGGCCTCCGCTGCTACCCACGCCCACGACGATGATGTGGTCCTTCAGACTCTGGATCTTCTTCTCCATGCGGCGCCTCCAGAAGCGGTGGGGCAGGTCGTTCTCCACCACCATCGATGCCAGCGCGGTGAAAAAATAGAGACCCGTCCCGACACCGAACATCGTCAAGAAGATCGTGAAGACGATGAGTGTTTCCGACTCGCGCGGAGGAATGACCTCGCGAAAGCCGACTGTCGAAACGGTGATTACGGTCATGTAGAGACACTCGAGGAGGCTGTAGCCCTCGTGCGTGATCAGATAGAACCCCAGGGTTCCGAGGGCAAAGACGACGCCGAGCGCAGCCGCAGCGCGTACGACGCGCATGCGGCGCACGTGTAGCGCCTCATCGGCGTCGTAGGGTCCCACGGCCACGAGGCGCAGGCCGGCGTTGTGCGAGCCTCTGGGATCGGTCACACCTCATCCTCCGGCGGCCGAGCGTCCGCGGTCGCCACCACTCTAGCAGTCGCTGCGGCGCTGGCCACTACTCTGCCTCGATGAGAGCGGGAGTGCGAGATGCGGGCCATGAGCCTGAACGGCCGATTCCAGACGCCCAAGCGCGCCGCACTACACGCCTTCGTCTGCCGCCGGAATCGCTGCCGCGACGTCACGTCCCAGCAGCCGACGCGGCACGCTGCGCAGATCCTCCAGGATGAGGTAGGACGCCGGCACGAGCACCAGGATGACGAAGGTCGAGAAGATCACGCCGAACGCCAGCGACGTCGCCATCGGGATGAGGAAGCGCGCCTGCATGCTCTTCTCGAGCAGAAGAGGCGTCAGGCCCATGAACGTGGTGAGCGAAGTGAGAATGATCGGGCGGAAGCGCGCGATGCCGCCCTCGCGCACCGCCTGCTCGAGCGGCATTCCGGCCTGGCGCTTGCGATTGATGCGGTCCACGAGAACCAGACTGTCGTTCACGACCACACCGGTGAGCGCGACGACCCCGAACATGGTGATGATGGTGAGGTCCATGCGCATGATCACGTGGCCCCAGACCGCACCCACGAGGCCGAAGGGAATGGCGGACATCACGATCATCGGCTGGAGGTAGGAGCGGAAGGGGACGGCCATGAGGCCGTAGATCACGAGCAGCGCAATCATGAAGCCGCGTACCAGACCGCCCATCGTCTCACGCTGCTCCTGGCGTTGCCCTTCCAGCGTGTAGGTCACGCCGGGGTGGTCGGCGAGGATCCCTGGAATGACGTTGGCCTCGAGATCCGCGAGGACCACGTTGGCGTTGTTGCGCGTCGGATCGACGTCTGCGGTCACGTCCACCGAGCGGCGGCGATCGGTGCGCTGGATCGACGCGTAGCCGCGGCCGAGCTCTGCCACGGCGACCTCGGAGAAGGGCACCTGGGCACCGGAGGCGGTGCGAATGCGCATGCTCTCGAGATCACCGAGCGAACGGCGTTCCGCCTCCGGGTAGCGCACCATGATGCGCACGTCGTCGCGGCCTCGCTGGATGCGCTGCGCCTCCTCGCCGTAGAACGCCTGGCGCACTTGACGCGCCAGGTCGGAGAGACGCAAGCCGAGCGTTTCCGCTGCAGGTCGGATCCGCAGCTTCACCTCCTGCTTGCCGGCGCGGAAGGAGTCGGTGATGTCGAAAACGCCCGGGTACTCCCGCAACCTCTCTTTCAGCCCGTCGGCCGCATGGCTGAGCTGCTCGATATCGGGACCTTTCAGCTGCACGTGGATCGGCTCCCCGGGTGAGAAGAGAGAAGCGGTGTAAACCAGCTCGAGGGCATCGGGGATCGGGCCCGTTACCTCGCGCCACATCGCCGCGATCTCCGTGCTCGTCGTCTGGCGATCCTCTGCCGGCACGAGCTCGATCGTCACCTCGCCCAGATTCGAGCCGGTAAACGCGAGCGCGCCGCCTCCGGGCCCATTGTTCGCCTGCGACGTGCGGTACGGTTGTTCGCCCACCGAGGCCAGCGCGTGGCGGAAGACGCTCTTGTCGAGCTCTTCCTGCGCATCGATGCGTTGCTGCACCTCGCGCGCGCTCTCCTCGAGTCGACGCACGGCCTCGGCGGTCACGTCGGCGGGCGTGCCCTGTGGCATGGTGAGGATCGCTGCGACGTAATCCGCCTCGACGGCGGGGAAGAAGGTGAAGCGCACCCGGCCACCTGCGACCAGGCCAACCGTGATCAGGAGCGTGGCCAACCCCCACGCCAGGGTGGCATAGCGCCACTCCATTGCTCGAGCCAGCGAGGGGCGATAGACGTTCTGGATGAACCACTCGAGCCCGGAGGCAAAGCGATCCTGGAAACCCACCCAGGCGCGCAGCGGAGCGATCCGGCGCCGCTCCGATCCGCGTGGGGGGGTATGGGAGAGGTGGTTCGGGAGCACGAAGAGGGACTCGACGAGCGAGAAGATCAACGTCGGGATGACGATCAGCGGGATCACCCGCATGATCTTCCCCATGTTGCCCGGGACACCGAGAAGCGGTGCGAACGCGGCCACCGTCGTGAGCACGGCGAACACGACCGGCACCGACACGGAGCGCGCACCCTCGATCGAGCTGCGCACCGGATCGCGGCTGCGCCGCTGGTGCGTGTAGATGCTCTCGCCCACGACGATCGCATCGTCGACGACGATCCCCAGAACCACAATGAAGGCGAAGAGCGAGATCAAGTTCACCGAGACATCGAGACTCGGCATGAGAGCGAGTGCCCCGAGGAATGAGATCGGAATGCCGATGCTCACCCACACCGCAAGACGGAAGCGCAGGAACAGCGCGAGAACGAGAAAGACGAGGAGGAATCCCATGCGCCCGTTGCGGATGAGCAGGTCGAGGCGGCCGCGCAGCACGGTCGAAGAGTCGCGCCACGTGGTCAGACGGATCCCCTCCGGCATCCGCACCTGCGCCTCCAGGACGTACTCCTGCACCGTATCCGCGACTTCGAGCGCGTTCTGGTTGCCGACGCGAAAGACCTGCACCACGGAGGTGGGGCTGCCGTCGAAGCGGGCAGACTGGTCGGTCTCGGCGAAGCCGTCGACGACCGTGGCGACTTCACCCAGAAGCAGGCGCGTGCCATCGGAGCGCGTGATCAGGACGATCTTCTCGAAGTCGGCCCGCCGGTACGCCTGTCCCTTGGTGCGCAGGAGGATCTCGCCGCCACGAGTGCGCAGCGAGCCTGCGGGAAGATCGAGCGAGGAGCGCCGCACGGCCTGCGCCACCTGGTCGAAGCTGAGGCCGTAACGTCGCAGGGTCTGTTCCGAAACCTCGATGGCGACCTCGTAGGGTCGCGTGTTCACGAGCTCGGCCAGCGTAATCCCGGGAAGTGCGGTGATCTCGTCGCGCACCTGTGCACCGAGGCTCTTGATCGTGAACTCGTCGGCAGCCCCCGAGATGGCGACGTCGATCACCTGGCGCCGGTTCAGGAGCTCCTGGACCACCGGCTTCTCCGTCTCGGCGGGGAAGGTCTCGATGGCATCGACGCGTGCTTTGACGTCGTCGAGCACCTCGCGCGTGTCGAAGCCGTCGAGAACCTCGAGCCGTACGAAGCCGATTCCCTCCGCTGCCGTCGACGTGATGCGCTTGATGCCTTCGAGCCCCTGCACCTGCTCCTCGACGCGCATGCACACGCCCTCCTCCACCTCTTCCGGAGAGGCACCGAGGTACTCCACGCTCACCTGGATGATGTCGAGAGAGATCTCGGGGAAGATCTCGCGCTTGATGCGCGGGAGCGTGACGAGGCCGCCGCCGATGATGAGGATCATGAGCAGGTTGGCGGCGACACCGTTGTGAACGAACCACTCGATGGCCCGGTTCATGGTGCGACCTCTGGCTCTGCGGACGCGTCCGTGCGCTTGGCGTGTGACGCGGCCCGGTCCGGCTGCGGGCTCTCGGCCGGTTCCCTCTGCAGCCGCGGAGGATCCGGCTCCGTCTCGGTGGCACGAACGCGCATGCCGTCCGTCACCGCTTCGAGCGGCGAGAGGCAGACGCGTTCTCCTTCGCGCAGCCCCCCACGGATGAGGACGCGCTCGCGTTCGGATCGCAGTACTTCGACGTGCCGGAAGCGAATGCGTTCCTCCTCGTCGATGACCAGGAGCTCGTCGCGCCCGCGCATGGCGGCGCGCGGCACGACGACGACGTCTGCGGCCAGATGCCCCATGATGTCGGCGTGCACGAAGAGGCCCGCCGCGAGTGGCGGGTGATTCGGGTCTTCACGCCGCCCGTACGGATTTTCCACCTGCGCCACCACGTGCACCATGCGGCTCTGCGGATCGATCTCTCCCTCGGTGCGAACGACGTGTCCGTGCCACTCGTACGTTCCGCCCGCGAAGCGCGTGCGCAGGATCACGCGCGGTCGCGGATCCTCCATGGCCTCGCGGGCCCCGGCCGCAGCTTCCCGACGGTGCGTCATGGGCAGGTCGACGAAGGCGAGGTCTTCGTCCGGGACCGGAAGACGCACCTCGGCATAATCGATGGCGTACACGTGGGCAAGTGGTTGCCCCGGCACGACCGATTGACCGACGTCGACGAGCTTCTCGCGCACGCGACCCAGGAAAGGTGCACGCAAGCGCGTGCGTTAGAGATCCACTTCCGCCTGCTTCAGCGAGGCCCGCGCCGCCTCGAGCGAGGCGCGCGCCTGCTGCAGCTGGGGTCCGCGCGTCACCAGAGGTGCCGGTGTGCCTTCACCCAGGTCCTTCCACTCGCGCAGCGCGACCTCCGCCTCGGCTTCTTCGAGCGCCACGCGCACCTCGGCCTGCGCCACGCTCGAGCGCGCGCGCACGACGGCCAGCTCGAAGTCGGTCGGATCGAGTCGCAGGAGCTCCTGCCCGGGATCGAAGAAGCCACCCGAAACGAAGGAATCGGAGACTTCGAGGACGAGACCGTCGACCTCCGACACCAAGGTGGTCTGTGTGCGCGGCACGACCGTGCCCTGACTGTGGACGAAAAGCCGTACATCCTCCTTGCGCACGGTGAGGACGCGCACGAGCGGCGGGACGACTTCGCGCCGGCGCGTTTCCGCTTTCGGTCGCGTTCGCACCATCACCATGGCGCCGGCCACGCCGACGATCAGCAGCAGAAGCGGAACGATCAGCTTGGCGCCGCGATGGCGCAACGCGGGGGTCACGGTTGGTCTCCTTCGGTTGGCGTCGCTCCTGCGAGCGGGTCGTCGCTCTTGGCGTCGATCCCGATCGTTCCCTCTTCGTCGACCCGCACCTCGAAGCCGCCGCCGAGCGCGAGGTGCAGGTCGATGCGCGCGTCGAGCCGCAACCGCCGCACCGCGAGCAGTCGGATCTGCGCGTCGAGCGCCGTCTGTTGCGCAGCCAGAACGGTGATGTAGTCCGCCAGTCCCTGACGATAACGATCCTCGGCCAGAGCCTGTGCCGCGATCGCCTGTCGCGCCGCCTCAGCCTGTGCGCGTTGCTGATCTGCAAGATAGCCCTCGGTGGCGAGAGCCGATTCGACGTCGGAATACGCCCGCAGGATCGATTGCGCATACCGAGCCAGCAGACGCTCGGCGTCGGCGTGCGCCAGCTGCAAACCGGCGCGCAGCCTCCCCTGCTGGAAGATCGGTTGCACCAGGTTGCCGACGATGTTCCACACCGAGAAGTTTTCGTCGAGCAAGTCGGAGAGCTCACCGCTGGTGCGGCCGGCGCTGCCGGTCAGGGCGATTCGCGGCAGGAAGGCGCGCCGCGCCTCGGAGATGCGGGCGCCCGCGGCCGCGAGTCGGCGCTCCGCGGCGACGAGGTCGGGGCGTCGCATGAGAAGCGTGCTCGGCAGACCCGCCGGAACCGCAGCTGGAACCTGCGGCAGCGAATCGGTGACGCCAATCGCGGCATCCGGATACTTCCCCAGAAGAACCTGGAGCTGCCGGAGCGTGCGGTCGTACTGGGCGCGACGGAACTGGAGGAGCGCCTCGGCATCGGCGAGGCTCGTCAGTGCGAGGCGCAGATCGAGCGATGGACGCACGCCGCGCTCGAAGCGATCCCGAACGAAGTTGGCCGAAGTGCGAAAGCTGGAGACGGTCGCTTCGGTGAGCGCGATCTGGAGTCGCAGCTCGACTGCCGCGAAGTAGGTTTTCGCCGTCTGTCCGGCGAGCGACAGCGCGGCAGCGTTGGCGTCGGCCCACACCGCTTGCGCGTCGGCGAGCGCAGCCGAACGCGCTTGGCGCACGCGACCCCAAAGGTCGAGCTCCCAGGTTGTGTTCAGCGCCACGCCGAGCGTCGTCGAAGTGGACTTCGGAATCGGCGTGCCGATGAAGACGCGTTGATCGCGCGTGCCGGTAAAGGAGGCGTTCACGCTCGGGAGCGCATCGGCGCCGGCGATGCGAGCTTGCGCCAAAGCCGCGTCGATGCGGGTGACGGCGGCGCGCAGGTCGTAGTTGTGCGTCATCGCACGGTTGACGAGGGAGTCCAGGACTGCGTCTCCGAAGTGGCGCCACCACGAGGTCGAGTCGCCGAAGGCGGCCGCCGCCGTCGTGTCCGCTGTTTCCGACCTGGCGCTCCAGGCTTCGGGCACGTCCAGCTCCAGCTCCGGCTCGACGCGCGGTGGTGGGCTGCCACAGCCGACGGCAGCCAGGAGCACCGCCGCCACGATCCCACACCGCAGGAAGCGCACGCCGATGCGGCTCTGCACGCGGGGAAGACGAGACGTCATTCGCGCGCCTCCACGGGCCAGGGTGTCCGGAGACCCGCGGCCAGGAACGGCACGAGCCGGGCGATGGTGGCGTCGGCGTCGTACGGGTCACAGGCACCATCCGACAGAACGACGAGACGCTCAGGATCCGCCATCGCCTGCGCCACGGCGCCGATCGCAAAGTGCAGCCTCCAGTAGAGCTCGGCGCGGGGGAGATGGGGCAGGGCGTGTGCGAGCGCTGCGGTGAAGCGCTCCCGAACGCCACCGAACTGCCGCAGGAAGATCTCGCGCACGTGGCTATCGGGTGCCGAGTGCGTGCGGCCGTACAGCTTCATCGTGATCTGGGCCGAGGGGCGTGAGGCAGCGCGCAGGACCGGCGTCACGAAGGACTCGAGGATCAGCTCGACACTGGGCCTCCCGCCGCTCCTCGCTTCCGCCTCGTCGAGGAGGCGCAGCCGCTCGCTGCTGAGGGGCCGGATGCAGCGCTCGAAGACCGCCTCGATGAGGCCCTCCTTCGAGCCGAAGTGGTAGTTGACGGCCGCGAGGTTGACGCCCGCTTCGGCGGTGATTCGACGCAGGGACGTGGCGGCGAAGCCGCGCTCCGCAAAGAGCCTCTCCGCGGCATCCATCAGGAGCTCCTTGCTGTCGGCCCCCCGATCCCCGGCCCTGTGCACCATCGATCCCTCGCCCAGATTCAAACGAACGTATGCTTCATACATACGACCGTTTGTGGGGCTGGTCAAGCGAATCCGCAGGGATCTCGCGCTG
>CP070763.1:3006105-3105660 GCA_020349025.1 Candidatus Latescibacterota bacterium | reverse complement strand
CGCACGGATGTTGACGCAGCGACACGCGGGGCTCGAGATCGTCGGCGTCCTCGTCGAGCGTCGTGACGAGCTCGTCGTCGTGACGCAGGACCCGGACGGCAAGCGACTGCGGTTCGGCTTCGAGTTCGAAGCGGAGCCCCCACATCGAGTCGTCAGCATGTCGGTGGATGCTGACGACTCGGGCGGCCGGGGACCGGAGCTGCCCGCGTTCCAGCTGCCGCCCGACGCCGACGACACGGCGATCGTCGCAGCCCTCAGGACGTGGTTCGACACGCTGGCGGAGCGTGAGCTCTTCTCGGGCACGGCGCTGGTGGCGTGGCGCGGTCAGGCCCTCTTCAGCGGTGCGTGGGGCCTCGCGAGTCGCGAGTGGAACGTACCGAATCGAATCGATACCCGCTTCGATCTGGGATCGATCAACAAATCGTTCACCCAGATTGCGATCGGACAGCTCGCGTCCGCGGGTAAGCTGGCGCTCGATGACACCATCGCCGATCATCTGCCCGACTATCCGAATGGCGACGTGGCGCGCAAGGTGACGATCCGGCACCTGCTCGACCACACCTCCGGTCTCGGAGACATCTTCACCGACGACTATTCCCGCTCCTCGAAGGCGCTCTATCGCGGTCCGGCCGATTTCTTCCCGCTCTTCGCATCGGCGCCGCTGCAGTTCGAGCCGGGCACACGCTCGGCGTACTCGAACGCAGGCTACATGGTCTTGGGGGCGATCATCGAGGCCGCCTCGGGGGAGACGTACGACGCCTACGTCGTCCGGCATCTCTTCCAGCCGGCCGGGATGGCGGCCTCCGGCTTCTTCGCCAAGGATGAACCGGTCCCCAACGTGGCCGTGGGCTACACGCGTCACGCGCCGGATGGCACGGGCGTGCTGCGCAACAACCTGTTCCGGTTGCCGATTCGCGGCAACTCCGCCGGCAGCGCCCAGTCGACCGTGGAGGACCTTCTGCGCTTCGACAACGCCTTGCGCGAGCATCGCCTTCTGTCGCCAGCTTGGACGCGCTGGTACTTCGGTGGCGACGAGCCCAGCACGAGCGAAACGCAGCTGAGCGAACGCGCGATGGCCGCGTCTGGCATCGCCGGGGGGGCGCCGGGCGTGAGCGCCGTTCTCGAGAGCGACGGCGACCTGGCGGTGATCGTGCTGGCGAACGGCGATCCGCCGATCACCGAATCGATCGCCCGCGCCCTCTTTCGACCGCTGGGAGGAGCGCTGGCAGGCCGCTAGGCGCGCAGCAAAGGGTAGCGACTCCCATCCCAACCGGGGAAGAGCGCCGCGTCCTGTTGCACGCCGAGGTGGCGACCGGCGACCTCGGCGAAGACTCGGCGGAAATCGATCTGCACGGGGAGGTCGCGGCCATCCTCGAGCTCGTTGCGTCGCAGGCGAGGCACGCCGCCGTGGACCTTGCCCCCGTCGACCCGTGTCCCCAGCACGAAGGAGCAGGAAGCGCGGCCGTGGTCGGTGCCGCCGGAGCCGTTCTCGTGCACGGTGCGGCCGAACTCCGTCATCGTGAGCAGGACGACGTCGTCGCGATGCGCAGCGATGTCGGTCCAGAAGGCGGCGATGCAGCGTGCAAGATCACGTGAACGCTTCGCGAACGCCCCCTGGAAGGTGCCCTGTCCGACGTGGGTGTCCCACCCACCCGTCTCCGCAAAGCCCACCTCGAGGCCGACGCCCGACTTGATGAGGAATGCGATCTGCTTCAACGCGGCACCCAGTCCGCCATCCGGATAGTCGGCACCCGGTGCGGGCTCGTAGCTCGAGGCGTCCAGCTCCTTCAACGTGCGCATGGCCTCGAAGCTCTCGTCGCCGGCGTCGCGCAGGAGTTCCATTGCCGTCTGCTCGTAGAGCGACTCGAAGCCGTGTGCCGAAGTCGTGGGTGACGTCCTGCCCCGCCCGCGCAGCCGGAACTGACGCAGGTCCGAGATCGCGAGCGCGGGCTCGCTCCCGTAGAGGGAGCGCGGTAGCGCTCCGGTCAGCGCCACGGCACGGAACGGAGTCGGCTCCGGAGCGGGCGCCAGGCGCAGCGCGCGGTTGAGCCAGCCGGAATCGGTTCCCTTGCGAAACGGGGTTCCGGTCTCCATGAAGTCTTGTGCATCGAAGTGGGAGCGCGTGTTGTTCGGCGAGCCGATCCCGTGCACGAGCGCGAGAACGCCATCGCGGTAGAGGCCGCGCAGCGGCTCGAAGGCCGGGTGCAGGCCGAAGCCGTTCCCCAGGTCGAGCGGACGCGCGCGCGCGTCGGAGGCGCGCGGGGTCATCGCCAGGCGCGGGCGCAGCTCTTTCAGACCCGCATCCTCGAGTGGGGGGACGGCCATCAAGCCATCCATCGCGCCGCGCTGGAAGATCGCGACGAGCGTGCGGCGTCGACGCCCGCTCGCGTCGGCGTGCGCCTGCGAAACGAGGCGTTCGAGAAAGCGGGGTGGACCGCCCGCTCCGAGCGCCACCAAACCCAGGCCGGTCGTCTTCAGAAAGAGACGCCGATTCCACGGCCCGCGCTTCACGTTCCACCTCCTTTTCATCAGCGCCGCTGGAACTCGGGTGAGCCGAGGATCAGCCCCACGACTTGCGTCAGCGTCAGCGCCGCAGGCTCCGACGCCTCTGCGCCCGAGTCCTCCTCGGGAGCGAGCGGATCGATCAGAGCCTCCTCGGGGCCCTCCATCTGCGGCTGCATGCTGTCCATCCCCGCGCTTGCACGCGAGCCTGCGTCCCGCTCGGCGGCTGCGGCGCGCCGATCGATCTCCGCGGCAATCTGCGCTTGGCCCAGGAGCGGGCGCAAGGCAGTCAGCGTCGGCTCGACGTCGCGACCCGGAAGCAGCGCTCGCGAGTACTCGACGAGCGCGGCGTCGGCGGACTCCGGCTCGCGTCCCCCCAGCGCCTGTGCGACGTCGACTCGCACACCCGGCACGCGACCCGCGGCCAGGCTCATGCCGAAGTTCATCCGCTGCAGAAGGGCGCCGGCATCCACCCACGCCGTGGCGCGGTCGGGAAACCCCATGGGTGCCTGGTAGCGGTAGAGCGGCTGCCCCATGCGGTCGACCCAACGTGCCAGGTGACGCGGGCGCACGACTTCGGCACCGAGCGCTCGGACGCTGCTCGCCGCCAGCTCGTAGGGAGATTTGACCTTGGCGCGTCGCGCGCTCTCATCCCAGAACTCCGGGCATGCGACGAGCGCCCACACCATCTCGCGCAGGTCGCCACCCGAGGCCTCGAACGCGGCAGCAAGCCGCTCGACGAGCGACGCGGGGGGATCGTCGCGCACGAAGCGCACCGCGAGCTTGCGTGCCAGGTGGCGCGCCGTGCTCGGGTGGTGCGCCAGCATGTCGAGGACATCCTCCCCCTCCTCGATGCCGCGGCCTGGCGGCAAGGCACGCCCGAGCACCTGCTTCGCTTCGGCGTCGTGGCGGTCGGCGGCGAAGAGGAAGTCCCCGTCGAGAACGAACCCGAGCTGCGCCGCCAGCGGCCGCTGCATGCGCTCGCGGATGCGTGCGCGACGCTCGCCATCCGGCAAGAGGGTCCATCCGGTCAGAGCGCGCGCGATTTCCTCCACGTCACGCTGCGTGTAGCCGCCATCGACGCCGAGCGTGTGCAGCTCGAGCAGCTCGCGCGCGTAGTTCTCGTTGACGCCGCGGCGTGGCGGCCGCTCTTCCGGGATCTCCTGCATGCGTTTCTGTCGCTTCGCCTCGTTGCGCTCCATCTGCTCGAAGATCTTGTCGTAGCGCCGGCCTGCGCGCCCCGGCTGCTGTCGCAGCTCCGCCTGCGCCAAGGTGACGGGCGTGGCCACATGCTCGGGAGCCGACGAGAGCGCGTTGTCGAGGTAGAGCAGCATGGCCGGGTGCCTGGCGCTGGCGCGCAACATCTCCACGAAGCGTCCGAAGACGTGAGCGCGCACCACGTCGCGTTCGTAGGTGCCGATGAAGCGGCGGCACTGGTTGTCGGTGGCGGAGACGTAGAGATGGTTGAACCAGAAGTCGACCAGGACCTCCGCAACCTGGTTCGGCGAGTGCACGGCGCGGTAGAGGCGCTGCGCCACGAGCTCACCCACGATCTGTCGCTGCGGCTTGTATCCCATCTCCTGCGCGTACTGCCGCAGGACGCGCCGTTGATCCCCGCCTGCGAGCTCGGGATCGAGCCGACCCGCTGCGATCGCCTGGCGCCGCAGGCGCCCTGGACGCGGGTAGTCGCGCACGATCTCGTCGTTCGTGAGCGCGAGCGTCCCGAGCGCCGCGAGCTTGGCATCGAGGTCGTCCGAGCGAGCATCGGCGCGCAGCTGGCGGGCGAGCCACTCCTCCAGCCCTTGCGCCACGATCTGATCGACGAGGCCGGGCGTCGGACCGAAGGTGAAGCGATCGACGAGGTGGGACGCGGCCTGGTGTTCGCTCAGACCGGCGTCGGACCACGGCATGGCGTGCTCCGTCGCCGACAGAGCAGCGGGAACTGCAAGCCATGAGACCAGCAATCTGCTCGCGGTGCGAAGAATCCGCGTCACGATCTCGACCTCCACGTGCGCCGCAGCGCCGCGACGCAGGCGTCGCATGCAACATGCCAGCGGCGCAACCGCACCACAAGCGCGCTCGCGGGCAGGTGGCGCCGCGGCGCTGACCGCTTCGGGACACCGTGTTCGCCCACGACCACCCGAGGTGGGCGCTACACGGTCGGAAACGCAGCGATGGGTCAGCGCGTGGCGCCGGGGTACTCGAAGCCTCTGAAGTCGACCCGGAAGAGCAGCCGATAGAGAACCGGCACGAAGCCCAAGGTCAGGGCCGTCGCGAACATCAGGCCGAAGATGATGGCGACCGCCATCGCCTCGAAGAGGGGCCCCCCGCCGAGCCAAAGGGGAATGAGGCCGCCGACCGTCGTCGCCGTCGTCAACAGGATCGGACGCAAGCGCCGCTGCCCCGCCTCCACGATCGCGCGTGCCGGTGGGTGCCCGTTCACCTCGATCTCGATTCGGATGCGATCGATGAGCACGATGGCGTTGTTGATGACGATCCCCGCAAGCGCGATGACGCCGAGGAAGGCGACGAAGCCGAGCGGCTTCTGCGTGATCAGAAGCCCGACGATGACGCCGATGAGCCCGAGCGGAATCGTGAGCAGGATGATGGCAGGGCGCCGGATCGAGTCGAACTGACCCACGAGGAGGAGCACGATGATCAACGCCGCAATCGGCACCTTCACCATGATCGACTGGTTGGCCTTGCCGGAGGACTCCAGCTCGCCGCCGATCTCGTACTTGTAGCCGACGGGCCACCCCGCGCTCTCCCCCTGCAACCAGGCGTCGAGCTCGTTGGCCACGGCGATGGCGTTGAAGCCCGGCTCCAGATCCGCTTCCACGGTGATCGTCTTGAGACGATCGCGACGCAGGATGCGCGACGGCTGGAACTGAATCTCGGCATCGGCGACCTGCTTGAGCGGCACGGCTCGACCCGTGGCCTGCACGTAGATGTTGTGGCTCTCGAGCTTGCCGATGTCGGCGCGATCGGCCTCGACCGAACGCAGGACGACCGGAATGACCTCATCCTCCTCGCGGTAATCGGTGATCTCGATTCCGCTCAGGATCGTCTGCAGCGACACGGCAATGTCCTCGCTCGTCAGCCCGGCACGCTGCGCCCGTGGCTGATTGATGCGCACGAACAGCTTCTTCGCCCGCTGCCCCCAATCGTCCGCGATGTTCTTGGTGCCGGGCGTCGCGGCCAAACGCGCCTTGACGTCGTCCGCGAGGTCGAAGACCTCGTCGATGTCCTTCCCCGAAACGCGCACTTGCACCGGTGCCTCGACCGGCGGGCCGAGAAAGAGCGGCGCGATCGTCGTGTTCAGGTCGGGGAAGCTCTCGACGCAGAAGCGTTCCAGCAGCGGGATGAAGTCGGATCCCATGCGCCAGCGATCGGTGACGTTGATGAGCAGGTAGGCGTACTCCGGCGCCTGCGGCTCGACGTTTGCCGACAGGTAGAAGCGCGGCGGTCCTGCACCGATGAAGGACGCCCAGCTCGTGACACCATGCCTGGTCACATCACCGTTCGGCTCGAGCTCCGCCATCATCTGCGCGCGCATGAAATCCTCCACCTCGGAGACCACCTGCTCCGTCTTCGTCAACGGCGTTCCGAGTGGCAGCTTGAGCTCGGCGAACATGACCGGCTTGTCGTTGGCGGGGAAGAAGATGAAGGGGACGAAGCGGGTGAGCACCTGCGCCCCCACGAAGATCGCCAGCGTTCCCAGAACGGTCAGGATCGGATGCTTCAACAGGGCGATCAGGAAGCCGCGATAGCGGCGATAGAAGGGGGTGTCGAATCCCTCTTTCTGCTTCTGTTTCACCTTCAGGAAAGCCACGCACAACATCGGCGTCATCGTCAGCGCCAAAACCCAGGAGCAGATCAGCGTGATGGTCACCACCTGGAAGATCGGAGCCGTGTACTCCCCTACGTTCGATTCCGCCAGATAGATGGGCAGGAACGCCGCCGCCGTCGTGAGCGAGGAAGTCAGGAGCGGAATGCGCAGCTCCTGCGCCGAATCGATGGCGGCTCGAATGCGGTTCTTCCCCTCCGCCATCTGCACCATGATCGACTCCGACATGACGATGGCGTTGTCCACCAACAAACCGAGCGAGATGATGAGCGCCGAGAGTGACATCTGATCGAGTCCGATCCCCGCGAATCCCATGACCATGAACGCGGACACGATTGCCATCGGGATGAGGCTCGCAATAACGAAACCGGTGCGCAGTCCCAGGAAAACGAGCATCACCAGGATCACGAGTCCGATCGCCTGCAGCAGGCTGGTGACGAAGCCATCCACCTTCTTCTGCACGAAGTCCGGCTGGAAGAAGACGACGTCGAACTCGACGCCGATCGGGTAGACCTGCTGGAAGCGCGCCAGCTTCTGCCGCACCGCCTTGCCCAAGTCGATGATGTTGCCCCCCTCGCGCAGGCTGATCGCCAGAAGGAGCGAGGGCTCGCCGTTGTGCGTGACCTTCGTCGTGGCGGGGTCGACGTAGGCGCGGTGGATCGACGCGACGTCACCCAGGTAGACGAGCGCGTTGCGTCCCGGAAGCTGGATCACCGTCCGCTCCAGATCCTGGACCGACTCGAAGTTGCCGCTCGGCTCGAGAACGATCTGCTCATCCTCGGTGAAGATCTCGCCGCCCGGAAAGACGATGTTGCGCGAGTCGAGGATCAACTTCAGCTGACCGGGCGACATCCCGAGCTCCGCCAGACGGGCGTTGTTGAACTCCACGAAGACACGCTCTTCCTGGTAGCCGATGATCTCCACCTTGGCGACCTCTTCGACCAACAAGAGCTCGTTGCGTGTGTCGTCCGCAATCTCCTTCAGCTCTGCGTAGGTGTAGCCATCGCCCGTGATCGCGATCAGTGTGCCGAAGACGTCGCCGAACTCGTCGTCCACGAAGGGCCCACTGATCCCCGACGGCAGGTCGCCCCTGGCGCGATCCACCTTGCGGCGCAAGCTGTCCCAGATGGGACGCATCGCGCTGTAGCTCTCCTTGATGTTGACGTAGATGATCGAGATGCCCGGTTTCGAGCGGCTGGCCAGGAAGTCGATCTCCGGCATCTCCTGGATGACCTTCTCCAGCTTGTCCGTGATCAGCTGCTCGACCCGCTCCGGGCTGGCGCCCGGGAAGATGGTCGTGACGACCGCGATGCGGATGATGAAACCGGGATCCTCCGCGCGTGACATCGTCTGGTAGGTCGACATGCCCGCGAAAAGAACGACGAGCAGAGACACCACCGTAATGCGCTTCTTCTCGATTGCCACCTGCGTGATGTTCATCGATCACCTCGAGACGCGCACCGGGTGCGCATCCCAGCGGCGCTGCCGCTCGCCGCGGCGCATATGAGAGCGTCGGATTGTCGGCACACACTACAGTCCAAGCTCACCGGCGACAACATCGACCAGAGACCACCTCATCCGGGTCGCTCATCCCGCGGTGATCATTGGACCGCGACGGTTGTTTGAGATTGCCACAACCGACCTATCGTATCGAATAGATTCCTGCTGTCGCGCGAGTGTTGCTTTTCTAATCGGAGGCAACTAGACCCTTCCGGCGGCCTCCGTGCCGGTTCTCAGCCCAATGCCGCGCCGCAGTAAACACCTAGTCGCAAGAACGCTCGAGAAGGAGTAGGACCATGAATCGGAAGCCCCTGGGGCTCCTGCTCGGATTGGCTCTCGTCGCAGCCAACCTCGTGAGTGCCAATGCAGCATCCCTCCAGGATCCAGCCTTACATCCGAAGTTCGAGATTCCGCTTCCGGCCCCGGCGCGCATCGACGCGACCGAGGGGGGGCAGTTCGAGATGGAGATGCGGCAGACCGTGCAGTGGCTCGGTCTCGTGGACACCAACGGCAGGCCGCTGACGACGACCGTGTGGGGCTATGGCCTCACCGGCGGCGCCGTCACCTACCCGGGTCCCACGCTCATGACCGAGCGTGACGTGATGATCCAGGTTCTGTGGCAGAACAAGCTGCCGAGGCAGCACCTCCTGCCCGTCGATACGTCGCTCCACTGGGCCAACCCGGCGGACCGGGGAATCGCGGCGGTGACGCACCTGCACGGTGGACACACCGAGTCCGCCAGTGACGGCTTGCCGGAGGCCTGGTTCACCCAGGGCTGGAACGAGGTCGGCGAGCACTTCGTCAAGCGCAACTACCGTTACGACAACGATCAGGAGGGGGCAACCCTCTGGTACCACGACCACGCGCTCGGCATCACACGTCTCAACGTCTACGCCGGGCTCGCCGGCTTCTACCTGCTCCGCGACGACAACGAACGTGGGCTTCTCGCCGATGGCGTGCTCCCGAGCGGCGAGCATGAGCGCGAGATCGTGATCCAGGATCGCCAGTTCGATCGTCGTGGGCGACTGGCGCTGCCCACCGGTGTGCCGGACGTCGAGGTGGAATGTCCGCTTCCCGATGGTCGCGAGTGCGATCGGCTGCCGAATCCATCCGCCGTGGCGGAGTTCTTCGGCGACTACGTCCTGGTCAACGGCGTGACCTGGCCGAACCTGGACGTGGAGCGTCGCAAGTATCGCCTGCGCATGCTGAACGGCTCCGACTCGCGCTTTTACGTGCTCGAGCTGCGCGATGACCGCATGGGCGGCGAGGCGCAGGAGTTCCTGCAGATCGGCACCGACAACGGCTTCCTGGAACGTCCGGTGGTTCTGACCCAGCTGTTGCTGGCTCCCGGCGAGCGTGCCGATCTCGTCGTCGACTTCTCGCAATTCGACGAAGGGACGAAGCTCTACCTGCGCAACTTCGGCCCCGACGATCCGTTCAAGGGGTTCATCGACGGCGAGCTCGATTGCGGTGACGCGCCGCCTGGATCCTGTGTGGCCGATCCGCTCACCACCGGTCAGACGATGCGCTTTTCGGTGATGGGCGAGCCCGTGCTGGACGACGTGAGCGTCGGCGCGAACACGAAGCTGCGCGACAAGATCAAGGCCTTGAAGCAGGAGGGCGCCACGCGGCAGCTCGTGCTCTTCGAGGGGCTCGACAACTACGGGCGGCTGCAGCCGCTGCTGGGCACGCTCGAGGAGGGCTCGCTCGCCTGGTTCGCACCCATCACCGAGAACCCGATGGTCGACGACGTCGAGGTGTGGGAGGTCTACAACGCCACCGAGGACGCACACCCGATCCATCTGCACCTCGTGGCCTTCCAGATTCTCGGGCGCGAGAGCTTCACGGGTGAAGTGATCGAAAAGGAGCAACCGCAGCACGACGGCTCGGTCGGGATCGGCGGCAAGCTTCTCGCAGACACGCTCGAGCTCCTCGGGGACAGCCGCCCGGCTGAGCCGAACGAGGATGGCTGGAAGGACACCGTGGTGGCCTTCCCGGGCCAGGTGACCCGCGTCATCGCCAAGTTCGATCGCGAGGGACGCTACGTCTGGCACTGCCACATCCTCTCGCACGAAGACCACGAGATGATGCGGCCATACCACATCGGTCCGATGCCTCCGAACGGCGACCCGCACGCGAAAGCGCAAGCGCAAACCGCCGCGCGCATCGTGCTCGAGCAGAACGAGCCCAATCCGTTCAACCCGATGACGCGGATCCGCTTCAACCTGGACAGCGACCGCCAGGTCGCGCTGCGCATCTACGACGTTGCCGGACGCTTGCTGCGCACGCTCGTCGAGCGTGAGCTCACGAGCGGCGAACACGTCGTCACCTGGGACGGGCGCAGCGACGCCGGCGTGCAGTCGCCGAGCGGTGTGTACTTCTACCGCTTGATCGCCGGGGAGCGTGTCCTCGCGCGCAGCATGATCCTGCTGCGATGACTTCGGTGTGCAACCGCCTGCGGTGACTCGGATCTGCAACCCAACCGCAGTCGGCAAACACGGCACTTGGGAGGGGATCGCCGGAAGGCGGTCCCCTCCCTGCACTTCCGGCAGCCTCGGTGCGGCATCGGCGAAGCAAACGCTTGCAAAGCGCACGTTCGGGCGGGGATAGTTGCGTGCCGGGCGCCATGTTGCGGGGTGTGTTGTGGGGACGAAGGCATCACTCGACGCACGCGTGTTCGTCGACCAGAACATGGAGAAGGTCGAGCTCCATCCGTTCGCCGATGGGGTCGCTGCCATCTTTTCAGCCCGCGGCCCGGACAAGCCCGACGGCAACGAGGACGCCGCCGCCCTGATCCCCTTCGGCGAGAGCTCCGGCATCCTCGTCGTCGCCGATGGCGTCGGGGGGGCGCGTGCCGGACAAGACGCCGCGCACACCGCCATTCGATCCCTGCGCGTCGCCCTGGAGCAAGGGGCGCAAAAGGATGAAATGCTGCGCACCGCCATCCTGAACGGCATCGAGAGCGCCAACCGCGACGTCATCGAGATCGGCGTCGGCGCCGCCACCACGCTCGCCGTCGTGGAGATCCAGGACGGTGCCGCGCGCCCTTACCATATCGGGGATGCGGAAATCTTGGTCATGGGGCAGCGAGGCCGCATCAAGTTGCAGACCGTGTCGCACTCACCCGTGGGCTTTGCGGTCGAAGCGGGATTCCTGGATACCGACGAAGCGATGCACCACGAGGAGCGCCACATCGTTTCGAACGTGATCGGTTCCACCGAGATGCGGATCGAGATGGGTGCAAACGTCGCGCTCGCTCTGCGCGACACCGTGCTCTTGGGCAGTGATGGCTTGTTCGACAACCTGCACGTCGACGAGATCGTCACCATCCTGCGCAAGGGCCCGCTGCAACGTGCGGCGCGGGCGCTGAGCGAGGCGGCCGCAGCACGCATGAGAGAACCGGCCGCCGACCAACCCTCGAAGCCGGACGACCTCACCTTCGTTGCCTTCAGACGCAACGTGCCGCGGAAGCAGCGCCCCCGAGCAATCGAGGCGCCCGTCGCTCGCGTCGCTCCCAACACGAATGCATGAGTCCACGACCCGGGGAACTCGGGTGACCCTGCGGATGGGTTTGGTGTGGGGGGTCGCGTTCAGGTGCTGGCGCCGGAGCGCGCCTCGACCCAGTCGCGGATCCGGCCGCGCACCGCATCGGGCAGGTAGCGCGTGGCGACGTCGGTCACCGAGTCCAGAATCTGCACGATGTCCTCCGGACCCTCCCAATGCTGGCGGATCTTCTCTTCGCCGCTTCGATGCATCAAGCGCAGCAGACAGAGCGCCAGCAGGTAGACGTCGTCCAGATGTCCGACGACCGGAATCGAGTCGGGGACCACGTCGATCGGGCTGGCCATGTAGAGGACGGCAGCACCGAGGACCACCTTGTCGCTCAGCGGCACCTCGCCGTCGGCGAGCAGGCGGCCGATCAGCTTCAAGAAGCGCGGCGCAAACATCGCCAGGTTGCGCAAGCGATCGGGTCCCTGACCCTCCTGAAGCTCGTTCATCCCTCACCTCGGTTTCGGGCGGCGCTCCCCGCGCAGGATACCCGCTGCGGAGCCGCGAGCCAACTCCCCGCAGCTCCAGAGTCGGAGCGGCTGCGCGCGCCGATCACCCCGCCCCACGCGCTTCAGCCGGGCGCTGATCCCGAAGATCGGGTCTAACGTGGAACGTGCGTCCGTCCGCCCCTTGCAGAGCCACCGCCTGGAAGAAGAAGGTCCCGTCGATCCCCGGACCGAGCGAGAGGTGCAGCGCTCCCGGGAGGAAGAAACCGACCGGCCATCGATCCTTCTCGAGCGCGAACAGCTTCTCGAGCTTCCCATCGCCATCGACGTGCCAGAGCGAGGCGGAACGTCCCACCTGGCTCGGGCAAAGCTCCGCGGTGCCCGCAAAGAAGAGATCGGAGCCGCGTGCAATGGCAGCAAAGACCGGACCGTCGATCTCTCCCACCGTCGTGCGTTCGCCACTCGAGCGTTCGAGACGGATGATGCGATTGCGCTCGAACTCGGCATCGGTGGCGTAGTACACGGCGCTCTGAGTGAACAGGAGCGTCACACTCCGCCAGCTTTCGTCTCCCGCCCCCACGGTTTGCAGTGTCTTGAAGCCATCCGTCGTGAAGAGCACGCGGCACTCGGCGTCGAAATCGCCGGTCAAACACCAGATGGCGCCGGTGAACGGGTCGTGGTGGAGAGCGTGCACGTGTCGGATCGCGCCGGCACGAAACTCGTGCACCACCTCGACGGCTGCAGCTCCCGGCTCCCAGGAGTAGATGCGCATCGGCGAGCGCTCGGGATTGACGAGGTATTCACCGAAGAACAGCTTGCCCTGGCTGCTCGAGGCCACACCGCCGGGCAGGACGCGACACGGCCGCTCCAGACCGGAGAGGAAGCGAAAGCCTTCGGCGTCGAACACTCCGATGCTCTTGTCGAAGGTGACGAAGAGCGTGGAGTCGTCGATCTTCACCACGTTGTAGACCTGGTGTCGCAGCAGACGTTGGGCGGGGCGGAAGCGGCTGGCCCAAAGTCGCCAGGCGGGCGCCGGCACGTGCCCCAGGCACTTCGGTGGCGACGCGATCGAGTCGCTGCGAAAGAGCTGGTTGCGGCGCGAGAGAATGATGAGGCCCGGCTCGAGCCACTCGACGGCATAGCCGCGCAGCCGGGGCTCTTCTACGACCCTCCAGTGCATGACCGCCTCAAGGCGCGCCGTCCGACGCGAGTGCAGCGCCGGACTTGCGACAGAAGAAGGGTCCGATCACGAGAATGTCCATCTTGGTGCGCAGGAAACAATCGAGCGCTTCCGCGGGATGCTGCACGATCGGCTCGTTCTCGTTGAAGCTCGTGTTGAGAAGAACCGGAAGCCCCGTGCGTGCTTCGAAAGCGCGGATGAGATCGTAGTAGAGCGGGTTCTCGTCGCGCTTCACCGACTGCAGCCGACCGGTGTCGTCGACGTGGCAGACCGCGCTCAGGCGTTCCCGCCACTGCGGCCGGATCTTGTAGACGTGGAGCATGAAAGGGGACGGGTGGTCGTGCTCGAAGATCGCCGTCTGGCGCTCGGCGAGCACGGACGGCGCGAAGGGCCGAAACGGCTCCCGATGTTTGATGCGTGCGTTGAGCACGTCCTTCATGCCGGGAAGACCGGGATGCGTGAGGATGGAGCGGTTGCCGAGCGCGCGCGGCCCCCACTCCATCCGACCCTGGTACCAACCGACGACGTTGCCCCGTTCGAGCTCCTCCACCGTCTCGCGCAGCAGCGGCTCCCGCTCCAGTCTGGTGTATGCGATCCGACGCTCGTCCAGCGCCGCCCGGATCTCCGCCTCCGAGTACTCGGGCCCGAGGTAGGCGTCGGTCATCTCCCAGCGGCGCCCCTCCTTGAGAAGCACATTGCTCACGTAGAGCGCCGCACCCAGCGCCAGTCCGTCGTCGCCGGCCGCAGGCTGGATGCAGGTCTCACGGAAAGGCGTCTGTTCGAAGATCTTGCCGTTGGCGCAGCTGTTGAGCGCGCAGCCGCCTGCGAGGGCCAGGCGCTCCTGCGGGACCATGCGATGCAGGATGTGCACGAGGTGCATGTACGCACGCTCGAAGGTCTGTTGCAGGGCAAAGGCGAGATCCTGATCGCGCTCGCGGATCTCGGCGTGACGTCGCCGCGCGGCGCCGAAGCGATCCTCCATCTGCTGCGAGTAGTGCCGGTCGAAGACCATCTTGCCCTCGGCCGTGATGCGCATGCCCTGGTTCGAACCGAACGGCACGAAGAAGGAGGGATTCAGCCGAAAGCCGTCCGGGACGAGCTCGATCATATCGGCAAACGTGTCGACGAAGGTGTCGCGCCCCAGCGGCGCGAGCCCCATCACCTTGCCCTCGTCACCGTACTTTCCGTAGCCGATGAACTCGCAGATCATCGTGTACAAGGTGCCGAGCGAATGGGGAATGTAGATCCGGTGCTTCACCCGGATCTCCTCCCCCTCGCACTCCGACATCATCACGCTGCAGAAGTCACCCGACCCATCCACGGTGAGACCTGCTGCACGCTCCCAGGGTGAGATGTAGAAGGCGCTCGCCGTATGAGCGATGTGGTGCTCGATGTGATGTTGCGTGAACCGGAGCTCGGCCGGATCCACGTCGCACTCCTGGGCCACGAGCGCCTCGAGGTCGTCCAGCACGCGCCGCGGTTTGCCAAAACGGGCGAGGTTGAGGAGCTTCGTGGGTTGGCTCAGAGCGAACTGTAGCTTCTTGGCACGATTCGCCGAGCGGTCGCGCCCCACCGCAACGGCGTCGATGTCGCGGAAGCGCAGCCCAGCCATGTCGAGGCAGCGCTGGATGGAACGCTTCGGGAACGCGGCGTAATACTTGACTCGATTGAGGCGTTCTTCAGCGATGGCCGCGACCGGCTTGCCGTCGACGACGATCGCCGCGGCGGCGCCGGCGTGAAACGCGTTGATGCCGAGAATGACGCTCACGAGCCCCTCACGTGTCGGCCGCCTGAAGAACGGAGCAGGCTAGCAACCCCCCAGCCGAGCGGGCAAGCAAATGGTGACCTCCCGCTTCGGGGGTGTTAACCTGGGGCCCGCTCAGCGACTTCCGCCGGAGCCGTGGTGGCTTCACAACGACACTCGTGGGCGCCCGCCCCGCGGGCATGCAGGAGGTACCCCATGTCGGTCGACATTGCCGCGACGCTCGGAGATCAAGCTGCCCACCTTCTCGAACACCAGTGCAAGACCATCACGAAGGATCAGCTCCACCTGCCCGGTCCCGATTTCGTCGATCGTGTGTGGGCGCGCTCCGATCGCAATCCGGCCACGCTTCGCAACATGCAGACGCTCTTCGGTCACGGGCGTCTCGGTGGCAGCGGCTACCTTTCGATCTTGCCCGTGGACCAGGGAATCGAGCACTCGGCCGGCGCATCGTTTGCTCCGAATCCGATCTACTTCGATCCGGGCAACATCGTGCAGCTGGCGATCGAAGGTGGGTGCAACGCGGTGGCCTCGACACTCGGCGTGTTGGGTGCCGTTTCGCGTCAGTACGCGCACAAGATTCCGTTTCTGGTGAAGTTCAACCACAACGAGCTGCTCTCCCTCCCCAACTCCTACGATCAGATCTTGTTCGCGAACGTCGACCAGGCCTTCGACCTCGGGGCGATCGCGGTGGGTGCGACCATCTACTTCGGGTCACCCGAGTCGCGGCGCCAGATCCAGGAGATTCGCGCAGCGTTCCAGCGTGCGCACGAACTCGGAATGGTCACGATCCTGTGGTGCTACCTGCGCAACCCGGGCTTCAAGAGCGGCGGCACCGACTACCATGCGGCGGCAGACCTGACCGGCCAGGCGAACCATTTGGGCGCCACGATCGAGGCGGACATCATCAAGCAGAAGCTGCCGGAGAACACCGGCGGCTACACGGCACTCCAGTTCGGGAAGACGCACCCGAAGGTGTACGAGGAGCTCTCGAGCGACCACCCCATCGACCTGTGCCGCTACCAGGTGATCAACAACTACATGGGACGCGTTGGCTTGATCAACTCCGGCGGTGCCGCAGGCAAGAACGACATCTTCGATGCCGTGCGTACCGCGGTCATCAACAAGCGCGCTGGCGGCATGGGCCTCATCTCCGGTCGCAAGACGTTCCAGAAACCGATGCAGGAGGGTGTCGAGCTCTTCCACGCCATCCAGGACGTCTACCTTTCGGAACACGTGACGATCGCGTGATTCCCGACCGCACTCTCCAGGCGCTCCGGGCTCTCCGCAACGGGGAGCCCGGTTTCATGACGCCACGGGAAAAAAGCCCCGGACGAACCCGGGGCTGATTGGAGGTGCAGTGGGATGAGCGCTTCTGGATTCACACCTGGTGTCGGACTGCTTTTGCTGCGGGTATCAGGCGTTCACTCCCGGTGTCAGGTGGGCTGTTGCTACGGAGAGGATTGAACGTTCGTGGCCTGGAGCCCCTTGGGTCCCTGCCGCACTTCGAACTCGACGGCCTGTCCCTCGATCAAGGTCTTGAAACCGTTTCCGCTGATCGCGGAGTAATGGACGAAGACGTCTTCGCCCCCATCCTGCGAGATGAAGCCAAAGCCTTTGATATCGTTGAACCACTTCACCCTACCGACCCTGCGCACGCCGAACCTCCTCACTTCACGTTGATACCCTGGTCGAAATGCATACGCCTTGCTCGCTGTGCGTTCGATCATCGGCGGAGTATTTTTCTTTGAAGTCGGCGGAGATTATCAAGGTCGTGAGGATCGTGTCAAGAAGACGGCAGTTGAATCACGGAACCTGGCGCGTGGCATTCGCACTTCGATGTGGATCCGACTGCAGAAGTCGACGCGCCGCGTCGAGCACGTCTGTAACTTTTGCATCGACGGTACGCCGCGTGCCGGCAACGACGCAGCGTACGTGCTTTCCTGCCGGGGCCCAACGTTCGATCGGAGTGGGTCCGAAGATGATCACGCAGCGCACTCCCAGAGCGGCTGCAACGTGTGCAGGGCCCGTGTCACAGCCGACGTAGAGCGCCGTCTCCGACAGAAGGCCAAACGTCTCGCTCAAGCGGCCCTTCCAACGGGCCGCTTCGGGTAGACGTGTCGCCAGATCCGACACCACCTTGTCGTCCCGCGGCCCTTCGAGGAGAACGACGCGCATCCCATGCTCTGCCACAAGCGCCTTCGCCACCGACGCAAAATGGCGTGTCGGCCACAGGTTCGCCTCTTTCCCCGCGCCGGGATGAAGCACCAGAACGGCTTCGTCACTTCCCGGAAACGCGCGCCTCAAAAAGCGTTGCGCCGTTGCGCGCGCTGCCGCTGTGGCCTCGAGTTCAGGCTGCATGTCGGTTGCAGCAATCCCCATCGCGCGCAGCGGCGCGAGGGTGTGCTCCACCTCGTGCACGGCATCTGGAGCGAGCGGCAGCTCGAGATGATACAGAGCGCTCGAGAGCTCACTGCCGAACGGGCGACTCGACACGCCAACCCGAACGCGCGCGCCACTCGCCCACGCCAGCAGTGCGCTCGTCGTCGAGAAAGAGACGCTTCCCAGCACGACCGCCAAGTCGGGCCGCGGCCGCCGCAGCCGGTGCAGGAAGCTCCACAACCGCCACGGCTTGCGCATCTCGCGCTTCCTGAAGATCCGCAGCTCGTCGATATCGGCATGGCCTCGCAGGAGATCTTCGCACAACGGACCCGCTACGAAGAGGAGATGGGCGTGCGGGTAGGCGCGGCGCAAGGCGCGCAGGGCGGGTAGGCCCAACACCATGTCACCCAACTGGTTGTGCTGCCGAATCAGGAGCAGACGTCGCACCTGGCCTGCTTGCAGCGCTTGCGGAGCCGGGGGACGTGGTCGCAAGCAGCGTACGAGGACGCGCGTCAGATACCGCTGCGCCTTGCCTTCGAGTCGACGCAGCGGCGTGTCGGCACGTGCCGGAACGTCGTCGGGCGCCAACTCCGGGTGCGCGCCGACATCGTGTGCGCTCACGGACCTCCACCTCCCGATTCGTTCGGCGCTTGCTCCCTCATGCGCTCCTGGATTCGGTGAATGTGGCTCTGCAGAAAGCGGCGCTCGTTCTCGTTCTCGGTCATCTCGTAGCAGATGCGTGCTTGCTCCATCGACTCCTGCAAGCGGTTGGCGTTGAAGAACTCCATCATGCGCGCCTGATGCGCCTCGTAGCGCGAGGGCTCGATCTCAATCGCACGATCGAGGCTCTCGAGAGCCTCGTCGTAGCGCCCCCTTCCGATCTGCAACGAGCCCTTGGCCACCCACAGCGCCGGCTCGTCGGGATAGCGCTGCAACGGCCCGGCGACGTAGGCCAGGCCGTCGTCGAGGAGCTGCGCCTTCCAGTACGACTTGGCGACGATGACGTGGGCCGCGATCATGCTGTCGACCTCCTGGGCGGCGGCGCCGGCGAGTTCGATCGCGGGCTTGAAGGAGTTGCGGCGGTAGTGGATCCAGGCGGCGTCACGCAGGTTCTCGGGTGTCCCGCCGCACAGCCGCAGGAAGCGGCTGGTGCTGCTGTCCGCCAGCTCCGGCTTGCCCAGGTAGCCCAGCTGCAGATCGATGAGACGCGTGTGCAGGATCTTGTGCGTCGGCCGCGCCGCGATGGCGTTCTCGAGCGCGAGCTCCGCCTCTTCGTAACGGTTCAGTCGGATGTTCATCGACGCCAACTGGAAGTACTCCTCCGCCAGCACCTCGTTGGCGTTCGGGTCCGACCCCACCAGGGAAGCGGCGGTCTCGAATGCGAGGCGCGCATCCTCCCAGCGCTCCATACGCACGTACAAGGCACCCAGATTGTGGTGCAGCTGCGCGCTCTCTGGAATCGTATCGATTGCTTCGAGAAGCAGGAGCTCGGCGCGACCGTACTCGTAGAGCTCCATCGCCTCGCGCGCTTCGCCGACGAGCCGATCGACCCGATCCGAGGCGCTTTCCCGGAAAACGAAGAACCAGACTCCAGCCGCCACGCTGGCGAGGAGGAGGAGCGGTCCAACCCAGGCGAACACTGCACGCAGGCTCGGTGCAGCCGGCCCGCCGCGCTGCGTCGCCTCCAGCTCGCGCTGCGCTTGCTTCTGCTGCCCCTCGTGCCGGATCGCGCCTGCGCGCGACCCGCGGCGACCCGTCCCGTGCTTGCGGGAGCTGCGGCTTGGCCTCATGCGAATCGATCCCCTCTCTTGCGGCGCCCGGCGCCGGCGCGTTCGCCGTCGCGCAGGTCACCCAGGATGGCCAGGTAGCTGCGGTGCCGCCCTGGATCCACGAGCCCATCCGAGACCGCCGATTTGATGGCGCATTGCGGCTCGTGATCGTGCGTACACGTGGCGAAGCGACAATTCTCCTGGATTTCACGGAACTCCGGGAAGAGGTCCCGGAGGCGTTCCGGCGGCAGGTGCCACAGGCTGAACTCGCGCACGCCTGGCGTATCCGCCAGAAGCGCACCGAAATCGGTCCGATGCAGATCCACGCGCGTCGTCGTGTGGCGCCCATGGCCCGTCTTTTCGCTCACCATGCCGGTTCGCAGCTCCAGACCAGGTTGCAGTTTCGAGATCAGGTGACTCTTGCCTGTCCCGGAAGCTCCCATGAAGGCGCTGACGTGCCCGCGCAGGGCGTCGCGCAGCGGGGCGACGCCGGCGTCGGTGACCGCGGAAGTCGCCAGGACGCAGTAGCCCGCCCTCTCGTAGATGGCGTGAATGTCCGCAAACTCGCCGGGTGCCGCCAGGTCGATCTTGTGCAGGCAGACGCGGGCTGGGATGCCAGTGCGTTCGGCGGTGGCGAGAAGCCGATCGAGCAGGCCGCGATCGAGTGCCGGTCGGTGGACCGAAACGACAACCACGAGGAGATCGAGATTCGCCACGACGACATGCTTCTTGCCGGAACGAGTGCGCGCGATTTCACTCGCCCGCGGCTGCACTGCCTCGATCACGCCACTGCGACCGGCGCTTCCGCTTTCCAGGCGCATGCATTCGACCAGGTCTCCGGCCACGGGAAACGCCGGCCACGATGCGTCTGGGCGACGCAGCCGCCGCCGGGCCCGGCAGCTGCACACCTCTCCCTGCATGTCGAGAACCTCGTAGCGTGCGGAATGGGCCCGCAGCACCCGGCCCTCGAAGCAAGCTCCGCTCTCCGGCATGTTCAACCTGCCCGCAATCTCGCCGCGCTTGGCATTCTACGTTGCCGCGCCCTCCGATCACACATCCCGTGGCGCGGCTGGGGCTGGAGGGCGCGCGGAAACCCGCGCCCCGCCTGTTGTTCCGCCCTCTACAGCATGCTAAGCTGCATTTCGGGTCTGGCTGTCCCAAGCCCCCCGTCTGAGCCGAGTCGTCGATCTCGTGCGGGAGAGTTCATGACCGTCGACGAGCTTCTGGGCTTCTTCGATCCCAAGCTCTGCATCTTCGATCTGAAGGCGCGCAGCCGGGACGACGCCCTCGAAGAGATCGTGGACCTCGTTGCACCAGAGCCCGAAAGCAACAACCGCCGCATCATCCTCGACATGCTCCGGAACCGTGAGGCCCTCGGCAGCACTGCGGTCGGCAAGGGGATCGCCTTCCCGCACGGTCGCTCACTCGCGGTGTCGCGGCTCATGGCGATCTTCGCGCGCTCGCAGGAGGGGATCGCCTTCAACTCGCTCGATGGTGAGCCGACGTATCTCTTCTTCGCACTGTTGGCACCGCCGCAGGATCGTTCGAACCAATACCTTCCAGCGCTGGGAAAGATCATCGAGCTGGTTCGCAACGACTCGATGCGCGAAAAGCTGATGCAGGTGACGAGCTTCGACGGCTTCTCCGCCGCCTTGCGGGAGGCACCGACGTCATGATGAGTCAGCAGGAGCAGCTTCTCGTCGCGCTCCAGGATCTGGACCTGATGCTGAAGGAGACCGAGGACAGCCAGGACCAGTTCGAGAAGCTCGGGTTCGACGTCAGCGGCGTCGAAGAGCTGCGCAAGGCGCGCGAACAGCTGCTCGAGAAGCTCGACCGCACGAACCTGAGCCACTATGAGCGGATCCTCAAGCGCTACGGGCGTGCGGTGGCTCCCGTGACCGGCGACAGCTGCCTCGGCTGCTTTGCCAAGCTCCCGACCTCGTATCGTTCGTCGCTGTACGAGGGCAAGGTGCGGACTTGCCAGAGCTGCGGTCGCATCCTCTACTACCCGTAGACCCCTCCGCGTCTTGACAGGGCCGCTGGTGTTCCTATCTTCGCGTAGCCATCCCTTTTGCCGTCCGGCGCTATCCTTCGAACGCTGTCACGCCGCCATCCGATTGCCATCGGGGCCGTGCGTCGTTTTGCACGACGATGCCGTGGTCTGCCCAGTCGCTCTTCCGGGGACCGGTCGCGTTCATGGGCTCCTCCGCTCCTGCGGGAACGGCGGACGCGATCGGCGAGGGCCGGTGCGGGCGCTGATCCTGCCACCAGCGCCCGCTCCGCCGCACCCGAGGTTCGGAGGGGAGCCGGGACGAGCTTGGAATCGGCCCGGAGAAGGTGCGGCGGAGTCCGCCTCTCCGCCGGACAACCCTTCCCTAGCCATGGTTGGACATGGAGTCGTGGGGCTCGCGCCGGAGCGCGCGCCCGACCGGCAACGGGCTCCGGCGGGTGCGTGACCCTCCTCTTCCGCGAGCCCCTCCCTTTGTCGCTGCGAGCACGAGGCCCGTTAGAGCTGCACGGAGGCGACGACATCCTTGACGCGCGCGAAAGAGGTCTGGAGCGCCGACTTTTCCGCCTCGTTCAGCGGCAGCTCGACCACGCGTTCGACGCCTCCGGCGCCGATGACAATGGGGACGCCGAGGTAGTAGCCGTCGATGCCGTACTCCCCTTCGAGATAGGCCGCACACGCCATGACGCGCTTCTTGTCGCGCAGATACGCCTCCGCCATGTCGATGACGCTTGCGGCCGGCGACACCCAGGCGCTCGTCTTCAGGAGTCCGACGACTTCGCCACCCGCCATCTGGGTGCGCTTGACGATGGCGTCGATCTTCTCCTGCGAGAGGAAGTGCTCCAGGGGTACGCCCGCGACGGTGCAGAAACGCAGCATGGGAACCATGTCGTCGCCATGTCCACCGAGCACCATTGCGGTGATGTCCTGAACCGAGATCCCGATCTCGTTGGATACGAAGCTGCGGAAGCGAGAAGTGTCGAGAACGCCAGCCATGCCGACGACGCGGTTCTTCGGGAAGCCCGACACCCGCTTCATCACGTAGACCATCGCGTCGAGCGGGTTCGTGACGACGATGACGAACGCGTCTGGACTGAGCTCGCGAACCTGCTCCGCGATCCCCTTCATGATCCCCTTGTTCTTGTCGACGAGATCGTCACGGCTCATTCCGGGTCTGCGCGGCAGACCGGCGGTGACGATGACGACATCGGAGCCGCGCGTCGCCGCGTAGTCGTTGACGCCAGTGATGTGGATGTCGCTGCCGTCGATGGGGCGTGCGGCAAGCAGGTCGAGCGACTTGCCCTGCGGAACCCCCTCGACGATGTCGACGAGAACCACATCCCCCAGCTCTTTGAGTGCACAGAGATGCGCGAGCGTGCCTCCGATGGCACCCGCACCGATGAGAGAGATCTTCTTGCGTCCCAAGGCCATGGCTCCCTTCTACAGCCGGAGTGCCGCCTTCGTGCCGGTGGTGGGCGGGCGCGTTCGATCCGGATGAACGGCAGGCGGCGGCGATGTGCCCGTGTCCGGAAGCTAACGTTCGCGCCCCCGCTGGCGTCAAGTGCAGCCGGATGCGCAGCGGGTGCGCCGGCTGCCTCACGGCGTAGCAGAGACTCGCTTTTCCGCTGTGGCATCGAACAAGCGACCTTTTATATTGGAAGGGTGTGCTGGGCTCCCGCCATGCGGGAGCGACTGCGATTGGGAGCGGATCGCATGCGTACGAAGATCGCGTGCTGGTGTGGCCTCCTGGTGCTGTTCTCCGGCGCCGGCTGGGGCGTGCCCTGGATTCCGAGCGGCTCCATCTCGGGCCACGTTCACGCGCGCGACTCGGGAAGGCCCCTCGCTGCAGTCCAGGTTCTTCTTCCGGAAGCGGGTGTCGAGGTGAGAACCGACTCCGATGGGGCCTTCCGAATCGCTCTTCTCCCGCCCGGGCCGTACGACATCAAGGTGATCTGCAAGGGTTACATGTCGGTGCAACTGCGCGTCATCGTACGCCAGGGTCGCCCCACGGCGGTCGACTGCAAGATGCTCCGCGCCAGGGACGTGCTCGAAGCACGCCGTACCTGATGCCAGGCGCAGCCGTTTCTGCAACACACGGAACCCTCGCACAGGTTGCGCTCAACGCTGCAGCTGCCGCAGTCGCTCGCGCGCCGGGGTGAACTGCGGCTCCAGACGCAGCGTCTCGCGCCAGGCGCGTGCGGCCTCGTCGACGCGGCCCGCCTGCTCGAGGATCACACCGAGGTTGAAGAGCACGACCGGTTGACGCGGATCGCGTTCGAGCAGGCGGCGCAACACCTGTTCGGCACGGGCGAGATCCTCGCCGCGATTCCTCTCGCTCCAATACAGCGCCAGGTTGAGCTGCACCTCCATGCGGTTCGGCAGCCATTGAGCTGCCGCCTCTTGATAGCGGATCGCTCCATCCAGATCGCCGATCGCGTAGACACGCTCCGCCATCTGCGCGTTCTGCCATCCCGGTGCGCTGCGTGGCGGCGCAGCGCCGACGCGGGTGAGCAGCGCCAGCAGCAGCAGGAGCAGTCCAGCGGCGACGACGAGACCCCAGCGACGCGCACGACCCCACTCGACGAGCGTCGCGGCGCCCACACCGGCGAGCAGCGCCAGGTATGGGACAGCCGACACCCGGTAGCGCGCCGTCACGAAGAAGAGCACGCAGGGCAGGAGCGTTGCGATCGCGAACCCCAGCACCATCGACGTTCCGGGTCGTCGCTGGCGCAACGCCCAGCTGGCGCCGAACGCCGCCAGTGGCAGAAGAATCAGGAGATCGACGAAGAAGAGCCGAAGCGGGGCGAGGCGCTGGCGATGGAATTCCGGGCTCTCGATCTGCCCGATCTCGCGCGACTGCAGAACGAGGCCGGCCTTGCGTGCGAGCAGAAACAGAAACTGCGTCGGCTGCGCCTGGATCCAGCTCCACGATCGCGCCAGCCAGGCGGAGGAGTCGGCAGCGTGCTTCGTGCCCGCGACCGCCTCGACCGTGAGCGCACGCTCGGCGAGCGCCGACGGCAGACTCGCGTCTTGTCGGGCGACATGCGCCAACGGTGCGGTGAAGAACTGCACGCCGGGAGGCTGTCGAAAGCGCCCGTTGGCGCCGGGTCCGTTGCCGGCGTAGAAGTTCACACCGACGTTCGTGGTGAGCACGACTCCACCGCCAGCGCGATGGTTGCGCACCAGGACCGGGAGCAGCACGAGAAACCAGACCGCGAAGCAGAGCGCGATTTCGCGGCGCCAAAGCGAGGCGGAACGCCCCGAAGCGCGCGTGTTCCACAGCGCCCACACGACCACGGGCGCGGCCAGAAGCGCGGTGCCACGCGCCACGGTTGCAGCACCCAATGCCGCTCCAGAGACGAGGGCGCGCGCGGATCCTCGCATCAAAACGAGTGCACAAAAGGCGCTGAGAAGAAGCGTGAGAAGAAGCGGCTCGAGAACCAGAAGCCCCTCGTAGAGGAGAAGCGTCCCATAGAGCGCGAAGAGAACCGTGGCTAGGGTGCCTGCCAGCACGCCGAACAGGTGGCGCGCGACCAGATAGAGAAGCGCAACGTCGACGACGCCGAGCACGCTCTGCGCCACGCGCGCGACGAAGGGATCGGCACCGAAGAGGCGGTACAACCACGACAGCGCATGCGGGTAGAGAGGCGCGAGAAAGTAGGGGCCCTGGAAGTCGCCCACTCCCTGCGCCAACGATCGGGCCCACACATGGTAGAAGGCGCCATCGAGGTAGGGCACGCGGAAGAGTGGATCGTCGTGCGTCGCCCCGATGCAAGCGGCGCGCCCAACAGCCGCCAACGCGACCAGCGTCAGCGCGAAGCGCTCGCGGCGCACCCAGCTCCTCATTCTTCTCCCCGGCTCACGCTCGTCGGGGCCGCGTGCGGCGGCGGTCTCGAACGCAAACGGAAAATTGACGCCACCGCGCCCACGAACGGGTTGTTCAAATGCTCGTCGAGCTCACGCTGCATCGCTCGATACTGCGTCGATCGAGCCACGACCGTAGCGTAACGTTCGCGCACCGGAGTGCGCAGGCCGGCGTCGCCGCGCACGCTGTCGACGGCAGGCGGCTGGATGGCGGCGACGAACTCCATCGCCGCCGTTCGCAGTGAATCCGCGAGGGCACACAGTTGCACGACATCGGGAAGGGGTGGCTCCTCCAGCTGGCGGAACGCCGCACCCGGCTCCGGAGTCGCGGGTGGGAGCAGGCGTGGCTGCGGCAGGAGCCGGCGCGCGATGTCGAGCCGCGCTTCCAGGCGTGCGCGCTCCGCGCCCGGCTTGGTGCCAGTCAGATCCACGGCAAACAGCAGGCGTTCACAGACGGCACGAAGCTCCGTCACCGCACCGGCAACCTGGACGTGGGTCGCGTGCACACGGTCCTGCCGCTGCACGATGCCGTGCCTTGCATACATCGCGAGGTAGACGACGGCGACGAGGATCATCGCCAGCAGCACGCGTCGAATCGTCGATCGGCCCACGTTTCCATCTTACCGCTCCGTGTCGGCAAGAGTGCAGCGGAATGACCGCGCGTCGGCCTGGGTTGCGGCGTGCTACCATGCCGGCATGAGCACTTCCCGCTCCCGCGGCTCGGATGTGGGCCACGCGGCTGACGAGATGCGCGAGCTGCGATTGCGCCTCGCGCTGCAGCGCGACCTCCGCAACGTCGGCTCTTTCGACCGACTCCTCCACGTGTTCCTGCGCTCCGTGGCCCCCCATTTCGGCGCCACCGACGGCGTCGTTCTGGCTGCGGGTCGCGGTGCCAACCTGCGGATCGTCCACCGGCTCGGAGGGCGCACCTGGGACCTCGATGTTGGCCGCAGGATCCTGGGGTCGAAGCGCGTCACCCTCCCGGACGAGACGCTCTATCTGCCGCTCAGCGAGCGTGGCAAGCGCATCGCGGTCCTGCTCCTGTCGCGCGACACACCCTTCGAAGGCCACACGCTGGCCTCTCTGCGACGGCTCGGCGCCATCGTCAACGAGCGGCTCGATGCGCTGGCGGAGTCACGCGTCGTCGAAGTGCTGGCTCGTATCGAGCGCAAGATCGCGAGCGAGCTGCAGACGTCCGACCTGCTCTATCAAATCCTCGACGGGCTGCAGCTGCTGGTGCGCTACGACCACAGCGGCTCGATCCTGCTCCTCGATCGCGAACGCTCGCGCCTCGTCGTGCGAGCGGAGAAGGTCTCGTGGCGCAAGATGAAGAGTCCACACGTGAACGAGGAGCTGGACCTGGATGCCGAGCTGGTGGATCTGTTGCGCGTCGACAATCGCTCCTTCCTGCTCGAGTCGCACGGCGACCGCACGAAGACCTCGGTCCACCCGTTGATCGATTGCTGCGTCGACCCGAAGTCGCTGCGGGCGAAACCGGCACCGCTCGAGAAGCTGTACGACTTGCTCTGCTACTCCTGCTCCTCCGGCATCGGCCCCCCGGAGATCCACATGATGGTCGTGCCCATTCTCTTCGGCAGGCGCCTCCTCGGGATCCTGAAGCTTTCGGCGCAGTCGCGAGACGCTTTCACTGCGGCCGACGTCACCGTCGTCGGCCGCTTCGTCGAGAAGATGAGCACCGCGATGCGTAACGCCGAGCTCTACGAGCGGCGCATCACCGAGCTGCGCGCCATCAACGAGATCGGTCAGCTCGTCACCCAGGCGCTGCCGATGGAGCAAACCTGCCGTCGCATTCTCGAGATCGTGCTCTGGGTCATGAACCTCCCGGTCGGTTCGATCGAGCTCTTCGACCTCGACGAGGGCAGACTGCGCAAGCTCGCCTCGATCGGCTATTCGATCAAGCATGAGGGGCTCGGACTCGGGGAGGGGATCACCGGCGAGGTGGCACGAACCGGAGAACCGATCGTCGCCAACGACGTGCACGCGCACCCGAAGTACGTCGTGCACTCGGAGAAGGCGCGCTCCGAGCTGGCAGTTCCGATTCGATTCGAAGGGACTACGCTCGGCGTACTCAACGTCGAGAGCTTCATGCCCAATCGGTTTCGCGACCGTGACGTCGAGTTCCTCTCCATTCTCGCCGACAAGACCGCAACGGCGCTGGCCACGCTCGAGCAGCGCGGACGCCAGCAATCGACGCTGCGCCTCCTCTACGACCTCAGCGCGCGTTTGGCGGTCCCCGAGGATTTGAGTCGGCTCTTGCAGCTCACCGTGGATCTCACGCGCAAGCACCTCAACTGCGAGGTCGCATCCCTTTTTCTGTTCGAGGAGGATTGCTACCGGCGGCGTGCAACCTCCGGCGTGCCGCAGGAGTGGTTCCCGGAGGAGAGCTTCTGTACCGGTGAGGGTTTGACCGGGCGCGCCGCGGTGCTGCACCCGGGGCCCTATCCGCCGCCGGTCGTGCACAACGACGTCGAAGGAAGCGGCGAAGCGCTTCCCGTCGTCCTGCAACGCTACCGCGAGATCCTGCCGAGCGGACGCATCGTGCATCTGATCGCCGTCCCCCTGCTCGAAGATCGCCGCCCCATCGGGATCCTGCGCGTGATCAATCGCCTGACACGGGACCGGCGGGTCGCACCGAGTGGCTTCAGCCAAGCGAACGTCGCGTTGCTGTCCACGATCGCAAGCCAGGTCTCGCTCGCCGTGGCAGACCAGCTGAAGCAGCAACGGATCCAGGAGATGAGCGCACAGCTCGAGCTTCAGGTACGCGATCGCACCGCCGAGGTGCAGCGCCTGGCGACCTTCGTCGAAAACGCGCCGCTGGCGATCTTCTGGATCGATGCGGATGGTCTTCTGCAGTTCGTCAACGAAGCGGGCGAACGAACGTTCGGGTTCCAGGCGGCCGAGCTGCGCGGAAAACGCGTGGATAAGCAGGGATCGGGCATCCTGGGTGATCAGTTCGACGGGCTGGAGCAGGTCGTCGGCTTCATGCGACGTTGGGCGGGGGAGCTCCAATGCCATCGCGCCGACCGCTCCGCCTTTCCTGTCTACCTCTCGGCGCGCAAGCTGGAGGATGCCGAAGGCGCGCACATCGGCATGGTGGTCTTCGCACGCGACATCAGCGCGACCAAGGCCTTGGAGCAGCAGCTGCTGGAAAGCGAGGGGAAGCGTGCCATGGCGGACCTCGCCGGCGGCGTCGCGCACGACGTCAACAACGCGCTGGGCGCCAGCCTGCCGATGATCCAGGCCCTGAAGGGGGATCTCGAGGAGGCCCATTTCGATCGCGAGCAGTTCCTCGAGGACCTGCAGCAGATCGAGAACTACACGCGTATCAGCACCCGCATCTTCCAGGGCATGCTGTCGATGGCGCGGGGCACGTTTGCCATCGATCAGATGGTCGACGTCAACGAGCGCATCGCAACCGCGCTCGATCTCGTCAGCTTCAAGCTCGATAAGGCGCGTGTCGAGGTCCGTCGCGAGCTCGCGCACGATTTGCCGCGGCTCCTGGCGCACCCTGGACGGTTGGAGCAGGCGTTCCACAATCTCATTCTGAACGCCGTCGACGCCATGCCCGACGGCGGCACGCTGACACTGAAAACCTGGATCGAGAACGACAGCGTCATCGCGTCGGTGACCGATACGGGCGTCGGCATTCCGGAGGAGCTCCTGGCACGCGTTCAAGAACCCTTCTACACGAGCAAGGGTCACGGGACGGGGCTCGGGCTCTCCGTGGTGCGGAGCATCGTGTGGGAACACAACGGCAAGATGACGCTCGCAAGCCGCGTCGCCGCAGGAACCACCGTGCGGCTCGAGTTCCCGATGCTCGGTCAGCGGCCGGCGATGCCGGAGCAGGAAACCTCGAAGACGTAGGGGAGCACCGATGAGCGTGGAGGTCCCCCCGGCGAAGATCCTCGTGGTCGACGACGAGCCCGGAATCCAGCGCACCGTGCAACGCATCCTGGGCCGGCGCAACCATGTCTCCCTTGCTTCATCCGGGGCCGAGGCACTCCAGGTGCTCGCGCGCGAGCCGCACGACCTTGCGATCGTGGACGTGCGCATGCCGGGCATGAACGGCTTCGAAGTGCTGCGCAGCATCAAGGCGCATCACCCCGATACCGAAGTGATCATCATGACCGGCTCGGTTTCCAACCCGGAGGAGAAGCTGGTGGAGGCGCTGCGCGAGCGCGCCTTCTACTTCATCAACAAGCCGTTCGAGAAGGCGGTGCTCGAGACATTGGTGGACCGCTGCCTGGAACACCAGAGGTTGGAACGGGAGAAGCGTGCATGGACCCAGACTCTCGAACACGATCTGGAGCGTGCCCGCGCCTTTCAACGCCTGCTTCTGCCCGGGTGGTTCCCGCACCTGCCAGGCGTGCGAGGCGATGTGTGGTACGAGCCTTCCGAGCGCCTGGGTGGCGACTTCTACGACTTCTTCCGCCTCGGTCCGTCGGCATTGGGCGTGGTGCTGGCGGACGTCGCCGGACACGGGGTGATGGCGGCCCTCTACACCGGAATGTTGAAATCGGAAATGCGTGCGCTGCGTGAGGACTGGTGCGACCTCGCGCATCTGTTTCGGCGCGTCAACGACCGCCTGGTCGCGGTCACCGGCAACCAGTACATCACCGCGATCGTCGCGATTCTCGATCTCGAGGCGGGGAAGGTGCGCTACGCGAGCGCCGGGCACCCCAGCTTTCTGAGCGACGATGGCCGTGCCTGGGAGTCGACCGGCACGCCGCTCGGCATGATCCCGGGATACGACTACGAAGTGCGTACGTTCCCGCTGCGCGACGGGCTGCGCCTTCTCTTCTTCACCGACGGCCTGAGCGAAGCCCGCCGCGCGGACGGTGAGGAGCTCGGCGAAGCGCGTCTGCGCCAGGCGTTCGAGCCGACGCGCGGAATGGCTCCAGATCACGCCGTCGCGGCGATCATGGAGTCGGTGAAACGCTTCGCCGGCAGCCGCACACTGCACGACGACGCCACGCTGATCCTGCTCGAGTACCACAGGCCCTAGTCGTGGCAGCGCTCCACGCGCGCCGGGACGCGGTGCGCCGCGCTGGCAAAGGATTTGCTGACGGGTCTGACTCAGAGCGGGCAGTCCTCGAATCGACGACATGCAGACTTGTTCCTGACACTCGGCGGCATCGCCTCGGAGCAGACATGGACCTGAGAGACGCGCTCCGAACCCGCAAGCTGATCGAGGGATTCCGATCCGACCCGGTCGCTCCGGCGCGGCTTCGTCGCGTGCTTGCGGCCGCCGCCACGACCCCAAGCTTCGCCGACCAGTTCCCCATCCGCCTGCTCGTCGTCGAAGATGTGGAAACGAAGCAGGCGCTGCGGCGTGTCTGCGAGAAACAGCGTGAGCACTGGTTCAACGAAACAGCGGAGTGGATCCACGAAAAGCTCGAGAACTCGGGCGAACGCCGCGAGCTGGTCTCGCTCACCGACGCTCCCCACGTCGTCTGCATCTTTGGCGAAATCGACAAGCCGAGCTGGCGCGAAGCGGGGTGGAATGCGGCGGAACGGCTGCGTCTCGCCTCCGTGGGAGAGGGCCTGTTCGCGGACGTGGTGCGACTCGAGTCACTCGGTTTCTTGAACGGCTTGCTCGAGGTGCCACAGAACTTCACCGGCGTTGCCATCCTTGCCCTCGGGGAACCCGCATCCATGCGTGAGGTGACGCAGTCGCCGGCAAAGCTCGACGACCTGCTGCTGGCCTACGAGCCGCGCCACGATCGCCTGGAGCATTGGAACGACCCCGTCCGCCTGGGCAAGCTGGAGCGCGACAGGGACGCCAAGCAGCGCCCCTTCCTCAGCGACAAGCTGCTCCTGCTCAAAACGATCCAGACCGCGGGCGACATCAACACCTGCACCGACCTCGACTCCGCCTTTACGCTGGTGACGCGTGAGCTCCGCCGCATCTTCCGCTACGACCGCGCCAGTGTCGCGTACCTCGACCCCGAGGATGGCAGCGTCCGTCTGCGCAACATCCACAAGGAGTTTGGTCTGCCGATCGGCGACAACCAAACGGTGCCGCTGGACGAGAACAACGTGATCGGCTGGGTCATGCTGAACAAGTCCGGGGTTTGTCGCAACGAGATCGCCAAAGAGGAGATGTTCAGCGAGCAGATGAGCACCGAGAGGCTCCGCAGCGACATGATCGTGCCGATGATCGCCGACGGCAGCGTCTACGGCACGCTGAACGTCGGCTGTTACCAGCCGAACGCGTTCACCCAGAGTGACTTCGAGATCCTGCGCGAGTTCGGTAAGCTGCTCGGGACCGCCGTCGAGCGGCTGCAGCACGGCAACCGCCACACGGGCTTCGACCTGCTCACCGGCGTGTTCAGCCACAGACGTTTCCACGATCAGCTCGCGGCCGAGGTCGCCCGCTGCCGCGAGAACGATCTCCACTGCGCCCTGCTCCTCGTCAATCTCGATCGCTTCAGTGTCCTGAACGAGACGTACGGTCACGACATCGGCGACAAGGTCCTGGCGAGCGTGGCTCGCGCAATTCGCGATTCGATCCGTGACGTCGACATCCTGGCGCGTTTCGCCGGCGAGGAGTTCGTGGTTCTGCTTCCGGAGACGAACGCGGAAGTCCTGGCGGTGGTGAGCGAACGCATCCGCACCTGCGTGAGCTCGCGCGTGCACGCGCTGCACCATTCGAAGCTGGCGGTGAAAACGACCGTCTCGATCGGAGGCGGCGTGTTCTCCGGGAGCGAGGAGCAACCCGAGCTGCTGAGCCAGGCTCGCGCTGCCCTGCAGCGCGCCAAGCGCGATGGGAGAAACTGCTTCTGTCTCTTCGATCCGGCGCTCGACGCGCGCGAGACACCCGGCTCCGTCTGACCCTCCGCGGAGCCGCCCTGCGGCTGGAAATCGTTGCGCGAAAATGATATCCTGACTTGCAGCTCTCTCGAGCTGTGCGCCGAGCCTGTCCGAGAACGACCTGCTGAACCTCGCAACGCTCGTGTTCGGGTCGTTTCCAGAAGCTCATGGAGAACACGCACATGTCACAGCCTCTCCGCCGGGTGGCTCGCACTCTGTTGGCCATGTCTCCTCTCCTGGTCGCCGTTGCCCACCAGGCCGCCGCGGAAGGCAATGGTCTGCTCGGGATCTACTTCGACGACCGCGCCGGGGAGTGCGAGACGACGGCGTCTCCCGGACAAGCGCGCACGGCGTACGTCGTCTTCACGCCCGACGGCGACACGCGCGGCGGCGTCACCGGTGCCTCTTTCCGCATTACGGTGGAGAATGGCGACGGCTTTCTCTTTCATTCCGAGGTGAGCATTCCGCCGATCCAGGTCGGGGATGCGCTGGGCCCCGGGACCGTGGTCGCTGGTGGCGAGTGCCTCACCGGGCTCACCGTTCCGATCATGCGCTTCCAAGCCCAGGCTCTTGGAGGCGGCACGGACGTGATCCTCCGAATCGAGGCGCATGAGGATCCGAAAGTCTCGGGCCTTCCATGCCCGCTGATGACATTGTGCGATGGTCCCATCTACACCAAGATCTGCGTCCAGACCGGACGCGCGGTGATCAACCCGTCCGGTGCGGTCGCTTGCGGCTCGAGCTCCGAGAGCACTGACTGGGGTCGCGTCAAAGCGCTCTACCGCTGATTCGAGTCGCGACGATGCTCGAGTCCCTGGCCCTCGACACCGCCTTGGGCTGCGGCTCGTCAGTTTCGGACGGCGTCACTGCTAGGCGTTTGTCTCGAACGTGTCGTAGCATGCGGCGGTGCGGATCTCCTTCCTTGCAGATGCCTCGCTTCCCCACACGCGACGCTGGGTGGACTACTTCGTCCGGCGTGGCCACGAGTGTCTGCTCGTGAGCCTCGAGGAGGGGGAGGGGTACGACTGCTCCGTCGCGTATCTCGAATCGACGCAGTGGCTGCCACGCTTCCTGCGCTACACGACGAGCGTGACGGCCGCAGCAAGACACCTGCGCAATTTCGCCCCGGAACTCGTGAACGCACACTTCCTGCCGAACTACGGATGGATGGCGACGCGCATGCAAGCGCGGCCGCTCGTCCTCAGCACACTCGGAAGTGACATCCTCGTCTCCGCGCACCGAACAGCGCTGCATCGCTGGCGCACGCGCTACGTGCTCGCGCGCTGTGACCACGTCACATCCGATGGCGCCAACCTGACACGTGAGATTGCAACCTTCGGCTACCCGGAGGAACGGATCCTCACCGTACCGTTCGGCGTCGAGGTCGAGCGCTTCGAGCCCGCTCCCGAACGCCCCGAGTCTCCGATCGTGATCCTCAGCACACGCCGGCTCGAGCCGGTCTACGACGTGGAGACGTTGCTGCACGCCGTCGGCCGCGTGCGTCGCGAGAAGCGCAATCGCCTGGTGCTGCGGCTGGCCGGGAGCGGCTCGTGCGAGCAGGCGTTGCGCCGTGTCGACGTCGAGCCGCGCGCGCAGTTCCTCGGCTGGCTCGATACGCCGGCGCTCATGCAGGAGCTGGCCGCTGCTCACGTCTACGTGTCGACGTCACTCAGCGACAGCACGTCGGTCTCTCTACTGGAAGCAATGGCTGCGGGGTGTTTGCCCGTCGTCAGCGACATCGATGGCAACCGCGAGTGGGTGCGCGACGGCGAGAACGGCCTGCTGTTTCCGAGCGGTGATGCGGACGCGCTGGCACGCTGTCTCGAGAAGGCGGCCGACGACGCCCCGTTGCGTGCGCGCGCCGCCACCGCCAACCGGCAGATCGTTGCCGAGCGTGGCTCCTGGCGTGCGAGCATGGCGCGGGTGGAGCATCTGTTCTCGGGGCTCGCAGCACGCGCACGCCGGCGTGGGGTGGGGGCTTGACGCGCGGCGCGCGCGCGGGGATCTTGGTCCCCGCCCCGGGGACGACCGCCCGTTTCCGGATCTCCGCTGCCCGGCTTTTGCGGATGCCGCCTGAGTCGACGGCCGCACTTTCCATACGCTCCGATCGGGACTCCCGTGGAATCCGTGGCCCAGCGCTATGCCGAGTTCGCGATGTGGACCTTCGTCACGTCGTTCCTCGGTGGCTTGATTCCGCTCCTGCGCCGCTGGTCGGATGCGCAGCTGAAGATCCTCATCAGCTTGAGCGCGGGAATCATCCTCGGCGTCGTCTTCCTCGATCTGCTTCCCCAGGCGATGGACATCTCGAAGCACTTCTTCACCGCGGTGCTCGGCGGCTTCTTGCTGTTGCTGGCGCTCGAGAAGTTCCTGCTGATCCATCCGCACGAGACCGAGGAGCTGGCCGGGCGTCGCACCGGTCTGGCCGCATACATCGGCATCTCACTCCACAGCCTGCTGGATGGCGTCGCCCTCGGCTCGAGCGTGATGGTGCCGACCCTGGGACCGGCCGTGCTGTGGGCGATCGTGGCGCACAAGATTCCGAACACCTTCTCGCTGACCAGCATTCTCATCTACTTCGGCTTCAGCCGTCGCTCGGTCCTGCTTCTGCTGTTCATGTTCTCTCTCGTGACGCCGCTCGGGGGAGCGCTGGCGCTGCTTCTCCTGCGCAACGCCAGCCAGGAGATCCTCGGACTCGCCGTCGGTGTGGCCGCAGGAACGTTTCTCTTCATCGCCACGTCCGACCTTCTGCCACACGCGCACTCGCATCACGAGGGGCGCCACTGGAACCTGCTCGCCGTCGTCGCCGGTGCGCTGCTCGGCCTGCTGAGCCACGCAACGCACGCGCACTAGCACTGCCGATCTGCGTGAAGTCGGCGTCTTCGGGGCCCGTGGAACAAGACGAAGCGCCTTGGCCGACGTCGGCACACGCCTCACCACTTGTAGATGCGGCGCAGCTCTCGTGCGTGCTGGCGTGAGAGGGGGATGCGCGTCCCCCCAGGGTCGTCCAGGAGCAGCTCGTAGTTTCCGGAGGTTTGCGGAATGATCTCGCGGATGTGGTTGACGTTGGCGAGGTAGCTGCGGTGCACGCGATGGAACACCTCCGGGTCGAGCTCCGCTTCGAACTCGTCCAGCGTGCGATAGGAGACCATGTCTTGCTGCTCTTGTGTGGCGATGAACACCACCCCGTCGCGCACGTAACCGTAGACGATGTCGTCGACGTCGATCAGATGCAGGTGCTTGCGCCGGCGTACCGGGACCTTGGCGAGGTGGCGACTGCGAGAAGGTAAGCGCTCCAGGAATCGCGACAGCTTCCCCTCCAGGTTCGAGCGCGTTTCGAGGAGTGGCCGCACGCGATCGATCGCCTGCACGAGTCGCTCGTGTGCAACGGGCTTCAGCAGGTAGTCGAGTGCACTCACCTCGAACGCCTGGATGGCGTAGCGATCGAATGCCGTCACGAAGATGATGAGTGGCGATTGATCCAGGTTGCGGATCTCGCGTACGACCTGGAAGCCGTCGAGACCGGGCATCTGGACGTCGAGGAGCACGAGATCGGGTCGCTCCGCCTCGATGAGGTTGTACGCCTCGAGGCCGTTGTCCGCCTCGCCAACAATGTCCACATCCTCCACGGCGCGCAACAGATAGCGGATCTCCTCGCGTGCGGGCTTCTCGTCGTCGGCGATCACGGTGCGGATCTTCACGATCCGACCTCCTCCGACTCGAGCACCAGCTCGCCTGTGCTCACGGCGGGCACCGTGAAGCGGATGCGAGTGCCCTGCCCGCGGGCGCTGACGATGTCGAGTCCGTTGCCGAACGCCATCATGAGTCTCTGGTGGACGTTGGCGAGCCCGATCCCGCGCCGGCGTGAGGCGGAGCCGTTGGTCTGCTCCAGGTCGAGCTTCGAGGCGTCGAAGCCCGCACCGTCGTCGGCGATCTCGATCTCCACTTGATCGAGGTGGAGCGAGGCGCGGATCCATACGGTTCCGCCGGCCGGTCGCGGCGCGATGGCGTGATTGACGGCGTTCTCGACCAGAGGCTGCAGAATCATGGAGGGGACCGGGATTTCGATCACGTTGGGATCGATCTGCTTGACGATGCGAAGCTTCTCCGGGCCGAAGCGGGCGACCTCGAGATCGAGGTAGGAGTCGATGTACTCCAGCTCCTCCTGTAGTGGAACGAACGTCGTCTTGCGATAGAGAACGCGCCGCAGGATCGTCGACAGCTTCTGGATCAGGTCGCGCGCCAGCTCCGGATTGCGGCGTGTTGCAGCGCTGATCGAGGTGAGCGTGTTGAAGAGGAAGTGCGGATTGATCTGCTGCGTCAGGGCGTCGAGCCGCGCACGCACGGCCAGGCTCTCCTGCGACTTCAGCAACATCTCGAGCCGTGTGTTGTTCCAGAGGCGAAGCGGCACTCCCAGGGTCACGAGGCTCGCCACCCACGTCAGCGCCAGAACGTAGCTGTGCTGCGGGTGGAAGCTCCACAGAATGTCGGGGCCGAACTTCTTGCTGGTGAAGTGGCGCGCGATCGAGAGGCCGACGCAAACGGCACTGATGATGACGGGGACGACATCCTTCGACTTGCGCGCCGTCACGAACTTCCACAGGTTGACGTGTGGAAAGGGGGAGTATTCCCACAAGCCCCTGCGACTTCCCGGGAAACGAGAAATCGCTCCGCCCACGAGCCCGTACAGAAGTCCGAATGGCAGCGCAAGCCACTCCCCGTGCGTCAAGCCGGCGCCGCCCACCAGGAAGCCGACGATCGCTCCTGCCAGCGGGCCGCCCAGCAAACCCGCGAGCAGCGCCCCCGGCAGACTCAGGTCCATGCCGGAGTAGCCGATGAGAAAGCGGAGACCGACAGCGAGCGCAAGACAGAGGCCAAAGGAGAGCGCGAAGATCAACTGGTCGCGTGTGCGACGATTCTCCTCGCGCAGTAGACGCTGGTAGAAGCGCGTGGTGATCAGCAAGCTCGCAAGGCTGGCCATGAAGCCGACCTCGATGAGCAAGCTGACCAGGATGAACTGGTCGCCACTTAGAAAAATCTCTTCCATGGAGCACCGTTTCGTCTGCCTGCGAGCTCGCGCCGGGCACTGTCCAGCGACAGGCGTCATGATACCCGAGCCACGCGATGGGTGAAACCGCGGCCTGAACACCGCGCCAACCGACGTCTGCGTTTCCGCGTGTTACTGTGCTTCTCGGATCGTGGGTTCCGATCCCAGCAGGTGCTTTGCGTACGGGCACGCTCGGGTGAGGGAAGCTCACCTGGGATCGAGGAGCGTCGTCGAGAAGCGTCCCAGCTCGCCGAACGCCCGGATGGTGATCACGGAGGCCCGCTGCACGCATGCCCAAGAGCAAGCAGATGCCACCCCCTTCGCGTCCGGCCGACGCCGGCACATGGACGGCCGCGTGGGCACGGCAAGTCCAGCGGCTCGACGCGCTGATCTCGACTCACGGGCGTGTGGCTGCAATCACTCTGTACCTGATCGCGTTGGCCCTGCGTGCCGTGCACCTCGACGCCTTCCGCGAGACGTTGCTGGCGCACGTCTTTCTCATGGACGAGGCGTACTACCATGCGGAGGCCTGGAACCTCGTGCGCGGGGTTCCGAACCCGACCGACTCCTGGTTCATGACGCCCCTGTATCCATGGTTTCTCAGCATCCTGTTCCGCATCACCGGCGAGTCACCAATCGGTGCGTACGCCGTGCAGCTTGCGCTCGGAGGCTTGGCCGCGCCGATGACGTTCGCTCTCGCGCGTCGACTGATGCGTGCCACGCTCGCACTGATCGCAGGTCTGGCGGTTGCGAGCTTTGCGCCGACTCTCTTCTTCGAGTCGCTGTTCCTGGTCGAATGGATGATCCTCCTCGCACTGCTCGGTGCATCTTTCTTCGCGCTGCGCGGCCCCGAGAGCCGGCTGCACGCCGTTCTCACCGGCGCACTCCTCGGCCTCGCGACGCTCGGCCGCGGCAGCAACCTGCTTCTGCTCCTGCCGCTGGCCGTTTGGTTTCGCGCGCACGGCCCGCGCGGCATGCGCCAGGTCGGTCTGCTCCTCGCTGGCTGCACGCTCGTCGTCTCGCCTCTTCTTCTGTACAACCTCGCCAACGCGCGGCAACCGCTGCTTTTGACGGCCAACGCCGGCTTCAATCTCTATCTCGGCAACGGCCCGGAGGCGACGGGCATCTTCGTGCTGCCGGAAGGGCTCGATCTCGCGGGTGACCCGCTCGCGCTGCGCTTCGTCCAGCGCGAAACGGGGCGTCCGGTCACCGCGAGCGAAGCCTCGCGCTTCTGGCTGCACAAGACGCTCGACTGGGTTCGCGCGCACCCCGGTGGCACTGCAAACCTCTTCGCCTGGAAGCTCCTCCTGTTCTGGAACCGCTTCTCGATCCCGCAGGTGGAAAGCTACGCCGTCGAGGCGGAACGCCTTCCGATCTCCCGCGCACCCTTCTGGAGCAGCTACGCCATCTTCCCCATGGCGCTGCTCGGAGGATGCATCGCGCTCTGGGAGGCGGCGCGGCTCCGGAGGCGAGAGGCCGACCCGCGGCTCGCTCGGCGCCTGCGCGGCGTTGGGCTCCTGGCCGCCTGCGCGCTCGTCTACGGTGTGTCGATTGCGCTCTTCTTCATCACCGATCGATACCGCGTTGCCGTCATGCCGTGGCTCATCGTCCTCTCCGTCTACGCATCGGGTCGCCTCCTCGGCATCCTGAGCGCCGGCCGGCGCAAGGAGGCGCTCCTCATCGTGCTCCTCGCTGTGCTGCTCTTCTGGCTCAGCGCTCCCGCGCGCCTGCACATCGACATCCCGCACGTGCAGCGCGATCTTCTCGTGCACGATGCTCTGCGCTATGCCAAGGTGGGGTTCTTCGATGCTGCGCTCGACGCGTATCGCTCGGCGCTGAGCGAGTCGCCGAAGGACGCAGAGCTGCGTGACGGCCTGGCGCGCATGTACTCCCGCGCCGGCAGAGATACCCTGGCGATCGCGACGCTCGTCGAGCTGTTGCGAGAGCAGCCGGAGCTGGACCGTTCGTGGTACAACCTGGGAAACGTCTACCGCCGCAGTCGGCGCTACGTCGAGGCGGTGGAGGCGTACCGGCAGTCGCTGCGACTCGAGCCGCGACGCGAGGCGGCCTGGAACAATCTGGGTGAAACGTACCGGGCGCTTGGCGACACGGCTGCCGCGGCGCAGGCGTACCGGCGCGCGATCGAGATCGTTCCGGGACACGCGCAGGCGCACAACAACCTCGCGGCGCTGCGCGCCTCACAGGGGGACGCCGAAGCTGCGGAGGCGGGGTTTCGCGCCGCGGTCGCGGCGAATCCACGCTATGTTCCGGCGTGGACGAATCTGGCGATCCTCCTCACCGACTCGGGACGGTTCGAGGAAGCGCTCGAAGCCTGGCGTCACGTCGCCACGCTCGATCCGGAGAACGAGCTGGCGCGCCGCGCCTTGGAGCAGGTTGGGTCGGCGCGCGCTGCCGATACGGAGAAGTGATGCTTGCACGATCCCACGGGCCTGCGTCTGCAGGCGCGAATCGAGCCGTTCGTCTTGTGACCACGATCGCCTGCGTCGTCGCCCTGCACGCGTGCGCTCCGGTGCTGCCGAACCGCACCAAGCCGGGGGGCGCCGCGCGCTGGGCACACGAGCAGGCGCAAACGGTGGTCTTCGAGTGGGCGCGGGATGCGGTGCTGTGTCGCATCCATGGCGTCGGGGTCGGCAACGAAGGTTGGCTTCCCGACCGTGGAGGGGTGTGGAAGCTGAGCTACTGGACCCCGGCGAAGAGCTCGGTTCTCGAGGTCTCCGTTGATTCCGACGGCAACGTCACGAGCGCCGAGGTGGACACCAGCTCGGTGCGCGGGCGTTCGCTGCCCTCGAGCTGGCAGGACAGCCCACGCGTGTGGGCCGCTACGATGGAGCATCAGGTGGGCACACCGATCAGCACTTTCGCGGCGGTCCTCGCATTCGACTCGGAGCCGCAACGCTACCCCGACCGCGCGGTGTGGCGAATTCGCTTCTTTCTACAGGAGCAGGGCTTCGAAACCCACGTCGTCAGCGACCAGGCCGAGTGGCTGGCAACCTACTGACGACGCCACCGAACGTTCAGCCAAAGAGAAGGGACGTCGGCTGTCCGACGTCCCATGGCTCGGGGGCACAAACGGGCCGTGGTGTTACTGGGCGTACTCTGCGAGCGCCGTGCTCTGCGGCGAGGTGCGCAGGCGCGAGATCGCACGGTCACGGATCTGGCGGACGCGCTCGCGCGTGAGCTTGTACACCTTGCCGATCTCCTCGAGCGTGTGCGGGTCGTTGCCAGCGAGCCCGAAGTAGCGCTTGATGATGTCCTCTTCGCGCGCGTTCAGCGACGCCAATGCCGTGGCAATGTCTTCGTTTCGAGTGCTCTCGATCGTCGTGTCTTCCGGGCCCGCCGATGTTTCGTCCGTTAGAGTGTCGACGTGGAAATCGTGATCGCGTCCCTCTGTGGGCTCGTCGATCGAGAACTGCGTCGTCGGCATGTTCAGCACCTGCTCGACTTCGCGCGGCTTCATGTCCAGGCGCTTCGCCACCTCGGCGTGCGTCGGGTCTCGACCGAGCTCCTGACTGAGACGTTGCGACGCCTTGTTCACCTTCGTCAGGCGCGTGGACTTGTTGAGCGGTAGACGTACCGTGCGCGAGTGCTCGGCGATGTACTGGAGAATCGCCTGACGCACCCACCACACCGCATAGGAGATGAAGCGGAAGCCTCGATCGACATCGAAGCGCTCCGCGGCGCGAATCAGTCCCATGTTCCCTTCGTTGATCAGATCCTCGAACGGGACGCCGGACTTGGAATACTGCTTGGCCACGGAGACGACGAAGCGCAGGTTCCGACGCACCAACTCGTTCAGCGCGCCAGGATCTCCGTTCTTGACGCGCCTGGCGAGCGCCGACTCTTCCTCGGGCGTCAGGAGAGAGATCTTGCGAATCTCTTTCAGGTAGATGCCCAGAGTATCGTAGGCCGGAACCGTCTTGGACGACTTCATCGCTTCAACCCCTTGTGAATAGACGTTTTGCGACTTCGTTACGGAGATGTGCAATCGCCATGCCGGATGGTCGATCTGTTTCCTCGAGGTCGCAGACGGCTATTCACCCCTTAGTACACGCTCGTAAGCGCCCGAATTCCCCGCTTGGGGCCACAAAAACCGTCCTGTCGGCTCTCACGCGGCGTGTTGCCCACTTTTGAGTGCAATTTTGTCACCTCTGTCATGCCACAATGGCTGTGATCAGCGCCACTGTGGCATAGGGGTAGTCAGCCAAACAGGCGGTGGGCGTATCACGCGGGTACGGTCGACCGTGTCGCAGAGCATCGCCGAGTGTGTCGGAACGACGTTCCATCGGCGTTCGCCGACTCGCAGCCGCGGAGCGTCGGAGCCACTCTCCACGCTCCATTCTCTAATTCGCGAAATCCGGCTCCAGAGATGCGGGAAAAGTAGAGGCGTGTGGTTCGCGAAGCGTGCAGATCCGGCCTGGAAGGGCTGGCGCCGGGCTCAGGCGTCGGTCCCCAGCTGCACCTTGAGGCCGGTTTCGTTCTCGGTCACGACGCCGCGAATGCTGTTGCGGCCGGCGGCGTCCCCCTGTGTCACCCAAGCGATCGAGAGCGTGACGTTGTCGCCGCCGCCACCCTTCTTCGCCTCGTCGACGAGCTCTTCGGCGCGTTCCTCCGGGCTCTTTTCGGACTTGAGGATTTCCACGATGCGCTCCTCGGCGACGTAGTTGTGCAAGCCGTCGGTGCACAACAGGAAGAGCTCATCCTTCTCCACCGGCGCGATGATGAAATCCACCTCGAGCTCGTCGCCGACACCCATGGCGCGAGTAAGGATGTTGCGCATTCCAGCCAGGTGCGCGTATTCGGGATGCGTCGCGACCACACTGTGATCGTGCGTGACCTGATTCAGACTTCCCGACTTGAAGGAGTAGACGCGACTGTCCCCGACGTGGGCCACGCAGACGACGCCTTCATGCTCCTGCACGGCCACGAGCGTCGTGCCCATGCCTGCAAACTCCGGGTTCTTGCGCCCGTAGTCACGCAGCTTGTGATCGGCGCGGAAAACGCCATGCAGGAGTGAAACGAAGGGTTCGAGCTCCTGCACGCCGTTTGCAGGATCGAATCGAACCGACTCGTCGACACCCTCCGAGACGATACGCTCCACCTCTTCCGCGACCATGCGACTGGCCACGTCACCGCCAGGATGGCCTCCCATGCCATCGCACAGCACGACGAGGTCGTGGGATGGCGCAACAACGAAGTAGTCTTCGTTGCGCTTGCGCACGAGACCCACATCTGTCTTGGCGACAATCTGCAAGCGGTTTCTCCTGGCAACTCCTCAGCTGCGGCGGATCTCGATTCCTGCGTAGTCGACCGAGCCCGGCAGAGGTGGATTCAGCTTCTTCACCCGGATCGCCAAGGAATCGAAGCGCAGGCTACGACGGATTTCCTCTTCGAGCCGACCAGCGAACCTCTCGAGGAGCGCAAATTCCTCTTCGCGACACAGCCCCTGGACGAGATCGAACACCTTCGAATAGTCGAGTGTGTCCTGCAGGTCGTCCGAGCGCGTCGCGCGCGCGAGGTCGCACTCGAGCTCGACATCGATGAGGCAGTCCTGCGGGGTCCGACGCTCCTCCAAAGTCACACCCACACGCACGCTGCACCGGATGCCGCTCAAGATCACACGGTCCATGCGGCTCCCGGGGTACTCCCTGCCGAGGACAAGACGCCCATTGTAGGCACGGGGTACCGCGGCTGTCTACCCGATCGACCCCCCGCCAGCACGGGAATCTGTTTTCCGCACAACAGGATAGCACGCCGATCCGATCTGGCATCGCGGCGCGGGCCGCTGCCTCGTGCTCTTGGCGCCGCGTCGCCGCGAGCCCCGCCCGCCACCATTCCGCACCACCGAACGCGAGGTCAACGTTTGGATTTGAAAAGCGTTACGGCGTGATCGCGTGCCGAAGCCGACGCCTGACGTATCTTGATCCGCATCCGTCCCGGTTGTTAACCTCCGCGCCGTCGACGCACTCAGCCCCGGGGAGAATCGTTGCGCACTCTCGCATCAGCCCAGCCGCTCCTGGCACCGCTCCTCGCGGCGCTTCTCGCACTCCCCCTGGGCGGCTGCGGTGAGACGCCGGAGCCGGATGTCCCGCTCCGCCCCGTGCGCTATCAGATCGTCTACGCCTCTGGAGGAACGCGCCAGCGATCCTTCTCCGGTGTCGCCCAGTCGAGCGTGCAAACCGCGCTGAGCTTCAAAGTCGGTGGGACGATCCAGCGGCTTCCGATCAAGGTGGGGGACCAAGTGCGCGCCGGCCAGTCGATCGCCGAGCTCGACCCAAAGGACTACGAGCTGCAGATGGAGGATGCGCAGGCCGGGCTCGAGCGTGCACAGGCGGAAGCGCGCAACGCGGAATCGAACTACCAGCGCACGCGCGCCCTCTATGAGAACCGCAACGCCTCACGCAACGATCTCGATGCTGCGCGTACTGGATCCGAGTCGTCGAAGGCCGCCGTCACCTCGGCGCACAAGAAGCTCGAATTGGCGCGCCTGCAGCTCGAGTACACCAAGCTCACCGCACCCCTCGCCGGTGCCATCGCCAGCGTCCAGGTCGAAGTGAACGAGAACGTCCGAAGCGGCCAGACGGTTGCCCTCCTCGAAGCCGGCTCGACACCGGAGGTGCAGGTGGGCATCCCCGGAGTGCTGATCGCGCGCATCCGCGAAGGCGATCGCGTCAGCGTGCGTTTCGACGCCATCCCGGGTCGCTCGTTCCCGGCGCGCATCCGCGAGGTGGGCGTCGCCACGACCGGCGGCGCAACGACGTTCCCGGTCAAGGCGCGCCTCGACGAAGCGGATGCGAACATCCGCTCCGGCATGGCGGCAGAGGTCACCTTCACCTTCGCGACGACTGAGTCGGGCGAGCACTTCTACGTTCCCCCGGTCGCGGTGGGGGAGGATCGCGGCGGTCGCTTCGTTTTCGTCGTCGCGCCACAGGGGGCCGGCATCGGCGTCGCCCAACGCCGCAACGTCAGCGTCGGTGAGCTGACACAGGAGGGCCTCGAGATCGTGGATGGTCTGGCGGACGGCGATCTCCTTGTGACCGCAGGAGTGAGCCGCATCGCCGATGGACAGCAGGTGCGACTCCTGGAGCCGCAGGCTGCTGTGGCCCCGTAGGCAGGAGCTGCACGGGATGCCCTTTCCGAAGTTCGTCCTCTCCATGGACAACCTGAAAGCGGGCCGCTTCGCTCCTTTGCTGTCTACTCTCGTTCTCGTTCTCTTCGTGTTGCACCCGCTCTTGAGACCCTTCCCACTGATGGCGTTGACCATCGACATCACCTTCATCGTCGTGCTCGTGGCCGCGTGCTATGCGGTGGCGGACAGCCATCGCGCCTTGATCGTGAGCGTTCTGACGGTGTTGTTCGCCGTCGCATGCGGCGTTTTAGGCACGCTCTACGACAGCACCGCACTGCACATCATCAGCGACCTGCTGACGGTCTTCTTCTTCGGCTACATTGCGCTCACCATCCTCGACCGCGTCCTGAACACCAAATCGTTCACGCTCGACTCCATCTTTGGAGCCGTGTGCGTCTATATCTTGATCGGCGTCATGTGGGCGTTCATCTACTCGTTGATCGAAGAGGTCTCACCCGGTTCCTTCTCGGTCAGCAGCGCACTCGAAGGTTCCGCCGGCGGCGCGGTTCGACCGGGCGAGCTTTTCATCTACTACAGCTTCGTCACGCTGACGACGCTCGGATACGGAGACATCTCACCGGTCTCCGGGATCGCGCGCATGATGGCGTCGCTCGAGGCGATCGTCGGGCCCATGTTCGTGGCCATCCTCGTCGCCTGGCTCGTGAGTGAAGCTGCAAGCACCATGTCGAGCAGCGAGCAGTGAGCGCTCGTGGACTCGTCGCTGTGGGCGTGATGCGCGTCGGCGAGCGCTCAAGGACGCATCGGCTGCAGGTGCGCGCCCGCGACCCCGAGATCGGTATGGGAGGGGTGGACGTCGACGACGCGATCCACCGCGCGCCACTGATCGTGGAAGAAGATGAGCGGAATGAGCTGGCCGCTCTCGAGAAGCGCGCTCTCGCTGGCCGTTTCGCGTCCCTCCAGAAGATCGCGCCAACGCGGCGGCATGTGCGGCCCCAGAATGGGCGCAACCAGGCTGGAGAGGATGCTGCGAACCCGTGCGCCGTCGGCGCTTGATGCCAGCGAGCTCGCATCGAACGCAGCGGCCGATCGCTCCGGCAACGGCGGCGACCAGCCGAGCAGCACGATGTCGTAGCGTGAAGTGCGAAGTGCCTCGGCGTAGCGGGGTGAATCGAGAACGTCGAGGCGGGCGTCGAGCCCGAGGGCAAACAGATGCACCTGCAAGCGTTCGCCCAGCTTCTGCAGGACGGGCTCCGACGACGCCGTCACGATGCGTACTTGCTGGCGCGGCCGCTGCAGCAGATCGCCTTCGGCCTCCTCCATGCGCGGGGTGGATCGCTTACGACTCGGAGCGAGACCGAGCGCCGCTTCTCCATCCCCCGACAACGTCGCGCGCACGAACACACCGCGATCGAATCCCTCGGCCAAGCGCCGGCGCACCTCCATGCCCTCGAGGGCGCGGCTCCGCGGGTGGAGAAGCGCCACGCCGAGCCGCGCCGTCGGGACGCGAACGCGCACCTGCCCCACGGCGGGACGCGCCAACGGATCGGCGCGTTGCATCAGCGCGGCCCCGTCGAGAAGCGCGAGGTCGTCGGTTGCGCTCGCAGCGATGAAGTCGACGCCGTCGAGGTAGGGGCGTCCGCGATGGTGGCGATCGAAAGCCAGCAGGCGCAGAGCGTTCCCCACCGCGCCCACGGCACGGAAGGGACCCGTGCCCGAAGGGACCAACCCCTGCCAGTGAGCGATCCCCGCTGCCGGAAGCGCCAGCCGAGCCGGTAGATCGGGGAGCGGCGATCGGAAGTGCAGCTCGATTTCGTTGGCGGAGACGACGTAGATCCCCTCGATCTGCTGCGTCGCGCCGGAAGAGAAATCATCCCACCCGACCAGCTCGCGCAGAATCCACGCATGCTCGGAGACACGAGGATCGCTGAGTCGATGCAACGACTCGCTCACAGCATCGGCGTCGCAAGCCGTGCCGTCGTGGAACTGGACGCCGCTTCGCAGGTGGAACACCCAGCGCCGCGCCTGCTCGTCGTGGATCCAGCCGTGCGCCAATCCCGGCCCGGCGCCAGCCTGGCGCGTCAGGCCTTCGTAGACGCACGCCGCGACCAGCGCCGCATCGTCACCGTTGAGACGCGTGGGGTCGAGGTCGGTTGGCAGCTCGGCCAACTCGATGCGCAGGTGACCACCGTAGCGCGGCAACCGGCCCGCGTGCACCAGATCCGCGTTCTGCAACACGACGCTCGCGCCGACGCAGAAGACGGCCGTTCCGACGCAGCGCAATGGAGCGTTTCTCATCGGGCTCCCTCCTGCGACAGCGCCATGCCACGCGCCGGTGTGCTCTCACCCGGGAGCGCGAGAAAGACGTGGAAACGGGTGCCATCCTCCACCGCTTCGGCGGCAACGAGGTCGAGCGCCGCATCGCCATTGAGATCGTGGCTTGCGAGCGCCACGAGCGTGCCGTCGAAGGGTGGGCTGCTCCACACCAGCTGGAGCTCCGCATCCTGGAGCTGCGCCGCGTGCAGACGATCGGCCTCACCACAGCAGACCGGATCGGTGAGCCACAGGACGGCGCGCGAATCGGGGATCCTTCCCGGCTGCACCGCCTTGACGTCGCCAAAGCCGGGGAAGGATGCCGTGCGATGCACGGCGACGCGTTGAACGTGAAGCATGCCCCGCGCATCGCTCCACATCAGATCGACGTGCCCATCGACATCGACGTCTGCAAAGAGCGGCTCGACGACCGGGTGCTCACCTCGAGTGGGAGAGGGCCACCACGATCCCGCCACGGGGGTGGGGCCGCGCGTCGCGACCCAGAGATCCTCGAGCGCGCGGCTCGAGTCGAGCCTCAGCGAGCCCTGCAGCTGCACTCCGTTCTCCCCATCGGCGACGAGCGCCTGGGGCAGGCGCTCGTCACTCACGATCCAGGCGCTACGCTCGTTGCGCACAGCGCCCTCCAAGGCGTCGTGAACCAGGATCAGCGTGTAGGGCTCGCGGCGCCTGCGTTGGCGCGCTCCCAGAGCTAGGCTTTGAGTCGGTCGCAGCCCTGGGTAGTCGAAGTCGAGGCAGTGCATGCTGTCGCGTGCGGCCGCGAGCAGACCCCCGTGCGGCGACGCTGCCAGCGCCGACACGTTCCAGGGGAAGACCTGGGTCGTCAGCAGGCGAAAACCGGGGGGGGCGGCTCGGCGCGGATTCCCCGCGCGCAGCCACGCGCGCAGCATGGCGTCGGTGTCCACCACCGCAACGTCGATCTGCACCGCGCGACCGCGCTCGACCGAGTAGTACTCGAGGTTGAGGAGCACGCGTCCCGCCGTTTGCAGAAGCACCGGAAAGAGAACCTCGTCGACGCCATCGAGGCGGCCGAGAAACTCCTGAACGCTTCCCGACCAGTAGGCCCGCTCGGCACGCGCTTCGAGCTCACGTTCCCCGACCAACTCGACGTCCATGCGTCCCAAGATGGCAGCGCGGAGCTTCTCGCCGATGACCTGGGTGACGACCGGAGCGAGATCGACGAGCGCGACGCAGGGAGCGAGGAGCAGACGCTGCGGATTGCCCTGAACACGCACGATGTCATCCTTCTCGACGTGCTCTCGTCCGCTGCGCTCCACCTCCTTGCACTCGACCAGCCCCTGCGTCGTCCGCTGCACCTGCAGCTTGGCGATCAAGCGCTCGCGCCCAGGCGGTGCACCCGGGATCGGACGCATCCCCAGCAGGCGGACACCCGAGCGCGGCGGCTCGCCATGGACGACGACGAAGACGCGCCCGCGTCGGCGCTCCACCACACGGCCGATCGGCTGCGAGTAGCGCTCGCCGACGAGGCGCACCGCATCCGCAATGAGTGAGTCGAGCGAGGTCGTCGGATCCTCGGCGCTCGTCACGGAACTCGCGGCAAGAACGCAGAGAAGAAGCAGCGTGCTTCTCTGGAGGAAACGACGTCGCGCTGATGCTGCCATGAGGTTTCGCCCCGCATGCTGGTGCGTCACGATCCCGCGCCCACGACGAGCTCATTGTATAGCGAGACGTAGCGCGACGCGGCGGACTCGATCGAGAATCGTCTCACCTGCTGCAGCGCCCGCCGTCCGAGCTCCTGGCGCAGCGATGCGGAAGCGGACAACTCCCGCAGGCTCGCGGCGAGCGCGTCCGCATCTCCGGGGCGGACGTGGCGACCGGCGTCGCCGAGCGTGTCCACGAGCTCCGGGATGGCGCTCACGACGCAGGCACACCCGGCAGCCATCGCCTCGAGCAAGGAGATGGCGTGGCCCTCCCACCACGACGGCAGGAGGAAAAGGTCGAAGCTCTTGAGCAAGCTGGGAACGTCGTGCCGGTAGCCGAGCCAGCGCACCCGATCGCCCAGCTGCAGCTGGAGCGCCACCTGCTGCAGCCGCTGCCGCTCGGGCCCATCCCCCACCAGCAGCAGGACCAGGCGCGGATTCGCAACGGCAGCCAGGGCGCGCAGAAGCGTCTCGATCCCCTTCGATTCGACCAAGCGTCCCACGAAGCCCGCCACGATCGCGTCCGGTGCGAGGCGCAATGCGTCGCGTGCCAGCGGCTCCACGGTACCCCACGGAGCCAGGTCGATGCCGTTCGGAATGACGACGAAGCGTGATTCCGGAAGTGCGAGACGTTCCACCGCGCCGCGGCGCGCCGCCTCCGAAACGGCGACGATCCGGTGTGCGAACTTCGCGCTCCAACGCATGGCTGCACGCCGCCGGCCGCTGAGGGGACCGCGTTCCGTGCTGTGCTCGGTGCTCACGATCCTGGGAACACTGGCGAGCCGTGCCGCCGTGCGGCCAAAAAAATCGGCGTAGAAGAGATGCGTGTGAACGACGTCGGGGCCGAGCTGGCGCAGCAACGAGGTCAGGTCGACGGCGAGCCGCGGGTCGTTGAGGCGCTCGCGACCGAGACAGCGGTACGTGACGCTGTCCGCCAGACTCGTCGCCAGCGGGTTGCGGTCGACCAGGGTCACGACATGCACACTGCACCCGAGTCGCGCCTGAGCTGGAGCAAGCTGCAACAAAAAGCGCTCGGCGCCCCCGAAGGGAAGGTTGTTGATGACGTGGACGACATCCAAGCTCCAGCCTCGCTCTGCGATCGCACGGCCTGGTGCGAGGGGAGCACCCGATCCGCCTGCGGTCAAGCCCCGCGCACACTCCAGCCCGCCCTGCACTTTTTGACTCCACCGATCCGGCGTCTTACGATCATGGCGGCCGGTGCAGTTGCAGGAGGTGCGGTGTGGGGCGGCGTGTCGGCATCTTCGACTCCGGAGTGGGTGGGCTGAGCGTATGGCGCGAGATCGTGCACCAGCACCCCACGCTCGAGACGTGCTACGTCGCCGACCAAGCCCACATCCCCTACGGCTCGCGTTCGGCAGCTGCCATCCTCGAGCACGCGCGCGGCATCGTGCGCTACCTGGCCGACAACGCCTGCAGCGCCATCGTGGTCGCGTGCAACACCGCTTCCGCCGTGGCGCTGCGCCCGTTGCGCGCCGAGTTCCCACACCTGCGTTTCGTCGGCATGGAACCCGCGGTCAAGCCCGCTGCCTTCAGTTCGCGCGCCAAGGTGATCGCCGTCCTCGCCACCCCCGCGACGCTCGATGGGGAGCTCTTTGCGGCGACCGTCGATCGCTTCGCAGCCAACGCGCAAGTCATTCGCCAACCCTGTCCCGGCCTGGTGGAGCAGATCGAAACGGGCGACACGGAGGGGAAAGTGCTCGATCCACTCCTGCACCGTTGCCTGCAGTCGGCTCTCGATGCGCACGCCGACACCATCGTCCTGGCGTGCACGCACTACCCTTTCGCCCGCAGGCGCATTCAACAGATCGTGGGACCCCACGTGCAGGTGATCGACCCGGCCCCGGCGGTCGCGCGCCAGGTGGGGCGCGTCGTCGCAGCGAGCCCGGGCGCAACCGCGGCGCACGAGTTCTGTACGACGGGGAGTGCATCGGAGTTCGAGCGCGTCGCGCGCCGGCTGCTGCGACAACCGCTGCGCGCGCGTGCACTCCGTTGGGACGAGGGGCGCCTGCGCGAAGCGTGACGGGCTGGCGGGAGCGCGGCTGACAGGATGTTTGCGTGCGAGCGTGGGCGTGCGAAAGACACCGAAGGGGGTCGCAACTGCGACCCCCTTCTGCAGGACCCTTCTTGCGCTCCCTCGCTGCGGGCTCCCTCCTGGCTTCTGCGCCCTACTGCACCTCGATCTCGATGCGGCGCTTGCGATCCTCGGCACGACGCGGGAGCGTGATCGTCAGGACTCCATCCTCGAGCCGCGCCGACACCTTGTCGCGATCCACGTCTTCGCCGATCCTGAAGCGCCGTTCGAACTCTCCTTCGCCGCGGCGGCCCCTGTGGAGCATCCGCGTCTTGCCGTTGTAGCCTTGACGCGTGGCGTGAATCGTCAAGCTCTGGTGCTCGAGATCGAGCTTCAGGTCCTCGCTTTTCACACCGGGTAGATCCATCACGATGTTGTAGCTCTCTCCATCGTCCAGGATGTCGACCGCCGGAGCGAGCGTCCGGGTGTGGTCCTCCTGATCGAACGGGATCGGGCGCGTCCATCGCACGAGCATGTTGCACCTCCGAGTGGTCGACTCCGCGACCGGTTACTTGACCTCGACTTGGATCTGTCGTCCGACGTACTCCTCCGCCTTCGGCAACAGGATCGTCATGACGCCATTCTTGTACTCCGCCTTCACCTGGTCCGCCTGCACGCGGTAGGGAAGCTGCACGCTGCGCTGGAAGGAGCCGTAGACCTGCTCACGCTTCAGCACCGTGCCCTCTTTGCTTTCGCGCTCATCCTTGCGCTCGCCACGCACCGTCAGCATGTCGCCCTGCAGGTTGATCTCGACCTGCTTCGGATCGACGCCGGGAAGCTCCAGACGTGCGACGAGTCGTTCCTTCTCCTCTTCCAGATCCAGCGCCGGATGCCAGCTCCGCGTGCTGGTGTCCTCGGCGGGCCAGTCACGAAAGAGCTCGTCGAACCGGGCAAAAAACGGATCCAGGAAGAAGGAGTCGTTTCTTGGTCTCCAGCGAACGAGTGCCATCTCCCAACCTCCTTCATGAACCCGGGGTCGATCCGGGCTCGGGACTCGCGATTCTCTCCATCTGCCAACCTGGCAGCATGCTTCGATTCTCGCGATCTCGGACCAGGAGGATTGCCAGGAGCGTGCCAGACATTGAGCTTAGGTCTTAAAATCATTTTTGACAGCTTGTTACCGGAATACCGCCGCAACGACCGTCCCGGGCTCACTGCTACAATGGCAGTGCTTGGCAGTTGGTGTCATGGCTCGTGTCAGGCTGCGTGTCAGGCTTCGAGTGAAGCGTAGGCGCGGCCGATGAACCGCAGGATGTCGCCCGCAACGAGGCTGCGCGGGGAGGAATCGCGGCTCGCGAGGTCTGCAGCCCGCCCGTGCAGGAAAACGCCCAGAGACGCCGCATCGGTGGCTGCGAGACCCTGCGCGACGAGCGCGCCGATGAGGCCCGTGAGGACGTCGCCCGAGCCGGCCGTCGCCAGACCCGGATTCCCGCTCCCATTCACGCGGCGCTCGCCGGCCGGGCTGAGGACCACGGTGGGCGCCCCTTTGGCGACCACCACCGCGTCACGCTGGCGAGCGGTGTCCGCCGCGATGTCGATGTACGCCTCTGCGACCTTCGCACCCGCGACTCCGAGCCACCGGCTCAGCTCGCCGGCATGGGGTGTGACGAGGCGCGGCGCCGGGTGGGGAGGCTCCGGCAGGGCCAGAACGGCGTCGGCGTCGACCACGGCGGGGCACGGCAGCTTCTTCAGGAGGTCGCCGATCCAGGCGCGCGTGCTCGCGGCACCGCCGACACCGGGTCCGATGGCGACGGCATCGGCGCGCGGCAGGAGCGGCTCGATGAGCTCCAGCGTGGGCGCCGCGGCAGACCCAGATTCATCTTCTGGCGCGGGGTGCACGATCACTTCGCGCAGCTGCGTCTCGAGGATGTCGTGGATCGAGCGTGGCGCAACCAGATGCACCATCCCGGCTCCGGCACGCAGCGCAGCCTCGGCGGCGAGCGCGGCGGCGCCGGGAAAACCGCGACTGCCGGCGATCACGACGACACAGCCGCGCGAGTACTTGTGCGCATCGGGTGCAAGTCGCGGGAGCAAGCTGCGCGCGCACTCCGCATCGACCCAGGACCAGACGCTGTGCGTCTGCTCCACGACGGAATCGGGAAAGCCGATCTCCGCCACGACGAGTCGACCGGCGCGCTCGCGCCCCGGGTGCAGAGCGAGCCCGAGCTTCGGCAAGCCGAACGTGACCGTGAGATCGGCCCAGACTGCTGTGCCGAGAACCTCGCCGCTCGTGGCATCGATGCCGGAGGGGACGTCGACCGAGAGGGTGCGCACGCTGCAGCGATTGATCCAGTTCACCAGGCTTGCGAGCCGACCCGTCAGCCGTCGCTCGACACCCGTGCCGAGGAGCGCGTCGACGCACAGGTCGGCGCCGCGCAGGTGGTGCGCCAAACGGGCGCATGCGTCGCCGGGCGCGGACATCGCCATCGGGCCAGCATCCAGTCGCGGACGCGCCAAGGGGGAGTCGGTCGCGCCCGGGTCCGGAAGCGAGTCGGGGACCTGCATCGCCTCGACGCCGGACGGTAGGCGCGCGAAGTTCTCGCGTGCGTCGGGGCTGAGCTCCGCCGCCGGGTGGGTCATGTGGACGCACACCTCGGCACCCGCCGCTGCGAGCAGGCGCGCGACGACGAGCCCATCGCCCGCGTTGTTCCCCTTGCCGCACACGATCTCTACGCGTGCGCCGCGCGGATCCGCGAGAAGCTGCGACGCTTCCCGCGCAGTCGCATGCCCCGCGTTCTCCATGAGCTCGAGCGCGGGGACCAGACCGCCATCGATCGTGCGGCGGTCGATCTCCTGCATCTGCTTGGCGGTCACCAGCTTCACGTCGCACCTCGGGCGCCACACGGTTGACACGAAAGGAATCCCCGACCGGACAGTAGTGGCGCGGCGAAACGACGGTCAACCGGACGCGCCGACGTCGATTGCGGCTGGCGAGTGCGGGCTGCGATACTGCCGCGAGGATGACGGACCCTGAACTCCACGAGCCTGTCGAGCGGCGCTCGTTCGAACTGTACGACCTGCTGGGGCTGTGGACTCTGCTCCTCGCCGGCGGACTCCTCTTCCTGTACCAGCTTCTGAGCGCCCTGCTCTCATTCACCGGCCGGGGCGGGACGATCTGGGGCCTGGTGGTCGCTCCCGTCCTGGGCATTCTGCTGCCGTTGTCGTTGCTGCTGAGGCGCCTGGGACTGCCCCTCGCGAAAGAGCTCTGGCTCCGCCGCCTGGACGGGCGCCAGCTTCTCGGCGTTCTCCTGTTGAGCGCCGGCACGCTGCCGCTGGCCTACGCCGGGAGCGCCCTCAATCTGCGCCTCGTGGAGCCGGATCTGATCTACTTCGATTTCTACCGCGGCATCATCCCGACCAACACCTCCGAGCTCGTGGGCGGCGTGCTCGCGCTCGTCATCCTGGCGCCGCTGGGGGAAGAGGTGGTTTTTCGAGTGCTGCTCCTGGGCGTCCTGCGGCGCCACATGCCGCCGCTTCTGGCCGTCGTTCTGGTCGCGCTCCTCTTCGCGGCGGTGCACTTCCAGCCGTGGGCGCTGCTGCCGATCTTCATTCTCGGCATCGTGCTCGGCTTGATCGTGCTCCGCACCGGGTCGCTGCTGGCCGCCTGGATCGCACACGCCCTGTTCAACCTGGTGGCGTACGTCGAGCTGCTGCAGACGGGGGACGTGGCGACGGGTGAGATCGAGGCGTTCGTGACCCGGCCCGCGATCCTGGGGCTGGGTGCCGTCGGACTTCTGCTCGGGTTCCGCCTTCTGCAGCCCGGCCCCACACCGCAGCGCCTCCCGGCGAACGCGGAAGAGCCCCGACCGGAGGACCCGGCGCGGTGATCTCGCGATCACCGACGCTTGCGTCGACCTGGAAGAGGAGCGACAGATTCGAGATCGGACCCGAGAGATCGCTTCTCCTCTCGGGTCGCCGCACGTGGCGTGGACCGCCTACTTCAACGACTGACCGAGCGGCCGGCCGAAGCTGATCTCACCGTTGTCGATTCGGATGTTGAAGCCGCAACCGGGGTTGTTGCAGACCCAGGCCTTGTAGGTAATCGGCGCGCCCTCGCGCCCATAGTCGGACAGCGGAAGCAGGACCCCGTTGTCGCACTTCTTGCAGAGCGGAAACTCGTTCGTCTCCATTGTCAGCCCCGACCCCACCGTGCCAATCGCTGCAGCCGGAGCGACTCACCTCCCCCTGATACTCAAACCCGACTCCGGGTGTAGCGTCTCGGGATCCCTTCACCCCAAGTGACTCGAGAATCATCCATTGAACAATCGAATGGTGTCAAGGGGTGGATGGGTTTCGATCGCGCCGAAACCCGCTCCAGTCATGGAATTCCGCGCGATTGCCCAGTTCCTTGTCGGCCGACGTCCAATCCAGACAATCAACGGCTCACACGAGGCGCACCCGACCCTTTCCATACACTCGGCACGGGCCGGGCCTCGAGGCGTGGTGATCAGGTCTTCTGCTCCTTCTTGCGTGCCGCCGGGAAGAGGATGTTGTTGAGGATGAGCCGGTAGCCGGGCGAGTTGACGTGGAGCTCGAGCCGGGTCGGTGGATCGCCGACCGCGTGCTGGTAGTCCTCCGGGTCGTGGCCCCCGTAGAACGTGAACGTGCCGCGGCCCGCGTTGCCGTGCAGGTACTTGACCTCTTCGCTCCCCTCCACCTTGGCGAGCAAAACGACCGACTTCTTGACCAGCCCCTGGCGGAAGCCGGTGGTCTGACCGAGGAAGCCGTTGATCACGTTGACATGACACTGTGTCAGCATCGCCGGGACGGGGTCATGCTTGGCCGCGAACTCGAAGAGCGTGAAGTAATCCGCCTCGGGGCCGCGGAGGCGCGCGTAGTTGCTCGTGTCGATGTTGGAGAACTCGTACACGAGCGGATTCATCTCGAGCGAGAAGTTCTCGAAGGCGAAGCTGTGCTCGAACTGCAGCTTGCTCTGGGCGCCCGGGGTGACGCCGTCGTGATCGAACTCGCGCGCGACGACGTCCACGCCCGCCGCAGCCAGAGCGATGTCGATCGTATCTGTGGCGGAGCACATCGCAAACAGGAAGCCGCCCGACTCGACGTAGACGCGGATGGTGCTCGCGACCGCCTTCTTCAGATCGGAGACCTTCGTAAATCCGAGCTCGCGCGCCAGCCGCTCGTTCACCTCGACGTCGTGCTGGTACCAGGCGGCGAACCGATAGCTGGCGTAGAACTTGCCGAACTGCCCCGTGAAATCCTCGTGGTGCAGGTGTAGCCAGTCGTACTGGTCGAGGTCGCCGTCGAGCACCTCGCGGTCGTACACCTTGTCGAACGGCACCTCGGCGTAGTCGAGCGCCAGCGTCACGGCATCGTCCCACGGCTGCGCGTTCGGCGGCGTGTAGACGGCGAGCCGCGGCGCCTTCTCCAGCAGCACCACCTCCATGTTCTCGCGCTCCACCTCCGCTTTGATCCGCGCCACCTCGGTCGAGCCCACGACCGTGAAGAGGACGCCGCGCACGCGCGACTCCAGCTCCATCTCGGCGTTGCGCCGCGCCAGGAAGGAGCCGCCGCGGTAGTTCAGCAGCCACTCCACATCGATCCCCTGCGTCAGCATGTGGTACGCGAGACCGTACGCCTTCAGGTGGTTGGTCTGCTTGAGGTCCATCGGAATCAGCATGTACTCCGCCGCCGCCGCCGGCAGCGCTGCGACGCTCAGAGTCATGAAGACGAGGGCGACGCGTGCCACGCGCTGCCGGATGGTGTTGCGGGATGCGGAATCAGGGCGTGGCATCATCCTCCTCCTTCAGCGCCCGTCGGGCGGTCAGTAGCTTCTTGCGCACGTCGTCCAGGAACAGGTCGTCCGGATAGTCGAGCAGGACACGCTCGTAGCTCGCGATCGCTTCCTCCGGCTGGCCGAGCTTGTCGAGATGGACGTCGCCGATCGCCTCGAGCGCGCGCGCTGCCAGGCGGTGTTCGGCGTGCAGCTCGACGAGCTTGTCGTACTGCTGCAGCGCCAGATCGAACTTCCCCTCCGCGTCGAATGTCGAGGCGAGCTCGAACAACGCGATCGGATGCAGCGTGGACTCGCTGTGCTCCGCCACCAGCTTCTCGAGCTCGGCACGCGCCGCCTGCGGATTGCGCCGCAGAAGCGAGCCTCGGTAGGAGCTGAAGCGAGCGCGCGCGTCGGGCGTCGGGTCGAGGGAAGCCTCGTTCAACAACAGCGCCAGATCGAGGCAGTCGTTGGCAAGCCGATCCTCCGGCGCCTCCTCCGCCAGCGCCGCGAAGCCGTCGATCGCCTGGTCGAACTTGCCCTCGACGAGATCGAGCTCCGCGAGATGGTAGCGCGCACGCGACCGCCCCACCGTCTCCGGCGTCACCTGCTTCTTCCGGTGTGGGCGGCGCGGGTTCGGTTGCGGCTGCATCTGGAGCTCGGGCGGCGGCTCCGAGCCGGAGTCCGCAACCTCCTCGAGAACGCTGCGCGCCTCGTCGAAGCGGTCGAGAGCTGCGAGGCACAATCCCATCTGCACCCGCACCATGTGGTCCGACTCGTTCTGGACGCGTTGGTGCTCCACCAGCCGCTCGAAGGTTGCAAGCGCCGCTTCCGGTCGCTCCAGGTCCTCGAAGAGAATCATCGCCTTCAAAGCCAACGCGTCGCTCTGCAGAGCGACGAAGCGCGGCTCGCCGACGGTCGTGTCGAGCGACTCCACTGCGGACTCCAACAGTTCCGTGCGTGTGGGCTCATCCTCCACCTGTCGCGCCACCGCGACCAGGCCCTCCGCCAGCAGGCGCGCCGACTCCGGGATCAGGTTGCTCTTCGGATGCGCCTTCGGCAGGCGCTCGAGCACGCGCACTCCGAGGCGGGCGCGCTCCAGGTCGACCGCCTGCCCCTCGGCCGTCTGCAGCGCCAGGCGCCCGAACTCCAGCAGGTGCTCCCCCTGGTCGTCGGCGTAGCGGTCGGCTGCGCGCGCTGCATCGTATGCATCCTCGAGCCGGCCGCTCTGCAGGTAGGCGGTGGCCGCAATATCCTGCACCGCGGCGCTCCTGGGATGCTTGCGGCGCAGATCGTCGACGCGCCGAAGGACCTCGGCCGGGTCGTCGGCGCGCTCGAGCAGACGAATGATCTTGCGCCGGGCCCGCGGTCGCCGATCTGGATCCATGACGAGGAGCAGGTACTCGCCGATGGCGGCGGAGTAGTTGCCGCGCGCCTCCTCGAGCTGCGCGAGCTCGGCCGCGAAGAGGATCTCGCGCCCGGTGGCGCGGCGTCCCTGGCGGTAGATCTCGATCGCCAGGTCGAGATGCCGGTGGCTCCGAAGCAGCACTGCCGCCATGCGGTAGCGCGTCTCGTCCAGCGGGTTCGCCGCGATGACGCGCTGCATCATGGCCAGCGCCTCCGAGTGTCGCTTGTGCGCCAGGAGGTAGGTGCCCAGCTCGCGCGCTTCGCGCAGGATCTCGGGGCTGCCGGCGTTGCGCTCGACGCGACGCGCCAGCAACGCGATCAACTGCTGGTCACGCCGCTCCAGCCGGTAGAGGTGCAGGAGCGCCTCCTCCACCCGCGGGTGATCGGGATACTCGCGCAGCAGCTGCTCGCCGACGCGGATGGCGCCGGCGCGATCGTTCATGCGCTCGAGCCGACGCAGCTCGAGCATGCCCGCGTGCAGCTGGTCATCGAAGGGGGTGGTGGCGTCCGCCGCGCCGCTTTGCGCCTGGACGTCGTGTGCCAAGCCGGTCGCCAGGAGCAGGACGACGGTGACGAGTGCCGGGAGGGATCCACGTGCGTTCGCGATGGCGTGCCTCACGGGACCTCCTTCTCTTCAGCCTCGGCGATGGCGCGGAAGTAGAGCCTCACCAGCTCCTGGTACTCCTCCGGGGTCCCGGACTCCAGCGCACGCAGGATGTCGCGCCGCAGCTTGGAGAGCTGGTCGTCCTCGTCGAGTGGGCCGCCCCCCTCACTGAAGAGCTCCTCGGCCGTACGGCTCTCGCGTTGCTTGTTGTAGTCGCGCTTGTGCAGCGATCGGCGCGCCTGCAGCATGCGCGACAGGATGCGTTCCTGCACCCGCATCGTCTCGTCGCTGAGTGCCTCGCTCTCCATGTCCTCGACGACTTCCTTCATCTCCTCGAGCATCTTGTCCATGCGTCCGAGCAGGTCGCGCTGCTCGCGTGCCTGGCGCTCGATGTCCTGCAACTCCTGCTGGATCGCGCGTTGCTCACCGAGGAGTCGCGCCATCGCCTCGCGCTCCTCCGGCGACATCTGCTGCGGGTTGGGCAGACGCTGATGGAACTGGCGCGTGGCGTCGTTCAGTGATTCCTGCCGCTGCGTCATCTGGTCCATGCGCTGGCGCGACGACATGCCGCCGCCACCGCTCTGGCACGCTTTGGAAGAGCGATTGAGCTCGATGACGACGCGGTTCAGATCGGCGTAGGCATCCTGGCCGTGGATGCGACCCGCGAGCGCGTTGCCCTTCTCGTAGGCGTCGATCGCCTCTTCCATCTTGAGGATCGATTGCCCCAGGAGCGCCGCGATGTGCTCCGGAACCTGCATCGACTTCTGGCCGAGGTCGTCGAGCCCCTGCACGACGTTGCCGGTCGCGGAGCGCAGCGCCTGCTGCGAGCGCGCCAGGTCGCCGGTGCGCTCGTAGTCGCCCACCGGAGCCGCCTTGCGCGTCAGGTGCTCCTGGCGGAAGGAGACGTCGAGCGACTGCCGCGCGGCCTCCTGCAGCGCCTGCGCGACCTCGGCGTCCATGTTCTGCGACATCGCCATCTGGGCGTTCATCAGCTCCTCGTACAGCGCGCGCAGGCGACGCTCCGCTTCCTGCTGGCTCTGCTGGGCATCCTGTGGTTGCATCTGTTGCAGCTGCTCCGCAGCCTCTTCCATCGGCTCCGACGGCTGCTGCTGCTGCATGCTCTCGTTGACGTCGTCGAGCTCCGGCCGCTTCGCCTCCTGCATCTGCTGCGTCAGCTCCGCCAGCTCCTCCTGCAGCTGCTCCATCTCCTTCGACAGCTGCTCCTGCTCGTTGCCGAGGCGCTCCGACTCCTCTTGCGACTCCTTGCTCGGCTCCTCCTGCCCTTCGCGTTTCTCCCCCTCCCCCTCCTGCTCCTCGTCGCCCGCTTCCGCTTGCTCCTGCTCCATCTCCCCCTGGAGCTCGAGCGTGCGATCGGTGAGATCCTCCTGCCTCTCCAGCAGCTCGGCCGCGCGCTCGACGAGCGCGTCGAGCTCCTGCTCGCGTTTCAGCTGCTCGAGCAGGGCCTTGGTGCGCTCGAGTCGCTTCAGGAACTCCTCCTGCGTGAGCTCCATCTTCTCCATGGCGCGTTGCATCTCTTCGGGAGAGATCTGCTTCATCGCCTCCTGCAGGCGCTCCATGTACTCGCGCAGTGCCTCGTCCTCCACCTGCTCCATCAGCTTGCGGATCTCCTCCATCTTCTCGGCGATCTCGGAGCTGACGAGCTGCTGCTCCTCCATCTTCTCGACCTCGCGCTGCAGCTCTTCCGCGATCTCGCTCACTTTCTCGGCCAGCTCGCGCTGCTTCTCGAGGGCGCGCTGGACCTCCTCTTCTTTCTTCCAATCCATCTCCGGGTGCTTCTTGAGCTCGCGCGCCAGTTTCTCGAACTTCTCGCGCACCTCCTCGCCCTTCTCCAGCACCTCGTCGAGCTCCGCCATGCGGTGGTCGTCACGATCCTGGATCTCGGCGTAGAGCTCGCCGAGCGTCGGCAGGCGCAAACGGTACGTCGGGGTGCGCGCGGTCTTGTGGCCGGAGAACTCGTCGTTGTCCTCCACCTCGATGTAGAAGGAGACGTAGTCGCCCGGGTAGAGCCCGATCTCCTTGAGGTTCCAGCGGAAGGTCTTGATCAGCTCGGGTGCGGGCTCACGCCCGAGCGGCTTGCCCTCGGGATCGACCGCCGTCTTGCCATGCAGCTGCATGTTGGCGCGACGCTCCGGGTTGCCGAGGTCCTCTCCGTCGCGCTCGTGCTTGTAGACGACCGTCATGCGCGACACACCGAAATCGTCGGAGGCGTAGATGACGAGCGGGACTTCGAGTGACTTCGGGATCGTCGCGTCCCCCTGCGGCTCGCGCAGCTCCACGTAGGGGGGGCTGTCCTCGATGACGCTGATCTGATAGGTCACCGGATCCGCGTTCGTGTGCCCGAGCCGATCCGTCACCTCGAAGTGGTAGCGCAGGTCGCTGCGCAGCGTGAACGCGGTGCTGAAACGGCTGCCCTCCACCTGCAGCTGCTGCGGTTGCTCGAGCGTGCGTTTGGCGGCCTCGTCCTTCTCCGGGACGACGTAGCCATCCACCAGCGCGTTCGAGGCCGTTCCCTCGATCTCGATCCGCGTCCCGAAGAGCGCGATGGCGTCGCCGCGCCCCTCTTCGAGGAGCATCGGCTCACGGCGCGTGTACTCGGGCGGCACGAGCTTCAAGCTGAAGCGATGGACGATGGGACGCTGCACCACCGTGATGCGGAAATCTTCCGTGTGGCGCTTGCCGCTCTCGAACCGGTACGACGTGTGATCGCGGATGTTCTCGAAACGGAACTCGTAGACCCACGGCGCCGCCGCGCCGCGCGGCTCGAGGCGTCGCATCTTCCAGAGATCGCCGGTGTCGTTGAAGCGCAGGAGCATCTCCGGAGCCAGCGGTCCGTGGTCGAGAACGCGCACCACGACATCCTCTCCCGCCAGCACATCGAAGTTGCCGTCGGCAACCTCGAGATCGCCGTAAACGATCGACGCGGGAGAGGGATACGCAAACGCCAAGCCCTGCACGAGGCGCTGTGGCGCTGCTGGAACCAGAAGCGCCAGCAGAACGAAGACGCTTGCCGTGCCGAACAGGATCGCTGCATCGCGCCGCTTACTGGGGAACTGGAAGAGCGACGTGAGGTCGAGCTTGCGCGCCTCGTCGTAGGCGCGATCGACGGTGGTGGCTGCGAGGTCCGCCGAGCCGCCCGAGGGAGTCCCACGCTCGCTGAACTCCAACGCCGCGCGCAGCATGTCCCGGAAGTCGCGGCGCTCCTCGACCAGGCGCGAGAAGACCGACAGGTTGGGCACGGCGCGCAGCGGCCGCAACCAGCAGGTCCACACGAGCCAGGCGATCCCCACCCAGGCGACCGCTGCCAGGGCCAGGCCCAGCGGCCGCGGCAGGATCGGGGCCAGGAGCGAGACGAGCAGGAGAACGAGAGCCCCGAGCGCGACCGTCGACAGCAGGCGCAATCCGCCCCAGACGATGATGTTGCGCTGATGCTCGCGTTTGCTTCGGCGCAGGAGCGAGATCAGGAGTTTGCCACGCTTCTCGAGCCTCTGTGTCGAGTCTTCTGCAGCCATCGATCTCTCCTCGGGTCGTCGACCTGGCGCTCTCGAGCCGAACATAGCGCGTCCACCGTCAATCAATGGGTGAGCGCGTAGTACAAAACGTTGATGGCCATGCGCATGGCCGCTTCGCGCCTCTCGGGTGGATCCCTGTGCACGTCGGGGTCCTCGAGGCCGTCTCCGATGTCGGATTCGTACGTGTACAGCAGCACGATGCGGCCACGATCGGTGACGACCAGGCTCTGCGGCGGCTTCTTGTCGTGCTCGTGCACCTTCGGCAGGCCGGGAAGCGTGTAGAAGCAGGTGTAGATTTCGTGGTCGTTGGGCAGCTCCACCAGCTCCCGGTCGGGGAAGATCTTCTTCACCTCACGCCGGAACGAGCGATCCATGCCGTAATTGTCGTCGGCCCACAGGAAACCCCCGTTCAGCATCCATTCGCGCAGGAATCGGGCTTCCTCGTCGGAGAAGTTCACGGTCCCGTGGCCATTCATGTAGACGATCGGGTAGCGGTACATGGCGTCGTCGCCCGGACGCACGACCACCTCCTCGTGGTGCGTCACGATGCCGGTGCGTTGCTGGAAGACCCGCATCCAGTTGGGCATGGAGCTGGGGTTCGAGTACCAGTCGCCGCCGCCGTCGTAGTGCAGGCGGCCGATGTGGATGGCCGATTCGCGTGTGGGGTCCTCGGCGACGGCCGCGGTCGCAAGCGCCAGGATCACCCCGAGGGCGCCCGCGAGCGCACGCAGACGCAGCCGCGCTCGGACTCCGAGCGCGGCGGAGAATAGGGCAGAGACCCCACACCGTGTGGGGCGGTCGCGGCGAGCTTCCATGGGTCCCTTCCAGGCGGGCCGGCGACTCTAGGTGTGGTACGCGGCTCCGGCGCAGGTGTTCCCGGGCCGCGGCGGGCGCATCACTGCGCAATTATAACGTCCGTCGGGGGTTTCGAGCATAAATTGCGCCCACGCTGGGCTCAGCAGGCCACCAGGGTCACGCGCACCTCGGCGCCGCCCTCCTCGCGGTTGGCCAGCGTGATCGAGCCCCCCAGCTCCTCGAGGATGCTGCGAGAGATGGCGAGGCCGAGACCGGTGCCGGTGGACTTGGTGGAGAAGTAGGGCTCGAAGAGGCGTTCGTGCGCCTCGGGAGCGAGGCCAGCTCCCTCATCGGTCACGCACACCTCGACCTGCCCACCCGCGCGCGGCACGACGCCGAGGGTGATGCGTCCAGAGCCGCCCATCGCCTCGCGCGCGTTTTCGAAGATGTTGCTGAACACCTTGCGCAAGCCCTCCTCGTCGCCGAGGACGCGCACACCGTCGCCCGGAAAGTCGCCGCCGTCGCCGTTCGCCAGCCGCAGCTGCAGCCCCTGCATGTGTCGGTAGGGCCCGGTGATGCGGCGCAGCAGCGCACCCAGATCGAGCGGCCTCGGCTCCAGTTTCTGCACGCGCCCGAAGCCGGAGAACTCGCTGGCGATGCGCTGCAACACGTCGACCTGCTGCACGATCGTCCGCATCCCTTCGCTGAAGATCTGCGGGAACTTGTCGCTCTGGTCGCGATACGCCTGGTCCATGAACTGCGCCGAGGCCTTCAGCGGCGTCAGCGGGTTCTTGATCTCGTGCGCCACCTGGCGTGCCATCTCGGCCCAGGCGGCGAGCTTCTTCGAGCGGATGAGCTCGGTGACGTCCTCGAAGATGGCGACGCGTCCGAGCGATTCGGCGATCCCCTGGTCGGAGGCTCGCAGGTCGGTGACGATCACACGCACGGTCAGGCGTTCGGCATCGCGCAGCATGGTGATCTCGAAGAACTCACCCTCCGGCGATTCGCCGATCTGAGTCCAGAAGGTGCGCGTGCCGCTGTCCTCCGACTGCACCGCCAGCTCCCGGCAGGTGCGATCTTCGAGGCTGCCCTCGGCGCGGTGCAGGATGCGACGTGCGGCTGCGTTGGCCGCGGTGATGCGCCCGTGGACGTCGGTCGTGACCACGCCGGATGCGATGTTGCCGAGAACCGCCTCGAGATAGCGCCGACGCTGCTCCAGCGCCACACGCGCGACCTGCAGGCGCTCCGCCATGTCGTTGAAAGAACGCTCCAGCTCGCCGATCTCGTCACCGCCTCGGGCACGCAGACGGAAGCCGAGCTGCCCTCCGGCGATGCGGCGCGTGCCCTCGATCAGGTTGCGCACCGGATCGAAGATGCGAGCTGCGAACACCACGCCCAGGATGAGCGTGAGCACGAACATGAACGTCGACAGCCCGACCACGATGGTGCGCGTGCGCTCCACCTCCACCGCGAACTCGTCCGGGTGCAGCAGCTGCGACACGGCGAGCGTGCCGATGCGAGTGCCGAAGCGATCCTCCAGCGGGAGGTAGCCGGCGAAGTAGCGTTGCGGTCCCGCGCGCTCCTCGACGACGGCGTAACGGTTGTTGCGCAGCTGCACGTGCGTGAAGGCCTCGGGGGGCGCAAGCGACGGCAGAAGCCCCGCCGTCGCCAGGCTCTTCTGGCTCGACACCATCAGGCGCGGCCCGAGGAAGCCGGAGATGTCGGTGTTGAGGATTGGCGCCAGGTCGCGCAGGAGTCCGTCGGTGACGCGGCGGCGGTAGTAGAGGTAGTAGAGACGCGCGTCCGGGGCGGTCTCGCTCAAACCCTCCTGCGCCGAGAACCAGACCGGCTCCAGCGCCCCGAGGTTGAGGTTGCCGCTGTCGTCGCGCGACGCGAAGACCTTGCGTGGGGCCTCGGTGACGAACTTGCGCGCCTCCTCGTCGGAGAGATCGCTGAGCGTTTCGTCGAGGATGAGACGTCCGTCGCCGTGGAACACCATGATCTGACTGAACTCCAGGTGGCCGATGTCGCGCACCGGGGGTGCCTCCTCCTGGCGCAGGACGCCGCGCAGGTATTCACTCTCGCGCACCGTCTGCACCTCGCGCCGGACGAGGTCGGAGAGCGCCGCCTCCGCCGAACGCGCCTTGGCGAGCGCCGCGTCGCGGTTGCGGCTCGTGCTGCGATCACGCATGACGTCTCGCGTCGCCAGCGACAGCAACATGCTCGGGACCAGTGCGACGACGAGGAATGCGCCCATCAGCTTCTGCTGGAAGCCGATGCGCTTCGGAACGAAGAGCAACGGCAGAGTGCGCAGCGCGCGCACGCGCCCCAGCGCCACGAAGAGAAGCAGGAGCCCCAGCGTCAGCGCAAAGTCGAAGGCGGCAACCTGGGTCCATTCGAGAAGTCGGTCCAGCGGTTTGAGGAGCTGGAAGCCCGCAAGCAGAACGCGATCGCCCACGTTGATCGAGGTCACCAGATAGGTGCCGTTCAAGAGACGCAACGGCTGCCACACCCCGGTCGTGGGGCTTGCCTCTCGCAGCGGCTGTCCCACTTCGAGGTAGGGCGTGGAGGACTCGCTCACGAACCCCGAATCCAGCCACGCGAGCAGGTCGCGTTGGGAGTGTCCGGCACGAGTGCCGAGCGGCTCGGCGCGTACGGTACGCAGCAGCTCGGGAGTCGGCGCGCGCGGGTTGGCGGCCAGATGCAGGCTCTCGTGCGCGAAGGGAAGGTCGATGACGATGGTGCCGCGAACGCGCGACGACGGGCCCGTGCGCACCGGAATGGCGCCGCGGTAGAGGCGCACGCGTCCCACCGGTGTCGCTTCCACCTCCGTCTGCTCGACGCGGGCTCCCTGCAAGCGCGCGCGCTCCTGCAGCTCGCGGGTCGGCGTGTCGCGTTCGTACGGCATCCCCATGGAGAACTCGCTCGTCAGCCGCCCGAACTCCCCGTAGACCCGCACCTGACAGCTCCACCCGGAGCGACTCAGCATGCTGCCGGCCCAGATCTCGAACGCCAGCGCGCTCTGTTCGGAGAGGCTGGAGGAGGCGATGCGGCGCTGCAGCGACGAGTCCTCGCGCAGATCCTCGAGGATGCTCTCGAGCAGGAAGGGGCGCACTTCATCCACCATGAGATGGACGCGTGCGGCCCGCTCCAGAACCGACTCCTGACGGGCGCGGAAGTACTCACGATGGATCGCTTCGTTGGTGAGCGTGGCGGTGAGGGCCACCAAGGTGAAGGTCGCGAGACCGAAGCTGGTGAAGCGTTCGTCGACGAGCAACGCGCGTAGGCGTGCACCCCCGAAGAGAATGGCGACTCCGACCAGCCCCACGATGAGCGACGTCTGCTGCCACAACCCCAGAGCGACGAGGATCCCGACCAGCAGCAGCAACCAGCTGGAGACGTGGCGTTGCACCAGTCTCGACACCAGGAGAACCGTGAGAACGAGGAGCGATGACACGGCGACCAGGATTGCGGCGTGAATGCAGAGCACGACCGGGGCGGTGAGATCGAGATCCGGTCCGAGGAGCGCCGGTGTGGCGTTGGCGACGACGTGGCCGACGAAGCGCAGAGAGAGAAGCGAGATGATGTAGACGCACGCGGCCGCGACCAACACACGCGCTCCACCCCACCAGCGTGAGGCCTGCGAGGTCGCCGCGTGCGCGCGCGTCGCGCGCGCGACGCTGTCGGCGAAGAGAATCGCGGCCGTTGCCAGAAGCGTCAGCGCCGACAGCAGCAGATCGAACGGGGAACGCAGCAACCCCGCGAAGCCGTCGAGCGCAAAGAAGGCCGGGTCGAAAATGCGCGGCCCCGCGAGCGTTCCGCGCGGCAGATCGAGCCAGGCGAGGAGCCCGCGCAGCGACCAGAGCGCTGCGATCGCCGCCAGCGGCCAAAGCCGCAAGCGAGCACCAGAGCCCAGCTTGAGGAGGTACCCTACTCCCACGACGGCGGCAGCCAGGGCGAGCCAGGCGCGCGCTCGCTGTTGCTGCTGCGCGACGGCGGCCACGTGGTCGTCGTAGGGCGCGCCCGTGAGCCGCCCCAGAACACGGGCCCGCCCCCCCTCGGAGCGGATCAGGAACTCCGCCTGCAAGCCGCGGGATGCATCTCCGAGGAGCTCGATGTCCCCCTGCGTCAAATAGGTGGGAACGAACTGCGCGTCGTACAGGAGGTCCACCTGGATGGCATCGCCAGACAGCCTCTCGTCGAGGCTCCAGGTGCGGAGCAGGCGGTTGCGCAGACCGGAGCGTTCCGCCACCGGGAGATCCACGACGACACGCGCCCCCGGCAACGAATCGGGACCCGCGGTGCCGTCCCAGGTCAGCAGGGTGACGACACCCGCGCGCCGGAAGTAGAGCGTCGCGTCCGCGCCTCCGAACGTCGACAGCCGGGTCTTCGTCTCCATGGCGTGGACGTCTCCGGCCCACGCCAGAAGCGCATTGCTCGCATCGAAGAGCTGGATGCCGGCCGGGGCGACGATCTCGCGCGGCGTCCGCGGTTTCGCGTCGACCAGGATCTCTTCGAGCTCGGCGAAGCGCTGCAGGCGCGCCTCGAGCGTCGTCCCGGCCGTGTCCGCCTGCGCCGCGAGCGCGATGCCCCGCTCCCCGATCTCGCGCGCAAACGTCTCGACGGCGAGGAAACGTGCGCGCACGCGTTCGACGTAGGCGCGAATGCGCGCTTCCTCGCGCTCGAGCCACGCCTCCTCCGCTGCGATGCGCCCGACGAGTGGATGCGCCAGCGCCGCGCCGAGCAACCCCACCCAAAGGAGGAAGACGACGGGCGCCGGGTCGGAGCGCCAACGGCGCAAGCTCAACAGCAGCGCCAGCGCCAAAACGGCCAGGAGGAGAGCGCGCAGCCACATCGGCAGCGGCTGCACGGGGACGAGCGCCTGCCAGAGCGCGGCGACCAGCGCCAGGAGTGCAATTGCGACGATTCCGAAGTGTGCGCGCATCGTGTCTGGAGGTCTGGCGATCGGATCAGGGCAGCGCCTTGATCTCGGAGACGACCCAGCGCTCCTCCTCCGAGACGAGGGTGACGAGAACCCAGTCCTGGATCACGCGGCCGTCGCCGCGCTCCCGGTAGCGTCGCAAGGCCAGGGCAGCAGCCAGGCGCTGCGCGTCGCTCGGGTGGCGCGTCTCGACGAATTGGAACTGCAGAATCTGGGTGGCTTCGAAATGCTTCTTGAGAATGAAGTAACCCTGGTTGCGCGAAAACCGGCCACCCGCCCGGTCAGTCTCTGGCAGCGAAATGGACACTTTGCGCTCACCGAAATGGCGCAGCACGCTGCGCGCGTCGCCGCGTCCCCAGGCGGTCTGAATGCTCTGGAACACCGCCTGCGTCGACTCCTCCGTAGCCATGGCCGGCGACCCACCGGAGAGCAGCAGGAGCAGCCCCGGTACGCAGCGTTGCAGGTGCTTGGTGATCATGTGCCCCCCTTCACCCGGACGTCCTCCAGTGTAAACGAAATCACCCTGGCGGACCCGTCGCCGCGACGCCGCGCCGCGGGCCAGCAACTTGCTTGGAGCAACTTGCTTGGGATGATTGGGGTCCAAGCGGCGTGCTTGGCGTCCCCGGGGCGGGAGGGGCTGTTTTCCGGGCGCTCGAGACTGCGCATCGTGCTCCCATTGCGCTATATTGGGACACGTGCCAGGCGCCCCGACGGCGCTGCCGCTCCACTCAACAGAGTTGCGTATGCCTGCGATCTCGGCCCGAAACCGACGCGGCAAGCGGTCGCTTCGCCGCGGCGACATGTTGCACAAGTACCGCATCGAGAAGCTGCTCGGTGGCGGCGGCTTTGCCGACGTGTATCAAGCCTACGATACCGTCGAAGGCGTGCGCGTGGCGTTGAAGGTCTTCACCCAGCGCATCGTCGAAACCAACCCATCGGCGTTCCGCAACGAAGTCCGGATCATCTCGCGACTCGATCACAAAAACATCGTGCGCCTGAAGACGGCCGAGATCGTGCGCGACCGTTTCATCATGGTCACGGAGCTCGGCGAGCGCACCCTCTTCGACGCCTACGAGCGCGCGCGCCCGGTGAAGTACTCGCTGCACGTTCTCGATCAGATTCTCGAGGCACTCGCCTACGCGCACGACAACGGCGTCATCCACCGCGACGTCAAGCCGGAGAACATCCTGGTGTGGCGCGATGGGCGCGTGAAGATCACCGACTTCGGTGTGTCGCGCCTCATGGACACCCCGGTCACGCACACGACGGTGACTGGAACGCCGAGCTACCGCGCCCCGGAGCAGGCCTACGGGCGTCCCACGTACGCGTCCGACGTGTTTGCCATGGCGCTCGTCTTCTACGAGATGGTGACGCGGGTGCTGCCGCGGTGGCCCCTGCGTTGGCCGTTCGAGAGGCACGAAGTGTTCGAGTCGCGCGTGCCCGCCGCCCTCGTGCGCGTCATCCGTCGCGCCGCCAGCTTCGATCTCGAAAAACGCTATCGCAACGCGGGCGCCATGCTGCGCGCCGTGCGCGTGGCGGTTCCGGAGCTCGCCAACGGCAGCTCGCCGGGTCTCGTGCGCCCGGAGAAGCGGCTCACCTGGCGCGAGTATCGCGCTCGCGATTTCGAGAAGCGTTACGAGCGCCATCTGCAGCTGGATTACCGCTGCCACAAGTGCTGCAACTCGATCTCGGAGTTCATGCTCTTCTGCCCCTGGTGCGGCTATGGGAACAACTCCTTCGCCACCATCACGCGCTTCCCCAGCGTCTGCGTGCGCTGCGAACACGGCGTCTACGACGACTGGCGCTACTGCCCCTGGTGCTACGGCGCCGGCTTCGACAACGTCTCCAACGTCCCGAGTCGCGACCCGCGCTACGCCGGCCGCTGCAGCCGCTGTGGCGATTGGCGCCTGCTGCCGCACATGAACTACTGCCCCTGGTGCAACAGCCGCTTGCGCCCCTGGCGCAGCCGCCAGCTGCGCGAGCGCTGCCCCGGCTGTCGCAACTCCGTTGCCAACGACTACTGGGACTTCTGCGCCTGGTGCGGCAAGGATCTGCTGCGGCAACGGGCGCGCAACGGGCGCCGACGCACTTCCTGACCGCCGTGCACTTTTCGTCTTGACGCTTCGGTCGCTTCGCAGACTGAGGTTGGCGCGCGCAAGCGTCGCGGCGAACGACGCGATCAGAAGAAGTAGCGTTCGGCGGCCATTGCGGCCAGGGGCCGGCCCGCGATGGCGCGCAGCACGGCATGGTGCTCCCCGTCGCCGAAGAGCCACGGCCAACGTGCAGGGTCCAGATAGGCGCGGCTGCCGCGGCGAACCGCGCGCTGCACGTCGCGGTTCGGCTCGCAGCGTTGGTCGTACCAGATGAGGAAATCGAGAATCGCCGCCGTGCGCGCGAACTCCCCTTCGGCCCCGGTGTCCCAGGTGCCATCGTCTCGTTGCGTGCGCAGGAGCCAGCGCACGTGCGGCTGCAGCGCGACGCGCAGCTTCTCGAGGATGGCGTCGTCCTCGAGCAGAATGTCGGCCGCCATCCACCCTTCTTGCACATAGGCGGCGACGCGCATTCTCCCTTCGAGCGTCCCCTGGCGCGGCAGAGAACCGTTCGGCTGCAGTTGCGTCAACGTGAACTCGAGCGCCGCCAGGGCGCGATCTCGATAGTGTGGATCTCGGAGGTGTCGGAACAGCCAAGCATGCACCTCGACGCCGGCAAGCGAGGTGCTCACCAAGTAAGGCCTGCGTTCGAGACGCGGAAGGAAACCGCGTTCGGAGGTTTGCTCGAGAGTCGCAATCGAAGCGCGCCAGCCGGTGGCGACTGCGCCGTCGTCGAGGAATGCGTGGTCGCGTTGCATCGCGGCCGCAAACGCCTGGCCCGCCTGCAGGTAGGCCGCACGCCGCGGCACGTCGATGTACGGGTCGAGGGCCGCGAACAGTCCCATGGCCGCGCCGAGATCGGCGAAGTAGACGGCGGTATAGCCAAGCGACCAGTACCCGAGCCGACTCTGGGTCTCGACCATGCGATCGGCAAAGGCGATGGCGCGTGACAGCAAGGTGTCGCGAGCGAACCAGGCTGGCGCCTCGGAATCGTGGCCTGCGAGTGCTTCGTACGCGGCGACGAATCCGCGCATGCAGTACGCCTCGACGAAGAGACGCGGGTCCGGGCTCGGGCGCGCCAGCGTGTGTGCGCACAACGTCCTCAGCGCCTCGCGTGCTGCGCGCGAGTCGAGCGAGTAACGGGCTCGGGCCTCCTCTGCGTCGGGGAGCGCGCACGCGCGCTCGAGCTGTGCGATCGGGTCGACGCGACACGTGATGGCTTCCGACCCAGCCGTCCGCTCAGCGTAAACCACACCGAAACGCGCTCCGGACCGCGCCAGCGCCGGTGCGGCGGGCGTCCATCCGGGATGCACGAGGAGGGGACAGTGGCCGCTCCAGGTGCGCCCAGCGTCGTGCGAGAAGGCGATTCGCAACGGGCGCAGCGCCGGAGCCGCCCACGTCCCGCCCGGATCGGGCTCCACCCAGGCCAGAAGCAAGCGCTTGTCGCGCGGCGCCTGGAGGAGGGCGGGAGAGGATCGAGCGCTCCTCACCTCCAGGCGTTCCGCCGGCGTCCAGGTTCGGCCGCCGTCACCTGAGGCACGCCGCAAGAGCTGGTCGCGCTTCCTGAAAAGGAGAACAAGCGAGTCGCCTGCGGCTTCGGCCAGCACGGGATCGGCGGCGCCCGGCGCAGGAAACGCCCCCGCCTCGAACCAAGACGCCCCATCGTCATGAGACGCATACAACACGATCTCTTGCGAGGTCGCCGAGTCGCCGCTGGACGCACGCGCAACGGAAGCGGGAGAGCCCGCGGCAGCCGGCGAAGCCGGCTCCAGCGTCGAAGCTCCCCACACCGCCGGGATCAGGAGCGCACCGCTCGCCGCGCGAATCAAGCGGCCGTTGCCAAGCGCGTGCTCGCCGTCGCGTGTCGAAACGCGCGTTGGACCTGCCCAGCTTGTGGCCTCCGCGTCACCCGCCCGGCACACCACCCGCGACTCGGGGCCGGGCTCGAGGTGACAGAGAATCACGTGTCCGCCGGCGCTCCGTGCCAGACTGGGAGCGCTGCCAGGGAATCGAGCCCTGGCAACGTCTGGCGCATCGAGACGCAAGAGACGCACTTCGCGAGCGCCACGATCGTCTACCGCTTCGACCGCAATCCAGCTCGTGTCATCGCCGAGCAGGAGACTGGCGCTCGCCGCGGGACCGCCCGCCGGCGTGACGGTGGCGGGCTCACTGCGCCAGCGAAACGACTCCCCGTCGTGCTTGCGGCCGCATCCAACGACCAAACCGAAGCTCACGATCAGGTGGAGGAAGGGGAGCAATCGCGGCGCTGCGCTTGGCGCTCCAGGATGTATCCGCCAGTCAGCCATCACTCTCGGTTTTCGGGCGCTGACGCGCACGCTCGGTGACATCATGAAACTCATACAGGCGATGGTCCGTGGAAAAGTAGGCGCGGTCGTCGAGGAGAACTTGCGGCACCCCGAACACCTGATCGAAGACGACGCGGAAGCTGTTCACCGGGCTGATCGAGGGGTAGAGGCGAGACGTGCCCCCCGGCAGATGGTAGGCGTTGAGGATCCCCATGCACTCCCACATGTTCGTGCGTGGGACGCTACGCCAATAAAGCTCCGAACGTGGCCCATGGTCTCCAAACAGCAGGATCACGGGTGGCGTCGAGGAGTCGGCGAGGATCTGCTCGATCGCCGGTGTGATGCGTCGGCTGACAAAGGTCACCTGGTTGCGGTAGTAGGCGCGGTACTGCTCGTGCGACAACTTGCCCCGCCCGACGATGCGGTCGCCATCATGATTGGTGAACAGAACCGTACTCGTCTGTTCGCCATTGGCGCCAAACACGAACGGTGGGTGCGGCGTTGCGACGTGGGCATACACGAACTTGGGCGATGGGTAGCGGGCGGCAACGTCGCCGAGCTGATCGAGGATGTTCAAAACGATCCTCCGGTGCGCCTGCTTCGCCCTCACGTGTCGTTTGCGCGGGTCGGTCGTGACCGCGGTCGAAGCCTCCGGGTCTTTGGGGCTCAGGATGATGTCCGCGCTCTCCAGCTCCGTCTCATGGTAGCCGCTCTCGAACGCGATCACCTGATAGCCGCGCCTTCTCAGGTCGCGGATCACGGAGCCGTTCTCGATCATCTCGGCGAGCGGTTCGTGGCTGCGCGTGGTCGTGCCGATGCGCGCCACGAGGCTGTCGAGGTATTGCGTGCTCAACACCGCGCTTAGAGCCAGACCCGTTTGGCAGTAGTTTGCGATCGCCTCGTCGGCGACGTAGAAGCCGTTCGCCCTCAACGCCTCCAGGAAGGTGCTGTTGTCGTAGTCGTACATTTCACGCAGGACGTCCGCCCGCGCATAGCCGTCGAGCAGGATCAGATAGATGTCCGGCTGAACGCCGGCTGGCTGAGCTGACCCCTGTTCGCGATCCGCCTGCTGATGCATGCCCTCGAGCGTTCGCACGACGGTGAGTTCGTGGCGCACGATCGTGAAGGCGGGTAGAGCAACGAGAACCAGCCCGAACACGTTGAACACGGCTGTGGCCCACTGGAACGAACTCCTCGCCCGCCGCAACCACACGACGAGCAGCAGGAGCAATGTCGCATCCAGAAGCACCACGACGACGGGCGGTATGGTGCCGGCAACCGAGTCGCGCAGGCGATTCAGCGAGAAGTAGAGCAACAGCGGAATGCTGACGCCGACGGCGGCCTTGTGGACGTTCCGCAGCAGGAGGTACAGCAACGCGAAGCCCAGCGCCGCGAACAGGAGAGTTCCCGCCGCGCTTCGAAGCACGTCGCCGAACTCGAGCTGCCCCAGGTTGTGCGCGTACAGGAACAGCGCCGGATGGACCGCAAACAGGAGCGGATGCAGTGTCACACGATTCCAGAAGCCGCGTGCCATGTTTCTCCCTCGTGCGTGGCCTCGGAAGAACCGCGTTCAGGGGCGGGCGAAGAAGATGCGCCAGACGAGGACGCCCCACATCCAGAAGCCGCACATCGTCTTGACGACGGCACCGAAGACGCGGCCGAAGAAGGCGGCGCGGCCGGAGCGGAGCGCCGCGTCGAGCCGTTCCTGTGCGATGTACTCGAAGAGAACGGCGCCGAGAAAGGAGCCGAGGAAGACGCCGACGAGGCTGCCGAAGGGGGGAACGACGGAGGAGAGTGCGACGCCGCCGCCGATGCCGCCGACGAAGGCACCCCCGAGGCCCCAACGTGTGGCGCCGCGCTTCGCCGTGTAACCGACGCCGATGCCGAACTCGAGCAGCTCTGCCAGGCCCGCGAGGGCCGCCAGCACGAGAAGCGTCCCCCAACCGACGGGCGACAAGCCGGTGACGAGCGCGTAGAGGAACGCCAGCCCGAGGAGGATCCAGTTGGCGGGCAGCCCGACGGCGTGCAGCAGCAGGACGACAGCGCCGACGATCAGGAAGAGAACGTTGCCTACGACCGCCAAGACGTCGGACATGCTCCCGCCTACGCGGCGCGGCGTGCCTCGCGTTCGGCACGGCGCTTCTGCCACACGATCACGAGCGGCGCCGCTACGAAGATGGAGGAGTAGGTCCCGACGATGACCCCGATCATCAAGACCCAGGCGAAGTCGTGGATGACCTCACCGCCATACACGAGCAACGACACGAGGACGAAGAGCGTGGTGAAGCTGGTCAGAATCGTACGCGTCAGCGTCTTGTTGATGCCGGCGTTGAAGATGCTCTCGAAGCTCTCCCGGCGCTGCTTCTGCTTCAGCTCCTCGCGGATGCGGTCGAAGATGACGATCGTGTCGTTCACCGAGTATCCAACGAGCGTCAGGAGCGCCGCCACGATGCTGAGCGTCATCTCCTTGTTGAAGAGGGAGAAGAGGCCGAGCGTCACCAGGACGTCGTGTGCCACTGCCGCGAGCGTGGCGACGCCGTAGCGGAACTCGAATCTCCAGGCGACGTAGAGAACGACGAGGAGCATCGCGGCCAGGACCCCTTCGATGGCCGCGTTGCGCAGCTCGTTGCCCACCTTGGGTCCCACCGATTCCACGGAACGCAGCGTCACCGCACCGGCGAACTCGTCGCGCAACGACTGCAGGATGCGCTCCGACGTCGTGGTGGCGATCGTGGAGGACTCCCCCTCCTGTGCCTCGGCTTCATCCGGCGACAGAGAGCGCTCCTCGACCGTCTGCAGGTGGATCAGGAAGTGGTTCTGCTCGGCGCCACCCACCTGTTGGATGTTGCGGTTGTCGTAGCCCGCAGCCGCGACGGCGTCGCGCACGCGCCCGATGTCCACGACCTCGCCGACGTTCTCTTCGATCGCCACCTCGACCTGCACGCCACCGGTGAAGTCGACACCGAGGCGGATGCCGCCGCGCACGGCGATCGATCCGAGACCGACGAGAATGACGATGGTCGAGAGCACGAAGCTGCTGCGGCGCTTGCCGATGAAGTCGATGGCGGTGTCGCCGACGAGACGGAAAGAGCCGATGGCGAGCTTCTTGAGGCGGCGCCGGTGCGTGATGGCGTCAAACGCGAATCGCGTCACGAACAGAGCCGTGAACATCGACGCGATGATGCCGATGCACAGAGTCACCGCGAAGCCCTTGATCGGCCCGGTGCCGGCATAGAGAAGCACGATCCCGGCGAACAGCGTCGTCAAGTTCGAGTCGATGATCGCGGAAAGTGCGTTTTTGTAGCCGGCATCGACCGAGGCGGTCACCGTCTTGGCCTTGCGGAGCTCTTCGCGGATGCGCTCGAAAATGAGAACGTTGGCATCTACCGCCATCGCCACCGCCAAGACCAACCCGGCGATCCCCGGCAGCGACAGCGCCGCACGCAGCGTCGCCATGGCAGCCAGCACGATGACCAGGTTCATGATCACCGCGAGCGACGCCAGCAGACCGGCGAACTGGTAGTAGATCAGCAGGAAGAGAATCGTGACGCCGAGACCAACGAGAGCCGCGGTGAGCCCGCGGCTGAGCGAATCGCTTCCGAGCGTGGGACCGACGGTGCGCTCCTCGACGATGCTCAGCTGCACCGGCAGCGCACCGGCGCGCAGGACGATGGCCAGGTCGCGCGCCTGGGCGTCGGTGAAGGAGCCCGAGATGCTCCCCTCACCACCCGGAATGCGGCCGCGGATGGAGGGCGCCGACTTCACGACGCCATCGAGAACGATCGAGAGCTGCTTGCCAACGTTGTCCGCCGTCAGCTGCGAGAACTTGCGTGCGCCGCGCCGGTCGAGCCGGAAGCGCACCTGCAGGCCGCCCGGTCGGTCCGGGTCGGGCTCGGCGCGCGCGTCCTGCAGCCGGTCGCCTTTGAGATCGACCTGGGTGCTGACGAGGTAGAGCAGCTTCGTCGGCACACCGTCCGGCGTCAGGGGACCATCCTCGCTGCTCCAGAGGAACTCCGACCTCGGGACCGTGCGGTTGATCGCGGCGCGCACGTCCTCGCGCTGCAGGAATTCCTCCACGCGCTCGACCCGGTAGCCATCATCGGGCGCGTAGAGCGCTCCGAAGTTGAGGTCGACGAAGAGACCTCCGAACTGATTCGAGTCCGCGACCTCCAGCTCGGAGCCCGGGAGGTCGGGAAGCTCCGGGAGGATCGACGTGTCCGCGGCTGCGACCGCGCTCGTATCGGCCGGGCTCGCGCTGCTGGTGTCGGCGGCTGCCATCGGGGGCGCCACGCTGGTGTCGGCTGCAGCCGCCGTCGTATCGGCGTCCGCCTCCTTGCCGACGAGGAGATCGTTGATCGCCTGCACCACGTTCACGATCTCCACCTGCTCGCGCACCATGCGGAACTCGAGCTGGGCGACGTCACCAACCAGTCCCTTGGCGCGCTCCGGATCCTCGACACCGGGGAGCTGCATCAGGATGCGGTTGGTCCCCTGGCGCGTGATCGTAGGCTCGGTGACGCCGAACTGGTCGACGCGGGTGGAGAGGATCTCCATGACGCGATCCTGTGCGTCGCGCCGATCGCCCCCGCCGAGACTCGCCTCGTCGATCTCCAGGACCAGATGCATGCCGCCCTGCAGGTCGAGACCCAGCTTCATCGATTTCTGCAGGACTTCGCGTGCGTTGCGGCGCTCCGTCTCCGACAGCTCCGCCACCTGCTCTTCGGTGAGATTGCGATAGCGCGTGAAGTATTGGTACGTGGGGTAGAGCAGGTAGAGACAGATGCCGAGAATGACAAGAATCGTGACCATGCGGACGGTGAGATTGCGATCCATGCTTCCTCTCAGAAGGGGCCGTTCCGGCGCGCGGGCCCGGACCCTCTTCGGGTTTTCGTACCGCCGTGGTCGCGAATGTCGTTGATCGGAAGGAGCGGGACCTGGTCCTCAACCTTGGATAGGCGCCCGGCCAGCTATCACAAGGCCGCCAATTATAGAGCGGCGCCCGGGGGTGTCAAGCGCCCCACGGGCTCTTCGGACGCCCTCCGGGGCACCCGCGGTGCTCTCCCAGGGCCGCTTCAGGAGCGCCTTGCGGTGTCGTGTGCGTCCCCATCACGGAGCACGACCAGGGTGACGAACTCGAACCCCTCCGCCTGCAGTCGCGGCAGCAGAGCGCGCAGCGCCTGCACGGTGTATGGACGCGGGTGGGCAATCCCGACCGCCAGACCAGTCTGGCGCGCGACGTCGCACAGCTCCATCAAGTTCAACGCCACCGTCTCGGCGGAGCGCGTCTCGGAGTCGAGAAAGAGGTCGTTGCGGATGGTCCACAACCCGCATTGGCGCGCCGCCTCGTACCCCACGCTGTTCGGCGTCGTCTGGCTGTCGATGAAAAAGAGGTCGCGTCGCTTCAGGACGCTCGCCAGAGCTCGCATCGTCGAGCGATCGGCCGTGGCACGTGATCCCATGTGGTTGTTGACGCCGATGAAGGTCGGATAGCGCGTCTGGTGCCTCTCCAACAGCGCCTCGATCTCCGTTTCCCCCATCCCCACGGTCACCGGCTGGCGGCCCGGATCGAGTCTCCCCTCCGGCTCCATCGGCAGGTGCAGGATCGCCGGCACACCACGTTCCGCAGCCAGTCGGAAGGCCGCTTCACTGTTGGGAAGATCGGGCAGAACCGCCACGGTGAGGGGGATGCCGAGATCGAAAACGGCGCGGGTCGTTGCGTTCATGTTGTGCCCGAGGTCGTCGATGATGAGCGCGATGCGAGGTGCCGGCTCCGTTGTCGGCGCCGGCTTGGGCGGCGCCGGCTGCACGACGACCCGGTGCGTCACGTGGGGACCGAAGCCGAGCCACACCACGACTTCACCACCGCGCCGATGGTTCTCCTCGGCACGCACGACCAGCGCCCCGGCCGCCAGCCCCGCGCGCGTGATTCTCAGGTTGCATTGCGTCGGCGTGAGGTGCGACGGCGCTTGGAAACGGTATTCGCGCACCTCGGTCTCACCCGCAAGAACGCGGCGCGCCCTCAGGTCGCTGCCCAGCAACCCCATCTCCAGAAAGCGCTCCGCGAGCGCCACGTCGAGGTGCAACGTGAGGTCGTCGAGAAAACGATCGGTGAGACCGGTGCGGACGAGGAACGCCTGGCCGCTGCGCGAGGTCCAGGTGTAGATAGCCGCGACCGCGAGCAGGGCGACGATCGTCGCTGCGAGCAGAAACCCGGGACGCATGCGCCGCCGCCTGCGTTTCGCTGCTCGCCTTGCCACCGCCACCCTCCAGACGCGACCGGCCACGCCGTGCAGCGTGGCCGGTGGAAACCCATGGTGGTCCGTGTGGTCGAGGTCTGTCAACGGCGGCTTCAGGCCGGTTCAGCCTCGGCCTTGGCCGGGGTCTGGAAGTCCTCCCAGATGTAGAGAAGGAACTTGCCGTTGAAGTCGTCTTCCGCCTTGGTGAGGTCCTCGATGATCACGAAGTTCGCTTCACCCTCGACCTGGAAGTCGGTTTCGCCCGCCATCCCGAAGAAGACGTTCGTGTTGTAGCGCGCATCTCTGGCACGCCAGATGGTCGGATCGAGATCGCCACCGTTCGTCGTGTAGAGATCGGTGCGCTCGGTGAAATTGGCTTGCGCAGTCAGAGTGATCGTCACCGACTCCAGCCAGAATTGCGGCGGCACGGGCTGATCACCCGGGTCGGGGCTCTCCGGCCTGAACATGCGCTTGTGGACGCGAACCTCTTCCTCCCAACCCCACTGCGTCTCGCCGAGCTCGGTCGGCTCGCTGAGGATGAAGAGATAGCGCGCGTTTCGATCGGCGTCGTTGGCGAGGAGCGCCTGGAAGAGCTCGGGGCTGCGCTCCTGATAGGAGCGCGACAGCGCATCGATCACCTTTTCCGGGCTATCGATGACGATCGGCGGCGGCGGCGGAATCTCGCCCGTTTCGGGACTGAAGATGCACCCGGACGAAAACAGCAACGCCAGGGCGATTATCGGTGTTGTGCGTCGGAAGGTTCCCCTGACACGAGACATGACTGACCATCCTCCACGGACCTGTGTGGGCAAGTCGACACGATTATACTATACCACCCGAGCGCGACCACCCGGGGCACCAGCTCGGCTTCCGTTGCAAGCTACTGACTGCCTTCAACTTGCGCACAGTGTCACCAGCTTCCGGCAGGCTCCTGGTGCGTTAGCTATGTGGTCGTGTCAACCCTCCTTGATCCTGAGGACTCCCATGGTTTCCGAACAGGGTCGCTGGGGGCGTGGCTCCAGGTCCTCCCAGCGCAGCAATGTCCAGAAATTGCGGTCGCCGCCAGTCAGATCCCAGAAGGCGCGACCGCAGTAGACCTCAACGAGTTCCGTTCGCGTGCCGTTCTCGCCTGCGAACGTGAGCGTCAGCTCATACTCGACCTCGTATCTCGCATCATTCGTGCCGGGCAGCTGTCCCGTGTCGAAGAAGGTCGGAATCTCCAAAGTCGTCAACTCGAGCAGGAGCGTGTCGTTCACGGCCACGTCGCCAACCATGCGTTCAACCACGCGCTGTGCCGGTGAGTCCAGGAGGTTGACCGCGAACTGCACCTCGCTCTCGACGTCCCAACCGTCGAAGAAGCCTGGAGCCAGGGCGTCCGCCCCGGAGTCGGGGATGTAGACGAAGCCGGGCGCGCCGTTCTCGGGCAGCTTGAGGCTCTGCTCGTAGAACTCGGTGCGCGGGCACTCGAACGCCAGCTGCACGTTACCGCGCAGCACTTCCGGACTCAATGGCTCGATGAACTGCGGGTTCTCGACTCCCGAGAAACCACAGATGTTCTGCTCCGGTGGCGGCGGCACACGAGGTGTGAAGGTGTCGCAGGTCACACCCGCGGCTGCCGCCACCAGCAGAATGCCGAGCAACGCCATGCGGCGTCGCTCAGAACGTGTAGGAAAGCTCGGAATCGACGACATAGAAAACGTTCCGGTTCAAGGTCACGTTGAAGCTCTGGTTGCGGGTGACTCGAATATCGAGAAGGAAGTCACCCTTCTTGTACTTCGACTCGAAGCCCAAAGACAGGTTGCCGCGTTCGGTCACGTTCTCGCCCGTGGCGCGCCCACCCGCGAAAGTCGTGCGCCGTTCGCGCGTGGCCACCTGATCCGACTTGAACGTGAGCTTGCCGTCGCGAATCAAGTCGAAGCGGAAGCCGAGACCGATCTCGTCCTTCTTCGTCCGCGCCGTCGGCGCAAAGATCCGTCGCCCCGTGGTCGGATCCAGTGCCAGGTAGAGTCCATTGTCCTGCAGCTGGTAGTCGATGCGCGCGTCGAGCTGCAGACGATCGCTCATCTCGTAGGTTGCGTTCGTTTGCACGAAGTGGTTGCGGTTGAGCGTATTGCGCGAAACGTCGAAGATCTCGTCGAGCGTCTTCGAGCTCAAGTTGTAGAGCTGCCGCAGACTCAACCGCGGTGTGATCTGGTAGGTGAAGCTGGGACGCACGACGTACTCGGTTTCGTTGCGGCTGCTGGAGGAGCGGCGCGGATCGATGAATGCCTGATCGAAGGTACGAACGTACATCTGCACGCGCGCCGTCATCTTGCCGCTGACCTGACCGTTGATGTCCAGTCCGACACGCGTCCTCAGGTCGTCGCGGTCGCCGAGCCCTTGGGGTCCCTGGTGCGCGTAGAAGCCCTGCGCCAGACTGATGTCGCCATAGGCGCGCACCTCGAGGGTCGGGGTGAACTTCTGTCGGATCTCTCCCGACAGGCTGCGCGACTCTTCTCGCCGTGTCTGCGGGCTTGCCGGGTTGGATCTCTCGTCGCGGTTGAAATCGCCCCGGCTCGTTTCATAGTTCAGTGAGATGCTGCCGCCGGGCCGGTAGCGAAACGAACCCCCCAGCGACCATTCCAGCCGTTGGCGATCCTGGAACTGGTTGGGGCGGATGGCGTAGCTCACCGAGTCGCGCGCCACGGTCACGGCGAAGTTGCCGGTGAGGCGGCTGATGGGGGCGATCTGACCGTTGAGGCGAAGCTGGCGTGAGAAGTTGCGCCGCGTCTCGAGAGCGAACTGGGTGGTGTTCGAGATCGATCCGGTCGACGTGCGGGCGACGTCCGTGAAGCTTTCCTTGCTGCGGTTCATCTGGAAATCGACCGTGACCTGCTTCACCAGGCGCCCGAGCGGCAGCTCCACGTGCACGCTGGCGGTATCGCCGTCGCTGGTCGACTCCTGCTCCCCCTGTTCGAAGCTCGGGCTGCGGTCGATGTTGTTGCTCAAGGAGCGCCCAACCCGCCCGCGCACCCGCATCCAGCCGAGCCGGTCGACCTTGAGGCCGACACCGTAGGAGTTGCCGGTGCGCTGGTTCTGGCGCGCACCGGCGCTCGACCCGGTCGTCGACACGATGACCTGCTCGCTCTTCGAGAACGTGCGCGCGAAGTGCGCGTTGGTCCCCACACCGTTGATGAACTGGTGCGAGAACGTCGCCGAGGCGTTGGCGCCCTTGCTGTCGCTGGCGTCACTCGTGCGCCCGCCGGTGCTTCGCGTGCCGTCGCGGTTCGTCTTGCTGTTGGCCGTGGAGAGGAGGAATCCGAGTCCATAGCGACGCAGCGGCAGGTTCAAGGAGAGGTTGATCCCGCGCGTCTTCGACTCGGTGTTCTGGTTGAAGGCAATCGTCTCGCCGTAGTTGAGCGTCGAGTTGAGCGTGATTCCCTTGGCGTCGCTCAGAAGCGCCGTGACGGAGGAGTTCATGCGCATGTTGTCGTTGTTGCTGTCCAAGGTCGCGCGCGCGATCGGTGTGAAGCCCTTCTCGACGAGCACGACCGACCCCGATCCCGACCCTTGCGGCATCGACGCACCTCCCAACCCGGTTTGGGGCGGCGGGCCGGCGGGACCCGAGGCCGGTGGGACGCTGCCATCGAGGGGCACACTGCCGTCGAGCGAGTCGCTCGGGGCGCGCACGGGATCCGTGGCCAACGGATCGCTGGCGAAGGGATCGTGGCTGGCCAGCGGGTCGGCCGTGGGCTCCGCCTGCGGATCGGACGTGAGCATCTGCGTCGTGGTAGGCGGCGAGTCGCTGCCGGGCCCGGCCGCTGTCCCGCCCGCGGGCGTACCCTTCTTGGCCGCCTCGGCGGCGGCCGCCAGCGCCACGAGCTGCGAGGTGTCGAGTTTGTAGCGTTGCGGATTCTCCAGCACCTCGTCGAGTTGCGCGGCCGCCGAGCTTGCGGGAACGGCGGGGCGCTCCTTCCACGAATCGAAGCGGCTCTTCCACTCCTCGGCGGCGACGGTGTCGGGACGGGTGCTCTTGCTGCGCGTGAAGGGCCACAACGCCTCGGCCGGAGGAGCGAGCGCGCAAGACAACGCGATGAGCACTCCAATCAATGCAATCGACGCGCGTCCCACTTCAGTCTCCAGGCTTGGCGTCCACGGGGAGCGCATGCAAGAGGCGCACGAACTCCTCCACCCGCAGTGTTTCCGGACGGCGCCCCAGATCGATCTCCGCACGCGCTCCGCACTTCTCCAGAGCCTCGCTCTCCAGGCCGTAGAACTTCTTCAAGGTGTTGCGCAGCACCTTGCGCCGCTCGTTGAAGACGGACTTCACCAGATGCTCGAGGGCGTCGCGCTCGCCCCAGGGGAGCGCGGGTCCTGCGACGCGCGGCACCACGCGGATTAGCGCGGAGTCCACACGCGGCGGCGGCGTGAAAGCTCCCGGCTTGACTCGCATCGCGATCGTGACCTCGTGGAAGGCGCCGAGCAGCACGCTCAGAATCCCGTAGCTGCGCGACCCGGGTGGCGCCGCGATGCGCTCCGCCACCTCGCGCTGCACCATCAGGACGGCGTCTTCCAGGTGCTCCTCCAGATCGAGCAGACCGAAGAGCACCGTGCTCGTCAGCTGATAGGGGAGATTGCCGGCGATCTTGAGTCGGTCGCAGCCGAGCTCCTGCCGCAACGCCGCCGTGTCCACCGCGGCGAGGTCGTCATGCACGAGCGTGACCCCGTCGTACCCCTCGAGCTCCGCTTCCAGAACGCGCGCGAGCTCGTCGTCGAGCTCGACGGCAACGACGCGGGCGCCGGCGGCGAGCAGCCTCTCGGTCAGGATGCCAAGACCTGCGCCGTACTCGAGCACCGCTTGGCCGGGCGAGGGGTCGATCTGCCCGACGATGCGGTCGATCACGTTCGGGTCGATCAGGAAGTGCTGCCCGAGCTCCTTGCGGGGGCGGATCCCATGCCGCCGCAAACGCTCCAAGACAGGATTGCTCATCGCGGTCTCCACGATCGCCAGCCTGATTCAGGGGCAAGGATGTCCCAGCGCTCCCTCGAGCGCCCTGCTGTAGCGAATCGTGGCGGAGGAACCTCCACGAGGTGGGCAAACAAAGGCTAACACCCTGTCAGGGGCGGGTCAAGCGGCTCCCATGCTGTCAGGATCCGCGTACGAAACGCTCGAAGTTGCGGGTCGTCAGTGTCGCCAGCTCCTCGAGGCTCATGTCGAGGAGCTCCGCCAGTCGCCGGGCGATGATCTCCACGCGCGCCGGCTCGTTGCGGCGCCCGCGCATCGGATGGGGGCTCAGATAGGGAGCATCGGTCTCCAGGAGCAGCGCGCTCCGCGGGAGATCCCGCACCCGCTCGGCCAACGGGTGGTTCTTGAACGTGACGAAGCCGCCGATCCCGTAGAAGAGGTCGAGCTCAGCACCCAACGCGATCAGCTCCCGTGCGCCGCCGAACGCATGCAGCACGAGTCGCAGCCCCGTGGCCTCCGATTCCAAGATTTCCGCCAGATCGGCCTCCGATTCCCTGTTGTGGACCACGACGGGTTGATTGTGTCGGCGCGCCAGTTGCAAGTGGCGCCGAAACACGTGGCGCTGCACGTCGCGTGGCGAGTGATCGTAGTGGTAGTCCAGACCGGTTTCGCCCACGGCGACGACCCCCGGCTGCTCGAGCAGCGACTCCAGTGCCTCCTCGGTGGCGTCGTCGTACAAGCGCGCGTCGTGTGGGTGCACACCCACGGCGGCGTGGATGTTCCGCTCGCGCCGTGAAAGCTCGGCAGCGCCACGGCTGGATGGCAGGTCGTATCCGGGACAGAGGAAGCGTTGCACACCCGCGGCGCGCGCACGCTCGAGCACCTCGTCCAGGTCGGTCACAAACTCGGGACTATTGAGGTGCACGTGTGTATCAATCAGGGTGGCGTCCCATCGGGCTTGCCTTGTGTCATCGGTTTCTGTCACTCTTCCGCCCCACGCAAAGAAGCGAATCGCCAACGAGGTGCGCCTTGACGCTTCGGCAGTATAGCGAACGAATCGTACTGGCGGCGGTCTCGCTGCTCGTGCTGGCCACCCTGGGAACGACCGCGCGCGCAGCGGAAGCGCCCGGTGACGTCCTGCGCCGCTACCTCCGGGCACGCCTGACGGGCGACATCGAGACTGCGCGCACACTTTGGAACTCACGCGACGTGCGACGCTCCAGCGCCCTGGGCATCCGCTTCGACGACATCGAAGCCAGCTTCGACGACTACTGGATGCTCTCGGCCGAGGAGCGCGAAGACCTCGCCGCCGCAACGACCCTCGTGTTCGTCGACAGCACGATCGAAGAGGAGCGCGCGACCTTCACGGTCGCCATGAAGTCGCGCAGCGGCGACGAAGTGCGCGACACCTTGTTGTACTCGGTGCAGGCCCGCAGTGACGCCTGGACCATCTCGCTCCCCTACCTGAGCACCTCGCGGGCGTGGACGCGCCGCGAGGGGCGCTACTTCAGGCTGCGCTCGAAGCGACTGGCACGCGTCAGCCAACACGCGCTCAACGCGATGGACGCCGCGATCGTCGAGGTGTTCGATCGCCTGGGCACGCCGGACGCGGCGCGACTCCGGCTCGAGCGCGTCAAGATCGAGTACTACCTTTGTGAGGAACCGGAAGACGTGCGAACGCTGGTCGGGAGCGAGGCTCGCGAAGGCTACTTGCCCGCGGGTGGGCGCGTGGTCTCGCGCGTCTGTCCCGACATGAATGCGGTCGCGCGCCTGCTGGTCCACCTGACGCTGCGGCAGACGCCACTGCACAACGTTCCCTTATTCGAGCGGGGATTGGCAGCCGCGCTCGGCGGCACGGACGACGTGACCTCCAGCGTGTTTCTGGTGCGGTCGCGCAACAAGGCCATTGCGGATCCGAAATGGGTCGATGCGGTGTTCGCGCCGGTACCGATCGCTGGCGACGAAGAGCAGGCCGGGAATGCACGCGCGGTGGAAGCGCTGTGGTGTTACGCGCTGATGGAAGAGCTGCAAGCGGACGCCTTCGTGGTGCTCCTGCGTGAGCTGGGTGGAACGACGACCCAGGTGGCGGCCCGTTCGAGCCAGGATGTGCGCGCCGCGATCGAGGCCGCGACTTCGAAGAGCGGCTCCGATCTGAACGACCTCGTGCGTCGCCGCGCCCAATCGATGCTGCCCGCGATGCGTCCGGGTTGCGAGACCTGGCCCACCGAGATCTTCGGTTTGGAGGCGACGCTGCGCTGGCGCGACCGGGAGGGGGCATGGGCTCTCAAGGGTTACGTCCATGAAGACCACTACATCATGACCGTGTCACCCTTTGCACCCGGACCGCCACAGTGGAAGAGGAGCCTCCTCGACTCCATGATGGTGGAGACCACGGGGGAGAAGCCAGAGTGGACGGTGGCGGAGCCTGTGCGCCCAGAGGGCGACCCACCGACCGTGGTGCTCCTGGTGCGCGTGAAGGCGGAGCTGGATCTGGAGCCGTACGAGAGCCTGCTTTTCCGTGAGCACTACTTGGCGCGCAGATACAAGAACGAGCTCTTCGGATTGTTCGTGAGTCCGGATGACGCTCGGCTGTACGATTACGGGCAGAACAAAGTGCTCGCAGAGTTCGACACGCGCACCTCTCCGCCTGGAGGTCCGTTCTACTACGATGAAGAGCCCGGACACGTCTGCGTCAGCTTCCCCACCGACTTCTTTCCGCGAGCGCTCACCTCGTACTACGTGGAGCTCTTCCCCTACACGGGCGAGTAGACGATCCCCGCACGGCCACGTCCAAGGAGTGCTGCCCGCGCTCACCACCGCGTTGTTGATTGCGATCGCCGCCCCGGCGGCCGCGCAGCCGACCCTGGTCGCATCGTGGGGCGGACGCGGAAACGCCTTGGGTGCCTTTCGTGCCGACGGCACGTTCGTCGAGTCGGTCGGGGAACGAGGTTCGGGGCCGGGGCAGCTTCTCGGACCCTCGGGGGTCACGCTCACGCCGCAGCGCCAGCTCTACGTCGCGGACCACGGCAACCGGCGCGTGCTGCACTTCGACTGGCAGCATTCGCCGGCGCGTTTCGTGCGTACGCTGGGAAGCGGTGCACTCGTCGGCCCTTCCGACGTGGTCGTCGACTCGACGGGCTTCATCTATGTCGTCGATTGGGTGGGCGGGGAGATCGTCAAGCTGCACGACGACGGTCGTGAGGTGTTGCGCTGGAGAGGAAGCGGCGGTGAGCCGCAACAGCCCCCGATCCTCTTCGCGGCCGTCGTGGATGGAACCACTCTGCACCTGACGGATATGATCAACGGCCGCGTGCAAACCTACGAGCGCTCGGGCAACCTCCTTCAGGAGTGCGTGCGGAGGGAAAGATGAAACGAATGCGCGTGGTCGTGGCTTCGGAGAGGCGGCCGAAGGTGGAAGCGGTGCGGCGCGCGTTGGCTCGGTTGGCACAGGTGGACGGAGCGCGCTGGGGCGAGTGCGAGGTCGTGGCGCTGGCCGCGACGTCCGGGGTGCGCGCCACACCGCTCAGCGACGCCGAGACGCAACGTGGCGCGCGTGCGCGTGCGCGAGAGGCGGAGCGCGAGCTCGTCACGCGCGGCGAAAACGCCTCCCTCTTCCTCGGACTCGAAGGCGGCTTGCACGTGGAATCGGATGGCGGGGAGAAGCGCGTGTGGCTGCGTTCCTGGACCTACGCGACCGATGGTGTGGTCGGAGGCTTCGGTTGCGGCCCGAGCGTGGAGCTGCCGGCGAGGATCGCGCGCGCAGCGCTGCGGGGAATCGACCTCGCCGCGGTCATCGACAGCACCACGGGCCGACGCGACGTGCGCAGCCGCGGCGGCACGTGGGGCTACGTCACGCACGAGTTGATCGGTCGCGCCGACGCATTCGAGGCGAGCGTCGTGGCTGCGCTTGCGCGCTTCTACAACCGCGAAGCGTACGAGGACGTGCGTCCCATCCCGGAGTGAAGGCGCGCGAAAGCGCGTTCTCACGCAGCGCGTGTCGCTGGACTTGAAAGCGGAATTCGAGTGCGGCGCCCCTCAGACGGACCCCACCTGGAACCACCACCGCCGGATCTCGTCGCGCAACGTGGCGAGATCGGTCGAAACGATCGTCTCACCGCGCCCGTTCGCCCAATCGAGCGGCACGGCGATGAAGATCCCGTCTCTTTCGCGGATGTGGTAGCCGAGGAAGTTCTCCTCGTGCCATTCCTTCTCGGCTCGGTTCAAAGTCGAGACCAACCCGTCTTGGCGGGGCGAGGTCGACACCGGGGGCTTGTGCAACGGGACGATGAAGCCAAGGCACGACGCGTACCAGTGCACGTGACCGTCCGGCAGAGAGCGCAACCGCATATCACAAAAAGAATTGCGTTGCCGGTGAAGGGCCTCGACACAGGCCCGGGGAGCCGTTCCGGTGTCATCGTGGAACGTCGGGTCAGAGGAGCCGGACAGGGTGTCAAACAGCGTCGCTCCACCCGAAGCGACGATGGCGGCGACGACCTTGCCTGCTTGCGGCGTGCTCTGGTTACAAGCGAGGCGTGGAGACGACAATCATTGGAGAGAAAGATGCAATCGACCGGAAAGCAAGAAACGGTCGATGTGGCGCGGCAAACCGGAGCCCGAACTGCGCCCCCAGGGTCAGGCCTTGATTACCCGGTTCAATCCACGCCAAACATCGACCGATTCGCGAGCCGCGCGTCTTCGGCTCGATCAGAAAGCGCCATGAAGAGGCGTCAGAGTAGCGATGGATCGCGTCCAGGGCGACGTGCCCGTCTCGCGATCTGCCGGTGCCATTCGCAGGCTCCGTACCAATCATGCGACCTCGCGAGCCTGATTCGTAAGCTGTTGATTTTCAATGAATCGGAAGGAGTCGGGGGCGACACCGCGCGCGCGCGGACCCCCGGTGGATGGGGCCCGGGTGACAGCATGGCCGCGCCCGCGCGCGCCGGTGTGACAAGTTGTCGCGGTCGAGCGTGTCGGAAAGAAGCTTCGTGGGGGGAATGTCCGTCGTGTGTGTCGAGCGCGGTGCCTCCGGGCCCGAGGCGCGCGGCAACAGAGCGTGGGGGGGGTGCCGCGACGCCTCAGGTTGGAAGTTGATACCACCAGCGCCAGATCTTGCGACGCAACCGGGGCATGCTGGCAGCCTCCAGGATTTCACCTTTCCATCCGCGAGGGATTGCGAGGAACCAGCCGGAAACTTCATGGATCTGATACCCGAGGTACTCGTCTACCGATTTTCCCTCTCTCACCTTCGCGAGAATCTCCGTGGTCTGCATCGCGAACACCTCCTCTCGAAGCACTCCTGTTTGATGTCCTCGGGGGCTCCATCCCTCGAGCGTCTACCCCCTCGCAACGCACAACACATACCAGCGCCGCGATGCGGTCGGCGGCTCCTCGCAACGGGCTGAGAACGTGTGTTTTAGGGTGGCTTTTCGGGCTCGGCAGGTCTTGCATCCGCGTCGGTTTGGCGTAGCTCGGCGACACGCTTGCGACGCAATTCCGTCACACATCCGCAAAGGTTGCAGAGCGTTGAACCGAAGAACCTTCGGGAGATGCATCAAGCCGCCGCGACACCGCGACCTGGACCCAGGTCGTGGCGCGGGCTTAGCGCCCGTTCTCCGTCGCAGCTTCGAGGCGGGGAAAGAGACCGCTCCCGGGCTGCACCCGGGCCCAAGCACGCGCCTCGATGCGGAGCTCGTCTTCGTAGCGCAAGGCGCTGAAGTCGTCCGGCAGGCCGAGCTGACGGCGCATCTCGACCGCCTTCCCCGGCATGGCCGGGTAGATCATGACGCTCACGCAGCGAAGCACCTCGAGCAGGTTGCGCAGCACGGTGTCGATCCGTTCCACGTCCTGTCTCTTTGCCAGCTCCCACGGCTTGTTCTCCTCGATGTAGCGATTCGCCGCTTGGATCACGCTCCATACCGAAGCCAGCGCAGCATGGAGGCTGAACTTCTCCAGATGCGAGAGGTAGTCGGACATGGCGACGTCGAGCGTTTCGAGGAGCCCACGATCGCGCTCGTCACCACGGCTCAGCTCCGGCACCCGCATCTCCCGATAACGCTTGACCATCGCGAGCGTGCGCGAAAGGAGGTTGCCGAGATCGTTGGCGAGGTCGGCATTGAAGCGCTCGGTGTAGTTGTCCCACGAGAAGTCTCCATCGCGATCGAAGGGAACCTCGCGCAGGAAGAGGTAGCGGAACCCGTCGACACCGAAGCGCGCCGTCGCGTCCTTCGGCGAGATGATGTTCCCCAGCGTCTTGGAGAGGCGCTCGCCGGCCACCGAGACGAAGCCGTGTGCCCACACCGAGCGGGGGAGGGGAATGCCGGCGCTCAAGAGCATCGCCGGCCAGATGATGCAGTGGAAGCGCGTGATGTCCTTGCCGATGACGTGCAGATCGCAGGGCCAGTAGCGCGACACGAGTCCGCCCGGATCAGCCGGATACTCCAACGCCGAGATGTAGTTGATCAAGGCGTCGAACCACACGTAGACGACGTGCCCTTCGTCGATCGGGAGAGGGATCCCCCACTCGGCGCCGCTGCGTGAAACCGAGATGTCGTCGAGCCCGCCGTCGATGACGTTCAGGACTTCGTTGCGTCGGATCTCCGGTTGCACGAATTCAGGATGGCGCGTGATGTGCTCGCGCAACCGCTCCTGGAAGCGCGACAGCGCGAAGAAGTAGTTCTCCTCCTCGAGCCACCTCGGCTCGCTCCGGTGCAGAGGGCAGAGCCCTTCCACCAGATCCTTCTCCTGCTTGAACGCCTCGCACGAATCGCAGTAGTAGCCCTCGTACTTCCCCTTGTAGATGTCACCGGCCTCGTGGATCGCCGCAAAGATCGCGCTCACGGCCTTGCGGTGGCGCGGCTCGGTCGTGCGCACGAAATCGTCGAAGGAGACCTCCAGGTGCTCCCAGACTTCGCGGAAGCGAGCTTCCATCTGGTCACAGTAGGCGAGCGGCTCGAGCCCTTCGGCTGCGGCGGCGCGTGCCACGTTGACGCTGTGCTCGTCGTTGCCCATGAGAAAGCGCGTGTCGTATCCCATGAGGCGCCGTGAGCGCGCGATGAAGTCGGCGGCGATCTTCTCGTAGGCGGTCCCGATGTGCGGGCTTGCGTTCACGTAGTCGATTGCCGTCGTAATGTAGAACTTGCGGTTCGGGGTCGACATCGAGCTGCCTCCGTGGTCACGCCTCGCCGGCCATCATGGCGCGCGCGCGGTCGCTTTCCCGAGTCATGCTCAAGAACAGGGTGCTCAGCGTCAGCTCCGTGTGGACGTAGCCGGCGATCTGGCGCTCCGACTGCTCGGCGGCGTGGATGATGCGGCGCAGCCCATCCGGGCCGAAAGCCTGCGCCAGCTGCTGCAGCTCGCCGATACGGTCTTGATGCACGAGCGTCGTCTCGTCAGCGCCGACCCCCTCCACGACGAGGAGCGTATCGCGTGCAATGAGGACGAGCAGCTGCAAAAGAAGCGGAAGAAGCTGTCGCTGCTTCGACCATCCACGCGCGGTGGTGGTTGCCAGCTGCAGCAGCTCGAAGACATCACACTCCGCTGCCGACTGCATGATGGCGAAGGCGCGCTCACGCACCTCGTCGAAGACGCCGCTCAGGTGGCGACCCGCAGTGAGCATGCTGCCCTGTGCAAGAGAGGCCGCCAGTCGTGCATCCGTCGTGGAGACGCCATGCAGAATCTCGAGCCGCGGCACCATCCACTCCACGGGGAGTGGCGCGAACGTCAGACGCTGGCAGCGCGAACGAATCGTCGGCAGCAATCGCTCCGGAACGCTACTGGTGACGACCAGGAGGCAGTCGGCGGGCGGCTCCTCGAGCGTCTTCAGCAGCAGGTTGCCGATGCCGAATGCCATCTGGTCCGCTTCTGCGAGGATGACCACCTTCGTTCGGGCTTCGACCGGCCGTCGATGCACCACCGGCAGCACGACTTCGCGCAGCACCTCGGCCTGGATGCCAACGGGGCGCTCGAACATCGGCTTGTGGTACGGGTCCACGGCCTTGCCACGCAACACCTCGACGATGGTCCGCGGCTCACGTTGGCGAAAGTCCGCGTCGAGCTTCGGTTCGGCGCCGGACGCGGCCTCGCGGAAGCCGCTCGGCACCGGGAACACCAGGTGCAGGTCGGGATGCTGCAGCGAGCGGAAGCGCCGGCATGAGGAGCACGCATCCTCCTCCTGCTTGCGGGGCGGATCGTGGAACAGGCCGCGTGGCTGGCAGCTGCCTTCACGCTCGCAGTTGAGCAGGCGCCCCAGCTCGACGGCCAGCGCGCTCTTGCCGACACCATCCGGCCCGTCGAAGAGGAAGGAGCCGGAGACACGGTGGCGCGCGAACATGTCGCGCAGGATCCCCTGCACACGGGGTTGGCCCAGATCTCCGAGATGCATCGACATCGGTCCGCACCGGGATGATGTGGCGTCGACTTCCTCACTCGCGGCGCCCTAGGATACGGAGCCGCCCGGGTGGTCACAAGCCCAAATGCGGCAGAGGTGCGTCGCGCGCCGCTGCTCGCGTTCCGTCTTGAGGAGAACGCGAGCGAGCATGTAATGTTCGCTCCGACCCTGGTGAAGGAGGAACCATGCGCTCGGTGATCACTCACCGCGTCATTGCAGGCACGCTCGTCGTCGTTTCGCTTGTCGGGATCTCAACCGCTTCCGCTCAGATCCCAGACGAGTTCACCAATCTGCAGGTCCTGCCGAAGGACACCAGCAAGCGCGAGCTGGTTTCGGTCATGCGCGAGTTCGCGGGCGCCCTCGGCGTGCGCTGCAACTTCTGCCATGTCGGTGAGAACCCCAACTCGCTGGAGGGCTACGACTTCGCAAGCGACGAGCCGAAGCCGAAGAAGACTGCACGCGAGATGATGAAGATGGCGGGGCAGATCAACGACACCGTTCTTCCAGCTGCCGGCGTGGATGCGCGCGTCCGGTGCGTAACGTGTCACCGCGGCCTCAAGGAGCCGGAGACGCTCGACAAGGTGCTGCTCCACTCCATCGAAGAAGGTGGGACCGAGGCGGCGCAACAGAAGTACCGTGAGCTGCGCGAAGAGTACTACGGCATGGGTGCGTACAACTTCGGCCCCCGGACCCTGAACACCGTGGCGGAGACGATTGCTCAAGAGAAGAAGGACGTCGACGGTGCCATTGCACTGATGAAGCTGAATGTCGAGTTCAATCCCGATGCTGCCTATAGCCACCTCATGCTCGGGCAGCTCTACGCGGAGACGGGCGACAAGGACGCCGCCATTGCCAGCATCGAACGCAGCCTGGAGATCGAGCCGGACAACAACTGGGCCAAGAGGATGCTCGAGCGCGTCAAGTCGATGTAGGTCGGAGTGATGAGTGAGCCCCGAGCGCGGCGTTGGCCGCGCGTACTCCTCCTGGCATTCCTGCTGGTGGCAGCGCTCTTGCAACTCGTGCCGGTGGAGCGCGGGAACCCGGCCGTGCAAACCGACGTGGCCGCGCCGAGCGACGTCGACGTCGTCTTGCGCCGTGCTTGCTACGACTGCCACTCCAACGAGACGCGCTGGCCCTGGTACGGCTACGTGGCACCGGTGTCGTGGCTGCTCGCCCGTCACGTGAAGAAAGGCCGCGCCGACCTGAACTTCTCCGAGTGGCCCGCTCTCGACTTCGAGCTGCAGAGTCTCGCCTTGCGCGATATCGAGGAGCAGATCGTGCAGGAGAAGATGCCACTCGGCAGCTACACGCGCCTGCACCGCGACGCCACGCTGACGCGATCGGGTCGCGATCTCCTGCTCGAATGGGCGCGATCGCAGCGCTGACGTGTACGCCGATCGCTCGGGCGGCGGAAGTCACGAGAGGAGCGGCGACCCATGCCATTCAGGCTCACGCCTCGGACCGCCGACAGGTCTTCGGTGACTTGGACGCCGCTGCGTTCGCGCCGTGATCCGGCGTTCTGGGCGCCGTTCCTGGTGCTCCTCCTGGTGCTGGCGCCTCTTACGGTCTGGGGCCACGCTTGGGTGTCGGCGTGGCTCGACAGGCTGCGCGAAACGGCAGTCTCGAACCCCGAAGCCGCACGCGCCGAAGCGGTTCGTGGCCTCCGCCTCTGGGGAGCCGCGCTCTGTGCGGTCTCGATCGCGTTCAGCGCCTACTTGTTGCGCTACTCCCAACTGGGTCTTCGACAGGGCCGGCTTCCGCCTTCCGGCTGGTGGAGCCTCGGTGCATACCAGGTCGCCGTGGGGCCCAGCGCGCGCCGCATGAGCCGGTTCGTCCGAGTGCTCGCGCTGTTCCTGCTGGCTGCAGCGCTGGCGTTCCTCCTGGCGCTGGAATTCCTGCTCCGGGTACTGCAGCAGGGGACCTGACCACGCGGCAAGATTGCAGCGCGGGAGCCTTCGGGACTACTGCAGGAGCCAGAGCATCGGATCGAGGGCCTCCGCTTTCTGACGCACCTCGAAATGCAGCTTCGGACCGTCGAGCGAGCCGGTGTCGCCGACACGCGCGATGACGTCGCCCGGCGCCACATGCTGCTTCTCGACCACGAGTATCTCGGAGAGGTGGGCGTACACGGTGTAGTAACCGGAGCCGTGGTTGACGATGACGGTGCGCCCGTAGCCGTCGAGCCAGGAGACGTACTCGACGCGTCCACCGCCGACGCTCTGCACGAGCGCTCCTTCGCGCGCAGCGATGTCGATGCCGCTGTTGAAGGTCACGGTGGAGTGCTGCGGGTGCGTCCGCCGGCCAAACGGATTCTCCACCTCGCCGCGCACGGGCCACGGCATGCGCCCGCGCAGATGGATGAAGTCCAAGTCGGCGAACTCGATTGCGTCGCCCGACGCCAGGATCTCTTGGCGTCGATGCTCGAGCGTTGCGATCATGCTCTGCAGTTGCTGCTCCGAGGCCGCGAGGTCGGTGATCATCTTCTGATGCTCACCGCGCTGCTGCCGCACCCTTTCGAGCGTGCTCTTGCGGACGCTGCGACTCTCTTCGAGTCGCCGACGCTCGCTCTGCGTCTCGCTCGTCGTCGCTGCAACCTCCGAGAGGTTCTCCGTCAGCTGAGCACTCGTGTGCGCCAGGTAGATCTCCTGCTGGCGGATTTCGAGGACCAGGCGTTCGTTGTTGCGGGCGAGGAGACCAAGGTACTTGAAACGAGTGAGGGCATCCTGGAGGCTGCTCGTCCGCAACATCACTTCAGCCGCGTTGGCAGAGCCGCGCACGTACATGGCTCGCAGCGTGCGCGCCAATCGATCGCGACGCTCGTCCAGGATCTCCTGGGCTCGCGCGTGCTCGGCAACGATCCCTTCGAGCTGCGCCTCGAGTCGCTCCTGCTTCGCCGCGAGCTCGCGCAGCAGATCGGTCGTCAACCCCACTTCCTGGTCGAGGATCTTCAACTGCTCGAGCGTTCCCACCTCCTCGTTCTTCAACTCGCGGTCGCGGCGGCGCAGCTTGCGAATCTCGCGACGCAGGGTCTCGAGCTGCTTCTCCTGCTCGCCGATGCGCTGCTCGTAGAGCATCAGGGAATCGCGCGGAGTGCTCTGGGCATGTGCGGGCCACGGCTGCACTCCTGCCCAGACGAGCACCAGCAGCAGCACGCAAGCACTTCGCCACCCCGTGCGTCGTGGCGGGCGCGCGGCGGGCGCGATCCTTGTGATTCTCTCCTGCTGTTTCGATCCCATGCTCAAATGCGGAGGAATCGGCGGAGCGACGTCAGGCTCCCCAGCCCACTCACGATGGCACAGAGCGCGACGAAGCCCGCGATCTGCACCGTGTCGTAGAAAATGAGCGGCCCCACGAAACGCGTGGCGTAGTGGTGCACGCCCCACAAGACGGTCATAGCCAGACCTGCCGCCACACCGCCCTGGATCGCTCCCTCGATGAGGAACGGGGTGCGAATGAACCAATCGGTGGCGCCGACGAGGCGCATGATCTCGATGCTGCGCTCGCGCGCCATGACCGTGAGACGCACCGTGTTCGAGATGACGAAGAGCGCCGACGCGAAGACGATTGCACCGACCAACAGATCGAGAAGAAGGAACACGTGCACGTAGCGCTCGAGGCGTCGAACCCATTGATCGCCGTAGCGCACCTCTTCGACACCCGGCATCTCATGCAGCCACGCCGAAAGCAGATCGAGCCTCTCCGACGTGCGCGTCTCGTCCGATAGGCGCACGCGCAGCGAGGCGGGAAGTGGGTTCTCGTCCAGGACGTCGAGGAGATCGCTGTCGGAGCCGAGCTGCGCGCGGAACTCGGAGAGCGCATCCCCCTTGGAAACATAGGAGACGCTCTCCACACCGTGGTACTCCAGCAGGCGCTGGCGCAGATCCTGGATCTCCTCGACCGTGCGCCCATCCTCGAGGAAGGCGACGATCTCGATCTCCTTCTGGAACGTGTGCGCCACGGCGCGCAGGTTGACGGTGACCAGCGTGAACAGCGCGAGCATCAGCAACGCCACACCCATGATCAGCGTCGAGACGACACTGATGCCGCGCAGCCGCTTGAACGACCGCAGGGACTCGCGTGCGAGGTAGCGGATCTGGCTGTCGGTGAACATGAGCGCGACCCTACTTCCTACTCCGCCGCTTCGCGCGGCTCGACGACGAGCGGCTCCTCGCGCCACTCCGAAGGATCGGCAGGCGCGCTGGCCTCCCGGCTCCACAGATCGAACGCCTCTTCATCCTGGACGATCTCACCCTGCTCAACGTGGACGATACGCTGGCGGTATCGGCGCACGAGCTCATGGTCGTGCGTGGCCATGATCACGGCTGTTCCCGCGACGTTGATGCGGAACAGGAGCTTCAGGATCTCGCGGGCCACGACGGGGTCGAGGTTGCCGGTCGGCTCGTCCGCCAGGAGCACGTAGGGCGAATTCACCAGAGCGCGCGCGATGGCGACGCGCTGCTGCTCGCCACCGGAGAGCTCACGCGGGTGCGCGTTGCGTTTCTGGTAGAGGCCGACGCGCCCGAGCAGGTCGAGCACGGTGCGCCGAATGTAGCCGCGGTTGGCACCGATGACGTAGAGGGGAAAGGCAACGTTCTCGAAGACGTTGCGATCCTCGAGCAGTTTGAAGTCCTGGAAGATCAACCCCACTTTGCGGCGGAGATGCGGGATGCGGTTGCGGCGCATGCGTGTGCTCACGAAACCGGAGACGGTTACCTGCCCCTCACTGGGGAACTCCTCCATGTACACCAAGCGCAGGAGCGTGCTCTTGCCGGCACCGCTGGGCCCGACGACGAAGACGAAGCCGCCATGTTCGACGTGGAGTGTGATGTCGTGAAGAGCGGTGCGGCGCCCATACCGCTTGGAGACGTGGTACAGGCTGACGATCGGGTGGCGTTCCTGTGTGCTCGGCTGCGTGCTCATCGCTTCCCACCCCACACATCAACACGATCGTTCAGCAGCGGCGCCGCCCAGGAAGGCAATCCGGAAGTTCACCACAGCGATCACGGGCTGTCCAGCGAAACGCTTGCGGTTGCTTTCGGCTTCTTCTGGCCACGTCAGCCTTACGCCGACTTACGCCGACGACGCACATCTCGAGCGCGTGCGCGTGTTGATCCAGGAGGAGATGCAGTCGCTGCAAGCGACCTGAAGCTGAGCATCGAGCCGCATCCCGCCGTCGACACCTGCAACGTCGTGTCGCTCCACAGCGGGCTTCCGATCAGCGTGGTCGATCTCAAGCGCCTGGCGCTGCCGCGAGCTGCTGTCGAGACTCGGCGCCACGACCGAAATCGTCCAAATCGACCATGCGTAGGTCCACGCCCGGCTCACGCGACATTCTGTCGACTCTGGATTCAGTCCATCTCGTCGCGAGGCTCCGCATCGCCTTCGAACACGCGCCCGACTCGATCGGCCGCGTCGAGATGCTCGTCCCGCAGAACCTCGATCCACTTCGACACATCACGCCGCGCCACGTTGCCGTGCGGAACGTCCAGGACGCGCACCTCGATCTCGCGCTGCAGCATCTGCACGCGGATTCGATCCTCGGCTCGGACTTCGTGACTCGGCTTGGCTGGATGGCCGTTCAGCAGAACACGGCCCGCTTCACACAGCTCCTTGGCGAGCGTGCGCTGCTTGACGAGACGCATCTTCTTGAGGAAGAGGTCGAGCCGCATTTCAGGGTGCCAGAACCTGGATGACGTCCTCACCCTGGAAGTTCTCGCCAGCGAAGGTGCTCCCCCCGAGCCGGAGCGTGGCCAAGCCGGGAGCGATCTGCATGTCGGCGGGACGGAAATAGAGAATGAGATCGAGCTCGCCGTCGCCGTTCTGGTCTGTGAAGGTGCCGAAAGGTCCCTTCCCGAACGGTACGGGTGACGCACCGGCACAGAGCACGTTCTGGCCGTCGACGAGGTTCGGCGCGAAGGAGATCGACGAGAGGATCGCCACTGGGACGGGTGTCGTCGAGCCGAGCTCGATGCTCGGCTGCGCGGGGTGCACGTCGACCGCGACGCGGGTGATCGCGGGGCGTTGCACGAAAGCGGCGGCGACCTCGGGGCCATGGTGCCGACTCCAGGCGCGCAGCCAGATTCCGGCTCCGTGTGGCAGGGCGAGGCCGCTTCCGGAGCCGTGCAAGCTCGTGAGAACGATGCCACCCACGTACGGCTCCACATCGTCGAGCGCGAAGCGGTCGATGCGACCCCCTTGGAGCGCGACGAACAGCGTGGCGTCGCCGTCGCCCAAGGTCTTCAGGAACTGCGGCGTGGCGATGGCGCCGGAGACCCCCGACCAACCGGTGAGCCGCGCCACGCTGCCTTCAGGGCTCAGAGCCAGGACGTCGCCGTTGGCAGGGAAAGCGACGACGAAGTGGCCGTCGAACTCCTCGAACAAGCTGTACACGACGCTGGGGCCGCGCCCACCCGGCCCGACGTTCCCGACATGAGCCAGGATGTTGCCGTCGTTCAGAGCGTAGACGCCACCCGCGTCGGTGAGAATGAGGAGCGCGTGCCCGAACGCTCCGACGCTGTCGAAACAGAGGCCGGCGATCTCCCCCTCCGACGCATCGAGCGAGACGAGCGATTCCCAGGCGTGGCCGTTGGCGCGCAGCCTCAGGAGCTCGGCACCCCGACTGACGAAGAGATCCCCCTCCGGGAAGGCCGGGTGCAAACCGGGTGAGATGGCGACGAAGCAGGTCTGCTCCGCGAAGGCGTCGAACTGCACCGGCAGGGGGGTGACGTCGCCATGCTCGTCGATCGAGACGATCTTGGCGGCCGCCGGCCCCACGGTCGTGGCCACCATCCGGGTCGGGGTCGCGGCCAAAGCGCCGACGTGAAGCCCCGTGAGGAATGGGAGCGGATCGGCGAGTCGACGAACGGTGGGGCGCGCCTTGGCGCCCCGAGCTGCCTCGGGCCCGGTGGGCTGCCTCGACTCCGGATCGAGACAGCCGCTCGCCAGCGCCAAGAGAAGGATTCCGTAAAGCCGCAGGCAGGGAGGGTGACGCGTGGCCGCAGACAAGCCGGACCTCGTTTCGGCGAGACTCCTGTTCGGGGGCGTACGGACACTTCCTGCTGCTGGGCAGCGTTGCCGGTTGAGATCCCTGAGGAAGCGGGATTGATTCTAACAGAAGCAGTTGCAGCGGTCAAAACGACCGAATCGTCCGGCAGGAAAGCGCACGCCGCGCTACCCACACCGTTCGTCGTTGATGTACTCCGCCGCGCGTGACAATCTGCGGCGACACGAGTCGCCGGCTCCTGCAGCAGGGACTGCAGTGACCGGCCTCCACTGGCTCCGCTCTGGACGCCGCATGGCGCGACCCGTCCTGCGATCGGCTCCCGACCTCTTCCCGCCACGCGACCGGCGGCGGGAGCGACGGCTGCGCCTGTTGAGGATTCTCCTCGCCGTCGTGGCCTTCGCGATCGCGGCCGTGCTCTTGGCAGCCGCTTGGCTGAGCTATCGACTCCTGCGCAGCCGACCCCTTCTCGACGGCGAGGTCGCCGTCGTCGAGCTCGAGGCACCCGTCCGGATCGAGCGCGACGCGCTCGGCGTTCCCAGCGTGACAACAGAAAGTCGATTGGACGCCTCCTTCGCTCTCGGCTTCCTGCATGCGCAGGAGCGCTTCTTCCAGATGGACCTCTTGCGCCGCAGTGCCGCCGGGGAGCTGGCCGCTCTGATCGGCCCTTCGCTGCGCCGCTACGATCGAGAGATTCGTGTGCATCGTTTCCGCCAGCGCGCACAACGCATCGTACGCTCGCTCCAGCGCTCCGAGCACGCGGAGGCTTATGCGCGCGGCGTGAACGCCGGTCTCGAAGCTCTCGGTGCCGCGCCGTTCGAGTATCTCGTTCTGCGCAGCACGCCGCAGGCGTGGCAAGCGGAGGATGTCATCCTCTGCGTTCTGGCCATGTACATCGACCTGCAGTCCACGGATGGCGCGGTCGAGTCGACGTGGGGCGTTCTCGCCGACGTCCTCCCCGAGGCGCTCGTCGATCTTCTCGCGGCGCGCGGGAGTGAGTGGGACGCGCCGCTCACGGGAGATGCGGTGCAGACACCACCCCTTCCCGCGGCCGACGTCTACGACCTGCGTGCTGCACCGTTGCGACTCGGAATGCTTCGGTCGCGACGGCCTGGGCGTTCCGATCCGGGGCGCGCGCTGCCAGACGCAGGCACGTCGGTCTGGTGGAGCGCCGATGGCGAAGCGGTCACGCCGGGGAGCAACAACTGGGCTGTTGCGGGCAGCCTGGCCGTGGATGGCGGCGCCATCCTGGCCGGAGACATGCATCTCGGTCTCGCGGTTCCGAACATCTGGTACCGTGCATCCCTCTCCTACACCGACTCGAGAGGCGATTCGCGCACGTTGACCGGGGTGACGTTCCCCGGGACGCCGGCGCTCGTTTCCGGCAGCAACGGCGACGTCGCCTGGAGCTTCACGAACAGCATGATCGACGTCTCCGACCTCGTCCTCCTCGAACCGGTCGACGGTGACCCGGAGCGCTACCAGACACCGAGTGGCCCGCTACGGCCCGTGCGCTCGATCGAGGTGATCGAGATCCGCGGCGCGGACGACGATACGCTGCTCGTGCTCGACACCATCTGGGGCCCGATCGTCGACCGCGACCACGCCGGCCGCCGGCGCGCATACCGATGGGTGGCGCACGAAGTCGAGGCGGCCAACTTCGGTCTGCTCGACATGGAGCAAGCGCGCGACCTCGAAGAAGCGATC
>CP070763.1:2954803-3006005 GCA_020349025.1 Candidatus Latescibacterota bacterium | reverse complement strand
CTTCGACACCACGCGCGCGAACATCGAGTACGTCGGCGCAACCGCGCTCGACCTGCCCTGCCCAGAATCGCTCGACACCGAGTCGCAATACCCCTTCAAGGGCAACATGGACGTGCACGCTTTGCGGCGTGCGTTCGAAGAGCACGGTCGCGAGCGCATCCCGCTCGTCATGGTCACGGTGACGAACAACTCAGGTGGCGGCCAACCGGTGGCGCTCGAGAACCTCAAACAGGTCGCTGCCGTGTGTCACGAATACGATCGCCCCCTCTACCTCGACGCTTGCCGCATCGCCGAGAACGCCTACCTGGTCAAGCTGCGCGAGCCGGGCTGCTCGAAGCGCGCGGTGCGCGACATCGTTGCGGAGATGTGCAGCCTCGCCGATGGCTGCACGATGTCGGCGAAGAAGGATGGCATGGCGAACATCGGTGGCTTCCTGGCGACCCGCGACGCCGAGATCGCCCGGCAGGAGAAGGACCTGCTCATTCTCACCGAGGGATACACCACCTACGGTGGCCTCGCGGGGCGCGACCTGGAGGCGATCGCGGTGGGACTGGATGAGGTCGTGCAGGAGGAGTACCTGCGCTATCGCATCACATCGACGAAGTACCTCGGCGAGCATCTCACGCGCGCAGGGGTGCCGATCCTGCAGCCACCGGGAGGGCATGCGATCTACCTCGACGCGTTGCGCTTCGCGCCACACGTCGAGCCGCTCTGCTTTCCCGGCATCTCGGTTTGCGTCGACCTCTTCGTCCTGGCAGGGATTCGCGCCGTCGAGATCGGCACCTCCATGTTCGGCACGCACGACGACGTAACCGGGGAGGAACATCCGGCTGCGCGTGAGCTCGTGCGACTCGCCATCCCGCGGCGTGTGTACACGCAGAGTCACGTCGATTACGTCGTCGAGGCGGTGGCGGAGCTCTACCGCCGACGCAAGCGGCTGCGACGCTTCCGGATCGTCGAACAAGCCCCCTTCCTGCGGCACTTCACGGCGTGCTTCAAGCCGGTCGCGTGATGCGTGGCTGGCGTCGCACGACCTCACGGCCTGGTCGGGGGAGGCGCGGAGGCTTGCGCTGCGGCGACCGGCACCGGGTTGCGCCGAATGCCAGGCGCGGATAAGCTGACGAGCCGGTGAATCACGGAGGTCGAGCGCGACAATGGCAGAGCTGTCGATTACGTTGCACAGCCAGCAGGGGATCGGCGAACGCGAGCGATTCCAAGCGCACCAGTGGGCCGAGATTCCGGACGATCTTTCGGTCGTCTACATGACGGGTGGCCTCAAGCGCGTGCGTCGGATCGTGGAGTCGTACTTCCGCTACCGCTTCTCGGCGGAGGCGTCGAAGTGGGTTCGGAGCGTCTGGCAGCGCGGGGAGCCGGTCATGCAGCTTCGCTACCTGCACACGCCCCTGATCCGGCTGGGACGTCTGCGGCAAGCGGGCACGGTGGACATCTATCGCGGCCACATGGAGATTCTCGGTGGCGACCTGGTGGCGCCCGACGCCGTCGAATCGCCGCAGCCGTGGCCGATCGACATTCCTTGGGTGGCGCCCTCCGCCGGGGAGTTCGACATCGAAGCGGAGACGCAGCGTCCGCCCTACCTCGGCATCTTCGAGTTCCGCGTCTACCGCCGCCCGAGCGGTTGCAGCCTGCATCTCTTTCTGCGTGACTTCCCGCCGGTCCGCAGTGGGCTCAAGGCCAAGCTGTGGACACGATCGTGGCTCCCCTTGACACGGCTTCCCAACCTCCACTTCCTCCAGTGGGACGTGCGCTGCGTCGCGGAGCAGGAGGGCCATGGGGTGCAGTTCGAGGTCCACGAGCACGAAGGCGCGCCCGATCCTCTGCCGCCCATCCGCCCATCCGAGGAGTGGGCCACTGCCTGAGCGAAACGATGCCGGGGTGACGAGCCACGAGTGACGTGAGAATGGCTTCTCTCGACGCGATCTTCAGTCCGAAGTCGGTGGCCGTCATCGGAGCATCGACCCGTCGCGGTTCTCTTGGACGCGAGATCCTCCACAACATCATCGAGTACGAGTTCCACGGCACCCTCTTTCCGGTGAATCCCAAGGCGGATTTCATCCACTCGATCAAGTGTTACCCGTCGGTGCTCGACATTCCCGACGCGGTCGAGCTCGCCATCGTCGTCGTTCCCGCCGATGCCGTGCCGCATGTCTTGCGCGAGTGCGGCGAAAAGGGCGTCAAGGGAATCGTGGTGATCAGCGCCGGCTTCAAGGAGACGGGTGAAGACGGTGCGAAGCGCGAGCAGGAGCTGGTGCGGATCGTTCGCGACTACGGGATGCGCCTCATTGGCCCCAACTGCATGGGGGTTTTCGGAACGCACCCGAAGGTGCGCCTGAACGCCACCTTCGCGCCGATGATGCCGATCGACGGGGACGTGGCGTTCATGTCGCAGAGCGGCGCGATGGGGGTCGCCATCCTGCATGCGATCGGGCGCATGAACGTCGGCTTCTCTTTCTTCGCGAGCGTCGGGAACAAGGCGGACGTCTCGGGCAACGACCTGTTGACCTACTGGGAGGGGGACGAGCGCACGCGTGTGATCGCGCTCTACCTCGAGTCGTTCGGCAATCCACGACGCTTCACGCGGCTCGCAAAGCGCATCTCGCGCCACAAGCCGATCATCGCGGTGAAGTCGGGGCGCACTCCAGCGGGGGCGCGCGCCGCGACCTCGCACACGGGCGCGCTCGCGGGTGGCGAGCTGGCGGTCGATGCGCTGCTGAGCCAGGTCGGCGTCCTGCGCGCCGAGTCGATCGAAGACATGCTGGATCTGGTGGTCGCGTTCAGCCGCTGCCCGCTGCCTCGCGGCAACCGCGTCGCCGTGCTCACCAACGCCGGCGGCCCCGCGATCATGGCCACCGACGCGCTCCTGGCCGCCGAAATGAGCATGGCGAAGCTTTCGCAGGAGACGAAGGAGGATCTGAAGAGCTTCCTGCCGGACGAGGCGAGCGTCATCAATCCGATCGACATGATCGCGAGCGCGCGGGCCGAGGACTACCGTCGCGCGCTCGAGGTGCTTCTCGACGATCCCGGCGTCGACCTTGCTATCGTCGTCTCGGTCCCCCCGCACATGCTGGTTCCGGACGACGTGGCCGAGGCGATCACGCAGGTGAGCCGTCGTCATGCCAAACCCGTTCTCGGCACGTTCATGGCGAAGGAGGAGTTCTACGAGACCTTTCCGAAGCGCCACCCCGATTGCCCGCCCCTGTATCGCTTCCCGGAGTCGGCAGCACGCGCGGCCGCATCCCTCTACCGCTACCGGCGTTGGCAACAGCGCCCCGTCGGTGAGGTACGCACGTTCGAGGTGGATCGCGACGCGGCTCTCGAGCTGACGCAGTCGCAGCTCGACAAGGGCGGCGGCCCGATGTCACAGGAGAATGCGTTCGCGCTCCTGCGTGCCTACGGCGTGCCGGTGGCGGCGGTCAGCCGCGTGGCCGACGTTGAAGAGGCGGTGGCCGCGGCGGAGCGCATCGGATACCCGGTGGTGTTGAAGGCATCCGACGCGCGTATCGAACACAAGTCGGATGTGGGTGGCGTGGCGCTCGACCTTCGCAGCGACTCCGACGTCAGGTCGGCACTGCACGTCATGCGCGACGGAATCCACAAGACGCGTGGCCTCGAGGTGGAAGCGTTCGTCGTGCAGCGTCAGGCGGCACCTGGACGCGAGGTCATTCTCGGCATGGCGCAAGACCCACTCTTCGGACCGCTCCTCATGTTCGGCTCCGGGGGGCGCTACGTGGAGGTGTTCAAAGACATTGCGTTCCGGGTCCTGCCGCTCACGGATGTGGACGCCCACGAGATGATCGAGTCGATCAAGGGCTACACGCTGTTGACCGGGTTCCGTGGCGAGCCTCCCGTCGATCTGGTCACGGCGGAGGAGATGATCCTTCGCGTCGCACAGCTCGTGTCCGACTTCGACTGCATCCGCGAGATGGACATCAACCCATTCCTCCTCACACCGCAGCGTGCCGACTGCATGGCGGTCGACGTCCGCATTCGCCTCGGCGACCCGGGATCGGCAGCGCAGGATCTCGCGCCCTGACGCCCCATCCGCTTCGGGGTGGCACTATCCCAACTCGAGGCTCTACAATGGAGATCCAGTCCTTCTCGAGACCCCGTTCGTGGATTCTGCCGTCTCGCGCCGCGCTGGTCTTCGGGGGTTCCGCCGGCGCGTAATGCCGAGGGAAACCATGTCATCGATTCCATGGTCTCGCCGCATGCTGGCCAGCCTCGTCGCGAGCCTCGCTGTCGTCGCATTCCTGCCGCGCGTCCTCGCGGGTGGCGGCATCGAAGAGGACAAGTTCCGCCAGCTCGAAGAAATCCTGCCCACACCCAACGTCTATCGCAGCGCCTCCGGCGCGCCGGGATCCTCCTACTGGCAACAGCGCGCAGACTACGCGATGCGTGTCGAGCTGGATGATGCAGCCCAGCGCATTCTGGGATCGGAGCGGATTACGTACACCAACAACGCCCCCGACGCGCTGCGCTATCTCTGGATTCAACTGGATGCCAACCTCTTCGCCTCCGATGCCGATGGTGCGCTGGCACAGGTGGCACCAGACTTCACGAAGTTCCCCTACCGCACGCTCGGCCGGCTCCTGGCGCTGCAAGAATTCGACGGCGGCATCGAGATCACGCGCGTGGCCGCCGCCGACGGCGCCGACCTGCGCCATACGATCGTCAAAACGATGATGCGCATCGACCTCGATGCACCGCTGCGGCACGGCGAGTCGATCGTGTTCGAGATCGATTGGAACTACTCCGTCAACGATGCCAAGACGATCCGGGCACGCACCGGCTACGAGTATTTCGAGAAGGATGACAACTACATCTACGAGATCGCCCAGTTCTACCCGCGCATGGCTTCCTACACCGACGTCAACGGCTGGCAGCACAAACAGTTCATCGGCCGCGGCGAGTTCACGCTGGAGCTCGGGGACTACGAGGTCGAGATCACCGTGCCCGCGGACCACGTCGTGGCGGCAACGGGCGTGTTGCAGAACCCGGACGCGGTGTTGACCGCGGTGCAGCGCCAGCGCCTGCGCGAGGTGGAAACGGCCGGCACGCTGCAGTTCATCATCACGCCGGAGGAGGCGCTGGCCAACGAATCGAGCCGCGCCCGCGAGAAGAAGACATGGGTGTTCCACGCCGAGAACGTTCGCGACTTCGCCTTTGCCTCGTCACGCAAGTTCATCTGGGATGCGCAGAGGCACGACATGGAGGGGAACCGCGTCCTGGCGATGTCCTTCTATCCGAACGAGGCGGAGCCGCTGTGGAGCCGCTACTCGACGCCGGCCGTCGTCCACACGCTGAACGTCTACTCGCGCTACACCTTCCCGTACCCCTACCCGGTGGCGATCTCGGTCAACGGGCCCGTGGGCGGCATGGAGTATCCGATGATCTGCTTCAACGGGCCGCGCGCCGAGCCGGACGGCACCTACTTCGACGTGCCGGTCGGCGAGGATCGCCACTTCTGGAACCGCACGAAGTACGGGCTGATCTCGGTCGTCATCCACGAGGTGGGGCACAACTACTTCCCGATGATCGTGAACTCCGACGAGCGTCAGTGGACGTGGATGGACGAGGGCATCAACAGCTTTCTGCAGTTCCTGGCCGAGCAGGAGTGGGAGGAGGACTACCCTTCGCGCCGCGGCGAGCCGAAGAACATCGTCGAGTACATGCGCAGCGACGACCAGGTCCCGATCATGACCAACTCCGAGTCGCTCCTGCAGTTCGGCAACAACGCCTACGGCAAGCCCGCAACGGCGCTCAACATCCTGCGGGAGAGCATCCTGGGACGCGAGCTTTTCGATTTCGCCTTCAAGGAGTACGCGCGCCGCTGGCGCTTCAAGCGCCCGATGCCGGCCGATCTCTTTCGCACGATGGAGGACGCCTCCGGCGTCGACCTCGACTGGTTCTGGCGCGGCTGGTTCTACACCACCGACCACTGCGACATCTCGATCGAGAACGTCCGCCTCTACTCGCTCGACACCCACGATCCGGACATCGAAAAGCCGCGCTTGAAGGAGGAGCGCGAGGCGGAGCCGGTGACGCTGTCGCAATCGAGATTCGAGAGCGCACCGAAGCTGGTGGAGCAGATCCCCGAGCTCAAGGATTTCTACAACAGCTACGACGAGCTCGACGTCACGCCGCAGGACCGCGAAGAGTTCACGAAGCTGCTCGAGTCGCTCGAAGATCATGAAGAAGAGATGCTGGGGACCGACTACAAGTTCTACGTGGTGGAGCTGGCCAACATCGGCGGGCTGGTGATGCCGGCGATCCTCGACATCACGTACGGGGACGGCTCCAGCGAGGAGCTGCGCGTTCCGGCCGAGATCTGGCGGCGCGACCCGGCGCGCGCCTCCAAGCTCCTGCTGACCCAACGGGAGATCCGCAGCATCGCTCTCGACCCGCACCTCGAGACCGCCGACGTGAACCTCGACAACAACCACTGGCCGCGCAAGCCGATCAAGTCGCGTTTCCAGCTGTTCAAGGAGCAGAAGCCGAAGAACCCGATGCAGAAGGCGCAGGAAGCGAACGACGACAAAGTGACGCAGCGCCCCGAGTGATCGCCCGCAGACGCAAGGTCGAGTCATGCAAACTGCCCGAGTGATGGCCGCCGCCCTGATGGCGGTCGGGGCGCTTGCTGTGCCACTCCACGCCCACGAGTACCACGTGAGCATTGCCGAGGTGGAATGGAACGCTGAGTCCACGTCGCTGGAGGTGGCGTTGCGCGTCAAGCCGGAGGATCTCGAAGAGGCGCTGGCGCGACGTCACGACATGCAGCGCATCAATCTGGATCGGACCCCGGGAGTCGACTCCCTCATCACGCTCTACCTGCAAGAGCGCTTCGAGGCGGTGGAGCGAAGCGGCGAGCGAGCGCAACCGGCCTGGTTGGGTAAAGAGGTGACACCACGCGCTGCCTGGCTCTACTTCGAGTTCCCGCTGGCGCAGACGGCCGCAGGCGTCACGCTGCGCAACCGCGTCTTCTTCGAGACCGCGGCCAAGCAGGTGAATACCGTCAATCTCCGCATCGGAGAGGAACGCGCCACGCTGACGTTCACGCGCGAGGCGCCGGAGCACGAGATCGACTTCGACGCCGGAGCGCCTGGCGCGGGCAGATCGGAGGCGACAGAACCCGATTCGAGTGCACCTTGACCAACGTCCTCGCGCACCCATGGAGGCTGCCATGTCGACGACCGCGATTCCATATCGTTGGGAGGACCTCGCGCAGGATCATCCGATGGAGAAGCTCGACCGCAGGCGCATCATCGGCAAGCACGTCATGCTCTCCGACGTTCTCCTGCATCGGGGATGCGTCGTCCCCACGCACGCGCACGACAACGAGCAGTTCGCGCTCGTTCTGAGCGGCAGGATTCGCTTCCGCATCGGAGCCGAGGGTGCGGAGCAGAAGGAGCTCGTGCTCGGAGCCGGTGAGGTGCTGCACCTGCCCTCCAACGTTCCGCACGCGGCGGAGGCGCTGGAGGACACGCGCGTGCTCGACGTCTTCAGCCCGGTCAGCGACGGCACCGGAATCGACCGGGTCGGGCGCGGTTGACCCCGTCCCGCGCCGTGCCGCGCGCGGCGCTGCGTGATCGCCGTCGCGGTGCAACCCGCGGGGTCCCTGGCGCCGTAAGAGGAATGGAACACGACCAGGACAGGAGCGTGCGGCAATGCGAGTGAAGCAGGTCTTCCTGGGCTGCCTGAGCATCCCGCTGTTCTTCGTCGTGGTGGCGCTCGTGATTGGGGTACTGGCGCTCGCTCTCGGCCCGCCCGACCACCAGCCGGTCGACACGGTCTACGAGCAGCCGATCGACCAAGCGGGCGACTCGAAGCTTCGCTCGCAACGCCTGCCGCGTTGGGCCGACACCGACTTCGGCTCTCCCGAGGTTCTCGACGTCGTCATCGATCTTCAGGAGGGGGAGTTCGAGATCGAGCCCACGAACGTGGGGGAGGCGATCCTCATCGATGCCGACTACGACGAGGCGATGGCCCGGCTCGAGCGCTCCTTCTCCTCCGATCCGGAGGATGGCGATCGCCTCTTCATCGAGTTCGACGGCCGCGGCATGATGCAACAGCTTCGCCATCTGATCCACAGCCGCGACCAGCACATCAACAATCGCGTGCGCATTCAGCTGCCAGCATCCGTGCCGATGGAGCTCTACATCCGCGCGCGCAAGGGGGAGTCGAAGATCGATCTTTCCGGTCTCAGCCTGCGGCTCCTCGTCCTCGAGCACGCCATGGGCGCCTCGGAGGTGTACTTCGACGAGCCGAATCCGATCCCTATGGAGGCTGCCGATTTCCGCGGCAAAATGGGAGAGTTCAGCGTCACCGGCCTCGGCTACACCGGCGCCCGCGCCGTACAGTTCGAAGCCAAGATGGGTGACTTCCGTGTCGACTTCCGCGGCCCCATGCCGCAGGACATGATCGCGAGCGTCAAGGTGTCGATGGGAAGCGGTCACATCCGCGTGCCGCGCGACGTCCGGCTCGACTACGATCAACGCTACGTCATCTTCGGGGACCTCAGCGTGCGCCGCAGAACGGACCGGCGCGACGCCGAGCGTGCCAGCCCTCAGAAGACCCTCTCCCTCAACACCAGCATCAAGCTCGGCGACATGCACGTGCGCTAAGACGCAGGCTCGGCCTCGCGTCGTTTTCCCGCTGGCGCACTCCCGCAGCGGGAGTAAACGAAAACTCCGCTGCGACGGTGGAGCGTTGCGTTCGAGGGCTCAACCGCCGCGCGCGAGATCGTGCGTGCGGCGGCTGACGACGAGCTGATCGTCGACCCAGCGGCGGCGCCGAAAGCCGTGGAGGTGGAAGACCTCGAGTGGATACCAGCGCACAACGTGGGTGTCGGGTCGAGGTTGATCTCGAGATTGATGAGGCCGAGCTCGTTCGTGCAGTGCGGATTGCAGAGCTCTTCGAGGAGCTGCATGGCAACAGGCGCGGGGCGCCAGTGGGCGTCGACGAGCACGATCTCCTGCTCGGCGCCGATGCGACGCACGCCACTCTCGATGCCCCAGCTGGCCGGTCACGACTCGATCGCCCATCGATCCCCCCGAGTCTCGAAAGTGGACTTCGGGGATCGCCTGAGAGCGGCCTCGTGATAAACTCCTTTGCACCGCGGCACGTTGCGTAGATCCTCCGTTGGGGGGGCGTGGTTCTGGGAGAGGGCACCGTCCTGGAGCGAGACGTGAATCGTTCAACCGGCCGGCACCGAGCTGTGTCGTCTGTTCGCGACGCGATCGATCGGCGCGCCCCGTTCGCGGGCGCCATCGTGGCGCTCGTCTGCGGTGTCGCGTGCGTGGGCGGCGCAGCCGCAGCAGACGACGACCCGTTCCGCGCTCTGCGCGATCCGCGCCCGCACGACCCCACGCGCAACGCCGTCCCCTTCATCGCCGCGCCTGCGACCGTGGAGCCGCGGGTCCTGATCGCCGGCGACAGCTGGGCGCAGTACATGTGGGACGACGGCTCACACAACGACATCCTCGACAAGTTCGGCCATGGCGACAAGCGCGCGCTGTCGCTGGCGCTGGCGGAGAATCCGGGGCCAGGCTACACCGGGCCAGAGTACGCGGTCGGCGGCAGTGAAGCACGCCACTGGGTCGACAGCGCCAACTATCCCTGGACGCAGAACATGGTGGCCGCGCTGCAGGCGAACCCGAGCATCGACACGGTGGTGTTGAGCATCGGCGGCAACGACATCCTGGCAGGCAAGCCGGGAGGCGGCTGGTACAAGGACATGGATCTCGACGTGCCCGGATCGGAGGCCGCGCTCTTCGACCAGCTCGAGCAGCACACCTTCCAGATCATCCAGGCTGCGCTCGCGTTGCGACCGGAGATTCGGGTGATGCTCAGCAGCTACGACTATCCGAACTTCAACGTGGGCTTTCTCTGCTTCATCTCCGCATGTCCGATGCGCCGCAACCTGAGCCGCGACCCCGACAACGACCTGGTCACCGATGCGGAGCTGAACGCGCTCCTCGTGACGGTCGAGTCGCTGCGAATCGGGTGGGCCAACAGCGACGAACGCATCCTCTACGACAACAGCCTGGGACTCATGCATCACTACTACGGGGACGGCGTCACCGGCGCCGGCATCCTGCCACACCCAGGCCAGACCCCGCCTCTGTACGAGCCGTTTCCGGGAGGCAACCCGCTGCGCCCGACGCTACGTGAGAACTTCAGGCGCCCAGGCGGCTTCGACGTGGATCCGATCCACCTCGACTACGAAGGCTACCAGTACAAGATCACGAACCAGACGCAGGCGCAGTTCTTCCCCTATTTCCGCGGCGAGCCGGATGCAACCTTCTTCTCCGAAGGCGGCAATCGCGACGGCTGGAGCGATGGCACGGCATCCGGCACCGGCGAGATTCGATTCGGACGCGACGTTGCGGGCACCTATCGAGGCATCGTGTCGTTCGACACCTCGGCGCTGCCGGAAGGGGTCATCATCACACAGGCCTCTTTGTACCTGCACCGCGATTGGATCTCGGGCGGCAATCCGCTGCTGTCGGGTTTGCTGGGGCTCCCGCGCGTCGACGTGGCTTCCGGCAGCTTCGGCGCCCCCGAGGTGGAGAGCGGCGATGCGGATGCCGCAGCGGACGTCCTCGATGCCGGCTTCGTGGCCGGATCGGCGCTGCGCGACGGTTACGCCATCCGCATCGAGATCAATGGAACGGGGCTCGACGCCATCAACAGGAGCGGAACGACGCAGTTCCGCATCGGTTTCCCCGGTGCTGGAGCGGGCACGACGCACTTTATCAGCTTCGGCGACGGTGACGCCACGTCGTCCTTCAGCGACGACCGGCCGACTCTGTCGGAGTTCATCGGCACGGCCGCACCCCTGCTCGACGTGTCGTACGCCACGACATCCGACGTGCAGGCGAAGCTTGGCGGTGTCGTCCTGCGTCCCGGCTATCCCAACCCGTTCGCTGGCGCGACCACTCTTCGCTTCGTTCTTCCCGGCTCCGGGCACGCACGCCTGGTCGTCTACGATGTCGCCGGGCGTCGCGTGGCGACGCTCCTCGACCGCGCCCTTGCCGCGGGCGGCTACGAGGCACGCTGGGACGGCCGGCATCACAGCGGCGCCGTGGCCCCGGCCGGCGTCTACTGGGCCCGTCTCGTCTGGGGCCACACTACCCGCGTGCGGCAGCTCGTACTCCTCGGACGCTGAGGCTGGCCCGACTTGCGCGACGACGGCGCGGGCCCTAGCTTTCGTCGCCCCCACCCGTAGGGCCACCAACACGCCAGGCCAACCACCTCGCCAGACCGGCGGCACGCTCGCGTCCCCAAGGATGCGCAAGCCCCATCCCCTGGAGGTGGCCGAGATGGCAAGGAGCTCTGCAGCGCCTGGGGTCGTGCTGGCCCTGATCGTGGCCCTCATCCTCTCCATTCCGCCGCTCGCCGAGGCGCGCTACGAAGCGGAGCGACCGGCACACGAGTGGATCGATCCGCAACGCTTTCCCGGCATGCGCGGAGTCCCCGAGCTGGAGGGGGAGCACGTCCACAACTGCGGTAACCTGCTCCTGCACGTCACCAACTTCGGTCTTATCGGCTCGACTCCGGGACTGAACTTCCCTTGGGACAGCGCGCCATCGGCCCAGTGGCCCTCGGCAAGCGCGACGGAGTACCTGTGGCAAGCCAGCCTGTGGATCGGTGCGATCCTCGAGGGGGAGCCGCACGTGACGACGGGGCAGTTCCCCTTCTTCGAGTTTCGTCCGGGGCTCAGCGAGCTCGACCGCATCTACGTAACGCGCGAGCTTGCACCCGGGGGCGCGCGCCGTCCCTCACCCAATGCCGACGACGACCGCGACGGACAGGAAGACGAGGACTGGCTCGATGGCCGCGACAACGATGACGACGGCCTGGTCGACGAAGATTTTGCGGCCATTTCCAACCAGATGTTCTTCTGCGAATACAGCGACGTCGATCCCAGCATCAGGCTCGCGAATCCCGAGCACGTGCCGCTCGGATTCCGCGTGCAGCAGTCGACGATGTGCTGGGAAGATCCGCTCCTCGACGATTTCATCGCTTTCGACTTCCGCCTGATCCATGAAGGCTTCGAGCCGCTGCTCGACGTCTACGTGGGCTTCTACGCCGACTGCGACATCGGCGTGCGCGAGCAGGAGCAGGTGTCGGAAGACGATTGGGCGGGATTCTGGGAAGGCTTTCAAACAGCACGTCTCGGCGAGAGCTTCAAGACCGTCAAGCTCTCGGTCGGATACATGTTCGACGACGACGGCGACGAGGGGCTGGCCGACGGCTACATCGGGCTCCTGTTCCTGGGTGCGCAGGACCCGGGAAGCACGCGCCCGGGTGGCTTCGTGAGCTTGCGCAACTTCCGCATGTTCTCGGGTCGTGCGGCCTTTGTCCAGGGAGGCGACCCGGGCAACGACGAGGAGCGCTACCAGATCCTGGATGGGAGCGCGCCGCTGTCGCTTCCACCTCCGGCTGAGGACGGCGCAACGCGGCCGCCACGCATCGCGCGCGCCGCCGATGACTACCGCATGGTGGTTTCCTCCGGTCCGTTCGGGAGACGCCTGGGCGATACGGAGTTCAAGACCATCGAGCCGGGCGACTCGCTCCGCTTCCAATCGGCGCTCGTCATCGGCCTCGGCTTTGGGGGGATGTTGGCGAACGCGGTGCAGGCTCAGCTCACCTACGACGGCGTGTGGCTCGACTGCGACGACGATCCTCTCACCGGCGCCAACGGGCGCGAGTCGCCGGTGTGTGGCAGCGCGTCTGGCGGCGTCCCCTTCCCGGTCGGCGCCACGTGGCCGGAAGGGGAGCTTCCCACCGCCGCCAACGTCGAATGGTGCGCTGCGTACAGCGACTGTGCGGGGCAGCCCCCGTCGAACCCCGCGTGCTGTGTGACGCCACGCGCAGACGAGTGCGGTTGGATCAACGCGGATTGCCGGTTGGAAGAGCAGACGGGCTTCCGGACCGGGATCGACGGCAAGGAGTGCAGCATCCACTGGCTGGTCTCGACCGCCCCGCCGCCTCCGCGCATGCGTCTGGTGGCGTCCGAGAATCGCGTCGACGTGCTGTGGGACAACTTCAGCGAGATCACCCCCGATCTGCGACTCAACGTGATCGACTTCGAGTCGTACCGCATCTGGCGCGCCGACAACTGGACGCGTCCGCTGGGAACCGACCGCAACACGGGACCCGGCTCGGAGCTGTGGATGCTGCTGCACGAGTTCGACCTGCCGAAGAACGACATCGGCAGCGATACGGGTCTGGAATCGATCCGCTACGTGCCGAACATCTCCGCTCGTGCCGTGGAGTTCTATCGCGAGTGGTTCGCACAGCACCCTTTCCTGCAGCCACCCGACCTGCCGGGCTTGCGCTCCGCCCAGCTCGACACCGCCAAGTCGATGGCGCAAGGCGTGCGCTACTACCGCTTTACCGACCCCCCCTTCCAGAGCAGCGGCTGCCACGACCCGGATGGCGATTGCATCACGGGGCCGTGCCCGGCGGATCGGGACTGCGCACCGCTCCAAACCGCGACCGGACCCGTTGCGACCCGCTGCAACCGCGCCGGCATGTGTCAGGAGGTGGCGCCGCCGCCGCATAGCGGTGCGCACTACTTCTACGCCGTGACCGCGACGGACCACCGGCTGCGGAGCGGAGCGAGTGGTCGGCTCGAACCTTCGGGTCCGGGCCTGGCGGGCGATCCGAGCTCGAACTTCGTCTACCTGAACCCGCCGTCGGACGCGTTGCCTTCTGAGCTCTTTCACGAGGCCGAGAACGAGATCTACGTGGTTCCGAACCCGGCAACGAACGAATCGATGCAGGCGTGGAAGCTGCAGCCGAACAACGAGGATCCAACCGGGACCAAGATCGAGTTTCACCACCTGCCCCGCGCGCGTGGCACAGTCACGGTCTTCACGCTCGCTGGCGACATGGTGATCGAGCTGCCTTTCGACGGGCGCGGCGGCAACGGCTCACTGCCGTGGAATCTCGTCAGCCGCAACGGGCAGGAGATCACGAGCGGCGTCTACCTGTATGCTGTGGAGGCGGAGCGCTTCGAACGCTTCGTGAGCAAGTTCGTCGTCATTCGTTGAGCGCTTTGCCACGCGCGTCCCGCCCAGCTTCTGACCACTCCAGGGTCGCAACTGCGACGCTTCTGCGTCGCTCCGGAAGCTCCGGACGCGGAAGGTGCCTCGGGCGCAGCCACGCCGGAATCCACCGCGACGGCCAGCAAGCCTGACGAGGCGACCCGCGCTCCCGGAGTCGCTCCACGCACGCTCCAAACGCAATCTGTGCGCCTTCCCCGCGCCGACGTGCACGATCCTTGTAACGCCGAGGTTCGGCACACTCCGCCTGTACTCGGGTGCGAACTCCACACTCGACGAGTCAGGAGCGGAGCGCAGAGCGTGGAGGAGAAGGATGTCCGGAAACCTACCAAACAGGAGCCGCAAAAGCGCATCGCCGCTCGGCAAAGAGAACGGACATGGGATGCAACGACGTCGCACGCTGCTGCACATCTGCATTCTCGTTGGCGCTCTCGCGATGGGTTGCGCCAGTGCCACGAAACGACTCGAACAGGGTGCCGAGCTGGAGAGCCAAGGTCGATATGAAGAGGCAGCACAGAGATACATCCAGGCTCTGAGGAAGGATCCAGGACTTGTCGATGCGCGGGAGCGACTAACCCAGCTCGGACCTGTACTTCTGGAGAGCTATGTGGAACAAGCTTCCGGGTTCAGCGCCACCGGATTCCCGATCCGGGCGGCGGACGCCTTTCGGACGGGAGACGCGCTGGTGCGGAGCGCTGCCGGCGTTCGAGTGCCCCTCGCTCTCCCCGCCGGCTACGCCGAAGGCAGGCGCCGGACGTTCGACGACGCGATCGTGCATCTGATGCGAGTTGGCAGATCGGCGGAGGCGGAACAGCGCTACGCGGACGCCATTGCTGCATACAACGCGGTCGACACCTACGAGCCGCAGGCGCGACAACGCACCGAAGCGGGCGAAGCGCGCGTGCGCACGTGGATCGCCTGGGGTGAAGCGGACCTTGCCGCCGGGCACTTCCGTGCGGCCTACCACCACGCCGAGGAGGCGCTCGCACTCCTGGGCAACGCGAAACATCCTGCCGCGGCGCGGGCGTTGAGCTTGCGCGACGCGGCGATCGAACGCGGCACCATCTACGTGGCCGTGGCTCCAGTGTGGCGCTCCGACGAGGCCGCACGCAAGCTGTCGCGCGAGTTCATTGCGGCGCTGAACGACGAGCTGGAGCTCAACCACTGGAACCAACCGCCCCTTTTCGTGGCGGTCATCGATCCTCTCGTCGTCCGCCGCGAGCTGCGCCGGCAGGGGTACTCGCGCACGCTGCTGACGCGGCGCGAGGCCGTGCGCGTCGGACGAGGTGTGGGCGCCGACTACGTGGTCAGCGGCAAGATCCTCCAGGTCGTCACCGACGAGGTCGACGTCAAGCAGGAGAAGCGCACGGCACGGACGACCACAGGACAGGACACCACCTACGTCGTGCGCAAGGGCAAGCGCACGGTCCACCTCACGACCACGTACCGCGTCATCGACGTCCAGCACTCGCGCGCGACGCAGGAGCGGACGGTCGAGATCGACGAAACGGGCCGTTTCGAGCGTGGCGAGTACAATGGCAATCCGCGCGAGCTCGTGTTGTCACGCAACGAGCGCCGCCTCTTCGACCACAGGCGCGCGCGTGACGAAGTGCACGAAATCGAGGAGCGCCTGCTGGAGAAGACCACGGTTTCGCTGGCGCAGAGCGTTTTCGAGGACCTTCTCAACAGCGTGAACTGACGCTGGCGAGCCGTGCGTCCCCGCGAGGACTGCGTTGCCGTCGATTGGCGCGCCCAATCGACGCTGCATCCTATATTATGAGTGCATCCCGTTGATGTACCGCGCGCTGTCCCCCAGAGCTGCGGTCGGCGGCAGAGGTTGCCGTGCGCCGTTTGGCCCAATTCCTCTCGGTGACGTGTTGCGCAGCGCTTGGCTCCTTCCTCCTCCTGGCCGAGCATCCATCGCACGCCATGCCGACCGCGTGCGGTACGAAGCTGGTGGAGCAAACGCCTTATCTCTGCCCGACGGAGCAGGTCTGGGAGCTGCGACGCGGACGGCTTGGGCTCTCCGACTCGCTGACATGCTGTGCCCGAGCCGGCGTCTGCGATGCGCCGGCACGCCGAGACGCGACCCCGAGCGAGCCGATCATCATGCGCCTCGCCGTCCACGTGATGGGCGGAAGCGACGGCACCTTCCCCGCCGGTGTCGACGCGGCCGCCGTCGATGCGCAAATCGAAACGCTGCGCCACGCCTTCGCCCCTTACGCCATCGGCTTCGAGGTGACTTCGCTTCGCTTCCACGCGGACGACGCGTTCATGTGTCTCCCCGCCTATTCTCCGTTCAACCGTCTCTGGGTGCGCGCGCTCAACGCCATGAAGCTCGAGTACGCCGACGACACGGAGAGCAGCCTGAACCTCTTCGTTGCTTGCCAGGAGCTCGGCTTCGCCGGGACGATTCTGGGTCTCGCGACGTTCCCGTGGGATCCGGAAGCGACGACGCCTCGCGGCGGCGTCTGGATCAACGCCGCCTTCTTCGGCGACGGTCAATTGACGGCAGTGCATGAAATCGGTCACGCCCTCGGCCTCTGGCACACACACCGGGGTGTGAGCGAAACGTCCGGGTGTGACGACCCGTGCGCCGAGGGGGTCCACCCTGCAACGGACCGCAGCGCCGACACGACGGGCGACTTCTGCAAGGACACACCGGCGACACCCGTGAACTTTAGGTGCGAGGCGCCGCGCGGCAGCGATTGCGCCGGCGTCGCGTGGGGCCACACCGATCCCGCCAACTACATGGGCTACGGCCCAGACTCCTGCCTGAGTCACTTCTCCCCGGAGCAGGCTCTTCGAATGCACTGCTGGAGCCGCGACGCGCGCGCCGGCCAGCTGCGCTTTTTGGAGCCGCGTGTTGCCGCGGTGCAGCAACGCCCCGCCTCGACCGCACCCGTGCCGCCGGAGGTGCGCGCTCGTTCCAGGACAGTGGCGGTGAGCGCGGCACGCGTTGCCGACGTCCGGCGTGGGGTCGTGCGGCAAGGGCTCGCATCGGAGGGCGTGGTGGCGCTGACCGTCGTGGACGCGGCGGGTCGTCCGGCCGCTCACGTGACGCTGGTTGCGGAGTGGTCGGGGAGCACGAGCTCGACCCTCCTGGCGCAGACCGGTCGCGACGGCCGCGTGCAGCTACGCTCTCCGGGCTCCAGCGCGCCAGCGCCGCGCTGGACGCTCACGCTCAAGTCGTTGTTGCGGCCGGACGGCACGCGAATCGCAACGCGCGCGCCGCTCCTCCGTGTGGTCGTCGAGCCGCAACACTGAAGCCTTCGTGACTGCGGTTCACGGGGGTGGCTGACAACCAGGACTGAACGGCAGCGCCTCGAAATCCAGCGACAGTGCAACCGAATCCTGGACGACGCTGTTCAAGTCTTCCGGATCGGTGAAGACGAGCTCGGCGGAGCCCCACGCGCCGAACTCAGCGATCGAATCGAGCCTCAGTGTGCCGGTCGCTTGCGTCAAAGCCTCGAGAGGCTGCGGGCAAAAGCAGCTGACTCCGAGCTGTACGCGGATCGAGTCGGTGGTGGCGATCTCCACGCTCTCACCGAGCGGCCACGTGTGCGGGCTGGCGACACGAATCTCGAGCAGGAGGAAGATCTCGTCGTCGGCGATCTGCGGCTGCGGGTCGTAGGTGCGCCGGAACTGGAGAAGAAGCGGACCCGCCGCCCGCAGGCAGACGGTCGTGACCGACTCGCTCAACGACGACAGCGTGTCGCCGTCGATCGCGACGGTGAAGCGCAGGCGTGACCTCGGCTGCATCTGCAGTTCGTTGGTTTGCGTGCATCCCGCGAAGCACGCAAGCAGCCCGAGCAGGAGAACGAGGGAGGAGCGATCGCCCCGAGGGCGCTTGCACATGGGTACCTGCCGAGACAGTCCGGGAACGGGGATGGGCGAGGCACTCGCGCCGCGTGAGCGCGCGAGTGCCGCTGCAGGGTAGCGCATCCGCAGGCGACTGCTCGACCGAGAATGTCGGGCCCGAGCCGCCGAGCGCCGCGGTGCACGAGCGCTGGACGCTCCAATCCGCGCCCCGTACATTCTGGAGGCGCCGAGTCCCTACACAAACGCGCGAGCTCGACCGGCGGCAGCGGACTCATTCCGAACCTCAGAGGTACGCTCATGCGAGACGACGACCACGCCACCTCGATCAACGGACACGAGTTGCATCCCGAGTCCTTGATGATGGGCTACGGGTACCGGCCCGAGTGGTCGGAAGGCGCTCTCAAGAGTCCGATCTTCCAGACCTCGACTTTCGTGTTCAAGACCGCCGAGGCTGGCAAGAAATTCTTCGAAGTCGCATACGGCTTGCGACAGATGGGACCCTCGGAAACTCTCGGTCTGATCTACAGTCGTCTCAACAACCCCGACCTCGAGATTCTCGAGGATCGCTTGAAGCTGTGGGACGGGGCCGAAGCGGGCGCGGTGTTCACGAGCGGCATGGCCGCAATCTCCACGACCATCCTGACGTTCTTGCGGCCCGGTGACGTTCTCATCCACAGCGACCCGCTCTACGGCGGCACCCACCACCAGTGCCAGCACGTGCTGACGGAGTTCGGAATCCACCAAGTATCGTTTATCGCTGGACGCGGCCCGCAGGCGCTCGAGCAGGCGGTGGAGCAAGCGAACAGCATCGGACGCGTCGCCATGATCTATCTCGAAACGCCGGCGAATCCGACGAACGGTCTCATCGACATCGAGCACTGTGCGAGCGTCGCGCGCCGCCTGTCGACGCCGGAGCAGCGCGTGCTCCTCGCCGTCGACAACACTTTCCTCGGGCCCTTGTGGCAGCACCCGATCCAGCACGGCGCCGACCTGGTCCTCTACTCGCTCACGAAGTACGTCGGTGGACACAGCGATCTCATCGCGGGCGCGTGCCTCGGCTCGCACGAGGACATGCAGAAGATCCGCGCCTCGCGCACTTTTTTCGGCAGCATGGCGGGTCCCTGGACCGGTTGGCTGCTCCTGCGCAGCCTGGAAACGCTCAAGCTGCGCATGACGAGCGAGATGAAGAACGCACGCTACGTGGCCGACTACCTCCTGGACCATCCGAAGGTGGATCGGGTCCTCTACCTCGGACATCTGGACGAGAACGACCCGGACCACGCAATCTATCGCAAGCAGTGTCTTGCGCCGGGTGGCATGATCTCGTTCGAGGTCCGAGGCGGCGAACGTGAGGCGTTCCGTTTTCTCAACGCGCTGCAGCTCATCCGCCTCGCCGTGAGCCTGGGTGGCACCGAGTCGCTCGCCGAGCACCCGGCGACGATGACGCACGCAGACGTGCCGTCCGATCAGCAGCGCCAGCTCGGCATCAGCCCATCCATGGTTCGCTTGTCGGTGGGGGTCGAGCACCCCAGCGACATCATCGCGGACATCGAGCAGGCGCTCGCTGCGGTGTAGGGGAATGCGACCACTTCAGCCCCGGGCGCGACGCGCGCTGTGCATCGGATTGACCGCGACGGCTGTCGCGCTCCAGCGGCCCGTTTGCGCCTGGGAATCGCCCGACACGGTGCCGCCGCGGCCGCGCGTCGGTCTGGTCCTGAGCGGGGGTGGTGCGCGCGGGCTCGCACACGTCGGCGTCCTCAAGGTTCTGGAGGAGCTGCGTATCCCGGTCGACTTTGTCGCGGGAACCAGCATGGGAGCGGTCGTCGGCGGGCTCTACGCGCTTGGCCTCTCGCCCAGCGAGATCGAGCAGGCTGTCCTGGCGATGGACTGGGGCGACATCTTCTCCGACAAGCCGCCCCGAGCACAGCGCACCTTCCGTCGCAAGGAGGATGACCGCGCCGAGCTCTTCGACCTGGAGCTCGGGATTCGTGGTGGGCGCGTGCGGCTTCCACGCTCCGCCCTCAGCGGCCAGAAGCTCGCGTTCGCGTTCAACGTCCCCGCCCTGCATACGGCCGGAACCGCAAGCTTCGACTCGCTGCCGATCCCGTTCCGTGCCATCGCCACCGACATCCGCAGTGGCGAGATGGTGCCCTTGTCGAAAGGGAGCTTGGCGCGCACAATCCGTGCCAGCATGTCGGTGCCGGGCGCGTTTCCGCCGGTCGAGATCGAGGGGCGTCTTCTGGTCGACGGCGGACTGACGCGCAACTTGCCGAACGACGTGGCCCGCGACATGGGCGCCGAAGTCATCATCGCCGTCGACGTGTCGGAAGACCTCTCCAATCGAACGCCGGATGAGCTCGCCTCGCTCCTGGAGCTCTCGCTGCAGCTCGTCAGCCTGATGGCGGTGACCGGCGCCAACTCCTACGTGCCGCTCGCGAACGTCGTGGTACGACCCGAGCTGGGTGACATCACGATGATCGACTTCGACCGCACGGCAGACGCGATTCTCGGTGGTGCGGAGTCGGCTCGAGATCTGGCCGATACGCTGCGCAGCTTCGCCGTGTCACAAGCGGATTTCGATCGCTACGTGGAAAACCACCGGGGAGTGCCATCTGCTGCGGTCGTCGTCGATTCGATCGCGATCGTGAATCGCTCTCACGTCGATCCGCGCACCATCCGCGTTCGACTCCACACGGCGCCCGGAGACACCTTCGACCTCGGACGCATGCGCCGAGACCTCGACGCCCTCTACGACCTCGGAAGCATCGAGCTCGTCGACTTCCAGCTGCGCAGTCGACACCCGGTGGACGTCTTGGAGTTTCGCGTGGATGGAAAGAGCCACGGAAGGAATCTTCTGAAGCTGGGGATGGTTCTGGATGGCGACCTGGTCGGCAAGAGCCGCTTCGAAGCCCAGGTGCGACTCACGAGCATGGACCTCAACGCCTGGGGAGCGGAGTGGCGGACCGACGCGAGGATCGGCACGTCTTCGGGACTGGTGAGCGAGTGGTACCAGCCGCTCGGATTTCGACGCCGTTGGTTCGTCGCCCCGCGTCTCGGATACACGAGCTTGCTACAGGATCTCTACGCCGGAAACGAGCGCATCGCCGAGTATCGCATCCAAGATGCGCGCATCGACGTCGACCTCGGAGTGGTGCTGGCGCGTTTCGGTGAGCTGCGCGCGGGCTTCTTCTTCGGGCACGTCGACTCGAACGTGGAGACAGGCCTGGCACCGGTTCCAGAGTTTTCGGATCGGCAGGCAGGGGTGGCAGCGCGCTTTGCGGTCGACCTGCTGGACGATGCGGACTTCCCCACGAAGGGGCAATTCGGCCTGGCCGACCTGCGTCTGTCGCGCGAGGCGCTGGGTGCGGAGCGCAGCTTCGATCGGCTGGAGCTGCAGTGGGATGGATTCCGCTCGTGGGGAGAGACCACGACGTTCGTGGGTGCTGCGGGGGGAAGCGCCTTCGGATCGCAGCTGCCCACCTACGCCGACTTCCTGCTCGGCGGGCTGGGGTCGCTCTCCGGTCTGCAGCTCGGCCAGTTGCGCGGCAGCGTCTTCGCGCGCGCGCGCGCGGGCGTCTACCATCCGCTCATGGACGAGATCGACCTGCTTGGTACGCGTGCCTATGCCGGCGTCTGGTTCGAGGCGGGCAACGCTTGGCGCACAAGCAGCGATGCGCGGGGCGACGATCTCCTCTACACGGTCACGCTCGCGCTGGGGCTCAAATCGGTCTTTGGCCCCGTCTATCTGGCTTACGGGCGTACCGACCGCGGCGACGATGCCGTCTACTTCACGATCGGACGGCAGATCGGTACACCCTGACGCGTCGAGCGCACCTCGACATGTGGCCTTGTCACTCCGGCTGGGGTATCAGAATGGTGAAGAAGCAGGTCCGGATCACGCACCGCCCGAGCGGCATTCTGATTGCAGAGGGTCCGCTCGGCTGGGGAATCACGCCCTTCGAGGGCAACTACTACATCGGGCGCAAGTATCTGCGCACCGATGCATTCCGACCGAACTTCATCCCCGGTCTGTGTCCCTACAAGTTCCTCTACGTGTGGATGGACCTGAATCTCGACGATGCTCGGCGTTCACGGAACCTCGGTTGGCTCTACTGGTTTCCCAACCCTCTGCTGCCGTTCATCTGGTATCGCGTGGCCGTTCCTGCGAACCATCCGGAGCTCGACGTCGAAGTCACCGAGTCGAGCTGAAGGGCAAGGGAAGCTCAGCGGTTGCTGCGTACCTCCTGGAAGTACGCGTCGAGCTCGCTGAACCAAGCGTCGATCTCCGCGTCGCTCATGAGAACGAAGAACCTGCCGGCGGCGCGCTCGACGTCGGACCAATCGATCAGGAAGTCGTAGATCGCGGTTGCGGCGCCGAGCTCCGCGATGAGCGCCGCATTCTGCGCGTCGAGCAAGTTGATGATCGTCGCTGCACCGCGAGAGTAGCTGTCGGTGACCAGATCGAGGTTTTCGCGCGAAGCCCGTGCCGCCTCGGCCGCCAGTCGAATGGCTGCGCGCGAGGCGCCGGCGGCATGCAGCGCGGAGCGCACCGCCTGCTCCACGCGCTGTGCCGTGGATTCGCGTTCGAACTGGAGCCGCGCCAGATCCTCGACGGCGCGACTCTTGGTGGCGAAACGCTGACCGCCCGTGAAGAGTGGAATGGCGGCACGCAACGCCACGGTCCAGTCGGTGTCGTCGGGTGGTTTGAGGCCAATGTCCTCGAGCTCCGCTTTGGTGCCCTTGCCCCCTTCCTGGAACAGCTGCGTCACATCACCCTGCAAGCCGAACTCGGGCAGCCAGAAGGCGCGTTTGGTGGAAGCGAGGAGGCGCTCCTGCGCAGCGATCGCGGCGTCGATCTGCGCCAGCTCGGGCGAATGTTCGAAGGCGACCTGCACCATCCAGGCGCGGAACGCGCGGAAGTCCCAGGGATTGTCGATGTAGGGGAGAAGGCGATCGTACACGTTCCGGATCGAAGGATCGCTCAGATCCGCCTCGACGGTGTCGAACGACTCTTCGGCGGGACGATTCAGCAAGCGGTTCACCTCGATCTCGGCCTGATTGCGCACCGCGCTCGCCTCGATCACCGCGATGCGGTTGCCCGCGATCTCGCTCTCCCAGCGCAGGATGTCGGCGCGGCTGGATGCTCCGACGCTCACCCGCACGCGCGCCAGCTGCAGGTTGGAGCGCGTCACGTTCAGGTTGTCGCGCTGGATTCTCTCGTTGGTCTCGAAGCGCAGCAGGTTCAAGTACGCCACCGATACGCCCCGCGCAATGTCGAGCCGCACGCGCTCGCGCTCCGCGATGCGCGAGTCCTGCAGGTACTTCTCGATCGTGTAGTTCGCCCATGCGGGCTCCGAGTAGAGGATCTGATTCAGCGTGGCGCTGCCGGTCCATTGGCGCTCGGCGTTCCCGAGCAGGGCGCGATCGTCGTCGATCCACACACCGAGCGTGGAGAGATCGATCTGTGGCAGCAAAAGCGAGCGCGTTTCTCGGACCGCAGCCTGCCCCGCCAGGACCGCGCGGCGTGCCGACTGCAGGTCCAGGTTCGCCGCCACCCCTTCCGCGACGGCATCCTCGATGGAGATGACGCGAACGGGTGGTGTTCCCGGGTCGATGAGCACCGCCTCGGTCATGATCTCGAACGTCGGGTAGACGCCGATTTGGCGCGCCGTGGCCATGTTGACGGCGATCTGGGTGCCCTGGTCCGTGAACGCGACGGGCAGATCGGCTGGATCGGTGCCCAGAAGAATGCTCTGCACCTTGAGGGCCACGTGCCTCGATGCGCGCTGAAAGAAGTCCTCCATGCCGATGCCGGCGAGCACGCCGAGCTCCACCTCTTCGCGCCCGAAGAGTGAGAAGCTCGGTAAACCGCGCTGGTTGATCCCTGCGGCGAGACGCGCGAACTCGTCGTTGTCCAGCTGCAGGAGCGGGAGGATGTACACGCCGTCCACATCTGAAGGGATCTGCGCCAGCACCGCATCGACGTCCGCCCGGGTCGAGATCGTGACGCTCTCCTCGATCCCGAGCTCCCGCGCCTCGCGCTCGAAGTGGTCGCCGACGCTCGCGAAGCTCTCAACGATGTTTGCACTGGCAACGACGGCGAGCTTGCGGATCGGTGTGATCTCGGTGAAGGCCTTGAGGTCACGCACGATGCGTCCCGGTGTCGCAACGTACGTCAGATTGTGGACACCACTCGTGCCGTTCCGGAGTGGAAGCCCCGGGATCTCGCTGTCGAGGACGAATGGCACGATCGTCGGCTTCGCCAGGGGGCCGCGCTCCAGCGCTTCGGCGCCGACCAGGATCCCCATGGCGAGAATCAGATCCACCTGTGCATCGGCGAGCAGCTGCTCCAGGGACCGGCGCGCCGAGGCGCGGCTCCAGTCTCCGGCCAGGTACTTGTCGTCGGGGAATTGGACTTCGAACTCCCCCGTGAGAATCTCGCGGATCTCGTCCTGGAACAGATCGCGCACCTCGTTGGCACGCGTCGTGGGGCCGTCCACGGCCATGCCGATACGCACGACGCGTGGCTGCGCCTGCAGAGGGCCGGCCACGACCTGCACCAGGAGGAGCAGAAGCGTTGGCAGCCCGATCCGGGCCAGACCCGACATGGATCTCCCCCTGCGGAGAGCGCGAGGTGCCGTGGCGCCCTCGGTCGTTGCGTGCGTTTGGATTGCGTGCTTCCTGAATCTTCGGCGACGGGAACGTATCAGAAGCCTGCGGCACCGTTCAAGACACGCCGCCGGGTTCGGGTTGACAACGCCGGCCGATGCCGCATGATCATCGACCGATGCACCCCTGGAGGCGGGAATGAGCGAACAAGAGCGCGCGCCGGCGCTGATGCGGGCGGAGCCGATTCATCGGCTCACCGTACCCTTCCAGCGCTTTCTGCACGTGGAGGCGGCAGGCGGAGTGGTTCTGCTCGTGGCCACCGTGACGGCTCTCGTTCTTGCCAACTCCTCCGCCGCCGAAAGCTACGCCGCGTTCTGGAAGACCAAGGTCGGGTTCGAGTTCGGAAGCTTCCAGTTCAAGCACTCGCTGCAGCATTGGATCAACGACGGCTTGATGGTGATCTTCTTCTTCGTCGTCGGCCTGGAGGTCAAACGCGAGCTCGTCGTGGGCGAGCTGCGCGATATGCGGCGGGCTGCGCTCCCGATCGCGGCAGCGCTCGGCGGCATGCTCGTTCCGGCTCTGCTCTACCTCGCGACGCAGTGGGGCGAGCCCGGGCAGCGCGGATGGGGAATCCCGATGGCCACCGACATCGCCTTCGTCGTGGGATGCATGGCCGTCATGGGATCGCGCGTGCCGCGGAGCTTGCGCGTCTTCCTGCTCTCGCTCGCGATCGCGGACGACATCGGCGCCATTCTGGTGATCGCCATCGGCTACACCGAATCGGTCGACACCACCTCTCTGCTCCTGGCCCTCGTCGGGGTCGCCGTCGTTGTCGCCTGCGCGCGCGTCGGTGTGCGAAGCTTCGCCGTTTATACGATCCTGGGGGCTCTCATCTGGTACGGATTCCATGAATCGGGAGTTCACGCCACGATCGCGGGCGTCATCCTCGGTCTCCTCACACCGGCACGCAGCTACGTCAGCAGCGGTGTCTTCGCCGAGATGCTCGAGCGTGTCCACGACGTCGTGCATGGCGACTGGGAGGCGGAGTCGCACCGTGCCGAGAAGGTGCAGAGCTTCCAGGCCGCGACGCGGGAGATGGTGCCACCCACGGAGTATCTGGAGCACACACTCCACCCCTGGGTGAGCTTCGGAATCATGCCGCTCTTCGCCCTGGCCAATGCCGGTGTCGCGATCCGCGTTTCCGATCTGACGTCACCCGTCGCCATCGCGATCATGCTGGGACTCGTCGTCGGCAAACCGGTCGGCATCCTGCTGTTCAGCTGGATCGCCGTCACCTTGAAGTGGGCGCGACTTCCCGAAGGCGTCGGTTGGCGACTCATCACGGCGGGTGGATGTCTGGCCGGGATCGGCTTCACGATGGCGATCTTCATCGCCGGACTCGCCGTCGAGGGCGAGCTCCTCGCCGACGCCAAGGTGGGTATCCTCGGAGCATCGCTCCTTGCCGCGCTGCTCGGGTTGTCGCTCATCGGCACGAGCTCGCGCTCCAGCTCCGCCTGACCCGCTGCGGCTCATTCACGGAAGAGCTTCTTGACCGCACCCCACGTCGTGCTCTCCAGCGCTACGGGGTCCGAGGTCGTGAAGCTCCACACAGGACCGGAGGCGCCACCGCAACTCACGTCGTGAGTGGAGATCACACGCCAGTAGTAGATCGTGTTCGCGCCGAGAGCTTCCGGCGGGTCGTAGCGAAACAGCTGCTCGGAGTCGTTCCACAGAACCAGTGGTGGATCTTCCGAGGTGCCCAGGTAGACCCACGTGCTCGGCACTCCATGGCCAAAGCAGCAGATGGATCCGCCAACGCGCCACGCCAAGGTGACATGCGGGGACACGTTGGTGGCTCCATCGGCGGGCACCGGCTCCCGCGGCCGCTGAACGGCGGATCCGCCGGCGCAGAAAATGCCGCCCCGTACGCACGCTGGGGTGAAGACGGGCGCGTCGCACAACGTGACCAGCGGACAGCGGAAATAGGAGTTCGTCGGTGGGTCGGCCGCCATGACCTTGAGACTCGCTCCGTCCGGCGGACCCTCGGCCGAGAACTTCCAGATTCGGATCGAAGCCAAGAACACGAGCCCGTCTTGTCCAGCCATGCACTCTGGAAAGGCGATGTTGTAGCGCCGATCCTCGGTCGAACCGCTCGTTTGGATCGGGCTTCCCCACACCACCGTTGCCTCCGGATTCGCCGTGACCGAGGCGTCGAATCCCGCGTCGAGGAGCCCTTCAACACCCTGCACGAAGAACTCCGCCCCGGTGATGCCCGCCGCCGCGCTGCCGGCGAGACGCGCGTACACGTGAATGAACTGGAAGTAGAGGCTGCTCGGCTCACCGACCAGGACGTCCCAATCCCGAGTGAGACTATAGAAGTCGGTGGTGGATGGATCGTCGCTCGTACCGTAGTACAGTTCGAGTGCCGTGCGCTGAGCCGCCGCTGGACTCGTGAAGAGCAGAGTCGTAGCGAACAGGCACGAGGCAACCAGAGTCCGTGCAATCTCGATGTGCATCGTGGCCCCTCCTGCGTAGGGCCGCGATTGCGCGCGGACGCCAATCGGTTTCTTGCGGAGGGCTGGCGGGGACCCGCATGCGATTGGATTATCGCAGAAGAGCCAGAACCAATCAAGCGACGGCCAGCCGTCAACGGCGGCGGGCACTGCTCTCGCGGCTGCGGACCTTCGCACCAGGTTTGTCGTCGACGGCAACGACCGCTGGCGCGTCGAGCGTGACCCGAAGCTCCTGCTCTGCGTGTCGAATCGTAAGCTCTTTCCCATCCTGGAGCGAGTAGCGCACTTGGCTCCGGTCCATCTCGATCTGGAGCCGCTGGCCACGTACGGTGAGACAGAAACGCACGTGTCCAATGCGCTTCGGAAGCCGCGGGTTGAAGCTCAGCTGGCCATCGTAGTCGCGCAGGCCCGCAAAGCCGAAGACAATCGCCAACCAGGTCCCACCGATCGATGCGATGTGGGCGCCATGCTTGACGTTCCCGCCCACGTCCGCAAGATCCATCATCGCCGCGTAGCGCGCGTACTCGCGCGCTTTCTCGATGTAACCGATCTCGAACGCGATGATGCTCTGGATGCTTACCGACAACGACGAATCCCCCGTCGTCAATGGATCGTAGTAGTCGAAGTTGCGCTTCTTCTGCTCCGGCGTGAACTCGTTGCCGAGCAGAAACATCGCCAGCGCGACATCCGCTTGCTTGATCACCTGGTGCCTGTAGAGAACCAGCGGGTGGAAGTGGAGGAGCAGAGGGTACTTGTCGTGTGGTGTGTTCTCGAAGTCCCACACCTCGCGCTCCAGGAAAGTATCGTCCTGCGGATGGATCCCGAGCTTCTCGTCGAAGGGAATGTACATCTGCTCGGCGGCGCGCTTCCAGATGGCAACCTCTGCAACCTCGAGCTGCGTCTTGTCCACGAGCTCGGTGAAACGCTCCGGATGGTCTTTTCGCAGCGTCTCGACCGTGCGGACTGCGAAGCGCAGGTTCTCGCGCGCCATGAGGTTGGTGTAGGTGTTGTCGTTGACGACGGTCGCGTACTCGTCCGGTCCGGTGACGGCGTGGATGCGGAAGCGCCCATCGGCACGGCTGGAGAAGAAACCCAGGTCCACCCAGAGGCGTGCCGTTTCGACGAGCATTTCGGCGCCCTCTCGGTGGAGGAACTCCACGTCACCCGTGATCTCGGCGTACTTCTTCAGCGCGTACATGATGTCGGCATTGATGTGGTACTGCGCGGTCCCCGCCGCGTAGTAGGCCGACGCTTCATCACCGTTGATCGTGCGCCACGGAAAGAGCGCGCCCGGGTGCCCCACCTCGCGCGCACGCTGCCGCGCCTTCTCCAACATGCTGTGACGGAACTTGAGGAGGTTGCGCGCGATCCGCGGCTCGGTGTAGATGAGGAAGGGAAGAACGTAGATCTCCGTGTCCCAGAAGTAGTGCCCCTCGTAGGTGTCGCCGGTGAGCCCGCGGGCACCGATTCCGGCGCCTTCCGCGCGCGCCGACGCTTGACACAACTGGAAGAGATTCCAGCGAATGTACTGCTGGACCGCCGCGTCCCCTTCGATCTCCACGTCGCTGCGGCTCCAGAAGTCGTCGAGGAAAGCGCGCTGCTCCTCGAGAAGCTGAGAGAAGCCATCACGCATCGCCCGATCGAGAGTGCGATCGGTGCGCTCACGTAGCGCCTCCGGAGGTGCGCTTCGCGACGTGTGGTAGCTGATGAACTTCGTTAGCCGAATCGGCTGGCCCGGTTGCGCCTCCACGGCGAAGACGCTCTTGCCACTATCGTCCGTGCGCGACAGCGTGTGCGAGTAGTTGCAGGCGGTCTCGATCACGTGATCGACGCCGCACGCGAGCGTCATCTTCGAGTTCCGCGTTTTGTGGCTGAGAAGAATGCGACAGTCCTTTGCTGACCCGCCGCTGGGCGACAATGGACGTTGCTTGAACCCACGCGTCTTGCGTGGATCCTGCTCGGCGTCGTCCATGTGATAGGCGTACGCCATCTCCGACGAGAGAACGACCGGGGCCTTCGCGTTCAGGAGCGTGACCTCGTACTGGACGGCGGCCAGGTGCCGGTGCTGAAACGAGACGAGTCGGCGCGACTTGACCGAGACGCGCTTCCCCGACGCCATCTCCCACACCAGCTCGCGCTCCAGCGTCCCCGCCTGCATGTTCAGTGTGCGCTCGTACTGGAGCAGATTCGCCGTGGGCAGGTAGAGCGGCTCGTCGTCGACGTAGAGCTTGATCAGGCGACAGTCGGTGACATTCAGCATCGTCTGGCCCGTCTTGGCGAAGCCGTGGGCCTCCTCCCCGTAGACGATCGGCCAGGTCTCGTGGAAAGCGTTGATGTAGGTGCCGTTGTAGGCGACGGGCGCCCCCTCTTCGAAGTTGCCGCGCATGCCCATGTAGCCGTTGGCGGTGGCGAAGATCGTTTCGCTCTGCGCCAGGAAACGAGAATCGAATCGACGCTCGATCATCTTCCATTCATCGAACGGGTAGATGTACTCCGGCGGAACCGAGCGTTCGCGATGCAACATGGCTTCTCTACCTTCGTCACGGGGCCAGCTCGCGCAGATCGGTCACCACGACATCGGCACCGTTCTCCGCCAGCTGCTCGGCGTTGCCTTTGCGCGCGACGCCGACGACCAGACCGAAATCGCCGGCGCGCCCGGCTTGCACGCCGGAAATGGCGTCCTCGACGACGACCGCGCGGCGTGGCTCCACACCGAGCTCCTTGGCGGCTTCGAGAAAGGTGTCGGGTGCCGGCTTGCCGGCGAGCCCGAGGCGCGCGGCCACGAGGCCATCGACGCGGAGGTCGAACAGGTCCTCGATTCTGGCTGCGCGCAGGGCGGCTGCGCAGTTCTTGCTCGCCGAGACGACCGCCGTCTTCAAACCGGCAGCGCGCACCTGCCTTGCCCAGGCCACGGCGTCCTCGTACAGATCCACACCATCCGTGGCGAGCACCTCCAGGAAACGCTCCGTCTTGCGGTTGCCGATCCCATGCACGGTGTCGAGGTCCGGGGAGTCCCCGGGTTCACCTTCCGGCAGCTCGATGTTGCGCGAAGCGAGGAAGGTGCGCACACCATCTTGGCGCAAGAGTCCGTCCACGTAGCGCACGTAGTCGCTGCCGATGTCGAATGGAGTGAAGCCTGCTCCGCTCTCACGGGCACGCCGCCGCAGAAACTCGTCGAAAGTTCGTTTCCACGCCGCCGCGTGCACATTGGCCGTTGCGGTGAGAACGCCGTCCAGATCGAAGAGCACCGCGTCGTATTGCTCTGGTGTCACGCGTGTGGGTGGCATGGATCGATCAGTCCGTTCTCTGCAGCTGGTTGGCAACCGCCCGAGCCGCCTTCTCGGCCGCCGCAGCGTCGCCCAGGTAGAAGCTGCGAATCGGAGTGAGGTCCTCCTCGAGCTCGTAAACGAGAGGAATCCCCGTGGGGATGTTGAGGCTGACGATCTTCTGATCCGAAACACCGTCCAGGTGCTTGACGAGTGCGCGCAGGCTGTTGCCGTGCGCCGCGATCAACACGCGGCGGTCCTGTTGCAACGCGGGCACGACCGTGCTCTGCCAGTAGGGCAGGAAGCGCTCCACGGTGTCCTTCAGACACTCCGTCAGCGGGACCTCGTCGGGAGCGAGACCGGCGTAGCGGGGATCTGCGGCGGGATTCTGCGCATCCCCCGCCGCCAACGCCGGCGGGCGTACGTCGTAGCTGCGACGCCAGATGTGCACCTGCTCCATGCCGTGCTTCTCCGCAGTCTCAGCTTTGTTGAGGCCCTGCAGAGCACCGTAGTGTCGCTCGTTCAGACGCCAGTCTCGATGCACGGGAATCCACATGAGATCCATCTCCTCGAGCACCAGCCACAACGTCTTGATCGCGCGCTTGAGAACGGACGTGTACGCGACATCGAACGTGTAACCTTCCGCCCGCAACAGTCGCCCTGCTTCGACCGCTTCTTCGATCCCCTTCTCAGTGAGGCCGACGTCCGTCCAGCCCGTGAACCGATTCTCCTTGTTCCAGGTGCTCTGGCCGTGTCGGAGCAGCACGAGTCGTTTCATCGCGAGAACTCCCTTTGCGGCATCCCCGGCGCGCACTGTGGTCGTGCGTCGAGCCGCGGCGTGATTCGTCGCGGCCGTGGATCCATGGCAAGTGCCAGTGCGAAGAGCAGGTTAGCGGCGCGCGGTCGCGGATGTCAACGATGCCGGCACTGGCGCGATATAGTCGGCGTACGACTCCGCGTTGCCTGGCACGGAGCCAGCCCCCCTGATAGAATCCGCGGCGATCGCGCACAGCCACGGACGCCGACGAGAGGCTGGAATGAACGACAAGGAGCGATTGACTCGGTTTCTCGCCCGCATGAAGCAGCTCGGCGGGCTTGACGAGCAGGAGTACGCACGCTTGAATGCGGAGCTCGATCGTGTTGCGGAGCGCGAAGGCTACGACGCGCGCGGCCGCTTTCGCGTTGCTTTCTACGATGCCCGGCCGTACGACATCGAGTCGTTCGAGCGCTGCAACGCCGAGCGCTACGCCATCCACTACATCTCAGCTCCCCTCGATCGCGAGACCGCGCGCGCAGCGCGCGGCTGCAAAGCAGTGTGCGTGTTCGTGAACGACCTGGTGGAGACCGACATCGTGCGAGCGCTCGCCGAGCAAGGTGTGGAGCTGATCGCGCTGCGTTGTGCCGGCTTCAACAACGTCGACCTCGAAGCGTGCGCAACGCATGGGATCAGCGTCGTTCGCGTTCCGGCGTACTCTCCGCACGCCGTTGCCGAGCACACCGTGGGCCTGATGTTGACGTTGAATCGACGTCTCAATCACGCCTACGTCCGCAACCGCGCGGGCTCCTTCCTGCTCGACGGTCTGACCGGCTTCGACATGCACGGCAAGACGGCCGGAATCGTCGGCACGGGCAAGATCGGCCGCTGCGTGATCGAAATCCTGATCGGATTCGGCTGCAGGATCCTGGCGTACGACACGCACCGGGACGAGGAGGTCGCGGCGCGGCCTCAGGTGGAGTACGTGGAGATGGACCGCCTGCTCCGGGAATCCGACATCGTCACACTGCACGTGCCTCTCTTCCCGGACACCCATCACATCATCGACCGTGCCGCGTTCGACAAGATGAAGGATGGCGTCATGTTCATCAATACGAGCCGCGGGGGTCTCGTGGACACGCGTGCGCTCATCGACGCTCTGAAAACGGAGAAGATCGGGTTGGCTGGCCTCGATGTCTACGAGGAGGAAGCCGGGATCTTTTTCCGCGATCTGTCCGACCGCGTCCTCACCGACGACGTCCTCGCGCGACTTCTTACTTTTAACAACGTCATGGTGACATCGCATCAAGGGTTCCTGACCCGAGAAGCCCTGCAGCAGATCGCACAAACGACGCTCGACAACGTGGCGGAGTTCGAGAGCGGACGGCGAGCGCAACAGCTGACTCACTGCGTGCGTGCGCAATGAAACGAGGAACCGACCGCATGCACAAGCGCACGAACATCGTCGCCACGGTGGGCCCCGCTTCCGAGTCGAGCACCGTGCTGCGTGAGCTGATGCGTGCCGGCGTCGACATGTTCCGGCTCAACTTGTCGTACGGGGACAGGCGGGAGCACCAGCTCTTCCTCGAGCGCATCCGCGCCGTCGAATCGGATCTCGATTGGCCCGTGGCTGTCTGCGCCGATCTCTGTGAGCCGAAGATCCGGGTGGGGTCGGTCGAGGGCGACCGCGTCACGCTCTCCGCCGGATCGGAGATCGTGATTCAACGCCAGCCACGAACAGGCACGGCAGTGCGCATCTCGACGACGCTTCCCGAGCTTTTCGACATCGTCGAGGTGGGAAAAAGGATCCTGCTCGCCGACGGCCGACTGCGCCTCGAGGTAACCGACGTTGACCCTCCCGAAGCGTGCCGCTGCCGCGTGGAGTGACAAACGTCACACGAGCGAAGGAGCAACCATGCGGCAACCGAAACCAGAAGAGCTCGAGATCGTGAAGCTGGGGCCGTGCCGCCGGCCGTCGCCGCTGCAATCCCGGGGTGAGCCGTTCGTCCCAGACGACCGCCGGGTTCTGGCCACCGCGGATCCGCAGCTGCTCTCGACGTACAGCGACAGCGGCATGGCCGCGCCCGCGTTCGAAGTCGCCGGCCCTCGAGAGCGGATCTTCTTCGATCCGGAGAAGACGACGTGCGGGATCGTGACGTGCGGCGGTATCTGTCCAGGGCTCAACGATGTCATCCGCGCACTGGTGATGTCCCTCGTGTATTCCTACGGCGTCCGCCGCATTCTCGGCTTCTGCTACGGCTATGCCGGTCTCTCACTCGATTCGCGCTGTGCCCCGCTGGAGCTCACACCCGACGTCGTCGAGCCGATCCATGCACACGGCGGCACGATTCTCGGCTCGTCGCGCGGTCCGCAGGACGTGGGTGGCATGCTGGAAACGCTACAGCGCCACGGCGTCGGAATCCTGTTCACGATCGGCGGCGACGGCACGCTGCGCGGCGCCGCTGCATTGGGGCGCGAGGCGCAACGCCGCAGGCTGCCACTCGCCGTCATCGGGATTCCGAAGACGATCGACAACGACCTCGAGTGGACACAGCGCAGCTTCGGCTTCAGCACCGCGGTCGAGATGGCAACCAAGGCGATCGATGCGGCGCACACCGAAGCGCGCGGCGCCTGGAACGGGGTCGGCCTGGTCAAGCTCATGGGGCGGCACTCCGGCTTCATCGCCGCGCATGCGTGCCTGGCCCATCCAGACGCCAACTTCTGCCTGGTGCCGGAGGTGCCGTTCCGGCTCCAGGGAGACGAGGGCTTTCTCGCTCTGCTCGAGCAGCGCTTGGCGGAGAAGCAGCATGCCGTAATCGTTGTCGCCGAAGGGGCCGCGCAGGAGCTGCTGCAGGATCCCGAGCACGCGGAGCGCGACGCCTCGGGCAACGTGCGGTTGCAGGACGTCGGCATCTTCCTGCGCGACGAGATTCGTCGCCACTTCGGGGAACGCAACACACCGGTCGACGTCAAGTACATCGACCCCAGCTACATCATTCGCAGCCTGCCCGCCAACGCCATCGATGCGGAGTACTGCCTCGTGCTGGCACAAAGCGCGGCGCATGCCGGCTTCTCGGGACGCACCAACATGGTGGTGGGATTCTGGAACCGTCACTTCACGCACATTCCGATCGGCCTGGTCGTGGGTGAGCGCAAGCAGCTGGACCCGCGCGGTGCGACCTGGCGCGCCGTGCTCCGGAGCACCGGCCAGCCGGAGTCGATGGGAGCCGGAACCGGAGCCGGGTAGCCCGCGATTCAGGTCAGCCAGGGGCCGTACAGCTCCGGTCGTCGGTCACGCAGGAAGAGCTTCTGCGCGTGCGAGCGCGCCACCTCGTCGAGGTCGAGGTCGCAAACGAGGATTTCCTCCGTCCCTTGCCCTGCACGAGCCGTGACGCGCCCAGCCGGATCGCATACGAACGACTGTCCTGCGAAGGTCAGGCGTGGCTCGGGACCCACACGATTGCAGAGCGCGGTGAAGTAGCCGTTCTGGAAGGCCGCCACGCGCATCTCCGCTTCGAAGAGTCCGGCCGGCCATTCATCCTCGGCGCCCGCCTGCGGGACGACGACGAGTTGCGCACCGCGCAAGGCGAGAGCGCGCATGTACTCCGGGTAGTGGCGGTCGTAGCAGATGGCAACGCCGACGCGCCCGCAAGCGGTCTCGTACACCGGCGCGCCACGATCGCCCGGCGTGTAGTAGCCCTGCTCGTGGAAGCATGCGTACTCCGTGATGTGCGTCATGCGAGTGGTGCCGAGGAGTGCACCGTCCGCGTCGATCACAGGCGAGCTGTCGTAGGTGCGCTCGCCGTCGCGCTCGAACAGGTTGAGGATGACGACGACGCCCAGCTCCGCCGCGCGCTCCTGGAACATCTCGGTGGTGGGGCCCGGGATCGGCTCGGCCCGCTCCAACTCGGCAGGGGTGGCGGGCGACTGCGGATAGAAGGGGTCGAACGCCAGCTCCGCAAAGCAGACGAGGTGGGCACCGCGGCGTGCCGCTTCTGTGAGCGCATCGAGGCCGCGTTTGCGGTTGGCGTCCCGGTCGGCTGTGGCCGGTTGCTGCACCAGTGCGATTCTCATGTCGGCACGCCTCCAGCATTTGGGTCACGCCTTCACGAGCGCTCCCACGCGCGCTCTCCACGCTGCGACGCATTGTAGACGAGCCCACACGTGGCTCCCAGGCTGATCGGTTCGCAGTCTGCGCCGCGATTTCCACCGCGAATCCTGCGCGGGTGCGCTATCCTGGCGCGTGCCGGGTGCTTGGGGCGCCAGCCGATCGAGTGAGCCCTGCCCACCCGCGAGCGAGAACCTCGATCCGAGGAGGCGTGTCGTGACGAAGGTCCTCCAACACTTCATCGACGGGAAGTGGGTCGACGGCAAGAGCGATCGGTACGGCGACGTGTTCGACCCCGCGACCGGTGAGGTCGCGGCGCATGCTCCCTTCGCCAGCGAGCAGGAAGTCGCGCGCGCCGTCGAGGCAGCCAAGGCAGCATGGCCCGCTTGGGCGGCGACTCCGCCGGCGGCGCGTGCGCGCATCATGTTCCGCTTCCGCGATCTCGTGGAGGTCCACAAAGAGGAGCTCGCGCGCCTCGTTTCCTCCGAGCACGGGAAGACGTTCGAAGATGCGCTCGGGTCGGTGAACCGCGGCGCCGAGATCATCGAGTTCGCCTGCGGCATTCCTCAGCTCCTGAAGGGGGAGCACAACGAGAACGTCGCCAGCAACGTCGACAGCTACTCGATGCGCCAGCCGCTGGGCGTGTGCGCCGGCATCACGCCGTTCAACTTCCCCGCCATGGTGCCGTTGTGGATGTATCCGATCGCCTTGGCGTGCGGCAACACGTTCGTGCTCAAGCCTTCCGAACGCGATCCCTCGGCGGCGCTTCGCATGGCCGAGGTCGCCGCGGAGGCGGGTGTTCCCGCCGGCGTTCTGAACGTCGTGATCGGAGACAAGGTCGCGGTCGACAGCCTCCTGCGCCATCCCGACGTGGACGCCGTCAGCTTCGTCGGTTCCACACCCGTCGCCGAGTATGTGCATCGCACGGCGTCGTCCGAAGGCAAGCGCGTGCAGGCGCTGGGAGGCGCGAAGAACCATCTCGTGGTCATGCCCGACGCGGATCTGGAGCAAACGGCCGACGCACTCATCGGCTCGGCGTACGGCTCGGCCGGCGAGCGTTGCATGGCGATCTCCGTCGCCGTCACCGTCGGCGACGAGGTTGCAGACGCTCTCGTCGAGAGGCTGGCGTCGCGCGTCGCCTCGTTGCGGATCGGCCCCCACACCGACAGCAAGGCGGAGATGGGTCCGCTCGTGACGCAGGCGCACCTCGACCGCGTCAGAAGCTACGTGGATACGGGTGTCGAGGAGGGCGCCAACCTGGTCGTGGACGGGCGCGATTTCAAGATCTCGGGACACGAAGAGGGGTTCTTCATCGGCGGCTGTCTCTTCGATCGCGTGAAGCCGCAGATGCGGATCTACAAGGAGGAGATCTTCGGCCCCGTTTTGAGCATCGTGCGCGCCAGCGACTACGAGGAGGCGCTCGCGTTGGTCAACGATCACGAGTACGGGAATGGCGCGGCGATCTTCACGCGCGACGGTGATGCGGCGCGCGACTTCACGAGCCGCGTGCGCATCGGAATGGTGGGGGTCAACGTGCCGATTCCCGTGCCGACCGCATACCACAGCTTCGGCGGTTGGAAGCGTTCGCTTTTCGGAGATCACCACATGCACGGGCCGGAAGGGGTTCGCTTCTACACCCGCCTCAAGACGGTGACGTCGCGTTGGCCCTCCGGGATCCGGCGCGGTCCCGACTTGGCCTTCCCGCAAACGCGCTGAGATGCGGCGCAGCCCGGGGGTGGCCGCATGGCCGCTCCCGAGCGCGCTCGCGCCTCACTTCATCCCGATGGCCGGTCCCTGGAGGCGGAAGGCCACGACCTGCACCGGCTCCGGCTCCTCCTCCAGCTCCTCCTGCTCGTCGCCGCCGAAGTTCGCCATCAGAGCGCTGAAGAGATCGGTCACGAGGTAGAGACGATCGCCCACGAAGAAGATGCCATCCTCGACGGGGTCGCCGTCCATCACCAGGTGGACTTGCTGCACGTAGCGACCGCGAGCGTCGTAGACGTCGATGCTGGCGAATACACCCGACTCCGGTTCCCACGTGCCGCGACTCGCCAGAACCCAGAGGCTGCCATCCTCGCGGAACCACATCTGTCCGACCGTCAGATGCGTGGGACTCAGTTCGAACGTGGAGTTGGGGTTCCAACGCGTGATGCCATCGAAGAGCTTCTGGAAGCGCTTCTTTTGCGCATCGGTGCGTGTGATCGGCGTATAGCCTGGGCGGTCGATGACGTACTCGACGCTGCCATCCGGCGCCCAGACGTGGATCTTGTAGTCGTCGAAATCGACGGCGCAGGCCACGCGACCATCCGGCGCCAGCGCCCAGCGACGTGAGAAGTTGCTGAACTTCTTCTCCTGGAACTTCATACCGCCGAAGCGGGTCTCTTGCGATTCATCGTGGTAGTGGACGATCTCGTTCCCGTCGGCATCGAACGCCTTCAGATAGGTGACCTGAATCTGCTGGCCACCCTCCATGTGCTGCTGCGCGCCGGCGAGGACCACGCGTTCGGCATTCCCACGTCCGGTGAACACGAGCTGGAATCCCCCGCCCTCCACCTCGGGCAGCGGGAAGTTGCCCGCCGGGGAGCCATCGGTTGTCAACTGCACGATGCGGCCTGGGAAGATCTGGAGGACGCCAAGCACATCTCCCGGTCCGCGATACATGTCGGAAGCATTGCGGAACTCGCCGGGGCCCTCTCCCTCGCGACCGATGGTGTCGACGTGCTCCCCGTCGGGCGAGAACACCTGGATCTCCGACAGCTGACCATCGAGGAGGTAGATGTTCTCCTCGTCGTCCTGCACCAGCTGGGAGACCAGACCAAAGAGCACGTCATCGTCTTCACCACCACGGCGCCACAGCTCTTCGAGCTCGATGCGCACCTCTTCGATCGGCTCCTCGGGATTGATCACATGGCGCACGCCCTCCTGAACGACCTCCTCGCCCTTCCATTGAGCGAGAGCAGGCGCGGCCAGGACAATCGGCGACAGGTAACAGAACAGCATCACTCGTTTCATCTGAACAACGCTCCTTGGCGAGGATGTGCACGGGGTCGGTCATTGTGACAGATTCTTCTCGCTCGTTCCAGCCTGCTCGGCAGCTCCATCAGGCGCCGAAACCACAGCGCGTCGTGTCGCGACAGAAGGACACACGGCAACGATGAGGAGGACCAACGTTCCGAGAATGTCCCAGCTCGCCAGGCCTGGCGCGGGAATGAGCGTAGCCGGGAAGATGACTCTCCGCCGGCCGTGTGCGACGGCGCAGAGGAACCCGCCGCGATGCGTTGGTGTATGGTGTGAAAACCGCGATCCGATTGGAGGCACCCATGCGACGGTTGGCCTTCCTCCTCCTCGCCTGCGCGGCCAGCGCGCCGCGCGCCGCCGCGGAGCCACCGCAGCCGCAGAACGTGGAGCACGAGTGGATCCAGCTCGTGCGCGCCTACCGCGAGGCCGCGAAGTCGGGCGATGCCGATGCCATTCACAAGCTCCAGGCGCAAGACGCCCGCATCTGGTTCGACGAGAAGAAGGGCGAAGGACGTCCGCTGAATCCGTTGGGCAAGGGACCGTGGGGGGGAGTGGGACCGCTTCTTCCGCGCTCGCTCGACGCAGTCCGACTTCACTGTGGTCGAGGGTGGGGTACGACTCATGAACCTCGAGCTCAACGATTGGTACCGGCTGGTCGATCGCACACCGGTGCCGTACCTCATCTACTACTTCGTCGACGGCGAGAATCGTGTCGCGGGCAAGCTCATCCAGACGATCGAAGGGGTCGAACGTCCGCCCGACCGTTTGCCGGAGTTCGAGGCATGGGCCCAGAAGAAGTACCCCGGATTGCTGGACGAGCTGATGCCGGGCGGCAACATCGATCCGGCGCTCGAGAAAGCGCAGCTCTGGAAGGAGAAACTGCTCGAGTGGCGTGAGGAAGTTGGTCTGCCCAACGTGTTGGAAGAGGACTGATCGCCCCGCGCCCAGGAACATTCCTTGTCGAAGCCGTCCTGACGTTCCATACGTCACGAGAGTCCCGGTTGACCGCGTTGATGCGTTTGCGACTCTTCGCTTGCCGTGAAGAAGTCGCTTGCGTACCTTGCGCGATACGCTACGCGCAGGCGCTGCGTGGCCGAGTCGCTGGGTTGTGTGATTTGGGGGATGGGATGGCGATCCGACGAGCGCAGGTCCGCGTTGCGGCCCTCGCAGTGGCCATTGTGCTCTCCGCGGCAGGACCCACCGCCGCCGGCAAGAACTCCAAGAGCTCCGTCGTCGCACGCGCTGCGGTGGTTCTCGACCAATCGAGCGGGCGTGCTCTCTTCACCAAGAACGCCGACAAGCGCATGTATCCAGCGAGCACGACGAAGGTTCTAACGGCGATTCTCGCCATCGAAAGTGGGCGTCTGGACGAAGTGGTGACGATTCAGCGCACCGACCTGCAGGTGGTGCCGAGCATCATTGGCCTTCTCCCGGGGGAGAGGATCAAGCTGCGCGACCTCGTCTACGGCCTCATGCTGCGTTCCGGAAACGATGCGGCCCGAGCCATTGCACGGCACATCGCAGGATCACAGGTGAGGTTTGCAGCGCGGATGAACGCCAAAGCGCGCGAGCTGGGCTGCTCTGGGAGCCACTTTGTCAACGCACATGGCCTGCCGCACCGCAACCACTACACCACCGCCCTCGATCTGGGTCGCATCATGCGCTACGCCATGCGGAACGACGAATTCCGCAAGATCACGGCCACCCGGCACTACCGCTCGCAAAGCACGCGCATGCGACGCAACTTCTACAACAAGAACAAGCTGCTCAAACTGTACGAGGGAACGCTCGGCGGCAAACCGGGCTACACGCGCGCCGCTCAGCAGACACTGGTGGCCGCGGCGCAGCGTTCGGGGCGTGAAGTCGTGGTCGTCTGCCTGCACAGCTACGGGAAGGCGCTGTGGAGCGACGCGATCCAGCTGTTTGACATCGGGTTCCGACGTCTCGACGCGCGCAGCGCCGCGAGCCCCACCGGTGCCGTCGTCGTCCGATCTAGATCCGGATCGTGAAGTGGACTCCATGCTGGAGCCGGCTGCTCACGGAGAGCTCCGCACCCATTGCATCCATGGCGCGCTTCACCATCGCCAACCCGAGCCCGAGCCCGTGGACCTGTCCAGTGAATTCGTTCTCGACCTGATAGAAACGATCGAAGATCCGTTCGAGCTTTTCCGGGGCAATCCCCACGCCGTGATCTTGGACCTCGACGACGGCGCGCTCCCCATCCGTGCGCATCGTCACTTCGACCTGCACACAGCTGCTTCCGCTGAACTTCGTCGCGTTGCGTAGAAGCTCAAGCAGGGCCTCGACGAAGAGCGCCCGGTCCACGACGATCATGCCGTCTGCGGCGTGGTGCACCACGAGGTCGAGGTGGGAGCCGAACTCGAGACGCGCCCGCTCGTGCAGATCCTGGGCGATGTCGATGAAGTGAACGGCGCGGCGCTGCATGTGATGCAATCGTTGCGTCCACTCCAGGAAGCTGAGCATTCCGTCGAGCAGATCGCGGAGGTCGTTGGCGGCAGCCGTGATCGCAGACAGCGCCTCTTTCTGCGGTGCAGAAATGGGACCGCAACCCTCCTCGGCGAGGACCTGAACCCAGGAGGTGACGATTGTCAGTGGTGTCCTGAACTTGTGGCTGACCAACGAGAGCAAGTCCTGCTGCAGCTTGTGTTCCAGAGTCTCACGGGTGACGTCGCGCAGCGACAGCACGGCACCGGTGGAGTGGCCCTCCGGATCGAATACCGGTCGCACGCTCACGCTCAGGAAGAGAACTGGCTCTTCGCGGTGGAGAACGAAATCCCGCACTTCGCCGTGCCGGACCGCTTCCGTGAGATCGTCCGGTGCACCCTCCAGCTCTCGGCACAACTCGTCGACGGACGCACCCACCTGCTCCAACCCCAGGAGGCGTTTGGCGCTCGGGCTCACCTCACGCACTCGCCCTGTCGCGTCGACGATCACAATTCCGTCGCTGACGTCGCCAAGAACCAGCTCCAGTTTTTGACGCTCGTCGACCTGACGTCGCAACCAGGAAAGGCGCAGCGTAGATTGCACTCGCGCCAGGAGCTCCATCTGACTGACCGGTTTCGCCAGATAGTCGTCTGCGCCCGATTCCAGTCCCTGCACGCGATGATCGAGATCTCCGAGAGCCGTCACCATGACCACCGGGATGAGCTTCGTCATCTCGTTGGCGCGCAGGCGGCGGGCCACCTCGAACCCGTCCATCTCGGGCATGTTGACGTCGAGGAGGATCATGTCGGGACGCGTGTGCTGGGCGACATGCAGAGCGTCGTGGCCGGAGTAGGCCTGAAGGACGTCGTACCCCTGCGGCTCGAGCATCGCTTCGAGCAGCTCGCAGTTGACGGAGTTGTCGTCGACGACGAGGATCTGGGCGTTCGACTTCTGCTCCGTCTTCGGCTCGCTCATCCCGTGCGCTCCATGGCCGACTTGATCGCACGAGCCACGATCTTCGGGAGTGCGCGCGTGTCGAGCGGTTTCGGTAGATGCAGCGCGCACCCCGCTTCGAGACAGCGTTCCGCGTCGTCCTGCTTCACGTGCGCGGTTACGGCGATGATCGGAATGTGTGCCGTGGTCGGATCCGTTTGAAGGATGCGCGTGGCTTGCAGCCCATCCATTTCCGGCATCTGGACGTCCATCAGGATGGCATCCGGTTGCTCACGCTGGGCCAGATTGATTCCCGTGGGTGCGTCGGGAGCCGTGAGGACGTCGAAGCCGCCTCCTTCAAGCACCGCCTGAAGAAGCTCCATGTTGATCGCGTCATCCTCGACCAGCAGGACACGCGAACACTTCTTCTTGCGGTTCATGCGTCCTCCGACGACGCCGCGGCGACCGTGTCCAGAACGACGTCGTCGCGCTCCTCCGTGACTTCGGCGCTCGGACCCTGCCATACGGCTTTGCTCCCCCACGGCCACAGTGCGCGTTCGGTGCGCGTCTCCGAGTCGATGTCCGGCGTGCTCTCGGTGCTCTGTTCGACCTGATCCACGACCTCCGACCGGGGCGGTGTGGTCTCCGCTGCCTGGGACACGGGCTCCACTCGCTCCTGCACGGAATCGTCGTACTCGCGCATCACGTAGAAGATGAAGCAGCTGCCCTCGTCCGGTTGACTCGTGAACCAGATGTCGCCGCCCAGGAGGCGAACGACCCGACGAGTCAGCGCCAGCCCGAGCCCGGTGCCTTCCTGGTGCCGCGTGTAGGAGCTATCGCTCTGGTGGAACGCGAGGAAGATCTTCTCGTGATCCTCGGGCGCGATCCCGACCCCGGTGTCGCGCACCTCGACGCGCAGGAGCTCTTGATCCGGAATCGCGTCGCGCCGCTTGCTCGGCATGGCGTGACTGATCGGCTCGGCGCGGAGCTCGCGCCCATCGACGCAGCGAACCCGTACGTCGACGCGGCCTTCCGCCGGTGTGAACTTGATGGCGTTCGACAACAGGTTGACCATGACCTGCTTGAAGAGCTTCACATCGGTCAGCGCCGAGCACGCCGGGATCTCGTCGAAGTGCAGCGCCACACCCTTCTTGGCAGCCAGACTGCGGACGAGCGCTTCGATCTCGTCGAAAGCCGTGGGGAGATGGAACTCCGCAGGAGCGATCTCCATCCTCCCTGCCTCGATCTTGGAAAGGTCCAGAAGATCGCTGATCAGGCGCAGCAGATGCCGGCCGCTCGTGAGAGTGTTTTGTGTGAAGCGTTTCTGCTTTTCGTTCAGATCACCGAACTTCTCATCCAGGAGCACTTCCGAGAAGCCGATGATGCCGTTGAGCGGCGTACGCAGCTCATGCGACATCATGGCCAGGAACTCCGACTTCATACGGCTGACCTTGGCGATCTCGTCGTTCTTCAACTGCAGCGCCCGGTTTGCCTCCTCCAGGTCCTCGGCGTTGGCGCGCAGCGTGTCGAAGTAGCTGTCCGCCAGCTCGCGTGATCGCTGGATCTCGTCTGCCATCTGATTCCACGACCCGGCGAGACGACCGAACTCGTCTCCCGAGCCCACTTGGAGTCGCAGGCTGAAGTCGCCGCGGGCGACGCGCCGGTTGCCCTCCATCAACTGCGCGAGGGGGCGGATCATGGTGTGGATGACCCAAGCTGCCGCGAGGCTGGCCACCATCGCAATGGCGATCCCGAGCAGCGTAGCGAGCTGCTTCATTCCTGCGATACGTTGCTCCGCCGCCTGCGTCGTCATCCCAACACGCACGCTCCCGACGTTCTCGGCGCGATCGATCCTGCGGTTCGCGGCCAGGATGTCCTGTTCACCCGTGGGCTCGAGCGTGACGGGAACGCGCACGTCGAGATAGCGCACGCCGTCCGCGTCCCGTCGCCATACGGTTCGGGTTTCGCCGGCAATGGAAGGGGGATTCTCCGGGTCGACCGGCTGCATCGCTTCCCAATCCACGGCTCCAACGCGAACGACGACGGCGCCCCTGGAGTCGTGGAACTGAACGTAGGCGACCTCGGCGTCCTTGAGCACTCCGATCCCGAGGCGTTGCAGCGACGTCGTATTCTGGGTGACCAGCGGAAGCTGACAGTTGTAGGCGAGGTTCTCGGTCAAGGCGACGGCGCGCCGCGCCAGCTCTTCGCGGATCGTCGCACCTTGCTGGTGTGTCAGGAAAGTCGTGATCACCATGGCGGCAGCCAGGATCCCCGCGCCGGTGACGACGGCGAACTTCGCCTTCAGGTTCAATCGAGGCCGGTAGGCGAGGATCGAAGGCATCATGCCTCTTCCAGTCCGCGCAGTGGTGTCCGCGCGCAATCGCGGATCCCCGGCAGTGAGATTCCAGGCATTCGCGTTGGGCCCTGCAAATCCCGGAAGCGCCCTTGGCGGGTCGACGCTTCCTCACGGATCCCAATGACCTGCAACCCGCGTTCCATGGACGCGCTGAACGGCGCTCCTCGCCGTCGAGCGAGAGCGACGGGGCTGCATCCTCCGCAGTCCTTTCGGCTATGATGAGAGGATCCCGCGCGCATGGAGTCGACGATGCTGGAAGAGATCCTCCGTCAGAAACGCGCCGAGGTGGCGCAGCTGAGCGAGTCGATGCTGCGCAACGTCAGGCCGAGCACGCGCAACATCAGCTACGCGCTCGGGACGGGGCGCGAGAACATGACGCTCTTCGCGGAGCTCAAACGTCGTGACCCGTGGAGCGGCGAGATTCGTCCCGACCTCGATCTGGTCGGACTCGCGGATACGCTGCAGCGGGTCGGCATCGCCGGACTCGTCGTCGACACCGAAGGCCTCTACTGGGGCGGCAGCCGCGATGACCTCATCGCATTGGACCGGCATGGGATCCAGATCCCGATCGTGCGCAACGACTTCATCGTCGAGGAGCTGCAGCTGTACGAGTCGCGGCGCGCAGGTGCCGACTCGGTGCTTCTCCGCGTGGGCCTGCTCGACGACGACGCCCTCAAGAGCGCATTGCGTGTAGTGGCATCGATGCACATGGTGGGGATCGTGCTGGTCTACACATCCGCGGAGCTCGATCGCGCTCTTGCAACGGACGCAGTGGTGATCGCGATCTCGAACCGTGATCTGGAGACGGGGGCCGTCGACCTGGGCCGCACGCTCGAGCTCGCTACGCGCGTTCCCTCTTCACGCTCGGTGCTTGCCTGCTTCGGAATCGGCAGCGCTGCCGACGTGCAGATGCTGCGGGGCAGCGTGGACGCCGTTTGCATCGGCTCCGCGCTCCTGCAGGCTCCCGACCCGATCGCCTTTCTCACGGCGCTCGCCGGCGCTTGAGCCCGCCGACAGCGCGCAGCGGATTCCCCACCGCCGGATCACGGAACCTGATAGAGCCGCTTGACGTGCGTCCACGTCGTTTCTTCCACGGCAACCGTGAGCGGTCCGAAGAGAGCGACGAAGCCCCAGTCGAGCGGCAGGGAGTTGGGATCGCCCGGATCGTAGGCGGGCGCAAACCAGGTGCCGGACGCGCCGCCGTCGATGGTGAAGAAATCGCAATCCGCGTTGGGGGCTTCGGAATCTGCAGCGATCGCAGGACCCTGTGTCGCGGCGGTCAGCTGCCCACCGTCCGGAAACTGCAGGACCAGGACGAGAGCCACGCGGCTCTCCGGGCCCACGAGAATCTCTTCTGCGAAGAGATCGACGAAGACCTGCGACGTATCTCCGGGCGAGGCCACGTTGTTCACCTGGAGGTTTGCGAGCTCCGCAGCCGTGGGAAAGCGAACCGACCCGTTCTCGATCGGAATCAGGAGTGCACCGGCCGATGGAAACACGGTGTCCGCATCGTTGCTCAGAAACGCGAAACCACGCAGCCGGCGCATCTCGAATAGATCGGGAAACAGGTACTGGACCAGGAAGTGCGAAGAGCGCGACGTACAGTCCCCGGGTTGCGACGGGTCCGCCGTGGTGAAGCATCCTGGGTTCAGAAGTGCTCCCTGCGACCCACTGAAGCATTGCAGCGTGTCACCGCTCACGCCCAGCGTTCGCGGGATTGCGAGCTCGACGCCCCCTCGAAGATGCGCCTTACGTGCCGATTCTTGTTGCGACCAGCCCCAAAGGGGCGCCGCGGTTGCGCACAGAATGATGAGCACGAGAACAATGATCGGAGCGTAGAGCTTTTCTCGTTTGACCACATCCATCGCCGTCCTCCCCACCCACACGGAGGCACCGCGCTCGACTCCTCGAGCGCTGGTTTCACCCATTGGGATTCGATGAAGATGAGTTTGGAAAGCAACAGCTGTTCCCCGTGGACACGCGCTTGGCGAGAGGGATTGCGGCGGAACCAAGATCTCTATTGGGTAAGCTCGAGCCACAAGTGGAGCGGTGCACGAGGAGGTCGAATCGCGATGCGAGCGACGCTTGGTCGCACGCTGCGTGCCAGAGCCTGGCATCCTGCAATGCTATACTGGCGACGCCACGGTGCTGCACTCCGCCCACTCGATGAGAATCGGTGAGACATGGCAAAGCGTGTGTTCAGACCCGGTGTCCGAGAGGGCTACGATCGCTGGGCCGCAAGCTACGACGACAGTCCCAACCCACTCGTGGCGCTCGACCGCCGCTACACGTTGGGGCTTCTCGCGCCACGCCCCGGCGAGCGCATCCTGGACGCCGGATGTGGCACAGGCGTTCACATCCAGCAGCTGCGGTCCGCCGGGAGCCGGCCGCTCGGGCTCGATTTCTCGCGTGGGATGCTGCGCCTGGCGCAAGGCACGAACCGGGATGTCCCCCTGGTGCAGGCAGATCTGAATGCCGATCTGCCACTGAAGCGGGGCGCCTTCGACGCCGTCCTTTGCGCCTTGGTCTCGGAGCACATCACCCAACTTCAGACCCTGTTCTCGCAAGCGTTCGTCGTGCTGAAGCAGGGTGGGCGTCTCGTGGTTTCCGCCTTTCATCCGCAGGCCGCGGCCTCCGGGATCGAGGCGAATTTCGAGCAGGATGGAACCGAGTATCGGCTCGGCGCCGAGCAGCACACGATCGCGGACTACCTGGAACGGGTCCGCGATGCGGGCTTCACGCAGCTACGATGGCGCGAGTATCGTGGGGACGCCGAGCTGGAGGCCGCGGTCCCGGGGGCTGGCAAGTACGGCGGCTCTCCGCTCCTCCTGACCATCCAGGCGCTGCGACCGCATCGGGGATGTTGAGGAAGGAGTCGCTTCTTGCGCGTCTTGATGCTCGATTCCGAAAGCAGCTGGCGCGGCGGTCAGAACCAGCTTGCGCTTCTCATGCGCGGGCTCGAGTCGCAAGGCGTGGAGGTCACGCTGGCGGCGCCGGCCGATGCCGCCATCGCGGCCAAAGCGGCCGAGAGCGGGATCGCCACGCGACCGCTCGCGATCCGCGGTGGCATGGACGTGCTCGCGGCGCGGCGGCTCGCAGGCCTACTCGACACCTTCGATATCGTGCACTGCCATTCGTCACACGCGCACAGTATCGCCTTTCTTGCAACCTGGAATCTGCTTTCGGGACGCCGGCGTCAGCGTCCCGCGCTCGTCGTCAGCCGGCGTGTCGATTTCCCCTTCGCGCGCCACGGAGCGAGCGCCCTCAAGTACCGTCAGGGCGCCGATCTCTACCTGGCGATCTCGAACGGTGTTCGCGACGTTCTGGTTGCGGGCGGGGTCGACCCGCAACGCATCGCGCTCGTTCCGAGCGGCATCGACCTGGAGCGGCACCGTGCGATCGGCGACACCTCCTACGTGCGCGACGAGTTCGCGTTGCAGCAGTGCGGCCCGCTCATCGGCAACGTCGCCGCGCTGGCGCCGCACAAGTCGCAGGTGGATTTCATTCGCGCGGCGCGAATCGTGGCCGAGCAGGTTGAGGACGCCCGGTTTCTCATCGTTGGAGAGGGAGAACTCCGCGGTGAGCTGGAGTCCATGATTCGCGAGCTCGGGATGCAGGATCGTATCTTGCTGACGGGGTTCCGATCCGATGCGCTCGCGATCCTCGCGAGCTTCGATCTGTTCGTGCTCTCTTCCTATCTGGAGGGGCTCTGCACCTCGATCATGGATGCCCAGGTGCTCGGCGTTCCCGTCGTCGCGACCAACACGGGTGGCGTCCCCGACCTCGTGCAGCACGAGCACACCGGGCTGCTGTCACCGCCGCGGCGACCGGAGGCGCTCGCCGCAGCGATCTTGCGCCTGCTGCGAGAGCCGGGGCTGCGAGACCGCTGTGTCGCCAACGCGCGGAAGCGCTCCCCGGAGTACGACTTCCACCACATGGTGCGGCGGACTGCGGAGGCCTACAGGCGCGTGCTGGGACGGCAAGGGCAGGCGGTGCGCTCCTCCTCTTGACGCCTCGATCGCCATAACCGTAGATTCCAGAATGAATTGACGCTCTCGGGAAGGACTCAATGGAACTGGCGATTCGATTGCTCGCGACACTGCTCCCGATCACCTACGGTCTCGTCAGCGTGGCCTACGTGCTGATCTTCTTCCGCAACGATCCGGTCGCCCGCAAGCTCGCTCCACGGATGCTCGTGATCACTGTGCTGCTGCACGCGGCCTACATCGCGCTCCTCACGGTGGAGCTACGCCGCGTCCCGATCGCCACGAGCTTCGAGTCCCTCTCGGCGTTGGCGCTGGCGCTCGCCATCGTGTACCTGGTCCAGGAGCGGCGCTCCGGCACGCCCTACACGGGGATGCTGTTCATTCCGCTCGTTTTCGTCTGTCAAACCGTGGCGTCCGCGTTCATCAGCCCCACGGTCGCGATCAAGCCCATCCTGCAGAGTCCTCTCTTCGGGCTGCACATTGCCGGCGCGCTCCTCGGCTACTCCGGTTTCGCGGTCTCGGCGATTTTCGGTTTCCTCTACTTGATGCTCTACTACGAGCTGCGCGCACACCGTTTCGGAATCATCTATGAACGACTTCCCTCCCTCGAGGTGCTCTCGGAAATGAACTGGCGCGCGGCCATGTTCGGTCTCGGGTGCCTCACGCTCGCGATTGGTGCCGGCGCTCTCATGTCGCTCAAGATCTACCCGCAGTTCTGGCGCGACCCCAAGGTGTGGCTGAGCGTCCTGACTTGGGTGATCTACTCGATTTGCCTTCTGGTGCGGCTTGCCGGAGGCTGGCGCCCAACGCGCATTGCCTACTTCACGATCGCCGGTTTCCTTCTCGTCGTCTTCTCGATGCTGGCCGCCAACCGGTTGTTCCCCTCGTTCCACGACTTCCGGGCCTGAGGTGGAGTGAATGCTTGCAGATCCGCAAGGCTTGCTGATCATCGGGACGAACCACCGGAAGGCACCTGTCGACTTCCGCGAGAGGATTGCCTTCGGCCCGGAGGAGGTGGAGGCGTTCCTGAAGCGTGCCCACGAGGACCTGCACGGCAGCGACTGTTTCCTCCTTTCCACCTGCAACCGCACCGAGTTCTACACGATCAACTTGAATGGCAACTCCGTTCGCGACACCTGGACGCTCCTGAGTTCACACAAGCCGATCGACCCCACGCGCGATGCCGAGAACTTCTACCAATACGAGGGTCGTGAAGCGGTGGAGCAGCTCTTCCGTGTCGCGACAGGGATCGATTCCCAGATGTTGGGTGAGCCGCAAATCCTGCAGCAGGTGAAGACGGCCTTCGAAGCCAGCCTGAAGGTGAACGTGGCCGGAGTCGTTGGCGAACGCCTTCTAGCTGCGGCCGTGCGCTGTGGCAAACGCGCTCGCGCCGAGACCGACATTTCGAAGGGCGCGGTGAGCGTGGCTCTGGCTGCCGTGAGCTTGTCCCACAAGGTGTTCGCGGATCTGGCACCCCGCACCGCGTTGGTTGTGGGCGCCGGCGAGACCGGGTCGCTCGTGGCGCAGAACCTGCGCGATCACGGGATCGGCCGGCTCCTGGTTGCCAACCGCACGCTGGAGAAAGCCCGGACGTTGGCTACTGCAACGCGAGGCGAGCCGATGGATCTCGATGGTGTGCGCGAGGCGCTCGTCGAAGCGGACATCGTCATCACCTCCACGAGCGCACAGACACCACTCATCAGCGCGGAGATGGTGCGCGCAGCGATGAAGCATCGCCACAATCGTTCCTTCCTCCTCGTCGACATCGGCGTGCCGCGCGACATCGAGCCGGCGGCCGGCAGCATCGACAACGTATTCCTGCAGGACATCGACAGCCTGCAGGGAATGATCGAGCAGAACCTGCTGCGCCGTCGGCGCGAAGTCCCGAGGGTAGAGCACATCATCAGCGAGGAGGTCGATCGCTTCCTGGAGTGGTACGCGGGTCTGCAAGTGGGGCCCGTGATCAAAGAGCTGCGCACCCGTCTCGAGGAGCTGCGCCAGCACGAAATCCAGCGAGCGCATCTCTCGTCCGAGCAGCGAGAAGCAGCCGAGCAGGTGACCCACGGGTTGATCAACAAGATCCTGCACCGCCCCATGAAGCTGCTGCGCCATTCGACCTCTCAGGGCGAAGCCGGGATGCGTCGGATGCAGACGATTCGCGAGATCTTCGGTCTCGACGAGAGTCTCGACAACTCCAACAGCGAAAAGAAGTAGGACCGCGTGGCTCGTGGGCGAATACGCATCGGAACGCGGGGGAGCCGGCTGGCACTGTGGCAGGCCGAGCGCACGCGCCACGTCCTCGCGGCGTACGATTCCGATGTCGAGATCGAGATCGTCACCATCCAGAGTCATGGAGATCAGCAACAACACCAGAGCGTGGCCGATCTCGGAACCATCGGCATCTTCACGCGGGAAATCGAACGTGCACTTCTGGACCGCCGCGTCGACCTCGCCGTCCATAGTCTCAAGGACCTTCCGACGGAGCCCCCTTCCGGATTGACTCTCGCAGCGCTTCTGCCGCGCGACGATCCGCGCGACGTCTTGATTGCAGGCACGCTCGAGGGCTTCGAGGAGGGAGAGTCACGCCTGGCTCTCTCCGCCCTGCCGCGGGCCGCGAGGATCGGGACCTCCAGCTTGCGACGGCGCGCCGAGATGTTGCGTGCGCGGCCCGACCTGCACGTCGTCGAGCTGCGAGGCAACGTGCCGACCCGACTGCGCAAGGTGGAGCACGGCGAGCTCGATGGAATCCTGCTCTCTTCCGCCGGGCTCGACCGACTGGGATTGCGCCCGCCAGGTTGCGTGAAGCTCGATCCGGAGATCATGCTGCCTGCTCCCGCCCAGGGCACGATCGCTCTTCAGGTGCGCACAGACGACGAGCCGACCCAAACGTTGGTCAGTCGTGTGGACGACAGAGAGACTCGACTCACGACCACGGTGGAGCGTGTGCTCCTCCACGAGCTCCACGGTGGTTGCCGTGTGCCGCTCGGTGCGCTCGCGAAGCTCGAGCTCGAGACCCTGACGCTCACCGCACGATTGCTGAGTGCCGATGGACGCACGGTGCTCGAGACGAAGGAGTCCGGTCCGTCGTCCGAGGGCAAGCAGCTTGCGACCCGGGCCGCGGAAGAGCTGCGTTCACGTGGAGCCGATCGCATCCTCGCCGAACTGCGACCCTTCCCGGGATAGCGCTCCAAAACACTTGCACCCACGATTCAACCCTTCGTGATCCTCGCGACCGCCGGAGCGGAAACGGTACCGCCCGAGTGCTTTCCGGCAGTGACCTTCGTGCGGCTGCCGGCAGCCGC
>CP070763.1:2864328-2954703 GCA_020349025.1 Candidatus Latescibacterota bacterium | reverse complement strand
TGTCGGCCATCGCCACTCCCGTCGATCGTCCCCGCTCGGCTGCATCCTACACCAAAGCGACCCGGCCAAGGCAACGTGCTTCCTGTTTTCGCGCGTCTTTCGAGTGCTGCCGTCGTCAGGCAGCCTGGTCGCGGAACTGCAGCTCGTAGAGGCGCGCATAAATGCCGCCCGCGCGCAGAAGCTCCGCGTGGGTTCCACTCTCGCGTAAGCGTCCCTGGTGCATGACCAGAATCCGATCACAATCCTGGATCGTCGACAGTCGGTGCGCCACGACGAGGGAGGTGCGTCCGGCCATCACACGGTGCAGCGCGTCACGGATCTCGAGCTCCGTCTGCGTATCGATGCTGGATGTCGCTTCGTCGAGGACGAGGATGGCGGGATCGAAGGCGAGCACGCGCGCGAGCGACAGGAGCTGTCGCTGCCCCACCGAGAGCGTGCTGCCGCGCTCGCTGACCTCGGTGTCGTAGCCGTGGGGCAAGAGCTCGATGAAGCGTGACGCGTGCACCAGCTCCGCCGCCTCGCGCACGCGAGCGGCGCCGATGTGCTCTTCGCCGAGACGGATGTTGTGCGTGATGTCTCCGGCGAAGAGGAAAGCGTCTTGGAGGACGACACCGACCTGGCGCCGCAGGTCGTCAAGGCACAGCTCACGCGTGTCGATGCCATCGAGGAGGACGCGCCCCCCCTGGATCTCGTACAGCCGCGTCAACACCGAGAGCACGGACGTCTTGCCGGTGCCCGTTGCACCGACGAGCGCCACGCGTTCGCCCGGCTGCACCTCGAAGCTCAGTCCGTCCAGCACCTTCTCGCCCGGCTTGTAGCTGAAGTGGACATTCTCGAACAGAAGATGGCCGCGCGCGCGCTCGATGTGCCTTGCCGCCGGCCGGTCCTGGATCTGCGGCTCGCGGTCGAGGAGCCGGAAGATGCGCTCGGACGACGCCATCGCGGCCTGGAAGGTGTTGTACTTCTCCGACAGGTCGCTGATGGGGCGGAAGAAGCGTTCGGCGTACTGCAGGAATGCCACCAGGACGCCCAGCTCCAGAGAGTCCTGCACCACGCGACCGCCGCCGTACCAGATGATGAGCGCGGTCGCGATCGCCGACACCAGCTCGACGGCCGGGAAGAAGAGCGCGTAGTAGCGGATCGTCTGCAGGTGTGCCTGACGCGTCGCGGCGTTGTGCTTGGCGTACTGCTCCTCGCCTGTCGCCTCGCGCCCAAACAGCTGCACGATGCGCATGCCGGTGATGTACTCCTGGAGGTGGGAGTTGAGCGTGGCCACGCGCGAGCGGATCTGCCGGTACGTGTTTCGAACCCGCGAGCGGAACAGCATGCTGATGGTGAACAGAACCGGCAGGACGAGGTTGGCGACGAGTGCCAGGCGCCAGTCGAGGAGAAACATGACGATAACGATGCCGAACAGCGTGAGGAGGTCGCCGAAGATTGCCACGATGCCGGTCGTGAAGAGCTCGTTCAGCGTCTGCACGTCCCCCATCACCCGCGTCATGAGCTGGCCGACCGGGTGGCGGTCGAAGAAGCCGAGCTCCTGGCGCTGGATGTGACGGACGATGCGCGTACGCAGATCGAACATGATCCGCTGCCCGACCCACTGCATGACATAGAACTGCGCGTACTGCAGCGAGAAGCCGGCCAGGATCACGCCCAGATAGAGGAGCGCCAGCCTGGCGAGCCCGTCCAGATCGCCCGCCGCGATATGGCGATCGATCGCCACCTTGGTGATCCACGGGCCCGCGAGCTGCAGCAGGGAGTTCACCAGCAGTAGCGCGACGGCCAGCACCACCAGGCCGCGGTACGGCTTCAGGTGCGCGAACAGGCGGCGTGCCAGCTCATGGTCGTACGCCCGCGATACGGCGTCGTCGTCAAGATGCTCTCGACTCATCACTCTCCTCGAGCAGGTCGCTCTCCAGCTCCTCGCGCAGCATCTGCTTCTCCACCAACTGCGCGTAGTAGTCCCCGCGCGCCATCAGCTCCTCGTGCGTGCCGCTCTCCAGGATTCCACCGCCGTCGAGAACGACGACACGGTCGGCATCGCGCACGGTGGAGACCCGGTGCGCGACGATGAGCGTCGTCCGTTCGCGCATGATGGCCTGCAAGCGCCGTAGGATCTCCTCCTCCGTATAGGTGTCGACGCTCGACAGGCAGTCGTCGAGAAGCAGGATCGCAGGGTCGCGCAGGAGCGCGCGGGCGATCGCAGTCCGCTGTTTCTGACCACCTGAAAGCGTGATCCCGCGTTCGCCGAGGACCGTGTCGTAGCCTGCGGGGAAACGGCTCACTGCTTCGCTCAGCTGCGCTACGTCGGCCGCCGCCTCGATGCGCTGCTGCAGGTCGGCCACGTCACCTCCGTCGACGGAACCGAAGGCGATGTTGGCTGCCAACGTGTCGCTGAACAGGAAGGTCTCCTGCGGCACGATGCCGATGCCGCGGCGCAGCCAGCGCAGTGGCACCTCGCGGATGTCGTGACCGTCCACGAAGACCCCACCCGCCTGGACGTCGTAGAGGCGTGCCACGAGTGCGAGAAGCGTGCTCTTCCCCGCGCCGGTCGGTCCAACCAGCGCCACGGTCTCGCCAGCGCGCACGCGCAGGTCGATGTTGCGCAGAACGGCGGGTCCGTTCGCGTAGGCGAAGGTGACCCCACGCAGCTCCAGCTCCCCGCGCATCGGCTCCACGCTGCGCGGTCCGGCCGGGTCGCGGATCTCCGGCGGCGTTTCGAGCACCGCGTTAATCCGTGCCATGCTCGCGGCGCCGCGCTCGAGCAGGTTCAGCACCCAGCCGATCGAGATCATCGGCCACGTCAGTCGCATCAGGTAGGCGTTGAAGGCCACGAAGTCACCCAGCGTAATCGCGCCGCGCACGACCTGTCCGCCACCAATCCACAGGGTCAGGATCGCACCGGCGCCGACGATGAGCGCCATCGAGGGGAAGAAGAGTCCCCAGGCGCGCACCAGGCGCATGTTGCGCCGCACCAGCTCGTGCGCCTGCCGGCGGAAGGCGGTGAGCTCGTTCTCCTCCTGGACGTAAGACTGCACGACGCGAATGCCGGAGAGGGTCTCCTGCAGTCGCCCCGTGAGGACCGACTCCTGCTCCTGTGCGCGTAGCGTGCGCTCGTGCACGGCGCGCCCGAGAACGCGAACCACAACCGACAGACCCGTGAGCGGGAGGAGCGCGAAGATCGTCAGCTTGAGGTCGATCCACCCCATCAGAACGAGGCTCGAGCTGACGATCAGCACCGTGTTCGACGAATACATGAAGGCAGGCCCCACAACCGACCGTACGGCTTCGAGATCCGAGCTCGAGCGCGTCATCAAGTCGCCAGTGCGGCTGCGGTCGTAGTAGCTGGGGGAGAGTCGCGTCAGGTGGGCGAAGAGATCGCGCCGCAGGTCGTACTCGATGTGGCGCGAGGCACCGATGATGTCGCGCCGCATCAGAAAGCGGAAGGCCCCCTGGACGAGCGCGGCCGCGACGATCGCGACGCACAGCGGGCCAAGCAGTTGTTGGCGCGCCGGGTCGCGCAGAACGTCGACCGCAGCGCCCAGCAGCCACGGGATGACCTGGCCGACTCCAGCGGTGCACACGATCCACACGCAGCCGAGGAGAAACACGCGTCGGTAGCGCAGGAAGTAGGGCTTCAGGGTACGGAACGCGCGGATCGCTTCCACCTCCGTTGGCGATCCTCATCCTACCATGCGCGTCGGGGATCCGTTCCGCGAGGTCGTATCGGGAACCGGCGCGCCACCCCGCAAGAGCTCTCGCATCATGAGGAGCGTTCCCAGGAGCATCGGGAAGTAGAGCGTGAAGACGCGCCAGAGGATCACGAAAGCGGCGAACTGCTGGCGTGGAACGACCGGGCGCATGATCTGCTCCGCCGCGAGCTCCGCAACGCCGCTCGCACCGGGCGTGGGCGCAAAGTACATGACGAGATACTGCAGCTCCTGCAGGTAGAGCACGTCCCAGAGCTTCGCCGGCGTGCCCAGCCCTTGCAGGACGACGAAGGCGACCAGGAACTTGTTGAGGTAGATGCCGGCGGAGAGCAGCAACCCGACGCCGAGCCGCCGCCACTGCGAAGCCCCCCGGCGCCGCAGCAGCGTGGCGAAGTCGCCGAGGTTGTGCTCGAAGCGCGCCAGGCGTTGGCTGCGCGCCAGCCTCGCGCCCACCCGCGGCAGACGCGAGAGGAAGCGGCGCAGCCCGCCGGTGTGCAGTGCGGGCGTGGGAAGCGCGAGAAGGAAGAGGAGGAGAATCGCCACAAAAATGCCGACGGTGCCGGCCGAGAAGAAGCGGAACCCGCCCGGCACCTGGAAGGAGGGGCGCAGCAAGGCGACGCTGACCCCCGCCCCCAGGAGCACCAGAATGGTCCCGAGGAATCCCACCAGGCTCGTCACCGTCGCCACCCGCAGAGAGACTCCGGCGCGCATCATTGCGAAGAGCTGCGCCGGCCCCCCGCCCGTTTGCGACGGCGTGATCCCCCCCAGAACGATGTTGGCGCCGTTCGCAACCGTCGCCTGGTGCAAGCCCAGCTCTCCACCGAACGCCCGCGTCAGAACCATCAAGCGCAAGCCACCCAGGAGCAGATCCAGAAAGCTCTGCAGCGTCAGAATGGAGAAGATGCGCACGGGCAGCTGCAGGAGCAGCGAGACATTCCCCTGCAGCGCGCCGCGCAGAAACAGGACCAGAAAGGCGGCGAGCGTGAAGGCAACGAACAGTTGTAGGCCGCGCCGCAGGCGTGCGCGCGTCCAGGGCGGCGCGTTCGACTGCGCTCCGCCTCGAGGAACCTCCGCCGGCAACGGCAACCTCCGATTCGCGCACAGGAGACCAGAGAGCGTGGAGCCTGGCGATTGCACGGGATGGAGAGTCGGACGTCAAGTCCGAGAGCCTGGAGTGCGCTTACGCGGACGGGGGGCTCTTCTGCCCCGAGAGCAGAACCCACTGGTGCTTCTGCAGGAGCGGCAGCAGACATTGCAGCGCCTCGACGACGTCGGGATCGAACTGCGTGCCCGCGCCCTCGGCGATCTTGGCGACGGCTTCCTCCGCGGATTGTCCTTTGCGGTAGCTGCGGTTGGAGAGCACCGCGTCGAAGGCGTCAGCGACCGCAATGATGCGCGCGATCACCGGAATGTCGTGTGCGCTGAGCGCAGCCGGGTAGCCGCTGCCGTCCCAGCGCTCGTGGTGATAGCGAACGCCGTCCGCCGCGCGGCGCAGCTGCTCGATGGCGTGCAGCATCTCCCAGCCACGTTCCGGGTGTTCCTGCACCACGTGCACCTCGTTCGGTTCCAGGGGACACGGCTTGTTCAGGATGCTCTCCGGCATTCCGATCTTGCCGACGTCGTGCAGCAGAGAGCCCCAATACAGCGCCTCGAGATCCTCCAGCGCCAGGTCCATCTCGTGGCCGACGAGCATGGAGACGATGTTGACGCGCTCCGAGTGGCCGCACGTGTACGCGTCCTTGGCGTCGATCGCCGACACCAGCGTACGCACGGTGTTGGCCAGGAAGCCGTTGAGGCTCTCGTAGAGGTCGGCGTTGCTGATCGCGAGGCCGAGCTGGCCTCCAAGGCTTTTCAGAAGCCGCAGCTCCCCGCTGTCGATCGGCCGCTCCTGTGTCGGTCGCAGCGCACAGAGAACGCCACGCACTTCACCGTGGACGCGCAGGGGAACGCTGATGCACTCGGTCGCGCGCCCCAGGCTCCTGGAGACGGGGTGTTCTTCGGGGAGCTGCTCGATCAGGTCCTGCGCCCCAGACGCAGCCAACGAATCGGCTTGCCGGCGCGCGAAGATGCTCCAATGCTGACGGATCTCCTCGCGTCGCTGCGGGCTCGGCTCGACGTCGAAACACGCCTCGAGCAAGGCGCGTTCGCGGTGCCAGATGAGAGCGCATTGCGCGGCGGCGACGGTGCGATACTCGTCGAGGACGCGGACGCTCTCACGCCGCAGATCGGAAGCCTGCTGCGGCCAGCCGGAGACCGAGTAGAGAAGCGACATCTCTTCGCTTTCCTCGCTCCCCGATTCGACTTGCACGAACTCGAGCTCGGCGCGACTGCGGTCCGCCAACAGCGTGCGCAGATCGCGCAGAAACGAGAGCACGCGCGCATCCATCTCTTCGGAGGACTCCGGCGTACTGCCGTAGCCGAAGGCGAACAGAGTGGGCCCCGAGGCACCGGAGAGGGGACCCAGGCGAGCGAGACGAAGCTTGAGGGGACACCTCTCGGCGAGCTGCTCCGGGATCGGCGCTTCACGGCGCGTCAGGTAGGAGCGGCGTTTGCGACAGCGATCGAAGATGCGCGGCTCGCGCTGCTCGCAGGTCGTGCACCCCGGCCCCAAAGTCAGCCGCTGGGCGTGGCGCCCGGGAGAACGCCAGATCTCGACCGACAGCCCCATCGACTGCGCCGCGAGCCGGACCATCTCTGCGACCGCCGCGGAGAGCTGGTGGCTTCGGGAGGTCGCATCCGTTTTCAATTCGACGCTCCCCGGTTCGGTGTCGGTACGATGCCGTCGGGACTGCTCCTGAGCCGTGGAACCGGCTCGGAGTGTGCAAGATGGACGCCAAAGCCGGGTTGGCGGCCGGGCCGGGGCTTGGATCCTGGCCGAAACGGGTGTTTATTTCCTTCCAGTTCCCGCGGCCTGCGCGGGACGTCTGGAGCGCAGCATGCCCCGCGCGATCGCACTGCTTCTGCTGCCGCTTCTGCTGCGGTCGACGCTCGCGTGGGCGGCGCATCCGGAGTGGGAACCCCTGCGCGGAAAACCGATCCGCGAGATTCGCATCTTTGCGCGCGAGATCTTCGATCCGCAGCGCCCCGACGAGAGCCACGCGATCTACAGCTGGGCCAACGCGCTGCACATTCGCACGCGCGAGTCGGTGATTCGTCGCGAGCTCCTGTTTCGGGAGGGGGTGCCGTTCGAGCCGCTCGCAGCGGAGGAGAGCGAACGCAATCTCCGCAGCATGGGGATCTTCCAGGACGTCCTTCTGCAGGTCGCGCCTGTCGACAACGGCGTGCGTGTCGACGTGCACACGTCGGATCGCTGGTCGACCAAACTGATCGCGAGCATCAGCAAGGAAGGCGATATCTTCCGCTTCCGACTGGGGCTGGAGAACAGCAACTTTCTGGGGCGTGCCACGCAGCTCGGCGGCAGCATCGTGGCATCGAACGATGTGGACGCGGCGGAGTTCTCCTTCTCCGATCCCCGCTTGCTCGGCTCGCGATGGTTCGGCGGCTATCGTTACGGGGAGGACGATCTCGCCATCCTCAACGCAGCCCGCGTGGGTCGCCCCTACTACTCGGAGCTCGTCAGCTGGACATCCGACCTCGAATACCGCTCGGTGCGCGGACTGCGTCGCATTTTCGTCTCGGGGAGCATCCTGGCCGACACGCTCGACGTCGACGAGACGCTTGGGGAAGCGTTCCTCGCCCTGCATCGGCACGCGCTCACGCGTTCGCGCTGGGGCCTGCTCTACTCGCGTCGCAGCGTGACGCGTGACGTCGAGGAGCAACAGGGTTCGGTGGCGGTCACCTGGGCGCTGCTGCGTCGGGGCTTCCGTCAGTTCCATAACGTGGACCGCTTCGGTACGAACGAGGACGTCGGCGCCGGCTGGAGCCTGCAGCTGGGCGCGGGCGCCGATCTGCGCGCGCTCGGCGCCGATCACGATCGCCCACTGTGGCGTCTCGACGCCAGCTGGGCGCGTTTCCTAGGATCCTCGGCGCTCCTCGCCTTGCAGCTGCAACACCACGGCTTCGCGCGCGAGGGCGAACTCGAGAACTCGCGCATCCTCGCGGAAAGCTTCGGGTTCTGGCAAAGCGGTCGCAACCATGCCTTCGCCTGGAGCCTGGGCGGGGTGGCCTTCATCCGTGAGCCGGACTATTTGCGCTTCGAGCTGGGTGGTGATCAGCGACTGCGCGGCTACCCGGCGCGGCACCAGGCGGGAACACGTGCAGTGTGGCTCAACCTGGAGGAGCGCCTCTTCACCGACTTGCAGCTCTTCTTTCTGCGCTTCGGTGGCGCGCTCTTCGTGGATGTGGCGCACGCGTGGGAGGATGAGGAGGGCTTCGATTGGCGCAGTTTCGGCGTCGGCGGAGGCATCGGGCTGCGCATCGGCAACAACAAGTCGGGCGCCGGCGTGACACGCATCGACTTCGCTTTCGGGCGCAACTCCTTCGAGATCTCACTCGCCGGCGGAAGCTTCTTTCGCGTGGCGCGAGGCCTCACCTACCCCAGGCCCAACCTGGTGCGCTGAAGCTCAGACGTAGTTGCGGTTGGCGAAGAGCGTCATTGCCACCGCCAGGAGGAGCAGCGTGCCGATGGAGAGCGAGAAGAAAGCCTCCACCCCGGATGGCACGCTGAGCGCCTGGAAGATGCCGGGCAACGCCGCGTCGGGGGCGACGGAAACCAGGTGGTAGCGAACGGAGAGGTTGCGAATCAGGCCCGGAAGGAAGGCGATGAAGGAGTCGACAAGGAAGATCGCGAAGCCGATGACCACGGCGTAGCGGGCCACCAGACCGAGAAGCGCGAACAGGGCGCAATACGCGAGCGATCCGAGGCACAGGGAGAAGACGTACGCGGGCAGGTTCGGCAGCAGCTCGCCGACACCGTCGAAGCCGTCGGCACCCAGCAGCACCAGGCTGGAAACGGCGTAGGAGCCGCACAACAGAGCCCCGCTGATGGCGCTGGCCCCGAGGAACTTGCCGAGGAGCAGGGAGCCTCGCGATAGCGGCCGCACCAGGAGCAGCGGCAGCGTCTTCCCCTCCACCTCCCTCGAGACCAGGCCGATCCCGAGCGCCAACGGCACGAAGAAGACCAGCCCGAGAAAGTAGATCCAGCGGAAGAGCAGCGTCAGCGCGTCGACGCCACGCACGAGTATGGGATCGAACCCGGGCAGATCGAGATTCTTGAGCAACGCGATCAGAAACGCGACCAGAACGGGCGCTGCTGCCAGGACCGTCGCCAGTCGCACGCGACGCCGCCAGTAGAGGCTCCACTCCAACGTCGCTGCGGCGAGCACGTCCGGCCCACGCGGCCGGGCACCTGAGAGGTTCATCCTGCTCTCCTACCAGGGAAAGTCGCTTCTTCCTCACCCCACGAGGTACTGGAAAACGGACTGCAGATCGTCATCCAGCGGCTGCACCTCGGTGATTTCGATCCCGTCGCTGAATCCGAGCGCGGTCACCCGTTGGAAAAAGGCGTCGGCACTCGCTGTCTCGACCACGAGCGCGTTCGGGTCGCGCGTGAAACGGACGCCCGTGACCTCGCCGCTCTGCAGCAGCTGCGCCGCCAGACGTTGCGGCTCGACGCAGCGCAGGAGGACGCTGCGCGCTTGGTCCTCGATGTGGTCCCGGATCTCGTGCACGTTGCCCTGGGCCAGGACGCGCCCATGGTGGAGCAACACGATCTTCGCCGTCATCTGCTCCACCTCGTGGAGGATGTGGCTCGAGATGAGCACCGTGTGGCCCTGCTGTCCGAGACTCGCGATCAGATCCACCGTATCCTTGCGCCCCACTGGATCCATGCCATTGAGCGGCTCGTCGAGGAGCAAGACCTCGGCCTCCAGCATCAGCGCCTGCGCCAGCTTGGCGCGCTGGCGCATGCCTTTGGAGTAGGCACCGATCGGCTTGCGCAGATCGGGATCGAGGCCGACGCGTGCGAGGACGTCGCTCGCCTTGCGGTCCGCCTCCATGCCGCGGACACCGCAGAGGCGCAGCATGAGGCGCAGGAACTGCCGCCCCGTCAGCTCGGTGTACATGCTGTCCAGCTCGGGGCAGTAGCCGATGCGACGGAAGAGATCCGGGTTTCCCCAGACGCTCTCTCCCAGGATGCGGACGCCACCGCGACTCTGGCGCATCTGTCCGGTGAGAATGCGCATGAGCGTGCTCTTGCCAGCGCCGTTCGGCCCCAGGAGACCGGTGACGCCCGGCTCCACGTCGAAGGACGCGTTCGACAGGCCGATCACCTCGCCGTACCAGTGGGAAACGCTCTGCACCTGGATGGTCGCCATCAACCCCCTCCCACGATGTCCACGGCGCGAACTCGCCGCATCAGAAACAGCAGGCAGACAGTAGTGAGAAGCGCGAGCGCGAACAAGGCGCTCCAGGGGGAGAAGTCGTGCGGCAAACGCGCGTCGAACAGCCAATGACACAGCTGCTCGAGGCTCGCCTGCATCGAGAGCACCTGCCAGGTGTCGTTGCGTGTCAACGCTCTGAAGAGCTCGGCCAGGAGCGGCACGAACAGAAAGAAGCTCGCGAGCATGACAGCAGCCATGATCGGGCTCGTCGTGAGGCTCGAAATCGCGAGCGTCAGCGAGACGAGCGAAACGACCAAGAGAGCGGAGTAGGCCAGGATCGACAGCGGCAGCCACGGCTCCTGGGTGAGCCACTCGAGGCTCGCCGTTGCGAGACACTTGAGGAGAATCAGAATCAGCGCTGGAACCCAGGTCGTCACGCTCAGGAGCACCGCGAGAGGCAGCCCCTTGCCCAGGATGTAGTCCTGCACACGGACCGGGCGCGCGAGGTAGAGCTGTACGGCTTTGGCGCGTCGGTCGCGGGCGATGTAGCCGACGCCGGCCGCGAGACAGAGCACGTAGTGGAGCATCCTCTGCCAGGTGAGGAAACGGAGCATGCTCGTGCTGTCGAGCCGGATGAACGGAACCTGCTTGAGCACGGCGACCGCACTGTCCTCCGGCGTCGTCTCGACGTAGAGCATTCCAATGAAGGCGACGACGAAGAGCCCGGAGAGGAGGAGGACGATGCGGACGACACGGCGCCGGATCGCGAGGCGAAGCTGCGCCATCGCCATGATGAAGGCCGGCGGCACGTCGGTGCGCCGCCCCTGCCAGCGCTGGTAGGAGACGTCATGAATCGGCATGCGCCCCCCCCGTCACGCTGCTGGCAAACATCTCGGTCAGCGACTCGCGCACGGGCGTGATCTGCCGGATCTGGCAGGCGCTCTGGCGCGCCGCGTCGAACACCAGCTGGGCGCCGGCTGCCGGGGTGCGCACCTCGAGAAGTCCGCGTGGAGTGTGGTCGCAGCTGGCACCGTCCGCCAACAGCGCGGCTTCGAAAGCCTCGAGGGGACCCTTGACGCGCACGTGGAAGGTGAGGTGTCGCGAGCGCAGGAGCTCGTCGAGATGACCGGAGCGCACCAGCGTGCCACGATGCAGGAGCGCCACCTGGTCGCAGACCCGCTCGACGTCTGGAAGGAGATGCGAGGAGAGAATCAGATTGATCCCCTTCTCGTGCGCGAGCTCGCGGACGAGGTCCAACATCTCCTGTCGACCGCGCGGGTCCAAGCCGTTCGTCGGCTCGTCCAGAATGAGCAGCTCGGGATCGTGCACGAGGGCCTGCGCGAGCTTCAAGCGCTGTCGCATCCCCTGCGAGTAGGAGTCGGCGGGGCGATAGCGCGCTTCCCCCAGCCCGACGAAATAGAGGATCTCGTGTGCTCGCTGCAGCGCGTCGCTTCGCGGTAGCCCCGACAGCTCACCGCACAGCGCCACGGCGGAGAGTCCATTCATGCCCGGGAACTGGACGTCGTCCTCCGGGTGGTAGCCGATCCGACGACGGAGCGGGCGCATGTCGCCCGCCAGCCGCTGCCCGAGAACGGAAACCGTGCCGCGGGTGGGGCGGACGAAGCCGAGAAGCGCGCGCAGGAGGGAGCTCTTGCCGGCACCGTTGGGGCCGAGCAGACCCAGCGCTCCCGACTCGAAGCGCAGCGTCACATCGTCCAGCGCCTTGTGACGTCCGTACTGGATCTCCAGATTCTCGACGTGGAATCCCATCGACGCGCTTCACACTCCACTTCCCACTCGGACGTGCAGAAGAAGGCCGCGGTTGCGCGGCAGAGCCGAATCCTGCGCACACCGCGGGGCACTTTCAAGGGACTGGAGGAGATGGGCGCTCACGTCAGGCAGGACGTGAGGCGAGGCAAGCCTGGAACAACGTTTCGGGGCGCCACGCGGACGCCCCGAAACGACTATTCTGCAAGAAGTTACGTGCCGGAGGCGGTGGTCTTCTTGCGGGTCGTCTTCCTCCGGCGGGCCTTCTTGCGGGTCGCCTTCTTGCGGGTCGCCTTCTTGCGAGTCGCCTTCTTGCGGCCTGCCTTCTTGCGGCCTGCCTTCTTGCGTCTGGCCTTCTTACGCCCGGCCTTCTTGCGGGTCGCCTTCTTGCGTCCGCCCTTCTTGCGGGTCGCCTTCTTGCGCCTGGCCTTCTTGCGGGTCGCTTTCTTGCGTCCCGCCTTCTTGCGAGTCGCCTTCTTGCGGCCGGCCTTCTTACGCGTGGCTTTCTTGCGGCCGGCGCGCTTCTTCCTTGCTGGCATCGTACCTTACCACCTTTCTCTGCAAGGGTCGCCGCGGTCTTTCTGTTCTCTTCTGGTCTCTCGCGCCTCGTGAATCGAATCCGATTTCGCGATGCGCTTCACTCGTTCGAAAACGAGCGGCCTATCGAGACCAGAAACGACGCCAGAAAGGATGCGGCGCTTCCAGTCAGTTTTGCAGGATAGGTGCACTCAAAAAATCGCGTCAACAGAAAATTGACAAAATGGCACGAAAATTCTCCGGGCTTTTGTTCGTGCCGAACGTTCACGCGCGCACGCGTGCACTGTCTCGGCGCGCCACGACGCACACGCTCTCGGTCGAACGTGACGGCTCGATCGAGCCGGTGGAAACGCATGCGACGTTCGCGCGCACTGTTCGTTTCGCGCGTCTCGGGTTCGCGTGCGCGGGCGCGCCGCGAGGAAGGCCACCGACTGTGCCCAGATCGATCTCCGAACTAGTCACATTGCAAGCGATTGCAGCAATTGCGTCGCGTGTGTTCGAGGCCGCCGTTGCGCGCACGTCGGCGGCGGGAATTGCGCCGAGTTCGGAGGTGCTTCGCCGACGCGGTCACCGGATGTCGTGCACGCGCGTCGCGCATCCCCACACACGTCTCCGGCGCGCTCGGCAACGCCGAGATGAGGTCGGAGCGATGTGATGGGATGCGGGGGAGAATGGAGGCGGCACCCAGACTCGAACTGGGGATGACGGTTTTGCAAACCGTTGCCTTACCACTTGGCTATGCCGCCGGAACCATGATCCTGAAGCAGGTGGAGGATGGAGCGGGAAACGGGACTCGAACCCGCGACGTCCACCTTGGCAAGGTGGTGCTCTACCAACTGAGCTATTCCCGCTCGAAGTCCGCCCGTATCTTACGGATTCGCGCCCCGGTGTCAATGCCCCCTTCCGCGGCCGGCGTCACCGTCCCGCCACGCTCGATGCGCAAACCGGGCTGTTTCGGGCGCTTCTGCAGCGCACGCCGGTAGACGTGCAGATAGCGTCGCGCCGACGCGTCCCACGAGAAGTCCGCCGACATGCCGGTCCGGATGAGGCGCTGCATTTGATCTGGACTCTGGAAAGTGACGAGCGCGCGCCGGACCGCGTCCAGCAGCGCTTCCGCGCTGTGGGGGCCGTAGAGGAAGCCGTTGCCGATCTGCGCATCCGCGGCGCAATCGTGAACGGTGTCGGCAAGTCCGCCGGTCCGCCGCGCCACGGGGACGGTACCGTAGCGCAGGCTATACATTTGGTTCAGACCGCACGGCTCGTAGCGCGACGGCATCAGATAGAAATCGCACGCGGCCTCTATCCAGTGCGCCAGCTCCTCGTCGAATCCGATTCGCACCGCGACGCGACCGGGTCGGGCTCGCGACAGAGCAAGCAGGCGCTCCTCATACTCGTGCTGTCCCTTCCCCAACACCGCGAGCTGGATTGGCAGCGACAGGAGATCCGTGGCGGCCGCCAGAAGCACGTCGATCCCCTTCTGATCGACGAGCCTCCCGATCAATCCGAACAGGGGCAGCTCAGGCTCCGGATCGAGTCCGCAGCGCTGCTGTAGAGCTCTTTTGCACACAGCTTTCCCGGCGAGATGGTCGACGTCGTAGTGCGCCGGCAAGTGCAGGTCGCGCGCCGGATCCCAGGTGTCGACGTCGATCCCGTTGAGGATCCCGCAGAGGTCGTCGCCACGCTTCTGCAGCACACCCTGCAGGCCGTGCCCGTACCGCTCGCTCTGCTGGATTTCGCGCGCATAGGTGGGACTCACGGTGGTGACGACATCGGCGTGGACGATGCCCACCTTCATGAAGTTCATCCGGCCCCAGAACTCGAGCGCGCCCGGCGGCTGCATCCAGCTCTCGGGCAGCCCCGTGAGATGGAAGTGTTCGGCGTCGTAGATACCCTGGTAGCCGAGGTTGTGGATGCCGAGGAGAACGCCGGTCGGCGCCAGAGCCTGGACCTGCGCCGGGGGTCCGAGGAGCCGATACGCGGCAGCGAGCGCCGTATGATGGTCGTTCAGCTGCAGGATGTCGGGAGGCGGCCCGAGCGCGGGAAGCGCGGCGAGAATGGCGCGGCTCAGGAAGGCGTAGCGCGCGGCGGCATCGGCGTACTCGGCGCCCGTCTTCTCATCCTGATAGATGCCGAGGCGCCCGAAGAATGCGTCGTGCTCGATCAGAACGACTTCAACGGGTGTCCCGGGCAGCTCGCCGCGGTGGAGACGAAAACGCTCCGTGCGCCGCCCGAGCGCGACCTCCAGTGGGCGCGAGCACACGGGTGTGAAGCGGCCACCCTCGCGCTCGATGAAGGGATATGCCGGGAGCAGCAGCGTGACGTCGAGGTCGAGGCGCGCCAAGGCCGAAGCCAGCGCGCTGGTCACATCCGCCAGCCCGCCCGCTTTGGCAAACGGCACGGCTTCTGTCGTCGCCAGGACCACCCTTTCGGGACGCTTCGCCAATCGATCCCCTCGTCGCGTCGGACGCGCACTCAGCGCCACTCCATAGAACGCAGATGTTCCGCGGCTGCCTCGGGCGACGTCGGGTTGATGTAGAAACCACTCCCCCACTCGAAGCCCGCGATCTTGGTGAGCTTCGGCATGATCTCCAAGTGCCAGTGGTAGTAGGCATCGGCTTCACCGTTCTGGTTCGGAGCCGTGTGCAGCACGTAGTTGAAGGGCGGGTGCTCCAGCGCGGTGTCGATGCGTCGCAGCGTGTCGCGCAGGATGTTCCCGAGACGCCGAAGATCCTCCCTCTGCAGCCTCTCGAAGCGCGCCACGTGCCGGCGCGGCAGGATCCAGGTCTCGTACGGGAAACGCGCAGCGAAGGGCTCCAAGGCCACGAAGGCCTCGTTCTCCTCCACCACGCGCGTCCGCGCCTCGAGCTCCTGCTGGATGATGTCGCAGAACACGCAGCGCTCGCGCTGCGCGAAGTGGCGTTGCGCTCCCTCCAGCTCCTCCGCCACGCGCTTCGGCACCACGGGGGTGGCGATGATCTGCGTGTGTGCGTGCTCGAGCGTTGCTCCCGCGTCTGCACCCTGGTTCTTGAAGATCAGGATGTAGCGGAAGCGCGCGTCGTTGGTGAGATCGATCATGCGTTGGAGGTAGGCGTCCAGGATGCGGGTGATCTGCTCGGCGGACATGTCGGCCATCTGCGCATCGTGCTCGGGGGATTCGATGACGACTTCGTGGGCACCGATCGCGTTCATCATGTCGTAGATGCCGACGGCTCGCCGCCCCATGTCGCCTTCGATCCGCAGGGCGGGATACTTGTTGGGCACAACGCGGACCTGCCAACCTGGCGCGTCGGCGCGGGTGGCGCCGCGGATGGCGAACACTTCGGGAGGAGTGTGAGACTCGCTGCCGTAGCAGAAGGGACAGACCCCGCCCACGGGCTGTTCGCGGTTGATCGCGAAATCGCTGGGGCGATTGCTGCGGTCGGTGGCGATGATCACCCAGCGTCCGAGAATCGGGTCTCTGCGGATTTCATGCATGTGGGAGTCGCGCCACCTTTGGTTTCACGGAGCCTGGATTCGCGTGCGCACGATCCAAGCCGAAGAATAGCCCGCCTGGCGCAGCTGATCGCGCAAACCGAGACACTCCTCCTGCGTCGCGCAATCGCCGACCCGCACCTTGTAGAGGGGCCCGTCGTGCTCGACGTAGACGCTCGAGTCGACGCGTGCGCTGGCCTCGGCACGCAGCGCTTCCGCGACCTCACGAGACTCGCAGGCCGCAAGTTGGATACGGTATCCGGGCACCGGAGCGCTCGGCTGCGTCAAGACGGCGGCACCCGCCGCAGCCGCTGCCGCGTCCGCGCCACCCCGAGGCACTCGTGTCGAGCCGGAATCGTCGCGAGCGGGCGCCAATAGCACTGTGGCAGCGCTCGTCGGCTGCGGCTCGACCCAGGGTGCCGGCGGGAATTCGCCCTCCGCCTCCACGTCGTAGGGCGCTGACGCTTCTGATGCGGGCTCTGGGACGCGCGCCGGGGCGCTGCAGCCGCTCAGGGCGCCGACAAGCGCACACACCGCACAGCGTGCGAGCAAGCATCGAGCTGCGTCCACCGCTTCCTCCCGGATCCGCGCCGCCCCTGTGTATCAGGTCTCGTGGCCGCCACGCAACCGCCGAGCAGCATGCTTGCAGTCGCTGCGACTACGGGCAGAGCGTCGAGTAGAGATCGGCGATGCTCCCGGCGATCCCGTCCCAATCGTAGAAGCGCGAGATGCGCTGCCGCGCTTTGCGACCGAGGCTCTCCACGCGCTCCGGGTCGGCGAGCAGCTCTGAGAGACGGTTGTACAGCGCGTCTGGATTCCCGACCGGAAAGCTCACGCCCGTCTCTCCCACCGCCTCGAGGTTCTCCGGAATGTCGCTCACGACGACCGTGCGCCCCTGCCCCATCGCTTCCAGGACTGCGATCGGGAGACCTTCCACCTCGGATGGGTGCACGCAGAGGTAGGCATGGGCGTAGAGCTGCTGCAGCACCGACTCCGGCTGGTAGCCGGTGAAGAGTACACGCTCGTCCGCGCGCTGGCGCAGTGCTTCGTACTGCCGGCGTTCGAGGTGCGTGTCCCCCACGATCACCAAGCGACGATCTGTCTCGAGACGCGTGAACGCATCCAGCAACGTCCCCACCCCCCGGTCCGCGATCAGACGCCCCACGAAGAGAAGATAGCCCCCAGATCGAAGCCGCCACTCGTGCAGCGCGTCGTCCCGAGTGGCGGGTCGTGTCGTCGCACCATTCGGGATGTAGCGCGCCTCGACGCCGTATGCGTCGCGAACGTATCGCTGCAGCTGCCGCGACACCACGATCACTGCACCGGCCCGGCGGACCGCTGTAGCCTCCCCGCGCAGGAGGAACCAGCGCGCCAGAGGCCCCCATTTGCGCTGTCGCCAGTCCTGGGCGTGGTGGGTGAAGACGGTGGGCAGGCGCTTGTGGGCCCAACGGATGAACAATCCGGGACCGATCCCGTGCACGTGCAGCAAGTCGTAACGGCCACTCCAGATCGTTTCGAGCGTGCAGAGCGCCGTGTGGGTGGCCGCGTCCAGGTGTTTGGTCGGAATGCTGGGGCGGCGCCGCAGACGCACCCCGACGTGAAACGGCTCCCGATACGGGTGGTGGGCGCGCGTGAACACATCCACGCGGTGTCCGCGCGCCACCAGGCGCCGCGCGATCTCCTCGACGTGGCGCTCGATGCCGCCATGCATCGCGGGAATGCCCTTGCTCCCGAGCATCGCGATCCGCAGCGAACGCGCCGCGACCTGTGGTGTGGCGGTCGCGATCTCTCTCACGTCGACACCTCACGATACACCTGCTCGACTGCACCCACATGGTGCTCGAGCGTGAAACGCTCGCGGGCGACGCGCCGCGCCGCAATCCCCATCCTGCGCGTGCGCTCCGGCTCCTCGAGAGCGCGTTTGAGCGCACGCTGCCACGCGTCGATGCGGCCCGGTGGCAGCAACTCCCCCGTCTCGCCAGGCGCCAGCAGCTCCGGCACCCCGCCCAGGCGCGAGGCGAGCACGCTTCTTCCCAGCGCCATCGACTCGAGAACCGCGAAGGGCGCGTTCTCGAGACACTGGGAGGGCAGAACGGTGAAGGCGGAGCGAGCGATCTCGTGCCACAGCTCGCGAGGCGACAGTTGCCCTCGCACCACGATGCGCCCGGCGAGGGCCTGTGCAGCTCGCTGGACTTCCGCCTCGAGCGGGCCACTCCCGCAGATGACCAGTGTGCCGCGGCGCAGACCCGCAACGACACGCAGCAGCGTCCCCACTCCCTTCTCCGGAGCGAGACGGCCGGCGTAGAGAAACCGTGTTGGGATCGCTTCTCCGGCTGCCGTGGCAGCGGAGAAGTTGGGGACGTGCCGAAGCCGTTGCGGCTCCCAGCCGGCGCGCAACAGAACGCCGTGGAGGAAGCGGCTCGGTGTCAGCACGCGCGCTACGCCCTCGTAGCTGCCGCGGCTGCGATGCAGAACGGCTTCGGCCGTGAGAATCAGGCTGGCGCCCCACGAACCGGCACAGCGGTGACGCAGGCACGCCGTGGGCCCCTCCTCGAGGCAGGCATCGCAGGGGACGCCCTTCCGCAGCATGTCGTAGCGCGGACACACCAGCTTGTAGTCGTGTGCTGTCATCACCACGGGCAGGCCACGGGCGCGCGCGGCGTCGACGATCGAAGGGGTCAGTTGGTGGTAGATGTTGTGCAGGTGCACGATCGTCGGCTGGACACGATCCAGGAAGCGGCCGAATCGTCGGCGCGCGTCGAGCGAGTAGAGCATCGACGCGGCGTCCCGGTAGCGCCTCGGACCTCCGGCGCGGTAGTCGCGGCTGCGCACGAGCCCGACATGCGCGCCGCGCACCGCGTTGGCGGGGTGCTCCATGCCGAACCAGAAGACGTCGTGCCCGCGTTGCTCGAGCTCTCCTCCGAGCGTGAGCACCGCGCGCTCCGCGCCCCCCTTCGGGTGCAGAAACTTGTTGACGAGCAGGATGCGCATATCCAGCCGTGGCCGGCGCACATCCATGGCACACCCGGCCGGCAGTCCATTATGGCACGGGAGTGTGTCGGGGCTCAGGTTTCAAGAACGGGGTACGCGATATCGAGCAGCCGTCCATCGGAGCGCAGCGACTCCGTCGTCGCCTCGAGCGCCCGCACGACGGCGATTCCCTCTTCCGCGTCGGAGCGCGGCCGCACGCCGTTGACGATGCAGTCGATGAAGTGGCGGCATTCGATCTTCAGCGGCTCCGAATCGTCGAGACGGGGCGTGAGGATGTCACCGAATCTGTAGCTGAGCGAGAACTCCCCGAAGCTGTCGTAGTGCGGCGGCACCGTGACCCCTTTGTCGTAGACGCGGATCTTCTCGAGACTCGAGACGTCGTCGTAGACGAGCATCTTGCGCGACCCCACGACGGTCGTGCGGCGGATCTTGCACGGGTCGAGCCAGCTGACGTGGATGTTGGCGATGACGCCATCCGGATACTCGAGGTCGATGAAGGCGACATCTTCGACTCCAGGGCGGACCGAGCACTTTCCGTGCGCCGCGAGGCGCTCGGGGCGGCTGTTGAGGACGTAGTTCACGATCGAGATGTCGTGCGGTGCCAGATCCCAGATCACGTTGATATCCGGCTGGAAGACGCCAAGATTGACGCGCGTGCTGTTGATGTAGTGGATCTCGCCCAACTCGCCACTCGCGATCAGCTCTCGAATCTTGTTGACGGCAGCCGTGTAGACGAACGTGTGCCCCACCATCAGCACGCGACGACGCAATTGCGCCTCCATCGCGAGCTCACGGCACTCGCCCGATGAGAGCGCCAGCGGCTTCTCCACGAACACATGCTTGTCGGCACGCAGAGCCGCCATGGCCAATGCATGGTGGGTGCGCGCCGGCGTCGCAACGGCGACCGCGCTGATCTCCGGGTCGTCGAGGATGTCCTGGTAATCCTGTGTCGCGTGCAGGTAAGGGTAGAGGTCCCGCATGTGCTCGAGACGCTCGGGATCCAGGTCGGCACACGCCTTCACGCGCGAGCGCCTGCCGATCGAGAAGTTGCGAATAAGGTTGGGGCCCCAGTAACCACAGCCGATGACGCCGATGTATTCCACGTTGTTCACCTCGTCGCAGGTCGGAAGCAGTGTCAGTACGCGCCGTCGCCCTTGATCATGACTGGAAGAGTCCGGGCCATGATGCGCAAATCCATCGATGTACTGCGATGATCGATGTAGTAGAGGTCCAGCTGAACCATCTCGTCGAAGGGGACGCTGCTGCGGCCACTCACCTGCCACAGTCCAGTGATCCCCGGCTTGGCGCCGAGCCGCCGCTTGTGCCAATCCTGGTAGTGCTCCAACTCGTAGACCACCGGTGGGCGCGGTCCCACGATGCTCATGTCGCCGCGCAGAACGTTGATCAGCTGCGGCAGCTCGTCGAGACTCGTGCGCCGCAGGAACCGCCCAATCCCCGTGATCCGCGGATCCCAAGTGAGCTTGTACACCTGATCCTGCGCAAGCGGCTCAGAGCACGTGCCGTTTCCTGCCGAAGAGCCGCGCGGGGACGTGGCGTGCTCGGCATCATCCCGTGGCTGGTTCTTGCCGTTACCACGGATGAAATTGGCTGCGAACTCACGGTGGACGCTGTCGTCCGAGTTGTGTTTCATCGTGCGGAACTTGAAGAAGTCGAACACTCGACCGTTGCGACCGACCCGTTTCTGCACAAAGAGGACGGGGCCGGGCGACGACAGCTTGATCAGCACTGCGACGATCAGGAAGAGCGGCGCACTCAGCAGAAGGATGAGCCCCGCAATCGCGAGATCCAGGACTTGCTTGACGACCAGACTCAGACGTGCGCCGAGAGCGTCGGACGACGCACTGGAAAGGTGTGAGACGCTCTCGTGCGACCCCAGGGCCACGGTGTCATACGGAGCAGCTGTCTTGCGCTTGGCTGTGACGAGCGATGTCGGTGTCATGGCGGTTCATCCACTCACAAGAGCTGTTTGGGTCAACACGCGGCACACCCGTTCGATGTGCTCGTCGGACAACTCGGGATACATCGGCAACGACAGATTCTCCTCCGCGAGCCTCTCGGCACGTGGAAGAGCGCCTAGCTCGAAGCCGTGCCCGGCATACGCCGGGGTGCGATGGATCGGCACGGGGTAGTGCAACCCGTAGCCGATTCCGTTCTCCTCCAGCATCTGCAAGATGCTGGAGCGACGCGGGTGGCGCACCACGTAGAGGTGATAGACGTGGTCTTCGCCGTCACCCGGTGGCGGCGGCGTGCGCAGCCCGGTTCCAGCGAGCAGCGCATCGTAGCGAGCGGCGAGGCGCCGGCGTGCGACGTTCCAGCCGTCGAGGTGGGGCAGCTTGACGCCGAGGACCGCAGCCTGGATCGCGTCGAGACGTGCGTTGAATCCCCAGCGTCGGTGCTCGTTCTTGCGGGCTTGCCCGTGATCGCGCAGCTGCCGCAGCGTCCGCGCCAGAGAGGCATCATTCGTGGTCACGGCGCCCGCGTCCCCGAAGGCACCCAGGTTCTTCCCCGGATAGAAGCTGAACGCGGCGGCAACACCGAATCCGCCGACGCGTCGGCCACCGTAACGCGCACCGTGAGCCTGGCACGCATCCTCCACCAAGTGGATCCCGCGCTCGCGCGTGAGCTCCAGCAGAGCGGCGAGCGGGGCGGTGCGCCCTTGCAGATGTACCGCGATCACAACGCGCGTGCGCGCTCCGAGAGCCGCGCGCACGCTCCTCGGATCGATCTGCTGGCTCTCCTCGTCGACGTCGACGAAGACCGGGCGCGCGCCGACGGCGGAGATGCTCTCGGCCGTGGCCACGAAGGTGTTGGCGGGAAGCACGACCTCGTCACCGGGGCCGATTCCCAGAGCCGCGAGGATGCACGTCAGGGCATCGGTTCCAGAGCTCACGCCGATGGCGTGATCGACTTCGCAGTAGGCGGCGAAGTCGCGCTCGAAGGTTGCGACCTCGTCACCGAGGATGAAGCGGCACGAATCGACGACACGTGCGAGCGCGGCATCCAGTTCGTTCCTGAGGGGCGTTACCTGGCTGTGGAGTTCCAGGAACGGAACCTGTGATGGCATGCGCGGCATTATAGCAACCGCCTATCGACCGAACCAGCGACAACTCTCGAAGTGACGCGTCCAACGCGTTGCCGACACGCCCGCTCGGAACCTCGAGGCCCGCAGCCGGAGCTGCGCGATTGAACGCTCGTCGCGCCCATCATCTCGTCCCCCACGCTTCGAGGCCCTCACGCGAGACACGCACCGGCTGCGCATATGCATAGGTTCCACGCTCCCGCATCTTCTGCGCCCACGCCTGCGCCGCGCCGAGGTCGCGGAAATCGCCGAGCAGGACCCGATGCCAGCGGCGGCCGTTCGCGTCGACACTCTGCAGGTAGACCACTCGATCCGCCGGCGCGGCGATCTGGCGCACGAACCCCTCCGCCTGCTGTCGGTGCTCGAACGACGCCAGGTGGACCAGCGACGCCTCGGACTCCGGCTGCTCGAGATCATCGGTCGCCGACCCGGCGGCAGCGCGGACCGCCACTGCTTGGACGCCGCTTGCGCTACGGGAAGGCGGTGCCGCCGTGTCGTATGCGACGAGCAGCGCCACGAGTGCTGCCACGCCGGCGGCTCCGGCCCAGGCGCGCGGCCACAGTCTTCCCGCGTTCGTTCCCCCGAGGTGCAATCCAATCTGCTGTGCGTCGATCGTCTGCACGGCCTCACGCACGTGCTTCGACGTGATCGTGGAGGCCTCGTCGACGTAAGCGACCAGGAGTGCCGCGTCACACACCTTGTTGATGTCGCGAGGAATTCCCCCCGCGAGACGATGCACCAGCTCGCACGCCCCGTCGGTAAACGCGACCGGGCGCACCGGGTTCGCGACACGCAGTCGATGCTCGATGTACTGCCGCGTCTCCACTTCGCGCATCGGTTCGATCTGGACGTAGAGCTCGACCCGCTGTCGCAGCGGGCGCATCTGGTACGCGTCGAGGTGATCCAGCAACTCCGGTTGACCAACCAGGACGATGTGAAGCAGCTTCTCGTGCCAGGTCTCGAGGTTCGAGACCAGGCGCAGCTCTTCGAGCGCCTCGGGCGCCAGCACCTGTGCCTCGTCGACGAAGACGATGGTGCGACGCCCCGCCTGGTGATTGCGTAGCAGCTCGGCGTAGAGTGCCCGCGTGAGCTCCAACTTGCTGGTGGCGTCGGTCGAGACGCCGAGCTCCTCCGCCAGTGTGCGCAACAGCTGTGGACCGGTGAGGGTGGGATTGAAAATGTATGCAGTACGAAGCTCCGGTCCGGCACGATCGAGGAAGCGATTCACCAGCGTGGTCTTCCCCGTGCCCACCTCGCCCGTCATGACGGCGATCCCCTTGCCCGTCTTCACGGCGTACTCGAGGCGCCCGAGCGCCTCACGCACGCCGCTCGACGCGAACAGCATGCTCGGGTCGGCGACGAGCCGGAATGGGTGTCTCTCGAAGCCGTAGAAGCCCTCGTACACGATCGACCCCGGTGTTCAGTACGCGCCCTTGCGTGCGATCACAGCGGGCAACGTTCTCAAAACGATCCAAAAATCCAGCTTCAGACTGCGCCGGCGCACGTAATCCAGGTCCAAAAGCATCCACTCGTCGAAGCCGACGTGACTGCGTCCCGAGATTTGCCACAGACAGGTGATCCCGGGCTTGACCTCAAGGCGTCGCCGTTGCCAGCCGTTGTAGAGCTCCACTTCGGTCGGAATCTGCGGCCGCGGCCCGACGATCGACATGTGGCCTCGCAGCACGTTCACCAGCTGCGGCATTTCGTCGAGCGAGCTGCGACGCAGAAAATGCCCGACCTCCGTGATGCGCGGATCGCGGCGGATCTTGAAGGCGGCCCCCGATGCCTCATTCAGGTGGGCCAGGCTCGACTTCAGCGCCTCGGCGTCGCGCACCATCGAACGAAACTTGTAACAGGTGAACAGCCGCCCACCTCGCCCGACGCGGCGCTGCGCAAAGATCACCGGGCCGCCTGAATCGAGCTTGATCAGGAGTACGATCAGCGGAAAAAGCGGCGCCAGCAGCGTGAGACCGAAGAGCGCCGCCGCGATGTCGAGCGTGCGCTTGCACACGCGGTAGGCGAACGAGTCGCACACCTGAAACTCGACGTCGGGAGCCAACGCTCCTTGCAGCTGGGCGCCATTGGCGGGATCGAGCAGAGGAGGTTCCAACCTCGAACTGGGTGACACGCGTCCCTCTTCCTTCACGCAAGATGTCGATTCCGACGCGATGTCTCGGCACTCAGACCGGGTCACCGTGCGGTGTTCGGTCCGATTCGTAGTGTCACGAACGCGTTAGCAAAGGGACCTAGCGTTCCTCCCGAGGTTGCGATGGGGCAGTATAGCAGCGGATTTTCGCCAGTGTCAAACGAGCCCGGAGCGGCGGGGCGCGCCGTCAGGCGCCGGAGCGCCCGGTGGGAGCGGCGGTCAAGAGCGCGTGAAGAAGGGGCACCAGGAGCTCATGGTGTCCGGTGATCGCCAGCGCCGTCCCGGAGCTCAGGGTGGGCCGCCTGAGCACGTTCTCGGCCGGCCGGTAGTGCTGCAGCATGTCGAGGTTTGCCGTGGTGAAGTCGTGCACCGGCCCCAGGACGTTGCGCGCCACGGTGAGCGCTTTCAGAAAGACCTCCGGCATCACCACTGCCGACCCGAGGTTGACCACCACGCCGCCCTCGCCGAGATGGCCCAGTGCCGCCGCCAGGATGCGGAAGTCGCGCATGCTCAGCTCACCCAGCGTGGCGCCGTCCGCGCCCGGATGCTGGTGCAGGATGTCACCGCCCAGCGAAACGTGCACCGTGAACGCGATCTCCTGAACATACGATTCCGCCATCAGGCTGTGCTCGCCATGGGGTGCCTTCGCTTCCACCAAGGCGCGTCCCAGGCACTCCCCCATTCCCTCCTCGCGCTCACGTCCACCGCGGAACGCGGCGAACATGAACTCCGGTGTTTCACGGACCATGCCGAAGACGCCGCGTTCCAGCGTCTCGGCGACATCCTCCGACGTACGACCGAAGAGCGCTGTCTCGACGTCGTGGATGCTGAGTGAACCGTTGCTGGCGAAATGCGTGATGTAGCCTCGTCGCATGAGGTCAATCAGGAAGGGAGAAATACCCGTCTTCATCACGTGCCCGCCGAGCATGAAGAGCGACGTGCGCCCTTGGGCACGCGCCTGTTGCAGAGCAGCCACGAGCCGGCGCAGGTTTTCCGCCGCCAGGATCGAAGGTAAGCGCTGCATCCATTCAGCGGCACCCGGAAGCGGTGCGACGCGGCCGAACTGCTCCACGCCCACCTTGTTGTCACGCTCGTGGATGCTGACCGTGCGCACCGTGGACAGGTCGATCTCGGCATAGCGCGACATCCTGTAAACCTCTCATTCGCGCGCGTTGACCATGGCTGTTGGCGCGGCGCAAGCGTCCCCCAGCTTGAAATCGGTGAGAACAGCCGCAATTGCTCCGACGAGGACCTTGCTCTTCATCAAAACCGGCATCTTGACCTCATCGTCCGTGACCCAGACGTGGAGGCGCCCCTTCTGCTTGAAGAGCGCCTCACCCAAGATGATCGGTTCCAGTACGAGGCAATCGAAAGTACCGGCGTCGACCTCCACGCGCTCGCGCCGATGCACGGTCACCTCCATGGCGTAGTTCTTGCCGTTGTCGTGATTCGGGACGAAGTACGACTCCCCCACCCTGAGATCGAGCGTGCGCACATAATAGAACGAGGAGAGGACATCCTGCACGTGCTCCAGCACCTCGCACTCGCGCTCGCCATTGATCGAGGCGGTGCCTCGCTCCTGGTCGAAGGTCACCCACAGGTCCTTGTTGTACTTTCCCTCGCGCAGGTGCTTCTCGAAGCGCACGGAGTGCAGCTGCAGGGTATCCATGAACGACTCGACGCGGTCGTTCACCTTGAAGAAGGTGGAGAACATCTTGTTGGATCGCGCCGTGGTGATGAAGTGGTAGGTGGGGCGACCCTGTCTCTGCAGGATGCGCGTATCGACGCTCATGGTCGCGGTGCCGGCGGTGATCAGTCCGTACTGGACCGAGAACTCGAGGTACTCGCCTGGACAGAAAGCGACGCGGCTCGGCAAGCGCACGAGCGTATCCGGAACCGTGCCGATCGTCTCGCACTCGTCGGCCCGTCCTGGGCCGATGCCCGACACGATGGCCACGATCAGGAAGCTCAAGACGAGCCCCGTCTGTCGACACCTCACGCTGAACCTCTTTTCCGGCTCCAGGGGCTCCTGCGGCGGCTGCCGCATGAAACACCGAGGGTGCAGATGGCGTTCCAGGCCCTCCCGCGGCGTCTCCCGCCGGCGCGTCGTGACAAAAGGTAGCGCCGAGCGCAGCGGAGTTCCATCTCCGACCCCCTCAAGGCATGGAGAGACGCTCCTGGCGCGCCTGGGCCAGCTGGCGCAGCGCCTGCGCAGCGACCGTGGCGTGGTCGAGCGACAACATGCATGTGTGGTGTAGACAACGCGTGAAGTTGCAGCCGACGCACGGCAGGGCGGAACGCAACCACGCGTGCTCGCGGAGCCCCGACACCCAGTTCACCGGGCTCGTGGGCCCGAAGAGGGTCAGGGTCGGCGTACCGCGCGCCTCCGCCAGATGCTTGACTCCGGAGTCGTTCGACAGCAGCAGGTCGAGCCGCCCCAGGAGCGCCGCAAGTTCGTGCAGGCCGGTTGCGGGCGCAACGACGGCGGGAGCCTGCATGGCCGCACGGGCCGCGTCGACGATCGCCCTCTCCCCCGGGCCCCAGAGCAGGATCACGGTGCACCCGGCTTGCGCGAGGCGGTCCGCAACGCGCGCGAAGGAGGCAACCGGATAGGTCTTCGCCTGCCAGGTGCCCGCGGGGGCCACCCCGACGCAGGGTGCATCCGCAGCGAGCGCATCGAAGTACTCCTGCATGCGCTTCTCCGCGGCGCGATTCGTGACGAACACGAGCGACGTATCCTCGAGCACCGGCCCTGTCACGCCGCAGCGCGCCACGATGTCGAGATTGGTGCGCGCCGCGTACTGCTGTCGCCATGCGCCGTGTCGGTCGGAATCGCGTTCGATACGGAAGTTGTACCAGCGGCCGCGACCGCGCAGCGCGTAGCCGACGCGGTTTGGCGCCCCCGTCCAGCGCGCCAGAAACGCCGTGCGTGGCGTGCCGTGGAGATCGATCACCAGATCGAACCGCGCACGCTTCATGTCGCGGTAGAGGCGCGCCCAGCGGCCGAGACCGCGGCGTCGGCGTGGGAAGCACCAGAGACGATCGAGATGCGGGTTCTCATCCAGGAGCGGTGCCAGGACGTCGTCGACCAGCATGTGGACTTCGGCTTCCGGGTAGCCGACACGCAGGGCGCGCAGCGCAGGGGTTGCGAGCAGGACGTCCCCCAACGCCCGCGGCCGGATCAGGAGGATGCGACGCAACGGCTGCCGCAGCGCAAAACGGGCCACCGCGTTCATGGCTTGCCGCTCCCCGACACCGAGTGCGTGCCCTGCAGCAGCTCGCGCACGTTGCGTTCGACTTCGTCGACTTGGATCGCGCCCATGCAGCGGCGCTCCGGACACCAGTAGCGATCGCAGCGGCCGCAGTCGACGCCGGCATGCAGGACGCGGAAGGGGCCGAGCGCCGCGTAGGGGAACCAGATCTGCGGCTCCGTGGGCCCGAAGAGAGCCAGGGTCGGACGTCCCAGCGCCACGCTCGCATGGACGATCGCACCGTCGACGCCGACGACCGCGTCCATGCTGACGATCACGGCGAGCAGCTCACGCAGCGGCATGGCGTCCAGGAGTCGAGCCCGCGGCTCCGCCGCCGCCAGCTCCGCGCTCGTCTGCGGCCGGTGAGGTGCGGTGGAGAGCAGGACGCGATGCCCGGTGTCGAGCAGGCGCCGCACCAGGTCGAGCGCCATCGGGTGCGGCCACTCCTTGGCTGGCTGCGTTGCTGCCGAATGCAGCAGCACGTGAGGCGCCGTGCCCTCGTTCCACACCGCCCCGCGTGCCCTCTCCTCCGAGCTCAGGTGGATCCGCGGCGCCATGACGCGCGGATTCTCCACGCCGAGGAAGGTTGCCGCATCGAGATGCTGCAGGAGGGCGCTGCGGCCGAGGGGCAGCTGGCGCTGCACGGTGTAGAGATGTCGCCGACCGCGTCGCGCTTCCCCGATCCGAACGGCGGCGCCCGTGGCGCGTACCAGAAGAGCGCTGCGCGGATTGCTGAAGAGGTCGATGACCGCGGCGAAGCGCTGCTGGCGCAAGGCGCGCATCAGGCGCGCCATCGGAAGCGTGCCCCTCTCGAGGCTCCACAGGCGATCGACGTCGGGATGCTCGTCGAGGACTCTGAGCGGTGCGGGGTCTGCGAGGTAGTGGATCTCGGCGTCTGGGAAAGCTCGACGCAGAGCTCCAACCAGTGGCAGCGAGAGGATGACATCACCGATGTAGCGCAGGCGCGTCACCAGAATGCGCCCGCCGTCGAGGAGCCGTTTTCGCGCGGCCTCATTGGCTTCGGTCATGGCTTCCGCATGCCTTGTGGATCCGGTGCAAGGCTGCGGCTCGAGTGCTCCTTCGGATCCCCGACGATGACGGTGCGAACACCGAGTCGACGCGCAGCCTCGTACTCCGGCACCCCCTCGACGGTGTAGTCGGTCCCCTTGGCATGGAACGCAGGGCGCAGCGTCTCGAGAAGACGCGTCACGTCGTGCTCGTGAAAAAGCGTGACGTAATCGACCGGACGCAGGGCCAGCAAGAGCTCGGCACGTTCGAGCGCCGGCATTCGCGGGCGCCCTTCCCCCTTCAGCTCGCGCACCGACGCGTCGCTGTTCAATCCCACGACGAGCACGTCACCCAGCTCGCGCGCCGCGCTCAAGTAGCGCACGTGCCCCACGTGCAGCAGGTCGAAGCATCCGTTCGCGAGAACCACGCGCTTCGCTGCCTGCTTCCGCAGGCGCCTGGCGAGAAGTGCCGCGTCGTCGAAGTAACGTTCCCCCAGCATTCAAAGCTCCGGGTCTCTCTGCATACACGCACGCACGTCCGCGCGGCTCGTGATCGCGGTTCCGCGCTCCAGGACGACGCGAGATGCGGCGTAGTTCGCCAGGCGCGCTGCGTCGCGGACCTGGCCCTGGGCGGACAACGCCAGCGTGACCGCAGCAGCGACCGTGTCGCCCGCGCCCGCGACATCGACGGCATCGCCACCGTACGCACTCAGGTGCCACGCTGCTCCGCCGTCGAACACCGTCATTCCGAGCTTGCCGCGCGTCACGATCAGGCAGGGTGCTTCGAGACGACGTCGGAGCTCCTCGCCAGCCGACTCGACGGCCGCCGCGTTCCCGAGGGAGCATCCGAGAATCGGCTCGATCTCCGTTTCGTTCGGTGTCGCGCAGGTGACGCCGGCGAACTCCTGCAAGGCGTAGCGCGAGTCGGCGACCACCGGGAGCTCGCGTCGGCGCGCCTCGCCCAGCACGTGGGCGCGCGTTGCCGCGTCGAGGACGCCACCGCCATAGTCGCACAGAAGCACCCCGGTCGCATCGCGCAGCGCCAGATCGATCGCAGCGTGGAGTTGGTGTCGATGTCGCTCGTCGTGGAGCGAGCTCGGCTCGTGATCGAGGCGCATCACCTGTTGGTGAACCGTGTGCAGGTCACCGGCAAGAAAGCGGCTCTTGCACCAGGTCGATCCTCCCGACTGCTCGACGACGCCACGCGTCTCGATCCCGCCCGCCTCGAGGAGCTGCTGTAGCGTCGTGCCCGCGGCGTCGTCGCCGACGCTGCCGACGACGGCCACATGCCCGCCCAGAGCAGCGACGTTGCGCGCCGCATTCCCGGCGCAGCCCGGCAGACGCGTCGTCTGCTCGTGACGCAGGATCAGAACCGGTGCCTCGCGCGAGATGCGCGCGGTCCGGCCCTGGACGAACTCGTCGAGCGCCAGGTCCCCGACGACCGCGATGCGTTGTGTGGCAAAAGCTTCCAGGAGGGTCGCGAGCCGCCCCCGGGTGTCCGCTCCCGACATGGACGGATCATAGCCGAGACGGCGACTCGGGGACATGGGTGGATCTCGAACGAATGAGGTCAAAAAGCTTGACGACAAGCACTTCCGGCTCCAATCCGAGCATGCACTCGAAGTCGATCGGGCAGGTGCGGCGGTAGCAGGGGGCGCACGGCACCGGATTCGAGACGAAACCGGCTCGTCGGCCGAGCGGGTGCGTCCAGCGCGGATTCGAGGAGCCGAAGATCCCGACGACCGGTGTGCCGAGGGCTGCCGCGAGGTGCATGACGCCACTGTCGTTGGAGAGCACGCCGCGAGCGAGCGCCAAGAGCCCGAGAAGAGCGCCCAGATCGGTCCGACCCGCCAGATCGATCGCGTCGCGAAGCCCCGCTTGCACCGCTGCCGTCTCTCGGGCGTCCTCGCTCGAGCCGACCAGGACCACGCCCGTGTCGAGCCGCTGCGCCAGCCGCCGCGCCGCTTCGGCGAAGCGATCGCTCGGGTAGCGCTTCGCCGGACCGAAGCGCGCTCCGGGCGCGACGACCAGCGGTCGGTCGCTGCACCCGGCGCCGCGCAGGAGAGCAGCGGCTGCCTCGGTCTCGGAGTCTCGCGGCTGGAGTCGAGGAGCGTCGTACAGGCCTGCCAGAATGTTCTGCTGCGGCGCGCTGTCCGGCATCGCCACGTCGAGTCGGAGCGCCGCCGCGAGCTCTTCGGCAAGCCTCTGGTAGGTCAAGGCGAGGTGCGTTTCTCGGCTGCCCGCTGCGCCTGGGTGAGTGAGGAGAGGACGTCTCAGGTCGCGGGACTCCCCGATCCGGATCGGAGCACCTGCCAGCGCGGCCTGCAATGCCGTCGAGAAGGAGGGGGCGAGCAGAAGCGCCGCATGCGGTTTCACGCCTCGCAGTCGCCACGCCTGCACGAAACGCTCGCGACGACTCCCGGGGCCTGCATGCAGCGCATCCGCCTGCGCCACGGCGGCGAAAACCCGCGTGATCCCACGCCGTGCCACGATCTCCAAGTGCGCCCCGGCGTCGCTGAGGAGTTGCAGGGCCGGAAGCGCCAGCACGGCGTCGCCGAGCCAGCTCGGTGCGATGCACAGGATGCGCGGATTGGAGTCTGCCATGGACGCTATCCGAACTGAAGCTCGTGGAGCTTCGCGTATGGACCTGCGGCGGCGACCAGATCATCGTGCGTGCCGCGCTCGACGATGCGCCCGTTCTCGAAGACCAGAATCACATCGGCGCGCTGCACCGTCGACAGGCGGTGGGCCACGACCAAGGTGGTCCGACCCCGAACGAGCCGCTCGATCGCTTCCTGGATCAGCTGCTCGTTGCGTGAGTCGAGCGACGACGTGGCCTCGTCGAAGATGAGAATCTGCGGATCTCGCAGGATGGCGCGCGCAATCGAGAGTCGCTGGCGCTCGCCCCCCGAGAGCGTGACACCACGCTCGCCAATCGTCGTGTCGTAACCATCCGGGAGCTGCAGGATGAAGTCGTGCGCGTTGGCCGCGCGTGCCGCAGCGACGACGCGCTCCTCGTCGATGTCGGGCGCACCGTAGGCGATGTTCGCTCGCACCGTATCGTTGAAGAGGATCACCTCCTGGGTGACCATTCCAACCAGCTGGCGCAGCGAGTCGAGCGAGAGCTCACGGAGGTCGACACCATCCATCAGGATACGCCCGCTCGTGACCTCGTAGAAGCGTGGGATCAGATCGACGAACGTGGACTTGCCGGCTCCGCTCGGCCCCACGAGCGCCACGACCTCCCCGGGGCGCACGCTGACGTCGACGTCGCGTAGGACCGGACGCGTCAGGTCGTAGGCGAAGCCGACGCCATCGAACTGCAGCGCCTTCTCGAAACGAGCCGGACGTCCCACGTGCCGCGGCGGCTCGGTCGGCATGTCCAGAAGCGCGAGAACCCGATCGGCCGCCGCCAGCCCCTCCTGCATCGAATTGTGCACACCGATGAGTGCCTTCACGGGCTCCGCCAACCAGATCATCGCCGTGATGAACAGGAACATGCGGTCCAAAGGCAGCTGGCCCTGGATGACGAGGCGGCCTCCGAACCAGAGAATCGCCACCACCCCGACGATGGCGAGCATCTCCGACACCGGTCCCGCCATGGCCTGCAGGCGCCGCACCTTGATGTACGACATGAAGTAGTCGGCATTGAAGCGGGAGAAGCGTCCGAGCTCGAAGGCGTGCATACCGAACGCCTTGACGATGCGCGCCCCCGAAACGGTCTCCTGCACCACGCTGGCCATGTCGGCCATGCGTTCCTGCGCGTGCCCACTGCGGCTGCGAAGACGCTTGCCAAGCCGCGCGATGAGGAGCGCGTTCGGCGGCAGGATCAGGAGCGCCACCAGCGCCAGCTTCCACGAAGCCGCCAGCAGAATCGCCACCGCCATCAGCATCATGAGGGAATTGCGCAGCAGGCTCAGCAGCCCTCCCACGAGCGCGATGCGCATCACGTTCACGTCGTTCACGATGCGCGAGATGAACGTCCCCGTGCGCTGGCGCACGTAGGTTCCGAGCGGCACCTCGGAGACGTGCATGTAGACGCGATTGCGCACGTCGCGCAGGACCGACTGCTCGAGGTACGCCTCGAAGTAGGTCTGGGCGTAGTGGGTCACGTTCTTGGCAAGGAAGAGCAGGAGCAGAATCACGCAGAGGCGGCCGAGCGCCTGGGTGCGGCTGCCGCGCATCAGGAAGTCCTCGGCGCGCCGTTGCGCAGCGCGCACCCATTCGCGCGCCGCGCCGGGGAGGGGAATCCAGGCGGGGGCTCGCTCCGTCTCGCTGCCCGCCGCCGCAGGCGCTTCCGCCACCGCCGGGCGGTCGTCGAAGAGGATGCGCACAAAGGGTGAGACAGCGAGAATCGACACGCCCGAGAAGGAGGCGAAGAGCGTGACACAGAGCGCGGTGACGGCCGCCAGGCGCCAGTGGGGTCGAAGGAAGCCGAAAAGACGCAGGAAACTCTTCATCGTTGAACAGGATAGCGCCCCCTCCACAGCCCCAGCCAGGGCTTTGTCCCCACCCCACTCCACCTCACCCCACTCCAGCCTCCACGGCCGCCGGCGGCTGCGCGCTGCCAGGATCGTGCGAGGCGAGCGTGCACGGCGGCGTTGAAGCGGCTCGCGTCTCGCAGCGGGCGCTCCACGCACGGCTCGGGGTCGCCGGCTAGTGCGGGGGTGGGAGGGAGAGGAGACGCTCCACCTCGCCGAGGAACTCCTCGAGCGACAGCTTGGCGCCTCGGCGCCCCTGGATCAGGGCGACGTGTGGAAGCTCGGGCGGACGCCAGCGCGGATCGTCGCGATCGGTGAACAGACCGATCGTGGGCACGCCGAAGGAGACGGCGTAGTGCAGCAGGTTGGTGTTCCCGGCCAGGAAAAGATCGCATTGCGAGGCCAATGCCACGACATCCTTGACGTTGTGACGCGGCAGGTCGATGCGCTCGCACTGCAGGGTGTTCTCGAAGCGCGATGCCGTGTCATCCTGATCCGGCGTCGCGAGCACGATCACCTTCGATCGGTAGCGCTGGTAGATCGCGTTGACCAGATAGGCCAGCGTGCGGTCGAGCACCTTGGTGTTCGATTTCCCCTTTCCAGGGTCCACGCCGATCAGGATCTGGTCGCGGCGTGGCTTGCGGAAGTGGACGAGTTGGCGTGCGAAGCGGACGTCTTGATCGGTGAGCACCGCTCCGCGGGCGTCCGCAGAGAGCTGCACGCCGAGCAGGCCCGCGACCTCGGAGAGGCGCCGCCCTTCGTAGCCCGACTTGCCCGGATCCCAACGCAGCTCGCAGTTGACGTACGGGTAGCTACGTTCACCCGCGGGTCCCACACGCACGGGTGCACCACTCAGGTACCCGAGCACCTCGTGGGCTGGCGGGGGTGACTCCCCCATGTGGACCAGCATGTCGTATCCACGCTTGCGCAGCTTGCGAACGAGCTTGAAGAAGGCCGGGTTCGCCAGATTCATCTGTCCCGGTTGGTAGATGAGCATGTCTTGCACATGTGGGTGGTGCCGAATGAGCTCGCTGGCGTCCTCGCGCACGAGTGCACCGACGCGGCAGCGCGGATAGGTGTCGTGCAGGCCCGTGATCAAACGAGCCGCGAAGAGAATGTCGGTGATTTCACCGCTCTGCACGAAGAGGACGCGTCCCCCCTCCGGGCCCACCATCGGCAGCCGGAAGGGCTCTTCCGTCGGCACCAGTCGCAGCCACTTGGACAGCGGCCGAACGAGCTGCGCTTTGTACGCCGCCTCGCCCACCGGATCTCTCCCTCAGGAGCGCGTGACACTGCGGCGCTCTCGCGGGCGGGAGCGCGACGCGCTCGACACCACGGCTCGACCGCGGTTGGTGCGTCGTGGGGTGGCCACGAGCGCACGCTCCAGAACATCGTCCACGGATTCCACGAAATGCATCTTCAAACGATCACTGACCTCGCGTGGGACCTCTTCCAGATCCTTGCGGTTCTGCACCGGCAGGATGACCTCCCGCACACCCGCGCGGAACGCCGCCAGCAGCTTCTGGCGGATGCCCCCGACGGCCAACACCTTCCCCGTGAGCGTGACCTCACCCGTCATCGCCACCGTGCTCTGCACCGGAACACCGTACACCAGCGAGGCGAGTGCCGTCGCGATTGTAATGCCGGCGGAGGGCCCGTCCTTCGGCGTCGCTCCCGCGGGGACGTGCACGTGGAAGTCGTTGCGGTCGAAGAAGTCCTTCCCAATGCGCTCGTACACGACGCAGGAGCGCAGGTAGGAAAGTGCTGCCTCGGCCGACTCGCGCATCACCGGACCCAGAGATCCGGTGAGCTTCAAGGCGCCCTTTCCCGGCATCTTCACCGCCTCGATGAAGAGGATCTCGCCGCCGGTCTGGGTCCATGCCATCCCGGTGGCCACGCCCACCTCGGCGCGCCGTAGAGCCGCCGGGCTCAGGTAGTCCGGCGCCCCGAGGAAGGTATCGACGTTGTCGCGGTTGAGTCGACGGCGGCGCTTGTGGCCACCCGCCACACTCCGCGCCACGCGGCGACACACCGCGCCGATCGAGCGCTCGAGCTGCCGGACACCCGCTTCACGCGTGTAGCCCGTGACGATCGTCCTGATCCCCGCATCGGTGAAACCGAGATGCGTCGACGTGATCCCGTGCGCGTTCATCTGGCGTGGCACCAGGTAGCGCTTGGCGATCTCCAGTTTCTCTTGGTTCGTGTAGCCGGTGACCTCGATCACCTCGAGACGGTCGCGCAGCACGTGCGGAATCGTGTCGAGGGTGTTGGCGGTCGCGATGAAAAGGACCTTCGACAAGTCGAACGGCACGTTCAGATAGTGGTCCGAGAAGGTGTCGTTCTGGGCCGGGTCGAGCACCTCGAGGAGTGCCGACGAGGGATCACCGCGGAAGTCGCTGCCGAGCTTGTCGATCTCGTCGAGCATGAACACCGGATTGTTCGAGCCGGCGTTCTTCAACCCCTGAATCACGCGCCCCGGCATCGCACCCACGTACGTGCGCCGGTGACCGCGGATTTCCGCTTCGTCGCGCACGCCACCCAACGACACCCGCATGAACTGGCGTCCGAGGCTGCGCGCGACGCTGCGACCGAGCGACGTCTTGCCCACGCCCGGGGGGCCCACCAGGCAGAGGATCGGCCCCTGCATGTCTTGCTTGAGCTTTTTCACCGCGAGGAACTCGAGAATGCGGTCTTTGACCTTCCGCAAGTTGTAGTGGTCCTCGTCGAGGATGCGCGCCGCTCGCCGGATGTTGTGATGGTCGCGCGTCGAGTTCTGCCACGGCAGGTCGAGGATCCAGTCGATGTACGTCTTCGCGACGGTGTACTCGGCGGACGCGGGCGACATGCGCGCCAGGCGTTCCAGCTCCTTGAGGCTCACCTCACGCACTTCATCTGGCATCGGATGTTTCTCGATGCTCTGGCGCAGCTCTTCGATCTCGTTGCCCAAATCGTCGCCGTCGCCGAGCTCCTTGCGTATCGCTTTCATCTGTTGACGGAGGTAGTACTCGCGTTGCTCCCGATCCATCTCCTCGCGCACGTCACTCTGCAGCTTCTCTCCGAGGTGGAGCACCTGGAGCTCGTGTCGCAGCAGCTGCAGCACCTTGTCGATGCGCTCCCGCACACTCGTCGTTTCGAGGAGATCCTGCTTATCCGGAACCCGGAAATCGACGTTGGCGGCCACGAGGTCGGCGAGCATGCCGGCATCCTCGGCGCGCGAGGCGAGCGCTTTGAGCTCGTCCGGCATGTGGTCCGAGGCGTCGACCAACTTCGAGAACGCTTTGCGCACCTGGGTCATCCGTGCGCGTTCGCGTTTGCCGCGTCCACCACGGTCCACTTGGCACTGCATCCGTGCCGACAGGTACGGTTCACGCGAGGTGATCTCCTCGATCTCGGCGCGACAGATCCCCTTGCCCAACACGCGCATCGAGCCGTCCGGGAAGCGCATGCTCTTGGTCACCGCGACCACGGTTCCGACACGGAAGATGCTCTCGCTCGACACCTCGTCCTCGTCTTCCTCCTCCTGCTCGGGGGGGCGCTGGGTGAAGGCTCCGAACAGCTTGTTCCCCTCCAGGACGTCCTCCGCCAGCATGATCAGCTTGCGGTCGGAGATCACGAGAGGCACGAGCATGTGGGGGAAGATCACGGCGTCGCTCACCGGGAGAACCGCGAGCTCCTCGGGAATCTCTTCCGGAGTGACCTGGGTCCCATCCAAGTCGAGGTCGTCGGGCAGCATGGTCCTCGAATCCTTCGGGTGAATGCCACCGCCCTCGAGGCGCCACCATGCGCTCTCGTGCGGATGCATCGCTGGGTTCTGACGTGGCGCGGAATCCCGACGCGCGCCCGCGCGCCATACGGGTCCGTGCACCCCATCTTCCACGGCCAGCTCCCGACCGTGGATTCCGCTCGTCGCGGGTACGGCACGGCTTCACAGCAAGATGCATTCTCACGCTGGTCTGGTTCCGGATTCGGGAGCGGCGGGTGTCAATCGTCTGCGTGGATGCGCCAAAATGGGATGTCCGCGCAGGCAGCGGATGTCCCGGGCGGCAGTTCACGCCACCCTCGCGGCAGGCGGAACTGGTCAGATGTTGGCCTCGTGCTCGTCGCCGCTGGGGTGATACGGCACGGTCAGGCGACGCAACTCTTTGTAGGCGTCGCGTAGCAGCTCCTTCTTTGATTTGAGTGGAAGGAAGGCACTCTTGAAGCCGTAGATGATGATGTCTTCGATGTCGTGGACGCTCAGCCCGCAGTGACGGACTCCGAGCATGAACTCCCGCGTGAGCGTCGTGTTGCTCATCAGCCGGTTGTCGGTGTTGAGCGTCACGCGCAAGCCCTCGTCGAGATACACCTTGATCGGGTGGTCCGCGACTCTCGCAATGGCACCAGTATGGACGTTGCTGGAGAGGCACATCTCGAGCGCGATGCGATGATCGTTCACGTACGCCATCAGATCCGGATCCTCACGCAGCCGGGTCCCGTGCCCGATCCGATGGGCGCCGCAGTAGTGCACGGCCTGCGCAATCGACGAGGGGCCAAAAGCTTCCCCCGCATGCACGGTGCAATTGATGTTGTTGTTGAGGATGAGGAAGAACGCCTCGCGGTGCTTCTTGGCTGGGAAATGTTCCTCCGCCCCCGCGAGGTCGTAGCCGACGACACCGGCACCTTTGTACTCCAGCGCCAGCTGTGCCAGGACCAGTGAGCTCTCCGGACTGATGTGGCGAATTCCACAGATGATGATGCCAGTCTGGATGCCGAACTCCTGCTCAGCGTGACGCAACCCATCGCGCACCGACTCGACGGAGTCCTTGAGCGACAAGCCGTGGCGCGTATGCAGAATCGGCGAGAAGCGCACCTCGATGTAACGGATGTTCTCCTCGGCGCAGTCCCGGGCGAGCTCGTAGGCGCAGCGCTCGATCGCCTCTTTTTCCTGCAGCAGCGACAGCGTGTAATCGAAGGCGGTGAGGTAGCGCTCCAGACTGCGTTCCCCCTCCCCCATACGCATGATCTTCCCGAGTCCGACGACATCCTCTGCGGGGAGGCGGATTCCCTGCTCGCGCGCGAGATCGAGCATCGTCTCCAGGCGCAACGAACCGTCCAGATGCAGATGCAGATCGGTCTTCGGCAAAGCCCGAACGAGTTCTTCGGAGATCTGGGTCATCATTCCCGCGTGGAGTGAAGCGTGAGGGTGGCTCTGGTCGACCAGCGCCACCCCGGGGTGATCCGCCGCCTCGACGCCCCGTTCAGGAGGTACGGCGAACGCGCTTGCGTTTGGTCGCGGCCTCGGTGTCGGAGATGTTCTCGCCGTCGGATTGCACAACCTTGCCGCCGCGGAACTCGATTCTCGCGTTCTTCAGGTTGAGAGTGTTGTACTCCCATCGCTCGTCGGAGCCACGCTTGATCGGGATGATGTTGGATGGGGCTCCCCAGGTGAGGTATGCGACGTCCATCGGCATGTCGGGCAGGATCTTGTGGTCGCGGATGGCGTCGGCGATGCGCGTGCCGTACTGCTCTTTGTTGCGCGCATAGCGCGTCTCGGGACTCTCGAACCAGAGAGCGTCCAAGAGCGCCGCTTCGTAATGCTCGAGCGTCATGGGGCGTTCGAGCTCAAACGGAAACACCACGCGTTTGCGACCGTTTGGGGTCTCCACGGTGACGGAGCCGGAACGCTGCAACCCGATCGCCGTCACCACCACCTCCTGGTCCTGCTCGATTCGGACGTTCTTCTTCTCGTCCTGGAGCGTCATCCGCGTCCAGGCTGACTTGCTGACGTACTTCTCCTCGAGAAGTGAGTGGTATTCGAGCGGGATGTCGGTGGAGTACCGGTTGACGCAGCCAGCGTGCAGTAGCAGCAACACCAGCGCCGCGCCGGGAACCAGCCGGCCCAGCACACCCTGCCCGTTGAGCATTCCCCTCAAGTGAATCCCTCAACTTTCCATGTAACTGTGCATTCGGTTCGTCCGAGACGGCAGGGACCAGCCCGGCTCGCGAGGCTGGCCTAGCGCAGCAGGACCAGCTTCCCCTTCTCGAGGCCCAGGGACGACCGCAGATGATAGTAGTAAACGCCCGAGGCGGACGCCAGTCCGGAGCCGTTCGAACCATCCCACTCGAGGCGCATGGGCCCCGCAGGCAGAGGCGTATCCAGCAACCGCCGCGTCAGGCGACCGCGGGCGTCGATAATGTCGAGCGTCACAACGCCTGCATTGACGGGCACCTGCAGCCTGAAGGTGACGTGAGGGTTGAAAGGATTCGGCCCGACCTGGCGCAGAAGCCGCGACATGGCATGCGGCGGCCGCGCGTCCGTGGGATCGGGGGTTCCCGGAAGCAGTCGAAAATCGTCGAGCGCCCAGCCGTGCCCCGAGCCTGGCGTCGCGTCGGCGGCGCTGCCGAAGAGGAAGCGCAAGCGCACCCGGTTGCCGTTCCACGCCTCGAGGTCGAACTGGATCAGACGCCACTCCGGGTCGCGGCCCGATAGACAGGGACTTCCGGGGCCGAGGACGTTGGTGTCTGCGACGACCCGGTGCGTGTACCCCGCGAGCGGTTCGATCGCCGTCCACTCGTCGCTGCCCTCCACCTGGATCTCGACGCGCCCCCCATCAGGCGCCATCTCTCCCGAGGCCTCCGCGTCGATCCAGGACCACAGTGTGGCGCGTGAGCCGGCACCGATTGCGTACCACTCCGTCACGAGGGCTGCGGCGACAGCCGCGGGGTAGGATGCGGCGTCGCTGCCGCACAGCCATGCCTGCGTGCCTCCGAGCGTGTGGTTGAGCTGCGTCGTCAGGTGCCATGGATCCGGCTGTGCCACGACGACGGGTTCGTGTGCCCACGCCAGCGCACCCGGTTCAAATGCCTCCTCCAACGTCTCGGTCAGCTCGACACGAAGCGTGCCGCTCTCCGGGAAGCGCGTCTCGTGACCGACGTGATCCGCGGCGCGGATCCAGTACTCGACGACATCCCCAGGCTGCCCCCCCACGGGTGCAAAGCGCGTGCGGAAGAGGCTCCGATCGGTGCGTGCGCGCGCCATTCCGAGTGTCGCACCACGCTCGCCGTTGTAGGTGTACTCGACGAAGGCATTGGCGACACCATGACCATCCTCGATCCGTGCTTGCACTTGCATCGGCCACGTGATCGACGTCACGCTCGATCGAGACACCCGTGTGATGCGAGGTGCCTCTTCGTCGGGTCGCACTTCGTAGCTGAAGGTGGCTTGCGGCGCTCCGTCGGGAGCGAGCGCCAGGAGGAGCGGCTGAAACCGCAAGGCCATGATGTAGTAGTGGACACGCGCCCCGAGTGGCATCGGCGGGATCTCCGCGGCAAAGCTGCCGTCCGGCTGGGGCAGCATCACGACATGTTGGAATTCCTCACCGGTGCGATAGCTGAGTCGAATCAACTGCTCTGCCCCTGGAGGCAGCAGCACGTCGAGGCTCGTCCGCACCACGCGGGGCGCGGAGACGTCTGCGGTGTCGAGGAGCGGCTCGTGCACGATGCCGATGGCACGTTGCGCCAAAGGTCCGATGCCGTGCAGCGCGAAAGCGGTGAGGATCGCTTCCCGGTGCGGTGAGCCGTTTGCCATCCACGCGTCACCGTGCAGCAGATCGTCCTGGAGCAGCATCGCTTCGAGGTACTCCTCGAACGTGCGCGGAAAGAGCTCGCGTGCGAAGTGGATGACGGCGTCTGCCACTTCGGCACCGACGGCCTCGCGGAGATCCCAGAAGGCACCCCCGAGAATCTCGCCGTTCGCGTGCGGCTCATCGCGCGCATCGCGATCGTCGGGCCAGTAGAGCGTGTTGTCGAGGTTGCGCAACGGCGCCGGCGTTCTGCGGAAGAGGTGTTCGCCCAAAAGCGGCTCGTCGTTGAGCGTCGCCGCGAAGTAGTCAGAAAGCGCCTCGCCGATCGCGGCCCCGAGGGCACCGCCCAACCCACCCCCGGGACGATAGACGTAGTCGGTGATGGCGTGCGTGTACTCGTGGTAGACGACGTCGGAAAAGAGCCCGAGGTTCCAGAACGTGGCGCCACCGTTGCCGAAACCCATCTGAACACCGTTCCAGTACGCGTTCGGATAGTTCGGATCCCCGGTATTGGGGTCGATCACCTTGGCGACGGCGAGAACCGGGAAGTCGAGCAGATCGAAAGCGAAACGCTCCTTGGCGTAGTCGTGAATGACGTTCACGTGGTAGTAGATCGTGCGCTCGTCGGGCCGGGCGTACGCGGCACTGAACTCGATGTCGACCTCACCCGGAACCGCGACCTCGCGCTCGAAATAGGGCGCGCGGTCCGAACTGGCGTTGTCGACATGCACGTAGAGGCCGGCCAACGGCGAGCGCACGGTCACGTTTCCTGGCGGGTAGTCGAAGAGGAAGCGCCCGCGCGCGTCGGCGTGCGTCTGCGGATCGCTGGCGCCGAAGCCGAGCTGGACACGGAGCCAGGGGAACTCGACGTCGACCGCGGGGTCTCGGCGGTAGTCCGGATGCACCGGCCCATGAGCGCGACCGGAGAGCTCCTCGGTGCGCAGCAGACTGACGAACTCCAAAACGCGGCCGCTCCCCGACTCCACGACGGCTCGGCCGCGCCAACCGTGCGGCGTCACAAGCCGCAACGCGACGGCGGGTGCGAAGCGGTAACCGAACGCGCCCGGGATCACGGCGACGACCGGCTCACTCCCCTCCAGAGCCAGCGCGTGCCCCAGCAGATCCTCGCAACGGCTGCGCGCCGCGGCGACGTCCACCTCCAGCGACGGTGCCGTCAAGCCGGGTAGAAGCGACGAGCTGAAGGCCACGACGCGGCCTTGCTCGGTCAGCGTCAGATCGAGGAGCGAACGCAGAACGCGGCGATCCGCATGCGTCTGCTGCCACGTCACATGCCAAGCGCGTCCCGCATGCCGCAGCCGCACCCGTTTCAGCACGACACCGCGGCTGCCGAGAAGCGCGGCGTGCTGTTCACGAAAAGCGGTGGCTGCAGCGAGGATTCCAGCCTGGTCGAGGCGCTCTCCGCCGCCTGGGCGGCCACCGACGCCGCGCACCGCAACACCGCTCCAGGGGTCCCAGCGCAGCTCCCACGCCGCACCCGTTTGCGCTTCGAGCGCGCGAACGGCAGGTGCTTCGCCGCGCTCGGCGAGCACAACGGGGCGCTCCGGAAGGAACCGTTCCGCCCGGGTCGGTCGCTGCGACTGCGTGGCGCCTGGCGCAACCGTGGCCTGCAGGAGAAGAAAGAGCGCCAGAATCGACGCGTCGCGGCGAGACCAAAGTGTGTGGGATGCCTTCGGGCCGGATCGAGACCAGATCATGCTCCGCCCTCCTGGGACCTCCGCAGCGGGCAACCGCAGAGGGGACGATGTCCGGAACCGCTTCGGGCCCGGGCGACGAGGGACGCGATGGGTCGGCGACCACTCCCGGCGCTGGCTCGGACGCTGCGAGCGCCTCAGACGGAATCACGAGACCATGGCTGTCGTCTAGCGCAAAAGAGCGAGCTTGCCGCGCTCCGCCCCCAGCACCGACTCGAGCCGATACAGGTAGACGCCGGAGGGGACGGCTCGACCCTGCTCGTCGGCACCGTCCCACACCACCCGCGTGTGGCCGGCGGCCAGCTCCGCGTCCAGAAGGCGCGCCACGAGGCGACCCCGCGCATCGTGAATCCGCAGTTGGACTCGCCCCGCCGCCGCCGGGACGTCCAGCGTGAAGGTCACGCGCGGGTTGAACGGGTTCGGCGCCGGCTTCCCCACCAGGAGCTGCGTGCGCACCTCGGGCGCTGGCGCGTCGCTCGGATCGCGCAGCCCCGGTTCGACGCGCAGATCGTCGAGGAGCCAGCCGCGCAGATTGAAGAAGGTGGCGACGTTGTCGCTGCCGAAGAGGAAGCGCAGCCGCACTCGCTGACCACCCCACGGCTCGAGGTCGAAGGTCAGAAGCTCCCAGCCGGAGCCGCGTCCCGAAAGACACGCCCGCCCCGGACGCAGAACGTTCGTCCCCGCGGTCTCGCTCATCGTGTGCGTGTAGCCGCCTTCGGGAACGAGTGGCTCCCACACCAGATTCCCCTCCACCTGGATCTCCACAACGCCCCCATCGAAGGCGAACTGCGGCCCATTCTGTTCGGCATCCATCCAGGACCAGACGCTTGCGAGCGCGCCATGACCGATCCGGTACCAATCGCTCACGAGCTCCGCCGCCGTGCGCTCCGGGTATTCCTCGCTCGCCTCCTCCGAGCCGCAGAGCCAGGCGCGTTGACCCTGCACGGAGTGGTTGAAGGCGGTCGTGATCTTCCACGGGTCCGGCTGTGCCGCCACGACCGCTCGGTGGACCCAGGTTCCCGGGCCGTTCTCGAAACCCTCTTCCAGGTCACGCACCAGCTCGAATCGAATCATCCCGTCGGCCGGGAAACGCGTCTCGTGCGCTGCACGCGAAGCGTCGACCGCGACGATGGCATACTCGATCACGTCGCCGACCTCGCCACCCACGACGGGGAACTGTGTCGCGTAGAGCGTGCGATCCTCCGCCGAGCGCACGAGACCGAGGGTCGGGCCGCGTCTCCCGTTCTGCACGTACTCCACGTACGCATACGCCAACCCGAGGTTGTCCTCGAGGCGCATTCTCAGCGTTGCCGGCCAGGAGAACGCCGGAACGACACTCGGCAAGGCGTGCGTGATCGTGGGGGGAGTGAGATCGGGCCCGACGTGGTAGCGGAAGAACGCCCCCTCTTCCGGGAGCCGATACTCCTCGTGCGGGCGACTTCGGATCGCTCTCAGGTAATACTCGACGTCGGTGCCCTCCGCTTGTCCCGGGATTTCGCCCACGAAGCCCCCTTGACCATCCGGCTGCATCCGCTGCTGATTCTCGGCAGCGCCGACCAGGCGCCAGTGCAGAAGCATCTCGTCGATGACGCCGGGGAGGAGCGAGCCGATCGTGGCGTGCACCGTCCGCCCGACGCCAACCTCCTCGCTGTCGAGCAGCGGCTCGTGGCGGATGCGGATCTCGCGACCTCCGAGCGGCCCCATGCCATGCTGCGCGAATGCGAACAGAATCGCATCACGGTGCGGCGACCCGTTCCCTGGCACCCCATCGCCGTAGATCAAATCGTCCTGGATCAGAATGGCGTCGAGATACTCCTCGAAGTCCTGCGGAAAGAGCGCGCGCGCGTGGTGGATGACGCGATCCGCGACCTCGGCTCCAACGGCTCGTCGCACATCCCACAAGGCACCGCCGAAGATCTCGCCGTTGGCATGCACCTCGTCACTCGGGTGACGATCGTCGGGCCACAGCAGCTGGTTGTCGAGATTCCGCAGGTAGTCGGGTCCGCCCGTCAGAAACTCACCAATCAAGGGCTCATCCGTGAGCGTGCAAGCGAAGTAGTCGGAAAGACCTTCGTGGATCGCACCGCCCGGGAGCCCGACCAGACCGCCGGCGGGGCGATACATGTGATCGGTGATCGCGTGGGTGTACTCGTGGTAGATGACATCCGCGAACAATCCAAAGTTCTGATAAGCGGCTGCGCCGTTTCCGAACGCCATGCGGTTCCCATCCCAGAAAGCGTTGGCGTAGTCGCGGTTGCCGTTGATCGGGTTGCGGACCGCAGCAACTGCGGGGACCGGATAATCGAGCAACGTGAAGTCGAGCTGCGAGCGCACGAAGTCGTGAATGAGGTTCGTGTGGTAGTAGATCATGCGCTCGTCGTCGCGTGCCTCGAGACTCCCGAAGTGCACGACCCTCTCACCCGGTATCTCGACCTCACGCGAGAACCCGGGGCTCGCGCCATCGGGCGAGTCGTTCGACACGCTCACGAAGCGGCCGTGGAGGCTTGCTGAGAGCGTGCCGGCACCCTGTGGCGCGTCGAGCGTGTAGATCCCGATGGCGTCGCTGAAATCGACGACCAGACCGGCGTCGTGCAGGAGCTGCACCTCGACGTGCTGGAAGCCGCGGGTCTCGGGCGCGTCGTGGGCGTAGAGCGGCTTCACCTCGCCGCGGGTCTCGCCTCCGAGGCGTGCGTGCCGCAGGAGACTCTCGAGCTCCAGGATCCGACCGCTCCGGCTCTCGACGACGCCTCTCCAACGCGCGCCGTGCGCCCCCTGCAACCGCAGCTTCAGCGCCGGCACGAGGCGATAGCGTCCCGCGAGCGGCTCCACCACCCACACCTCGCTCGCGCTCTCGACGGCGAGGGGTCGCCCCAGACGCGCGCGACACGCTTCGAGCGCGCGCTCCGGATCGGCTCCGGGCCAGGTGCCGGTGGCCTGCGGAAGCAGAAACGAGCGGAAGGCGACGACGTTGCCCTCCGGCGTCAGCGTGAGGTCGAGAATGCAGCGCAGAAGCGGGCGTCCGGCAAGCGTCTGCTGCCAGGTGGCGTGCCACGCGTGACCGCGCCCCAGCCAACGCACGCGGCGCAGCTCCGCGGTCTCCGCGCCGAAGAGCGCAGCGTGCGTGTCGCGGAACTGCTGCGCGCTCTCCAACAGCTCTGCGCTCGTCTTGCGTGCTCCGCTGCCGGCGCGTCCACCGACGCCACTGCGGGCCACACCGCTCCACGGGTCCCACTTCAGGCGCCAGCGCGCACCCGTTGCGGCCTGCAAACGCTCGGCGGCGGGGGCGAGTCGCTGCGCGCTCACGGCGCGTGGACGCGTTTGCAGCGCGACGACCACGTTTTCGCCCTGCGCCCGCGTCGCTCGCGCGGGCAGCGCACCAACCTGGAGGAGAAAGAGGAATGCGGGGACGAGGATGCGAATCATGAGAGCACGCGGGAGCCGCGGGCGTGGCTGCGAACGTTGCGCTCCACGAAGCGCACCAGGTCGAGAAGCTGCGTGTGGGCTGGAACCGCGAGCGCATGTTTCTGAGCCAGCCGGACGATCGCCCCGTTGATCCAATCGATCTCGGTGCGCCGACCGGCGCGCACGTCCTGCAGCATCGAAGAGCAGTTGAGCGACGTTTGCTGCATGCTCGAGAGCACTTTGGCCACGGTCTCGCGCGCTTCGAGGCTCTGCCCTTCGCGCCGCGCCACCTCCGCCAGCTCCTGCACGAGGCGCTCCGCAACGCGTTGCAGGGGGGCCAGCTCGCCATTCGTCACGTGGAGAAGCGCAGAGAGTGGGTTGATCACAGCGTTGATCGCCAACTTGCGCCAAACGTAGGTCTCGATGTCGTCGACCTGCACGGCTGGCATGTCGCTCCGCCGCCAAAGCTCCAGAACCTCCCCATTGGCCGGTAGGTACGTCTTGCCGGCGGCGTTGAAGGCGACGCGCCCCGGCGCTTCCTGGGACGCGGCCATGAACGTCACCGCCCGGACGACCGAACGGCCCAGGACGCGCTCGGCGAGGCTGCGGATCCCGAGTCCGTTTTGCAGGACAACGACAAGATGCGACGCATCGAGCCGGGGCGCAAGCGCTTGCAGGGCCGATTCGAGGTCGAAAGCCTTGACCGTCATCAGGACGAGCGCCGCTTCGGGCAGCGTGCCGACGCTTTCGCGTACCTGGACCGGATAGATCCCGGGGCGTGTCATGGAAACGCGAACACCACCCTGGCGTCGGATGGCGGCTGCATGGTCGGGCCGCGCCAGGAGCTCCACCGGTGCCGCACGCGAAAGCAACGCTCCAAGCAGGCTGCCCAGGGCGCCCGCTCCGAAGACGTAGACGGGCCGGCTCACGTGGCGTCCTCATCGAGGTTGAGATCCCAGTAGGCGGCGTCGACGAACCGCTGCCAGCTGCGGCGTCGCGCGCCGATCCGGAAGCCGTTCCCTGGACGCCATGCGGGCTCGCTCGGCGGCTTCTGCAAGCGCATCCCGGCCTCGCGCGGCAGTCGGTCGCGCTTGCGTGCATTGCACTCGGTGCACGCGAGGACCACGTTGCTCCACGTGGTTGTGCCCCCGCGGCTCTTCGGCACGACGTGATCCACCGAGAGCTCGGAGCGCGCCGGAGCGCGGTGGCAGTACTGACACGTGTAACGATCGCGCTCGAAGATGTTGCGTCGCGAGAACTTCACACGACGCGGCGGCACCGAGTTGTATCGAGTCAGCACGATGATCTCGGGGACCAGCAGCTTGAAGCGAGGGGTGTTCAAGTAGTTCGCTTTGGCGTACTGCGACAGCTCGCGCCACGATTGGAAATCGTGGGTCTCGAACTCCTCGGTGACGACTCGAGCCAGGTCGAGTGCCAGGAGAGTCACTGCTCGCTTGACATCGCAGACGTGCACTGCGAGCCAACTGCGATTGAGGACCAGTACGCTTTGATCGAGCATCGTTCGTGCTTCCGTCCGCGCCCCACTTGGAGGACGCTCCCTTTCCAGAATAGGGAATGCGAGAAGCGAGGGTCAAGGTGCGCTCCCGCAAGCGTTTCCGGCGGCGGCATCTAGCGCGCATCGGGCTTCGGCGCGAGCGGCTCTCGGGAACTCGGGCCGCCGCCACCCCGTAGAAGCAAGCGACTGCCGGGGGCAACGGCCACAGAAGGGAGATCCTGTCGTGAAAGGAACGAAGCGGACGTTGGTGCTGCCGCTCCTGCTTCTGGGAACGCTGATCGCGGCTCCACTCGGGGCTCAAGAGGAGGGCGGGAGCGCCTGGATGGGGCTCTACATCCGCGATCTGGACAGCGACGACGTCGAATCGCTCGGCCTCGAGCGACGCCTCCGTGGTGTCGTCGTCAGCGGCGTCGACGACGAGGGCCCGGCCGCACGTGCCGGAATCGCGCCGGGGGACGTCATCACCAAGTTCGATGGACGCAGCGTGCGCAATGGACGCGAGTTCATGCGCCAGCTCAGGAGTCGCGAGCCGGGCGAGAGCGTCCGGATCACCGTGGTCCGCGACTCGGGCCCCGAATCGTACGAGTTCGCCCTCGAGCCGCGGCCGCGCGAGCTGGAGCGTTTCAGGCCGTACGAGTTCTCCATCGACGCTCCGGGCAGGCTCGGTCGCGCCTTGCAGTCGCTGGGTGTCCAGCTCGGTGTCCAAACGCAGGATCTGGACGATCCCGACCTCGCCAGCTACTTCGGTGTCGAAGCGGGGCACGGGGTCCTCGTCACCAGCGTGGTGAAGGAATCGGGCGCCGAGAAGGCGGGAATCCAGGGTGGCGACGTCATCGTGAGCGTCGACGAGGAGAGTGTGGAGAACTCTCTCGGGCTGCGCACGATCCTGGCGCAGCACGAGGTGGGTGACGAAGTGTCCGTGCGCTTGCGGCGCAAGAACCGGGAGCGGACCGTTCTCGTCGAACTCACCGAGTCACTGGTGACGCTTTCGACGTTGCGCTTGCCGGGCGCACCAAACCTGATGCGCGACGAAGTCGGTGAGCTGCGGCGTGAGATTCGTGACATTCGGCGGGAGCTGCGGCGCTTGGAGCGTGAGCTGAACGAGCAGCGCGGGAAATAGCCTCCAGCCGCCTGGCGGGCGGTGTGCGGCGCACACTGTATTCAACCCGATCAGAAGCGGTACGAGAAGCCACCCTGCAAGTAGAACAGGACCATGTTGTCCAGGTAGTCCTGGTTGTCGATCTGCTCTTCCGAGTTGCCCTTGCCGGACGAGAAGATGAGGTGAGTGCGCCCTTCCACCTCAACGGAGAAGCTGCGCGAAACACGAAGATCGAGAGCGAGCGCTGCGTTCAAGCCTCCCGCCCACTCATGCTTGGTGTAGTCGATCGTCTGCGCCACCCAGCGCTCGTCGAAGATGAAGGAATAGACTGGAGGATCCGTCCCGATGGGATCGTAGGGGTGCTGTTCTCCGAAAGACGGCACGTCGAAGAACTGGATCTTGAACGGAACGCGCCAGTTGTACAGCCCGCCTCCCACCGAGAGCACGGGCGAGAAACGTGAGCGCTGCGACACGCGGTAGAGAATGTTGAGGTTCAAGCTGTAGATCTCGAGCGTGCCGAACTCGGCGATCACGTGGCCGCGCCCCGGGCCTCCTTGCTGCTGCGCCAAGAGATTCTTCTGACGAACGAGCGCCTCCATCGAAGCGATCGTGTCCTGCACCGCACCCTGGAGCTTGTTCTGGTTGTAGCCAAAGCTGAGCTCCCATGCCGTGCGGCCGCGGTTGTAGTGGCGCCAGCGCAGTGCGAAGGTCCCGCCCGGATCGGCGAAGCTGGCCGTGTCCCCCACCGGTGCAGCCACGCCACCCGACACGACCAGAAGGTCGCGGGCCATGGCGAGGCTGGGCGCCAGGAGGAGGAGAGCCAGAGGGGCTCCACGACGAACCCAACCCGATTTTGTAACTATCTGAGAATAATGCAATTACGGACCTCCACCTGGGCAGCCGCAAGACATCGAATGTTAATACGACGCGCCTGCGCGCGCAACCCACACGGGCATGGGAGCTTTCGCCGGAATGAGGGGGTCAAGGAGAGGGACCGTCGGCGGTCGGGAGGGGGGCCTCGCTGGTCGTGACGCGGCCCTCGCCCGCTGCCGGGCGCGCCGCGAGCTGTTCTTTCATCTGCGCAACGCGCGCAGCCATCTCCGCATCGTCCTCGATCTTCTGGTCGAGCCGCAGCACTTCACCACCGGTGACATGCACCGACCCGGGGCGCTCGAAGCGCAGGTTGAGCCACGCCAAGTGCTTGCCGCGGCTTCCCGGTGACAGCACGACGGGAGTCTCGCCAATCGGAGTCGTCTCGCGCAGCTCTCCGGTGCTGCTGACCAGCAGATCGTAGCCGAATGGCATCTCGGCGTGGAGCTCTTCCAAAGCCGCCGTGGTCAGGTGGGCCAGGAGGATGCGAACATCGGTCTGGGTTCGCAGGACTTCCAGCACCTCGCGCGCCGCTTCGCTCGCATCCTGGAACTCCAGGTTGGCGTCGGGCCACGCCTCGACGGCCGAGCGCGACTTCATCGTCACGCCCGTGATCCCGATACGCACCTCGCGATCGCCGAGCCGCTTGCTCAGGATGATGTACGGCTTCAGGAGCGGCTTTCCATCCACGAGGATGTTGGCGCTCACGAACTGCAAGTCGAGTTCCTGCTGCATGCGTGTCATCGCATCGGGGCCGACGATCAGGTCGCGCCCTGCCACGTTGGCGACCTGGAGCCCCAACTCCTCCATCCCCTCCAGGAAGAGGCGCGAGCGGAGCGCACGCTCCTCAGCGCGTCGCTCCGACCATCCGCCCGCGTCGACGAAGAGGTGATGTTCGTAGCGTTTGAGGAGGGGTCTGAGAACTCTCGCCCGCCGGGCGAGGCCACCGAGGCGGCCGGAACGTCAGCCGCACGGTTCCAGATACGCCTGGCAATCGGCCGAATAGGTGACGAGAAGCTCGGACGCATCCTCCTGCCCACAACCGCTGAGCCCGGTCCAGGCCAGGAAAAAGAGCAGGAGCGCGAGCGAGGAAGTGCTTCGCATGCGGTTCCAAACGCGTCGAGGAATCGAGCGTACCATCCCGTCAACTTTAGGAACGCCCCGGCGTGCTGTCAACGTGTGCGGCGGCAGCCTGCCGTACGGCAGCCGCGTACTCCTCCTCGTACTCCTCGATCAGACGCTCCCGACAGAAGCGCTCGCTCGCGGTCTCACGCGCCGCGAGCTGCATCTGCGCACGGCGCGCGGGATCTTGGAGGATGCCGACCGCGGTCCCTACCCAGCGCTCGACCTCGGTCGGTGCGCACAGGAAGCCGTTGCGTCCGGAATCGACGACCTCGCTGGTCCCCCCCACCGAGCTGGCGAGGACGACCGTTCCACACGCCATCGCCTCGAGTGCGACGAGGCCGAAGCTCTCGTGGTGGCTCGGCAGCAGAAAGAGATCGGCGAGCGGCAGCAGCTCCTCGATGCACTCCTGGTTGCCCAGGAACACGACGCGATCGCTCAAACCGAGCTCGGCGATCCGCGTCTGCGCGAAGGTCAGGTCGGGGCCCTCACCGATCAGAACCAGTCGCGCTCGAACCTGACGCTCGATGCGACTGAACACCTCGATCAACGTGCGGATGTTCTTGACGGGTCGGAAGTTCGAGGCGTGCATGAGCAGGAACTCGTCGTCGGCAACGAATCGCCGTCGCAGCTCCGGGTTTGAGGTCGGATGGAAGCGTTCGCAATCGACGAAGTTGTGGATCACGCGGACGCCGCGCTGTACCTGGAACGTGCGCAGGGTTTCGTCGCGCAGGAAGCCGGACACCGCCGTCACCCGGTCGCTCGCGTCGATGCAGAAGCGCGTGATGCCCTGGAAGTCCGGTTGGTTGCCGACCAGCGTGATGTCGGTGCCGTGTAGCGTCGTCACCACGCCGATCGGGTGCGGTTGGAGCATCTGCTTCGCCAGATAGGCGCTGACCGCGTGTGGGATCGCATAGTGCACGTGCAGCACGTCGAGCGAATAGGAGAGCGCGACCTTGGCCATCTTCGCTGCCAGCGATAGCGTGTGGGGCGGCTCCTGGAAGAGCGGGTAGTACACCGCCTCGACCTGATGCAGGAAGACGTTTTCGACGTAGCCGCGGAGTCGAAAAGGAGTCTCCCGCGTGATGAAGTGCACTTCGTGTCCGCGCTCGGCGAGGCGAACACCGAGCTCGGTCGCCAGGACGCCGCTTCCACCCGAGCCGGTGTGACATGTGATTCCGACTCTCATGCCCGCACCTCCGAGTTCTCGGGCGCCAAAACGGCAATCGGGTCGTCCAGCATCACGGCGCTATCGATTGCGTACGGCTCGCCCGCGCGTCGTCCGATGAGCTGTCCGTACGTGCGCGCGTTGGTCACGATCCGTTCCAGGTAGGCGGGATCGTTGAGCAACGTCGGAGCGCTGTCGGCTCCGCGCTCGAACTGCGAGCGATAGCAGCGCAGGGCCTGGAGCTTCGCATCCAGCTGCTCGCTGATGTCGACCACGAAGGAGGGCGTCATGCCGTGATAGTCGAGCGCCCTCAGAAGCAGCGGGCGTTGCACCGGCGGCAGGTCGGGAAAGCGGCGCGCGACGCCGCACCAGAACTGCGCCTGCCGGACGAGCCCATGCGTCTCCAGGTGATCCGGATGGCGCGCCGCCTCGTGTGGCCCGATGATCACGCGCGGTTGCGACGCGCGCAGGAGAGCCACGACGCGACCAAGCTGCTCCTCCGCGTGGGCGCGAATCCCGCCATCCGGAAGCTCGAGATTCAGACGTGAGGCCAAGCGGAGCGCGCGCGACGCTGCCGCCGCTTCCGCCCGACGCTCCGCCACTGTTCCATTCGTGGCGAGCTCGCCGCGCGTGAGATCACAGATCGCCACCCGATAACCGAAGCCCGCCAGCTTCGCGAGGAGGCCGCCGCAAGCCGCTTCGGCGTCGTCCGGGTGTGGCGCAAACGCAATGACGTCGAGTCTCTCCTGCATGATGACTCCGCCCCTCAATCCACGACGATCTGATGCTCCAACGCCCGGCGCTCGAGCGCGTCGAGATGCGCCTCCGCCAGCTCGAGCAGACGCGGGCCCGTGTCGCGCCCCCAGCGTGCGAGCAGCCAGAGCACCGCGAGCACGCGCTCCTGCGCGCGGCCACGCGGCCGCACGCACGTCTGGAGCGCGGCCAGACCCGGCTCCTCGGCCAGCAGCTTTTGCAGGGCGACATCCTCGACGTGGCGTTCGAGATCGGCGCGCACTCCTCGCGTCCGTTTCAGCGCCCGCGTGACCCCGGTGGCGTAGGCCCCGTCCTGCTGGAGCGGCTGCAGCGCGTTGCTCAGCGCTTCGAAAGCAGCATCGACATCTTGCAGCTGCGCGCTCCCGCGTGCGCGTGCGACATCGCGCAAGACACGATCGTCGTCCGCCAGGAGCGCGGCGGCGGGGATGCGCAGCTTCCTCCCCGCTTCCCAGCCCGCTTTCTCGAGCAGTGTGAGAGTCAGGCGCGGAACCACAGCGGGTTCTGGAACCTCCAACGCCGCGCGCACGGCGCGCAGCTGCAGCAGATAACCGATTTCCGCCGGCCCCACGACAGTGGCAATCACCGGCAGCAGGAGATCTTGAACGAGCGGGCGCAGCATGACGTTCGGCGCCACGCTCTCCGGCGAGTTGTCCAGAGCCTGGAGAAGGGGCGCAGGATCTCCATCCACCTTGAGACGCTGACCCTGGTGCATCAGAAACAGCGCCATGCGCGTGCTTGCCGCCGACAGGACGCGCTCGAACCCCGCCGCCTCGAGCCGGCGCGACGACTCCTCCACCAGGCGTGCGGCGTGCTCATGCATCTCAAGGTAGCGCTTGAAGAGCGGCGCGGCGCAGGCGCGAAGCGCGGGGTTGCGCGCATCCAGGATGGCGAGCTCGGGCAGCAGGTTGTGCAGGAAGAGCCCGACCCACTCGCCGTGGTCCGCCGCGTTCTCCGGCAGCAGCGCTTCCACCTGGCGCCGCGCGGATGGTGCGAGCATCTCCACTGCTGCCCTCGTCGCCTTCGCGTCGCCCTCGGCGGGCAGATCGCCGACCCACGCTTGACTGCGCCTGGACGCACGCGGGAGCTCGAGAAAAAGCAGGTTGCCGTGGGCGTCGGGCCAGCCGACGCGCGCAATCTCGTCGAAATCCACGTCGTCGGTCGCGTTCCAGAAGACCGGCACGACTGGAGACCCACGTGCCCTTTCCGCCCGCCGGGCCAAGGCCACGGCGGTGGCCGCCTTGTAGAGAACCAGGAGCACGCCTCCGGCGCACCCCGGTTGCTGGCCCGTGACCACGACGCGTGCCTTCGGATCCGCAAGCCGTTCCCAGGAGCGCCGCAACTCCGGCCGTGGCGAGGCGGACAGCGCCGCGACGAGCGACTCCGGCATCGCTTCGCGCACTGGTCCCGGATGCGTCGAGAGCCCAGGCGCCTGCAGCGCCTCCGGAAGCTGTTCCTCGACGTGCGCCGCGGCGATGCGGCTCCAGCCCGTTTCGGACCACGGCAATCGTTCCGCCACGTGCATACGACCTCCGCCGGGAGTGTATCACCCTGGAAGTGGCGCAGAGCGCGCCAGGAGCAGCAAGCGTTCACTCTCTTCCGGATCGAACGCGCTCGCCTCGTAGTCGCCCCAGACGCGATCCACACGCAGGCCCGCGGCGCACAACGCCTTCTCCAGCTGCGGCCGCGACCACAGGCGCACCACCTCGCGGTACGCATAGGTCTTTCCCCCCGACCGCAGCTCGATCTCCTTGACGACACTGTTCGTCGAGGCGTCGATCGAGCGGCGTTCCAGGACGTCGAAGCGACCAGCGCGGCGACGCGTCTCCGGCACCAACGTGCGTCGGACGCGAGCGGCGTTGAAGAAATCGAGAAGGAAGCAGCCATCGTCGCGCAGGACGCGACGCACCTCACCCAACATGGCCTGATCCTCATCCGAAGTCGCCAAGTACCCGAAGCTCGTGAACATGCTGAGGACGAGATGACACGAGGCGGAGCGCAAGGGTAGACGCAACATGTCACCACGCACGAACGCTGCGCCAGCGTGTGTGGACTCGAGTGCAGAGTTCAGGAGTGCGCTTGACAGGTCGAGCCCGACGACGCGCGCGCCACGTGCAGCGAGCGCGCGCGTGTAGCGTCCTGCGCCACACGCGAGGTCAAGCACCCGTCTGCCGCGCAGGCCGAGTGGCTCGAGGAGTGCGTGCGTGACTCGTTCCGCTTCGTCCGCATCCCGGTGCGCATACACTTCCAGGTAGACGTCGTCGAAGGCGCGCACATACCACGACTCGGGAGAGCTCATCGTTCACCCACCCGCAGCGGTCACCAGCGGCTCGTCGGTACCGAGCAGGCTGGGTCCCGCAAAGCGCGAGACCATGCTATCGCCCTGGAACTCCGAGCTCGTCTGTGGCCAATCGAGCGTGTGGTGCAGGCCGCGACTTTCGCGCCGGAAGCGCGCGCAGCGTACGATGAGTTCCCCGACGAGCGCGAGGTTACGGAGCTCGACGAGGTCGGAGGACAAGCGGTAGCGCCAGTAGTAGCCTTCGATGGCCTCTCGCATCAGCCCCAGCCGTGCCGCCGCCAGCTCGAGGCGCTCGTCGCTGCGCACGATACCGACGTAATCCCACAACAAGCGTCGCACCGCGTCCCAATCGTGGTCGAGAACCACGGTTTCGAAGCTCGGAGTCGTGCCGGCGGCCGACCAGGGAGGTGCGGCTCGCGGCATCGGTGGCATCCCGCGCGCCTCGATGTCGGCGACGACGTTCTCCGCAAACACGAGCGCCTCGAGGAGCGAGTTGGAGGCGAGGCGGTTGGCGCCGTGCAACCCGGAGCAGCTGGTTTCGCCGACTGCGTACAGGGCGCGCAAATCGGTGCGCCCATGCACGTCGACCACGATGCCACCGCACATGTAGTGGGCGGCGGGAACAACTGGGACGAGGTCCTTCTCCATCCGCAACCCCATCTCCTCGCAGGTGGCGTAGATGTTGGGAAAGCGGCGTCGGAGGAAATCGACACCGCGGTGGCGCACGTCGAGATGGACGCACTTGTCACCGCGCCGCTTCATCTCCTGGTCGATCGCGCGGGCAACGACGTCGCGTGGCGCCAGCTCGCGCCGCGCGTCGTAGCGCGCCATGAACTCCTCCCCCGCCGCGTTGCGCAGCAGCGCCCCCTCACCGCGCACCGCCTCACTGACGAGAAACCGGCTCCCGGCCGGATCGTAAAGGCAGGTCGGATGAAACTGGACGAACTCCATGTTCGCCACGCGTGCGCCCGCACGAAACGCGAGCGCGATGCCATCGCCCGTCGCGACGTCGGGGTTCGAGGTGTAAAGATACGCCTTGCCACAGCCGCCGGTCGCCAGCACCGTCACGCGCGCCATGAACGGCGTGATGCCGCCTTCCGCGTTCATGACGTACGCGCCCTCGATCGCAGCGTCCTGATCGCAGGCGACACTCCGGCGTCCTCCGAGAAGGTTCACGGCCAGCGTGTCTTCGAGCAGGGTGATGCGTGGCTCGGCGCGCACGGCCGCGTAGAGCGCCCGCTCCACTTCGCGTCCCGTGACGTCCTTGAAGTGCACGATCCGATTGGCCGAGTGTCCCCCCTCCCGGCCGAGCTCCAGCGCGCTGGAATCGTGTTGCGTGGAGAAGCGCGCTCCGAGCTGCATGAGCTCACGGATGGCACGCGGGCCGGATTGCACCACCATTTCGACGACGCTGGCGCGACAGATTCCCGCTCCTGCCGCCAGCGTGTCTTCGACGTGCGCGGCGTAGGAATCGCTCCCATCCATGACCGAAGCGATGCCCCCCTGGGCGTAGCGCGTCGTGGATTCCATGGCGGCGCGCTTGGTGACCACCACCACGCGGCCCAGGCGAGCCGCCTTCAACGCCGTCAGGAGGCCCCCGACGCCGGAACCGATGACGAGCACGTCGCACTCGCCAGCTGCCGTGTTCTGGGAAACCATGCGCTTCTCCCGACCGTGGGTCCAACAAAGCTAAGCCTGGAGCGCCTGGAGCTGCAAGCCGCGTCGGTCGTTCGGGGTGCGATCGGGAAGCGCCGGGCAGCATGCGCCGGCTCGCGGCCCCAACCGCTTGCTGGCATGCGCGTTGCTGTTTCCGGGGCGCCCAAAGCACTGGGTTCTTGGGTGAGCTGTACACACTCGCGCCCGACCTCTCGGGAGGCAAAACCATGTGGCGTTCTGCGATCCTGGCCGGATTCGCACTGCTGCTCCTCGTCAGCTGTGACACGAACGATCCGTTCGTCGACGTTCTCGTGAGCAACATCAACGAGGGGAATCCGCTCCTGGCGGACCTGATCGAGATCGACGATACGAAGGACCCCCCGGAGATCTTCATTCCCGAGGACGTCGTTCTCGTCGAGTTCTGGAACAAACCGCGGCACGATGCGGTCATCACGCAGCCGGAGACGTTCCTGCACGACTTCCACGTCAAGCGCTACTCCGTCACTTGGCGCCGTGTCGACGGCGGGCCGAGCTCCGGCGCTGGTTGGGACATCTCCGATCACGACTTCGAGGCGGCAACCTCCGCCATCATCCCGATCAACACCAAGACCGGCGTCGGCATCCTCCTGGCACCGGCGGGGATGAAGACCGCGGAGCCGTTCTTCTCCGCACTGATGAACTTCGAAGAGATCCAGATGATCGCCGACATCGATTTCGTCGGCACACGCGCCATCACCTCGGACGAGGAAATCCACGTGCTGGCGTCTCTCTCGGTGCAGTTTGCGGATTTCGGAGACGAGTAATCTCGGGGACCAGGATCCGCAGCAAGCGGCCCACAGAATCCAGCGCGAGCCGTTGCTCGAGAACGAGCAGCGGCTTTCCTTTTGGCTGCTGCAGGCGCAAGAAGTCCTTGCGCGTCAGCACGACGACCTCACAGCCGATTCCCTGCATGCGCCCCAGCTGCTTCTCGAGCATGCGATCGAGCTCGGCATGGTCGCTCATGCGCACGACGCGGCGTACGTCGAATCGATGTCTCTCGGCGAGCTCTGCGCAGGCGCGCTCGAAGGCGCGCGGCCGCCCCACACCCGAGAGCAGCAACACCCCCTGACGACGCAGGCTCTCCGGATCGACGCTGCGCCCCTCGGCGTCGTGAAGACCGAGGATGGTCTCACGCGCGAGGAAGCATCGCTCCGGCTCCAGATGCGCCCACGCCGGGTGGCGCGGTAGCGCCTGAGCGCGCGCCCGCGTGAACAGAAGCGCGTGCGCACGCCGGAGCGCCTGCGGCGGCTCGCGCAGACGACCGGCGGGGATCAGATGGCCGTTGCCGAGAGGATTCTCCCAATCGAGAAGGACCAGGTGGCGGTCGACCGCCAGCGCCGCCGTCTGCAACGCGTCATCCACGAGGACGACGTCGACGTCGCCCCGCCGGCGCAGCAGCTCGAGCCCGTCGCGCTTGCGGCGGGCGACAACGATCGGCACCTCCTCTCCCAGCGCTTCGGCGAGCAGGCGCGTCTCATCCGAGGCACCAGGCTCCGCGGGATGGTTGACGATCGTGGGGTGGCGGCGACCGAGTTGCCCCCGGTGACCGCGCGTGATCACGGCAGGGTGCGCGCCGTGCTCGAGGAGCGCCCGCGCGAGCGCAACGACGCAGGGGGTCTTCCCGGTGCCTCCCGCCTCAAGGTTGCCGATGCCGACCACCCAGGGGCGCGCGCCCAAACCGCTGGGGCGCGGCCGCACTCGACGCTCCACTTGCCGCGCCCAGGAGTGCGCCACGGCCACGGCGCGCAGCACGAGCGGCGGCCCCGGCTCTTCGCTGCGCCGCTCCACCCAGCTGCGCCGATCCTGGACGTCGCGCGCCTCGAAGGCACGTCCGAACACGCGCTCCTCATGCCGACTCCATGCGTGCAGCGTCGCCTCGAGTTCGCGACACGCCGTTTGAAGCTGCGCTTCGCGCACGTCCGCAGCGACCCAGAAAGGCTCGCCCCGTTGAACGCGAACACGCGTCCCGGGCCACGGCAGTCGCTGCGCGTCCCACGTGGGTAGAGCGAACCCGTGCTTCGGAGTCGCAATCACCGGGACGATCGGACGACCGGTGCGCCGGGCCAGGAGCAGAGCACCCGGGTGCACGCGGTAGCGCGGGCCGATTGGACCATCCACCGTCACCGCGACGTCGCGGCCGCGCTCCAGCTGCTTGGCCAGGCCGAACAACCCTTCCACGCCACCTCGGCGCGAGGAGCCACGCACGAGTCCGTACCCGAGACCCTCCAAGATGCGCGCGATCCACTCGCCGTCCCGGTGCTGGCTCACCAGAACCTGGGCGTCCTGGTCGCGGTGCGTGTACGTGAGCATCGCCAAAGAGCCATGCCAGAGGGCGTAGATGACGTTGCCACCCGGACTCTGTCGCCGTGCCTCGGCGAAGCGCTCCTCTCCGTGCCACTCGACCCTCCAGGTCGATCCCATCAAACGCAGCAGCAAGCGACCCGCGGCGACGCGCAGTCTCACGCCAGCACCACCCGCCTCGATGCGACCTCGAACGCGAGCGCAGCGACACGCTCCGAAGCCCCGGGTGTTCCAAGACGGGCGCGCACGCGCTCCAGGCCGCGCCCGATGCGGGCTCGCTCCGCTTCGTCCGTGAGCAGACGCTCGATCTCCGCTTCGAGCGCTGCGGGGTGCAGCTGCTCCTGGATGTATTCGCGCACGATCGCCTCACCGGCCACGAGGTTGGCGAGCGCCACCTGGGGCACGCGCACCAGACGTCGTGCGACAGCGTAGTTGATGCGCCCGGTGCGGTAGAAGACCGCGAAGGGAGATCCCGACAGGGCGGCCTCGAGCGTCGCGGTTCCAGAGGCGACGAGCAGGGCGCGGGCGCTGCGCATGAGCGCACCCGCGGGCTCCGTGTGCAGCACTTCCTCGGGATCGATGCCACGAATCGCCAGCGTCTGCCGCATCCAGTCGAGCGGCGCCGTCGCCGCGACGCTGATCGCAGCACGCAGCGGTCGTTTTCTCCGCACGCGCTCGATCGCATCGAGTAGCGGGGGCAGGTGGCGCACGACCTCCTGCGGACGGCTGCCGGGGAAGAGTGCCAGATCGACCGTGCGCTCCCCCACGGGTGGGACGGGATCGTCCAGGAGCGGATGGCCGACGAAGAGCGCCGGCACGCTCGCCGCGTCGTAAAGCGCTTTCTCGAACGGCAGAATGAGCGCGACCTGGTCGACGCGTTCGCGCATGCGCTGCAAGCGTCCAGCCCGCCACGCCCACACCTGGGGCCCGATGTAGTAGAGGACCGGGACGCCCGCCCGGCTTGCCGAGGCCGCCAAGCGCAGGTTGAGACCGGGAAAGTCGACCGGCAAGAAGAGGTCGAAGCCCCCGTCACGCAGCATGGCGTCGATGCGTCGCTTCAAGGCGACGAAGCGCGGCAGGCTGCGGAGAACCTCGACGAAACCGAGAACGCTCAGCGACTCGATGTGCTCGACCAGCTCGGCCCCGGCCGCGCGCAACGCCTCGCCTCCGACGGCGGTGATGCGCGCGCCACGCTCGCGAAGCCGGCGTGCCACCTTGGCGGCGTGCGAATCGCCGCTGGCCTCGCCGACGACGATCAGGACGCGCATCCGTCTTCCTCGCGCAGCAAGCGTTCGATCTCACACGCGACTTCGAGAGCGCGGATCCCATCCTCCGCACCAACCACCGGGGAGCGCCTCTCGCGCACCGCGGAGACGAACGAATACAGCTCGGCCTGCAGCGGCTCCTCGCGATCGATGCGCACGGCCACCGGCTCGATTGCCCGCAGCAGGTCCGGGCTCTCCCCGCGTGCCATCGCCTCGTGGAAGACGCTCAGGTCGAACCCGGGGCGCTTGCGGTACATCGCTACCTGCTCGCGCAGCAGGTCCACCGAGAGGTAGCTGTCCTGCTGGAAGAAGCGGATCTTGCGCATGCGCTCGAGGGAGATTCGACTCGCCGTGATGTTGGCGACGCAGCCGTTGCGGAAGCGAAGGCGCGCGTTGGCGATGTCCGTGGAGCCGGAGAGCACCGCCACGCCGGAAGCATTGATCTCCAGCACGTCGCCGCGGATCACTGCCAGCAGCAGATCGATGTCGTGGATCATCAGATCGAGGACGACGGCCACGTCGGCGCCGCGGCGCCCGAAACGTGCCAGGCGGTGGCATTCGACGAAACGTGGCGCGTCGAGGTGCTGCGCCGCGGCCTGCATGGCCGGGTTGAAGCGTTCGATGTGTCCGACCTGCAAGACGCGCTTCTTCTTCGCCGCGAGATCTCGCAGGGTCCGAGCATCCGTCACGGTATCGGAGATCGGCTTCTCCATCAGGACATGGAGACCGGCCTCGAGACAGGCCGACCCGACCTCGGCGTGCGCTGGCGTGGGGACGCAGACGCTGACCGCGTCGGCGCTTGCGAACAGCGAAGTCGGACTGCGGAACACCCGGCACCCCGCCTGCCGCGCGGTTGCAGCGGAGCTGTTCGGATCGATGTCGTAGACGCCCGCAAGGTCCACGTCGGGCATCGATGCGTAGATCCGCGCGTGCTCGCGGCCGAGGTGTCCCGTGCCGAGGACTGCAACGCGCACGACGCCTCCGGAAGCGCTCAGAGCGTGATGCCGCGCTCCGACTTCTCGACGAAGTCGGCGAGGTCGCAAACGTCGTCGTCCGCCCCGAATTCCTCTCGCAAGCGCGCGACGGCTTGGCGGGTGTTGAGGCCGGAGCGGAAGAGCACGCGATAGGCGCGCTTCAGGGTCGTCCGCCGATCCTCGTCGAAGCCATTGCGCTCCAAGCCCACCGAATTGAGCCCCACCACGCGCAAAGGGTGCCCCGCGGCGCGGACGAACGGCGGCACGTCCTTCGGGACGCGACATCCTCCCCCGACGATGGAGTAGCGACCGACTCGAACGAACTGGTGTACCGGCGTGACGCCGCCGATGATCGCACCCTCGAAAACCTCGACGTGGCCAGCGAGGTTGACGGAGTTCGCCAGGATGACGCGAGAGGCGATGCGGCAGTTGTGGGCCACGTGCGCGTACGCCATGATCAACGCGTGGTCTTCGATCGTCGTGGCTTCGTCCTCGATACAGGCCATGTTGATGGTGGCGTACTCGCGGATGGTGTTGAAGTTGCCGATGCGCAGGTAGGTGCTCTCGCCGCGGTACTTGAGATCCTGCGGCTCCCCGCCCAGGGCGGCGCCGTGGAAGATGCGGTTGCCAAGGCCGATCCGCGTGCGCCCCTCGAGAACGACATGGGAGCCGATCCAGGTTCCGGCCCCGATGCTCACGTCGGGGCCGATCACCGAGTAGGGGCCGATGATGACGTTGTCGTCGATCTCCGCGCGCGAGTGCACGACCGCCGTCGGATGGATGTCCAACATCACGACCTCTCGACGAGCGAAGACAACAGGATCGCCTCGGCGACCACCTCGCCATCCACCAGCGCTCTTCCTTCCATCTTGCAGAAGGAGCCCCCGAAGCGCAGCAACTGCAGCTCGAGACGCAACTGATCCCCCGGCCGCACCGGTTTGCGGAAGCGTGCTTTGTCGATGGCGCTGAAGTACATCAACTTGTGCTCGGGATCGTCGACGGAGTTCAGCAGCAGCACGCCTCCGCACTGCGCCATCGCCTCGATGATCAGGACTGCAGGCATGACCGGGTGGCCCGGAAAGTGACCCTGGAAGAATGGTTCGTTGAAGCTGACGTTCTTGATGCCGACGACGCGCTTGCGATCCTCGAGCTCGAGGATGCGGTCGACCAGGAGAATCGGGTAGCGGTGCGGCATGATGTCGAGGATGTCCTGAATCTCGAACACGCCCTTGCGCTCGACGCTTGGCCGCGGCCGCGCGTTGAAGGAGGCCAGCAGACGGCGCACGAACTGCGCGTTCGTCTGGTGTCCGGAGCGCACCGCGATGATGTGCCCGCGCACGGGTCGTCCGAGCAGGGAAAGATCGCCCACCAGGTCGAGGATCTTGTGACGCACGAACTCGTCCGGAAAGCGCAGCGGCACGTCGTTCATGATGTGTTCTTCATCCACGACCACGGCATTGTCGAGTGTGCCGCCGCGGATGAACCCGCGCTCGCGCAGCTCCACCACGTCGCTCTTGAGCGCGAAGGTGCGGGCGGGCGCGATCTCGCGCACGAAGGTCTCGCTGTCGATGTCGAGGCTGGCGTATTGTGTCGCAATCACACGATTGTCGTAGTGGATGGTGAAACTGATGCGGAAACCGTCGTACGGAACCGCGGTCAGCTCCACCGGGCCGTCACGCAGCGTCACCGGGTCGCGCACCTCGAAGACCGCGCGCGGTGCATGCTGGCGCACGACTCCGGCATCGCGCAAGACCTCGACGAAGGGGACGCAGCTGCCGTCGCTCGGCTCCCCGGGCTCGTCTTTGTCGATCTCGATCACCAGATTGTCGATTCCCAGCCCCGCGACCGCGGCGAGCACGTGCTCGACCGTGTGGATGCGCACGCCCTCCTTCTCCAGCGTGGTGTTGCGCGGGACGTCGCTGATCTCGGGAGTGAACTCGACGCGGGCCGGGATGTCGACGGGTGGATCCACGTCGACGCGACGGAAGACGACGCCGCTGTTCTCCGGCGCCGGCAGGAAACGCATCCAGGTCTTTGCACCCGTGTGCAGCCCGACACCTTCGAAGCTGCACGCTCGTGCGATCGTCGTCTGCTGCCCGATCACGAATCCCCGCCTTCGAGACGTTCGAGCCGACGACGCAGATCGCGCACGGTCTCCAGCAGCTCGGGCAAGCGCACGAGAGCCGCCTGCTGGCGCAACTCCCGCGCGTGCGGCCGAGCCGGGTACCCAGAGCTCATCGTGCGCGGCGGGATGGACTTGACGACACCAGCCTGGGCGCCGACGACGGCGTCGTCACCGATCCGAATGTGCCCCACGAGACCAACCTGCCCCGCCAGTTTGACGCGATTGCCGATCTCGGTGCTGCCGGAGACACCGACCTGAGCACAGAGGATGCTGTTCTCGCCCACCTTGACGTTGTGCGCCAGCTGGACGAGGTTGTCGATCTTGGTGCCGCGCCCGACGCGCGTCTCGCCCGTGGTCGCGCGATCGATACATGCATTCGCCCCCACCTCGACGTCGTCTTCGAGCACGACCCGGCCGATATGGTGGACCTTGTGCAATCGACTGCCATCGGAGACGAAGCCGAAGCCGTCGCTCCCGATCACGGCGCCGCATTGCACAATGACGCGGTCCCCGATGATCGTCTCCTCGCGAATGGTGACGTTGGGATAGATTAAACAGTCGTTGCCAATGTGCGTTTCGCGCAGGATCACTGTGCCCGGCAGAATCGTCGTGCGGTCGCCGATCTCGACATCGTTGTCGAGCACGACGTGGGCACCGATCGACACCTCGCTCCCAATCTGAACGCCGTCCCCGATGACCGCGGTCGGGTGCACTCCAGCCGGGTACTCGACGCGTGTCGCTGCGCCGACGTGTTGCAGAACGAGCGCGAAAGCCATCGCCGGGTCGTTTACCCGGACTGCGGGAAGCCGCGTGGGTTCCTGGCGATCGACCAACACGGCACTGGCACGGCTCTTCGCGAGCCCCGCGCGGTAGCGCCGGTTGCCGAGGAAGGTGAGATCCCCCTCGTTCGCGTCGTGGATGCCGGCGAGGCCGGTGATCCATGGATCGTCGGCGCCGACGAGCTCTCCCTGGACCATGGCGGCGATTTCCGACAAACGCAGGCACAGGGGCTCACGGCGCAGCTTGCGCGCCAGCGCAACCGTCTTGTTGACGCTCATGGATTGATTCCTCGGGATCGGCGGGTGGCCCGCACTCCACCCCCCGAACACCTACTCGGAGGCGTTCAGGAGGTCGATGATCTTCTGCGTGAGATCGACGCCCGGTTCGGCGTAGATGACTCCCGTGCTGGAGCTGTCGAAGATCACCGTGAAATTCTCCCGCTCGCCCATCTCCTGAACGATCGCGAGGATCTTGTCGAGGATGGGTTGGAGCAGCTCCGTTTGTTTGCGCGCGGCCTCACCGCCCGGCCCGAAGATCTGCTGGTAGTAGCGCTCGAGCTCGCCTTGACGTGTTTCCATTTCGACGAGCTTGTCGCGCTTCTTCTCGTCGCTCAGCATGAGCTGCTGGGCCCTGAAGTCTTCCTCCATGGCCTTGAGCTCGCGGGAACGTCGATCCAGCTCTTGATTCCACGTTTCCCGTTGCCTTTCGAACTGCGCTTCGATGTCCGCGTAACCGACGTACGCACGAAGCGCCTTTTCGTAGTCGACGAATCCCAGCTTGATCTCCTGAGCCGCGAGCGGCCGGGCCATGGCCGCAGCGACCAAGCTCAGCATGGTCGCAGAAAACAGGCGGGTTGGCAAGATTTGCTTCATAAGCCCGTACTCTCCATCCAAAGGTCGATGTGGGGCGTCTCGCTCTGACCTCTTTCCAGACCTGTAGGCTCTCTTCAACTGCTTTCCAGGGTCAGAACAGATTGCCGAATCGGAAATGGAAATTCCAGCTTGCCGCGTTGCGTCCCAACGCGTCGACACGGTCGAAGCCGTAGGCATAGTCGAGGCCGATCAGACCGAGCATCGGCACCTCGATACGGAGACCGAGGCCTGCGCCCTTGCGCAAATTGGAGAAATCAGCCTCTCCAAACGAGTTCCAGGTGTTGCCGGCGTCGAGGAAGACCGCCCCGTGCACTCGCGGCGTGAACGGGTAGCGAAGCTCCGCCACGAAGATCGACATCGCCTGACCGCCGTCGAAGGCGGCATTGCCTTCCGGGACGATCTCGAACTCGTCGTAACCGCGGACGCCGTTGAAGAACACGCCACCAAGGCGGAAGAGCTCGTCGTTCGGAACGATGCGGTTCTCGAGTCCGCGCAGCAACCCGAAGCGCGTGCGTAAGGCGAGTGTCAGCTTGGACAGGCCGACACGTTGGAACCAGGAGAGCTCCAGTGCGGAATCGAGGTAGCTCTGATCGCCACCGAGGAAGGTGCCGAAGAGATCCATACTCAGCGAAGCATCGGTGCCACTGCTCGGGAAGAAGGGGTTGTCGGTCGAATTGCGCCGCAGCGTGAAGCCGGCACTGATGCGTCGCTGGCCGCTGGAAAGGCTGTTGCGTGTCGAGTCGGGAATGATCGACGAGAAGTCGGTGAAGGTGACGCGCTCGGCGCGGAAACGCACGGCGGCGGTGGTGAAGTCGAGAATGTCCAGCCGGCGCCCCACGCGCACGCCCGCGCCGAGACGGCGTGAGCGGTAGAAGGCGTTGATGTTCGAGCGCCCCGAGAAATTGAAAAGATCGAGCGTCAGTGTCGTCGGCGTATCGAAGACCCACGGCTGCGTGTAGCTGAAGTTGATGTCGTTGCGATTCCTGCTGAACTCCCAGCGGAACGAGAGGCGTTTCCCGGTGCCGAACAGATTCGTCTCCGCCATCTCGAAGAAACCGGTGAGCGCATTGACCGCGCTGTAGCCCGCGCCCGCGCCCAGCTGCCCGGTTTGTCTCTCGACCACGCGCAGGTCGACGTCGACGCTGCCATCGTCGCGCGGACGGATTCCCTCGGGCGGGATGTTGACGTCTTCGAAGAAACCGAGCTGGAAGACGTCACGCAGCGAGCGTGTCAGGCGCGAGCGATCGAATGTATCCCCCGGCAGCAGCGCAAACTCACGCAAGACCACCTTGTCGTGCGTCTTGGTGTTGCCGACGATGCGCACGTGGTTGAGGCGCGCCTGCTGCCCCTCCTGCAGGATGTACGTGACGTTGACGACCTGCCCGCGCACGTCGCGCCGCGGGGTTGCGGTGAAATAGAAGTAGCCCTTGTCCTGGTAGAGTTCGTACAGGGCCTGGGTCGTCGCCTCGAATGCCGCCTGGTTGAACGGCTGCCCCTCGATCAGCTGCACGACGCGGCCAACCGCCGGGTCGGGGAAGACCGTGTTCCCCATCCAGTCCACCGTGCCGACGACGTACTGCGGACCCTCGTCGACGTGAATCGTCAACGTCAGGTCGCGGCCGTTGTCGCCGAGCGCGATGTCGTGCTTCGCCACGCGAGCGTCGAGGTAGCCATGCGAATGGTAGAATTGAACGATCTTTTCGAAGTCCTGCTGCAGAACGTCCGCCTTGAGATCCCCGCCGCCCCAGAAGCCGTCTTCGCTTGTTTCCATCTGCTTGCGCAAGCGCTTGTCGGTGAGGCTGTTGTTGCCCACGAAGGCGATGCTCTGGATCGAAGCCTTCTGCCCCTCGTCGACGCGCAACAGCAGCGCGAAGTCGCCCGTATCCGTCGTCAGCAGGGTGTCGCGCACCGAGGCGCTGTAGAAGCCCTTGTCGCGGTAGAGCTTCGTTACCTTCTCCACGTCGTCCCGCAGCTGCCAGGGAGTGAGGAAGGTGCGCGGCCCCAGGGCCATCTCGGCGCGCAGGTCCGACTCCTTGATCCTGTTTGCCCCTTCGATGCGAACCTCGGAGAGACGCGGATACTCCTCGACGATGACGTAGAGAACGACGCCGTCCGAGACCGGCTCCCCCTCCACACGAACATCGGCGAACCGCCCTTTCTCGGTGAGCGCTTTCGTGGCCCGCGCCACACGTCGGGGGTCGAAGGGATCGCCCGGGCGCACGGCGAACCACTGCAGCACGCTGGCCGTCGGCACCTTCTGGTTGCCCTCCACCTCGATCCGCACCACGCGCATCGAGGCCGCGGAGGGGGCGACCTGCGCCCCCACGACGCCCGGCAGCGCCCCGGAGATCAGCAGCGCGAGCACGCAAACGTGCCGCGGAACGGACCGGATCTCATTCACAATCAACAACTTGGGTCTTTTCACCTCGAAGCGTCGGAAGCCACTCCCCACCCCCTTCAACACCTAAGGTAGCGATGGATGCCCTCTGTTGGACAGCCCTAAAAAAACGGCCCAGCCCCGTCAGGGGCAGCGGGCCGTTTTCCTTTTCGCGCGCGGGCCGGCTCCCTCAGGAGGTGACCCCGCTGCTCTCCACCTCGAACAGCAGCTGGTTGTCGCTGGCATCGATGCGGATCTTGGTGCCGCGCTGCAGCTCGCCGACCAGCATGCGCTCGGAGAGCGGGTCTTCCAGATACGTCTGGATGGCGCGCCGCAGCGGCCGGGCACCGAGGTTGGCATCGAAGCCCTGCGAGATCAGGAACTCCTGCGCGGCATCGGTGAATTCGAAATGCACCTCGAGATCGTCGAGACGCTTCTCGAGTTCGGCTGTCATGATGCGCAGGATCTGCCGCATCTCCGGCTTGCCGAGCGGGTGGAAGATGATCGTCTCGTCGATCCGGTTGAGAAACTCCGGGTTGAAGGTCTTCTTCATTTCATCTCGGACCTTGCCGGAAATGTCCGTGTACGACTCGCCCTCTTCTTTGGCGAAGCCGAGACCCTGACCCGCCTTCAGCTGTCGAGCACCGACGTTCGAGGTCATGATCAGCACCGTGTTCTTGAAGTCGACGCGGCGCCCGAAGCTGTCGGTCAGCTGACCATCCTCGATGACCTGCAACAGGATGTTGTAGACGTCCGGGTGCGCCTTTTCGATCTCGTCGAGGAGCACGACTGCATACGGCTTGCGCCTCACCTTTTCGGTGAGCTGCCCCCCCTCGTCGTAGCCCACGTATCCGGGCGGTGCACCGATGAGGCGGCTGACGGCGAACTTCTCCATGTACTCCGACATGTCGACGCGGATCATTGCTTCCTCGTCGTCGAAGAGAAAGCGCGCCAGCACCTTTGCCATCTCCGTTTTGCCCACGCCGGTCGGGCCGAGGAAGATGAACGACCCGATCGGGCGGCGAGGATTGCGCAGCCCGGCGCGATTGCGTCGCACCGCGCGCGACACCGCTTTGACCGCGTCTTCCTGGCCGATGATGTGCTTCTTGAGCTCATCCTCCATGCGCAGGAGCTTCTCCGTTTCCGCTTCCGCCACGCTGGAGATCGGGATGCCGGTCATCTCGCCCACCACGATGGCAATGTCGCTGCCGTCGACGATCGCCTCCTGCTCTTTGCGCTTCTCCTGCCACTCCTCGCGAATCTGGCGCAATTCGTCGCGCAGCTCCTTCTCCTTGTCGCGGTAGCTGGCCGCGCGTTCGAACTCCTGCGCCTGGATGCAAGACTCCTTCTCCTTCGAGACCTGCTCGATCTTCTGCTCCAGCTCGCGAACGCCGCTGGGAATGCTGCTGATCGACAAGCGTGCGCGCGAGCCCGCCTCGTCGATCACGTCGATCGCCTTGTCCGGCAGGAAGCGGTCGTTGATGTAGCGCTGCGACAGCTGCACGGCCGCGACGACCGCGTCGTCGGTGATCTTGGCGCGGTGATGCGCTTCGTACTTGTCGCGCAGACCAAAGATGATCTTGATGGTCTCGTCCTCGGTGGGAGGATTGACGAAGATCGGCTGGAAGCGCCGCTCGAGAGCGCCATCCTTCTCGATGTACTTGCGATACTCGTCGAGCGTCGTGGCGCCGATGCACTGCAGCTCCCCGCGCGCCAAGGCAGGCTTGAGCATGTTCGAAGCGTCGATCGCTCCTTCGGCGCCGCCAGCGCCCACGATCGTGTGCAGCTCGTCGATGAAGACGATGACGTCTTCCGACTCGCGGATCTCGTTCATCACCGCCTTCAAGCGTTCTTCGAACTGACCGCGGTATTTCGTTCCAGCTACGATCGATGCGAGGTCCAAAGTGACCAGCTTGCGATCCTTCAGCAGCTCGGGGACGCGGTTGGCGACGATGCGCTGGGCCAAGCCCTCGACGATCGCCGTCTTCCCCACACCCGGCTCGCCGATCAGCGCCGGATTGTTCTTCTTGCGGCGCGACAGCACCTGCACGACGCGCTCGATCTCTTTTTCGCGCCCGATCACCGGGTCGAGCTTGCCCTCGCCCGCCAGCGTCGTGAGATCGCGGCCGAATTGGTCGAGTGCCGGCGTCTCGCGTTTCTCCTTCTTGCTCGCACGGCTTCCACTGCCGATACCGCCCAGCAGTTTCAGTGTCTCTTCGCGCACGCGCTTGCGATCCGCGCCGAGCTCGATGAGAACGCGCGCCGCGACCCCTTCCCCCTCGCGGATCAGGCCAAGCAGGAGATGCTCGGTGCCAATGTAGTTGTGGCCGAGTAGTCGTGCCTCTTCGACGGAGAGTTCGAGCACGCGCTTGGCGCGCGGCGTGAAGGGGATCTCGCCGATCGTCAGCGTGCCGCCGCTCGGAGCCACCATCTTCTCGATCGCTTGCTGGATCTGCTCGAAGGAAAGCCCCAGATTCTGCAGCACCTTCGCGGCAATTCCCTCACCTTCTCGCACGATGCCGAGGAGAAAGTGCTCGGTGCCGATGTAGTCGTGCTGCAGGCGACCCGCCTCGTCTCTCGCGAGGAAGAGAACCTTCTTGACGCGTTCCGTGAATCGATCATTCATCGTCGGCCTCCAGAAACCGGGGCGACTATAACATCAGTTTTGCGAGCCCCGCAATTTCTTCCGGATCGCATCGGCTCTCCACACACCACGTTGCAGCTCACCGTCGTCACGGTCGGCCAACGCCTCGGTGTGGGCGTCCTGACCGAGAGCCAGGATCTCGTGCGCCAGATCGGCGGGGAGATCCAGGATGCGCAGGTTGCAGCCGAGACGGAGCACCGAGGCGTGATGGAGCGTCTCCTGAGCGTTCAGCGTTCGGGCATGGCTCAGGACCCCGAAAGAACGCCAGATCCGGTCTTCGAGCAAGGTCCGTGCCCTGGACAACAGCTCGTCACGGGTCGTGCGCTCGTGCGCAATCAGATCGTGCACGACCTCTTGCAGCTGCGACAGAATCTCCTCCTCGTTCGGGCCCAACGTCACGGCGTTCGAAACCTGGAAGAAGTTCCCCATTGCCGCGCTGCCTTCCCCATGGAAGCCGCGCACGTTGACCGTACGTCGCTCTAGCTGCTTCAGCTGCTTCTCGATCCTGTCCGACAACACCAGTCCTGGCAAGTGCAGCAGCAGAGAAGCGCGCATCCCGGTGCCGGTGTTCGTCGGGCAGGCCGTGAGGTACCCGAGCGTGTCGCTGAAGGCGAAATCCAAGCGCTTGTCCAGCGCACTTTCGACCGCCTCGCCCGCCGCGTAGGTGCGTTGTAGATCGAGGCCGCTGCAGAAGGACTGGATACGCACGTGGTCTTCCTCGTTGACCATGAAGGAAACGCTCTCATCGGCCGCCACGACGACACCACGATGAGCGGGAGAGTCGACGAGCTCCTGGCTCACGAGCTGTCGCTCCCCCAGAAGTCGGCGCTCCAAGGGCTCGAGGGACTCGAGGCGCAAGCGCAGCTCATCCTGGAAGGCTTCGACGCCGCGCGTGACCTCGAGAATCTCGCGCAGAAGCTCGGCACGCACGTCCGGCTTGGCACTCTCGGGGAACGGTCGTCCGGCGAGGTTGCGCGCGAAGCGGATGCGCGACGAAAGCACGACGTCGCTCTCCGGTCCGTCGAGCCGCAGCCAGATGCTGGGCCGCTGCAGAAGATCGCGGACGGCCTTCATGCGGGACCCTCCCCGGGCTCGGGCGCGCCGTCCTCGCTCGGCCGGCGCTGCGTCTCGTCGTCGGGGGTCTCTTCGAGCTGACGGATGTCGTCGCGAAGCTTCGCCGCGCGCTCGTAGTCCTCCGTGCGCACGGCCAGGTCGAGCGCCTGCCGCAGGCCGGAGAGGCGCTGCCAGCGCGCATCGGAGAGCTGTCCACCACGCGGATGCTTCCCCGTGTGTTGCACCTGCTTGTGGATCTCGCGCAGGATCGGGACGAGCTCTTCGCCGAAGGCGTCGTAGCACTCGGGACACCCGAGACGTCCGCGCTGTCGAAACACCTCGAAGTCGAGACCGCAGCGGGGACAGGGGGGACGCTCCTCCTGCGTCGCGTCGGGCTCCTGCTTCGAGATCGAGGACATGAGCTCTTCGACCTCCGGCTCCTCGAGGAGTCCGCGCTGCTCGGCGCACTGCCGGCAGATGAAGAGCTTCGACACCTTGCGGTCGGCGATCTCGGTGAAGTGCAGCGATGCCGGGTTCTTGTGGCACAGCTCGCACGCGCTCTTTTTGCTCATAGCCACTCTTCCACCGCAGCCAACGGCTCCAGCCTGCCCGACTTGAGAACCAACGTGCGTTGCGCCCGTTTTGCCAGGCCGGGACTGTGGGTCGCCACGACGAACGCCTGCTGACGCTCCCGGGACAGACGCAGCAGCAACTCGTGCAGTGTCTCGCTCGACGACGGGTCGAGGTTACCCGACGGCTCGTCGGCGAGGACCACGTCGGGGGCGTTCACCAGCGCACGCGATACCGCCACGCGCTGCTGCTCGCCGCCCGAAAGCTCCCCCGGCTGGTGCCCGGCGCGATCCGCCAGCGACATCCACTCGAGGAGCTCCAAAGCGCGACGGCGCGCCTCCGATTCACGCAGCCCCGCGATCAGCCCGGGCAACATGATGTTCTCGAGCGCCGTGAACTCGGGCAACAGGTGGTGCATCTGGAAGACGAAGCCGACGCGCAGGGCGCGCAGGCGCGCGCGGGCGCGCTCCGGAATCGCATAGACGTCGGCGCCTGCGAGAATGGCCCGTCCCGCGTCCGGGTGCAGGAGCCCGCCGAGGATGTGCAGCAGCGTGCTCTTGCCGCTTCCGGAAGTCCCCGCCACCGCGACGAGCTCGCCCCGATCGACCTCCAGATCCACGCCGCGCAACACCTCCAGGCGCGCCGCACCGCGCCCGAAGGACTTGTGTAAGCCGGCGACCCTAAGTACTGGCCCCAAGCCAGGTTGCCTCCACTTCTCAATCTACGCCTGCGGCCTGCGTGGACGCAAGCGGGCGCCTACTCGTAGCGGATCGACTCGACCGGGTCGAGGCGCGCCGCCTCCCAGCTGGGGTAGAGCGTCGCCACGAAACAGATGACCAGGGCGGCTGCGGACACGGTGACGAAATCGAGGCTCTGCATCTGCACCGGCAGGCTGTCGATGATGTAGACGTCTCCCGGCAGCTCGATGCCGATGCGGTCGACGGCCTGGCAGACGGCCCATCCGAGCACGTTGCCGAAGAGCGCGCCGAGCCCCCCGATCACCGTGCCGTGGATCATGAAGATGGCCATCACGCCCGCGTTCGACGCCCCCATCCCCTTGAGAATGCCGATCGCCTTGCGCTTCTCCAGCACGATCATCGTCAACATCCCCACGACCGTGACCATGGCAATCGCGGTGATCAGCCCGAACAGCAAACGCATCAGCTTCCGCTCCGTCTCCATCCACGTGAAGATGTTGCGGAACATGTACTTCCAATGGTTGGTGTAGTAGCGTGGCCCGAGCTTCGCATCGATCTCGGCCGCAACGAGATCGGCTTTGCCGATGTTGTCAACGCGCACGCCGATCCCGGTGACGCGTTCCTCGAAGCCGAGGAAGTCCTGCGCCTCGCGCAGGTCGACGAAGACCAGCTGCGAGTCGAACTCGTAGAAGCCGGAGTTCAGGAATCCCACGACGCGGAAGTTGCGCGGTGCGAACTCGATCTCGTCCAAATCCTCGACGCGCTCCGGAGCGTCACGATGCGAAGCCACTGTCACCACGTCGCCGAGGCTGAGGAACATCTCGCGTCCGAGCTCGACGCCGAGCACGATGCCGGGGTAGTGGCGGCCGTCGACTTCGTCGAGAAGGTCGGTGTCGAAGCCGAGAAACTCGGGGCGCACCGCCTGAATGACGCGCGTGGTCTGCGCTTCTTTTTCGGCGTCGACACCGTAGATGATGCAGCCGCGGAAGCGCTGCGTGACGCTGCCGCCCCCCGAGAAGCTGAGCACCCCTTCGCGCCGCACGAAAGGAGACGCCGATTCGACCCCGGGAACATCATGCAGGTTCTCGAGCACCACGTTGACCTCTTCAAACTCCGAACGTGCCAGGACGAAAACGTGGTAGTTCGTGTTGACGATGCGCTGGCGCACCTCACGCTCGAACCCGTTCATCACCGACAGCGTGACCTCCGGTGCTGCGACCGCGAACATCACGCCCACCACCGCGATCGTCGTCAGGACCGAGATCAGGAAGTGTCTGTGTTTCGGCCGCAAGTAGCGCAGGCCGACCTTCCAGGAGTAGTGCACTTCAGCTCTCCGGGGGCTCGGTGTCGTCCACGGCCTGCGCCGGCGACTCGGGTCGCAGCGGTGGGAAGAGCACGACGTCGCGGATCGAGTTACTGTCGGTGAGGAGCATCACGAGACGATCGATCCCGACCCCCAGCCCGCCCGCGGGAGGCATCCCGTACTCGAGCGCTCGCAAGTAATCCTCGTCGAGCGGTTGCGCTTCGAGATCGCCACCGCGACGCAGCTCCAGCTGCGCCTCGAAGCGCCGGCGTTGCTCCTGCGGGTCGTTGAGCTCCGAGAACGCGTTGGCCAGCTCCATTCCCGCAGCAAAGAGCTCGAAGCGCTCGACCAGTCCCGCGTGCTTGCGGTGGTCCTTGGCGAGCGGGGAGATCTCCTTCGGATGGTCGATCACGAAAGTCGGTTGCACCAGGTGCGGCTCCACCAGGGCCGCAAAGAGCGCCTCGAGCGTGGCTCCGCGCCCGGCGTCGGGCTCCACCGCGACGCCGAGACGCCGCGCCTCCTGGCGCAGAGATGCGATCCCGAGGTCGTGCAGCGGTTGGCCCACGGCTTCCTCCAACGCCCCCATGTAGGAGAGGCGCGCAAAGGGCAGGGAGAAGTCGAGCTCGAGCTTGCCGTAGCGCACGTCGCTGCTTCCCGTCGTCTCACGCGCCGCCTGCGCCACGAGCTGCTCGGTCAAGCGCATCATGTCTTCGTAGTCCCAATAGGCCACGTACAGCTCCAGCATGCTGAACTCGGGGCTGTGGCTGCGATCCATTCCTTCGTTGCGGAAGTTGCGCGCGATCTCAAAAACCCCCTCGAAGCCTCCGACGAGGAGCCGCTTCAAGTAGAGCTCCGGTGCGATGCGCAGATAGAGCGGGATGTCGAGGGCGTTGTGGTGGGTCGCGAAGGGACGCGCCGAGGCGCCGCCGTAGAGCGGTTGCAGGACCGGCGTCTCCACCTCGAGGAAGCCACGATCGGCAAGCTCCCGGCGCAGGAGTGCGAGAACCCGCGTGCGCCGAAGAAAGACCTCGCGCACCTGCGGGTTGACGATCAGATCGACGTACCGCTGACGAAAACGGACCTCCTTGTCCGCCAGGCCGTGCCACTTGTCGGGAAGTGGTCGCAGCGCCTTCGACAGCAGCTCGAAGGCGCGCACGTGGATGGTCAGCTCGCCGGTGCGCGTGCGGAAAGTTTCACCGCGCACGCCGACGAGGTCGCCCACCTGCAGGAGTTGCCACTCTGCGTAGCGTTCTGCACCCAGATCGTCACGTCGAGCATAAACCTGGATTCGGCCGCTTCCATCTTGGACGTGCGCGAAACCAGTCTTGCCGTGTCCGCGCAGTGTCATGATGCGGCCGGCGATGGAGACCGGGTTCTCGCCGAGACTGGACTCCTGCTCCACCACCTGCGAAGTGGCGTGCGTGCGCTCGAAGGCGTACGGATACGGTTGCACGCCGCGACGCCGCCACTCCTCCAGCCTCTCGATGCGCTCGTTGGCATGCTCCGCTCGTGTCATCCGCTCCCCCTACGCTTGGCGTGGACCTTGTCGTACCTCGTTCGCCCACTTCAGATAGCCCTCCACGAAGCGATCGAGGTCGCCATCCATCACCGCCTGCAGATTGCCACTCTCGATCGACGTGCGGTGATCCTTCACCATCGTGTAGGGCTGGAAGACGTAGGAGCGGATCTGGCTCCCGAAGCCGATCTCCTTCTTTTCCGGCTCACGCTCGGCGCGCTTCTCCTCTTCGAGCTGCTTGTAGTGGGCGTAGAGGCGTGCGCGCAGAAGCTTCATGGCGCTGTCGCGATTGCGATGCTGCGAGCGCTCGCTCTGGCACTCCACCTTGATGTTCGTCGGCAGATGCACGATGCGCACCGCGGAGCTCGTCTTGTTGACGTGCTGCCCGCCGGCACCACTGGCGCGGAAGGTGTCGATGCGCAGGTCGGCGTCGCGAATCTCCACCTTCACGTCTTCCTCGATCTCGGGATAGACGAAAACGGATGCGAACGAGGTGTGCCGCCGTTGATTGGCATCGAAGGGGGAGATCCGGACCAGCCGATGAACGCCACTCTCGGCCTTCAGATAGCCGTACGCGTACTCGCCACGCACCTCGATCGTGGCGTCCTTGATCCCGGCACCCTCGCCCGCCTGCAGGTCGAGCGTGTCGTACTCCCAGCCGTGACGCTCGCAGTAGCGCGTGTACATGCGCAGGAGCATCTCCGCCCAATCTTGCGACTCCAGGCCGCCCTGCCCCGGATGGATGGAAAGGAGCGCGTTCTTCGCGTCATCCTCGGCGCCGAGCATGAGGCGAAACTCCAGCTGCTGCAGCTCGGCGTCCACGCTTCGCAGGTCGTTCTGGACGTCCTCGAGCGTGGCGGTATCCCCCTCCCCCGCAGCGAGGCTTGCGAGCTCCGCAAGATCGTGCAGCCGGGCCTGCAAGCCCGCGACCGGCTCGAGCCAGATACGGTGACGCTTCGCTTCCTCCATGGTGCGGCGCGCCGCCGCCGTGTCGTTCCAGAAATCGGCTGCCGCCATGCGCTTCTCGAGCTCGGCGAGAGCACCTTCGAGTCGCGGCAGATCAAAGACACTCCTTCAGGTGATCCAGCCGCACCTGCAGCTCCTCGATTGCGATCGCCTTCTCCATCACGAGCCTCCCCTTTTGCGTCCGCGGCGCCGCTGACGTTGCATCTGCCGCCAGACCTTTTCAACACGTTCCTCGAGATCTTGCAGCGATCCTCGTGTATCGATCCTGAAGTCGGCGCGCCGCGTCCAGACGCCGACGCGTGGCTGGCTGCTCAGGCGTGCGTCCGCCTCCTCCGCGGTCAGCGCGTCGCGACGCTGCAGACGCTCGCGGCGCACGGCTGCGGGAGCCGTCACCGCCACAACCGCATCGACGTCCAAGCCCAGGTCGACGTCGAGGAAGAGTGCGGCATCGATCAGGACGAAGGTTGCACCGTCGCGCTCGAGGTCGCGCAAACGCCGCCGGAGTCGGCGCCCGATCTCCGGATGCACGATGGCGTTGAGCGCGCGCAGCTTTTGCGGCCGGCCAAAGACTCGCTGTCCCAGCACGCGGCGGTCGATCTCGCCGTCGGCGCCTACGATATCAGCCCCGAAGCGCGCCGACAATTGCCGAAGCACGCGTTCGGAACGCAACACGCGGTGGCCGATGCGGTCGAGGTCCACGATGCGGCCTCCGCGCCGGGCAAGCATCCGGCACACCGTCGACTTGCCAGCGGCGATGCCACCCACGACGGCGTAGATCCGCATCAGTGCGCCTCGGCCCAGTCGCGTCCGACACCAACGTCGACCACGATCGGTACGGATAGCTGCATGGCGCCCTCCATCTCGACGCGCACGATGTCAGCGAGCAGCTCGAGCTCCGCCTGCGGAGCCTCGAAGAGGAGCTCGTCGTGCACCTGCAGAATCATGCGGGCCCGCATTTCGCGCTGGCGCAGCCGCCGATGGACGCGAACCATGGCGGTCTTGATGAGGTCGGCGGCGCTCCCCTGAATCGGTGCGTTCACCGCCACGCGCTCCGCAGCGGCGCGTTGCCCGGGGTGCCCGCTCTGCAAATCGGGCAACACCAGCCGGCGCCCGAGGAGGGTGGTGACGAACCCCTGAGTGCGCGCCTGCTGGATCGCGTCCTGCGTGTAGCGGCGAACGCCCGGGTAGGTCGCGAAGTACTCGTCGATGAAGTGGCGGGCCTCGTCGAGTGCGATGCCCAGCTGCTGCGACAGACCACGCGCCCCCATGCCGTAGATGACACCGAAGTTCACCGTCTTGGCGGCGGCGCGCTCCGGAGAGGTCACCTCCGCCGGCGCGCGCCCCGCGATGCGCGCCGCCGTCAGCGTGTGGACGTCTCCGCCGTCGCGAAAGGCTTGCATCAAGCCGCGATCCTGCGACAGGTGCGCCATGATTCGGAGCTCGATCTGCGAGTAGTCGGCAGAGAGCAGGCGCACGTCCGCGCCGTCGGCGACGAAAGCGGTGCGGATGCGGCGTCCCAGCTCGGTCCGGATCGGAATGTTCTGCAGGTTGGGATCGGAGGAGGAGAGCCGACCCGTCGACGCGACCGTCTGGTTGAAATGGGTATGGATCCGGCCACTGCGCGCGCGCACGAGACGCGGCAAGGCTTCCGTCCAGGTCGAACGCAGCTTCGCCAGCTGTCGGAACTCGAGCACGCAACGCGGCAGCTCATGTTCCGACTGCAGACGCTCGAGGACGTCGCTGTCGGTGCTCCACCCCGTCTTGGTGCGTCGACCGTGCGGCAATCGCAGCTCGTCGAAGAGCACCTCGCCCAGCTGCCGCGGCGACTGGATGTTGAAGCGCCGGCCCGCGAGCGCGTAGATCTGCTCCGCCAGTGCGTCGGTGCGCGCTTCCAGCTCCTGCGACAGCTCGCCGAGGAGCGCCACGTCCACCTTCACGCCGACGCGTTCCATGTCGAACAGCACGTCGACGAGAGGCATCTCGATGTCGTCGAACAGCGGCACCAGCCGCTCCGCTGCCAGCTGCTCGCGCAGCGGCTGGTGCAGTCCCCAGACGGCGGTTGCGTGCTGTCCGAGGTGACGCATGATCTCATCGCGAGGCAGAGAGCGCAGATCGCGCGCGCGCTCTTTGGGGTCGAAGAGCTCCGCCGTCGAACGCAGGCGCTGATCGAGAAGCTCCGACAGCAGAGCCTCCGGAGCATGCGACCGCCGTGCCGGGTTGAGGACGTAGGCCGCCACCATGGTGTCGAAGCCGCGCTGCAGGCGTGTGATCCCAGCCGGCTCGAGACGATGCAGCAGCGTCTTGAGGTCATGCCCCACCTTGACGACCCCTGCGTCGTCGAGGAGCGGTGCGAGGTGCTCTCCGACCAACTCCAGCCCGAGCGCCAAGGTCGGTGTCGCCTCGAGGGCGAGTTCTCCCAGCTGCAGCTGGGGCGACGGCGCCGCCAGCGGCACGACCCAGGAGCGCGCCGCGTCCGCGGCGATGGCGATGCCGAATACGGCGGGACTTCCCGCCTCGTCGCGTGTCGGCTCGACGTGCAGGGCCACGACCTCGCGCTCGCGCAGCGCGGTCACGACCCGCTCCAGGCTCTCGACCGAGCCAATCACCTCGAGTTGCGGCTGCGCCACCGCGATCGACTCGCTCGGCAGCGAGCGCAGGAGCTGGAAGAACTCGAGCTCGCGCAGGATCGAGCGCAGCCGCGGCCAGTCGGGTTGCGTCCACGAGAGAGCCTGCTCCTCGAGCTCGAGCGGCACGTCGGTGACGATACGCAGCAGCTCTCGGGCCAACATCGCGTTCTCGCGCCCCTCCTCCAGCTTGCGCCGCACGGCGCCGCGGATCGTCTCCAGGTTCTTGTAGATGGAGTCGAGCGAGCCGTGGTCGCGTATCAGTGCCTGCGCCGTCTTTGCACCGACTCCGGGGACACCGCGGATGTTGTCGACGCTGTCGCCGCAGAGTGCCATGTAATCGACGACTTGCCGCGGCGCGATGCCCAGCTCCGTTTGCAGCTCCGCCGGCCCGACCTCCGACTCGCCGCCGCTACGCAGCAGGCGCACGATCCGGATGCGCCGCGACAGCAGCTGCTGGAAATCCTTGTCCCCCGTGACCAGGTAGACGTCGGCATCTTCCCGCTCGAAACGCCGCGCCAGCGTCCCCATGACGTCGTCTGCTTCGAATCCCGCAACCTGGAGCATCGGCAGCTTGAACGCCTCCAGCGTCTGGCGCAGTCGCGGGAGCTGCTTCGCCATCCCCTCCGGCATCGGGGGACGCCCCTCCTTGTAGTGGGAATCGATGTCGTGCCGGAACGTGGGCCCTGGGGGATCGAAAACGACGGCCGCACGCCCGGGAGCATAGCGCTCGAGCATGCGCAGAAGCGTGTTGACGAAGGCGAACACGAGGCTCGTTTCCTCGCCCGATGCGGTGCGCAGTGGATTGCGCACGAAGGCGAAGTAGGAACGGTAGGCCAGCCCCGTCCCATCGAGCAGCAAGACGTTCATCTGGATCTCCGGGCCGCACCGCTGCCGTAGAGGGAGTGACGCTCGATGTACCGCCGCACCGTTTCGGGCACCTGGTAGCGGATCGAGAAGCCGCGCCGTAGCATGCGTCGAAGCGTCGAGCTCGACACCGACGATAGCGCGACTTCGTGGTAACGCAAGCCGAGAGCACGCGCGCGGCGCGCCGCCGCCTCGGCGCCGGGGCGCGCGAAAACGACGACGCGCGCCTCGCGCAGAAGGGCGTCCGATTCGCGCCACTTCGACAAATCGAGCAAGGCGTCGCCGCCGAGGAGAAGCGTCGGGCGCCGCCCCCAGCGGCGCCGCAACCTGCGCACGGTGTCGATGCTGTAGGAGGGTCCGCCGCGCCGCAGCTCCACGGCGCTCACTCGCAGTGCGGGGTTGCCGCGCAGCGCCAGGCGCAGCATCGCCAACCGATGCGCACCCGCAGCGCGCGTGCGCGACTTGTGCGGGGAGCGCCATGCGGGGATGAAAAGGACGCCATCGAGGCGCTCGAGCTCGCGCAGCAGCTCGGCAACGACGAGGTGTCCGTAGTGCACCGGATCGAAGCTGCCCCCGAACATGCCCCAACGCGTGTTCATTGTGGCTCGCGCGCGGCTCGGCTGTCGGAGTCGGCCGCTGGCAGCTCCGGCAACCTGCGGCGAAGCTGCTGCAGCTGGCGCTGCGCTTCTCTCCCGGCCTGGTGCTCCGGGAATCCTTCGACCAGAGCTTCGTACGACTTGATCGCCTCCTCGAACTGCCACTGCTTCTCGTGCGCCCGCGCCTTCCACAACAGCGCCTCCGGCACCCAACGACTGCCGGGAAACTTCTGCAGCAGCTCGTCGAGGTAGACGAGTGAGGCGCGGTAGCGCTTCAGATTGAACCACATGACCCCGAGGCGATACTCCTTCTCCGCCAGCCGATCGGCGATCTCCTGCAGCTTCTCGCGGGCCTCCTCGTCGTAGGAAGAGTCCGGATAGCGCAGCAGGAACTCGTTGAAGCAACCACGCGCGCGGTGCGCGAAGGTGGGATCGAGCTGGGGCGGGCGGATCTGCGCATGATAAGAAAGGCACTCGTAGTAAGCGGCGTCGTCGCGCAACTCACTGCGCGGGAACTCGCGCACGAGGATGGCGAACTCCACCGACGACTCGGCGTAGGAGCGCCCGTAGTACTGCGACAAGCCGAGGAGAAACTGTGCGGAGTCGGCGATTGCGTGACCTGCGTGTAGATCGAGGAAGCGCTTCAGATACGTCTGCGCATCGAGATAGTGGCGTGCCTTGAAGGCGGCGAGACCCACCTCGAAGTCGTAGCGTTCCGAGTCCTTCGAAACGCGCACACGCGGCATTCCGCAACCGCCGCTCGCTGCCACAACGAGGACTCCGGCCGCCATCAGGCACACGAGTTTCGATGCAGTGTGAATGCGGTACTTCATCGGTTCGCCGTGGCTCCCCGTTTCATGACAGCGCTGTCGCAGCGGCGGCGACGTCACCAACCCGGATCCCGCTTCGGAGCGTCATGGCGTTCGCCAGCCCGCGGGGGGTGGATCGCCAGCAGCCTCGATGCGCGCCGACGGCCGCCGGGCGTCGAGGCTGTCGACGAACGCGCGCGCCTGCACCGCAGCCGCGCCGTTCTGCACGCGAATCCACGCCTCGCGAGCGGCATCTTCGCGCCCGCGCTCGAGCTCGATCCGACCCAGCAACAGCAAGGCCTCGTCGTACTCGGGCCGTTGTTGAAGAACGCGCTGGAGTTGCTCCTCTGCGTCTTCCAGCTTGCCGCGCTCGAAGAGGAGACGGGCCAGACGCAAACGCAGATCGCAGTACGCCGGCCGCAGGTGCAACGCCTGCACGATCTGAGCTTCCGCTTCCTCGAGCAGACCGTAGCGCCGGTAGCAATCGGCGAGCGCCGCGTGGCGCTTCGACAGGTCGTCGAGCGCTGCATCGGGCAGTCCGGCGTCGCCACGCCGCACCAGTCGGTCGAACTCGCGCAGGTGCTCACGGGCTGCGTGGTAGGAGCCGCGCTCGAAGAGGAGGATCGCCAGGTTCAGGTGTGCCTCGGCGTACTCCGGGTTGATCTCCACGGCACGCTGCAGGTGCGATTCCGCCCGCAGTGCCTCGCCCAACAGCGACAACGCCACACCGAGATGATTGTGGACGTCCGGGTATTCCGGCCGGTGGTACGCCGCGTGCTGCAAGGCCCGAACCGCCTCGCGGTAGCGCCCGGCGGCGATGAGGTTGCGACCCTGCGCCAACACGCTGTGGATTTCCACGCGTCTCTCCCGGTAGCGGTCAGTTCGAAGTGTCCTGATTGGAGAAGAAAAGGACGATCAGTCCCACCACGATGCCGGTCACCACGATCGGTTCGACGACCCGGTTCCAGCGACGCGGTGGGAGAGTTGCCTGCAGGTACGGCGCGCCCCCCTGCTCCTCCAGATCCTCCAACTCCTCGTGCGGAACCTCGTCGACGACCTTGCCTTCCCCCTGCTGCGCCCACACGATGTTGGCGTTCTCCTGATCGATGAGGCGCGCGAAGACGCGTGCGCGCGCCTGCCGCTCGACTTTCTTGTCACCCAGCCACGCATGCCGCCACACACGCGTGTAGGCGACACCCAGGTCGACCACTTCGAACTCGAGGAGCGGCCCGGTGGAATCGGGTCGCGTACGGACGACGTAGCCGGCCTGGGTCAAGACCGAGCTGAGCGTGCTCTCGACGAGGAAGCCGCCGTCGTGATCGCCGACGCTGCGCAGCACCACCGGTGCGAACACGTTGGCGTCGTGCAAGCTCTCCACGAGCTCCTCCGACGCCAGACGCGCCGCGTCGCGAACGACATCGAAGTTCGTGGGGGTTTGCAGCTGGGCACGCGCCACCTGAACGTGGCAAGCGGCCCCAACCAGCACCATGAGAAGGGGTGCGAGTCTGCGATCTCGCAGCAACGTCTCTCGCCTCCCACGGCAGGCATCGGGCCCGCAGGAACGGCCCTCCTCAAGGCTGGAGCACAGGTCGCGCCAAGTCAAGGGAAAGGGATTTCCCGAGCGACTCCAACCGATGTTACAGCAAGGAGTTCAAGCGTTCGAAGGAGCTCGGAGGAGGCGCCCGCGGAGATCGTAGACGTCTGCCCGCGTGATCTCGACGTCGACGAACGTTCCCGGCTCGAGCACTCCGACGTCACCGTCCAGGTAGATGGCGCCGTCGATGTCGAGAGCCTCGGCCGCCGAGCGGCCCACGGCCACCGCCCCCCTCGCACAGGCGCCGCCCGCCTCCGCAGCCATCGCCGCGGCGTCCAGACGGCAATCCACCAGGACGCGTGTGCGTGTCCCCACGCGTTGCGCCGAGCGCTGCCCCGCCAGGTGCAGCTGCAACTCCACCAGCTCGTGCATGCGGCGTGCGACGGTGTGCCGGCGCGGGCGCCCGCGCAGGTCGAAGGCGGGCGTTCCCGGCTCTCGCGAGTACGCGAACACCCCGAGACGATCGAAGCGCATCTCCTCGACGAAGCGCAGGAGCTTGCCGAATTCCACCTCGGTCTCACCGGGGAAACCCACGATCACCGTGGTGCGCAGAGTGATTTCGGGCTGCCGCGAACGCAGTGCGTGGAGCTGGGCGCGCACGCGTGCGGGCGTGTAGGGACGGCGCATGGCGCGCAGGATGCGAGCGGATGCGTGCTGCACCGGAATGTCGAGATAGGGTACGACCTTCGGCGTTTCGAACAGGTGTTGCAGCATGCGCGGAGTGAAATGGCTCGGATGGGCATAGAGCAGGCGCAGCCACTCGATCCCATCGACACCGGCGAGCGCGCGCACCAGGTCGAGGAGATCGGGCCTGCCCGGAAGATCGAATCCGTAGTGCGTGAGATCCTGCGCCACCAGGTGCAACTCACGCACGCCGCACGCCGCCAGCCCTTCGCTCTCGCGCACGAGTGATTCGATGCTGCGACTGCGTTGCGTGCCACGCATCAACGGGATGGAGCAGAAGCTGCACGTGTTGCTGCACCCTTCCGAGATCTTCAGGTACGCCGTGTGGGATGGCGTCATCAGGACGCGAGCCCCAAAGCCTGCAAAAGCTCCGAGTGGCGCCCGACCGCTCCCAGAACGATCGGTCGCAAGCTGCAGTGGCGACGCAGGTCGCGCCGCGAGTATGTGGCGCAGGCGTACGTCGAGCTCGGCGTGCGCTCCGGCCGGGAGCCACACGTCCACCTCGGGAATCGCCTCAGCCAGCTCCTCCGGTGCGCGTGACACGAGACAACCGAGAACGGCGAGGAGCCGCGCACGCCCGTACGCTTTGAGCTGTGCCAGCTCCAGGATCCTCTGGACCGACTCCTCGCGCGCCGCCTCGAGGAAGCCGCACGTGTTCACGAGCAGCAGCTCCGCCTGCTCCGGCGTGGCGCTGCGCTCCAGCCCGGCAGACAGCAGGATGCCGAGCGTGGCTTCGGAGTCGACGAGGTTCTTGGCGCAACCGAGGGAATCGATGTAGAAGCGCAATCCGACGAGCGGATTCGACGCACGACCGTCGTGAGAGCTCGTCGTTGCGGCGTGTGACATGCAGGGGCTACTCGACGCTCTGGGGCAGGTTCTCGGGACGCTCGAGGATCTCGCGCCCGCGCGCGCCGGCGGAAGGACCGACGACCCCCGCCTCCTCGAGCATGTCCATGATTCGGGCGGCTCGAGAGTAGCCCACTTTGAGGCGTCGCTGCAAATAGGAAACGGACGCCACACCCGTGGTGACCACCAGCTCGCGTGCGGATTCGAAGAGGTCATCGTCGGCAGAGGCATCGAGCGAAGCGGCGCGCGCTTCCTCGAAGTCGAGCTCGCCGGAGCCCTGCCCGAAGGAGCGCCAGTGCTCCGCAATGCGTTCACACTCCTCGACGCTGACGAATGCCCCGTGCAGTCGAATCGGTGCCGGCCGGCCGCCCGCGAGGAAGAGCATGTCGCCGCGCCCCAGGAGCATTTCGGCGCCGTTTGCGTCCAGGATCGTGCGGGAGTCGACGCGCGACGAGACCTGGAAGGCAATCCGGCTCGGGAAGTTGGCTTTGATCACGCCGGTGAGGACATCGACGGAGGGGCGTTGGGTCGCGAGCACGAGGTGGATGCCGACGGCGCGCGCCATTTGCGCCAGGCGTGCGATCGGGGTTTCGATCTCCCCTCCCACCTGGATCATCAGGTCGGCGAGCTCGTCGACGATGACGACCACGTAGGGGAGCGCTTCGCGGCGCCTGCCCTCGTCGTCGTGCAGCTGACCCGTGTTCGCCTTCTGGTTGTAGCCCACGATGTTGCGCACGCTGGCGCGCGCGAGCTCGCGATAGCGTCGCTCCATTTCGATCGTCAGCCAGTGCAGCGCCTTGTACGCCTCCTTCGGCTCGGTGACAACCGGGTGGAGCAGGTGCGGAACCTCGCGGTAGGCGTTCAGCTCGAGCATCTTCGGGTCGATCAGGATCAGCTTGAGCTCGTTGGGATCGTGGCGGAGCAGCAAGCTGCACAGGAGCACGTTGATGCAGACGCTCTTGCCGGCCCCGGTCGCACCGGCGATCAAGAGATGCGGCATGCTCGCCAGATCGGCGAAGAACGGTTCACCGCTCACCGTTCTTCCGAGGGCAAGCCCCAGGGGGCCGACGCGAAGATCGTCGCTCCATGCCTCCATGATCTCGCGCAGTGACACCATCTGCGAGGTCGGGTTCGGAATCTCGATGCCGATCGCGGCCTTACCTGGAATCGGGGCCACCATGCGGATGGATTGCGCCCGGAGCGCCATGGCGAGATCGTCGACTCGGCTCGTGACCTGGCTCACCTTGATTCCGGGGGCGGGTTCGAACTCATAGGTGGTGATGACCGGGCCCGGCTGCACCTCGGCCACGCGCCCACCAATGCCGAAGTCGGCGAGCTTCTCTTCGAGCGTACGCGACTGTTGCAGATAATCTTCGTCGCGGGTGGATGCCACCGGCTTCGGGACCGGGTTCAAGATCTCGACGGCGGGACGTTCGAAGTGCGTGCTCAGACGCGCGCTCGCCCGCAGTCGGTGCTTCTCGGACGCGAGCAAAGCGCTCGCCCCCTCCACGACGCGCGGCTTCGGGCTCTGCCGCACGTCGCGAATTCGCGGCGTCGCCTCGACGACCGCGCCTACACGGGCGCCCGCACGTGGCAGCCACTCCTCCTCCGAGTCGATCCCAGGCTGCTCGGTCACGGCGTCCTGCTGCGGCAGATCGTCCGCGTCTGCTTGCCACAGCGAGCGCACGTCCTCGAGCAGACGGTTCCAGAACACCACGGCGCTGTGCCTCGCTTCCTGCGCCCGGAGCCGGATTCCGACGGTTCGCGGCAGCAGCGGACGCAGGATGGGTGAGGTGTAACGCAGCAAGAGAATCGAAACGACGGCGGCCAGCAGGATCGTGGTGCCGACCCGACCCAGAAGCGAACCGAGGAGCTGCAGCTCCCAAGTGCCCAGGAGCCCGCCGGCACCTGGACCGGCGGCGAGGTCAGCCGCGGCCGTGGCGATCGCGGCGATCCCGAGCGGGCGTGCGAGCAGGGAGAGGGTGCGGCGGTGCGGCCAACCGGCAAGCGACGCAAAACCAAGAAGAGCGAGGGCGAAAAGGAGCAGGATCGAGAGCGCGCGCCCAAAGAGCAGAACCGCTGCGTGCGCCACGAGAAGACCGAGGGGACCACACGGATGTGTCGTGCTGGTGAGCGAGCTCCAGGTGAGCGGTGCGGGCCATTGCAACGGGTCGTAGACGACCCAGGAAACGGAGAAGAATATGAAGAGCGCCGTGAGGACGAACCCGCGCAGAAACCTCTCCCCCATCACATCACCCCGTCTTCGCCGTTGCCCACGCCGCAACAACGCACCGGGCACTCTTGCAGATGCCGTCGGTCTCGGCAAGTGGAACAACACGCACGTCATGTCTGGAGCGGATGTTGGTGTAGGGAACGGCAGCACGTTGCGTCGCGCGCGGCGCGTCCAGACGACTCAGACGCCTTCAGCGGCGGCATCGTACTCTTCAAGGAAGGACTCCAGCGAGCGTGTCGTGACGTCGCCGGTCTGGAACATCGGCGTGCGCACGAGATCGAGCGTGAACTCGGTCGTCGTTCGTATGCCGAGGATCAGACATTCAGCCAGAGCACGTTCGAGACGCGCGAGCGCCTCCGAGCGATCACGCCCGTGCACGAGGAGCTTGGCAATCAGCGAGTCGTACCACGGGCTGATTTCGTATCCCTGGTAGACGTGTGAATCGATGCGTACACCGATGCCACCCGGCATGTGCAGGAACTCCACCTTTCCGGGAGAGGGGCGGAATCCCGCTCCCGGATCCTCGGCGTTGATGCGCACCTCGATCGCATGACCCGTGAAGCGCAGTGCAGACTGCTTGAAGCCGAGCTTCTCTCCAGCCGCTGCCGCGATCTGTTCCTTGACGATGTCGATCCCCGTCACCAGCTCGGTCACCGGGTGCTCCACCTGAATGCGGGTGTTCATCTCCATGAAGTAGAAACGACCATCTTCGTCGAGGAGGAACTCCATGGTTCCGGCCGAATCGTAGGCGACACTCTGCGCGCCGCGGATGGCCGTCTCCCCCAGACGCTGGCGCAGCTTGGCGTCGACGGCGGGAGAGGGCGATTCCTCGATCAGCTTCTGATGCCGGCGCTGCAGCGAGCAATCGCGCTCTCCCAGGTGCACAACGTTCCCATGTTTGTCCCCCAGGAGCTGGACCTCGATGTGGCGCGGTCGCGCCAGGTACTTCTCGATGTAAACGTCCGGGTTGCTGAACGCTTTCTCCGCCTCGGCGCGTGCCGTCGGGACCGCCGCGCGCAGCTCCTCGGCATCGCGGGCGACACGCATCCCGCGACCGCCGCCACCCGCGACGGCTTTGACGATGACGGGGAAACCCATCTCGCGGGCGACGCCGACGGCCTCGTCGACGCTGGCGAGCACACCCTCGCTGCCCGGAATCACCGGGACGCCTGCCGCCTGCATCATGCGGCGCGCCTCCGCCTTGTCGCCCATGCGCCGGATGACGTCCGGCTGGGGACCGATCCACACCAGTCCACTCGACTGCACGACCGATGCGAAGTGGTCGTTCTCGGCGAGGAATCCGTAACCGGGATGAATGGCGTTGGCGCCGGTGATCTCGGCGGCCGCGAGGATGCTCGGGACTCGCAGATAGCTCTGGTTGCCGGGGCTCGGCCCGATGCAAACGCTCTCGTCCGCGAACTTGACGTGCAGGGAATCGGCATCCACTTCGGAGTGCACGGCCACGGTGTCGATGCCGAGCTCTTTGCAGGCACGGATGACTCGCAGCGCGATCTCGCCACGGTTCGCGATCAGGATCTTCTTGAGCATCGGCGGCAGTCTAGCAGATCGAAGCCGACGGAGAATCGTTGGATCAGAAGGGGGACTTGCCGGAGGTCTGCTTCTGGGCGCCCGGCGGTACCGGAGTGCCCTCGAAAGCATTCCACGACTGGTCGCTGGAGGCCTCGATGCCACCGAGGCGGAGCGCCAGCTCGTGCGGGTTGGAGCTCGCGTGCAGTGCTTCGTCCTGGGTGATGGTGCCATCGCTCACCAGTTTCATCAGAGCCTGATCGAAGGTCTGCATGCCGTATTGAACGACGCCATCCTGGATGGCCTGGCGGATGAGCGCGGTCTTCTCGGGATCCTGCAGGTAGTCGCGAATCGACGCCGTGGTCACCATCACCTCCACGGCGGGCACCCGCCCGGAGCCATCCTGCGCCGCGATGAGGCGTTGCGAAATCACCGCCTGGAGCGTCGAGGACAAGAGATAGCGCACCTCCTGGTGCTGGTGCGGCTCGAAGAAGGAGATGATGCGGTTGACCGTTTGCGTCGCATCGATCGTGTGCAGCGTCGACAGCACCAGGTGTCCGGTGTCCGCCGCCGTCAATGCGATCTCCATCGTCTCGCGATCTCGAATCTCGCCGATCATGATGACGTCGGGATCCTGGCGCAGGATGTGACGCAGCGCTTCGTGAAAGCTGACGGTGTCGGTGCCCACCTCGCGCTGCTGGATCAAGCCGTGGATGTCGCGATGAAGGAACTCGATCGGATCCTCGATCGTGATGACGTTCACCGGCAACGACTGGTTGATCAGGCCGATCATGGAGGCAAGCGTGGTCGACTTGCCGCTCCCCGTCGTGCCGGTGACCAGAATCAAGCCGCGGCGGCGCAGCGCCAGGTCGGCGACCACCGGCGGCAGACACAGATCCTCGAGCCGAGGTACGTTCGTCGACACGTGCCGGAAGACCATGGAGATCGAACCGCGCTGCACGAAGAAGTTGGCGCGAAAACGTGCAAGGCCGGCAACACCGAACGCAAAGTCCACTTCCCGCGTGGTTTCGAAGATGTCGCGCTGCACCGGTGTGAGGACCTGCTCGGCCACCTCTTCGAGGTCCGCCGGCTTCGGCGGCGGAAACTCCAGAGGCGTCAAGACTCCATGCACCCGCGCAACCGGCGGGATGCCCGACTTGAGGTGCAGATCGGAGGCACTCAAGGCAATCATGCGTTCCAGAATGGCCCGGATCTTCAACGTGCGACCTCCAGAGGGCACGATTTGGAGCGAAACCCAGGCTGGGACTGCAAGAAGGACACCAGCATCGAGATCGAGATGGAGCAGGCGAAGAGCGGGGCGTGGGAAGCCGGATGGCTCAGGCGGATCTCTCGATCAGAAACAGGGTCTGGCCGAACTCCACCGGTTGGGCGTTCTCGACCAGGACCTTGCGGACGCTGCCACGCACCTCCGAGGCGATTTCGTTCATGATCTTCATTGCCTCGATGATGCAAAGCGTCTGGCCCGGCTCGACCTGGCTGCCGACGTCGACGAAGGGAGAGGCGCCGGGAGCGGAAGCGCGGTAGAAGGTTCCGACCATGGGAGCCACGACCTGCACGAGGTTCTTCTCCGCCGCGCTCGTCTCCGCTTCGGGTGGAGCGGCCTCCTCCGCCTCGGACGCGCTCGGCGTGCGCGCGCCCAGCGCCGGATGCGCATGCAGGGCGACCGGTGCTGCAGCGCCCTGCTTCGAGATGCGGATCTTGCGCCCCCACCCCTCGGTGATCTCGAGCTCCGTGATGTCGCTTTTCTCGACGAGTCGGATCAGGTACTCGATGCGACCGTCACGCATGCGCAACGCCTCCAGGCCAGAAGCTTCAGGAAACCCGTTCGAGGTACTTGCGGGTGCGCGTGTCGACCCGCAACACCTCACCCACCTCGATGAACAGAGGCACCTGCACCACCAGGCCGGTCTCGAGGGTCGCCGGCTTCTGTGCGCCGGTTGCCGTATCGCCGCGAACGCCGGGCTCCGTCTCCGTCACGCGCAGCTCCACGTGGGCTGGAACCTCGATGGAAATCGGTTTGTCCTCGATGCTGAGAAGCTCGACCTGCTGGTTGTCGCTGAGAAAGAGCCGCGCGTCGCCGATGACCGCTTCATCCAAAGCGAGCTGTTCGTAGGTCTCCATGTTCATGAAATGGTGCTCGTCGCCGCTCGAGTAGAGGAACTGGTAGGAACGCCGCTCCGCCCTCACGTCGGGGAACTTCTCTCCGGCCCGGAAGGTCTCCTCGACCACCTGGCCGGTTCGCAAGCGCTTCAGCTTGGTGCGGACGAAGGCGCCACCCTTGCCGGGCTTGACGTGCTGGAACTCGACGATGCTCCAGTAGTCGGCCTTGTGTTTCAGGACCATTCCATTGCGGAAGTCGGCGGTCGAAGCCACGGAATCTCCCTGGTGCGCACCCGCTTTCGGGCAGACAGCGCCTTGTATCACACCCTGACGTCGGGCGGCAAGCACCGCACTCAAGAACGGCGCCGGAGCTCCGCTCGCCGTGCCAAGGCTTCGAGCGCCGCCTCGTATCCGAACGTGCCGAGGCCGCTGATCGTGGCGAGACACGCTCCTGCCAACAGCGAGCGCTGCCGGAACTCCTCGCGCGCGAAGATGTTCGAGATGTGCACTTCGACCGCGGGCAAGCCGATCGCGGCGACGGCGTCGCGCAGCACGACACTCGTGTGTGCCAGTCCTCCCGGGTTGAGGATGAGCGCGTGCGCACTCGGAGCCTGGCCGTGCAACCAGTCGATCAGCTCCCCTTCCGAGTTGGATTGAAAGAACTGCAGCTCGAGGTCGTGCCAGGTGCGCGCCTTCTCCCGCAGGCGGGCCTCGATGGCGGCCAGTGTCTCGGTGCCGTAGACCTGCGGCTCGCGACTGCCGAGCAGATTCAAGTTCGGCCCCTGCAGGACGAGCACTCGCACGCCCTCTCCTCAATGCTTGAGTGAGCGCACGTAGCGCAGAAAGCGCTCGAAATCGGGCTCGTCCGGAGCCTCGTTCATGTCGGCGACGGCATCGGAATCGGATGCCGCCGCGGCGGGCTCGGAGGGTTGGGACTCGCGCGGTGGCTTGCCGATGAAAGTGTGTCGCCGCTCCATTTCGCGCTCCTTGACGTCCTCCGCGAGCTCGCGAAGCTGCCGCGCCGCGTCGCGCGGCGCCTCGCCGAGCGCCTGCGCGTCCAGAAGACGCC
>CP070763.1:2857608-2864228 GCA_020349025.1 Candidatus Latescibacterota bacterium | reverse complement strand
CGAAGCGGACGAAGAAACGCCAGACCTCGAAGTTGAACCATCCCGGCGTCGTTGCATCCACGAGCTCCGCGCGCAGCTCGTCGCGCGAAACGAACCAGCCGGCGACGAGCGTGATGAAGAAGCCTCCGAGCGGCAGGAACCAGTTCGAGGCCAGGTGGTCGAGCTGGCTCAACACGCCCTCCTTCCCCGCGATCCAGCTGAAGCTGCTCAAGCCGTCGACGGCGCCGAGCGACAGGGCGCACAGGGTGGAGAGCCCCAAGGTGAGAAACCCGACCAGAATGACTGCGCCGTTGCGAGGCATCCCGCGTTGGTCGATGAAGTAGGCGACGATCACCTCGAGGAGAGAGATCGTAGACGTGAGCGCGGCAAAAGCGACCAGCACGTAGAAGAGGGGTGCCAGGATCCCGCCGAACGGGACCACGGTGTAGAACTGCTCCGGGAGCGTGATGAAGAGCATGCCGACGGCGGAGCGGCCGATGCTGTCGCTCAGGCCGGGCACCGAGAAGACGACCGAGAACATCGTGACCGTCGCCACCAGCGCGATCAGGGTATCGAGGACGACGACCATCAGCGCCGAACGCACGACGGATTCCGAGCGCCGCATGTAGGAGCCGTACGTGATCATGGCGCCCATGCCGAGCGAGAGCGTGAAAAAGGCGTGGCCGAGGGCTTCGAGAACGCCTGACATGGGGAGCTCGTCGAAGCGCGGTTCGAAGATGAAGGAAAGCGCTTTGCCCGCCCCCTCCATGGTCATAGCACTGCCGAGGAGGACCAGGAGAATCGCGAAGAGGATCGGCAAAAGGACGCGCGCCACCGCCTCGATCCCGCGCCCGACTCCCTTGAGGACGACGGTCATCGTCGCCAGCATGAAAAGCCCCGAGAGGAGCACCTGCAGCGAGCCGCGAGCCGTGAAGGCGGCGAAGGCGTCCGGGCCCGAGTCGCCCGTCGTGTAGCCGGACATCGTCCAGCCGACGCAGGTCGTGAAGTAACGCAGGCTCCAGCCCGCGATCACCGTGTAGTAGCCGAGAATCACGAAGCCGGTCAGGACGCCGAGCCCACCGACCCAGCCCCACGGCCCGAGCGACTGCATCGCCCCCACGGCGGAGAGCTGTGTTTTGCGGCCGATCAAGATCTCCGTGATCATGATCGGAAGCCCGACCATGGCGATGCACGCGAGGTAGACGAGGACGAAAGCGCCGCCGTTGTTCTCGAACGTGATGTAGGGGAACTTCCACAGGTTGCCGAGGCCGATGGCGCTGCCCGCAGCCGCCAGGACGAAGCCGATCCGCGAACCCCAGTGATCGCGGGTCTGGTTCACGGATGCCTCCTGACGGGGTGGCGGCGCCGCGTCGCCCAACGCTTGGTTGGCCGCTGCGAAACGGCGAGTCTAGAAAGCACCCCGAACGCGGTCAAGCGCTTCTCCGCGCGTTCGTTCCTCCTCCTGTGCCGGTCAGTTGCGGGCCGCAGCTTCCTCGACCTCGGCCGCGCGTGGTGTTGCCTTCGTCACGTACTTCTCGAGCCAGCGGTTCGTTTCCCACAGCATGTGCAGGATCGACTCACGTGCGCGATAGCCGTGGCTCTCGTGTGGCAGCATGACGAGGCGCGTGGTCGCGCCGAGCCCCTTGAGCGCGTTGTAGTAACGCTCGCTCTGCATCGGATAGGTGCCCGAGTTGTTGTCCGAGTCGCCGTGGATGAGCAGGATCGGCTCGTCCACCTTCTCCGCATGCATGAACGGCGACATGCGGAAGTACACCTCGGGCGCTTGCCACAGCGTGCGTTCCTCCGCCTGGAAGCCGAAGGGCGTCAGCGTGCGATTGTAGGCGCCGCTTCGCGCGATTCCTGCTGCAAAGAGATCGGAGTGCGCCAGCAGGTTGGCGGTCATGAAGGCGCCGTAGGAGTGGCCGCCGATCGCGATGCGATGCGGATCGGCCACGCCACGTCGAACCACCTCGTCGACCGCGGCGGCCGCACTCGAGACCAACTGTTCACGGAAGGTGTCGTTCGGCTCCTCCTCACCCTCACCCACGATGGGGAGCGTCGGATCGTTGAGGATCGCGAACCCCTGTGTGAGCCACAAGAGAGGCGACCACCAGCCAACGCGGTCGAAGGCGTGCGGCGACTTCCGCACCTGTCCGGCATCGCTGGCGCTCTTGTACTCGCGCGGATACGCCCACATCACCATGGGCAGGGGGCCGTCGCTCGTGCGGTACTCCGCCGGCAGGTAGAGCGTCGCGGTCAGCTCGACTCCGTCGGCTCGCGCATAACGAACCATCTCCTTCTGGATGCCGGCGAGCTGCGGTGTCGGGTGCGGAAATGAGGTCAGCTGCTGCAGCGAGCCATCCTCGAGGTTACGCACGAAGTAGTTGGGCGGCTCCTGCACCGATTCGCGGCGCGTGAGAAGCAGCGTGCCCTCCTCGTCGAGAAGGTGGATCGGCTTCTCGTACCAGGGCGGCTCGGAGCGGAAGAGGCGTTGCGACTCGTGCGTGTCGACGTGCATGCGGTCGAGGAAGGGGCGATCCCCTTCGGGAGATGCACCGTCTCCGACGAGGAGGAGCGAGCGCCCGGCGCCGGCGGTGCGCATCACCCAGCGCCCCATGGCGTTCCGGACCATGTCGGGGTTCCCCGGATCGCTGTAGCGATCCTGCCACGAGCGTTCGAAGAGCTTCACGGGTGTGGCCTGCGGCTCCTCGGGCTGCACCGTCCAGGTGCGCCGCATGCGCGTCTTCCACCACCACTCGTGCACCAACGCGAGACCCTCGTGCCCCCAGGTGATCTGCCCGAAGCGAAGCGCCAGCGTGATGAGCGGCAGCGGCTCGGAATCGAAGGGTGCAGCGAGCATGAAGACACGGTCGCGCTCCTCGGCATCGCGCCCGGCGTCGCCGCCATCCAGCGCCTCGCTCCAGGTCACGGTCGCGGCCGCATCGGCGCGCCAGCCGACGTTGCGCGGGCCCGTGGGCACGCTGCCGAACGCAATGGGGACTTCCTCCTGGAGCGGCAGGTCGGCGATCTGGTGCCGGACGGCGCCGTTGCCGTCCCACACCTCGATCCGTCGCGGGAATCGCCACGCGGGCACCAGATAGGAGAAGGGACGCTGGAGCGCTTCCACGAGCAGATAGCGTCCGTCGGGCGACGGATCGACGTCCCAAAGAAGCGCCGGTTTCCCGATCAGGGTCGTGGCGCCGTCGAGCGACACGCGCGCCAGCTGCGCGGTCATGTAGTGCTCGAAGAGAGCCTCGTCGTGCGTGTTTTCGAGCAGGTCTTGATACGTGCGCGCGGGCGCCGACTTGCCCGTGTGCTCCTGCGTCACGGGCCCGGTCGGCACCTGGGGTGCCTCCGGCTCGGCGCCGCGGTTCTCGGGAACCAACGTGCAAACGAGAGCGTCGTCCCCCACCCACTTCGGCCCGATGCGGGACGTCAGGCTCAGTGTGGGTCCGGTCAGTCGCCGGGCCTCGGCGCTTGCGACGTCCACGACCCACAGCTCGATGCCGTCGTCGGCTGTGTGCGTGAGAGCGATCTTCGAGCCGTCGTGTGACCAGCTCACGTTTTCGAGCCGTGCGCCCTCCGGCAGGCCCGTGATCGACCGCGTGCTGCCGTCGGAAATGCGCACGAACGCGAGTCCGGAGTAGGGACGCGTGCGGCTGGGTCCGTTGAGGCGCGGGTTGAAGCGCATGCCACCCAGGCGCAGCTCGCGCTCGGCGAGCTCCGCGATGCCGGGCAGGCTCGGCCGTTCCAGAAGCAACAGCCATTCGTTCGTCGGGCTTACACGGACGTGCGGCGTAAGTGGAGCATCGACGATGTCGCGGATCACTTGCGGCGGCAACTGGTAGTCGATGGCGCCGGCGACGCCGGGTGCGCAGCACAAAGCAGCAAGGAAAAGGAGGGCACGAAAACGAGAATCGTGCGCCGAAGCGGACGGTTGGAGCGCGGATTGCGCAAGAGCGAGCACACGCATCGCAGACTCCCTTGGGTGGTGGCGATGGCTCGGCGACGCTGCTCGAGCCGGAAGCTCTTCGCGAGGTTCGATCAGTATAGCTCGCGCGGTGGCCGTCGAACACGCCGGTTTTCGACTCGGCCGATCTACGCTAGAGTGCCGCCTATGGAACGCGCTTCTGCGGAGCAGGGTTGGCGCTTTCGCCTGCACGAGGTGATCTTCGAGGCCGATACCACGGCCGGCAGGGCGTTCGATCTGCTGCTCATCGTCACCATCCTGCTGAGCGTGGCCGCAGTGCTCCTGGAGAGCGTCGCCAGCGTGCGTGAGCAGTACGGCGCGCTGCTACGAGCCGCCGAGTGGACCTTCACGATTCTCTTCTCGATCGAGTACGTGCTGCGCTTGATCGCGGTCGGTCGGCCGGCTCGCTACGCCACCAGCTTCTACGGCGTGGTCGACCTCCTGGCCGTCATGCCGACCTACTTGAGCTTGATCCTCCCCGGAACCCAGTCGCTTCTCGTGATTCGGGCGTTGCGATTGCTGCGCGTCTTCCGCGTCTTGAAACTCGCGCACTTCCTGCGTGAGGGCAGGCAGCTGCGTGCGGCGCTGTGGGCCAGCCGCCGCAAGATCGCGGTGTTCCTCGCCACGGTGCTCCTGCTCGTCCTCGTCATCGGTGCCGTCATGTACCTGGTCGAGGGAGAAGGCCACGGCTTCACCAGCATCCCGAAGAGCATCTACTGGACGATCGTCACGATGACGACCGTGGGGTACGGCGACATCACGCCGCAGACGGTGCTCGGCAAGCTCATCGCCTCGGCCGTCATGATCATGGGCTACGCGATCATCGCCGTGCCCACTGGGATCGTCAGCGTCGAGCTCGCCCACGCGACACGCACGCCGGTCAGCACCCAGGCGTGTCGCGAGTGCTCGCGCGAAGGGCACGACGCCGACGCCCGGCATTGCAAGTTCTGCGGCGCCGCGCTTTGAGGCATCGGCCAGGAGCCGGCCGCTACCCCTCCAGGCGGATCGGACTGTCGGGGCCGACCGGGAATCCGGCGAGGTACCAGAGAACCAGCATGATGATCCAGCCGATGAGGAGGAAGATCGCGTACGGCATCAGTTAGGAGAGAACCGTACCCACCTTCGCCTTCGACTTGTCCATGTCGGCAATCCAGCCGAGGAGGAGCGGGAAGTAGGGGTAGAGCGGGCTCACGCAGTTGGTGATGGAGTCGCCCAGCCGGTAGAGGAGCTGCGTGAACGCGGGGTGAAATCCGAGCGACATGAACATCGGCACGAAGATCGGGGCAAAGATCGCCCACTTGGCCGAAGCGCTTCCCATGAACAGGTTTGCGACAGCGATGATGAAGACGAACGCGATGAAGAAGGGAATCGGGAACTCCTCGAAGCCCATGGCGCGCAGGCCGTTTGCGCCTGTGATCGCGATCATCTGGTCCATGTTGGCGAACTGGAACATGCGCGTGAACTGCGCGATGACCAGCACGAGGACGATGTAGGAGCCAGTCGCGCGGCGCGCGGGGCGGGTTGATCCATCAGGCACACGCACGAGCAGGCACACGCAGGAGCGCCATCGGCCTGGGAGCCGCTCCTAGAGCGGGGATGCGGCCGACGACAGACGTTGCCATGCACCCCGTGGCAGGCGTAGATTGGGGCTGAGGCGAAAGCCGCGACGATTCCTTTGGATTGCGAACCGGAGCCCCGCGGGGTGTTCGCTTGTATGTGTTCCTCGAGCTTGGTTGCGAGAGGAGGAGATCGTCATGCCGACCGCGAAGTTGAAGAAGTTCCTCGACGAGAAGAAAGTACGCTACGTCACCATCGATCACTCACCCGCGTTCACCGCTCAAGAGGTTGCCGCTTCAGCACACATTCCGGGTCAAGACATGGCCAAGACCGTGATGGTGAACATCGACGGGGAAATGGCCATGGCGGTCCTGCCCGCGTCCTTCCATATCGACCTGCAGCGTCTACGCGACTCTCTCGGCGCCCGCACCGTCGAGCTTGCAGACGAGATGGATTTCGCCGATCGCTTCCCCGAATGCGAGCTGGGAGCGATGCCGCCGTTCGGCAACCTGTATGGGATGAAAGTGTACGTGGCCGAGGCGTTGACCAAGGACGAGAAGATCTCGTTCAACGCCGGCACGCACAGCCAGCTGATCCAGATGGCGTACGCCGACTTCGAGCGTCTCGCGAAGCCACAGAAGGTGGACTTCACGATGCGGTCGACCGTGTAGCGCGGACGTGGCGTACGAGAGGTGACGAAGAACGAGTGATCCGGAACCGTGGGGATTGCAGGTTCGCGTCGTCGACACGACGCGGCTCTGCGTCACGGTGACTGAGCGGACGAGGGTCACGCGCCGCAGAGGGTTGCGCCGGGAGCCGCGTGCCGAGCAGTCACGCTGAGCGCGCTATGCGCCTGGCCGTTACTCGGCGGGCCCGTGAGCGGCGCCGCCGCACACGAGGTTCGCGGAGGACGGGCGCCGCCGCCGCCAGGCTCCGGCGCGGGCGATGCTGCCGCGCCCCGCGCGCCCCGCAGCTTCCCCCCCCCGACTTCCTGAAACCCAGATGAACCGCCAGCCGTCCAACTGGTGGCTGGCAGCTTCCGCAAGCAGCGGCCGGAGTGCGTCCGGCCGCATCTCAGGAGGTCAGAATGTACGAGCTCCCGAAGCGCCCCGCG
>CP070763.1:2852385-2857508 GCA_020349025.1 Candidatus Latescibacterota bacterium | reverse complement strand
CGCGGCCGCTTTGGTACTCACCTCCGCGCTCGGCGTCCTGGTGGGAACCGTCGTGTCGCAAAGCGTGAATCCGCGCTACTTGAGCTGGGTGGCGGGGATCGGCTTCATCGGCGTCGGCATCTGGACGCTTCTGCGAGGCGCCGGCTGACTGCGGTAGCCGTGTGCGCAGGCGGGTTGACGCGGGCGCCCGGTCGTCCGAGCTTCCGATCGAGACCCGGTCTCCAAGAGGGCCGGGTCGGGAGGCGGCCATGATCGTCTGCGAGTGCAAGGGGCTCACCGAGGTCGGGATCCGCAACCTGATCCGCGAGGGGTGGAACAGCATGCCGCTCCTCGAGGCTGCGACCGGTGTCGGCGGCGACTGTGGTGGCTGCTGGCAGGAGCTGGCGCGCCTGCTGGCCGAGGAGCTCGACCCGTTTCCCGATCCGCGCGACGACCTTCCCACCAACTGACGCGGGTGCTTTCGCGCAACGTTGCGTCACCCATCGTTCTCGATCGTCTCGTCACAGGGCGCGTGGCGCGTAACCACTTCGAGAGGCGGCACGTCGGTGCCGTCAACGCATCGAACGCACGCGTGATCCGTCAGAGTCACCGGGCGTTACGCCGCCACACGAGCTGTCTGGTTCGCACACGCAGCACGCGGTAGAATGATGCTGCGGCGCCCCGCGCTTGCGTCCAACTCCAATCCAAAGCGTCCCAATCACCCGATCCGACTGGAATCACCGAGATGACCCGTGTGCACTTCGCTCCGGTCCTGCTTCACATCATCGTCACCATCGTGCTGGCGGGCCTTCTGACGCTGCTTCCCCGGTGGGCGGGGGCGCGCGAGCTGCACTGCGGCCAACAGATCGTACTGAACGAGGTGCGTGGCGAGCTGCCCGCAAACGGGTTGCGGCTCAAGAGTCGTTCCGCTTTTGCAGCCGTCGCGAGCACCGGGTTCGTCTTGAACGCCGGGCCCGGGCTGCAGGCACAGCCGGATGCGCTCACAGCCTGGCAAAGCGCCATCGCCATCTGGGAAACGTGGTTGGGTGACGACGTCACGGTGACGATCGACGCGGACCTGATCCCGTTGAGCGCGGGCGTCCTGGGTGAGACGTCGCCGCAGGTCTTCGTGACCGACTACAACTCGATCCGCAACGCCATGGTGTCCGACGCCGGCCTACACGAAGCGATCGCCACGCAGCTGCCCGATTCCACCGAGATCAGCCTGCTCATGCCCCCCGGCTTCGCCTTCAATCACCAGCTCACGGGCACGAAGGCGAACCTGCGCGCGCTTGGCTTCGACATGAGCTTCGATCCGGCGGCCGACGCCTCGATGAACTTCAACAGCAACATGCTCGACCAGTTCGACTTCGACCCGTCGGATGGAATCGATGCCGGTAAGTTCGACTTCGAGGCCATCGTCGTGCACGAGATCGGGCACGTCCTCGGCTTCATGAGCGAGGTGGACACGGTCGACTTCTACCGCTGGCTCGGGCTGCCCTCTACGGTGGCGCCACGCACGCTGGATCTCTACCGGCTACTCCCTGACGATGGCGCCACCGATTTCACCACGAGCCGGCGCGTGATGTCGGCGGGCGACACTGCGCCGAACCAGGTGCTCTACGACGGCGACCAGGATCTGGCGCTCTCCACCGGCGCCTTGATGGGAGACGGCGGTCAGGCGAGCCACTGGAAGGCGGACGAGCTGAGCGGCCTCTTCATCGGCATCATGGATCCGACGATTGCCCAGGGCGATCGCGAGCAGCTGACGACGAACGACCTGCGGGCGTTCGATCTGATCGGTTGGGACGTCGCACCCGACTGCAACGGCAACGGCATTCCCGACGTGGACGACATCGCCAACGGCACTTCCGCCGATGCAGACGGGGATGGGGTGCCCGACGAGTGCTTCTTCGACTGCAACGACAACGGCGTCGCCGACGAGGAGGAGATCGCGGCCGGCACGTCCCAGGACTGCAACGGCAACGGCGTGCCGGACGAGTGCGAGGTGAGCCTGCCCGATTGCAACGGCAACGGCGTCCCCGACGAGTGCGACATCACCTCCGGCGCCTCGAACGACGCCAACGGCAACGGCGTCCCGGACGAGTGCGAGCCGTTCGCTTTCCCAGAGCCACAGATTGCCACCCTTGCCGACGTCGGCAACGATCAGGGGCGTCGGGTCCGCCTCACCTTCAGCGCCTCGAGCCGCGACTCGGCAGGCTCTCCTTCGCCCATCGTCCAATACGAGGTGTTCCGGCGCATCGATCCGCTGCCGGCGGCGATCTTTTCCGAGGAGAAGGCGCACCGCGCCGGTCTGCTCTCCGATGCGACGATTCTCGCGGCGGGTTGGGACTACGTGACGGCGCTCCCCGCGCACGGCGAGCCCTCGTACAGCGCCGTCGTCTCGACGCTCGCAGATTCAACCATCGCGGGCGGCATGCACTGGACAGTGATCTTCGTGCGCGCGGCCACGTCCGATCCGCTCGTTTTCTTCGACTCGCCTCCCGACAGCGGCTACTCGGTCGACAACCTGGCGCCGGAGCCGCCGCAGTCGTTCAGCGTGGTCTACGGCCCCAGCGGTAACTTGCTCACCTGGGATCCACCGACGGCTACAGACTTCAGCTCCTTCCGCATCTATCGTGACGCGAACCCGATCTTCGATCCGGAGCCGACGAAGCTCGTCCACGCCACGCCCGAGACGAGCTGGACCGATGCCCCCGGTCCGTACCACTACATCGTGACGGCGGTAGACTTCTCGGGGAACGAGAGTGTCTTCACCACAGCGCAGACGCAGCCGACCGACGCGACGCCGCGTTCTGCACAAACTCTCGTGCTGCATCAGAACCATCCGAACCCCTTCAATCCGGCGACCACGTTGCGCTTTGCGCTCCCACGCGCCGGCGCGGCCAGGCTCGAGGTCGTCGACGCCAGCGGCCGCCGTGTGCGGGTGTTCAGCTGGGATGCGCTCGCGGTTGGCGATCACACCGTGGTGTGGGACGGCCGAGACCAGCAAGGACACGGCGTGGCCTCGGGTGTGTATCTGTATCGACTGCAGGCAGATGGCCGCAGCATCGCGCGCCGGATGATGCTCTTGCGCTGAGAAACGCCGGGTCGCTGCGCTCCTGATCCGTTGCGCGCGTCGAGCCCGTCCGGTAGCATGCCGGACCACATGTCGACGCGATGTCCAAAACGAGCCGCGCGCCCTGTCTCGTCCGCCACGCTGATCTTCACGAGCACGACGCTGTGTCTACTGGCGAGCGCGCCCCGTCCCGCCCGCGCGCAAACACCGACCGATTTCAAGATTGCGTTCATCGCTGACCAGGGTCTCGAGCCGGACGCCCAGGATGTCCTGACCCTGATGGTGGCCGAGGGCACGGACGCCGTCGTGCACTCGGGCGACTTCGACTACACCGACAACCCGCAGGCGTGGGAGGATCAGATCAACGCCTACCTGGGCGAGAGTTTTCCCTACTTTGCGTCGATCGGAAACCACGACAAGGCGGCGTTCGATGGACCGGGTGGCTATCAGGCGTTCATGCAGGCCCGCATGAACCGACTCGGCATCAGTTGGGATGGCGACCTCGGCGTGAAGTCGTCGCTCGTCTACCAGGGGATCCACATTCTCCTCACCGGTCCCGGTACGCGGGGGAGCGACCACGCTGTCTACATCCGCGACACGCTGGCGCAGAGTAGCAGCATCTGGCGGATCAGCAGCTGGCATCGTTGCATGCGGCTGATGCAGGTGGGAGGGAAGGATGACGACACGGGTTGGGAGGTGTACGAAGAGGCGAGGCGTGGCGGTGCAATCGTGGCCACGGCGCACTCGCACACGTACAGCCGCACGCATCTGCTCAGTCACATCGAGACGCAGACGGTGGCCAATTCCTCCGACACGCTCGCCATCACGTACGACGATCTGGAGACGGCCGAGGATGACGGCGCCACGTTCGTGTTCGTGTCCGGTCTCGGTGGCAGGAGCATTCGCGACCAGGAGCTCTCGGGGCCGTGGTGGGCGAGCATCTACACGGACACCCAGAACGCCACCTACGGTGCTCTCTTCGGGACCTTCAACTACGGTGGTGATCCGCGCCTGGCGCGCTTCTACTTCAAGAACGTCGACGGCGTCGTGATCGACAGCTTCTGGGTGCGAAGCGAGAACGCGCCGGTGGCCGCTGCGGCGGGCGCCGGTTCGAATGCGAACGAGATCCTCACAGCGCGCATCCTGCCGGCGAACCCGGTGCGGGATCGCGTGACCCTGCAGTACCAGCTATCGAGCCCGACACGCGTGAGCTTGCGCGTCTTCGATGTGCGTGGCCGTGTCGTTCGCCACGCCTTCCACGGCCGCGAACATGCCGCCGGTCTGCACGCCTGGGAGTGGAATGCAGGCATTCCGCCCGCCGGCGTCTACTTCATGCAGCTCGAGACACCGGCGGCATCACGCAGCGTTCGACTGGTACTCGTCGACTAGCGATCAACATCGCAGGGTGCCACGGCGGCCCACGGCGACTTCGGCCTACGGCGTGCCTTCGAGCATCGCTTCGGCTTGCTCCAGGTGGGTTTGCAGCGAGGCTCGTTCCGGCACGCGCTCGGCAGCCCGGCGCAAGTGCTCGGCGGCCTCTCGCGCTTGCTGTTTCTTGAGATAGCCGAGGCCCAGCGTGTGTTCGGCCGGCGGCCAGATCGGCAGGTTGATTCCGGAGATGGATGCCGGAATCGGGAGCTCGAGTGCGCGCTCCGCTTCGCGCATGCCGCGGTCGACGTCGAAGTCTCCGGCCACGAGCACCCAGGCCAGGACCTCGTGGCTCGCGCGCGTCGAGTCGAGCGCCACGCAGCGCTCCGCCACGGGGAGCGCATCCTCGAGGCGTCCCTGATTGGCCTGCACCAGAGCCAGGGTGCGCCACGACTCCGCATGCGGACCGATTTCGAGCTCCTCGCGCACGAGCGACTCGGCGGTTTTCACATCCCCCTGCACGAGCTTCACGGCAGCCAATGCCAAGCGCGGACCGCGCTCCTGCTCGGCGTAGCCGGTCGTCAGGGCCTGCTGGAACGAGCGCTCCGCTTCGTCATAGCGCCGCTCCACCAACTGACAGAGACCCAGGCCGATGTGGGAGCGCGGATCGCGCCGCGCAATCTCGAGAGCCGAGGCG
>CP070763.1:2808927-2852285 GCA_020349025.1 Candidatus Latescibacterota bacterium | reverse complement strand
TCGTGGGCGCGGATGTCGGCCACCTGCACGCGGTAGTCGCGGTCGTTTGCGCACGCCTGGCGCACGTCGATTACAGCTGCCGGACCGATCAGCTGCTCGAGTGGGATCGCGTCCACGGTGCGCCGCCCTTCGGCGAAGTGACACGGCGCATCCAGATGCGTGCCGCCATGTTCGGCGGCGCAGAACTGGTTCGCCTCGTACCAATAGCCGCCTGGGGTCTCGCCGCGTGCGACCACGTCGAGATCGAACGTTTTCGCCGTGGGCCAGTAGACGGTATCGGCGTCGAATGGCCACGTCAGGTCGATGACGCGCTCCTGTGCGTTGGCCGCGCTCGCGCCAGCGAGGAGCAGCACGCAGAGGAAGCGCCTGCGCAAATCACGCATTTCAATCCTCCCGCGAGTCGATTGTGGGTGACGTCACGCTTCAGTCGCGCGCTTGACGCTGGAACTGATTCCAGCTCATCGGTGGCTTGCCCGTGTCCTGCTCGACCATCGTAATGCAGTCGGGAACGGGGCAGACCAGCATGCAGAGGTTGCAGCCGACACAATCGTCCTGCTTGACCCAAGGAACGCGCACCTCACGTGCTTCGTCGCCGAGCAGGCCGTGGCCGCTCACCAGCGTGTGGATCGGCTCGCCGCGCACCTGGAACGGCTCCGGGACCCAGGTCGGCGCGTGCCCGGCGGAGGCTGCGATTCCGAGCGCCCGACGCGCGCCGTCGGCGGCCCGTGCCTCGGCAGCTGCAGAATCGCCCTCGCTGGCGCCGCTCGCCTCTCCCACGTAGATGCACTGGTGCGCGGTGTCCTGGCACGCCACGTAGCAGAGCTGGCAGCCGATGCAGAGCTTCTCGTCGATCTGCGCCACCGTCTTGTAGTTGAGATCGAGGTCACCCCAATCGGAGACCCTCGGCAACGCCTTGCCGCGGAAGTCCTCGATGCGCTTGAAGCCCCTCTCGTCCATCCAGTTCGCCAACCCGTCCGCCAGGTCCTCGACGATGCGAAAGCCGTAGTGCATGGCGGCGGTACACACCTGCACGGTGACGCACCCGAGAGCAATGAACTCGGCCGCGTCGCGCCAGGTGGAGATGCCGCCGATGCCCGAGAGCGGCACGCGACATGCGTCGTCGCCGGCGATCTGCGCCACCATGTTGAGCGCAATCGGCTTCACGGCCGGGCCGCAGTAACCGCCATGGCTCGAGCGCCCACCGACCTTGGGGCGCGGCGTGAAGTCGTCGAGATCGATTCCCGTGATGCTGTTGATCGTGTTGATGAGGGAGAGTCCGTCGGCACCGCCGCGTACCGCGGCGCGCCCCGGGTAGCGGACGTCGGTGACGTTCGGCGTCAGCTTCACGATGACTGGCGTGCGCGCCACCTCTTTGACCCACTCGACGATCTGCGTCGTGTACTCGGGGACCTGGCCCACGGCGGCGCCCATGCCGCGCTCGCTCATGCCATGCGGGCAGCCGAAGTTGAGCTCGAGCCCGTCGGCGCCGGTGTCCTCGGTGCGCCTCACGATATCGTGCCACGCTTCGCGCTTCGACTCCACCATCAGGGAGACGATGACGGCGTGGCGCGGGTAGAGCTTCTTGACCTCCGCGATCTCGCGCAGGTTGTCCGCGATCGGCCGATCGCTGATGAGCTCGATGTTGTTGAGGCCCATCATTCGGTGACTGCCGTAGTCGACCGACGAGTAGCGCGAGCAGACGTTGATGATCGGCTCTCCGACCGTCTTCCACACCGCGCCTCCCCAGCCGAGGTCGAAGGCGCGCTTCACCTGGTCACCGCTGTTGGTCGGCGGTCCCGAGGCGAGCCAGAAGGGATTCGGTGAGTAGATGCCGGCGAAGCGGACACTGAGGTCGGCCATCGGGGCCCTCCCGTGTGAGGACGCGTCCAGTGTAGGAGGGGACCCACCCCGGGGCAAGTCGTCCACCTCAGCGCCGGCTGCTGCGCTCGTCCGAATACGTCAGCCACGTGGACCAGGGGCGTCGAACGCCACCTTCTTCATCCACCTCGATCACTTCGAGCCGCACGCGCCCGTCGCGCAGGGCGTCGACGCGCATGAATCCGGCGAAGGGTGACGCGAGCCGCGTGTCCTCGCCGTACCACACCGGGTCGGGTCGCGCCACCGTGCCCGAGCCGCTGACCAGGATGTGCGGTGTGCTCGGTGGACCAGCGAAGACCTGCAGGTTGTGATCGTGTCCGCCCGCGTGGATCAGGGGCGGGCTCGGGGCGTAGGTTTCAGCGAGAACACGCACCATGTGTTTGTATTGGGTCGAGGAGACGTCGCCCGGGTAGCCACCCTGCATGCGGTACACGGGGTAGAGCGAGCCGACGACCGGAAGTGGAATCCATAGCCAGCGGCTCATGCGAGAGAGCGGAAAGAGGTGGTCGCGCCAGTCGAAGTTGCCGCCGTGCCACCCCTTCGTCTCCAGCGGGTGGTGTCCTACGACGACTGCGTGACGCTCCCCCTTCGACTCGAGCGCCTCGCGCACGCTGGCGAGGACGTCCTCTTCGTTGGCCAGGGGACACGCGGATGGGATCTGGGCGAAGAGCTCGTCGATCCAGTACTCCGTGTCGAGGATGATGAGACGCAACGAGCTTCCGAGGTCGACGACCTCGGGTCCGGGGCAGCCGCCCCGCGGCAGGAACTCGACGCGTGGCTCGCCGAGCTCGACAAAGAAGCGCTCCTGCCGTTGTACGGCAGCTTGGCCGCCGCCGTGATAGTCGTGGTTGCCGGGAACGAAGACCGCGCGCGCGCCGCTCCGTTGTACGGTTTCGACCTGAACGCGGAGCACCTTCTCGGCGCGCTCGCGATCCTCGTGATCGGCTGGGGGCAGCCCGTCCGGGTAGATGTTGTCGCCCAGGAAGACGACCATCGTGCGCTCGGGGGCGGCCGCGGCTAGGCTCTGGAGGACGTCAAAGACCGGTTCGGGGCCGTCGAGGCGTGGCTTCCCCGTGTCGCCGATCAGAATCAGGGTGAAATCGATGGCGTCGGGAGCGGGCGCCGGAGCGGGAGCGGGCTCCGACGCCGGGCGCACGTAGGTCGAAGAGAGACCGCACCCGGAGACGCAGAGGACGCAAGCCACCCACGCGAGTGTGCGCGCTGCTGTGTTGTGGATGCGCACTCCGATCCTTCCACGTCGGTTTCCGCTGCTCTCCAATCGTCTCCGGTGCTCCCGGGCGCTGTCAAGCGCGACGCTGCTGGCGCTCTGTGGATGTGGACGCTAGGCTCGGTGCGAAACGGGCGGAATGGAGCCAGCGTGGAGCGAAATCTCGGAAGCGTGCTGCGTTTTCTCCTGCGGGCCGGCGTCGGGCTGTGGGTGGGGTTGGGCTTGGGGTTTTGGGCGACCCACGCGCATACGGTCACACTGCGGCTGGCGGGGGAGAGCGGCGTCGGGGCTGGAGCCGACTTTCTGGATGCGCGCGTGCAGGAGTGGAGCCGACGCAGCGGGCACCGTGTCGAGTCGATCCAGATGCCGAACTCCAGCAGCGAGCGGCTCGCGCTCTACCAACAGTATTGGGCCTCCGCCTCGCCGCAGATCGACCTCTACCTGATCGACGTCATCTGGCCCGGTGTCGCCTCACCCCACCTGCTCGACCTCACGCCGCACGTGACCGACGACGAGCTGGCGGCATACGAACCCCGGTTGCTCGAAGCGAATCGCGTTGGAACGAAGCTGGTGGCTCTACCGCTTTGGAGCGACGTCGGCTTGCTCTACGCGCGGCGAGATCTGCTCGAAAAGTACGGTTTCGAGCGCGCCCCGGAAACGTGGGAGGAGCTCACGAGCTGGGCGGCGATCATCCAGGACGGCGAGCGCGAATCGGATGCGGCGTTTCACGGCTTCGTGTGGCAGGGGGCGCGCTACGAGGGGCTCACCTGCAACGCGCTCGAGTGGTTCGCCTCCTTCGGGGCCGGAACTCTCGTCGCACCCGATCACAGCGTCGATCTCCACGCCGACCGCGCCGCCGCGGCCGTGGCCATGGCGCGGGGCTGGGTCGGAGGGATCAGCCCGCGCGGGGTCACCGCGCACATGGAGGAAGAGGCGCGCCAGATCTGGCAAGGGGGGCACGCGGCGTTCCTGCGCAGCTGGCCCTACGTGTACGCCCTGAGTCAAGCGCTGGAGAGTCGCGTCCGCGAGCGCTTCCTGGTCGCGCCGCTGCCACGTGGCCCGGATGGACGCTCCGCAGCGACGCTCGGCGGTGCCCAGCTTGCGGTCAGCGCCTACAGCGAGCATCCGGACGTGGCCGTGGCGCTGTTGAAGTTTCTCGCTGGGAACGAAGTGGCGCGGGCACGCGCGCTGGAGCTCGGACAACCGCCGGCGTTCACCGCGCTGTACGAAGACACCGAGGTGATGGAGGTCAACCCGCACTTCGCGGCGGTGGCGCGAGCCATGCATGGCATCGTCGTTCGTCCCTCCGTCGCAGCGGGTCCGCGCTACAACGAGGTGTCGAATGCCGTCTACACGTCGATCCACGCGGCCCTCACCGGCACCCTGCAGCCGGACGAGGCGATGCGGCGCATGAGCGCACGCTTGCGCCGAGTCCTGGGACGCCGATGAGTCCAGGTTCCCATCGACCCACTGGCCTCGAGGCGCGCCGCGCACGTGCCGGTGCAGGCATGGTCGCGCCGGCACTTCTCCTCGTTCTGGTCAGCGCGATCGTCCCGCTCTTGCGCACCGTGTGGCTGAGCTTCACCGACGCACGCCTGGCGAACCCCGGTGCCCACAGCTTCATCGGATTCGACAACTACAGGCTGTTGCTCAGCGATCCGGAGTTCGGCTCGGCGGTCGTGACCACGCTCCGCTTCACCGGCGCCTCGGTGCTGCTGGAGATCCTCTTCGGCCTGGGTCTCGCGCTCCTGCTGCACCAACGCTACCGCGGGCGCGGCTGGATGCGTGCCGCGGCTCTCGTCCCTTGGGCCATCCCGACGGTGGTCTCGGCGCAGCTGTGGAAGTTCATGCTCAACGACGTGTATGGCGTCGCGAACGACTTTCTGGTGCGCCTGCATCTGATCGAGGAGCCCCTAGCGTGGCTGGCGACACCCGGCTTGGCACTCGCCAGCGTCATTGTCGTCGACGTGTGGAAGACCACACCCTTCATCGCGCTGCTCATTCTGGGAGCGCTGCAGGCGATTCCCGAGGAGCTGTACGAGGCGGCGCGCATCGATGGTGCCGGCGCCGTGCGGCGCTTCCGTCACGTGACGTTGCCGCATGTGGCTCCGATTCTTCTCGTCGCTGTGCTCTTCCGCACCCTGGACGCGCTACGCATCTTCGACACGATCTATGTGCTCACGCTGGGCGCCTTCGGCACGGAGTCGATGGCAACCTACAATCGCAGGCTGCTGGTCGACTTCATGGACCTGGGCTACGGCGCGGCGTGCTCGCTGTTGATCTTCGTGATCGTCGGTGTCGTCAGCGCGGCCTATCTCCTCCTGTTCGCACGCCGGGAGGTGGTCACTTGAAGGGAGTGCGTGGGCTGGGGCGCGTGATCGGCTTGGGGCTCGTGGCTGTGCTCCTGCTCTTCCCCCTCTACTGGATGATCGCGATCTCGCTGCAGTCACCCGACCGGGTCTTCGAGACGCCGGGTCGAGTCGATTATGTGCCGTGGCCACCCGATGTGCACAGTTACGCCCGCGTGCTCGGCACCACCTCTTTCCTGCTGGCGTTGCGCAACTCGTGCATCGTTGCGGGCGGCACGCTGACCTTGGCGCTGGCGCTCGGGAGCATGGCGGCGTACGCCCTGGCGCGTCTCGGCGTGCGCGGGCGTCGCGTGATGCTCGCATTGCTGCTGGCAATGTCGATGTTTCCGCAGATTGCGATCCTGGGTGGGCTCTTCGCGTGGCTGCGCACGTTGGGGCTGTTCGACACGCACGCCGGGTTGATCCTGAGCTACCAGACCGTCGTGTTGCCATTCACGGTCTGGGTGATGCACACCTTCTTCAAGCTGTTGCCGCCCGATCTGGAAGACGCGGCGGCGCTGGACGGCGCTGGACCGCTACGCACGTTCTGGAGTGTCGTGCTGCCGCTGGCGGCGCCCGGCCTGGTGAGCACGGGGCTGCTCGGCTTCATCGCAGCGTGGAACGAGTTCCTGTTCGCGCTCACCTTCACGACCGGCGAGACAACCCGAACCGTGCCGGTGGCGATCGCGTTGTTCCGCGGAGCCAGCCCGCATGAAATCCCCTGGACAGAGATCCTGGCCGCGTCCGTGGTGGTGAGCGTGCCACTCTTGGGCTTGGTGCTGTTTTTCCAGCGCAGACTGGTGGAAGGACTGACCGCTGGTGCCATCAAAGGCTAGACGCGCGTTCGCATCGGTGGCGTCGACGACTTGAGCTTCAGACCGCGCAGGTAGCGGCGCAGATCGTATCTCCACACGAGCCGCTTCATTCCCGCCTCGTCCAGTCCGAGATCGGTCCCCAGATGTTCCAGGACCTCTTCGATCGTCTCGCACGACTTGGCGATCTCTGCACAGCGCATCCTCACCTCGAAACGCGCACGTTCATCCACGTCCTTGAGGCAACCGAGATCCTCCAGGAGCTTCTCGCGGAAGAGCAAGTCGTCGAGCCGTTCACGCAACGTGGCGGACTCGATGCGCTGGCGCTCCTGCTCGCGGACCCGTGTCACGTAGGCCATGAGATCGAGACGATCGAGCAACTCGATCAACGTGCGTTTGTTGCGCCCCAGAACCTCGGCGACGCGATCGAGGCCACCGCGATACTGCGCAACCACCCGAGAAACCACCTCGGCGGTCGGAAGCGCCTCGTGACGCGAGGAGGGTTGCGCCTCGGCGAAGATCGGCATGCTCATGCCGGCGTCGCTTCCGCCGTTGCCTCCGCTGCTCGTCGTGGACTCGGCAGCGATTGCTTCCTCCATCTCTGGATCTTCAACCGCTGTGGACACGCTCTCCGGCTCCTCGCTTCCCGCATCCCCCTTGCGCGCGGCGGCGCGGATGCGTGAACGCGCCGCCATGTAGTGGCGACGGCAGAGCCCTTTCGCGTAGTGCGCTTCGGTGCAGTTCTCTCCCTCGCAGCGCTTGGATGCAGCGCGCACGCGCGCCGGCCGCTGCAACTTCGGATCGAAGGCTTTTCCGGCCGCAGTCGTGCGGCGCATGATGCGGTAGTGGGTCTCGCACAGCTGCTTGGCGAGAACGGGCGCGCCGCAGTCCGGAACCAGGCAGCCGGAGGAGGCAGCCGCCGAGGCGGAGATCTCTCGCGGCGGCGCGGTGTCCACGGACGCTGCGGCCGGAACCGTGGGCACCGCACTGCTCCGAGAGATCGACTGCTGCAGTGACGTCAGTTGTGCCCCCACATCCTCCCACGTGGCGTGGAGCGCGGCGAGTTCCTGCCGGACGGGGGCCAATGCTGTTTCAAGCGATGTGGCAAATGCTTCCACGAGCTCCTGCAAGCTGTAATTGTCGGGCTTCGCGGAAGTGCGCTTGTTCTTGGGTCTTGTGTTGCGGTTCTGCTTGTTCGTGGAACGAGTTCGCTTAGGAATGGCCGATCATCCCTTCTCGTGGCCAGTGCAGGACACAGTTCGTTCCTTGGCGCACACGGTGACTGTCAACACTTGAGCTGGAACGAGGATCGACAAGGGTCAAACAGGCACGTCAGCGAGCCACTGTAGCGCCCTTCACGCGCGAACGCAACACCCTCGTTCTCTCCGGCTAGTCCTCGAGCGCTGTTTGCGAACCATCAGCGAGGAATTCGTTGCGCGCTGTTGCATGGATCGCGACGACGCACATCGATTGATTCAGGATGTGATTATGCCCCACAAGCATGGTACCACAAGACAAGAAAGATGCCAGCCCAAAAACCCAAAGTGCAGCGTGACACGCGTTTGCTGGGGCAGATTCCCCCCGAACGGCGCCACGAGTGCGACATCGTGTCGCGGTCGTCGCCGTCGTCGACGAGAGCTGTCGACAGAGGCAACAGGTGCACGCGAGCGCACAACGATCTCGTATCGTCGCGACGGACTTGCTTCCGGTACGCGGGATGTGACAACCTCCCCCGGATACAACCCGCGATCTCCCTCGCGTCATTCAGTTCTGGGAAGTCGCACGGTTGTCAGGTTCAAGTAGCAAGGTTGTCTTGAGAGCGGGCAGGGGAGCGAGCGCGCGGGAGGTCGAGGCGGTGCGCGGCGGGGCGGCGATTCTCGGCGTGATTCTGCTCGTCGGATGCGCCACCTCGAGCGACGTCGGCAGCCGCTACGATCACAACGTGGACTTCAAGAGCTACCGCGCCTTCGGCTGGCTTCCGGCTGCTGCTTCCGCCGCTGGCCAAGAGGCCTCGCAAGACGCGCGCCTGCAGTCGGTGCTGGGCAACGAGCTCTTGAGTCGAGGTTTTCGTCAGTCACGCAATCCGGACTTCGTGATCGCCTACCGCATCGACACTGCGAACGGTAATCTGCAGGTCGACTTCATCGACGTGAAGTCGGACGACGTGATCTGGCGCGGCTGGGGAACGGGAATCGTCCCGAGGGATCCTGCCATGCCCATCGACGCGGACGCCATCGCCGAGCTCCTGGAGGGCTTGCCGCAGGCACGCTAGCCATGGCTCCTGCCATGAAAGCGGTGATCGAGTTGCACAAAGCGATGCTCGTTGCTGTGATGTGGGTCTCCTGCCTTGCCGCCGCGCCGCGGCTTGCGCTGTCTCAGGTCGATGAGCTCACCGGTCTCGGGCAGCTGAGTCGATCCTTCGAGGCGATGATCGAGGCCGTGAGCCCATCGGTCGTCAAGGTCTTCGTCAGCGGTTTCGTGCCGCGTAGCGGCATCGTCTCATCGACGGGAGATCTCCTGGCGCGGCAGCATAGCACCGGTTCCGGCGTGATCGTCGATGCCGACGGCTACATCGTGACCAACGCGCACGTCGTCTCCGGAGCGCGGCGCGTCCAGGTGTTGATCGCCACTTCCGGCGCTCAACGGGCGGACCGAAGCTCCATTCTCAAACCCAGCGGTGATCTCGTGGGTGCGCAGATCGTCGGCGTCGACAACGAGACCGACTTGGCGGTTCTGAAGGTCGCCAAGCGCGGGCTCTCGGCATTGCAGCTGAGCGACTCCGACGCGGTTCGCAAAGGGCAACTCGTGTTCGCGTTCGGTAGCCCGTTGGGTCTCGAGAACTCCGTGAGCATGGGCGTCGTCAGCTCGGTCGCGCGACAGCTGCGTCAAGAAGATCCGATGATCTACATCCAGACCGACGCCACCATCAACCCGGGAAACAGTGGTGGCCCCCTGGTGAATGCGTCCGGCGAGGTGGTCGGGATCAACACGTTCATTCTGTCGCAGTCCGGAGGCAGCGAGGGGATCGGATTCGCAGCACCCAGCAACATCGTGCGCAACGTTTTCGAGCAGATTCGACAGAAGGGTGCCGTGCAGCGTGGGGCCATTGGTGTCTTCGCACAGACGATCACGCCGACCCTCGCAGCGGCGATGGGGTTGCAGCAAGATTGGGGCGTGATCCTCGGTGATGTCTACCCCAACGGGCCGGGGGCGCAGGCCGGGCTGCAGATCGGCGACGTCATCCTCTCGCTCGATGGCAAGTTGATGGAGAATGGGCGCCAGCTCGAGGTGAACCTGTACAGCCGTCGCATCGGTACCCGAGTGACGTTGGAGGTCCTGCGCAACCGCCGGAAACGACGGGTCGAGGTCACGGTGATCGAACGCCCCGGCAACTCGACGCAGTTTCTCGCGCTGGTCAACAGAGAGACCAACCTGGTCGAGAACCTCGGCATCCTCGCCATGGACCTGACACCGCAGGTGGAGCGCCTGCTGCCGCCCCTGCGGCGGAAGGATGGGGTGTTGGTCGCGGGGCGCGCCGTAGACGCCCCCTTCTGGGAGAGTGGGCTGCTGCCTGGCGACGTCATCTACTCGCTGAACGGCGAGTCGGTGGAAAGCCTCGAAGAGCTGCGCAAGCACCTGAGCAAGCTCAAGGTGTACGACGCCGTGGTCATGCAGGTCGAACGCAGCGGCCGCCTGATGTTCGTGTCGTTCGAGCTCGAGTGACTCACCGCAAGATCAGCACCGACCTCGTGAGCGTTCTGTCCGCCGCATCCAGTCGGTAGAAGTACACCCCCGAAGCCACGGCCCGACCACGCTGGTCGTTGCCGTTCCAGTGCAGTCGCACGGCGCCGGGACCGGCCTCGCCATCGAGAATGGTGGCGACGTGCCGCCCCCCAGCATCGAAGACGCGCACGCGCACGCGCTGCCGCAGCGCGAGGTCGAATGCGATCGTGGCGCCGCGCTTCGAATCCGCAGGGTTCGGGAAGGTGGTGATCCGCTGCGGCCCGTTTGCTCCCGCCTCCGGCGCCGGGCCCACGGCCGTGACCGCGGGGAAGGAGTTCGGATTGGTGGGATCGGTGCCGGCGCCGATCTCGGTACGATCGGGCCAGCCATCCTCGTCGCGATCGATGCCGATGCGCTCGCCACACCCGGGTGGGACGCCGGTGAAGGTCAGCTCGCTGCCGCTGTCGGCGAGAGCCAGGAGCTGCGCCTGCGACAGCTGCGCTTCGCTGCTGTGATCGGAGCGGTACATGCCGGTCACGTCGTCGTAGACCCAGCCGCGCGCGTATCCTCCCACGACCCCTTTGGCCACGAGATCGCAGTCGGCTGCGGCGACGCGCGCGGTCATCGTCGTCAACCAGTCGCTCGTCTCCGGTGCATTGCGATTGTTGGCGTCGACGGTGCGCTGGGCACCGACGGCAGGCGCGGTGCCGGTATCGAAGGCGAGGAGGAACGCCTGCATGTCGCGGCGTTCGTCGTCGTTGGCGAAGCTGAAGCCGCCGAATTGCAGGAAATCGAAGAGCGTCGGATTCGAGCCGTCATGGATGTAGCCGAAGCCACGCTTCTTCTCCCCGGCACCAGCCGTGAACCCGGTCTTCTCGTACATGTTGCGCAGCTGCGGCGTCTTCATGTCCTGCGACTCCTGCAGCGCGAAGCGGTTGATGATCTGCCCATTCGTGCCGCTCGGGAGAGCGTGGCAGTCGGCGCAGAAGAAGGGACCGTCGAGGGTGCGTGTCTCGCTGAAGAGCTGGCGTCCCACCTCGGCGTTCGGACCGGAAACGGGGTTGGGAAAGGAGCGGTCGAGGTTCTGATTCGGATTCGGAGGATACTCGATCGTCATGACGAAGTTCTTGAACGCCTGCATGTCGCCGTTGCCGAGCTCGGTGTCGCGCCCCATCAGCGCAACGAAGGCGGGATTGAAGTCCTCGAAGTCGTTGCGATCGCCACGCCAGTGGAACGGCTGGGTCCCCGCGAGCCCGCGCAGCGTCTGTGTCGTCATCGGCCCCTTCATCGGATGGAAGTCGGTCAGGAGCGGATCGAGCTGCCCCGTGGGCGGTGGCTGGGGTGTGCCGTTCGGGTCGCCGAGGTCCCACGCGATGTTGTCGAAGTTGCCGCCGCCGGCGTGGCAAGACGAGCACGCCAGGTCGCCGTGGCCCGAGGAGAGCCGCGCGTCGTAGAGGAAACGGCGGCCGTTGCGGATGACATCGGGGCTCGGGTCGAAGAGCGTCACGGATGCAGTCACCGTGCGTGTGCCCGTATCGACGACATCGATCGAGTTCGTGAAGCGGTTCATCACGTAGAGGCGCTCGTTCTCTTCGTCGAGAGCGACGCCGCTCGGACCCTCGCCTGCGAGCGCGATGCGATCGCTGACGTTGCCGAGATCGTCGAGCACGGCCACCTTGGCGGAGCCGAGAGCGGTCATGTAGATCGTGCCCCCGGCCGCGGCGAAGGCCAGATCGCCCGGTTGCGACAAGCTGAGATCGATCTCGGACGCCGGGCCGGGTGTCGTCGTGTAATCGATGTGCGGGTTGAGATCCACGATCGAGGGGGAGCCGGGACTTGCCGGATCCACGATGGCGATGCGCGTGCGCGCGAACTGGCCGCGCAGGTTGGGCTCGAAGCGGATGTGGTTGAGCGCATCGGTGTTCGGCGCGTAGACGTGGCCGCTCACCGGGTGCACGCCGACGTTGTAGATGAGGGTGCCCAGGTGGTCGATGTAGCTCGGGACCGGAGTGGCGGTGGTGGCGTCGAGCACGGCGACGTCGTGATCGGGAAGCGTGTAGGGGTGCGTGTCGGTATAGACGCTGCCATCCTCGTCCACCCAGTCCGTTCCGTTCCACTGGAGAATGAGGCCGGTGTTCGGGCGCCCCGCAGGATTCGGCTCCGGCAGCCCGCCGTGGGCGAGGACATCCTGCTCACCCGCGATCGTCGTCTGGTTCCCGCTCTCGAAGACGGCGACGTAGACGCTGAGCCGATCGGGGCTCACGGCGAGCGCCTGCGGGTCGCTGCCGAAGATCGGAACCACCACGGGGGGCGCTGCGAGATCGCGGGTGTCGTAGATCCGCACTGCATCCTCTTGCGAAACGCACACGAAAGCGCGCTCGCGGCTCGCTCCCGCGAACACGATGTCGGTGGGTTCGTCACCGACGTGGAGCGTGGTCACGACGCTGCGCGTCGTGAGGTCGACGATGCTCACCGTGTCCGACATCCAATTCGCCACCCACACGCGTGTGTCGTTCTCGACCGCGACGCTCACCGGGTCGAGCCCGACCGGAACTTCGAATGCCAGGCTCAGTCCAGATTCGCTGATGTCGAAGATCGCCAGACGGTTGTCGGGTGTGTTGAGCGCGAAGACCTGCGTGCCGTCCGCCGAGAGGGCGAGCGGATGCACGTGCTGGCTCTCGTAGTTCACGAACGAGGCGTGCAACGGTGTCGCCAGGGCGGCAACGACGAGAAAGCTCCACGCACCATACCGACGCCTGCGCATGGCTGGGGCTCCAGTGGGATCGTGCTCGAGGAATCGAATGAAATGCCGGTCGCCACCGCGGCCGGGGGGAACGAGGTCACTTTTTGAGGATACCGGATTTGCAAAGCACGCGCCAGGCCTGACGCTAGGGGAGCGTCTCGTTCGTGGGCAGCGTGTAGTGCACGACGAGGACCGGGCGCACCGACTTGTCGGGGTTCTCGCGGCTGTCGAAACGCTTCGTCGTCTTGGCTCCTGACTCGTTGCCGATCAGAACCCAGCCGTGGTTCTGTTGCGAGCCGTCGATCCAGCTCTGCACGTCGGCCCTCAGTCCCGCACCCGACCAGGTGTAGAAACCGGGCGCTTCGACGACGATCGTGGCACTGGGGAAGTTGTCGTAGTCGGAGCCGTCGTTTTGCCACAGGGAGTCGGGGTAGAAGCGATGCAGCCAGGTCGCGTCGCCGCGTTGTGAGGGCGCACCGCCACCGCCGCCTCCCGCCAGGGAGTTGGAGGTGCCCTCGCCCCAGCCGAAGCGCAGACGGTGCATGACGATCGTCTGCATCCCCGTCGCCGTCTGCGACATGTGGAGCCTGAGCGCGACGCTGTCGATCGTCGTGCCTGTGGGGACAAGATCCTCCACCGGGAACGCGAGCACCGCGCGCCGCGTCCGGGGTGGGAATCCCACGCCGCCCGCGGTGCGGCCTACGAATATGGAAGAGCCGACACCGTTGCTGAGCGCTCCGGTCGGGTCTTCGTAGAGGGTGTTGTCCTTGATCGCGTCGAGAGTCAAAACCACCTGGTTACCGCCGATTCCGCTGAGCGCGGCGTCGACTGGCGCGGCATCGGGATCGCTCGTGATGAAACGGAGCGCCGCGCTCTTCATGCCTGGAGTGAGCGGCTCGAAGCGCACGATCACTTCGCGGGTCGAGTCGGGCGCCAGCGTGAAGTTGCCACCGCCACTCGCGATCTCGAACTCGTCGGCGTTGGTTCCCGACAGTGCCGTGGCTGTGACGATGAGCTCTGCGGTGCCGTCATTGCGCACCTCGAACGCCTGGCTCGAGCGCGCTCCAATCGGCAGGGTGCCGTACGCGTGCGACGTCGGCGACACGCTCAGCTCCGGGACGGGGGGGGGAGGGGGAGTCGTCGGTGTGTCGTCCCCACAGCCGTGCACGGTTGCGACGAGCGCCAAAAGCAGGGCGACTCGTCCGCAACCGACGGAGAACCGGCGTGCGGTCATCGAGCGTGCTGCGTTCAAGATGCCCTCCGCCAAAGGCTCGACGTGCGAGCCTGCCACGCGACTCGAGCTTCGGCACGCGTCGCTGCCGAACAACTCCATGAAGATGCGACACCGCGATCGAAAGTGCAACGCCCGAGCGACTCGTCCGTCGAGCGGAATCTGAAGCGAAGTCTCGCAGAAGCGGGCTCGCAAAGGAGGCGGCCGGAGTATCCCGGAATCTTGCCGTCGCCGGCGACACCGTGACGGGCGGCGCAGGCGCGACCGGAGACGCGTGCACCACACAGCTTTGCGACACCGGTCGGGTCGGCAAACACGGCGACGGCGACGCTGGCGAGCACACGCTGCGAGCGTCTTGGAGTCCCACGCGCTCACGTCACCCCACCCCACCCCACCCCACCCCACCCCCGGTATCCAGACCCAACGCCTCTCGTCGGCTCGAGAGTGTCCGCGCCCGGATCCGGTGGCGCGATGCGTGTTTCAGCGGCGTGAAGGCCCTGCTAAGATACGGCGCCGACCTGCAGGCTCGGCAGCATCGACCAACTTCTTGATGGAAGAGCAGATGGACGTTCTCGGGAGCCGCATCGATACGCAAGGCCGCGCCTACAAGGTAAACCATGCCACCATGTCGGAGCTCGTGGCGCCGATGCCCGGCCAGGTTCTCAAGATGCGGTACGAGATCGTCGCACCGCGCGACGGCGTCGTGGCTCAGGTGTGCGCCGCCGAAGGGGAACAGGTCGCAGGCGGCGCGATGCTCGTGGCGCTCGAGGAAGAGCCCACGGAGGCGTCATGACGCGGCTGCCGTCGCGGGTGACGCTGTACGAGGTCGGGCCTCGCGACGGCCTGCAAAACATCGACACCTCGGTCGAGGTCGAAGTCAAGGTACGTTTCGTGGAAGCGCTGGCGGCGGCGGGTGTGTCCGCCATCGAAGTGGGTGCCTTCGTCAGCGCCAAAGCGGTGCCCCAGATGGCGGAGACCGACGCCGTCTACACTCGACTCCGACGACACGCTGGCGTGCGCTATCCCGCGCTCGTACCGAACGAGCGTGGCCTCGATGCTGCTCTCGCGGCCGGCGTGCAGGAGATCGCCGTCTTCACGGCTGCGAGCGAGACCTTCAACCGTCGCAACATCAACGCAAGCATCGCGGAATCGATCGAGCGCTTTCGCCCCGTCGTGCACAGGGCACGCGAAGGTGGCATGCGCGTGCGCGGCTACGTTTCAACCTGTTTCGGTTGTCCCTACGAAGGCGCCGTGGATCCAAAACGAGTGCGCGAAGTCACGCGTGACCTCTTCGCTCTGGGAGTCCACGAGGTTTCGCTCGGTGACACGATCGGTGTCGCCGTTCCGACGCAGGTGGATGGCGTGCTCGAGCTTCTGCTGCCCGAGTTCGATCGCGACATGCTGGCGCTCCACTTCCACGACACGCGCGGCACTGCCGTTGCGAACGTCGTGCAAGCGCTGCGAAACGGGATGCACATTTTCGATTCGTCGGCTGGAGGGCTTGGTGGATGTCCCTACGCGCCGGGAGCGACCGGCAACGTCGCGACCGAAGATCTCGTGTACGCCCTGCACAGCATGGGAATCGAGACCGGGATCGATCTGGATCGCCTCGTGGACGCTTCGTCGCTCGTCGAAGCGCGGCTCGGAGAGCCGCTCCCCTCGCGCGTTCTGCGTGCGCATCTCGCCGAACGTCGGCGCGCCGCTGATCCGTGAGAGCGTGCCCAATCGTGATTGGGTCGAATAGCCCATGACGAGACGAAGAGCACAGCAACAGGACGCCGAATCGGAACGGCTTGGCGCGCCGCAACGCAGTTTTGCTTCGGCAAGCCCGCGGAAGGCGTTCCGACGTGCGTTTTGCGGTACAATAGACTGACGACACAAACCAGCTTGATCCACGCCTTTGCCCCCGTCACGGGCCGACCGGCTCGAGCGTACGTGTCCGGCTCTCCGGTTCCGGAGCAGTCGATTGGATCGACGCCAGCGCAATGGCACTTCACCCTGAGGATGGTTCTCCAATGAAGAAGTCGGTATGGACGGGTCTTGTCGCATTGTCCCTCCTGATCTCGGTCGGTGTCGCCTCGGCGGACATCGACATCGAGCTCGAGATCGACAACAAGACGACCAAGGAAAAAGGCAAGAGTGTCTCCGCCAGCCCCGGTGACCTGGTGCGGATTACGGCGCGGCTCATCAACCTGAGTGGCGAAACGCTGGCGGGCGACATCGTGCTGGTTGCTGGCATCCCGGGCTGCATGATCGAAGAGACTTTGGACTTCTCGCTCCGGAAGAATCAGAGGCGGCAGCGCTTCGTCCAAGACCGGGTTCCCGCTGGACACACCGGACCTCTCACGGTCGACGTATCGGTCGACGCGGGCAGCTGCAGCGATTCCGATTTCGCCATCATGACGTTCGCCACCAACAAGCCAAACGCAGCGGATCACGCCAGCGTCTTCGAACGGATCTTCGTTCGTATGCTCGCCCGCAGCCTGGCCGTCGGCTTGGCGAGCGATCATGGACCGGTCACACAAGCGATCGGCTTCAGCGAGCTGAAAGCGCTCTATCGTTGATCAAAGCGTCGAGGCGCCGCTGGGGCTCCGCACGCGGTCTCTCCACTCAAGGCACCCTGCTTGCTGATTCGAGCGGGTCGGCAACCTGCGACGCGGCGAGCACCCACCCTCGCGGCGCTGCATGCTCCGCAGGTCGCGGTTGTGGGCGAGACCCCGCAAACGGCCCCGCTCTTGTGGGGAATGGAGCGCAGTCTTGTGAAAAAAATCACAAGGCGGCGTCGACATGTGGAGGGCTCAAGAGCTGATGCGCTTGTTGACACCTCCTCACGCCCCCGATTCAATACACGGACCATTCTTCGATCAGTAGAACCCTCGCCTGGAGGATGAGATGCACAACCGCTCGGCAGCCCGGTCCTGGGACGCTTTGGGCCGCCTGCTTGCAGTCGTCGCATTGGTCAGCCTCGTGTGGACCGGATGTAGCCAGATCCTCGAGGATCCACCCACCGCCCCCGGTGCCAACGAGCAGACAACGCAGAAAGCGGACCCGACACAGCTCCTCGGGAGTCAGAACCCTCGGATCCAGCACGTCATGGCGGTGCAGGATCGGCACACGCCCCAACTCATGGGCATCGACCGCGTTGTCGGCACCGCCACGAGCGTGGATGAGGAGGGCACTCCCGTCATCAAGGTCTACACCGCAGAGCAACTCGCACCGGGCCGGGTGCCGCGGGAGCTCGACGGCGTCCGCGTCGTCCAGCAGGTGAGTGGGCGTCTCGTCGCCAAGAAGGGCCCGCCCCCGATGGATGGCGGCGGGGGTGGCGACGATCCGAGAGCGAAGCAGACGCCCCCCGTCAAAATGGGGACGTCGGGTGGTTGGAGATACGACCTGGCCAACGGCTACTGCTGCGGCGGCACGCTCGGGTCTCTGATCCAGATCGGTGGCACCAAGTACGTGCTGAGCAACTACCACGTGCTCTACGCAGACATCGTCAGCGGTGGCAACAACCGCACGGCACAAGCTGGCGATCCCGTGATTCAGCCCGGCCTCATCGACGTGGGCTGCAACGCGAGCAACGCCCAGAATGTCGCGACGCTGGTGAACAACGGTGGCAGCCTGCCCAACTCGAACATCGACGCCGGGATTGCGCAGGTCATCCCCGGGATGGTCGACGAGAGTGGCGCGATCCTGAGCATCGGAACGATCTCTTCGAGCACGGTCGGCGCCTCCGTGGGCCAGAAGGTCAAGAAGATGGGACGTACCACCGGATTGGGTCGGGGCACGGTCGATGGCCTCAACGCCACGGTGAGCATCGGCTACGAGAACGAATGCGCCGGCGGCTCGGCTTTCACCAAGACCTTCACGGGTCAGATCATCATCACGAACAACCGTTGCCGCTTCCTCGATGGTGGCGATTCCGGTTCGCTCATGGTCGAAGACGTCGACACCAATCCGCGTGCAGTCGGCTTGCTGTACGCCGGCAGCGTGAGGTGCATCAAGACGGCGGTCGCGGTCGCGAACCCGATCGGCGACGTGCTCAGCCGCTACAACGCCACGATGGTCGGCAACTGAGTCGATTCGCGAGACACGCACGGCACCCGCTCCCGAGGGGCGGGTGCTTCGCTTTCTGATAGAATCGGCTGTGTCGGCATGAGGCGAGCGCGCCAGGCGCTGCGCTCATCCGGCGCCGGTCATCCTCGTTGTTGGATGGTTCGATGCGCCTCGGCAGGCTGCTCAGTTGTGTGTTTCTGTTCGTCGCGTGTGCCGCGGAGCGCGTCGAACAGGGACCCACGTCGCAGGAGGCGAGGAGCGAAACGATGGTGAAGCGACCCATTGCAGACGTTCTCGAGGAGCACGCACCCAGACTGATGGCGCTGGAAGGCGTCGTCATGGTGTACGAGAGCGCGCTCGACGATGGAACGCCATGCATCAAGGTGGGCGTCGCCAAGCAGAGCGCGGCGCTCGACAAGAAGATCCCGGACCAGCTCGAGGGGCACGCCGTCGTCGTCGTGGAGACTGGAGCGATCGAGCCGCGCTAGAGTTTCGCTTCGTGACTCTCACCAGCCCAGCCGATTCCAGTTCTCATCGCCGTGCAGCACGCGGCGTGCCTCCAGGTTCAAGTTCTCCGACCAGACGTCGACCGGATTGAGGTCGTCGGTGAGAACGCGCGCCTGCTGCCACTGCGGCTCGAAGCGGTTGTCCCAGGCGTGATTGCGCTGCAGCACGGCCCAATGCATGTAGGGGTCGGAGATGTAGTCGAGCGCGCGCTCCAGACGGTCCTCGTCGAACTCGAGCTCGCGCTGTGAAGCGAGCAGGACCAGGTTGCCGAAGGTCGTGGGCGGCTCGGAGAGCGGCATGGCCCGCACGTGGGCGAAGTGCTGACGCAGCGTTGCGGCCAGCGAGCGCACGAGCTGCGTTCTCCAGCCGTGCGATTCCACGTTGAGGGCGAGAACGCCGTCGGAGTTCAGGCGTGATGCCACGAGGCCGAACGCCTCCTGCGTCACCAGGTGGAACGGAATGGCGCTGCTGCCGAAGGCATCGAGGACGATCAGGTCGTAGCTCTTGTCGTGCGTCAGCAGATGGTGGCGCGCATCCATCGTGTGGACGGTGGCGTGCCACGGCTCGAGTCGGAAGTAGTCGTAGGCGAACCGGACGACGACCGGGTCGATTTCCACCGCGTCGATCGACCATCCGCGCATGGCGAAGCTTCGGGCGATCGAGCCTCCGCCCAAGCCAACAAGAAGCATGTCACCGCGCTCGTCGTAGAAGTTCTCGAGGAGATCCATGACGACGGCGTAGGGAAAGAGTGTTTCTCCGGTGAGCCGATCGACGATGGTGTGGCCGCCGCCGTCGATGAAGAGGATGCGCGTGTCCTCGACCTCGACGACACGGATCTCCGCATAGGGGCTCTGCTCGACAGCCAGGAGTCCGCGTTCCGGGTCGGCACGTCCAACCGGGAGCGCGGCGGCGACGACGCCACCCGCCACAATCAACAACAGGGCCACGAGACGCTGCACCCCGGAGGCTCGATCCGTGGCCCAGGCCACACCCGCGCCGACCAACAGGAAAAGTCCAATCCACATCGTGAGGCGGACGACGCCGACGTTCGGGATGAGAAGGAAGCCGGTGGCGAGAGCGGCAACGACGCTGGCGACGGTCGAGATCGCATAGATGGAACCTGCTGTGCGTCCCACCTCGTCGAGCCGCAGCGCCTTGAGGCGAATGGCGTAGGGACTAACCATGCCGAGCAGCATCAGCGGTGGAAAGAAGAGCAGCGTCGCCGCGAACAACACCGCCGCCCGCAGTCCAACCGGTTCGAGGAGCTCGAGAAGCGGGCGTCGAATCCATGGGACGAGGAACAACCACAAGCCCGCGCCCGTCATCATCCACGCCAGGCGCGAGAAGCGCGGGCCGCGATCGGCCCAGCGCCCGCCGATGGCGTAGCCGACGCTGAGAGCGGCCAGGGTCACGGTGATGAGAGCAGACCAGAGGAAGAGGCTGACACCGTAGAAGGGACCCAGGATGCGGGTCCCGAGAATCTCGACGGCGAGAACCGAGGCACCGGAGATGAAGACGATCACGTAGAGAGCGACGCTGCTCATGTTCCCCTCGAAGCGGGTCGCGTGTCGGGCCGTTGACTTTTGGTACGTGCGAACTATGCTCCAGCCTGCACTTCAGGTCCAGACCAAACGAAGATGCGGCGAGGCCACACGCCTTGCTCTCTGAAGGGCACATGAAGATCCAGATCGGAGCCTGGCAGATTCGCAGCTACGAGGCGAGAGACCTCGATGCGCTGCTCGAGCATGCCAACAATCGCAAGGTCTCGATGCATCTGCGCGAAGCCTTTCCCTATCCCTACACACACGCCGATGCAAGACACTGGCTCCAGCTCGCCCTGTCCCAGCGTGACGTCGAAACGCACTTCGCCATCGCGAAGCGACGCGAGCTCATCGGCGGGATCGGCTTCCAGCCGCAGGAGGACGTCTACCGCAAGTCCGCCGAGATCGGCTACTGGCTCGCCGAGCCGTACTGGGGACAGGGGATCGCAACGGTCGCGGTCCGCGCGATGACCGAGTATGCGTTCCGGCACTTCGACCTGGCGCGCCTCTACGCAAACGTCTTCGAAGGGAACCCCGCGTCGGAACGTGTGCTCGAGAAGGTGGGCTACGTGTACGAGGGCACCATGCGGCAGGCGGTCTTCAAAGAGAACCGGCTACGGGATCAGAAGATCTACGCAATCCTCCGTGCCGATTTCGCCAATGCGCGCCGTCCCGATGAATAGTCCCCCACGCAACCTGCCCGAGGCGCGGTGGCGAGTCGACTACGACGCACGCGGCCGCTTGACTGCGCGCTGGTAGATCTCCTGCAGACGCCGGATCGTCGTCGGCGCATGACCCGCGTAGTGGTTGTTCGCGTAGACGAAGCTGGGCACCTGACGTTCGCTCATGCGGGCGAGGAGTTCGCCCCAGCGCTCGAGGCTGGAGCGGTGGTCGATCACCTCACGCTCCCAGCGCGTCGTCATGCGTTCGATGCGTTGGCGGTCGCCCAGAAGTCGCACATACACGAAGTCACCGGTCACAGGGTCGAGCTCCTGCATGACCTCGTCGCCGTGCGGCATCCCGACACGATCCACCAAGACGAGCGCAACGCCCCGGCGGCGGCAGAGCGCCGCCGCGTCACGGAGCCAGTCGCGGTTACGGATCTCGACGCAGTAGGAGAAGCCGCCCGGCAACGACTCCAGGAAGCGCTCGAGGCGTTCGAGAAACACTTGCGACGAGGCGAAGAGCTCGCGTGCGAAGTAGGGAAACTGCAGCAGGAGCACACCGAGACGCTCGCCGAGTCGGCTCATCACCTCGAGGAATGCGTCGCGCTCGTGAGCGCTGCTCTCGGGCACCAAGACGTGCCGCGGATCGGGCTCGGGACCGTGGCCGGCGTGCACGATCGTGCGGGGGAACTTGGCCGCGAGCGAGAACCCGGGCGGCGTCTTGTCGATCCAACGATCGACGGTCTCTGGCGCCGGGATCGCGTAGTAGGTGGCATCCACCTCGACGGTGTCGAACTGCGTGGCGTAGTGGCGCAGGAAGTCGGACGCTCTCGTGCCGCGCGGGTAGAAGGTGCCAACCCAATCGGGTGAGGAGAAGGAAGAGGTGCCGAAACGCACCAGATCTGGCCCGGGCGGTGGTTCCGGGTCGAAGAATGAGGGCTGAATTCCCATCGGTCGCGCGCTGGGCTCAGCTCTTGCCGCGCCAGAACAGCTCGCGGAACTCCCGGTTGAGCTCGGAGATGAAGCGCCCGCTGATCTCCTTCGGACACACGGCCTCGCACTCGAAGTGGTTCGAGCAGTAGCCAAAGCCCTCAGCATCCATCGTTCGCACCATCTCGCGCACGCGCGCCGCGCGTTCCGGTTGCCCTTGCGGTAGATGCGTGAGGTGCACGACCTTGGCGGCGACGAAGAGCATCGCCGAGGCATTGGGACAGGCAGCCACGCAGGCTCCACAGCCGATGCAGGCGGCCGCATCCATGGCCACGTCTGCTTCACCCTTGGCGATCGGAATGGCGTTCGCATCGGGCGCGCCCCCGGTGTTTGCCGAGATGAAACCGCCCGCCTGGATGACGCGGTCGAAGCTGCCACGGTCGACCACGAGATCCCGAATCACCGGGAAGGCCTTGGCGCGGAACGGCTCGACGGTAATGGTCTGACCATCCCTGAACTTGCGCATGTGCAGCTGGCACGTCGTGGTCGCGCGCTCGGGCCCGTGTGGCACGCCGTTGATCACCATCGAGCAGGTGCCACAGATTCCTTCGCGGCAATCATGGTCGAACGCGATCGGTTCCTGCCCTTCGGCGAGGAGCTTCTCGTTCAGGACGTCGAGCATTTCGAGAAACGACATGTGTTCACTCACATCATCGAGCTGATGGGAAACCAGTCGCCCCTGGTCGTTCGGGCTCTTCTGTCGCCAGATGCGCAGCGTGAGCTTCATGTGTGCCTCCGCATCGCGATGCGTCGCGTCCTCATTTGTAGCTCCTCTGACTCGGCTTCGCGTGCTCGAAAACGAGCGGCTCCTTGTGTAGTTTCGGTGCCGTGTCGATGTCGGTGTACTCCCAGGCGCTCACGTGGCAGAAGTTCTCGTCGTCACGCTTCGCCTCGTGATCCTCGGTCTGATGCTCCTCGCGAAAGTGGCCGCCGCACGACTCCCCACGCGTCAGCGCGTCGAGGCACATGACCTCCGCGAACTCGAGGAAGTCGGCCACGCGCCCCGCCTTTTCGAGCGTCACGTTGAGCTCTTCGCCGCCACCGACCACGTTGACGTCCTCCCAGAACTCCTGCCGCAGTGCCGGGATGCGGTCGAGCGCCTGCTTCAAGCCGGTGGCGTTGCGGGCCATGCCGCATCCGGTCCAGAGAGCCAGCCCGAGCTCGCGATGGAACGTGTCGACGCTGCGCGAACCGTTGACCGACAGCAGCTTCTGAATGCGCTCGCGCACCGCGGTCTCGGCGCCGCGGAACTCGGCATGGTCGGTGCCGACGCGCGGCGGCGCCTGCGACGCGAAGTAGTTGCCGAGCGTGTAGGGAATGATGAAGTAGCCATCCGCCAGCCCCTGCATGAGCGCGCTCGCACCGAGCCGGTTGGCTCCGTGATCCGAGAAGTTCGCCTCGCCCAGCACGAACAGCCCGGGGATCGTGCTCATCAGGTTGTAGTCCACCCAGGTGCCACCCATCGTGTAGTGGACGGCCGGGAAGATCCGCATCGGCACCGCGTAGGGATCCTCTCCCGTGATCCGTTCGTACATCTGGAAGAGGTTGCCGTAGCGTTGCTCGATGACGTTGCGTCCCAGCCGCTGGATCGCATCGGCGAAGTCGAGGTAGACGCCGAGACCCGTGGGGCCGACACCGCGACCTTCGTCGCACACCTCTTTGGCGGCGCGCGACGCGATGTCGCGCGGCGACAGGTTGCCAAAGCTCGGATAGCGGCGCTCCAGGTAGTAGTCGCGCTCCGCCTCCGGGATCTGCCCGGGTGCTCGCGTCTCCCCCGGCTGCTTCGGCACCCAGATGCGGCCGTCGTTGCGCAGCGATTCCGACATCAGCGTGAGCTTCGACTGGTAGTCGCCCGACACCGGAATGCAGGTGGGATGGATCTGCGTGAAGCAAGGGTTGGCGAACAACGCCCCCTTCTTCCAGGCGCGGAACGCCGCGGTGACGTTGCACCCCTTGGCGTTCGTCGACAGGAAGAAGGCGTTGCCATACCCGCCCGTGGCGAGGATGACGGCGTTCGCCGACCAGGAGCGAATCTCGCCGCTCACCATGTCACGCGTGACGATGCCGGCGGCACGGCCGTCGACGAGGACGACGTCGAGCATCTCGGTGCGCTCGTGCATCTTCACCTTGCCGGCGCCCACCTGGCGCGCCAGCGCCTGGCAGGCACCGAGAAGCAGCTGCTGCCCCGTCTGGCCGCGCGCGTAGAACGTGCGCGAGACCTGTGCGCCACCGAAGGAGCGGTTGTCGAGGAGGCCGCCGTAGTCGCGCGCGAAGGGTACGCCCTGCGCGACGCACTGGTCGATGATCTGCGTGCTGATCTGCGCCAGTCGGTAGACGTTGGCCTCGCGGGCGCGGAAATCGCCGCCCTTCACCGTGTCGTAGAAGAGCCGGTAGATGCTGTCGCCGTCGTTCTGGTAGTTCTTCGCGGCGTTGATGCCACCCTGCGCGGCGATGCTGTGCGCGCGCCGCGCGCTGTCCTGGTAGCAGAAGCAGTCGACGTTGTAGCCGAGCTCGGCGAGCGTTGCAGCGGCCGATGCCCCCGCCAGACCGGAGCCCACCACGATGACGTCGAACTTGCGCTTGTTCGCCGGGTTGACCAGCTTCATCTCGAAGCGGTGCCGATCCCACTTCTCCGCCAGCGGGCCGGACGGAATCCCTGCGTTCAGTGCGTGCGTGTCCACGGCCATCTCTAGTGACCTCCCGCAGCCATCTCGGCTCCTGCCGGCAGCTCGAGAATGCCCAGGAGTGACGCCACCGGCACGGCGATGTATCCGATCGCGATGATCGTTGCGATGACCAGGCCCAGGCGGCGCGTGCCGTAGCGTGGGTGCGTCCACCCCAGAGTCTGCATGAAGCCGCCAATTCCGTGACTCAGGTGGAATGCGACCAGGATCATGGCCACGATGTAGGCGATGGAGATGATCGGGTCCTGGAAGCTCCCGACCACCATGGAATAGATGTCATGCCGACCCGCGCTGTCGTGAAGCTCCGAGTACGTGGTGGCGAAGTTGCGCGTGGTGAAGTGCATAACGTGGTAGACGACGTAGGTGGCGATGAGCACGCCGCTCACGAGCAGTGTGCGCGCTGCGAGGCTCGCTTCCTGAGCTTTGCGCACGGCGTAGCGCTCCGGTCGTGCGGCCCGATTGAGAAGCGTGACGCGGATTGCAGCGATGATGTGCAGGCCGACGCTGAGTAGCAGGACCGCGCGTGCCACGACAAGAAAAGGTGGGAACGCGCGCAGGAGCACCCCATACGCGTTGATCGCATCCTGCCCGATGAACACCTGCAGGTTCCCGAGCATGTGCGCAATCGCGTACAGGAAGAGCACGATCCCGGTGACGGCCATGACGATCTTCGCACCGATCGAGGATCGCCAGGCTGAAGCGAGAAACGTCATCCCGATCTCCTCGCACCTGATGGACGACCCGCGAGCGGCCGTTGTTCCGGTTTCCAGCTCCGACCGAGTGTCAAGCGGGACAAAAGCTACGGACTCCGCTTGATGTTGGCAACCTTGTCGTTCACCAGGGGTTACACTCGCGCAGGCGGTGTCGCCCCGGGTCCCCGGCGCTGCCTCTACACCGGGACGATCGCCCGGAGTGGCGATGGATCCAACCCCCGAACGGCTCCGCTCCGTCCCGAGTCGTGGCCGCGTGGAGCGCGAGCCGCACGAGCATGTCCGCTTGGCCAGGCTGCCCCGGATGCCGCTTCGCTGCGCGTAGCCGGCGCGGCGGCTGTCGGGTCGCAAGCCCGGTTCGCCGCCGGCTCAACAGCACAACTTGCGATCCTGCAAATGATTACAAAACGTCTTGGGCGCGATCGTCGGCTGCGGGCGCGGCGCGCCGCGGCGCGCCGCGGCGACGGCCAGGAACCCTCTTCTACCACGGCGTGTACCGCCGGGTTAGAATCCAGGCATTCGGACACCTGCGTCTGTTGGCCACGCCCGGGTTGCCGCATGATGACCTCGCCGGAAACGGAGCCCTCATGAGACGGAGTGCCACGCTCCCCGTGGCCGCCGCCTGGATGCTCACGTTGCTCGCGGGCGCCTCGCTTCGCGCCCAGGAGCCGGAGCGGCGCTACGAGGAGCCGCCCACGCGTGCACAGCTCGAACCGCACATGTGGATGGTCGAGGAGATGGTCCCCGCGCTGCTCGACAGCGGCGAGGTGACCGGTCTATCGATGGCTTTCGTCGTCGAAGCGAAGGTGGCGCGCACGCGCGGCTTCGGACGCCGCAACGCTGGCAGTCGCGAGCGCGTGGACGAGAACACGGTGTTCGAAGCGGCATCGCTGACCAAGCCGGTTGTCGCCTACGCCATCCTGCGGCTGGTGGAGGAGGGCGTGCTCGAGCTCGACCGGCCCCTCTCCGAGTACATGGCGTACGCCGACATTGCCGACGACCCGCGGGCGCAGGGCATCACGGCGAGGATGGTGCTCAGCCACACCACCGGATTCCCCAACTGGCGCCGCGACGAACCTCTCGCAACGCGCTTCGAGCCGGGTACGCAGTTCGGCTACTCCGGCGAGGGCTTCGTTTACCTCGCCAAGGTTGTCGAGCTCCTCACGGACGAGCCGCTCCACGAGCTCGTGCAGAGGCTCGTCATCGAGCCGCTCGGGATGACACGCAGCAGCCTGGTCTGGGAGAGCCGCTTCAAGTCGAACTACGCGACCGGTCATCGCGACAACGGCGAGCCGTACGAGAAGCAGCGTCCCGAAAGCGCGAACGCTGCCGCCAGCTTGCACACGACGGCGACCGACTTCGCACGTTTCGTCGCAGCCGTCATGCGTTCGGAGCTTCTCGAAAAGGGGACCGTGAACGAGATGCTCACACCCCAGATCGAAGTGGAGGGGGCCGTCTCCTGGGGGCTCGGCTGGGGATTGGAGGGGCGAGGGGACGGCTTGGCGTTCTGGCACTGGGGCCACAATGATGGCTTCCGCGCCTTCGTGATTGCAGATCCGCGCATGCAGCTCGGCATGGTCGTCTTCACGAACAGCGACAACGGCATGTCGATCATGGGCACGCTGCTCGCCGCCGCGGCTGGCGCAGATCAACCCGCATTCGAATGGCTCGACTACGAGAGCTTCAATTCACCACGACGCGTCGTGCGGCGCCGGCTCGAAGAGAAGCTGCGCGATGCGGGCGTGCAGGCCATGATCAGCGAGTACCACGCGCTGAAGCGCCACTACCCGGAGGACGCTTTCAACGAAGGTCTTCTGAACGCGCTCGGCTACCGTCTCCTCGGGCGTGAGCGCTTTGCCGACGCCATCGAGGTTTTCAAGCTCAACGTCGACGAGTACCCAGAGGCCTTCAATCCGTACGACAGCCTCGGCGAGGCGTACATGAAGCAGGGTGAGATCGATCTCGCGATCGAGAACTACCAGCGCTCGGTGGAGCTCAACCCCGACAACAGCAACGGTCACGCGATGCTCGAGAAACTGCGCGCCGAACGTGCCGAGCGCGACTAACCTCGAGGCGTGTCGCGCGTGCGCGGAGTGGCTTCAAGGCGCGCGGCACCCATGCTCAATCGAAATGGCGAATCTGCTGCCACATCTGCTCGATCGGCAGATGCATCCCACGGCAGACCCAGATCGGCTTGTTGTTCTCGTACGGCATACAGTCCTGGCAGGTGAACTGCGCCGCGTGCTCCACGCTCTCGAAGCGGCCCTGCAGTCGCTCCCGGTTGCCCCCGATGACGATCAGCACCTCGCCCGTGCACTCCTGCGGCCCCCACAGCCAATAGCTGTTGTGGGCGCAGAGTGCGGTGGGGAGACCGAGAGCGGGACCGAAGAAGTCGATCGCGCCAGCCTGCCCGTAGTTCTGTCCGAATACGCAGGCGCGTGCCTGATCCTCCGGCGGTAGCGCGTCGTAGACGTCGGCCACGGCCTGCGCCAGCTCGGGCCAGCCGAAGCGGTCGGCGAAGAACTGCGGCAGGCGTCCGAGCTCGTGTCGCTCCGACGTGCTCGGGCTCAGGCCGAGCGCGCTCGAGTAGGCCACGAAGGTTTCGACGGGAAGGACCGGCTTCGCCATCGGCGCGAGCATGAGGCCGGTGCCGATGAGGATCAGGAGCGCGGCGTGGCGACTCCAGGCAAGCCGACGATGCGTGGCCAGGCGCGCCCACACGACGCCGCCCGCCGCCATCAACGGCGTGTAGGCAGCCGCGAGGTAGTACGGCTTGCTGCGGTTGGTGATCAGGAGCAGGAGGACGGCGACGAAAGCCCAACCCACCGGCCGGTACGGGCGCCCCTGCGGCAGGATGAGAAGAAGGAGCAATCCCGCCAGGAGGAGCGGAAGCGCAAAGGGATTCATCTGCAGCACCTGCTCCCGCAGGAATTGCAGCGGCGACAACGGCAGGTTCTTGAACTGCGTGGCGTTGTAGATGAACTCGAACGTGGGCCAAGCGTGTGCCGCCTGCCAGATGAGATGCGGAAGGAACAGGAGGAAAGCGATGACGCCGCCCAGCCACAGCCAACGGCTACGGAAGTGGCGCCAGTCGCGTGACACGACGAGCCCCACGACGACACCGGCGCCGAGGAACGCCATGCTGATCTTGTTGAGAAGGCCGAGGCCGGTGATGACACCGAACGCGAGCCACCAACGCAGGTCGCGCGTGCGCAGGAGGTGCACGAGGACGAGGAGCGCGGCCGCCCAGAAGAGGACATCGAAAGCGTTCATCGACAGGACGCCGAAGAGACCGACATAGACCGGTGCCAGCGCCGCGGCCACGCCGCCGAACACCTGGGCGAGACGGCCGCCCCCCAGCTCGCGCGCGATCAACGCCGTCACGACGACGGTCTGGCCAGCGGCCACGGCCGGAAGGACGCGCAGCCCGGTCAAGGACTCGCCGAAGAGTTGGCGCGAGATCCAGGCGATGTAGCCGATCATCGGTGGCTGGTCCACGTAGCCGAAGCCGAGGTGCTCGCCGCACGCCAGGTAGTAGAGCTCGTCGCGGAAGACGCCGTACCGCTGCGCCGTCAGGATGTGCAGCAGGGTCACGACCGCACCGAGCGCCAGCGGCACAGCCACCTCGTTGCGCCTCTCGATCATGTCCTTCCTCCCTGTCGATCAACCTGCCAGGAGGCTAGAATCGGAGTGGGTCCCAGGTCCTGAGCATGACCTTCTCCCCGACGGCAGTCTCGTCGCCTACGTCTCAAACGAATCGAGCGAATAGCATACGACCGGTCGCGGGGAAGGGGCGAGCGCAGTCCGTGAGAGGTTGACATCGAGAGTTGCAGACTGGAATGTGGAATCGACCCGGGCGGATCGGAAGAGTGGTGCGATGGCGATCATTCGCGAGGAACGGCCTCAGGACCATCGTGCGGTCTACGAGGTGAACCGGCGCGCGTTCGAGACGGCGGCGGAAGCGGAAATCGTCGAGGCGGTGCGGCGCGTGGCGATGCCGCCGGTGTCGCTGGTGGCCGTCGAAGGCGATCGCGTCGTGGGGCACATCCTGCTGTCACCCGTGACGATTCGCAATGAAGAGAAGAAGGCCACGGCAATGGGGCTCGGCCCGATGTCGGTCCTTCCGGAGTTCCAGAAACAGGGGATCGGGGCGCAGCTCGTGCGGGCGGCGCTCGAGGCATGCCGCAAGATGCAGCACAACGTGGTCTTCGTTCTGGGTCACACGCACTACTACCCGCGCTTCGGATTCGAACCTGCGGCGCCGCGGGGACTCCACTACAAGAACGAGCTTCTCGACACGCACTTCATGGTCGCGGAGCTGGAGCCAGGTGCCCTGGATGGGGTCGCCGGGGTCGTCGAGTACCTGCCGGAGTTCGACTGAGTGCACGTGCTCCAGGGCGTCGACGTGAGCCTCGTGATGGTGCTGCTGTGAACTTCAGGTCGCGGCGCGCGCGGAGAGGAACTGGTCGATTCCGGCGGCCGCGAGCTTTCCCTCTGCCACCGCGTTGACGACCTCCATGCCGCCGTTCACACAGTCGCCGCCTGAAAAGAGGCCCGGCACGGACGTCATCCCGGTGGCGGGATCGACGACGACGCGATCGCGCTCGAGCTGCAAGCCGTCGATTCCCGCGAGCCACTCCACGAGCTTCTCCTGCCCGATCGATGGGATCACCATGTCGACTTCGAGGAGAAACTCGGTCCCAGGGATCGGCTCGGGGCGTGCGCGCCCCTGTTCGTCCGGCTCGCCCAGCCGCATACGCACGCAGCGCAGACCCTCGACGACACCGGTGCCGACGACCTCGACGGGTGCCGTGAGCCACTGAAAGATGACGCCATCCTGCTTGGCGAGGTCGTACTCGTAGTCGAACGCGGGCATCTCCGCCTCGCTGCGACGATAGAGAATCCACGTGCGCTCGGCTCCGAGGCGCACGGCCGCTGTGGCTGCATCGATGGCGGTGTTGCCGGCACCGATGACGGCAACCCGCCGACCCACTGGGACCTCGCCGTACGACTGTGTCTTGTACTTGCGGATGAACAACAAGGCTTCGACGACCCCGGGCAGCTCATCGCCCGGGATCCCGAGCTTGTGAGTCCCACCCAGGCCGACGCCGAGAAAGACGGCGTCGAAATCGCGCAACAGGTCTTCGGTCTGGACGTCGCGCCCCACTTCGACACCGCATCGCACCGACACACCGAGCGACTTCACATACTCCACCTCGTTCAGGCTGTCCTGTCGCGTCATCTTGTACTGCGCAATGCCGTACGTGTTCAGCCCACCCGGCTCCGGGTTGCGGTCGAAGAGGATCGCCTCGTAGCCCATGCGTCGGAGCGCCGCGGCGCAGCCGAGCGAGGCGGGGCCCGCGCCGATCAGCGCCACCCTGCGACCGTTCGGCTCCGGAAGCTCGAACAGCTCCGGCATCCCGCGCTCGAAGAACCAATCGGTGGAGAAGCGCTGCAGCCGACCGATCTCGACCGGCTTCTCATGGTTGTGGTTGAGAACACAGGCGCCCTCGCACAACGCCTCCACGGGACAGACGCGGGCGCAGCTGGCGCCGAGCGGGTTGGCATCCAAGATCAGGCGCGCGGAACCGCGCGGGTTGTCGTTGTGGATCTTCTGGATGAAGCCGGGAATGTCGATATGGGTGGGGCACGCAGTGATGCAGGGCGCCTCGAAGCAGAAGAGGCAGCGTGCGGCCTCGGCCACCGCCTGCTCCGTCGTCAGCGGCTTCTGGATGTCCGCAAAGTTGCAGCTGTACTGCTCGTTCGTCAGGCGTGGCGCGCGGTTCTTCATCGGGTCCTCGCTCGCGGTAGCCACTCGCTCACACCGGCTCATGGTAGACCAAGCCTCGGACGTTGTCAGGGTGGAAGTCGGCGGCTCGCGCCGGGCGGGCGCGTCGACATGGGTGGTAGCCGGCGCCAGGGGTTCCCGAGCCGGGCGGGCGCCCCTAGAATCCAGAGGTGAGGTTTCCGCCCCCCCAACAGGAAGGGTCCCTTCATGCGAGCCGGTCGAATCCATGCGTTACTCTTCCTCGCCGCCGCTCTTGCACTCCTGGGCTGTACCGCCATCGCGGCCTCGGCCGGAGACTACCCGGAGACACGCAAATCGGATCAGATCGATGATTTCCACGGCACCCAGGTCGCCGATCCGTACCGTTGGCTGGAGGTCGTCGACGCTCCGGAGGTGGTCGCCTGGGTCGAGGCGCAGAACGCGTTGCTGCGCGCATACGTCGAGCCACTCGAATCGCGCCCCTACATCGTCAAGCGCCTCAGGGAGCTGTACAACTACCCGAAGAACGGTGTGCCGACGAAACGTGGCGACTGGGTGTTCTTCTATCGCAAGGACGGTTTGCAGAACCAGTACGTCCTCTACAAACAGAAAGGTCTACGCGGCGAGCCGCAAGTGCTCCTCGACCCGAACGAGCTGAGCCGGGAGGGACGCCTCGCGGTGGACGCGAAGGGGATCACGCGCGACGGCTCGATGTACGCCTACGGCCTGCAGGAGGATGGGAGCGACTGGGAGACGATCTACGTGAAGGAGGTGGCGACGGGAGAGACGCTGGAAGACGAGTTGGAGCGTGCGCGCTTCACCGAGATCTCCTGGAGGGCCGACAACAGCGGCTTCTACTACTCGCGCTACGCCGAAGGGGAGGAGCACTTCCAGAAGCTCTACTTCCACCGCATCGGGGAGCCGCAGAGTGCAGACCAGCTCGTCTACGAGCGTCCGGAGGACAGAAACCTCGGCGTCAGCGGCGCGGTATCCGACGACGGGCGCTACCTGATCGTGCACGTTTGGAAGGGGACGGCGAGCGAGAACGAGATCTTCGTCAAGCGACTCGACCAGGAGGGTGCCGAATTCGAGGCTCTCTTTGCCGGCTTCACCAATGCCTACGAGTTCATCGAGGCGGTGGGGGACCGACTCTACTTCGTGACCGACAAGAAGGCGCCGCGGAGGCGTGTCGTGAGCGTGGACATGGCCGACCCGAAGCGCCGGCTCGTCGAGATCGTACCGCAGCACGCGAGCGACGTGTTGGACCAGACGGCCCTGGCCAACGGGCAGCTCGCCCTCGCCTACATGCACAACGCGCACCACACGCTGCGCATGTACTCGCTCGACGGCGAGCTGATGCACGACGTGCCGCTTCCAACGCTGGGGGCGCTGTCGCGAACGGGCGGCTTGCGTGGCTCGCCGCGCGGCTCCGAGCTCTTCGTCAGCTTCTCGTCTTTCCTCTTTCCGAGTCAGAGCTATCTGTACGACTTCGACGCCGGCAAGCTCGAGCTCTATCAGAAGACGCATACGAACTTCGATCCCGACGCATACGTGGCACGCCAGGTCTTCTACGAGTCGAGGGATGGCACCATGGTGCCCATGTTTCTGGTGCATCGGCGCGGCGTCACGCTCGATGGCGACAACCCCGTGCTCCTCTACGGGTACGGAGGCTTCAATATCAGCATGATGCCGCGCTTCTCGACGACGTGGGTTTTCTGGCTGGAGCAGGGTGGCATTCTCGCCATGCCGAATCTGCGTGGGGGAGGCGAGTTCGGCGAGGAGTGGCACCGCGCCGGAATGCTCGAGAAGAAGCAGAACGTCTTCGACGACTTCATCGGCGCGGCAGAGTGGCTGATTGCAAACGGCTATACGAGCGCGGAACGCCTCAGCATCGAGGGGGGCAGCAACGGCGGCCTCCTGACGGCCGTGTGCTCGATCCAGCGCCCCGATCTCTACGGCGCCGTGCTCGTGCGTGTGCCGGTGACCGACATGCTGCGCTACCAGCACTTCACGATCGGAAGCTACTGGACTCCCGAGTATGGGGACCCGGCGAACGAGGAGCATTTCGACTTCCTCTACGCCTACTCGCCGCTCCACACGCCGCAGAAGGGTGCGCACTACCCGGCGATGCTGATCACGACGGCTGACACCGACACGCGCGTCGAGCCGGCACATGCCAAGAAGTTCGCGGCGGTCATGCAGGAGTGCAACGCGTCCGACAAGCCGATCTTCCTGCGCGTGGAGACGCGTGCCGGGCACGGGGCGGGGAAATCGACGGCGAAGTGGGTGGAGGAGCGCGCCGACCTGTTCGCGTTCGTGATGGACCGTCTCGGCATGGAGGTCGTCCCGGCGACCGGCGCAGTGGTGGAGACGAGTGCACCCTGAGGTTCAGGCAGATTCAGGGATCCCATGCTCGACCTCCTCCTCGTCCTCACGCCGATCAGCCTGATCGACAGCACCTCGATCCTGGCGTTTGGGCTGGTGGTCCTGGCGGTGCTTCTGAGCGGTCCGAGGCCTTATCTCGCCTCGTCGAGCTTCCTGCTGGGCACGGCTCTCTCCTATTTTGCAGCGGGCGTCCTGATCGTCATGGGACTGGGAGGCGCGATCGGGCGGGTCAGTGCAGCGCTCGTGCACTGGTGGAAGAACCCCAGCACGTCGGACTACGTGCTCGGGATCCTCGTCGGGAGCGCACTCATGGTCTTCGGTTACCGCGGGTCCGTCGCACGCCAGAGGAAGGCGAAGCAGAAGGAAGTCGCCCCGGACGTCACACCGAAGCAGGCGTTTCTGTTGGGAGCCGGGACGACGATCGCCGGGCTGTGGGGAGCGCTCCCCTACTTCGCCGCCATTGATCAGATTCTGAAAGCCGATCTCTCCACCGCGGAGGCGGTGATCGCACTCGCCTACTACAATGTGGTCTTCGTTGCCTTGTTGTTCCTGCTCGTACTGTTCCGAGCCGTTGCCGGACAACGTGCCGATGCACTCTTCGATACGGTGAATCGCCTCCTCGCCGTTTGGGGCAAGCGCGCTGTGATCGCGCTGATGCTTCTCCTCGGAGCCGTGCTCGTCGCCGACGGCTTCGGCTTCTTCCTCGGCCGGCCACTGATCCCGGTGGAGTGAATTCGCTCGCCTGCGCAGGATTGGCCCCGCACCCCCAGGCGCGACGAGGTCAGGGTGAGGCCCTGGCGTCGAGTGCTGTTAGCAGAGTCGGCAGCTGAGCCAACGAGTGGATCACGTGGACGCCCGGCGGGGCGCCGCCGGCGCGGCTCTCGTCGAAATGGATGGCCGCGAGGCCGGCTTCGAGTGCACCCGAGACATCGGATGTGAGGCTGTCGCCGACGTGCGCCGATTGCGCCGCGTCGGCGCCCGCGCGCTCGAGCGCGTCGGCGAAGAGACGCGGATCCGGTTTTTGGAAGCCCACACGGAAAGAAAGCGAGACGACTTCGAAGCAATCGTCGAGCTCGAGGGCACGAAGGAGGTCGAAGAGGCGCGAGTCCATGTCGGAGACGATTCCAAGCCGGCGGCCTTGGGCGTGGAGCGCGTCGACGGCCTGGCGCGCGTGCGGGAGCAGCTCCCACGCCTCCGGACGGCGGAAGAGCTCGTAGACTTCGTCGAAGAACTCGTCGAAGCGCTCGAAATCCCCGTATGGTGCCAGCGCGCGGCTCGCGACCGCGCGCCACCACTCACGTTCGCGCACGTCGATCTCGGCGTCGGGGAGGCCAGGCGCCACGCGTTGCGGTACCGCCTTGACAATGGCCGCGAAGCCGTCGTCGATCTCTTGAGCATCCGCGCGCAGCCCGAAGCGCCGCGCGAGGTCGGCGTAGATCTGTCCCACCGAGCCGCGAACTCGCACCAGGGTGTTCGTCCAGTCGAGAAAAACGTGCCGCACGGGTCCCATGGCGCAGCAGGATACCCGACACGGGCACCGGCAGCGAGCCCCCGCGTTCGCCCTGCAGACTCCACGCTCGCTTGCGTTCCTTGACGCTGCGAAACCGGCAGTGGCAGACTGCCCAGCGAAAGCGTCATCGGCAGTTGCAGCGGCGTCGGGCGAGCGCCTGCCTGCAAGTGATCACGAGGTTCGGCTCATGCAGCAGTATCTGGAACTTCTGCGACACGTGCGCCAGAAGGGAAAGCTGAAAGAGGACCGTACGGGCGTCGGCACGTACAGCGTCTTCGGCTATCAGATGCGCTTCGATCTGGGGTCGGGCTTCCCCGCCGTGACCACGAAGAAGCTGCACTTCAAATCGGTCATCCACGAGCTGCTGTGGTTCCTGACCGGGGACACGAACGTCCGCACACTGCAGCAGAGGGGCGTCACGATCTGGGACGAGTGGGCGGCGGCCGACGGCGATCTGGGCCCGATCTACGGTGCCCAGTGGCGCTCCTGGCGGGCATCCGACGGACGCACGATCGACCAGTTGCGTGACGTGCTTCGACAGCTGTGCGACACGCCCGACTCGCGCCGGATGCTCGTGAGTGCGTGGAACGTGGGCGATCTCGAGGAGATGGCGCTGCCGCCATGTCACACGCTCTTCCAGTTCTACGTTGCCGAGGGTCGCCTGTCGTGCCAGCTGTACCAGAGAAGCGCCGACGTCTTCCTGGGCGTACCCTTCAACATCGCCTCTTATGCCATGTTGACGCTGATGGTGGCACAGGTGACTGGTTTGCAGCCGGGCGAGTTCGTGCACACGTTTGGTGACGCGCACCTGTATCGCAACCATGTGGAGCAGGCCGATCTGCAGCTGTCGCGTGCGCCGCATCCGGCGCCGAAGCTGTGGCTCAATCCGGAGGTTCGCGAGCTCGACGACTTCCGTTACGAAGACATCGAGGTGCGCGACTACACGTGCCATCCGGCAATCAAAGCGCCGATCGCAGTCTGAGCCCGTTCGTGTGACGAGACAGACGCATCGACCAAGCCGCAGGCCGTCGAACTCCAGACCCGGGAGCCGCGCATGAGGGTCTCACTCGTCGTGGCGATGACACCGGATCGTGTCATCGGCAAGGATGGCGGCCTCCCATGGAGGATGCCAGCGGACCTGCGCTACTTCCGGCGCCTCACACTCGGCCATCCAGTCATCATGGGGCGCAAGACCTGGGACTCGATCGGGGGCAAGCCGCTCGACGGTCGCACGAACATCGTCTTGACGCGTCGGGAGGGTTTTCGCGCCTCGGGATGCATCGTCGCGCACACGCCAGACGATGCCCTTCGCGCCGCCGCAGTCTCGGTGCAGGCGGACGACCCCGAGGTCATGGTGCTCGGCGGCGCAGCGATCTACGCCGCGTTCCTGCCCCGCGCCGATCGTCTCTACGTGACCTTCGTCCACGCCGACGTCACCGGCGATACGCGTTTCCCTCCCCTCGACTTCGATACCTGGCACGAGGTGGAGCGCGCCGACCACGCCGCCGACGAAAAGAACCCGTACGCCTACAGCTTCAGCGTCTTCGAGCGCCGCAGCGCAGCCCGATCGTAGAGTGCGCAGCGAAAGAAGCCCGGGGGTGGTGAACACCCCCGGGCTTCTGTGGCGTTTTGCTTCAGGCTTCTATTTGAGCAGCATCATGCGCTTCTGCATGACCTGCTCACCGGCGCGCACCTTGTAGAAGTAGACACCCGAAGGTGCTGCGACGCCGGAGTGGTTCAGGCCATGCCAGGTGACGCGGTGGAAGCCCGGCTGCTGATGCTCGTTGACGAGCTCGGCGATCCGCGTTCCACGTACGTCGAAGATCTCGACCGTGACATCGGATGCCTCGGGCAGCGCGTAGGCGATCGTCGTGCTGGGGTTGAAGGGGTTCGGATAGTTCTGCCCCACGTCGAAGCGCGTGGGCGCCGTATCGGTGCGTTCGGCCACCCGCTCGCCCGACGCCTTCGAAACCAGATCGAAGCTGGACGCCAACTTGTAGGGCTCCGTGGCGTTGCCGCTCTCGTTCGGCCAGACGGTGAAGCCCTGAACGAACGCAGTCCACACGCCCGGCGTTGGATTCTCCAGGAACACCCGCTCCGGTGCCGCGAGCGTGGCACCCGCGAAGTCGAAGTCGCCGTTCGGGTCGACCAGAATCAGATCGAGATCGTTCGTCGGCCACTTGTTCCAGCCGTTGCCCCACGACAGATAGAGCGTGAGATCGCTGAGCCCCATCGGCACCTCGAACGTGTGCACGTCGGTTTCGCTCTGGCCCACCTTTCCCTTCGCGATCCTGTGCTGGCTCGCAACCGGTGAACCCCTCTCCTTGTCGACGACGGCGGTGAGACGCACGCGACCCAGGTTGTCGTCGTCCGCCGCCAGGTTGATCCGGACGAGCCCGAAATCGAGATCCGACTCGGAAATCGAGATCGCGGTCGCAGTCGGCACCAGCTGGACGGTGTAGTAGGCGCCGAAGTGGGTCCACGAGTTCGTCATGGAGAAGAGGCCCGTGTCCCCGAACAGCGCGTTCTGGTTCGTCGGATCGTTCTCCTGCTCCACGCTGATCGACACGCTCAAGGCAGTGTGCGGTTGCGAGATCTCGATGAAGATCTCGTGCCCTTCTCCCGGTACCAGCCAGTCGGTCGTATGCATGAAGTGATCTTCGTCCGTGATCATGAATCCGAGCGCCGCGATGTTGTCCGCGACATCCTCGAACTCCGCGCCCACGTCGGGTGGGTTCGCGTTCGAAGCGCTCAGCGCCGCGAACGCGTCGACGAACCCGAAGCCCTGATCCTCGGTCGTTGGATTGTCGTCCAGGAGATTCGGGTTGGCACCGTTCAGGAGCTTCCCGCGCACCTCGTCCGGTGTCATGCTCGGATTGTTCGAGATCAGGAGCGCCGCGCACCCGGCGACGTTCGGTGCCGAGAAAGAGGTGCCGCTGACGATATTGATGCTCCCACTCGCACCCTGCGCAAGAACATTGGCGCCGGGAGCGACGATGTCAGGGTCCCAACGACCGTCGGCCGTCGGCCCGCGTGCGCTCGACTCGGCGACTTGATGCCCGTCGGTCGCGCGCCACATGGCGCCGAAGCCTGGTCCGAACTGCACGTCGCGCAGGATGCGCTCGTACGCCGCGATGCTCGTGGAGCCCACCGTCAGCGTGTTGCGAGCCGAACCCGGGTCACGACCCGTCAGCGTGGCGGGGCCCGTGTTGCTTGCCGAGAAGCAGGTGACGATCCCGGCGCCGTTCACGGCCGCGATCATCCCGGCGAAGAAGGGGTCGTCGGCGGCGTAGAGGCTTGCACCGCTGAAGGAGCCGTTGAGGACGCGCAGGTCCACGCCGGCCGGGTCCCCCTGGTCGTAGAGCTGCTTCAGCTCGATCGCGCGGTCGAAACAAGCGAGGAGGATGCTGTTCGAGGTCTGGCCGTTGACGTTGAAAACCTTGAGAGCAAAGAACTCCGCTTCGGGCGCCGGTCCCACCATCGGGACGCCGTCGATTCCGGGGCCAAAGAAGTCGGGAAGCACGGCTTCCGGAATGTAGTTCTTGATCGCCTGCACGAAAGAGCTCGCCGAGAAGAAGCCGAAGATCACGTTTGCGCCGAGCGTTGTGGCGACCCAGGTTCCGTGTGAGCCGTTCAGGGGGCTGTTGGCCGGAAGACCATCGTCGAGCGGCGGGTTGGCCCAGAGGAAGCTCTCGCCGCCGATCACGCGGCCGCCGATCGCCGGGACATCGGCCGTACCGCTGTCCATGATGCCGACGATCACGCCTTCGCCTAGATGGCCCGTCGCGTTCCAGAAGTCGGACGCGCGCATGGCGTCGACCTCCGTGGGGAAGTAGCCGTCCGGCGCCACCTCGGTGAAGCCCACGACGTCGCCGCTCAGCTCCGAGGCGTCGATATCGTACGTGTGTGTCGCGGGACCCATGCTGCCGTCTTCGAAGTCACCGCGAATGGTGTCGAGGGAGATCCGGTGGTCCTTTTCGATCGCATCGATCTCCGGCAAGTTCCTGAAGTTGTCCAGCTGGATCGCCGGGATCGTGGCCGCAACCGCGTCGATGTTCTCGTATTCGTAGCGCACGGCACCCCCAACGGCCCGGATCCGTTGGATGACCTCGTCGTACGGCTTGGAGGTGGCGATGAGGATGTCGACGTCGGGGCTGGGCTGGAGTGTCCGAGGGTTGCGACCCAAGTCCCGCCGCAGCTCGAGCCCCTCCTGCTGCGCCATGGCGAACATCGGCAGCAGAAGCACAGCCAGGACGACCGTTGCTGTGCAGAAGAGGCGCCTCGTGTTGTGCATGTTCCCATCTCCTCATGTGGTGTTCTCAAAGAAGCGGACCGGGTGCGAAAGGGATTAGCCGGTGTGTCGAACGTAGACGTCGCCGAAGACCTGTCGCTGCAAAGCGACAGGAGAACTTCCAGCGGCTTGCAGCACGCTGTTGCAAGATGCTGCACGAGTTGACGGGTGAAGCTTCGTACGGCGTTCAATGCCTGTCAAGTTCAATCGAGGTCACGGAACGTCGTGGCGAACTTCGGGATGCTGAACGGATGCCACGTAGGAATCACGGGCGAAGGATGAAGCGTCGTAGACCAGGAACGAAACGCCGGGTCGCACGTCGCGATCTCGTGCGTTCAGACGACGCCGTGATGAAAATCCGCTTTGCGTGTGCCGCATGTGCCGCGTGTGCCGAGCGGGGTCGACCGCAGCGGCGGCGCGTCGGCAAGCCGCGGAGTGGGTGGGGTGGCGCACTGCACCTTGGCCCCGGGCGCTCCGACGCGCCTGGTGCAGGGCTGGAGCAAGCCTGAGCGGCGAACTTGACAGTATTCGCTGTCACACCGTAGATTGTCAGCAGAATTGGAACGGAGTGCCGTGCAGACGATTTCCGCAACACCGCGTTATCGCATCTCGGAAGCCTCGCGGCGCGTGGGGCTGCACCCGCGCACGTTGATGTTGTACGAGCGTCTGGGCCTTCTGGTCCCGCAGCGCCGCGGGCATCAGAGGCGCTACTCCGACGACGACCTGCGCTGGCTCGGGTGCATCCGCGAGATCAACCATCGTGGAGGCGTGAGCCTCGCCGGCATTCGCGCCTTCCTGCACCACCTGCCTTGCTGGGCGTTGCGGAACTGCGCGATGCGAGCCGTCCGCGACGTGAGCCCGGGCCACTTCGACTGCGAATCGGCAGCACGCGAGGTCGGCGAGATCCTGCAAGGTCGCGCCAGCGACGAGTGCAAACAGTGTGGGTACTACCGGTCGGTGATGGCGTTGCGGGCGCGGCCGGGCTCGGCGACGCACTGAATCAAGCCGCATTCGATCTCAAAGACGGGAGCCTGTCGACGATGGTCACGCTGACGGAAGCAGCTGCAACGCGCATCAAGGAGATCCTCGACAGCGACGCGCAAGCCGCCGGGAAGGCGCTGCGCCTCTACGTGCAGGGTGGTGGATGTGCCGGGTTCCAGTACTCCTTCGCCTTCGACGACAAGCAGGAGGATGACACGGTCGTTGCGCACGACGGCTTCGACATCGTCATCGATCCGATGAGCTCCGTGTATCTGATGGGCGTCGGAATCGACTACACCGAAGACCTCAACGGCGCGGGCTTCAAGTTCACGAACCCGAACTCGAGCGGCAGCTGCGGCTGCGGCAAGTCGTTCGCAGTCTGATCTCGATCCATCCCGAGGAGTTCTCCGAGGCGCGCGCGTTTTGGCGTCCTACTGCGTGGCGCGCCCGCAGAGGATCGCACTTCCCACCTCGGTCGCTTCCCACACGCTCGCCGACTCGAGAGCGAGCACGCAGGCCCGGAGTAGCTGAAGGGCTGCGGCACGGTAGCGCTCCTCCCCCGTTTCTGCTCCAAGCTGGAGGAGAAACTCGACTGCACGCGCATTCACGGTGATCGGTGTGAGAGGCACACGCATGCGTGCCGGTGTGCGCGGACGTTCGGCGTACGGCGCGTCGAGAAGCAGCACTTCTTCTGGAGAACGGAAGCGTGCGAGGAGAGCATCCGCCAGAGTGCGACAGCGCGCGAGCCAAAGGTCGCTCTGCGTAAGATGCGGTCGCAGCGCCAGAATTGCGTCTCCCAGCTCGACGACGTCCTGGAGAAACTCGAACCGCGACGCTTGCAGCACACCCGCCGCGTCGAGCGTGAGGTCGTGCGGCACGTACCCCCGACGCTCCACCTGCTCCCACAGGCGCGCGAGCGCCGGCTCCACGAGCTCCTTCTCACGCAGGGCCACGAGAGCCCGCGCGTTCCCGGGGATGGTGAAGACCGGAACGACATGCGGCTCGAGCCCCTCGCTGCGCAGATGCTCACCCATGCGGGCGTGCTCGCTGCCTCGAAGCAGCGGCCAGCCGTTTTCGTCGAGCACGATCGTGCCCTGCGCGTCGCAGAAGAGCCCCGCATCGGCGTTGAAAAGCGTATCGATCAGGAAGCGCTCGACTCGGCGCGCCGCCTCCGCGTAGAGATCTTCGCCCGACCACTCCGCCGCCAGACGAAAATGATCGAGGAGGGTGGCGTTGGTTTCGAGGAATCGCGCGCGCGCGACGCGATCCTCGGCGCCTTCCACCTCGCGGAGGATGCTGCCGTCGCGGAAGAGCGGTGCCGCCACCACCTGTCGTAGCCCCTGCAGGAAAAGCCGCCGCGAGAGGGGTGAGGCGCGACGCTCCACGTGGCGGCGCAGGAACCGCATCACGTCCCACTCCAGGAGCGGTGTGTCGAGCTCCAGCACCTCCTCGGCGTGCGGCCACGCGTCGACGAGCGAGCCGACGATTTCCGTCACCAGCGAGTCGGCCTCGGCTGCCGGGACTCGCCCCGCGCGAGGTGTGGGCGCGTGGCGTCGGGTCGCCGCGGCCTGGCTGAGCCACTCCAACTCCGGATCTGCTCGCGGTTGCCGGCTCCGGCGCAGCTCCGCGATCGCGTCGACCAGCTCGGAGGGTTGCTGCGCATCGGTGAGGTCCCAGACGCCACCATCCGGATCGAGGAAGATGAGCGTGGGGAGCGTGTCGAACGTCACGTGGTAGCGCGCGTGGACGTCGGGACGACGGTCGACATCGACGCGCACTGCGAGGACATCGTTCTCCAGCGCGGCGCGCGCTGCACGCGAGCTGGCGAGAGTTGCTGCATAGAGCTGGCAGCTCTCGCACCACGCCGCGTCGAGCAACGCCACGACCGGCGTCCGCTCACGCTGCGCGCGTGCGAAAAGCGCACTCGACCACGGGTGCCAGGCAATGGGGATCGTGTCGCGAGGGACCGTGAAGCGCTCGTCGAGCCGTGCCGGTGTCCGCGGGAGCGGCGCACGCACCGGTTCCGATCCGTTCTCGCCGCCGCGACGCACGATCGCAGCTGCAACGACGAGCACCACGAGCGCCAGCGCACCCCAGAGACTTCGTCGCTGTATGGAACGTCCCGATGCCAGGCGGTTCTCCTCGGACTCAGATGTGGCCGTGTGAACGAGTCACGGCTTCCCGTCGAGCGGCGGACGCAGGTCGTCGGCAGAGGCGAGTATAGCCAGACCGCGGATGGCGTTGACGCCCGCTTTGGGCTCGGGCACACTCGCCGGCATGACTGAAGATCCGCGATATCACATCCGCGTGCGGCCCGAGGATGTCGGGCGCTACGTGCTGCTGCCGGGCGATCGCGAACGCGTCGAGCGCATCGCACGGCATCTCGACGAGGCGCGCGTCGTTGCCGAAAACCGTGAGTACCGCACCATGACGGGCACGCTCGACGGCACGGCGGTGTCGGTGATGTCCTCCGGCATGGGGTGTCCTGCGGTCGCCATCGGCATCGAGGAGCTGCGCAGCGCAGGCGTGCACACGATCGTGCGTGTTGGCACGAGCGGTGCGGTGGGCCCCGGGCCACGACTCGGTGACGCAATCATCGCACAAGCGGCGTTGCGGAGCGATGGCACCTCCTCTGCCTACATCGAGCCCGGCTACCCGGCCGTGGCGGATGTCGAGGTCATGGATGCGTTGCGGCGTGCGGCGCGCCGTGCCGAGCATCCGCACCATGTCGGCGTCGTCGAGTCTTCCGACGCGTACTACGCCTCCAGCTGGCGCGGCACGAGGGAGGCCGAAGAGCGCGCCGCGATGCTGCGGCGAGCCGGTGTGCTCTGCGTCGAGATGGAGGCCGCCACGCTCTTCGTCGTGGGGCGTCTGCGCGCTCTTCGCACCGGATGCATCCTGGCGCTGCGTGAGGAATGGAGCGATTCGGGGCGTGTGCAGGCGGGACCGCAGTTCGCCGCCGGATTGGATCGTGTCATCGAGATCGCGGTCGACGCCATCCGTCTGCTGATCCAGGATTCCGCATCCAAGCCTTCGTGAGTTTCGTTGCTACGCCCGCTTTGGCTCTTCCCGATTGCATTGCGGACCTCGCACTCCGACGAGGCGGGTCGATGAGCGAGCCAGAATTGAACGGGATTGCGCCGCCGCGCGAGGAGGAGCTGCCGCCGCGTTACGCTCCACACCGGGAGCTGCCTGCGTATCGCTACGTCCCTGGCCTCCACCCACATCCAACGGCGCACGAGGAGGGACACAGCTACGCTCGTCCCGAGCCCGACGCTTCCTACCTGCCTGCGGAGGAATGGGCTGCGAGC
>CP070763.1:2754812-2808827 GCA_020349025.1 Candidatus Latescibacterota bacterium | reverse complement strand
GGCATCGCCTCGGGTGATCTGCGCTGGCCCATACGGGTCGCCCAGGACGTGGCCGGTAGCGCGCGGCTCGCGCTCGAGCGCATGTTGGCGATTCCGAAGTAGCCTGCCCAAGCCCCGAAGTCTCCGCACGCGTTCGGCCGTGGTCTTGCTTGCTCGGAACATCGGAGGAGCTGGAATGGACTGGATGCGAGAGCCAGCGCGGCGGCACGGAGTGCGTCTCCTGTGCGGGGTCGTGCTCGTCGGCGTGCTCGTCGCCCAGCCCGGTGTCGCACCGGCGCAGGTCGCGCCTCGCGTTCAGCGCCTCCCGGAGCCCGCCGATCCCCTCGAGCCGTGGACGCTCGAGCCACGCGTGCCCGTGCCGGCTGCGTCCTTCCCGAGCAGCGGGGTTTCTCCCGACACGACCGGGCTTCTCCTCCCGGGCGCCACGCGATCCGGCCCCCTTCCGGGCGACGACGAGCTCGTTCTCATCATCGTCTGCCGCCAGGTCCTCATCAGCCAGCCGGAACGCGCCGAGCTGCTCCAGCAGCTCCTGCATGTCGGCGTGCCGCTGCAGGAAGCCACGCGCACGCTGGGGATCGTCGATTTCGTCGAGAACGTGCGCGAGTACGCCATCGACGAGGTCCATCCCGACGTGCGAGCCCAGATTCTCGCGCTCCCCGACAGCGCCTGGAGCACGGCTCGACCGTGGCGCGGGCGCTTCGCCTTCTTCCAGATTCTGGGGCGAGAGGTGCGCGCGCGGGGCACGCTGCCTCGGCTCGGGGAGGGTCTCGGGGATCAGGAGCGTGCGCGTCTGTCGCGTCTGCAACGCTTGCCGGACACCCCGCAGGCGCAGGCACCGCAACCGGGTCAAGACTACGAGCCCGCCCGGGTCGTCGAGCAGAAGCAGCCGGACTATCCGCCGGCGGCGACCGAAACGGGTGAGGTGGTGCTCGTCGTCGAGGTGGGGCGCGGCAACTCGGTGCTGGGCGTGACGGTGGAGAGCTCGACCGATCCGATCTTCGAGGGGCCGGCGATCGACGCGGCACGCGCCTCCACATACCGTGCGGCACAGCGGGGCCAAGTGCCCGAGCCCGGCACGGTGCGCCTCACCTACCGCTTCGCCGCGCCGAACACGCAGCAATGAGCGCGCGTTTCTGGGCGCCTACAGGTGCTTCTCCACCAGATCCACGAAGTGGCGCTTCGGGTACGCACCCACCACCTGCTCGACGACCTGCCCATTCTTGAACAGCATCACGGTCGGGATGCTCTGGATGCGGTGCTTCATCGCCACCTCGGGATTCTCGTCGGTGTTCAGCTTCAGCACCTTGATGCGGCCGCCGTACTCCTGGGCGAGCTCGGCGATGACCGGGGAGAGAGCGCGACAGGGGCCACACCACGGGGCCCAGAAATCCACGATCGTCAGGACTCCGGAGTCCTCCACCTCACTCTTGAAGTTGGCGTCCGTCGCTGCGCCCACGGCTTCGCTCATCGCGGTCCTCCTTCAACCTAGGTCACATCACGTAGGGGTTTTCGGGTGAAGGGCCGGCTTCGTCACCTCGCGAATCCTGCATATGCCCTTGGGTCCGTAAGATACGAGATCCGTACGCGGCTCTGCAACCGCCGGTGTCGGTGCGGTCGGGGTGCGTGCTTGGAAGGCAACCGTTGCCGCTAGCGGCGCGCCACGGTCGGAGTCGTGTCCGCTTCGGCCGCGGTGATCTCGATGTCGGTGAGCTCCTCGATCGTCCAGGCACCTTCGACGCGGCGCGCGTGGACGAGCATCTCCTGGCGTGCCCGCGGTCCCTCGATTCGCAGCGCGAAGCTCGCCTCCGTCAGCCGGTTGCGCTGCTGGGTGCGGCGGCGGATCGACCCCACCTCGACTTCGAGCGGCTCGCCGAGCGTGCGGCGCAGCAGCGGGTCGCTTTGGGCGAGTCGTTCCGAGAGGCGAACTGCGTCGCCACGACTGATGCTGGGTCGCACCGTTTCCACCGCCCACGTGATGCTGAAGACGGCAGCCCCGGCCGTAATCGCGGTGCGCACGACCAGGCCCCCGCGGCTGGGGGTGTAGGGCGCGACGCACCACCCGAGCTGGCTCTGCAAGGCGCTGGGGAGAGGCAGAAGGCTGAGCGGCGCACGCAGGATGCGACGCAGGAGGCCCAACCGCCGGCCGTCGCGCCCGACGACGCGGAGGCAGAGGAGCCACTTGGCTGCGCTGGCACCGAACGGAACGTCGCGCAGCAGCGTCAAAGCCAGGACCGTCAGCAGAAGGGGTGCATCGAAAACGAGAAGCCGCTCCGGGAGCTCGCCCAGAAGCGCCGGCGGACTGCTCCAGACGCCCGCCAGCAGGCGCGCCCCCAGCGTAACCAGCACCGCGAACATGACATCGAGTGAGAACGCCGCGAGCCGCAGCAGCCTCGGGGCCGGAACGCTCCCTGACGCACGCATCCGTGTCCTCTCAGCAGAAGCGAGCCGCCGGCGGCAGCAGGCGCTGCGCCGAATCCGCGCGGCATCGTCGGTCGCGGGGCGCTCCTGTCGCGCGGCCGGGGCGTTCCGTGAGACGCCCATCGACTCCCACTCGAGGCGCGCAGTTTGTCCACAGTGCGAGGCTCGAATATCATACACCTTCTGCTCGCACGCAGCACCCATGCAGGTCGTGGGCCGGTTGCGCCGAATCGTTGCCATTGCGCTTCCTGCGAGGCGGACACGGCTCCAGGATTGGGAGGGCAATGCGACTCTTCGTGGCACTTCTTCTCGACCCCGCCTGGATCGAGACGCTGGAGCAAGTTCTGCGGCAGCTTCGCGCTCTCGATCGAGACTCCTCCGTGCGCTGGGTCGATGCGCGGAGCATTCACCTGACGCTCAAGTTCCTGGGTGAAGTCGAGGAGCCGCGGGTCGACGAGCTGATTGAGCGACTCGACGCGGCGGTCGCGACGCGTTCCGCACCCCGGCTCGCGCTCGGTGGGCTGGGCGCCTTTCCGACGCTCAAACGTCCGCGCGTCATCTGGATCGGTGTGGAGGAGGATGGAAGGCGTCTGGCCCCGCTGCAGAGTCGAATCGAGGATGCCGCGGCCGCGATGGGATGGGAGAGGGAGCGGCGTGCGTTTCAGCCGCATCTGACTTTGGGGCGTGCACGGGATCCGCGCCGATCACGCGGCGGCAGAACCTCGGCGCCGGTCGCTTCGCACCTGGCCGCGTTGCCCGGCATCGCGGTCGCAGCTCCGGCTCCGTCGCTGCAGACGCGTTTGGCGCTCGTGCGCAGTCACCTGGGGCCGGGCGGAGCGCGCTACGAATCGCTGCACCGCTGGCACCTGCCGGAGACGTGATGGCCTGCGCCACAACCCGCAGCCTCCCGCCGGCGGCGGCGAAGCCACAAGCACCGTTTCAGCCGCAAACGGCTGTCATCGAGAGCGAGTCGGTGTGCGGGTCTAGGGCGTGTGGTAGAGCTTCTTGACCTGGGTCCAGCTGATCTTCTCAGCTGCGACTGTCGTCTGCACGACAAAGCCCCATTCGAGTGGATCCGACTGCGGATCGCCCGGGTCGTAGAAGGGGGCGAACCAGGTTCCCGACGCGCCGCCGTCGACCGTGAAGAAATCGCAGTCCTGATCCGGCGGGTCCGCTTCGGCTGCGATGGCGGGTCCCACCGTCTCTGCCGTCAGTTGGCCGCCCTCCGGGAACTGCAGGCAGATGACGAGCGCCTTGTTGTCCCCCGGTTGGATCACGATATCCTCTGGTCGAAGGTCCACGAACACGACCGACGTGTCGCCCGGCGTGTCGATGTTCGTGATCGGCAGGTTCGCAAGCTCGGTCGCGGTCGGAAAGCGGACGAAGCCCTGATTGTCGACGTCCAGCTGCAGGACTCCGGCCGATGGAAACACCGTGTCGCCATCGTTGCTGAGAAAGCCGAAACCCTCCAGAACTTGAGGAACTGCAACATCGGGGAAGAAGTACTGGACGAAGAAGTGCCCGCTCGTCGACGTACAGTCGCCAGGCTGGGGCGGGTTTTGCGTGACGAAGCACCCCGGGTTGATGAGAACGGAGAGCTGGCCCTCGAAGCAGAAGAGCGTGTCCTCCTGCGCGATGAGTTCGTAGCGCGAGTTCGACAGGCCGACGCTCGACTCGAGCAGCGCCGGCGTCGCCTGACGCGTGCGCGCCTCGGACCACGCCAGGCTCGATCCGAAGAGAAGGAGCAGCAAGGCGAAGCCCAGGCCTTTGGTTCGTCTAGCCATGGGTGCAACCCTAGAGGGATGCGGTTGCGGAGTCAATGCCTCGGTTCAGCCTTGTGACGCGGCGTTCGGCCGGCTCCTTCCGCCGCGCTGCGCCAGGCTGACGCATGCACTCGTTGCTTGACCCGAAGGCGCGCGCCTGGGACGCTCCGACACACGAGCCAGGCGCTCGCTTGTCACGGAGGTGGGGGATGTTGTGGGTGGAGGTGCTCAACCGAGCGCTCGACTGGTCTGACCTGGCGGGTGTGCGTCGTGAGCTTCGCGGTCACGCCGCGGCGGTCGTTCTGGATGAGCGCACGCACGCGCGTCTGCTCCGTGAGGTGGCGCTCGTGCGGCGCTGCTTCGCGGCCGACTACCTGCACGTCGAGCTCCCCGCCGCGGATGTACGGGCCCTGTCGCAGTGGGTCGCGGCTGTCACGCTCCGGAGTGGCGCCGCGTCAGGGGCCGATGTCGTTCTACCCGAGGTTCGAGGGCGACGCACGCGCGACGCGCTCCCCGACCCGTTCGAAACACTCCTCACCACAGCACTGATCGAGATGAAGATGCAGCAGCCAGGAGCCGCAGCCACAGTGGTTCACCGCTGTCACGGTGTGCTTCGCGGCGGCGCGCCTGCGGTCGCCGACGTGCCCGACTGGAGCCAGCGCTTCGCACAGATCGCCGGCATCGACGCGATCGTTCGTGACGGGGTCTTCCACCAGTGCCCGCGCCTGATCGTCTCGGCGCGTGGAAGCCGCTACTGCAGCAAGTCGTGCAGCAACGCCAGCTTCGTGGCGCGCAAAGCGCAGAGTGAGCCGCGCTACTTCGCGCGGAAACAGGAGCGCTACCGGCGCCGCCGCGACGGGACCCGAAAGAGCATCGAGAGCGATCGCGGTGCCTTCGTCTACATGGACTGAGTGAGGTTCGCGGCTCAATCGTCGAGGATGCGACGCGGCTGCGTGCCGTTGAGGTCGAGCTCGGTGAGAAAACGGTCGCGCATGATCTTCACCATGTTGAGGCGTGACTTGCTGTCGTCGGGGACCTGACGCACGCGTCCGCCCGCCATCATGCCGTGGCCACCCGCCTGCCCGAGCCCGCGCACGATGCGCTGAATCATCTGTCCTGCGCCGCCGCCTTTCCGAGCGGTGCGGAGTGACAGAATGAAGTCGCTTGCGTGTGCGCCCATGCAGAGGGCCCACTCGACGCCCTCCAGGCGCATCAGCTGGTCCGCCATCTCCGCCACGAAGTCGGGGTTCGAGATCGCACCGATGTAGCTCACGGCCGCACCGTTGTAGAGCATCGTCTCGCGCACCACCTCCGCGATGATGCGGAAGTACTCGTGCGAGACCTTTGGGTGCGTGATCTCGAAGAGCACTCGTGGCTCGACGCGCGGAAAGAGATGGAAGTAGATCTCGCGATCCACCTGGTTCGCCTCGACACCGAGGTCCTGCGTCTCCGACTTGATGGCGTAGAAGAACGCCGTCGCGAGAAGCGGTGTCATCACCTTCTTCTTCGACAGGAGGTACTTCGCCACGATGGTCGCGGAGGCGCCGAAGTCGGGTCGCACGTCCACCCAACGCGAGCGCGCGGGAGTCTGCTCGCGCAGCGGGTGGTGGTCGATCACCAGGTCGATCCCGACGTTTTCCGGGATGGAGTTGTTCCCGGTCTGCGGCTGCGAGTCGACCAGCGCGATGGTGGAGAAGTCGTTGTACGCGAGGGTCTCGAGCGGCAGCACCGGAATCCTGCACTTCTCGACCAGGGTGCGGTTCTCCGCCCGCCCGATCATGCCGCCATAACCGATCGTCGTCGGGCGTCCGAGCTCAGTTTCGAAGAGCGTCTTCAAACCGAACGCCGAGGCCAAAGAGTCCGGGTCCGGGTTGTCGTGCGTCGCCACGAGGATCTCGCCTGGAATGCGCAGGTCCTCGAGCAACCGGTCGAGAAACGTCTCCGGCTCGAGCAGAAGCTGTCCGCACTGCGGCATCGATGATTCTCCCGGGGCGGACCACGACGGCACGGCTTGAGCGCATGCCCGTCGTCCCCGTGCGAAGGTGGCTCGGCCAGCCCAGCCGGCGACCTCCGCCGGGGAGTATTCGGTAAAGGCGCGAAGCGACGCAAGAGCCGGGCCGGCCCGGGAACACCGCGTGTTGCCGGCTGGAAACCGTAACTTGTTCCGGTCAAATCTCTTAAGGCCTGGACCCGGGTGGGCGGGGCGCCGGGGGTCGGGACCCGATCGGTGCCTTCGAGCCGCCCCCGCTTCAGACCGGAGGCATTCGCGCCGGATCGCAGGCCGCGGGCGCGGGGCGCGTGCATGGTGGGGGCTGTTGAACGGGAATCGAGCCGCGTCTATGGTCGGCGCGGCGCGCCTGCGGGGTGCCGGAGGGAGTGACGATGAGCGATCTGCTCCGAGTCGAGCGCGACGAGCATCTGCTGGTCTGGACGCTCCAGCGTCCGGAGGTGTTGAACGCCTTCAATCGCCCGCTTCTTCGGACGTTGATGAGCGAGGCGGAGCGGGCCCGACACGACCGCTCCATTCGCTGCGTCATCGTCACCGGAGCGGGGGAGCGCGCCTTCAGTGCGGGCGCCGACCTGAAGGAGCGCCGCGGCATGAGCCTCGATGACACGCGCGAGTACGTGCACCTCATTCGCACGACGTTCGATGCGGTGGCGCGCCTGCCCTTCCCGACGATCGCGGCCGTCAACGGCATGGCCTTCGGTGGCGGGATGGAGCTCCTGCTCGCCTGCGATCTGCGCGTCATGGCGGAGAGCGCGCGCGTGGGTCTGACCGAGACGAGCATCGGCGTCATGCCAGGCGCGGGCGGCACCCAGCGTCTTCCTCGGCTCATCGGTGTGACGCGTGCGAAGGAACTCATCTTCAGCGCCCGTCGCGTCGGCGCCGAAGAGGCGCTGCGCCTGGGGCTCGTGAACCGTGTGGTCGCAACAGAGGAAGTGCTCGCGGCCGCGAAGCAAATGGCACACGAGATTGCTGCGCAGGCCCCGCTGGCCGTTCGTGCCTCCAAGCACGCCATCGACGCCGGGCTCGATGCCGGCATCGCCGCGGGTCTCGACATCGAAGCCTCCGCCTACGCCCTGCTCCTACCGACGCAGGACCGGCTCGAGGGTCTGCGGGCCTTTGCCGAGAAGCGCCCCCCGAAGTATCGCGGCGAGTGAGCCCGCCAAGGAGCGCAGTCATGCTGACCCTGCCGGTCGTGCGTCTCAAGAAGGGACGCGAACGCCCCGCCCGGGCGGGCCACCCGTGGCTTTTTTCCGGTGCCTTCGACGCGCTCCCGCAGGTGGAGCCTGGGAGCCTGTGCCGCATCGAGGACGCCTCCGGCCGCTTCATCGCCGTCGGCTACGCCAACCCGGAGCGCAACCTCGCAGTGCGCGTGCTCGCCTGGGAGGAGGTCGAGGATGTCACCGACCTCGTGCGCAGTCGGATCCAGGCCGCCGTGGCGCTGCGGCGAAGCTGCGTGCCGGCGGATACCGACGCCTACCGCGTGGTGTGCAGCGAGGGAGATTTCCTTCCCGGGTTGGTGGTGGACCGCTACGCCGACGTGGTCATCCTGCAGGTGCTGACGGCGGGCATGGAGCGCTTGCTCGATCGCATCGTCGAGATCGTGATCGAGGAGCTGGCGCCAAGGACGCTGTTCGAGCGCAGCGACGTGCCGGCACGCCGCGAGGAGCGACTGCCGCTGCGTCGCCGTCTCGTCTGGGGGGAGGAGCTGCCGGAAAGCGTCGAGGTGTACGAAAACGGCTTGCGCTACCTCGTGCAGCCGGACGTCGGCCAGAAGACGGGCTTCTATCTCGACCAGCGCGACAACCGTCGCCGCGTCAGGAGCCGCGCACGCGATCGCCGGGTGCTGAACTGTTTCGCCTACACCGGCGCCTTCTCGGTCGCGGCGTTGGCGGGCGGAGCGTCGCGCGTGACCAGCGTGGAGAGCAGCGCGCCGAGCTTCGAGCTTCTGCGTCGCAACCTGGCGCTCAACGAGTACCCGGAAGGGGAGATCGTGCACGGCGACGTGTTCGACGTCCTGCGCTCGAAGCGCAGCGCGGGCGAGCGCTACGACCTGGTCATCCTCGACCCGCCCGCTTTCGCCAAGAAGCGCCACCAGCGGGAATCGGCGCGGCGCGGTTACAAGGAGATCAACCTGCAGGCGCTGCAGCTCCTCGCCCCCGGAGGCGAGCTCTTCACCTTCTCCTGCTCTCAGTACGTCGATGCCGTGCAGTTCAAGATGGCCGTTTTCGAGGCGGCCGCGAACGCGGGCACGCGTGCACAGCTCCTGGCCGCGCTTGGACCGGGTTGCGATCACCCGGTGAGCGTTTCGCACCTCGAAGGGGAGTACCTCAAGGGGCTGCACCTGCGTCGTGTCGAGCTCGGCGCTTCGACTCGTTGAATCAGCGTGGTTCGTCGTCCGTAAGCAGCTCGGCGGAGAGAGAGCCTTCAGCAACGAAGGCCGCAGGTCCCTCGAGCCAGATCTCTCCAGCGGCATCGCTCTCGACCTCGACGCGGCCGCCGGGCAGATACACGGCGGCCGCATCGCTGTCGAGGTGTCCGAGCCGGCGTGCGGCGGCGACGACGGCGCAGGCGGCGCTGCCGCAGGCGAGCGTCGGTCCGGCACCGCGCTCCCACACGCGAACCCGAATCCCCTCGCGCGTGAGCGTGGCGAAGCTGGCGTTGGCGCCGCGCGTGAAGATCGGGTGCGTGGCGAGCGACGGTCCGATGTTCTCGAGGGCGAGGCGTTGCAGCGCCTCCGTATCGGCCATGAAGACGACCGCGTGCGGGTTGCCGAGGGAGAGCGTCGTCACGCGCAGCTCCTGCTCACCGACCTGCAGTGCCGCATCCACGAGTGTGTGCTTTTCGTGCAAGCCGATCTCGTCGGGTTCCCAGCGCACCGGACCCATCTGGATCCGGACGCTGCGCACGTGGCCTCCCTCCGACCGGGTCTGGGCTCGATGGCGGCCTGCGTCGGTCACCAGGTCGAGAGGCGACGTGGTCTCTCGGCGCTCGCAGGCGAGGCGCACGACGCAGCGCGCGCCGTTGCCGCACATCTCGGCGCGGCTCCCGTCACTGTTCCAGTAGCGCATGCGTACGGCGGGCGAGCCACCCTCTTCGGTTGCGTAGGTGAGCAGTCCATCGGCTCCGATGCCCCGATGGCGATCGCAAACACGTCGCACGAACGGCACGAAAGCGCTGCCCTCCAGGCCGTACTCCTCCAGCTCGCGATGGCGTACGACCACGAAGTCGTTGCCGCAACCGTGCATCTTCACGAAGGAGATCATGCGTTGCCTGAGCCGTTAGCGAACTGGCCAAGCTCCCGGTACGCGCCGAGCGTGGCCTCCACCATGCGATCGACCGAGTGCTGCTGCGCCACTTCGCGCCCCCCGCGCACGAGGTCTTGGGCCAGGTCGGGTCGGCGCAGGAGGAGTGCGATGGCTTGTGCCAGCGACTCGGCGTCGCGCGGTGGAACGACGAGCGCGGAGGTACCGTGGCGCACCAGATTGAGAATGCCGGCGGCGGCGGTCGCGACCACGGGCGTGCCCGCGGCCATGGCGTCGAGAGCGGTTGAGCACAGGCTCTCGATGTCGGAGGAGAGGACGAAGACCTCGAGCAGCGCGAAGACCATCGAGGTGTCTTCCATGGGACCCCCGAAGGTGACCGCGTCGGCGATCCCGAGTTGGCGCGCGCGTTTCTGCAGCCCGGAGCGCAGCGGACCATCCCCGACGAGCAGCAGGTGGACGTCGGGGATCTGCTGCCGCAGCAGCGCAAAGGCCTGCAACAGGAGCGCGGGGTTCTTCTCGCGCGTTAGGCTTCCGACGCTGCCAACGAGGCGCATGCCGCGCGATTTCAGCTCCCACGGGTCGTGCGCCGCGGCGTTGCGGCTGGCGGAGAGGCGCTCGACGTCGACGCCATTGGGAACCACCGCAATGCGTTTCGCATCCACGCCGCGGCGGACCAATCCGTCGCGTACGTGCCTGGAGCTCACGACATGGTGCACGCCGGTCGCATCGTCCCGCAGGTGGCCCGACGCGCTCCTCTCTGCCGCCAGGTCGTGGTGCGTCACGAACAGGTTGGCGTGCAGCGACGCGGCGTGACAGATGCCCTGCGCCGCGCGCGCGATGCTGTGGCTCTGCGGGTCGTGGGCGTGGACGAGGTCGAAGGCGTCGTCGCGCACGAGGCGCGCCAGGCGGACCGCCGAGGGGAAATCGAGTCCGCTGCGCATGGTCAGGGCCTGGCAGGCGATTCCGGCAGCGGCGGCCCTGTCGTGCAGCGGGGCGGAGCGCGGCGAGCAGAGGAGCACGCGGTGGCCGCGAGCCACCAGGCCCTCGAGGAGGTAGAGCACCCGGCGCTGCGCGCCGCCAAAGTCGCGCCCAGAATCCAGGTGCAAGCTCGAGCTGGGTTTCACCCTCGCCCCCCCCACAGCTGACCGGGCCGCCGAATGCGCGACTCGGACGGCGAAACGCCGGGGCGCTGACGGCGCACAAGCGCAGCGCACACCCGCGGCCGAGGTTGTCGTGAATGCGCTCCAGTCGAGACTATAACGAACACGCGCCCTCGATGTCGCGCTGCCGCGAGGTCCGGGCTTGGCTTCGGTGGGAGTTCGTCCCGTATAATGGCGGGCGTCGGGTGGACCGGGACCCTGGAGAGTCCTTCCAGGGTCGAACCTCAGGAGTGCAGCCGGTCACTCCAGTCCACACACCTCAGAGCATCCGCTTGCGCGCGCGGGAGGCGACGTGCACGCCAGGAGTCTGCCAACGTGATCGTCACCGAGAACCTCACCAAGATCTACCCCGGCAAGCGCGCCATCGACGGCGTCAGCTTCGAGGTCCAGAAGGGAGAAATCGTCGGCTTCCTGGGTCCGAACGGGGCCGGGAAGACCACGACGATGCGCATCCTCACCTGCTTCCAACCCGCGTCCTCCGGGACGGCGCGCGTCGCCGGTCACGACGTCTTCGAAGCGGCAGACGCGGTCAAACGCAACATCGGCTATCTCCCGGAGTCGCCGCCCCTCTACCTGGAGATGCGCGTCCGCGAGTACCTCGAGTTCGTGTCCCGGATCAAAGGTGTGCCGCGGTCGATGCGGCGCCAGCGCATCGACGAGAGCGTCGAGCGCTGCGGCCTCGGTGACGTGCAACAGCGAACGACGGGCAAGCTGTCGAAGGGGTATCGCCAACGCGTAGGGTTGGCGCAGGCGATGCTGCACAACCCGCCGATCCTGATTCTCGACGAACCCACGTCCGGTCTCGACCCGAAGCAGGTCGTCGAAGTGCGGCGGCTCATTCGTGAGCTGGCGGGTGAGCACACGATCATCCTCTCGACGCACATCCTGCCCGAGGTCAGCATGACGTGCGAGCGCGTCATCATCATCAACCAGGGGCGGATCGTACTCTCACGTTCGCTGCGCGATTTGGACGCTCCCGGCCCGGATCGGGAATCGCTGCTGCTCGAAGTCGAGGCTTCCGCGGACGTCTCGGAGCAGTTGACGAGCCTCGAGGGTGTGCACTCGGCGCAACGCGTCGCCGCCGACGGCGCACGCCGCTACCGGCTTCTCTGCGACCGGGGTCGCGACGTGCGCCCTCGCGTCGCCTCCTTCGCGGTGCAGCAGGGATGGCGCCTGCTGGAGCTGCGGGCGCAGGAGACGAATCTGGAGGAGATCTACCTGCGCGTCGTGACCTCGGAAGGGGGCGTGGCGTGAGGGGCTTCAGCGCGATCTACGGCCGCGAGATGCGAGCCTACTTCACCTCGCCCACCGCCTACGTGGTTTCCGTCGTCTTCCTGCTGGCGGTGGGGCTGTTCTTCATGACGCTTCTGCGCAACTACATCTCCTTCGATGCCTATTGGCGCGAGCGCCTGCTGGAAGCGGGCCGGGAAGCGGTGCCCGCGGACGTGCACCAGTATCTTCTGCGCCGCTTCATCAGCACGCTGGGTGCCATCACGCTCTTCGTCTTGCCCTTCATCACCATGGGGAGCTTCGCCGAGGAGTATCGCTCCGGCACGATGGAGCTTCTGCTGACCTCGCCCATCGGGCAGCGCTCGATCGTCCTGGGCAAGTTCGCGGCCGCGAGCACCGTGTTCACGTTGTTGCTGCTGATCAGCCTGGGGCTGGTCAGCAGCCTGTTCCTCTACGGCAACCCGGATCCGACGAGCCTCCTGGTCGGCTTCGTCGGTGTGTGGCTGCAGGGGGAGTCCTTCCTCGTCATCGGGATGTTCATCTCGTCGCTCACGCGCAGTCAGGTCGTGGCCGGGATCGGCGGGCTCGGGGCGGCGCTGCTGCTGTGGTTGGCGGGGCTTCTGGGAGACCCCACCTCGACGCTCGGGATCTGGTTGAACGAGCTTTCGCTGGTCGCCCACTTCGAGGACTTCAGCAAAGGCATTCTCGACAGCAAGCATGTGGTCTTCTACGTGTGCTTCATCTTCTTCTGGCTCTTCTTGACGCTGCGTTCGCTCGAATCGCTGAAGTATCGCTAGGGGGTCGGATGGAACGACGTCTCGTCATCTTGTTCGCGATGGGGGTCTTGCTGCTGGGCCTGGCTGCGCTGCTTTCCGCGACACGGGGCGGCTTCAGTGGTTGGAGCGCCGGTCTGGTGACGGCCGGTGGAATCGTGTGGATCGTGGCCGTCGTGGTTTCCTGGCGCGGCATCACGAGCTATCTGCTCAAGAGATCGACGCGCTATGGGCTGAACGCGCTGCTCCTCTCCTTCTTCGTCGCCGTGATTCTTTTCATGATCGGATTCATCGGCGATCGGCACAGCTGGCGCCGCGATCTGTCGGCGACGCGGGAGTTCACCCTTTCGGAGAAGACGCTCAACGTGCTGCAGGGGATCAACAAGCCGATCGACATCTACGTCTACTACGATCGCGGCTCTCGTGACGCCGTGCGCGACCTGCTCCTGGAGTACTCGCGCCGCAACCGCGGCTTGCAGATCCGCATGGAGGATCTGAACAAGAATCCGGAGCTGGCGGAACGTTTTGGCGTCAGCGAGCTGGGGACCATCGTTTTCGACGCCGGCGACAAGGTGCTGCGGCTGCGCACGTTCGGGGAGGAGGACATCACCAATGCGCTCATCAAGGTGTCGCGGCCGGGCCAGAAGAGCGTCTATTTCCTCACCGGGCATGGCGAGAAGAGCGTCGAGGACAAGGGGGTCTTCGGGTACAGCATCGCCGCGACGGCGCTGCAACGTGAGAACTACAAGCCGCAGCCACTCGACCTGGTCGCGGCGGGCGAGGTGCCGAACGATTGCGAGGTGCTGGTGGTCGCGGGCGCGAAGTCGGGCGTGCTCGACCAGGAGATCCAGGCGATTCGCCGCTACATGAACAAGGGGGGGCGTCTGTTCTGCCTGTTCGACCCGCGCTTCCAGAGCAATCTCGAGGGTTGGGTGGCGGTATGGGGGATCCACGTCGGGCACGACCGCATCGTCGATCCGAGCCCCACCGGTCAGCTCCTGGGACGCGGTCCCACCACACCGCTCGTCAATCGCTACGGCGCGCACGCCATCACCAAGCAGTTTCGTGAGCCCACCTATTTTCAGAACGCGCGCTCCGTGCGTCGCCTGCAGCTCTACGGTGGTAGCGCCGAGACCGCCGCGCTGGTTTTCTCGAGCGCTCAGAGCTGGGCCGAGACGAACGTGTTCAGCTCGCAGGTGGGTTTCGACGAGGAGGATCTCGCCGGGCCGGTCTCGATCGGGATGGCGGCGCGCGTCGACGTCGAGGGGCTGCACCCGGAGCTCGATGCCGCTGTCGTGCGCGTGCCGGGAGACGAGGTGGTCAGTCGCGAGGCCCTGGAGGGCGCCGGGGGACTGACTCGAAGCGAGGCGCGCGTGGTCGTCTTCGGCGACTCCGATTTCGCGGCGAACCAGAGCTTCAACGACATGGGGAACGGCAACCTGTTTTTGAATTGCATGGCCTGGCTGAGTGAAGATGAAGACCTGATCGCATTGCGCCCGAAGGTCGCCGACTCACGCTCGGTGGCGCTGTCTTTGGCACAGATCAAGGTGCTGAACGCGGTGTCGATCTTCATCCTGCCCGGGCTCGTGTTCGTCATCGCGCTGACGGTGCTCTTGAGGCGTCGCGCTCGGGGGTGAACTGCGATGAAGTTCCGCGGTACGATCATTGCGCTTGCGGTTGCGCTCGGGTTGGTCGGCTACGTGTTGTGGTCGGAGCAGCGTGAACGTCGACAGACTCAGGAGCGAGCCAGCCTCGCGCGTCTGGTCCCGATCGAACGCGAGGCGCTGACGAGTCTGCTCTTCTCGCACTCGGGGCGGCGCATCACGCTCGAGAATCGCGGTGGCAGGTGGGTCGTCAGTCACCCGATCATGGCAGCGTGCGATCCGCGGACGATCGCGACGTTCCTCGACACGCTGCAAGCCGCGCGCGCGGAGGACAACGTCGGCAGCGGCAATCTGGCGCGCTACGGTCTCGATGCACCCGCCGCCCAAGTCCACATCGTGGGCCCAGGTGAGACCACCCACCGGTTGCGATTTGGAAGCATCAACCCCCAACAAACTCTGGTCTACGTCATGGTCGACGACTCGGAGGACGTGTTGCTGACGACCTCCTCGCTCTTGAGCTACGCACTTCGGAGTGACTTCGGCTGGCGTGACAAACGCATGATCGACGTCGACCCCAGCCGCATTGCACGGATGCGATTTCGCGCGGGGAACGCCGGCAGCCTGTCGGTTCGTCGCGACGCGGTCGGGCAGTGGCGCTCGGAGCGTGGCTTCCCGTGGCGCACCGACCCGGTGAAGACTCGCGACGTGCTGCTGAAGCTGGCGTCGCTCGAGGCGGTGGCCGTGACGGCGGAAAACAAGCGCGACGCCAACAAATTCGGCCTGGGAAACCGTCGTTTCAGCGCCGTGCTCGAATACGAGGGTGGGCGCACTGCCGGCGATCTCGTTCTCGGCTCCGCGCGTGGGGAGGGTTCATACCACGCGATGGTTCCGCAAAAGCCGGAGGTCTTTCGTGTGCACAGCGACGTCGTCACCGCAATGGTCGAGTTCACTCGCGATCCGCGCGACCGGCGGCTGTTTCCATCCTTCAACCCGGACCACGTGACGCGCGTCGAGGTGTGGTCGCCCACCGATCGCTTCATCTTGGAGCGCCGCTCGCGAACCCGATGGGTGGTTGCGTCCAGCCAAAAGCAGGATTCCACCTTTGCCATCGATCCAGGGAAGATTCTCGGGACGCTGGAGAAGATGGCGACTCTCGAGGTTGCAGCGTTTCCGAAGGCGCAGCCCGACTCCTCCCTCTACGAGCCGCCCGAGCTCGCCGTGACTCTCTACGGAACCGACGGGATTCTGTCGGGCCTGCGCGTCGGGCGGAAGGATCCCAACGGTCTCAACACGTTTGTCAGTGGCATCTGGGATCAGGCCGTCACCCTCGTCTCCCCGCTGACGCTGCTCGAGCTGCCGTTCGATCTCGACCGTCTCGGAACCGACGAGCTCGAAGTGCCCGTCGACATCGACCGCGGCGATTGACGCTGCGCTCGTCTTGTAACGGGCGTGCGTGACGAGCGCTGCGCGCGGACGCTCGGCGGCGCGCCTCGGCGCGCGCCGCTCTCGCTCGACACGAGCGCGGCTCGGGCATCCTGCCCTCGCTTGGCGGTCGGGACCCCACGCCTCGCGGCGTTGCGCCTCGAGCGCTCTCGAGCGCTACAGTGCCGACGCGGCCTGTCCGAGGATGTCGAGCGCCTCCGCGATGTCGGCGCTCTGGACCGTCAGCGCCGGCCGGAAGCGCACCGTACGCTCGCCGCAGCCGATCAGCATGAGACCGCGCTCGTGGCAGCTGCGCAGCAGCTTCTTGCGCACGTCGGCGTCGCGCACGTCGAAGGCGCACATCAAGCCGAGCCCGCGCGCGTTCGAGATCTTCTCCGCTTGCTGGTTCGAGACTGCCTGGAGCCCCTGCAGGAGCTCCTCTCCGACGCGAGCTGCATTCTCGACCAGGTTCTCCTCCTCCATGACCTCGAGAATGCGCTGGCATCGGATCATGTCGATGAGGTTTCCGGCCCAGGTGGAGTTCAACCGACTCGAGACCCGGAACACGTTGTCTTCGACCTCGTCGACGCGACGTCCGACTGCCGTCCCACACACCTGTGTCTTCTTGCCGAAGGCAATCGCGTCCGGCTGCACGCCGTAGTGCTCGAAGGCCCACATGCGCCCCGTGAGCCCGAGGCCAGTCTGCACCTCGTCGAAGATGAGGAGAGCGTCATGCTCGTCCGCAAGCTTGCGCAGCTTGGGGAAGAACTCGGCGCGGAAGTGGTTGTCGCCCCCCTCGCCCTGGATCGGTTCCAGGATGATGGCACAGATGTCGTGCTCGTATTCCTGGAAGGCCTGCTCGATCTCGTGCACGGCTTCGGCCTCCGCCTGCTCCGTTTCCGCCACGACTGCGGGCGTGACTGGAAAGGTGAGCTTGGGGTTGCGGATGCGCGGCCAATCGAACTGGCTGAAGTACATCGTCTTCACCGGATCGGTGTTGGTCAGGGAGAGCGTGTAGCCCGTGCGCCCGTGGAAGCACTCGCGGAAGTGGATGACACGATGCCCCTTCTCACCCCGTCCCGCCGCCAGGTTCTTGCGCACCTTCCAGTCCATTGCGGTCTTGAGTGCGTTCTCGACGCCGAGCGCACCGCCCTCGACGAAGAAGAGGTGGGGAAGCTGCTCAGGGCGCGCCAGCCGCGCGAAGGTGTCCACGAACTCCGCCATCTCGACGCTGTAGAGATCGGAGTTCGATGGCTTCGTGATCGCCATGCGCCCGAGCATGGCAACGAACTCAGGTCCCGACAGGCGCGGGTGGTTGAAGCCGAGGGGCGCAGAAGCAAAACAGGAAAACATGTCCAGGTAGGGGCGCTGGCTCCTGGCGTCGAACAGGCGCACGCCGCGGCTCTTCTCCAGGTCGACGACGACGTCGAAGCCATCCACCAGAATCGACTGGCGCAGCGTCTCGTGCACCTTGTCGGGTGCAATTCGGTTCAGGATCTTACTCTCCGGCATGGCACTCTCCTCGCGATCTGGCACGCGTGCTCGCCGCAGGTGGGGTGAAACACGCGAAAAAAGGACGGATTCGCTTCCAAGGTTCAGGCGATGAATGCCAGAGAGGGTGGAGGTTTGCGTTGGATCGTGTAGATCAGCTTCTCGTTCATGACCCGCATACTGGACCACCGATTCTGCGCCCCCGCGGGGCCTGGACCGATCAAGCGTAGCATCGGCCGCCGGAGCCGGCAAGCGGCCGGAAACCGCGTGCAGTCGCCTATGTAACGAGCTTAAAGCAGCGATACGGCCAGCGCGGCCAGCGGGCTGCGCTCGCTTCGGGTCAGCAGGACGTGGCCGAACACCTCGTGCCCCTTGAAACGCTCGACGACGTAGGTGAGGCCGTTGCTCGACGCATCGAGGTAGGGGTTGTCGATCTGGTAAGGATCGCCGGTGAGAATCACCTTCGAACCCACGCCGGCCCGGCTGACGATGGTCTTCGTTTCGTGCGGCGTGAGGTTTTGTGCCTCGTCGATGATAATGAACTGGCGTGGCAGCGAGCGGCCCCGAATGTAGGTGACCGCCTCCAGCTCCAGGACCTTGGTGTCGAACAGGTAGCCGACTTTGTCCTCGTCGTCGTAGAAGGAATCGGTGAGCAGCTTGAGGTTGTCGAAGATCGGCTGCATCCAGCTCTCCAGCTTCTCATCCTTGCTGCCCGGCAGATAGCCGAGGTCGCGTCCCAGCGGCATGATCGGTCGCGACACGAAGACCTTGGCGTAAGCGCGTTCCTCCATCACCTTCTGTAGCCCCGCTGCCAGCGCCAGCAACGTCTTCCCGGTGCCTGCGCCTCCGACCAGAGTGACGAGCTGAATACGATCGTTGAGGAGCAACTCGAGCGCGAACTTCTGCTGCACGTTGAGAGGTTTGATTCCCCACGGATGCGACTCGGCAAAACGCAGCGGCTCGGCGTGCTCGTTGTTGCAGATGCCGATGGCGCTCGCCTGCGGGCGCGCTGCACTGCGCAGGATGAAACACTCGTTCTGGTGCGACGACCACGCGCACGCCGTGTTGCCAGCGGCGTAGAAGCCGTCGAGGATCTCGGGCGCCACCTCGACCTCGGTCCAACCTTTGTAGAGCTCTTCGAACTTGATCTTGTTGGCCTCGAAATCCTGCGTCGTGATGCCTAGGGCGTCCCCCTTCACGCGCGCGTTGATGTCTTTGGAGACGACGATGACGTCCTTTTCCCCCTGCTCTTCGAGGAACTTCGCGCACAGCAGGATGCGGTTGTCGACCATGTCGAGGCTCATCCCCTCTGGGACGTGCTTTGGCGCATAGTCCACGAGCACTCGAAGCATGCCGCCGTTGACCGGGACGCCTTGTGGCAGCGAGCCGCCGCTGCGCAGGCGATCGAGTTCGCGGATCACCTGGCGCGCGTTGCGACCCACTTCATCGATGTTCTTCTTGAAACGGTCGAGCTCCTCGAGGACATCGAGCGGGATGACGACGTCTTCGAACGCTTGGAGAGCCCCCGCGTCGTGCAGGAGGACGTTCGTGTCGAGGATGTAGGTGGCCAATTCAGCCCGCCTTCCGGGATCGACGGGGAGTACTGCTGCTGTGATCGTGGGTGCAGAAAGCGTTCCACCTGCAACCTGCCGAGGGCTCCAGACCCGTTGACACTGCGACAGGTTACGGTTACCGTGTCTGGGTTTTGCTCCAAGCGGCCCCGCTTTGACAGCGTTTCGGGAGGATGCGTGCGCATTGCAGACTATGCCGCGACCGACCTGATTGCCACGGGTCTGGAAGCCCGCGACAAGGATGACCTGCTCCAGAAGATGGTGGGGATGCTGGTGCACAGCGGACGCGTGCGCCAGAGCGACGTCCTGATGGGCGAGCTGCAGAAACGTGAACGTGTGATGAGCACCGGCATCGGCGGCGGCATCGCACTGCCGCATGCGCTTTCGAACGAGGTCGAGAACCTCGAGGTCGTTTTCGCACGCACGAGCGAACCGCTCGAGTTCGAGGCTCTCGATTCGAGCCCCGTCGATCTCGTCGTCATGCTCGTGGGGCCCAAGCTGGCGAGCAACGTCTACGTGAAGTTGTTGGCGCGCGTCTCGCGCCTGCTTCAAGGCGAAGAGTTCAAGCAGCGCCTGCGTGACGCAGCTTCTCCCGAAGAGGTCCTCGAAGTGTTCCGCAGCGCGGAGTAGAATGCTCCTGGGCCGGTACGCCAGCGTGCGTCCGTCGACGGAGCCAGACTCCATGCACCCCTCCGCCATCGTCGTGCGTCTTCGCAGCAGCGTCCGTTTGGATCGCTACCTGACCGGCCGCCTCCCCCACGTGTCGCGAAACCGCATCCAGCGTCACATCGAGCAGGGAGACGTTCTCGTCGACGGTCGACGTGTGCGCGCCAGTCATCGCCTTCACGGCGGCGAAACGCTGACGCTCCCTCCCTTCGAGGCGCGCCAGCGTGACGTGGCGTCGCAGCCGGTCGAATTGTGCATCGTCCACGAAGACCGTGACGTCATCGTCGTCGACAAGCAAGCAGGCCTGCTCGTTCACCCTTCGGGCGAGGAGTATCAGCGCACTCTCCTCAACGGGCTGCACTGCGAGCTTGCCGCCCGCGGGGAGAATGCCGGCGGGCTCGGGATCGTGCATCGGTTGGATCGTTGGACCTCCGGTCTGATCGTCGTGGCCAAGTGCTTGCAGGCGCGGCGCGACCTGTCGGGGCAGGTGGAGGCTCGACGCGTGCGGCGGCGCTACATCGGCATCGTGCACGGGCAACCGCGTGCAGATCGAGGTTGTGTCGAGCTCAGCATCCGTCGCGACCCGCGGCGCCCGACGCGCATGCAGGCCCTCGACGCGCGCGGCGTTGCCGACGTGGAGCGCAGCGGTTGGGACTGGCACGTCTCGGCCAGCGGCTACAGCGACCCTCGACGCGATCTGCGTCCGCGTCATGCGCGCACACACTATCGGTTGCTCCGGCGCCTGAGGGGTGCTTCCCTTCTGCGCTTCGAGCTCGAGACGGGGCGGACGCATCAGATTCGCGTGCACATGCAGGGCCTCGGAACACCCCTGGTCGGGGATCCCATCTACGGAGCTGCGGACGACAGGCTCGACCTCAGCCGTCCGGCGCTTCACGCCTCGGCTCTCGAGTTCACGCACCCGTCGACCGGCGAGCGCCTGCGCTTCCGCGCCCCACTTCCCGCCGATCTGCTGGCGCTGATTGCGAAGCTCGACCCACGTGGCTGACGCGCGCGCATCCGCCCCGCGAACGGGGTCGCCGCTTCCTTGACGTCGCTCTCGGGGCGCGGCGTGGTGGGTGGCTCAATGGGCGGCGTGTCTGCCGTTGGGGAGGATCTGCTCGTAGGCGGCGCACAGCTGCTCTTCGGACTTCTCCCAACCGATCTCGTCACGGATGCGTCGCAAACCCAGGTCACCCATGAGACGCCGTCGCTCCGGATCGTCGAGAAGCTCGACAATCGCGCGTCCGAACGCCTGCGTGTCGTTGTCGGCGACATACACCGCCGCCTCTCCGGCCGAGTAGCGTGCTTCCTTCAAGTCGAAGGAGACGATCGCTTTCCCCATCGCCATGAACTCCATGAGCTTGGTCATCGTGGACACGTCGTTGAGGGGATTGCACGGATCCGGGGAGGCGCAGAGGTCGGCGCTGGCGAGATACGCCAGCATCGGCTCGTCCGGAATGCGCCCGGTGAAAACGACGTGGCGCTCGAGTTGCAGCTCCGCGTGCAGGCGCTGCAGGTCGTCCCAGGCATCGCCCGTGCCGATGAGGATGAAGAGCACGTCGCTCCGCCCCATTGCATGGACCACGTGGTGGGCGGCGCGAAGCAGATAGTCGACACCGTCCTGCTGCGCCATGACGCCCACGTAGCACACCATGTGCTCGAAGCCTCGTTTGAGCGCCGGGTCGACGGGGCGAGGTCGAAAGAGCTCGCGATTGGGGCTGTTGCGAACGACGTAGAGGCGCTCCTCCGGCACTCCACCACGCGTTCGGCCGACGTCCCGGTACGATTCGTTCGTTGCAATCACCAGATCGGCCGCTGCATAGCTGCGTTTCTCGGCCCACAGGAGCGCGCGGTAGAGCAGGCCCTTGCGTGCCGCCGCGAACTTCGACAGGTACGTTTCCGGGCAGAGATCGTGCTGATCGAAGACGAAGCGCTTGCCGAAGAGCTTCCCGAGCCAGGCGAAGGGGAAAAAGAAGTCGGGCGGATTGCCGACGTGGATCACGTCGAAGCCGCGCTCACGCCAGACGCGCAGTGTGAGGCCGAAGCAGGCGAGAAACGCCCACAGATACTCCAGCACGAAGTGAAGACGGCTTGGGCCGTCGAACGGCATCGGGAAACGGTAGATGGCGACGTCGTCCAGGAACTGGAACGGCGCGCGGTCCATATGGCGGCCGCGCGGGCAGATGACCGAGACGCGATAGCCGGCACGGCGAAGGCTCTGGGCCTCGGCCCAGACACGCCGGTCCGCGGGGACGGAGTGGTTCTCGACCAGGAGCAGCACGCCACGTTCTCGGACGCGGGCGCGGGTCTGGCGTGGGGCCTGATGGGTCGTCATGTGGAGTGTCGTTCTCAGCAGGCCGCTGGCTTCGTGTCGTCGCCTCGGATGCGGCCCGAATCATAGCAGATGCGGCGATGTGCGGCGATGTGCTGCGTCGCAAACGTGGAGCATCTCCTACGGCGGCGACGCCTGGAGCCGCCGCAGCAGGTTCCGCCAGTACTGCACCCCGGCCGGATCCTTCTCGGCCTCGAGGATGCCGCGGATGACCTGCATCGCTTCCTGCCTGAGCCCCGCCTGCAGGTAGCAGCGCACGGCCCCGGTGGCGAGGTTGCGCAGCTGCTCGCGATCGGGGTGGGAATCGATGTGGGTCACGTTCCACGCCAGCAAATAGGAGGCGGCGCCCTGCGTGTAGAAACCGTACATCTCCAGGTTCACGGCGTAGCGCTGATAGTGGCGCCCGACGACAGTGGGCAGCGTCTCCTGCGCCTTGGCGAGATCGAAGCGCGGCGGTGGCACGTCGCGACGCTGCGAGAAGTGCGTTGTCCGCCTCGGGTTGCGGTAGATCTTCAGTCGGGGTCCGCTGCCGTCCTGCGGGCCGAACTCGCGCGCAAGCTCGTAGCGCTCCTCGAGCTCGTCGTAGAAGGCGATCTGCTGGTGAAACTTCTCGGGGTCCTTGCGATAGCGTGAGCTCACCGAGCTGCTCGTGACGATGTAGTCTGCGACGTCGTCGTAGAGGTCCAGATCGTAGAAGACGGACATCAGCTCCGGCCGCACCTGAAGCATCGGGATGGGCAGCATCGCGTAGATTCGGGTTTCGCTGATCGCTTCCGAGATGTGCTCGCGCACCTCCGCCGCCATGTTGGAAAGCTCGATCACGCTCAGCGGCTCGGGTCCGTAGGTCTCGCTCACGACGTAGGAACCGGAGGGAACGTTGGTCTCGATCCACTCACGCGCGAGCGTGCGCGTGTCCCCACGCAGCCGAGGCAATCCGCGTGCGTAGGCGACGAACGACGGCGCTGCGAGAAGCAGCGTGATCACTGCTGCGGCGGCCGTCCGCACGACAGGCCGCGCCAGCCGCCGTGACAGCATCTCCTGAACGAAGGCACCGGCCAGCACGCAGGCGATCGGCATGAGCGGCAGGATGTAACGCTCCGCCTTCATGGAGAAGGAGCTGATGAGTGCCACGTAGACGGCCGGGAAGATGGTGAGCACGAGTGCCCAGGCGTGGCGACGCCACAGAACGTAGTAGACGAAGGCTGCGAGGCTCACGAGCGCCAATGGCCAGCCCAGGAGGCTGTCGGTCAGGACGCGCGCGTAGTAGACGATCGCCGGGGACTCGTCGAGGCCGAAGTGGCCGACCTTCATGTGCAGACGTTCGTAGTTGAAGCCGACCCAGAAGGCGTCGAAGTCGAGCAGGATGTAGGGCGAGGTCAGGAAAAGAGCGGTCACATAGGCTGCCGCTCCCAGCAGCAGTCGCCGCGATGTGAGTGAACGCAGCACCCTGCTGATGGATCCCGGAGGTGCGGGGGATGCGGGCGGCGCTCGACGCCCTCGACGCTGCGCTCGACGCTCCGCACGCGCCGGCTTGGCGTCCGGGCGCGGTGCGGCCGCCACGTGTGCAACGAGGATGGCAAGCGGCAACAGCACGCCGGAGTATTTTGTCGAGGTCGCAAGCCCGGCGAAGACGCCGGCGAGCACGTAGTTGCGCGTGCGTGGATCGTCGAGGATGCGCAGCGCAAAGAGCAGCGTGCACATCACCAGAAGGGTGAGTGGTACGTCCACCTCGATCACCTGCGATTTGCGGATGTGAACCTCGTTCACTGCGACCAGGAAAGCCGCAATCGCACCCGCGCTGACGCCGCGTACGCGCCGGCCCACCAGGAACGTCACGAGCACGGTGGCGGTGGCGAAGAGCACGGTGATCGAGCGCCCCATGACGTAGAAGGAGGTCTTGTCGAGTGCATAGAGCACTCGGTAGTCGAGGACCGATTCGATTGCCCCCGCGGCGCGAAGAATCAGGAAGAGCAATCCCTGGCCGACGAACTGCGTGTAGAAGTAGAAGCTGGGGTAGTTGAAGAAGTGCGGGTTGAGATCGAACGGCTGATCGTCGCCCCATCCCCACATCGGCCACGATTTCTTGAACGGGTACGCCTCTTCGTACACCTGCGGCAGGCCCCAATCGAGTCCGTAGAGGCGCAAGGCGAGCGTCGACGCCACGAGCCCCAGCACGATCCACAGACTCTGGCGCATCACCCTCCACGCAGTTGCGTCACCCCAGCCGCTCGGGTGCGGGTCGACCGGAACCCCTGCGCATGATATCCGATGCGTGCGGCGCGTGCTCCGCGCTACAGCGGGGCTCCGGGTGGCGGTGGGTTGAGGAGCGGGCTACGGCCGGAGCGCACGCGCGCCGCAGTCGCCCGTGCCGCATCCTGGACGATGCGATGCAGCTCCCAGTCGAGCGGTGGCGTCCGCAGGCGCAAACCACGGCGCTCGATGCACAGCGTTCCCTCCCGCAGCGCGCGCTGGAAGAGGTCTCGCGTCAGTGCGACGTCGCGCTTGCAGTACTCCTCGACCAGATCGAAGCGTCCGGCGCGAACCCACGCCAGCGACTGCAGTCCGTCGGCGGATTTCGGCGTTCCGAGGGTTGCGGTCGCCAGCATTCCCAAAGACGGCCGGAATCCGAGCCGCTCGTGCAGGTGCACCAGCATGTCGAACGTCGGCAGGCGTCCGAGCTGGCGTTGCGTGTACGCCGACAGCACGGTGTAGTCGAAGCGCAGGAGGTTGAAGCCGACCACGAGATCGGCATCGAAGAGCATCTCGACGAGCTCCGGTGCCTGCGGCTCGAAGAAGGTGACGAAACGCTCGCGCGCCTCGTCGTAGACCACCGCCAACGCGAGCCCCATCTGGTCGATCCGGTGCCAGCCACCCACCTCAAGCGCCGAGTAACGCGTCTCGACGTCGAAGTAGAGGACGCGCGGCTCGAGCCCGCGCGGCTGCGCCACGTGCTGCGTGCTCGATGCCGGTGGAAGCGGTCGCGGCGCACTCTCTCCGGCAGAAGTGGCCGGTGGGAGCGGCTCGAGCTCGAGCAGCAAGCGCAGGGCCGCATGGGTGCCCGACTTGTCGAGGGGATGGTTTCCCGAGCCGCAGCGCGGCGAGTGCACACAACCGGGGCAACCGGAATCGCAATCGCAGCGCGCGATGCGCTGTCGCACGGCGTCGAGCAGGTCGCCCAGGATGCCGAACGTGCGGGCGCTCAATCCGATGCCGCCCGGGTAGGTGTCGTAGACGAACACGGCTCCCTGGCGCGTTTGCGGATGCTCGGTGAACGTGATGCCCCCGAGGTCGGAGGGATCGCAGAGCGTGAACAGCGGGGAGAGCGCAATGCAGGCATGCTCGATGCCGTGCAGGCTGCCCATGCGATGGTGTCCGCGCGACTCGAGCTCCTGCTTGAGGCGTGCATCGATGTCGATCCACAACCCTTCCGTTTCGTAGATCGTCGGCGGCAGATCGAGCTCGAAGCTGCCGAGAAGCTTCTGGTCGTAGGTGGAGCGCTTCTCGTAGCCGGTGATCCGCTGCGTGATGCGCACGCGGCCGAAGTGCACGTGGGTCGACCCGAGCGCACGCGAGTCGAGAACCTCGAGGATCTCCGTCTGTTTGGCGCTGCGCGCCACGCTGAAGAAGGTGCCATCCGCCGGTGTGACGGTGACCCGGTGATGCTCCAGATCGAGTCGCGTCACCTCCAGGTGGGCGCCGCGGTGCAGGTAGACGGCGCCTTCGTGGCACTCGGCGAAGACGCGGGAGCCCCCGATCGTGCCCAGGATGCGGCGTTCATTCCCCTGGCGATGGATGCTGTAGGTGTCGCCGATCTGACGAATGTCGACCTCGCGGTGCGGGCGCGGCTGCAAGGGCACCCAGAGCTCGCCATCCACCGTTTGCAGCAGGCGCCCGGCGCGCTGCAGCGCCTGGCGGGCGCTCGGCCACTCCAGGTCTTCGTACACGCTCTCCACGCTGCGCAACGGCACTTCGGCACCGGCACACAGCAGATGGCTGGCGCGGATTCCTGGATTGCAGGCGTCGACGACCGCTGCTTCCGGCTCGGCGCGGAAGAAGGCGTCGGGTGCGGTGACGTAGAACTGGTCGAGAGCGTCGTGCCCCGCGACGAGGAAGAGTCCCGCCGGGCTCTGGCCACGCCCCGCGCGACCGCCCCGCTGCCACGTCGACATGATGCTGCCCGGGTAACCGACGAGGATGGCGGCGTCGAGCCCGCCGACGTCGATTCCCATCTCGAGCGCGCTGGTCGACACGACGCCTTGCAGGCGGCCGCCGAAAAGCTCCGACTCGATCTGGCGGCGCTCCTCGGCGAGGTAGCCGGAGCGGTAGGCGCTCACGCGTCCACGCAGCTTCGGTTGGCGCTCGAGGACCCACGTGTAGAGGAGCTCCGTGGCGCGCCGCGACTTGCAGAAGACAATCGTCTTGACGCCGGCACGCACGCAGCGCCCGAAGAGCGACGCGGCGAAGTCGAGTCCATGGTTGGGAGGATCCAGGAGCATCACGTGTCGTGGGCCCGCCGGAGCACCGTTGTCGGCGATCGTGTCGAACGGCTGTGCGAAAAGCTGCTCGGCCAGCTCGCCCGGATTGCGAATCGTCGCCGACGCCGCAATCACCTGGGGAGAAGCACCATAATGTGCCGCGACGCGCAACAGGCGGCGCAGCACGTGCAGCACGTGCGATCCAAAGACGCCGCGGTAGGTGTGCAACTCGTCGAGAACGACGAAGCGCAGGCTGGAGAAGAAGCGGCCCCAGCGCTCGTGCCCCGGGAGGATCGAGGCGTGCAGCATGTCGGGGTTCGTGAGCAGCAGGTCGGGCGGCTCCTGCCTGAGGCGCTTGCGCTCCGCTTCCTTGGTGTCGCCGTCGAGCACCGCGGCGCGGAACGCCTCGTGCAGTCCCATGGCGTCTCGCAGCCGCTGCAGGCTCTTCAGCTGGTCGTGCTCCAGTGCTTTGAGCGGGAAGAGGTAGAGGGCGAAGGAGTCCTGCCGTTGCTCTCGCGCCGCCAGCACGCGCTCCAGAACCGGGAGGTTGAAGCAGAGCGTCTTGCCGCTGGCCGTCGGCGTTGCGACGACGACGTTGCGTCCCTGGCGCGCCAGACGCAACACCTCGGCTTGATGCTGGAACAGACGCTCGATTCCGAGCCGTCGGAGTGCTTCGCGCAGGTCGTCGCGCAGCGCAACGTCGGAGTGCAAACCCGGACGCGCAGGTTGCCGCCGGTTGGCTGCCAGCGCCGACGCGAACCACTCCTCTCGTTGCAGCTCGGCCAGGAGTCGATCGAACATTGCGGCACGATAACAACGGCTTTGCTTCGCGAGCAAGGACGGTGATTCCGCGCTGGAGGCGAGCGAAAACGGCAGTCACCTTGGCGCCACGCCACCGCGCGTGTTGGCGGCAAAGCCGGAGACTATCGCGCCAGCTTCTCCGTTTTCGCAGCAAAGACGAAATCGCTCTCGGTCAGACCATCGATCTTGTGCGTCCAGATGGTCACGCGCACCTTGCCCCAGGCGAGGTGGATGTCCGGGTGGTGTCCCTGCTCCTCTGCCAGCTCGCCGATGCGGTTGGTGAAGGCGAGCGCCTGGAGGAAGTCGTCGAAGTTGAACTGCTTGTCGAGATGGTGGCCGTCGACGATCTCCCAGTCATGCGCCAGCTCTCGCAGGAGACGCTGCTGTTCGTCGGCCCCGAGGGGTGGAACTCCGCCGCGGCAGGGCACGCACTGCTTCGCCGCAAGATCGCTCATCGCCAGACCTCCTGACTTCGGGTCGAACGCACGACGGGCCAGGAGTGCGTCCCGGCCCGTCGTGAAAGAGCCCATTGCTCGACAAACGCAGTTTACAGATCGGCGGGCTTGAGCGTCTTGCGTTTGTTGGCAATCGCCCGCGACTCGGCCTCGGAGATGAGCGACCGAACCTTCTTGTCGAGTGCGCCATAGAAGTCGCTCGAAACGTTGCACTTCTTGGTCGCGCCCTTGGTGCGGCTCTTCGAGATGATCAGCTCCGCCGGTCCTTTGGCTTTCTTGCCGCGCTTCGCTGCCATAGAGCAGGTACCTCCTCGATGGGTGGATGGAGTTGTCGTGTGACCGCGGGAACTCTAGGCGCGTTGGCGCTCCGTTGTCAAAGCAAAAAAGTGCGGAATTCGGGCGCGAGAGCGCGTCCTGAGCCTGATTCCGTTGTGGGACCCAGCCCCTCGACGCGACGTCTGGGAGGAGTGGAGCGCCGGCGGGACACGGCTCCGGGACCGCGCTCCCCGCGGCGGCGTCGACGTCGCTCTCGACGGACGTTTCTCCTGCCGGCGCGGAGCGTCCCATTTCGCAAGCTACTCCGCGATCCGCGTCACGATGATGCCCTTGAAGCTCTCGACCCGCTGCAGGTAGGTGAGCAGTGGGACGCGCACGACGCGGTCGCCCGAGTACTCGCCGGGCAGATCGGAGCGGGCGGCATGGATGACGTCGACCGCCCCGGCGCGGCGGCGCGCGATTCCCTGGTGACCGATCACGAGCCCGTACTCGGAACGCATGCGCTGGCCGCGCTCGTTCTCCTCGTCGAAGACGAAGTAGAGAAGGTCGCCATCTTGCAGATGCTCGAGCCGCAACTTCGCCGTCGGAATGTAGGCGAACGATCCCGCCGCATAGCGGTTGGTGCCGACGTCGTCTTTCTCGGCAACCCCCACCACGGCCGTGACGTCGGAGCCCCAGAGTCCCGAGCGCACGATGTCGAGCGAAAAGTCGAGGTGCGCGCCGTGGTCGTAGTCGACCGCGCCGGCGGGTGACACCACCGCCCCAGGATCGGCGCCGGCGAAACGCGTCTCCAGGGCCCGGGAGATGGCCTGGCGCGGAGTCGTCGCGCGCGCCAGCTCGGTGCAGCGGTACGAGAAGAGCACGCAGTCCTGCTTGAAGTCCTGCACGAGAAGGCTGTCTGCGACGTAGCCACCCTCCTGAAGCCCGAACACGTAGGTTGCATCGCCGCGCTCGAGGTAGAGCTCTGCCCAGCGTGCAATGCGCTCACCGATCGGCAAGTCGCGCCACTCCTGCATACGCGCGGCGATGAGGCTCTCGGGCAAGCTGACGCGGGGATCGAGGTTGCGTTGCACGAGGCGTTCGTAGCGCTGTGGATCGACACCTGCTTCCGGGTCGCTTCGGCTTTCGTTCGATTCCTCGGGCCGGGCCTTGCAGACAGCCAGGAGTCCGAGCATCGTCAGGCTCGCCACGAGGAGGACACAGGTCGCCACGGAGCGACGCGCACCTCGTTGCGGCGCCTGCTGCATCGATCCCAAGATGGAAACCTCCCGCAGGCTCGAAACGGAACTCCGGCTTGCCGGGCTGCGTCGGCTGTGTCTAATGTATGTGGAGTTCGCCGTCGCTGGCAACGAAACGTACACGAAGCGACAAAGGCAGGAGCAGAGAATGGACGTGCGCATTCGCAGGTCGACAGGCTCCCCGGTTGTGCTGGGTGAGACCGACGCGGAAATGGAGCCGGTGGAGGCTCCGGTCGCGGGCGTCCCCATGCAGGCCGCCGGCCGGGGTGCGGGCGGGCGTCGCAAGAGCACTCGTGCCGTGTCGAAGAAACGTGGTGAGAAGAAGACGCGAGCGAAGCCAGCACGGAAGCGGGGGACGAAGCCCCGCCGCGCCGGCAAGGTGACCACCGCCAAGCGCGCTCCGGCAGCGCGCACCGCCGGCGCCGGCAACGGATCCGGCCAGGGGAAGGCGAACGGTGCCGAGCCCGCGCCGGCCACCAAACGGGCCCCGGCGAAAACACGGCGGCGCATGAGCGCGGAGTCGATGGCGGGGCGCCAGCGCGAGATCTCGGTCAGCGAGTTCTTCACCAAGAATCGCCATCTGCTCGGCTTCGACAGCCCGGCGCGTGCACTTTTGACGGCGGTGAAGGAGGGCGTGGACAACAGCCTCGACGCCGCCGAAGAAGCGGGCATTCTGCCGTCGGTGCGCGTCGAGCTCGTCGAGATCGGCGACGATCGCTACCGGGTGGTCGTCGAAGACAACGGCCCTGGCATCGTCAAGTCCCAGGTGCCGAAGGTGTTCGGAAAGCTGCTGTACGGATCGAAGTTCCACCGCTTGCGTCAATCACGCGGCCAGCAGGGGATCGGGATCTCGGCCGCCGGCATGTACGGTCAACTCACCACCGGCAAGCCGGTGGTGATCACGTCGAAGACGGGAAAAGGGCGCTCGGCACACCACTTCGAGATCGTGATCGACACCAGCCGCAACACACCCGAGATCATCGAAGACCACACGGTGAAATGGGAGCGCGATCACGGAACGCGGATCGAGATCGAGCTCGAGGGGACGTACAAGGGCGGTCGTCGTTCGGTGGACGAATACCTGGAGCAGGTGGCGATCGCGAACCCGCACGCCGAGATCCTCTACCAGCCTCCGAAGGGGCGAGCGCCGGTGCACCTGCCACGCGCGGCCGAGGAGCTGCCGCCGGAACCGACCGAGATCAAGCCGCATCCTTACGGCGTCGAGCTGGGCGCGCTCCAGAGCCTGTTGAAGGAGACGAAGGCGCGCACGCTCTCCAGTGCCCTGCAACAGGAGTTCTCGCGCGTCAGCGCCAAGGTGGCGGAGCGCATCGTGCGCACGGCCGGGCTCGAACCCCGGCGCAGACCGCGCGACCTGAAGCCGGCCGAAGTCGAGAGCCTGCATCGCGCCATTCCGCGGGTGAAGATCTACGCGCCGCCACCGTCGTGCGTCGTCCCGATCGGTGAGCACCTCGTGCGCTGCGGACTCGAACGCGAGATCCAAGCGGAGTTCTACGCCTGCACCACGCGGCCGCCGTCCGTCTACCGCGGCAACCCTTTCCAGGTGGAAGCGGGTCTCGCCTACGGCGGCGCGCTGCGCGGCTTCGTCGAAGAGGATGGTTCCCCCCACAGCACGGGCCGTGACGCCGATGCGCAGCAGGGTCCGATCACGCTGCTGCGCATGGCGAACCGGGTGCCGCTGCAATACCAGCAGTCCGCCTGTGCCACCTTCAACGCCACGGTCGACACCAACTGGCGCCAGTACGGCTTGCCGCAGCCGAAGGGTGCGTTGCCGCAGGGTCCGATGGTGCTTCTGGTGCACGTGGCGTCGGTTTGGGTGCCGTTCACGAGTGAATCGAAGGAGGCGATTGCGCATTATCCGGAGATCCTCAAGGAGATCCGGCTGGCGCTGAAGGAGTGCGGTCGCAAGCTCGGCGGCTACCTGCGGCGGCGCGAGCATCAGAAACGCGAGGAGCGCCGGCGCGGCATCTTCGCGATGTACATCGGTGAGCTCGTCGAATCGCTCGGCAACCTGACGCGGGTCGACCGGAGCAAGCTGCAGAAGGAGCTTTCGCGGCTGGCGGCTCGTCACACGGATGGAGACGCCGAGGCCATCGTTGCCCCCACGCGTCGCGTGCGGGGCCGCCGCAAAGCGGCGAAGGAGGAAGCGAGATGAGCGCTCGACCCAGGAAGCGGCGCAAGAAGGGAGACGTCGCCAGCAAGCTCCGCGAGCTGGGCGAGGGCGCCGTCCGGCAAATCAGGGCGGGCAGCAATCCGGCGGTGCAGATCCCCGCACGGACGCTCGCCAACGTCAAATACGATCGCAAGCGCTCGATCATCGAGCTCGGTGATCAGACGCAGACACGCGCTCTCTTCAACGTCGGCCAGGCACGCAAGTACATGCAGACGTTCCTCGTGGCTTCGGCCTGCAAGGACCTCCTGGACGCGGCGAAGACCACCAGCATCCGCGACCTCTACTACATCACGAAGCACACCATCGGTGGCACCAAGCAGAACACCTTCGAAGAGCAGGAGGAGTCCGACCCGATCATCGAGGACCTCGAGGTGACGATCGACTCGTTGCGTGAGGAGATGAATCTCTTTGCTTCGAACCGTGGCGCCATGGTGGGGGACCTGACCCTGGTCGACGCGGGCGACACCATCGATCTCCGGCGCCTCGGCAGCGGCGGATGGAGCGTGCCGTCGATCGTCGAGGAGAACGTCATCCAGTTCAAGCGCTGCAACGCCAAGATGATTCTCCTGGTGGAAAAGGATGCCGTGTGGCGTCGTCTGAACGAGGACAAGTTCTGGAAGAAACACAAGGCGATTCTGATCCACGGGAACGGCATGGCGCCGCGGGGCGTGCGACGCCTCTGCCATCGGATGGTGAAGGAGCTCAAGCTACCGCTCTACGTGCTGGTCGACAACGATCCGTGGGGCTTCTACATCTATTCCGTCGTGAAGCAGGGTTCGATCAACCTGGCGTACGAGAGCGTGCGCATGGCGGTCCCGGAGGCACGCTTCGTCGGACTCTCCTCTTTCGACCCGAAGAGATTCGATCTCTCCTCCAACGTCTTCATCCGACTCGACGAGACCGACCAGAAGCGCGCCAAGCAGATGCTGGCGTACCCATGGTTCGAGCGCAAGGCGTGGCAGCGCGAGATGCACAAGATGTTGAAGGAGGGCGTTAAGCTCGAGATCGAAGCACTCTCGTCCAAGGGGATCTCTTTCATCTCGGAAGAGTACCTGCCGCGCAAGATTCGCGAACGACAGTACCTGGTCTAGCCGTCTGTCTGGAGACACCGCGTGACCTCTGATTGGCTGCGTGGTTGACGTCGCTGCACGTTGGCTCCATAATCCTCGCACTTAGTTCTCAAGCCAGTTGTGCGTTGGTCATTCGTGCCTCGCCCCGACGGATCGCTGGCGCCCGAATCCATCGAGTGGGATGCCTCGGTGGGCCGACGGCGCAACGCGGCGCGTCACGCCTTGGCCTGAGCGAAGGATGGTCTCCATGTCGTCACTGCTGCATCTCCGACGCGATTCGGTCTCGGCGAGATTCACGCAGGCTCTCCTGAGTTTCTGCGCGTTGGCTCTCTTCTTCGCTGCGCCCGCAGCCACAGAAGAGATCGCTGGCGTTTTTGGTACGGTGCGCGCGCTTGCGGTCTACAAGGGGGATTTGATCGCGGGGGGCGACTTCGTCACCGCCAACGCTCTCGGTGGTGGAGAGGTCGTCGTGAACCACATTGCGCGTTGGGACGGGGCGCAATGGCGCCCGCTCGGCGCGGGCACGAACGCTCCCGTCCACGCCCTCACGGTTCTCGGGGACAGCCTGATCGTCGGGGGGGAGTTCGATGAGATCGGCAGCCTGGTGGTTGGCCACGTCGCGTGGTGGAACGGCAGCGATTGGACCGCGCTCGGCGTGGGCGCGAACGGTCCGGTCTACGCGCTGACGACGCGGCACGACCTGTTCGTGTTCGCGGGTGGCGAGTTCACGCGCGCGGGCGGTGCGCCCGCTCTCGGGGTCGCACAGTGGTTTGCCGACACCTGGAAATCGGTCGGCAGCGGACTGGAGGGCAAGGTCAAATCGCTCGCCGTCTCACGCGGGCGCTTGATTGCGGCCGGTGACATCCAGTTGCCCGGCTCCTCGAGTGCAGACAGTCGGATCCTGGCCTTCGCTGCCGACTGGGCGGGTCTGAACTCCGCGGCGGACGGATGGTTCAACGTCGTGCAAGACCTGGACGGCACTCTGGTGGCGGGTGGACGCTTTCGTCGCATCTGGTGGCAGACGAACGGCTACTCCGTCGGGCGCGAGGTGGGCGCCCGCTGGCAGCCGCTGTCGCTCGGGATGTGGATCGGAAGCAGCCGCGACACCGCCGAAGTGCACGCCATGGCGCACTACGCCGGGGGCATGGCGGCAGGCGGCGTTTTCGATCACGCCGACGGAGTCCCTGTCAACAACGTCACCTGGTTCGACGGCACAGGATGGAAACGCCTGGGAGATGCCACTCCCGGTGGCGGCACGAATGGCAAGGTGCTGGCGCTGGTCGAGTACAACCAGAAGCTCGTCGTCGGCGGCGAATTCACGCTTGTGGATGGTCAACAGGCGCGCAACATCGCCGCCTGGAACGGCAGCGATTGGAACGATCCGGTGACTCCGGTCACACTCTCCGACGTGCACATCGAGGCGTACGACGACCGCGTCCGTCTCGGGTGGCGACTCGAGGGCTCGGACATCGGCACGCTGCGCGGCGTCGTGGTCGAGCGTGCGACGGCCGCATCGGGACCGTACGCATCGAGAAGCGGGAGCTTGCGTCCGGCGGCGAGCATGTCGTGGACCGATCCGGAAATCGAGCCGGCCACGACCTACTGGTATCGATTGCGCCTCGACAACCGCATGGGCCGCTCCAGCACCAGCTCTCCGATCCGTGTCGAAGCGGCGGCAGAGGCGAGACCCAACGCTCTCGACGCCACGGATCCGGGTGGCGACGAGCCGATCCAGATCCGCTACCGCATTGCAACGGCGCAGGAAGATGTCTCGCTGGCGGTCTACGACGCGGCCGGGCGGCGTGTGCGCTCGCTGCTATCGGGCGCCGCCGAGCCGGGCGCCTACGTGCACACCTGGGATCGCACCGACGCACGCGGAGGCGCGGTCTCACGCGGCGTCTACTTCATCGCCCTGCGGGTCGGTCCACAACGCATCACGCACAAGCTCGTCCTGCTCAACCGCTGACCTGCACACGCAGCTCGCTTGCCAAGGAGGGGGCGTGAGATCCACGCCCCCTTCGTTTGAGCTTCCCCTGCGCCCTCGGGCGCTCGCCCGCCTCCAGTCGCTGCACTGGCGGCTCCGACTCGAGGTCGCTATGATCTCGCCGACCGCGTCGCTGGCGCTGCGAGAGGGAGAACCATGCCGTTCCGGGAAGTCACGAGCCGCATCGACTTCGCCCAGCAGGAGGAGGAGATCAACCGCGCCTGGGAGGAGGAGCGCACTTTCGAGCGCTCGCTCGAGCGGCGCGCGGGCGGTCGGGAGTACGTCTTCTACGACGGTCCGCCCTTCGCCACCGGTCTTCCGCACTACGGGCACCTGTTGGCCGGAACGATCAAGGACATCGTGCCGCGTTTTCGCACCATGCGCGGTTGGTACGTCGAGCGAAGATTCGGCTGGGATTGCCACGGGCTTCCGGTCGAGTTCGAGATGGAGCGCGAGCTGCAGCTCGGCTCACGCCGCGACATCGAGGCGTACGGCGTGGCTCGCTTCAACGAGGCGTGCCGCGGCATCGTGCTGCGCTACGTGGCGGAGTGGCGCAAGACCGTGCGACGCATGGGGCGCTGGGTCGACTTCGACAACGACTACAAGACGATGGACTCCAGCTACATGGAGTCGATCTGGTGGGCCTTCCGACGCATCTGGGACGACGAGCTGATCTACGAAGGCTTCAAGGTCATGCCCTACTGCCCGCGCTGCGCCACGCCGTTGTCGAACTTCGAGACAGCCCAAGGCTATCAGGACGTGCAGGACCCCGCGATCACGCTGCGCTTCCGCGTACCCGCCGAAGCCGCGGCACGGCTCGGAGCCGAGCGGCCCCTCTACCTTCTGGCGTGGACGACGACACCATGGACGCTGCCCAGCAACCTGGCGCTCGCGGTGGGTGAGGAGATTGCCTACGACCACGTCGTCGACGGCAACGAGGAGTACATTCTGGCACGCGACCGCGTCGCCACCTATTGGAAGGATCCGCAGAGCGTTCATGTGCGCGCCACGCTCACGGGGCGTGATCTCCACGACCTGCCGTACGAGCCGCTTTTCGACTACTTCGCGCAGCACGCGGCGTCGGGCGCGTTTCGCGTCCTGGTTGCGGGGTTTGTTTCCACGGAAGAGGGAACGGGCATCGTGCATTCCGCGCCCGGTTTCGGTGAGGACGACTACGCGATGGGCCAGCAATACGGGTTGCCCGTCGTCTGTCCCGTCGACGCCGAGGGCCGTTTCACACAGGAGGTTCCCGACTACGTCGGCACCTTCGTCAAGGACGCCGATGGCGACATCATGCGGCGTCTGCGCGACGAGGGCAAGCTCGTCCATCGCGGCACGCTGCAGCACAACTACCCGCACTGCTATCGATGCGACGCGCCACTCATCTACCGAGCCATCACCACGTGGTTCGTGCGCATCGATCCGATCAAGGAACGCATGCTCGCGAACAACCGCGAGATCCACTGGGTGCCGGCTCATCTCCAGGAAGGGCGTTTCGGCCAGTGGTTGCTGAATGCTCGCGACTGGGCAATCTCACGCAACCGCTACTGGGGTACGCCTCTTCCCGTATGGCGCTGTGAAGAGTGCAAAGAGGACGTCTGTATCGGCAGCATCGCCGAGCTGCGCGAGCTCTCCGGGAAAGAAGTGCAGGACCTGCACAAGCACTTCGTCGACGAGATCACGTTGGCGTGCAAGTCGTGCACCGGCGTCATGCGGCGCGTTCCCGAGGTGCTCGATTGCTGGTTCGAGAGCGGCTCCATGCCGTACGCACAGAATCACTATCCGTTCGAGGCCAAGGAGCGCTTCGAAGCCAACTTCCCCGCCGAGTTCATTGCTGAGGGAATCGATCAGACCCGCGGCTGGTTCTACACGCTGCTCGTTCTGTCGACGGCGCTCTTCGACAAGCCCGCTTTCAGCAACGTCATCGTCAACGGCCTGGTGCTCGCGAGTGACGGCAAGAAGATGAGCAAGCGGCTGAAGAACTATCCGGAGCCGGACGCCATGATCGATCGCTACGGCGCCGACGCACTGCGACTCTACATGATGAACTCGGCCGTCGTCCGCGGCGAGAACCTGCGTTTCACCGAGGAGGGTGTGCGCGAGGTCCTACGAAGCATCGTCCTGCCGCTGTGGAATGCGTACAGCTTCTTCGTCACTTACGCCAACGTCGACGGCTGGGAGCCACGGGTGCCGCTGCGCCCCGACGCAGCCTCGCGCGACAACAGGCTCGATCGTTGGATCCTCTCGGCCCAGCAACGCCTGGTGCGCTTGGTCACGGAGGCGATGGAAGCCTACGAGCTGCAGCGCGCCATCGAGCCCACCGTGCGTTTCGTCGACGATCTCACCAATTGGTACATCCGCCGCAGCCGGCGGCGCTTCTGGAAATCGGACGACGACGGCGACAAGGCACAGGCCTACGAGACGCTGTACGCGGTGCTGCTCGAGACTTGTCACATCCTGGCGCCCTACATGCCATTCATCTCCGACGTCATGTATCGCAACCTCGTGGCACCGCTGCGCGAGCGCGGCGAGGAAATCGCGCAAAGCGTGCACCTGCGCGACTGGCCGACGTACCGCTCCGAAGAGGAGGACGAGGAGCTCGACGAGCGTATGGATCTGGTCATTCGTGCCGTGTCGATGGGGCGCGCCCTGCGCACGGCACACGGTTTGAAGGTGCGCCAGCCGCTGCGAGCGATCCACCTGGTCACACGCGACCCACGGGCGCGCGCCGCTCTCGAGGAGTTCGCTGATCTTGTGCGCGAGGAGCTGAACGTCAAGGACGTGGTGTTCGACGACCGCGAATCGGAGCTCGTCGATCTGGTCGTGAAGGCCAACTTCAAGTCGCTGGGACCACGTTTGGGGCGCGACGTGCAGAAGGTGGCGCGCGCGATCCAGGAGCTGCCGATCGACGACGTTCTGGCCGTCGAGGCGGGTGGGGAGTACGAGCTGCGAGTCGATTCGGTCCAGGTGAAACTGGGGCGCGAGGACGTCATCATCGAACGGCGCGAAAAGGAGGGCCTCTTTGCCGAGTGTTCGGGGCCCTTGACCGTTGCCTTGGACCACGAGCTCACCCCCGCGTTGATCGAGGAGGGTATGGCGCGCGAGTTCGTCAACCGGGTTCAGGGCCTGCGCAAGGAGGCGGACCTGCGCGTCAGCGACCGCATCCGGCTGCGTGTCCACAGCGCCGCGAACGAGGTGGAAAGCGCCATTGCGCGCTATGCGGACTACATCCAGAGCGAGACGCTGGCGGCGGAGCTGACCACCTCCGCCACGCCGCTCGAGAACGCGTCCGAGACCGAGCTGAACGGGCACCCCTGCCAGATCCGCATCGAGAAGGTCGAGGCCACGCTTTGACACGTCGCACATTGCTCGGTTGGCTCGCCCTTTTCGCACCGCTGGGAGCCGCCGGCGCTTGGTGGATGGGCCGACGTGCGTCGGGCTCGAACGCGATGCGGCGTCCGATTGCGGCGGCGGCGCCGGTGTCGGGCAGCGCCAGCAGTGCGGCGGCGAATGCACCGACGCCGCCCCTGCGCTACGGCACCGGCCTGCCGATCCGACGCGTTTCCGTGCGATCCGTCAGCGGCCCCTGCGCCGGCGCGTTCGAGGCAGCCCGCCGCCACATCATGGCGCACTGCACGAACCTGGGTTTTGCGAATGGCGCGATCCATGGCGTGCGTGCCCTGGGGCGCGAGCTTCCGCTCGGCGACGGTGAGCCGCAGCGGCTGCTTCTCGAGAACTACGTCCGGGAGACGTGGCTCGAAGATCAGATGCTGCTCGAGGTCCCCGTGCACCACGAAGGCCATCGTCACGCCATGTTGAAGACGCTCGTGGAGCAGCAATGCGATCTGGACCTGGAGTTTCGCGTCGGCGAGCGCACGTACCGTTTCCACGACTACGTCGAGAGTGCGCGCCTCCTGCACACCTACGATCTTTCCGTGCTGCCAATCGACGAGCAGTCGTGGACAATCATGGCGTTCACGCGCGTGACGCCACCCGACGCGGCCCGCTGGCGCAACATTCACGGATCGATCGTCGATCTCGGACGGATGATCGACGACACGTCGGCCGCTCTGGCGCGGGATACGCAGGTCATCCGCGACGCCAATCTCGAAGGGGGTCAGCTCCCACGCGAGTGCCCGGCCTTCGCACGCGCCTGCGGCGGTTTGCACATGCTCTACGCCCTCGCAGCGGCGCTCTCCTCCGGCTACGACACCCCGCGTCGTCGCGAAGCGTTCGCGCAACACATGCGTACGCACCTGCGGCGGTTCCGATACGATCTCGCGATCATCGACGAGGTGGAGACGCTCAACATGCATCGCGTGGGACCGGAGCGCGCAGGGATTCGTGCGCTCAGCGGTCGGCTCAAGTTCCTCGGCCACACATTCGAGGTGGTCGGCCTCGTGGATCAGTTCTCTCTCTACGAATTCACGCCCGAGGAAAGGCAGGTCGTCGACGCCGCGCGGCAGAGGCTGTGCGAGATCCTCAGCCACAGCGGATCGCTCGATCTGCGGCGGTTCCGGAGCGCCAAAGACTTCTACGAAGGCCTGGTCGGGGACATCTGTCACGCCTACAACGGGCTCCGCACCAGCCTGACGTGATTCGGAGCCGCGATGCCGTACAACATCTTCTACGTCGCTCTCTTTGCGGTGGTGCTGGGGATCGTCATCGCGCTGCTCACGCGTTTCGGCAGGCCCGCGCCACCGCCCGAGGTGCTTCCCGAGAGCGCGTACCGGGAGCGCGCGCAGCACATGCCGGAGGCGGAACTCGGTGAGCCGGAGCTGAGACGCGCGGCGCAACTCCTCCTCGAGCGCTACGACATCCGGATGCAGGGGGAGGATCGCAACTCGGAGCGAGAATTCTACCTGCTGGCGGCGAGCGAGGATCCGATCATCGGCGGGCGCTACGTGGTGAACTGCCGTGTCGCGGGCGCGGACGAGGTTCTGCCCCCGGAGCGTATCCTGGAGTTCCGCGACTTCGTGCGCGCGCAAGGGTTCACGCGAGGGGTCTTCATCACGAGCGGGTACTTCGCCAAGGAGAGTCGGTTTCTGGTCGAGGACGCCGCCGTGTCGCTGCTCTCGAGAGGCGACGTGAAGCGGATCTTGGAGGATGCGTAGAACGGCGCGGCGGGCGCTCGGCACGCGCGCGGCTCGGGCTTCCTGCCCTCGCTCTCTCGCGCGGGACGCCGCCCTCGGCCGTCTTCCCGCACCGCCGCGAGGTCTCGGTACCGCCCGATATCGTTCACCGGCGCGAGTTCGCAACGTGCGCCGCAACAGACAGACAACGGCCACCACGAGTTGCAAAGGAGGGGTCAGCGATGGATCTGGGGTTGCGCGGGCATGTCGCACTGGTCCTGGGTTCGAGCTCGGGGATCGGGCATGCGTGTGCTCTGGAACTCGCGCGCGAGGGGGCTCGCGTGATGCTGTGTGCCCGCGACGAAGAGCGCCTGAGGAGAGCGGCGGCATCGTTGCACGAGGCGGGGATCGAGCCGGCGTACGTGAAGACGCAGGTCGCGGACGTGACGCAAGCGGACGCGATCGCCGCCCTGCCGAAGCGCGCCTACGCCGCTTTCGGCAAGGTCGACATCCTGGTCACGAACGCCGGCGGTCCGAAGGCGGGTCGATTCGAGGAGCTGACGCCCGAGGATTTCGAGGCCAGTGTGCAGCTCAACCTCATGAGCGCCATTCGAGCCACGCGCGCCTTCATCCCGCGCATGGTGGAGCAGGGTTGGGGGCGCATCGTGCATCTCACCTCCGTGTCGATCCGACAGCCGATCGACGATCTCACGGTGTCGAACACGGTCCGCAGCGCCTTTCTCGGCTTCACGCGCTCGCTCGCCACCGAGTACGCACGCCACAACGTTCTCGTGCACAACGTCTGCCCCGGATACACCCGCACCGAGAGGCTCCGCCATCTCGAGGAACACCTGTCGCAGACGCGCGGGTGCACAGCGGCGGAAGTCCGCGCCGAATGGGAAACGATGATTCCCGCCGGGCGCCTGGCTGCCCCCGAGGAGATCGCGGGCCTCGTCGCCTTCCTGTGCTCCGAGCGCGCCAGCTACCTGACCGGCACCACCATCTGTGTCGACGGCGGTCTGGCCCGCGGCATCCCGTGAACCACTCGCAACGGGTCCACACTCTTCCGGGTGATCGCGGCAGAGGTCCGGCGTTTCGGTTTGGGCGGCGTCACGTGCGCGAAAGCGAGGGCAGGAGGCCCGAGCCGCGCGCGTGCCGAGCGCGGGCGGCGCGCGCGGAGGCGCGCCGCCGAGCGTCCGCCCAAACCGAAACGCCGGACCTCTTGCGCTTCGAGTCTCCGCACAAGGTCTGCACGCACGTCGCGCTTGTGAAGGTCACTCGGAGCACACGCGTCGCAGCGTTCGCGACCACAGGAGAACGGTGGGCAGCGACCGCAGCGAGGTTCCTTCACGTACGGGAGTCTGACAGGCGAGCAGCGTTTCTCCACCACGACCGCGGTCCACGTTCACGACGCACTGCTCGCAGCTGGCGTTCCAGCAGAAGCGCGCGAAACCGAAGTCGGGAAGTGCGTGTCGGGAGCCGAATGCTTGCAGGGCGCGCAGCAGGGAGTCGTCGGGGTTGGCCTCGAACGCGTGATCGAGAATCTGGATGCGCACCTTGCGAGCCATCGCAACCTCCTCGGGCGCGACAACGGGGAGCGACACGGCACGCCCGGATGCGAGAAGGCGCGCCGAGTCGAGCTCCCTGCTCCGCAGGCGCGGAACGAGATCAATCTCAGCAATGTCTCTGCCAGGGAAGTTCAAGGCGTGGTGAACTCGACCGGGATGGGGCCTGGAACGAGACCCGCCTCGTGCCCGCGTCGCAGGAACTCCAGGATCCCCGCGCGGCCGCGCTCGCCGAGATCCTCGGTGAGCGCGTTCACGTACATGCCGATGAAGCGGTCGGCGAGCTCGTGATCCAGCCCGCGTCCCCACTGCAGCGAGTGTTCCACGGCCGGCGCGCGATTCTGCAGCGCGTAGCCGATGCTGCGCCCGAGAACGCGTGTGATGCGATGCAAGACGTCCTCCGGAAGATCGCGACGCACCGCGTTGACACCGAGTGGCAGCGGCAGTCCGCCCGTTTCGTCGGACCACCATTCGCCCAGGTCGAGGACCTTGTTGAGCTCGTGGCCCGCATAGGTGAGCTGCCCCTCGTGAATCAGGAGCCCCGCATCCGCCTCGCCCGCGTTCACGTAATCCATGATCTCGTCAAACGGCACGACGGTGTGCGCGAAGTAGCCGATGGCAAGGCGCGCCGCCAGGAAGGCCGACGTGCGCAGACCGGGCACGGCAACGTGCGCGTCCGGTAGATCTTCCACCCGCATCGGCCTGCGCGACACCAGGAGTGGCCCGTAGCCGTCTCCCATGCTGGCACCGTGCGGCAGCAGGATGTAGCGATCGTGCAGGTGTGCGTAGGCGTGCACCGAGAGCGCCGTGATCTCGAGCTCGGCGTTTTCGGCACGACGATTCAGGCTCTCGATGTCTTGGAGCACGTGCTCGAACTCGAGCCCCTCGCTGTCGACGAGGCCCTTGGCGAGGGCGTAGAACATGAAGGCATCGTCCGGATCGGGGCTGTGCCCGAGTCGCAGCAGCATGCATCGCTCCCGGCGCATTGTCGCGGTACGACAAGCCGCCAGCATAGTCGGCGCCTCGGCCGGCGGCAAGGGCGCGGAGTCATGCTCTCCTGACGCGCCCACGCAGAAAGGAGCGTAGGAGACGCAAATTGCGCCGGTCGCCCTCGAGCCCGCCCGGAGTTTCCAGAACCATCGGGATGCGTTCAAAGCGTGCATCTCGCAACAGCTTGCGGAAGAAGGCGCGGCCAAGATGTCCCTGGCCGATGCCGGCGTGGCGATCGACGCGCCCCCCGAGCGGGCACTTCGAGTCGTTCAAATGAAAGGCACGCACGCGCTCGAGGCCGACGACCTGGTCGAGCTCGTCGAAGACCGACTCGTAGTTGCCGCGCAGGTCGTATCCCGCCGCCAGGAGGTGGCAGGTGTCGATGCAGACGCCGAGCCGCTTCGACGCACCCGACTCGTCGATCAGCCAGGCGAGGTGCTCGAAACGGTGACCGAGGCTCGTCCCCTGACCGGCGGTGCATTCGAGAAGGATCGAGACGTGCGCCGCGTCTTTGCGCCCCAGGAGCCAGCGAAGCGCGCGTGCGATTCGCCGCAGAGCTCGCTGCGCCCCCGATCCCACGTGCGCACCCGGGTGGACGACGAGCGCTGGAATCCCGAGCTGTTGACAGCGCTGCATCTCGTCATGCATCGCGTGCCGGGAGCGTCTCCACAGGATGTCGTCTGGTGAGCCGAGGTTGATCAGGTAGGAGGCGTGCGCCAACGAGCCGCGTACCAGCTCGCGGACGCGCTCGTCACGCCAGGCGGCGACATCGTCGTCTCCGAGGCTCCGCCCCACCCAGCGCTGCTGGTTCTTGACGAACACCTGCAGCGCCGTGCAACCCAGCATCTCGGCGTGGGCGATGCCGCGTGCCATGCCGCCGGCAACGGACACGTGCGCGCCGAGACGCGGCGCGCATCCTTGCAGCTCGGCGGCGCTCGCTCGCAACGGACGCACGGAACGCGGACCACGCCGCTCGCGGGGCACTTCAGCCTCCGGGGATCGAGAAGGATCAGGCGTTGGCGACCTGGGCTCGCTCGGCGGCGGGGGCGGCCTGCGCCACGGGGGAGAGTCTCTCGCTCACGCCGACGAATGCCGCTTCGCACGAGAGGAAGGCCTCGACGACGTCGGGGTCGAAATGCGCCCCCGCGTCGGCGACGATGACTCGGCGAGCGGTGTCGTGGCTGTAGGCACCTTTGTAGGGGCGCTCCGATGTCAGCGCGTCGTACACGTCGGCCACGGCCACGATTCGAGCCACGAGTGGAATCTGCGTCCCGTGCAGACCGAACGGGTATCCGCGTCCGTCCCAGCGCTCGTGATGATACAACGCGACCTCGCGTCCGACGGCGAGGAAGAGGTTCTGCGGCGATCGATACGCCAGCTCCTGCAGGGTGCGACCCCCGGCTGTGGTGTGGCGCTTCATGATCGCGTACTCCTGCACCGTGAGGCGTCCGCTCTTGCGCAGGATCTGCTCGGGAATCCCGAGCTTGCCGACATCGTGCAGAGTGCTGGCTTGCGGCAGCACCTCGAGGAGAGCGGGTAGCAACGTGCGACGATAGCGTGGGTGTCTGGCCAGCTCCGCCGTCAGCAGCCGCGTGTACCCCGGCAGCCGCTCGATGTGCGATCCGGTCACCGGGTCGTGCAACGCCAAGGTCTTCGCCAGCGCCATCGCGGCCAGACGGTGCGCTTCGCGCAGCGCCAGCGTCGCGGCTTCGCGATGCTCTTCGAGCTCCTCGACCCGGGCGCGAAGGTCGTCGACCAGGGGTGCGGGGGTGGGGACGAGCGCCGTGGCACGGCGCCTGGAAGGCGGCTGGGGGGTGGGCTGGAGCACGGCGGTGACGGGCAGGGCGGCGAGCAGCACCGCGACGCCGGCCATCGCGCCCAGGCCGAAGTGGCCGAGACCGAAGACTCCGCCGGCGCCGAGCGCTCCAGCGGCCAGGAGGGCCGCGCCGGCGGCGGCTGGAACCCGGCGCTCACGCGCCGGCACAGCCGGTCCTCTTCCCATCCCAATCACCACCCCGGGTACCGGACCCGTGAGATGCGGCACTCTAGAGTCGGCGCTCCGGAGGTGTCAACGTGCGTTCGAGCCACCTGCCTGGAGCCTCTTTTGGCAAGGGGTTGCGGCACATCCCGCGGCCGGCTGCCCGGCGCGACACGGCCTGGGGCTTGCCTGCCGCCCCCGGTGTGTCCTAATCTGCGCACCTGGCTCTCGGCTCGGCCATGCGTGACCGGCCCAAGACCCCCCGCACACGCGACGATCATTGGAACTCCGTCGGGTCGGCGAGGGTATGGGCTTCGGGAGGGTTCGGAATCCAATGATCGAAGTAAGCAGCTTGACGAAGCAGTTCGGCGAGACCCGGGCCGTCGACTCCGTGACGTTCAGAGTCAGTCCCGGCGAGATTCTCGGCTTCCTCGGCCCCAACGGCGCAGGCAAGACCACGACGATGCGCGTGATCACCTGTTATCTGCGCCCCACATCCGGCTCGGTCGAGGTCGACGGGCTCGACGTCGTCGAGGACTCACTCGAGGTGCGCAAGAAGATCGGCTATCTGCCGGAGAGCGCACCGCTCTACCTCGACATGAACGTGGTCGACTACCTGCGCTTCATTGCCGAGATCCGACGTATTCCGAAGACGTCGATGCGTGGAAGCGTGCTCAATGCGATCGAGGTCTGCGGGCTGGGGGACGTCCTTCAGAAGCTCGTCGGACAGCTCTCCAGCGGTTACCGACAGCGCCTGGGGCTGGCGCAGGCGATTCTGCACGATCCCGAGATCCTCATCCTCGACGAGCCCACGCGCGGGCTGGACCCGAACCAGATCATCGAGATCCGCGATCTGATTCGTGACCTCGGACGGCAGAAGACGGTGATCTTCTCCACGCACATCCTGCAGGAGGTGCAGGCGGTCTGCAAACGTGTTCTGATCATCAACCAGGGCAAGATCGCGTTCGACGGCTCGAAGGAGGAGCTGGCCTTCGGCCTGACGGGCAAGGATCGCATCTTCGTCGAAATGCGCGCCAACGGGGACGCCCTGGACGTGCTGCGCCGACTCGATCACGTCGATGCGGTGCACGTCCTGGGGCGCGACGATGGCGGCGTGACCCGCGTCCACGTCGAAGCGCCGCGCGGCTCCGGCATGCGCGAGCGCATCTTCGCCACCGCGGTCGAGCAGGGTTGGGTGCTGCGCGAGCTGCGGCGCGATACGCAGACGCTCGAAGACGTCTTCCGTGAGCTCACGACGAGTTCGTGAAACCCGAGTCATTGCAATGGAGGAAGGTTCGTCGTCCATGTCGAACGTCATGACCATTTTCAAGAAGGAGATGCGCACCTATTTCACGTCGCCGATCGCCTACGTCGTGTTGACGATCTTCCTGGTCTTTTGCGGCATCTTCTTCTCGATGCCTCTGTTCCTGAACAATCAGGCATCGATGCGAGGCGCTTTCTCGATCATCCTCTACGCCTTCACGCTCTTCGTTCCTGCGATCACCATGCGTTTGATCTCGGAAGAGAAGAAGAGCGGCACCTTCGAGCTGCTCGCCACGATGCCGATCTCCGACATGCAGGTGATCTTGGGCAAGTTCCTCGCCGCGGTGACGCTGCTGATGATCGCGGTCGGATTGACGGGCACCTACGCGATCACCGTCTCGCTCCTGGGTGAAGTCGACGCCGGCGAGATCTTCTCCGGCTACGTCGGACTGGCACTGCTGGGCTCCGCTTACGTCGCCATCGGGATCTGCGCCTCGAGCTTGACGGAGAATCAGATCGTGGCGTTCCTGCTCAGCCTGGCCGTCATTCTCTTTCTGACCTTCATCGACAAGCTCGTGTCGTTCCTGCCGATCGGCGGGGCCAGCATCTTCGAGTATCTGGGTGCCGAGTTCCACTTCCGCAACATCGAGCGCGGTGTGCTGGATACGCGCGACGTCGTCTACTATGCGAGTCTGATCTTCCTCGGGCTGTACTTCTCGGCCCTGGCTCTGAAGCGGCGCTTCTAGGAGGACTCTGGCGTGAAAAGAAACAAGGCTGTCTTTTCCGGTGTGACCGCGGCCGTGCTCGTCGTGGCGATCGTGATCGTCGCGAACGCCGTGTCGATGAACCTGTTCAAGCGACTCGACCTGACCGAGGGACGAATCTACAGCTTGAACCCGGCCAGCAAGCGCATTGTCGGCGAGCTCGAAGACACGTTCCTGGTCAAGGCGTTCTTCAGCAAGAACCTTCCGGCGCCGTACAACGCCAACGCCAAGTACGTCCAGGACAAGCTGGAGGAGTACCGCGCCTACGGCAAGGGGCGCTTCCGCTACGAGTTCGTCGATCCCGCCGACGATGTGGCGCTCGAGCAGGACGCGCAGAAACACCGCATCCCGCCGGTTCAGGTGCAGGTCGTCGAGCAGGACCAGTTCCAGTCGAAGAAGGCGTACATGGGGCTCGTGTTCCTCTACCAGGATCGGCAGGAGACGATCCCGGTCGTCGACAATCCGGTCGGGCTGGAATACGAGATCACGGCGTCGATCAAGAAGCTGACGCGTGAGAGTTCCGAGCTACCGCTGATCGGTATCCTCAACGGGCACCAGGAACCGACCCTCAACCAGCTGACCGTCGTGCAGCAGGTCTTCCAGAAGCAGTATCGCCTGCAGGCCGTCGACGTCTCCGACGGCTCGAACGTCCCGCAAGAGGTCACGGTTCTCGTGATCGCGTCGCCGCGGACGCCGCTCGACGACTGGGCCAAGTATGCCGTCGACCAGTACATCATGAACGGTGGCAAGGTCGCGTTCCTGATCGACAAGGTGAACGCCGATCTGCAGTTCCAGCGTGCCACGCCGCTGCGACTGGAGATCGACGAATGGCTCAACCACTACGGCTTCCACGTGAATGACGATCTGGTGGCGGACATCCAGAATCCGGGGATGCTGTCGATCTCGCAGCAGGAAGGATTCTTCCGCATGGTGAGCCAGGTGCCCTATCCCTTCATCCCCTCGCTGCGGGAGTTCAACCGCTCGATCGTGATGGTGAAGGATCTCGAGCGCCTGAGCCTCTTCTACGCCAGCAGCATCGACACGAGCCTGGCACGCGAACGCGGCGTAACGATCGAGCCGCTCACCTTCACGTCGCCGAAAACGCTGCTCCAGGAGGGCTCCTTCAACATCAATCCGACGCAGCAGTGGAACCCGGAGCAGTTCGATCGCGGCCAGATCGTCTTGGGGGCGGTCGTTTCCGGCTCCTTCACCAGCTTCTTCAGCGGCAAGGAGATTCCTGCGCCGAGCGATACGCTGGAAGCCGCGCCGGCTCTCGAAGACACGACCATCGGCGTGTCGCCGGAGACGCGCCTCGTGGTGCTCGGCGATGGCGAGTTCTTCGTCGATGAAAAGGGCGGCAACGACCGCGACAATCTGTTGTTCTTCCAGAACATGATCGACTGGCTGGTGCAGGACGAGGACCTCATCGCAATTCGGTCGCGCGAAGTCACCGATCGCTCGCTGCGACCGATCACGCCGGCCAAGAAGCGCTTCGTCAAGTATGCCAATGCGCTCGGCAGCCCGTTGCTCGTCGTCGTCCTCGGCGTGGTTGCGTGGCAGATGCGGCGCAGGCGCAAGGTCGAGATCTGATCCGGAGGGGAGGGATCCATGCAGCGAGTCGTCATTCTGGCGGTTGTCTTGGGTGTTCTGGTCGGGATCTGGCTCCTCCAGCGTCAGAGGCAGGGCCAGGTCGTCGTCTCCGAGCCGGTGGAGACGGTGTCGGTCGATCCGGCCCGCGTCACCAGGCTTCGCATCGACAAAGCGGACGCCGAAGCGGTCGAGCTCGCTCGCGTTGCGGGGAGCTGGAGGATCACATCCCCGATCGATTATCGCGCCGACGAGGCGGTCGTGAGCGCTGTTCTGAGGGCGTTGGAGGGGCTGGAGCTCGAGGACGTGGTGTCGACGAATCCCGACAAACGCTCCACCTTCCAGGTGGACGATTCGACCGGAACGCACGTCGAGGTGTTTGCCGGCGACGAGAGCGTCGTCGCGCTCGTGGTGGGCAAGTCGAGTCCCGATTTTGCACACACCTACGTGCGTCGAGTCGACGCGGACGAGGTCTACCGCGCCGTCGGAGTGTTGACCTACAACTTCAACAAGCGCGTCGACGACTGGCGCGACAAGACGATCCTCAGTCTCGACCAGGAGAGCATCGCGAAGGTGACGCTCCACTACCCGAAGGAGAAGGCGCAGGTGGTCCTCGCGCACGCCGACACGCTGTGGACGCTGCAGGTTGAGGGTGGGCAGCCGGAGGTGGCGGACTCCCTCTCTGTCGTCAACCTCCTGCGTACGGCCTCGCGCCTGACGACGGCGGCCTTCGTCAGCGACTCGGACTCTCTGGCTCTCGACTTCGACACGCCCGACTTTGGCGTCCAGATCGAGACCGATGCGGAGAAACACAGCGTGCAGTTCGTCGAGGGTGAGGACAACAAGTATTACGCGCGCAAGGAGGGGGAGGAGACGATCTTCCAGCTCTACAAGAGCAACCTCACCAACCTGATGAAGAAGCCGGAAGATCTGCGACCGAAGGAATCGTAGGAGAAGCGCGTGGCACGCGTCCTGATCCCGCTCGCACCCGGTTTCGAGGAGATCGAAGCCGTCAGCACGATCGACGTGCTGCGGCGCGCCGATGTCGAGGTCGTCGTCGCGGCTGTCGGCGACGGTGGTTCGGTCGTGGGCTCGCACGGCATCGCCGTGCGTGCGGAGGTCCGGTTGCGTGACGTGCGCGACGAGGAGTTCGACGCAGTCATCCTGCCCGGCGGTGAACCCGGGGTCACGAATCTCGATGCGGATCCCGATGTGACCGCCGTGGTGGAACGACAAGCACGCGCCGGTCGTCCGCTGGCGGCCATCTGCGCCGCTCCGCGCCTTCTCGCCCAACGCGGTCTTCTGCGGGGACGCGAGGCGACGAGCCACCCGAGCGTCGGGTCGCACCTTCGCGCCGGCGGCGCCGCCTACGACGACGCGCACCGCGTGGTGCGCGATGGCATGCTGTTGACGAGCCGCGGTCCGGGGACAGCGATCGAGTTTGCGCTCGAGACGCTCGAGATGCTGGGGCTGGGGGCGCGTGCGACCGAGCTGCGTCGCGCCATGCTCGTCGCCGCTCCTGACTGAGCTCTCTGGGGCGATGTGTCGGCGCTTCCGCAATCGCTGAGCGCGGCGCGTGGCCGCGCCGCCCGGCTCGGTCTCGGCCTCGGCGCCGGGCTCTTCCTGCTCACCCTTCTGATCAGTGCAGTCTCCGATGAGCCGGCGCACTGCGGATGGCTGCGGTCGTTGCCCTGATGGCCTGCCTGTGGATCAGCGAGGCAGTGCCGCTTGCAGCTACGGCCCTTCTGCCTCTGGTGCTTCTTCCTCTTCTGGGCTTCATGCGGGGGCGCGAAGCTGCACCCTTCTACGTCAACAGCACGATCTTTCTTTTTCTCGGCGGCTTCATGATCGGCCGCTGCATGGAGGCACTGTCACGGCTTGCGCACGTTGCAGTCGTCGGCGCTGAGGCGCGCGGGGTCGTCCATCTTCGGCGGACGCTCCTTGCGCGCGCTCCTGCGCGCTCGTCGCTCGGCACAGGCCCGGCTCGCGCCTCCGTGCGCTCGCTTTCGGGCCGGTGACGCCGCCGAAGATGGACGACCCCACGCGCCTTCGGTACCGCCTCGGCTGCCGAGGCGCACAGGCGCACTCCCGCTTTCGGGGGCGTCACGCGCGCGAAAGCGAGGGCAGGATGCCGGAGCCGCGCGCGTGCCGAGCGAGAGCGGTGCGCGCGGAGGCGCGCCGCCGAGCGTCCCCCGAAAGCGGGAGTGCGCCTGTGTGCCGTGGGCGTTAAACGCTTTGGATGCTGGGTTGTGGCTCGTGGATCGGTCGGACGCCGGAGCTGGCTTCGAAGAGGCGCTTGAGTTGGTTCGCGACATCGCTCCAGCTGCGTCGCGACGCATGCGCCGCGATGGCGCGGCGGTTCCAGAAGCGCTCCAGCGCCTCGTGGATCGCAGTGGCGAACTTGTCGCTGTTGGGCTCGTCGACGAGGATCCCATTGTCACCCGGAGTGACGATCTCCGGCACCGCACCGACGCAGGTAGAGACCACCGGAAGGCCGCACGCCAACGCCTCGTTCAGCACCTGCAGCCACACGTCGTGCGAGCCCGCCAGGACGAACAGCGATGCGGCCTGGTACCAGAGGCCGAGCCGGCCGTGCGGCAGCCTGCCGTGCAGCGTGACGTGGCGGTCGAGGCCGAGTCGGGCGATGCGTGCTTCGAGTCGGGCCTGCTCCTTTCCCTCCCCGAAGATGTGCAGGCTGGCTCGAAGGCCCTCGCTCCGTAGTCGCGCGATTGCCTCGATGACGACCGCATGTCCATGGCCCTCCTCGAGTGCGCCCACCGATATGAGCAGGTTCTCGTCGGAGAATATTCCGAGCTTCTCGCGTGCATCGAGCGGATGGTCGTAGTGGAAGCGCTCGGGCTCGATGCCATCCGGAACGACATGGATCTTGTGGCGCTCCACACCGAAGCGGAAAAGCTCTTCGGCACACGACGCCGACAGAGCCACCAGCGCTCGAGCTTGCTCCGAGGCCGCGACGACCTGCCGACGAATTCCGGAATCACGCATTGGGGCGCGCAGGTCGCCGCCGCCGACGGTGATGACGCACGGGATGCGCAGGCGCTGGGAAAGTCGCGCGGCTGCGACCGCATCCGGATAGATGCCGTGGACGTCGACGAGATCGAAGTCGAAGTGTTGGTGCAAGCGCCGCAGAGACGAGCGCGTTGCGCGAAACAGGCTCCACGCATCCAACCTCTGACGACCCCACGACCAGTAGGTCGGATGTGCTACCGGAAGCTGGGCCGAGCGGTCGCGTAGCGGCAAGGCACGACCGTTCCATCGCGCCAGCGGCCAAATTCTCCGACGAACGGGAGCGACGACACGAACCTCGACGCCGCAGCGCGCGAGTGCGGCGGCGCGCTTCTGGACGAGAAGCCCGCGCTGTGGCTCCAGGCTGTTCGGGTAGTGGGTGCTGAACACCAGAACGCGCATTCGCGAACCGCTCCCACGTGTGGCGCCCGCGGGCCGCCGCGGGTCGTGAAGGCCCGAAAGATGTCGTGGAAGAATCGTGCCTCCGTCAGCGGGGTGCCTGGTGGCTGGACGCGCCTGCATCTTCCTCTTGGTGCCGGCAGACTTCCGGGCGACGCGGAAGGGCGCGTGTTGGCGCACGGCGTGCAACGCGACAACGCGGATCTCCGTCACCCCGCGTTCGCAAACGCCGGGTGCCGCTGCGCAGAGTCGACCGCGGGGATCCAGTGCTTGTCGGGACTCCACACGCGCTGCGTTGGCCAGCGCGGGTGCGATGTTTCTGGTCGGTCGAGGCGCGAGTTGACGCCGGTCGGAGGTGCACACGCGTGAGCTTGTACGCCTGGCACGAGAGTGCCAAACCTGCCACGGTCCTCGGATCACGCCACGAATCGGAGTCGAGCAGCGTCCAACCCTGCTTGGAGGCGGTGCAGTGCCTGCGCGAAGCCGCTGTTCCCTTCGCGCTCATGCACGCGCCCTCCATGCGCCTGCAACAGCTGTCCCAGCTCGACGTGCTCGTCGAGCCGAGCGAGCGCGAAATCGCGTGCGCGGCGTTGCGACGTGCCGGGTATCGCGAGATGCACCGCGCCGCCGATCCGACGAGTGCATGGAGGTTCCTGCGTTACGACGACGATCGCTTCCACGCCGTGGCGTTGCACGAGGAGTTGGGTCACCAGGGAATGCGCTACATGGACGCGGCGGTGGCACTGCGACGGAGCGAGCAGGCCGTATCCACGCCGTTTCTCGCGCTCGAGGATCGCGTCCTGCATGTCCTGCAGCACAATCTGCTACGGCGCCGACATCCGAGCCCGGCGGAGATTGCGTGGCTGCGCGGCTTGATGCTTGCCAGCATCGATCGGGACCGCATCGCCGAGCAATGCGCCCGCTTCGGAACCGCTGAGCTTGTCACGCGAGCTCTGGATGATCTGAGCCGGCTCCTGGAAAGCAAGCGGCGCTGGCGCCTCCTGGGCGCACGCTTGCATCGCGCTCTTCTACGTGACCCGGCCAATCGCAAGGCGTTCTGGCGTTGCTGGCGCGCCGAGCACCTGCGCCTCTTCCGGCGGCCGGTCGTCGTCGCCGTGCTTGGGCCTCCTGCTGCCGGCAAGAGCGCGTTGGCCGCGGCGATCGCGAAGCAGCTGTCGGGGACGCCTCTCGAGGCGGAGAGCGCTGCGCTCGGGGCCTGGGGGGAGTCGCGCCTCGGACGTTCGCTTCTTTCGCGCTTGGCACCGACGCAAGATTCGTGGGGTCGTGTGTTGCTGGCGCGGCGCGGTCGACGCATCCGCTTGAGCGCCAACGAGCGTCGGCTTCTCGAGTCCGGCCCAGGTCTCGTGCAGTGCGCACTGCGCACGGGGCTCGAGAGGGTGCGAAATGCACTGTTCCACGCCACGGCGGGTGCAGGCTGGCTCCTGCGCTACGCTCGTCGCGTCGCACGTTGTCGTTCCCCACTCGTGGTCGCAGATGGTTGGATCTACGATCTCGGTTGTCGACTCGGCCGCACGCACCTCACGCAGGGGGAACCGTTGCGCCGGCGTTTCTACCGCTGGCTCCCCGCGCCGGACGGCATCCTCTACATCTCCACGACCTACGAGATCGCCGGCGCTCGCGACCGCAGCTTGCGGCGCGAGCAGTTCGTGGGTGTCGACCGCGCCATGCGTCAGCTGCTGCATTCGCGCGGACCTCTCGAGGTGATCTCGGATGCGTCTGCGGACGAGATGTCGCGCACCTTCTTGAGGCGCTACTGGGCGCACGTGCTCGGGCGCTACAACCAGCGAAGCTAACACGTCCGGAATCTCGCGGTCGCACGGAACGAAGTTTGCACGAGCGGGGTTCGGTCTGATTCGCATCCGTTCGTCCGTTTTCCAGGGCCCGGTGCCGACGCGCACGGTCGTCGGAGCAACCGAACGCACCATGATGAACTCTCGCCGCGCCACGCTGTGCCGTCGTGCAGTGCACGTCCTCAAGTCGCTCCTCGCTGTCGCAATCGCCCGTACCGGACTGCTGCAACTTCTGCTGCGATTACGCTCGCCGGGCATCTTCGTCTGCGTTTACCATCGCGTCACTGCGGATGACGCGCAGGACCCTTGCGCCATCTCCCACATGCACGTCACGCAGTCGAGCTTCGGTCGGCAGCTTGCTGCCCTGCGGCAGCTGTTTCGCGTCGTGCCCATGTCGGAGCTGCGCTCGATCCTGGACGGGACTCGACCCCTGCGGCAGCACGTTGCCGTCGTCACCTTCGATGACGGTTATCGGGACAACTTCGATGGGGCACTTCCGATCCTCAGGCGACACCAGGTGCCGGCCACTTTCTTCCTGAGCATTGGATTCGTCGATGAGCGTCGCAGCTTCTGGTTCGACCGCCTGGCGGACGCGCTGCGCGCCTGGGATCGAACACCTGGCGAGCGCAAACGCTTGCGCTCCATGATGCCCGCGCCGCTCATGGCGGCCTTTGACGCTCCACTGCGCAGCGCCGAGCGGCTCGAGCGAGCGGCACACTTTCTCGCAACCTTGCCCGTCCAGGAGCGACGAGCGCTCATGAAACGCCTTCTGCCCGAGCTCGTGCCCCCCACGGACGCGTCGCGCTCGCAGCCCCTCTCCTGGAGCGAGGTGCGGCGGATGCGCGAGCTCGGCATGGAGGTCGGAGCGCACGGAATCAGCCACACATCGCTGACCCGGATGTCCGCGGAAGAGATCGACGACGAGGTGCGCGGGAGTCTGCAGCGCGTTGGCTGCCGCATCGGCGAGCGCGTCACGGCGTTCGCGTATCCGAACGGAAGCGCCGATCCCGAGGTGGCGAGGCTGGCACGCGCCGCCGGAGCCGAGCTCGGCTTCACACGCAGGCCGGGTGTCAACCGCGGCGATGCGGACCCGCTCCTGCTCGGACGCTTCACCGTGAGCGAACAGAGCTCGCGCAGCGCTTTCCACAACTTCTCGCGCGCCTACTTCTGGTGCGAGATCAGCGGCGTCTTCGCCTTCCTGTCGCGACTGAGTCACCGCTCCTCGCGGCTGCCGCAACATGCCGCCGCACTGCGTTGGACCGGCCCACTCGAATGTCACCCCGTGCGCCCAGCCGCGGCGGGCGCCTTCGCGCCACCGACTGCCCACGAGGCAGCGTGGAAACGGGTTGAAGAGCCCAGCACGAGCCC
>CP070763.1:2741672-2754712 GCA_020349025.1 Candidatus Latescibacterota bacterium | reverse complement strand
ACGATGCGCTGCGCCAGCCCTTCGGCAATCGCCGTCTTGCCCACCCCCGGCTCGCCGATGAGCACCGGGTTGTTCTTCGTCTTGCGCGAGAGGATGCGGACCACCCGACGGATCTCGGCGTCGCGACCGATGACCGGATCGAGCTTGCCGCTGCGCGCCTGCTCGACGAGGTCGACGCCGTACTTTTGCAACGCCTCGTACGCACCTTCCGGCGAGGCGCTGGTGACGCGCTGATTGCCGCGCACCGAGGTCAACGCTGCCAGGAAGGCCTCACGCGTGACGCCGAGCTGCTTGAAGATCTGTCCGATCGGCGTCGACGGCTCCTCCTCGAGGAGCGCCAGCACCAGATGCTCGACCGAGACGTACTCGTCCTTCAGCCGCTTCGCTTCATCCTCCGCGCGGACGAACAGGCGCTGGAATCGCTGCGTGACGAGGATCTTGCCCGGCTCCGCGCCAGGGCCCGAGACGCTGGGCCGGCGCTCGATCTCGCGCTGCAGCTCCTGGCGCAGCGTCTGCACGGGCGACCCCATGCGCTCCAGGAGGCGCGCAAAAAGCCCCTCCGGTTGCTGCAGGAGCGCGAGCGCGAGATGCTCGGAGTCCACCTCCTGGTGCCCGTGGCGTACCGCAAGGGTCTGTGCTTCCAGCACCGATGCCTGCGACTTCTCTGTGAGGCGGTTCAGATCCATGTCCTCCACCTTTCCATATGGACGCGCCTACAACCCGCCGGCTGCGCCGGTGGGCGCCATGGAGTCGAGCGTGGTGATGCGCAAGGAGGGTCCGCTTCGCGACGCAGCCGCCGGTCCTGCAACGGCGACTGGGGCACAGAAGCCCCGCGTCGCGAACACGAGCTCTCCAAAGGTAATCCGACACGGCGTCGAGGTCCAGAGGCGGCTCAGAACGTCCGCAGCGCCGCAGGAAGCGTCAGCAGGTCGAGCTCGCGCACATCGAGCCCGGTGAACTCGCCATCGACGTGCACCGGGATGCCGCCGTCGCAGCGCACGCGGATCCGTGCGGAGCGCAGCATCTGTACCGCGTCGGAGTGGATATGGCCGCCGCCGAAGGTGCGCGGGAGCAGCGTCAGGATCTGCGCCAAGCCCACGTCACCCGCGAGGCAGAGGTCGAAGTGACCATCGTCGTTGCGTGCTTCCGGTGCCAGGCGGAACGCTCCCCCCACACGGCGCCCGATGCAGATCGAGGCCATGAACAGGTCGCCGCGCCAGGCGCCGTCGTCCCACTCGATCTCGGTCGGATGGGTTCCGCGACGCGACAACGTACGCGCCACGGCGGCGAGGTAGACGGCCGGACCGCGCAGGCGCCGAATGCGATGGCTCTCGTAGTTCACGCGTCCCTCGAAGCCGATCCCGATGCTGTTGTGGAAGCGCGTGCTTCCCCACACGCCGATGTCGACCCGGCGCTCCTGCGCGGCCGCGATGCGTTGGACGCATGCGTCCACGTTGCGCGGCCACTGGTTCATCCAGGCGAAGTCGTTGCCGGTGCCGCGTGGCACGACCCCGAGAACGTGGCGTTCCAGATCGAACGCTTGCAGCGCCTCGTGGATCGTGCCATCGCCGCCGCACACCACGATGCCGTCGAACTCCGCACCGCGGTCGGCGACGAGCGCACGGGCGTCGCCGGGGCGCAGGGTGCGTTCGACTTCGAACTGCAGGGCGTGACGGCGCAGCGCGCGTTCGACTTGGGGCGTGGGTTCGGAGCCGCCGCGCCGGGCGGCCGGGTTGACGATGACGAGTAGGCGCATGGCCCGTATGATGCCTGCCGGTTGCCGTGACGGCAACGCCCATCCGGGAGGTCGCCACGATGCGCCTGCGCCACGCCATGCCGACGATCTTCGTCGTGACCGCTTGCGTTTTGGCGTTCGAGGTTGGACTCACGCGCGTTTGTGCCGTCCTGCTGCAGCACCATGTCAGCTTCGCGGTCGTCTCGTTCGCGGTTCTCGGCCTCGGCGTGGGTGGCTTTGCCGCCTTTCTCGCCACCCGGCATGCGGTGGACAAGGTGGGTGGGGCGGCCTCACTCGCGCTCCTCGCCGTGTCGCCGGCCATGCTCCTGGCGCTCTTTTCGCTCTTGCGACTCCCGTTCGCCGAGCGCTGGACGTTTCTTCTCTTCCTGGTGCTGCCCGCGTTCGTGGCGGCGGGCGCCTTTCAGTCGTTGCTCCTGCGCGCGCTCGCGAGTCAGGCCGGACTGCTCTACGGGGCGGATCTTGCCGGCGGTGCCGCCGGCGCGCTCGTCGCCGTCGTTGCGGTCGACCTGCTCGCGGGCCCGGTGAACACGATGCTCCTTCTGGCGCTGGTGACAGCGGCCGTCGCTTGGGTCTGGGTGCGCCAGCAACGACAACGAGCGCGTTTGGTCGAGCCGGCCGCGGCGCTCCTCACCGTCGTCGCCTTCCTCGTCATCTTCCTGTTAGGATGGACGCGCTTTCTCGAGGTGCGCTACGAGCTCGCTCCGACCGCCATGCTGGCGCCAGGGTCACCGGCGCCCGGTCGCGCCGGGCTCGAGATCGAAGCGACCCTGGCTGCGCTGCCGTACCGCCTGCTCGCGCCGCGCCGTGTGCTGGCGCTTGGCGCCGGAGGCGCGCTACGACCTGGTTGTCCTCGTCCTGGCGCAGTCCCTGGCGGGAAACCTCCGCGAGTACGCGCTCTCGGAGAACTACCTCTATATGCGCGAGGCTTTTGCCGACTACCTGCGCGTGCTGCGCCCGGGGGGCGCCGTCGCGCTACTCGTCAACGATGACCTGTTGCAGCGCAAGCTGATCCGCACCGCTGCCGAAGTGCTCGAGGCGCAAGGTGTCGACGCCGCAAGCTCGATCGCTGGGGTGACGAGCGCGCTCGATTCCCCCTACGATCGCCTCATCCTCGTCAACAGCCAGCCGTTCTCCACCGCGCAGCGCGCTCAACTTGCGACCGAGGTGCGCCAACGTGGCTACGACGAAGTGCAGCACGCGAGCAGCGCAGAGCCCGCAAGCGACGATCGTCCCTTCGTTTTCCATACACGCGGCGCCATCCCACGCGCGCTCCTGCTTCTGCTGGCGACGGCGAGCGCACTGCTCCTGGTTGCGTGGAGCGCGGTGGGGTGGGTGGGGCGCGCCGCCCCGCGGCAGTCGGCGGTGACCTCCGGCTACTTCGTCCTCCTCGGTGTCGCATTCATGATGGTCGAGGTCCTCGCTCTGCAGAAGAGCATCCTGATCATCGGCTACCCGACGCTCAATCTCGCGGTCATCCTGGCGACGTTCCTCCTGGCGGCTGGACTCGGAAGCGCCGCGAGCTCCCGAATTGCGCCCTCGCTGCGCCGGCTGCGCCTGCTCGTGCTGCTCCTTGGCGCGCTGCTCCTCCTTCTCGTTCCGCTCCTCGACGCGGTGCACGCGCGCTCCGACACCTGGCCCCTGGCGCTGCGATGCATGGCGCTCGCGGCGCTCCTCTTTCCGTTCGCCTTCCTCATGGGGATGCCGTTTCCGGTCGGAATCCGCCACCTGCCGCCACACCTCGTTGCAATGGTGCCGTGGATCTGGGGCTTGAACGGCACCGGCTCCATCCTCGGCTCCGCGGTGGCGGTCGCCGTCGTTCTGGAAGCCGGGTTTCGGGTGACCGTTCTGCTGCCCGCACTCGCCTACGTCCTGGCGGCCGTGCTGACACCCGCTCTCGAGTCCACACGCCTGCCGCTGTCCGGAAGCGCAAAGAGCATGAACCCGCGTGCGTGAAAGTGCCCCGGGGCACCGTGCTTGCAACGCTGCATCGACGCTGGACGGCGGTCGTCGACTCTGGACAGAGTCACTCACCACAGTGACAACTCGTGCACGAGCTTGCGAGGCTTCCAACCGATGGATGGGGCGTTCTTCGAGAGCCATCTGGGGCTGGATCGGGAACGATTTGGGCAACTGCCGCGCGATCGCGCTGCAGCGCTCGTGCGGGAGCGCATCCCCGACCTGCAGTACTTCTTCGGCCGTGACCCGGCGTTTGGTGCCGAGCACGCTTCCGCGCAGGTGCAGAAGCTCGCCGCGGGGCTGGAGGCGGCGCTCTTCCGCGCGCTCACACCCGGGCCACGCGAGCATCGCTCGCTTCGCGATCGCATCATCGTCGATGGCCTCATGCGCTCGGAGCTGGATCGCGACCAGAACGTCTACCTGGGCCGCTTCTACACGCGTGTCTTGACGCGTGCCGTACCGGACGTCGTTTTCCAGCCCGCCACGCACGGCGAGCTCGAGATCGCCTTGGAGTGGGCTCGCGCTCATGGCGCCAAGGTCTGCACGCGCGGCGCCGGCACCACCGCCATGGGTGGGGCCGTGCCGAACGACGGCGGACTCCTCCTCGACATGTCACGCTTCGACCAGGTGCAGGTGGACGCGCAGGACGGAATCGCGGTGGTCGGCGCGGGTGCGCGCTTCAAGCAGATCCACGAGATGCTCGCGCGTCACGGGCTGGCGCTGCGGACGTACCCCTCCAACCTGGGCGGAACGCTCGCCGGTTGGTTCAGCACCGGGGGCCTGGGGCTGAACTCGTTCAAGTACGGCGCGCTGCAGTCGCAGGTGCGCGCGCTCTCCGTGGTGCTGCCTCGGGGTGAACACGTTCGATTCCACGACGATGGTCGCCTGGACGTTCTGGATCCGGAGGCGAGTGCGCAACGGCTCACGCCGGAGCAGGGGGAGGAGTGGTTGCGGTCGCAGCGCTACCCGCTCCTGCGACTCCAGGACCTGGCGCGTACGGAGGGGCAGTTCGGCGTGCTGCTCACCTTCACGGTGGATGTCGTGCCGCTGCCGACGCACACCCCTTTCTTCTTCGAGTTCGAGGATTCAAACGAGGCGATGCACTTCGTGCAGTGGGTGGCCGAGACTGCCGAGCCGCGTCGGTGCCCCCCCGCGAACCTGAAGTACCTCTCGTGTGAGCATGTCGATGCGGTACGGACGGTGCGTGGCGATCGCACGCAGCCGGCGCGTCATTCGGTGTACGTCGATTTCGATGACGTGCACGAGGCGGCTCGCTTCGAAACGGGTCTCGAGGCCGGCAAGTGGCTCGCACACCGCGACGACGCGGAGGCGAGGCGCTGGTTTGCCGACCGCTTCCGCCCGCAGCAAACGAAGCGACTCGGCCCCGGGTTCCTGGCCGCCGAGATCCTCCTGCCCACGCGGCACGTCGATCACTTCCTGACGCGCGCACGCGAGCTGGCAGCGGGCGTCGGCATCGAGCTGGAATCGGAGGTCTACTTTCTCCAGGAGGGGCGCGCACTCGCACTTCCGGGCTTCCTCACGCGCGGGCCGCGTTTCGGTTTCCTGTTCGAGATGGTCCTGGCGCCGATGCTGGTCGACCTGGCGATGGCGCGCTTCGACGGCGCGCCGTACGTGCTCGGACGTTGGCAATCGGCGTTCTTCCGCGGGCGCTTTCGTGCCGGTGAAGCGCGGCGCCTGCGCCGCGCCAAACGCAGCGCCGATCCCGGTTGGTTCCTGAACCCCGGTGTCTTCTTCCGCCCAATCTTCAGGGTGCCGTTCGTCACGACCCTGTTCCGGATGTTGTTCCCGACCGGTCTGCGCACGCTGCGCTGGATGTACGAGAGGAAAGCGTTCGCGCGCCTCGTCCGGGCCTTTTTGACGCGGAGCCCGACGCCTTCGCACGCCGCGCTGGCGCGTGTTCCCAAGCTGGTGCAGGCGGATCGAGAGGCGCGACAGAGCGCGGCGACGATGGCCGTTCTTGCGCAGCAGGCGCGCGGCTGCGTCAACTGCGGTGAGTGCAACGCGGTCTGTCCCGTCTTCCACGACGCCAAGATCCGCTTGCCGCAGATGCTCACGCATCTGGGCGAGAGCGCGGCGCAGGCAGGCCACGGCGGCACGGAGCTGCTGCTCGATCTGTGTGTCCGCTGCGGCAATTGCGAAGAGGTGTGCCAGGCCGACATCCAGCATCTCGATCTCTACACCGCCCTGGAGGCCGGCTGCCGGCAGCCGGTGGCAGAGAGGCTCGAACGCCAGGCGGCGATTCTCGCCTACCTGCGCCACTCCGAGCGCTATCTGCGCGATTTCCTTGAGGTGCGGCCGGGTGGATATCTGCATCGCACGCCAGCATCGCTGCCGGGTGAGGTGCGCTATCTGTTGTTCCGCGCCGAGAACGAAGAGGGCGCCGAGGACACCTGCATCCACTGCGGCGCCTGCGTTCCCGTATGTCCGACCGATGCGAACAAGGAATACGAGCTGGATGACGATCTGCGGCGCATCACCACCGATCTCGAGCGCTGCATCGGCTGCGGTACCTGCGTCGAGGTGTGTCCCGCCAATCACCACAACGGCGGGCGCACGCTTCGCGTCATGGAGGCGCCAGGGCGCGAGTTCTTCGAGGTGCTGCAGACGCTGGGAGCGGAGGGGCAGAGCGAATGAGCTTGCACGACACACTGCGCACTTCGACTCGCGACGTGCTCCGGGATCTGAAGGAGTGGGAAGACCTGCTCACCTGGATCGTCGAGCCCGATCCGGCGCGAGTCCGCGACGCGTCCCGCTGCCGCGGGCTGCTGGCGCTCCTGCTGCAACGTCTGCCGATGGCGGAGGAGAGCTTCTGGGCGCTTCCGACTGCGCGCCGCAGTCGTGTCTTTCTCGAGCGCTTCTCGCGTGCCTCGCAGGGGGTGCCGCAGCGCGAGATTTCCAGCTTCGACCTGGACCGAGTTTCGAAGGAGCGCTTTCGTCACGAGCCGTTGACCATCGGTGCGGCGTGGCAGCATGGCTTGTGGCGCAGCTACTTCTCGCACGCCGCCATCACGCACCCGGCGAACGACGGCCTGCGCGAGGAGTTCTCCACCGCCTGGGACGTGTTGCGACGGCGGCCGGCCCTCCTCTTCCACGAGGAGCAGGGGACTCGTATGCAGGAGCTGGCCGCAGAGCGTTTCGATCTGCCCCTTCTCGTCGGGCCGCTGCCACACTCCGACGGGGTCTGCATGGAGCGCGCCTATCTCGACGCCATCCGCCGCAGCGATCCTCAACGCGATCTACGCACGCGGACGCGCGTCATCGTGCCGAGCTCCACGTATCGCGCGCACCACGACTTCTACAAGCGCGAAGCGGAGCTGCTGCTGGTGCGCGTCCCTGCCACCGAGCTGCTTCCGGAGCATGCGGATCCGGAGTCGCCGACGTGGGCTCTGGTCGAGGAGCTGGCGGAGCAGAGTCGCATGCTCGAGATCGAGGTGCCGGATACGCTCCAGCCGCACGTCCTGCGTGATGTTCTCGATCTCCTGCACGCGCGACAGCCGCAGCTCCTGCTCTCGGTTCACCTGAGGTTCGCGAAGGCTTTCTGGAATCTGCTCTACACGGCCGCCCAGGCACCCGGCGTGGCGATGCTGCACGTGCATTCGGCGGCAGAGAGGTCGTACAGGGTGATCCCGGCAGTGGATGCGCTGCTCAAGCGCGAGCGGCTGCGCTCGCGTGTGCAGCTCGTGACCGCAGGCGGAGATTTCGACTCGATCTCGTCGGCTTCGGTGGTGTACGAAGCGATCCTTCTCGGTGCGAATGCCGGCTCGGCATCGGATCTGGCCGAGCTGGCGCTGTCGCCCGATTTTGCCGACGTCCTGCGCGGCGCCAATCCCGCACCTGTGGTGGCCGCCATCGCGAGTCGCGATCCCCAGGAGAACGCGGACCTCGCTTCATCCACGCTCAGCTGTTGGCAACACTCGATTCTCGACTTCCTCTCCTGCATGGGGATCGACGACGTGCAGAAGACGTCGGGCAACGACATGGCGATCACGTGGACCGACAAGTGGCTGGCGGAGACGGATGCGTTGGCGACGGCGCAGTTCGGGCGCTGGAACCGTGAGCTCAACTTGCGGCGTCTCGAGCAAGAGCCGATTCCCGCGACGGCACAGCGCTCGTTCCGCATCTCGCACCTGCTTTCGATGGTGCACCCCGACCTCGAGCTGGTGGCGGCGGCGCAGGTGCTAGCGCATCGCAATGCCAACTACCATCTGATGAATCGCAATCAGAGCCTGACGGCGGATCACCTCAATGTCATCTACCGTATGGCGGGCGGGCGTTTCCCGGAGGAGGAGGACTTCTTCCTCGAGGGAACCCTCGGCTCCGTCTCGCTCGACGGCATCGGGTTGCGCGTCTCTCGGCGCGCCATCGCCGAATCGCTGCACGAGCTGCGCCGCAATCCTGGCGCGCTCGACTACATCAACTTGTGCGTGCCACGCGGTTTCCTGCGCCCGGGTGCGGTCTCCTCCGACGCCCGCTGTTCGCTCGCTCGCGACGCCGAAGGGGCGTCCGTCATCGCCGAGTTCGTCGCCGACGCACGTGGCGGCTTTGCGATCACGTTGCCCGACCTGGTGCCGGAGGGAGCGCTCTACGTCGTGCACACGAACCCGGCGGATGGGCTCGTTGCGGCAGAGGAGCTGCTACCGGTCGATGCTCCAACGCCGGTCGACGGCCGCGGCCTGCGTCCCGCGCCCGGCTCCCCGGCGGGGGTCTCGGTGCGGCGTGCCAGCCGCGATCATCGCATCCTGTTGCGGGAGGACCTGGCCGGGGGCGGCTTCATCCTCGAGGGAGACGCGGTGCGCGAGCCGGTGTTCAGCGCTCCGGTGTCTCACGCCAGCATCAGCCTCGGCGCCGCCGGTGAGGACTTTCTACGGGCGCGACTCGAGGCGAACCAGGGCCTGGCGCTGACGTCGTCGGGCGAGGGGGGACCGTTGCGGCTGGCGCCCGAGATGATGCGCTGGGAGTCGCTGCAGGCCGCGTCGGCACACTTCGGAATCACTGCCGCCGACGTGCGCGCGGTGCGGGACGTCGAGATCAAGATCAACCAGGGGGCGAAGCCGGGGAAGGGTGGGCGCTTGGCGGCGCCGAAGGTGACCCAGACCGTGAGCCGCGCCCGCAACATCCCGGTGGGCACGGACGCACTCTCACCCGATCCGAAGCACGACATCTACTCGATCGAGGACATGCCGGCCGAGGTGTGGCTGTGGCTGCACTTCGGCACACACTGCGGCATCAAGATCACCGGCTCCACCTATACGCGCTATGTCGCTGCCGGCATGTGGTCCAACTTCGTCGTCGATTATCTGCTCGTCGACGCCGGATTGGCCGGCTCGGGCAACTACCACGCCGATTCGTCGCGTGTGGGCTGGCCCGACCTCTTCCGCACGGTCCTGCACACACATCACACGCTCCTGCACGAGCCGCTCCGCGACGATGCGAGTGCTGAAGTGTGGCCCATTCGCGACCTCAACGGCCGCGCCTTCGGTGCCGAGGGCGGAACGAAGCTCCTGGCCTCGGGTGGGTTGCGCAGCGAGATGGACATGCTGAAGGTGTTGATCGCCGGAGCCGACGGTCTGCTGGAGGCGAGCATCGGCAAAGCGGTCGCATTCGGCTGCAACCAGTGCGGCAACTGTCATCTCGACTGCCCGCGCGGCGGCATCACGACGAAGGTGGAGCTCACGATTCAGAACGATCGCGACACGATGCGCAAGCGTTTCCGCAACTGGTCGGCGTTGAATCTGGTGAAGTTGGGCGTGCTCGTCGACGCGATCAACCGCGACAGAGGCTGGGTCGATGCGCAGGGACAGGTCTTGCAGCGCGACGAGGTTCTCGATGACATCCGCAAGCTGCGTGGCCGTACCGACCTTCTGGTGATGCCAACGCATCCCGAGCCACAAGCAGCGCTCGAGCTGCCCTCGCTGCAGGAGCTGGAGTCCGTGAGGCGTCGCGACGAGTCGAGCCGCGGCGACGAGACCAGCCGGGAAAACGAGGAGGCGGTGGCGACGACCGAGGCCGCGGTGGAGGGTGCTGGCTCGGGGACCTCGGCGGCAGCGGAACCGGAGCACGACTCCTGTCGCGTCGGCAGCTTGCTCGTGAGTGAGCCGGTGGACGTCGACGCCATCTGGGAAGCGGCGCGGTTGTCGTCGAACGGTGGCAACAACCGGGGCGGGGGGATCTCTTTCGCCGGCTTCGCGCCGGATCCCGTGCGCCGGCGCACCTGCCTCGTCTTCAATACGATCGGTCCGGATCGGGCCGACACCATGTCACGCATCCTCGATCACCTCGGTGGCTTGCGCCTCTTCGACGCCGAGGGTCGCGAGATGGATCACGAAGAGGTGAGGTTGCGCCTGCAGGAGTTCCGCGTGCCGGTCCGCGAGGAGTTCCAGGGCGAGGAGGGTTGGCAGCGCGCCGGTCTGCGCGAGAACGTCGGCGACGTGACGCTGCTCTTCACCGAGCTTCGCGGGGACACGTTGTGGCGCTACGGGCGGCAGCTGCTGGAGAGTCCGCACTGGCTCCAACGGCAGGTGAAGTATGGAGCGGTTTCCGACAAGGACCTGCGCACAGCCATCGATCGCGCCATGCAACGACAGGAGCTGTTCGCGGACGACGACGAGCCGGCTCTCCTTCGTGCTTTCCTGCGCGACGTCAAGGAGGAGTACTACACCACGCTGGCACACCTCATCGACACGCGCTTCTACCGCACCGGGCTTGCGACGCCGAAGGGTGCGGAGCGCCGCAGCGGATACGTCGTCTCGATGGGTGAGGATCTCGCTTGCATCAAGATCAGTGGATGGACGCATCTGATTCCCGCGTACCTCGATTTCGAGCGTTTCTGGAGCCACTACCCTGGAGCACGCGAGCGGGGCGGTGTCCGACGCTGGGTGCGGGGTGAGGAGGCGTGGACGACCGCGCTGCTGGCCCATGTCTGGGGCATGCATCATCGCTACCCGACGAACTCGCCGGCGATCGATTCCGAGGGTCGGGGCAACCCGGCGGGCGCGCACCCGTTCAAGGCGTACAACGTGCTGCTCATGCACAACGGGGAGCAGGTGGGCGTGGACTCCACGGCCGCGCTAATCACCGAGCATGGTCACGTGCATGTCGATGAATCGATGGGGCCCGGCGCAGAGGAGTATGCGGGAGATTCACTCTACGAGCGCAAGGCCTTGACCGACACCGAGTATGCCGCCTACCTCGTGGACTTTACTCGGCGCGTTCTCGGACTCAGCACTGAGGATGCCACACAGATCATCTCGCCAATCACCGGCATCGATCTCGAAGCGGTGACTCCGGTCGAGCGCTGCGAGCGCTACCAAGCACTATCACGAAACTACGTCCACCTGACGCCGACTGGGCCTTACAAGTTCACGATTCTGGAGACGCGTCACGAAGAGAGCGCAACACGCGTTGGCTTCCGCGAGAACATGGACGTCAAGTTCCTGCGACCGCACGAGATCGCCATCAACTGGGACACCGCACCCGACGGCGTGCGCGCCGTCGCCAACGGCTCCGAGGCGAAGATCGCCGACGCGATCCTGGGCGTCTTGCGCCAGAAGGGTATCCTCGCGGACGCTGGCTCCGACATGCGCTTCAACATGTGTCCCAGCGGGCGCCCAGGCAACGGCGAAATGAGCGGTGTTTTCGAGGCATTCATGGATATGCAGACACGCGAGCTGCATCTCCGCAATCGTTTCGGGGACGCGGTCGAGGTCGAGCGCGCGGGCAGCAAGCCCGATGCACTGCGGGCGCTGAGCAAGGCGGTCGCCGGGGGACGCAAGCGCCAGGGGGATGAGATCCGGGTACGCATCGGTGGCCTCGCTGACGCTCCGGAATCACCGCACGCGCGTCTCGGATTCGTCGACTGGGTGTTGGAGCGTGTTGCCGGCTGGAGCTTCGACGAGTACCGCACCGTGGTCGAATGGGAGCTGCCGCACCTGGCGACGCATTCCGGCGCGCACCGTGAAGGCGCCCTGTGGGTGCTGACCGAGATCCGCAAGCGGCTCCACTTTGCCGACACGGGCGGCAAGTCGCTGGCGGCGCTCGAGTACTACGCTGACGGTGGTTACGAGTACGACGGAGAGCCGGAGGGTGGGATCTACCGCATCCTGCACGCGGTGCCTGCAATCTGGGAAACGCGGGCGTCGACCACGTGGTCGCGGATCGGTTTCGAGACGCGGCTCGATCTGGCGCCACCTTCCGATCCGGCGCACGCTCTCGTCATCGACATGCAGGGGTTTGCGAGCGAGGCGTTCGGGATCGAGGGCGCGGCCCGCTTCCTGAGTCGTGCCGTGCAGCTCGGCTGGCGCCACCTCGTGACCTACAACTATCGTGGGGGACCGCGCTACCTCGGCACGAACCTCGTGGATGCTCAGGGCACGGCTGCCGAGGGCGTGCGCGTCGATCTGTATGGGCGGCAGTTCGGCGACTTCCTCGGGGCGCTGCTCGAAGGTGCGACGATTCACTGCTACGGCCAGGGCCAGAGCCACGTCGGCATGAAGGCGGATCGCGGCTACATCTTCGTGTTGCAGGACATCCTGAACACGGGGCTCTACGCCGCGCATGGCGGTACGCTTTCCGTGTGGGACTCCGGCAGCCGCTTCGCCGTGGCGGGGCAGAACCGGGTCCATCTCGAGGATGGCGCGACTCTGGCGCCGGGCCTCAAGTCGATCCACTTCGGCTCGCCCAACGAGTACGCCTTCGAGTACCTGATGTCGGGCGGCGAGAACTCCATCCACGTGGTGATGGGGTTGGAGAAGCCGGATGGCAGCGGTCAGCTGCGGCTGCGAGCGCGTCCCTACGCCGGAAAGTTCTTCATGTCAGGTGCAGCGGCCGGTCGGGTCTTCCTCTTCGACCCGGAGCGACGCATGGAGCCGGAGCAGTTCCACGGCAACGAGTCGCTGCGACCCAGCGCCGACGAGTGGCGTTACGAGATCGCACCTTTTCTCGGTGCCGAAGCCGATCAGCGGGGGCTCCCAATCCGAATGCTGCCCGAGGGGCTGCGGATTCGCATCGGCGGCGAGTGGCGTGAGTACTCCTTCGACGAAGCCTTCACGAAGTACGTTCCCATCCGCATCTCCCGCTCCGCTCAGCTTCTCGGCGAAGCGCCGCCAGCGCTCGTGGGCATGCTCGACGAGCTGTAGTGCTCGGGCCTCAGATCGTCGATCGGATCCTCCTCTCGTTCACGAACCACTGGGCGAGCTCGGGCCTGCCGAGCCGCCACACCATGTTGCCCGGCGCACGCCCGCGCACGCTCGCCCGCCCACCATGGATGTAGTGCAGGTGGTGCGCCGCGCACACGGCGTGGAGGTTCCAG
>CP070763.1:2622181-2741572 GCA_020349025.1 Candidatus Latescibacterota bacterium | reverse complement strand
CGAGACGCACTGCGTCTTCATCGCCTTCGTGTCCGACCATTACGCATCGCCGTGCGATGGAGGCGCGCCTTGGACACTGGGGCGGGCGCTCGTGGTCGACAACGTCGAAGTGACGGACGTCGCATCGCCATTGGCCGAGGACTTCGAAGGGCCGCTGGACCCGCGTGTGTCCTTCGTGAACCTGAAGAGCTCGGTTCCATTCGGGAATTGGGCGCGACTCTATGAACACATCAGCGACAATGATTTTTGCACGGAGAACGTTACTTGTGCGTGGCTTTACAGCGACGATACGACACCCACGATTGCCAACGACCCGAGCATGCTCTTCGGGCCGGGAGGATTCGTGATCAGGAACTGGCTCGACAACGCAATCGTCAGCCCCTGGGTCAGCCTTGCGACGACCCCGGCAGCAAAGTCGACAGTGATCTCGTTTCGTTTGTTCGAAGGGACCTACACGCCGCGAAGCAATGTCTACCTGAACGTGGACGTGCGCGGAGCGACGCAAGTGGGCGATCAGTTGTGCTTGACGCGGACCGCGGATTCGGGTGATACGGGTTGGGGCAAGTGGTTCCAGTGGTTGATTCTCAACGACTTCCGCTGGCGCACGCTTGGCATGAATGAGATCACAGGAGAGCACGGGTGGGATCTGACCCCGTTCTTCGACCCGACATCTTCCGACATTCAGGTGCGTTTGCGCGTTTCCAGCTGGCAATACCTCGTTGGAGGACCCGGTCCGACTCCGTTCGTTCCTGGACCGGGACCATTCCTGGATCGAGTCCGCATTGGCCGTCAGGTCTTGACGGGTCCCTTGATGGACGAGGGAATTGATGCGCGGACCCAGGCGATGGATGGATTCCCGAGCGAGATTCACCCAGACATCGTGCCGGGAGAGCATCATCGTCCGACCATGGACCGCTTCGGAACGACAGCATTCACGATGGCGAGCGATCTCGCCCTGAACTACGGAAGCCCACGGCTCGTCACAGGTGACTCCATTACCATGTCCGTGTACGACACACGTGGCGCCGGTGGGATCACGCAGGTCGAGTTCTACGGAGCGATCGTCTCGGGGCCGCATGCGGGGAAGGCGCCGCCTCCCTGGAGCGTGGGGTCGAACGGCTTTTTTGCCGTTCCGGCCGACAGCCAGCGCATCCCACCCCCTGAGGGGGACCCTGGGCCTGGCGAAGTTGTCCCAGACGGTTTCTTCGTTGACCTGGACGACGACTACTTCCGGGGTGGAGATGTTCTGCACTACTTCTGGTTTGCCAGCGACGTGCTTGGTGGAGTGAGCAGTGTTCCGGCAGGCCTGACAGCGCTTCCGAACTCGATCGAAGAGGCTCAGGCAGCGACTCAAGGTCTCTTCGAGGTCAGCTTCCTTCCCACGATCAACTGGGACCCGAGCTACCTCGATCGGATTGCGCCCGACCCATCCGGGAAGCTCGAGCCGACCGAGGAGGAGCTTGCCAACTCGACTCAAGCCAACTGTATCTTGTATGTGAACGTCTACTCACAGCGTCGTCGGAGCGGTGACGTGAACCGCACGTCGTTCATGTACACGCTCGATCGCTTGGGATATCGGGGCCACTACGACATCTACGACCACATGGGAGCGGGGAACATCAACAACCATCTTGGGGGCCGAGCGACGATCGAGCAGGCAGAGGGATACAACCTCATCGTGTACGACGCGGGCACCCAAGATATCGCCGAGACGATGCCGGATGGTCTCGACATTGACGGGGAGAAGATCGATCAAGTGTCGTGGTTCCAGAACTGGTTGGGGCAGGCTGTCTTCAGCGAGGCGACGTTTGCGACGCTGTGGGTCATCGGCGAAAGCATCGTCGAGACGAAGCCGACGAACGCCCTTTTCAACCAGACCATGGGGGTCCAATTGGCAAGCGCAGATCAAGGCTTGAGCCTCAATCCGGACGTGACGGGGGAGGCGTCTTTCACGTTCAGTCAGAACGGTGACGCGACCTGCACCGCAGACCTTTCGGGCGAAGCCTTCAGCCTGAACGGTGGCTGTCCGGCCATGCGTGACTACGATGGCCTTGGATCTGTTGGGCAGGCGGTGACAACCCACCGCTACCGAGATCCGGTTTCGGGCGACACCGGCGACGGTGCGATTGTCATGAAATCGAACGCCGCGGAGGACTGGAACACGATTTTGCAATCGCACGCATGGTTCGACATCCGCGACCAGTTCGGCACGGCTCCGAGCTCGCCGACACCGGAGGATCAGCTGTTGACCGCCGTGCTCGGGTGCGTGCTGCCGCTCCCGTGCCAGCACGGTCCCGATCCTACGGGCGTTCCGGGAGAGGAGGAAATCGAAGCACCGCCGTTGCGGACGGCGCTGCACCAGAACGTTCCAAACCCGTTCAACCCGATGACGACGATCTCCTTCGACCTCGCGCGGGAGAGCCACGTGCGGCTCGACATCTACGATGTCGCAGGCCGGCACGTACGCACGCTGGTCGACGAGAAGCTGAGCGTCGGAGCCAACCATCGCATCGTCTGGGAGGGATTGAACGACAACCAGAGAAGCGTGGCGAGCGGAGTCTACTTCTACCGGCTCGTCGCAGGAGACTTCAAAAGCATCAAGAAGATGGTCTTGATGAGGTAGTTGGGCACGAAGCCGAGATGTTGGACTCAGGACCATCGAGTGCGGGGCATGCCGGAGCGTGCCCCGCACCTTTTTGCGTCACAACAGCCAGATGGGGGATTCGGGGCAGCCGCGCAGGACGCTGTGCATCACCAGCAGGTAGTCGCGCAGGTGGCGCGTGATCAGGAAGTTGCGGCGCACGTGTTCGCGCCCGCGCTTGCCCATGCGCGTGGCGTGCTTCGGGTGGCTGAGCAGGTAACGAAGCCGGAAAGCGGCGCCCTCGGCGGAGTGCACGAGAAAACCGGTGGAGCGGTCGATGATCTGCGCCGGGATGCCGCCAGCGGCGCCTCCGACGACCGGCTTCCCCTTCCACATCGCCTCGGTCACGGTGAGGCCGAAGCCTTCACGCGTCGACTTCTGCATGACGACGGTCGCCGCGCGCTGCAGGGCGTTGATCTCGAAGTCGGCGTCGGGTGGCAGCGAGAGGATGAAGATGTCGGGGTCGCCGTCTGCGCCTTCGTGCACTTCGGCGAGAACCTGTGCCGACTCCGGGTCGTCGTCGGCCGTCCCCCCGGCCAGCACCAGCTGGCAATCGAAGTTCTGTCGAACGAGCCGGAAGGCGCGGATGACGCCGAGCGGATCCTTGAAACGATCGAAGCGGGACACCTGCACCACGACGGGGCGGGCGCGGTCGATTCCGAAGCGCTCCGTGACCTCGGTGATCTGCTCCTCCTCCAGCTCGCGATTCTTCTCGCTCAACGGATCGATCGACGGCGGAATGAGCACCTGCGGGATCGGAAGCGGTTGCGCGAACTGGGGCACGTGGAAGATCGCCAGGCCATACTTGCTCACGGCGCGGCTCAGGAAGCCCCAGACCGAGGCATTCGGCTGGGCCAGATCCACGTGGCAACGCCATACCATGCGCGAGCGGTCGAAGTCGCAGAAGTCGACCAGATAGGCGGGCTGTGCGTCGTGGATGACGACGACGTCGGCGTCGAGCCGGAGCTTCTTGCTGTTCTCCCGCAGGCACTCGAGGTAGATCTCGCGGTCTTCGTAGTTGAACTCGACGTCTGCGCCCTGCAGAGCGTTGTGCATCGACTTCGTCACGTCGTAGAAGTCGCCGTTGCCGTCGATGACGTCCCAGCGCGTGCGGATCCCCAGGGATTCGAACATCGGCACCAGCCGCGCGAGCAGCTCCGCGACCCCACCCCCTTTGCGCGTCGAGTTCACGTGCTGCAACGCATGCCCGCGCAGACCTGCAGCCAGCGCCTCGACCTCGCTGAGGACGCTCTCGGGTGCGATGCCGCGGTAGGTGTCAGGCATCGCGCACCTCCTTGCGCGACTTGAGCTCCGCTGAAACCAGCTCCATCAGATACCTGCGGTTGTCCTCGAGGCTGTTGAGGTAGGGGTCGAACTCGGCGAGTCGTTGCGACAGGGACCCGAAGCCGCGCCGTTCGAACCAGGTGGAGAAGTCGTTCCTGCTCGCACCCCGCAGCAGCCTTGGCGTGAACAGGTGGTAGAAGATGGAGTCGATCTCCACTTTCTGCAGGACCTCGAGAAACTCCCCCGGCGTTTGCGCGCGCTTGCCCGTCGAGAACACCAGACCGCAGGGACGGCAGAAGATGAACTCGTTCTCCTTGCCGACGTGGCGTCCATCACCCGAATCCTGCAGGTGCTCGGCGAGGATGACGCTGATCTCGCGGCGGATGCCGGACAGGCTCGCAGTCCGCGTCAGGTTCAGGTTCGCCAGCCGTTCGGCAACGACGGCGTCGCCGAGCGAGGTGTGCGCCCAGGACGCGAAGTCGTTCGGGTACTCCGGCAGGCGCTCCGGGCTGCGGAAGAACGCGTGGTGCAGGTGGTAGAAGAGCGAAGTCTCGGGCGCCAGCGTCGCCGCCGTCAGCAGCTGTCCCAGGGAGCGCGCGCGGAACGGCAGCACCTGCACCAGGTAGGAGGCGCGCAGAAACTCGAAGGCCTCGTTCGAGTCGATGCCCGGCCCTTGCTTCATGCTTGCCGCCTCCGGCTTCTCGGTGGCCATCGCGCCGCGCCCTCGTCCCATATGATTCTACACGCCAGCCGCGTCGCCGGAGCCCGCGACGGCGTCGGCCGCGGCGAGCGCCTCCTGTGCCGCCGCCCGCGGCGGTGCTACGATCTGCGACAAAGCCCGTCGCGTGCAAGCGCCCAACCCACTGCGAGGTTTCCGATGCGTCCAGCTCGAATCGCCCTGCTGCTTCTGTTTGTTGCAACCGGCGTCGTCGCCGACGAGGGGATGTGGATGCCGCAGCAGATTCCACTCCTCGGCGACGAGCTCAGGGAGCTGGGGCTGCAGCTCGATCCGGACGCCTTCGCCGATCTGACGGCGTTTCCGATGGGAGCCGTCGTCTCGTTGGGGGGATGCAGCGCCGCCTTCGTTTCGGCAAACGGCCTCATCATCACCAACCACCACTGCGTGTTCGGCTCGCTGCAGTACAACTCCACCCCGGAGCGCGACCTGCTCCGGGATGGCTTCCTCGCCCCCACGCAGGCGCAGGAGATCCCGGCACTGCCGACGGCGCGCGTGTATGTGACGACGAAGATCGAGGACGTGACCGACGAGATTCTGGACGCTCTCGATGAGGAAACCTCCGACCTGGAGCGCGCGAAGCAGATCGACAAGCGGGCCAAGGCGATCGTGAGGCAGTGTGAGGCGCCGGGGAACGTGCGCTGCCAGGTGTCCTCCTTCTTTGCGGGCGAGAGATTCCTGAAGCTCACGGCGATGAAGATCGAGGACGTCCGGCTCGTCTACGCTCCGGCTCTCGGCGTCGGCAACTTCGGTGACGAAGAAGACAACTGGATGTGGCCACGCCACACGGGTGACTTCGGCTTCTATCGCGCCTACGTCGGCCAGGATGGCAAGCCGGCGCCCTACTCACCCGACAACGTGCCGTTCAAGCCGCAACATCATCTGAAGATCTCGACACGCGATCTCGATGCAGGCGACCTCACTCTGCTCGCCGGCTTCCCCGGCAGGACGTCGCGGCTGGTGACGGCGGAGGAGGTGCGCGAAGCGCAGGAGTTCGTGATGCCGACGTCGAATCGCTATCGCGTTGCGCTGCTCGAGATCCTGGAGGAGCAGGGGAGCGACAACCGCGAGGTGCAGATCCTCAACGCTTCGCGCATCGCGCGGCTCGAGAACATCCTCAAGAAGTACACGGGGCAGCTGGAGGCTTTCGCGCGCGACGATCTCCTGCGCGAGAAGGAGCGGAGTGAGAAGCGCCTCGAAGAGTTCTTCAGTCGTGAGCCGCAGCAGGCGGCCCGGTATGCGGCGATTCGCCAGGAGTTCAGCCAGGTCCTGGCCGGCAAGCGCATGACGCGCGAGCGCGACATGCTCTACCGCTGGTTGTACTCCGCTTCGCCGATGCTGTCGCAGGCGAACCTGCTCTACCGCATGAGCGTCGAGCGCGCCAAGGAGGACGAGGAGCGCGACGAGGACTACCAGGAACGCAACTGGCCGCGCAACGAAAGCCGGGTGAAACGCACGCAGCGAATGATCGAGCCGACGAGCGATCGCGCCGGCTTCCGCTGGTTCCTGCTCGAGACGGGTCACCTGCCCGCGGGGCAACGGATCGAAGCGATCGACAAGCTCCTCACAGCCACGGGGCGCGAGGACGTGGAGGGGCGCGTCGACGCGTTCCTCGATCGGCTCTACGCCAACACGAGAATGGACGATCTCGACACGCGCCTGGCGATGTTCGACGAGTCGACCGACCAGCTTCTGGCGCGCCGCGACGCGATGATCGAGCTCGCAGCGGAGCTGCGCGGCCTCGGAGAGGAGATCGAGGATCGCGATCGCGCCGTCAAGGGGGCGGAGTACCGCCTCCGCCCCCAGCTGATCGCCGCGATGCGCACGATGAAGGAGGGGCGCCTGGCTCCCGACGCGAATGGGACGCTGCGCGTCGGTTTCGGCGTCGTCGCGGGGTACGAGCCACGCGATGGCGTCTTCTATCAGCCGCAGACCACGGTGCGTGGGGTGCTCCAGAAGGACAACGGCGAGCGTCCATTCGACAGCCCAAAGAAGCTCCTGCAGCGCGCCAAGGCGCAGGAGTTCGGTCCCTACGCGGATCCCGATCTGGGGACTCTTGCGGTGGGCTTCATCAGCACCGTGAACGTGACCAACGGCAGCTCCGGATCCTCGGCGCTCAACGCCTGGGGCGAGATCATCGGGCTGGCGTTCGACATGAACTGGGAGGGCGTCGCCGCCGACTGGGTGGTGAACGAGAGGTACGTGCGTACGATCCACGTCGACTCGCGCTACATCCTCTGGGTGATGGATGCCGTGGACGGCGCACACAATCTGATGCAGGAGATGGGGCTCCCGGTCCACTTCCCGCGCTAGAAGGCACGAGCCCCACTCCAGGAGCGGGGCTCGTGTGAAAGGACGCTCGTCGCGGAAGCTCAGCGAACGAGGACGATTCTGGAGCTGAACGCCTGCCCGGCGATGACGCCGCGGATGAAGTAGACGCCACGCGCCACCTCGATGCCCTGACCGTTCCGGCCATCCCAGGTCGCGGAATGGCGTCCGGCACTCTTCAGCCCGCGCTCCAGCACCCGGACCCGACGTCCGGCGATGTCGTAGACGCTGATCAGCACGGGTTGTGCCTGCGCGCCCGCTACGGCATAGGCCACGGAGGTGCGGCCGCGCGACGGGTTGGGAGACGGCTTGAACAACGCCGCCGGTGGCTCCTCGGGCAACGCTTCCTTGTCATCGCGTACGACGTCACCACAGACAGGACCGATGCCGTTGGCGTTGTTGATGTCGTCCGTGCATCGGATGATGCTCGCGTAGGTCCACTTCACGGCGGGTTCGTCCAGATCCTCGTGCTCGAGCGCCACGAGAATCGAGTCGATCTCGCTGATCAGCTCTGCGATCGTGGTGGCTTCGAAGTTGCAGTCGATCTCCGTGAACTCCAGCAGGCGCACCGTGTCGCCGTTCGCAGCCACGAAGCCCAGGTTGGTCACGCCGACGTTGGCCAGCATCCCGGCAAACTGCCTTTTGGCCTGGTGTCGCTGGTCCATTTCATCCGTGTTGATGATCTCGCAGAAGGCGGCGAAAGCGTCGTCGCCCGTGCCGAAGTCGAACGCTTCAGAGCGCGCGTCGGCCCATCGAACGATCTCTTCCATCTCGCTGCGCGAGAACTTCGTATCGCCGTTTCCGGATTGCTCACATTGACGACCCCAGAACCCCACCGTGCGTGGGCAGTTGGCCCCGCTGCAATCGAGAACATGGACACGGAACTGGCAGCTGTTGGAGCAACCGATCCCCGACGTCATCTCCAGGGAGATGGTGAACATCCCGGTGCCGTTGAAGCGGACCTCGACCTGGGCGGCGTCCGACGGGCCGAGGATCTCGGCTCGAGGGTCGTCGACGGCCCAGGAGAAGGCGCCGGCACTCACACCGGGTGTCGCAGCACCAGACTTGGCAACAGTCGGCGCAGCAGCATTCCTCAGGCCGAAGCCGCCGTTGCGACTGGGGGCGACGGCACCCTTGGCGGCAGCCACGATCGGGCTTCCGGCGCTGTAGATGAAGGTCTCCAGGTCGCCGGCACAGAGCACCTGCGGGCCATCGATCAGGCAGGTGGGGCTGGACTCGTGCGCCAACGTCCCCGTCGCTTCACCTTGGCAGCCGTTGGCGTCGGTCACGGTGACGCTGTAGTCCCCCGGCTGCGTCGGCACGATCGAAGCCGATGTCTCGCCCGTATCCCACGCGTAGGTGTACGGGGCGGTTCCGTTGGCGACGGAAGCGCTCAGGACGCCCGACTCGCCATCACACGTCTGTGCGTCGTCGACGGCGACCACGAGCCCGGCGTAGACGGTCAGCGTGGCGCACGCCTGCCCTTCGCAGCCGTTCGCATCCGTGACGGTGACGCAGTACTCGCCCGACTCCGCTGGCGAAATGGCCTCGGAGGTTTCGCCCGTGTTCCAGCTGAAGGTGTAGGGCCCCGTGCCGTTCGACACCGAAGAGCGGAGCGTTCCCACCTCGCCTGCACACGTCGCAACGTCGTCCATCGACACGTCGAGGGCCGGGCGGATGCTGAACGTCGCGCAAGCCGTGCCCTCGCAACCCTTGGCATCGGTCACGGTGACGCAGTACTCACCCGACTCGGTCGGCGCTATCGTCTCGGAAGTCTCGCCCGAGTTCCAACTGTAGGTGAAGGGTCCAGTGCCGTTCGACACCGTACAGGTGAGCGTTGCCGTGTCACCCGCGCACACCTCGACGTCGGCCATCGTGACGTCGAGAGCCGGGTTGACGCCGAGCGTCGCGCAAGCCTGGCCTTCGCAGCCGTTGGCGTCGATGACGGTGACGCAGTACTCACCCGCCTCGCTGGCTGAGATCGTCTCCGAGGTCTCCCCCGTGTTCCAGCTGAAGGTGAAAGGAGCGCTGCCGTTCGAGATCGCGCAGTTGAAGGATGCCGTCCCACCCTCGCACACTTCGATGCTCTGCATGGAGACGTCGAGCGTGGGGTGAGACGAGAGGGTTCCACACGCCTGCCCTTCGCAACCGTTGGCATCGGTCACCGTGACGCAGTACTCACCCGCGACCGAAACCGCGATCGACTCCGAAGTCTCGCCCGTGCTCCAGCTGTAGGTGAAGGGCTCGGTGCCGTTGGCCAGTGAAGCCGAAAGCGTCGCGGCTTCCCCAGCGCAGGTTTGCGAGTCGTTCACGCTCACATCGAGCAGGGGGTGAACGCTGAGCGTGGCACACGCTTCTCCGACGCAGCCGTTGGCGTCGGTGACCGCGACGCAGTACTCGCCCGGCTCGGTCGGCGAGATCGATTCTGCAGCCTCACCCGTGCTCCACAGGTAGGTGTACGGCCCTGCGCCGCTCGCAACCCTGGCGCTCAGCGTTGCCGCCTCACCGGCACACGCCTCGGCGTCGGCGACGGTGACCACGACCGGAGCGTGGAGGGTGAGCGTCGCACATGCCTGTCCTTGGCAGCCGTTGGCGTCGGTGATGGTGACGCAGTACTCGCCCGACTCGGTCGGCGAAATCGACGCGGACGTCTCCCCGCTGCTCCACACGTAGGTGTAGGGCCCCGTGCCGCCGGAAACCGAGGCGCTCAGCGTGCCCGCGTCACCGGCACACGCTTGCGCGTCGGCCACAGAGACGACGACTGCAGCGTGGACGGTGAAGGTCGCGCACGCCTGCCCCTGGCAGCCGTTGGCGTCGGTGACGGTGACGCAGTACTCGCCCGACTCGGTCGGCGTGATCGACGCGGACGTCTCCCCGCTGCTCCACACGTAGGTGTAGGGCCCCGTGCCGCTCTGGATCGAGGCGCTCAGCGTGCCCGCGTCCCCGGCGCATGCTTCGGCGTCTGCGATCGACACCTCGACCGGAGCGTGGACGGTGAGCGTCGCGCACGCCTGCCCCTGGCAGCCGTTGGCGTCGGTGACGGTGACGCAGTACTCGCCCGCTTCGGTGGGTGAGATCGATGCCGTCGTTTCGCCGCTGCTCCAGGAGTAGAGGTAGGGTCCGCTCCCGTTCGCGACGGAGGCCGTGAGGGTGCCAGCCTCCCCAGCACACGCCACAGCGCTCGTCGCGGACACGTCGAGGCTCGGGTGCACGGTCAGTGTCACTTCGCAGCTGTCGACGCAGCCGAAGGCATTCGAGATCACGAGCGCGATGGTGTGAGCCCCAGGGCCCAGGTCTGTGCCCGCGAAGGACACACACTGGCTCGTGGCTCCGTTGCTCCACGCATAGTCGAGCGGGTTTCCGGCGGCATCCGTCGCCGGCCCACAGAGCTCCGTGACCCCATCCTGGCAGATCTCCAGATCTCCAGTGATCACGCACGCCGTGCTGGGAACGAGCTGGAAGGGGAAGAGCTTCACGTCCTTCAGCTCTGCAGTGAAGCTGTCAGAGGCCCGCGTCTTGAAGCTCAGGGTCGAACGCGGCTTGCCACAGAAGTCGCTGAGATCGACGCCCACCCCGGTCAGGTTGACCGCGATCTCGGCGAACTGCAGCGCTTCGTACTCGGGCACGACGATGCCGTCGGGGGAAATCGCTCCGCAGGGAGCCGACACCGAGCCGTCGTTCACAGCGATCAGGAAGTGGGGCGGCTCGCCCGGCGCGGGCGTCGTGTCGATCGGCACGTAGGCGGTTCCATCCCACCGTCGCACCTCCGGCTGCGGCGTCGATCCACCCGAGACGAAATTGATGGAGACGATGAAGTCGCCCACGGTTCGACCACAGTCAGGACCGTTGCCGCTGATCTGGCTCGTCGCCGGATCCAGGTTGAGTCCCGCAGCGTTGAATTCGAAATCGATTTCGCTGGCGCCGTTGGTGGCGCGGGTTGCGAAAGCGAGAAGGAGCCAGTTCTCACCTGTCGCGGGATCGATGTAGGAAGCGCTGTACGACTCGGTGATGTCGTTCTTGGCCGGGCCGCTGCCGCTTCCGATGACCCATGGATCCACGTCGATGCAGTCGTTGTTCTTGTTGCGACTGCCTGCAAAGGAAGTATCGCTCTCGCTGCCGGTCCAGTGGTCGTCGCGGTAGAACGCGGCGTCCGGAAAATCCAGCAAGTGCATGACGCTGCCGGCGCACGAATCCGGGTCGATGACGCCGGCGGGAGAGCCGAAGCCACCACCGAACCAGTCGATTCGAGATGGATCGCTGCTGACGAGGTTGCCGTCGATCTCGAAGATCCCGGCCGCCAGACCGGGCTGCGGTTGCGACGCAGCCGGGGCGGCGAGAACGACGATGAACAGAGACGACAGGAGAGCCGAGAGGGACAGAGGTCGGCAGGCACGGGCCCGCGCCGCGAAGGTCATGATGGCGTCTTCTCCATAAGACTGGGGGTCTGGTTCCTTCCACACCCGTTCGGTGCTCGCACTGGAGGAGCGCTGGGCCGGTCCGGCGCGCCGAGCACACCGGTCCCTCCCCAGGCAAATCCTCAGATAAGTTGTAACACGCGAATGGGTGATTCTCCAAATCGCTGGGTGAGAGGCTCTCGAAACCGGGTCGAGCTGCCGAATTCCACCCGATTTTGGCACACGAAGCCTCGAGGCTTCGTCTGGTGGCTTGCGACTCGAAACCGTCTCACGCCGCGCCTTGTTTGCGCCATGGGTGGACGACCTGCTCCAGGAAGGTCACCGGAAACTCCTCGACGTGGTCGAACCCGAGCTCGATGTCACGCCCGCTGCTCGGGATGTGCGCCTTGCCGAAGAGATAATCCCACAGGCTGAGGCTGATCCCGAAGTTCACCCCGTACGGAAGGGTGCTGGGAAAGCGTTTCATGTGGTGCCAGATGTGCATCTGCGGGTTGTTGAGCACGTACCTCAACGGCCCCAGTCGAAGCTTCAGGTTCGCGTGGTTGAAATGACCGATCGTGAGCGCGGTGGCGTGCACGATCATGAAGTCGTCGATCCCGAACCCGATCATCGCCAGCGGGATGTACTCCAGGGTGCGATAGACGACCGTTTCCATCCAATGGAAACGCAGGTGCGCCGCAAAACCCATCTCGATCACCGAGTGGTGGACCTTGTGGAACTCCCACAGGAGCGGGACTCGGTGCAAAAGGCGATGGACGTTCCAGTGCACGAAGTCGCGCACCACGAAGAGGACGAGGAGCTGGACCCAGTTCGGCCAGGCTTCAATGTGGATGGCGACGAGGTTCTCGATCCCGAAGCGCCCCAGGATGTCGTTGAACGCTTGCACGCCCACCTGGAACAGGGCCGCGAAGCCGAGAAGCGAGAAGAGGAAGAAGTTGAAGAACATGTAGAAGGCATCGAGCCAGAAATCACGCCGGATCCTGCGCTGGTGCTTCCGCCACGGCAGCATGAGCTCGAGCGCATAGACGAGAAGCGACACTGCGATCAGCATGTAGAAGTAGTTGTGGATGCCGGGGTGCGTGATCTCCCGATAGAGGTAGTCCGCGTAGCCTCGCAACGTGTCGACGAAAAGCGTCCAGTACTGCACGAGCCTCCCTCGATCGGTTGTCCGAGGAATCTACCTCAGATCGGGCTCCCCTGTGACGACCGCTCGAGAAGATTCCTCCCGTGTCGCTCTGCTTGGGGTCGTATCATCGCGGTCGGAACTCGAGCCCGAAAGCAGCAAGATCCTGGAGCAGCTCGGTCTCGTTCACTACAAGCGCGGCGAGAGCGACACCGCCATCCGCGTCTTCCAGCGCGCCCTGGCCGTCGATCCGAGCCTCACCTCGGCGCTGGGAAACATCGGCCTGGCCTACGCACAGCAGAGCAATTACGGCGCCGCGAGGTTCTGGTACGAACGCGCCAAACGCTTCGCGCCCAACGTCGGGGTGCTGCGCGAGAACCTGGCGGTGACGCTGCTGAATCTCGGCGAGCCGCAGGCGGCGCTGCAGGAGCTGGAGCAGGCTCTCCGCATCGCCCCCGGCGTTGGGGCGAGCGGTGCGTCCCCGTAGTCCTCGCATCTCAGCCGCGGCGCCAGCGCTGAAGAAGGCGCCTTGGCCACACACGTGCCGCCCTTTCCCGCTATACTGCTGGCAATCTCTTGTGGCGAAACATCGTTCGCGGTCGCGAGGGAGCCTCGAGTTCCGGCTGCGTTCCGATGTCGTCTTCTCGTCACCTCGGGTCTCATCCGCGAAGGCGTTCCGCGCAAAAGGAGCCCAGTTGATGCGTTCATCCTTCCATCACCGTGCCGGCGCGACACTCTGGAGTGTCGCTTTCGGATTGGCTCTCGCGGCGCTCCCAGCCAGCGCCGAGAGCCCTGATCCACCGCCCTACTACGCCATCCAGAACGTGCGCGTCGTCTCCGGTGCTGGGGCGCCGATCGAAGGCGCGACGGTTCTCCTCGCCGACGGCTTGATCGAGGCCGTCGGCCCCGACGTCGACACTCCGGCCGACGCGTGGGTGATCGACGGCACCGGTCTGAGCCTCTACCCCGGCCTGATCGACGCCCTGACCACCCTGGGGCAGAAACAGGAGGAGGAGTCGCAGGGCAACGGCCGCGGCGGCGGGCCCGCCGCCGGCGACGAGCCGGAGATCAGAGGACCCGAGGATCGTCCCGCCACCACACCCTGGGTGAGCGCGGCGGACGAGCTTACCGAGGACAAACGCATTCCGAAGTGGCGCAAGGCGGGTTTCACCTCGACCGTGACCACACCCGAAGAGGGGATCTTCGCGGGCCAGGCTGCCTTCATCAATCTCGCCGACGGGGACGGGAAGCAGCTGATCGTCGCGGCGCCGGTCGCACAGCGGCTGAACTTCGCCCGGCAGGGACGTTCGCGCAGCTTTCCCGCTTCGCTGATGGGCCGCCTTTCCTACATCAAGCAGGTGCTCTCCGACACCGAGCACTACGCTACCGTCAACGCTCTCTACGCCGACGATCCGCGCGGGCGCATTCGCCCCACGTATGACCGCACGCTCGGAGCACTCGAGACCGCCATCGCGGGCAAGTCGCTGTTCCTGATGCCCGGCCATCTGGCGCGCGAGATCGATCGCGCGCTCACCATGCGCGACGCCCACGGGCTCGAGAGCGTGCTCTACGGCGGACAGGGCGCCTACGCGCGCATCGACAAGCTGGCGGCCGCCGGAACGCCGGTCCTGGTCAGTCTCAACTGGCCCGAGGCGGAGAAGGATCGCGACCCGGAGCGCGATACGCCCTTCCGCACCCTGTACCACCGGCAGATGGCGCCGACGACACCTGCCGCTCTGGCGCAGGCGGAGATCCCCTTCGCTTTCTACTCGGATGGTTTGGCGACCACGTCGGAGATCTTCGAAGGAGTGCGCGCAGCGATCGATGCGGGCTTGAGCCAAGAGGATGCACTCGCTGCGCTCAGCCTGGACGCGGCCGCGATCTTCGGTGTCTCCGATCGTCTCGGCAGCATCGAAGCGGGGAAGATCGCCAATCTGGTGCTGGCCAGCGATTGGCCCTGGGCCGACGACGTGGAGGTGGCGGCCGTCTTCGTCGACGGACGCAAGTACCAGGAGCACAAGGAGGAGGAGCCGAAGGAGCCCCCGGCGCAGGATGTCACCGGGTCGTGGTCGCTGACGATGCAGACACCGCGGGGCTCGCGCGAGATGACGGCAGAGCTCGAGATGAAGGAGGACGGCAAGGTCTCGGGCAAGATCGTCGGCCAGCAGGGTGACACCGCGCTCGAGGAGGGGCGCATGAGTGGCGACCTGCTGCGCTTCAAGACCACACGCGAGTTCCGCGGGCGGTCGATGACGGCATCCTGGTCGCTCACGGTCGAAGAGGAGAAGATCGCGGGCTCGATGAGCGCGGGGCCGATGCAGATGGACGTGAGCGGCGAGCGCACGTCGAAGCCGGAGGCAACGGAGGTCGCGCAGACGGACTCGGAGAAGCCGGCGGTCGCGATCGCAGAGCTGCGCGAGACCATGCAGGTGTATCAGGGCAAGGTGCGGCAGATGGGCACCTTCGCCATCACGAACGCGACGATCTGGACCGTGTCGGGTGAACCGATCGAGAACGGGACGGTCGTGGTGCGCGATGGCAAGATCGACGCCGTCGGCGCCGAGGTCACGATTCCGCGCGGCGCCGAAGTGATCGACGCGGACGGCGGCTCCCTGATTCCCGGGATCATCGACGCGCACTCCCACATCGCGGTCGAGGGCGGTGTCAACGAAGGCTCGCTCGCGGTGACCTCGATGGTGGCCATCGGCGACGTCCTCAATCCCGACGACATCGCCATCTACCGTGCGCTCGCGGGCGGCGTCACCGCCGCCAACATCCTGCACGGCAGCGCCAATCCGATCGGTGGCCAGAACGCCGTCATCAAGCTGCGCTGGGGGAGCGATGCGGAGGGGCTGAAGCTGCGGGGCGCACCCGCGGGAATCAAGTTCGCCCTGGGGGAGAACCCGAAACGCTCGAACTTCCGCACACCCGGGCGGCCGGCGCGCTACCCGCAGACGCGCATGGGCGTGATGGATGTCATTCGCCAGGCCTTCACGGAAGCGCGCGAATACCAGAAGGAGTGGCAGGAGTACGACTCACGCCGCTCGCGTCGCCGCGGCATCAAGCCGATGCCACCGCGCCGTGACCTCGAGCTCGAGCCTCTCGTGGAGATCCTGGAGGGCAAACGGCAGGTGCACTCGCACTGCTACCGGGCGGACGAGATCCTGCAGCTGCTGCGTCTGGCCGAGGAGTTTGGCTTCCGCGTGGGCACGCTGCAGCACGTGCTCGAGGGGTACAAGGTCGCAGACGAAATCGCCGAGCATGGGGCCGGTGCTTCCACCTTTTCCGACTGGTGGGGGTACAAGGTGGAGGCGTACGACGCCATCCCCCACAACGCGGCGCTGATGGCGGAGCGCGGAGTGCTCGTGACGATCAACTCCGACAGCGGCGAGGAGATGCGGCACCTGAATCAGGAGGCTGCGAAGGCCGTCAAGTGGGGCGGAATGCAGGAGAACGAAGCGCTGAAGCTGGTGACGCTCAACGCCGCCAAGCAGCTCGGTGTCGATCACCTCGTGGGTTCGATCGAGGTGGGCAAGGATGCCGACCTGGTGCTGTACGACGGACGTCCGCTCTCAATGCTCTCGGTGGTGCAGAAGACCTTCGTCGATGGTGATCTCTACTTCGACATCGAGGCGGACCGCGAACGTCAGGCGCGGGTCGATGCGGTCAAAGAGCGCCTGCAAGGGAAAGAGAAAGATCAAGGCGAGGCGATCACCAAGCGCGGCGGCTCCAAGCCTCCGCCCGAGGTGCGCTGGCAAGATGGTCCCTACAGCTGCCGGGGGGAGAAGTGATGCGCACGCTTCCATTCAACGTCGTTCGATGCTCACTCGTCATCGCCCTGCTCGTTCCGGCAGCAGCGCTGGCCGAGACGCTCGTGATCGACGGTGCCACGATCCACTCGATGTCGGGGGCGCCGTTCGTCGGCCGCGTCGTCGTCGAGGAGGGCTTGATCGCCGCTGTCGGCCCGAGCGCCACCGCGCCGGCCGGTGCCACGACGATCGACGCCACCGGGAAGCACGTCTACCCGGGGATCTTCGACGCCTTGAGCCAGCTTGGGTTGATCGAGGTGGGTGCGGTTGCGGCGACCAACGATCAGGCGGAGATGGGTACCTACAACCCGCACCTCGATGCGGCGACGGCGATCCATCCCGCGAGTGAGGTCATCCCGGTGACGCGCGCCAACGGCATCACGCACTCGCTCGTGGCGCCGCGCGCAGACCGCGACGGCGTCATCGCGGGCCGTGCCACGCTGGTACAGCTCGACGGCTGGACCGTCGAGGAGATGGCGCTGCAGCGCTCGCTCGCCATGGTGATCCTGTGGCCGGCAATCGTGACGCGCAGCTTCGATTTCTCCACCTTCAGCTGGAAGGAAACTCCGTACAACGAGGCCAAAGAGAAGGCGACCGAGAAGCAGAACGAGTTGCGCGACTGGGTCGAGGCCGCACGTCACTACATGCAGGCGTCGCAGTCACAGGACTCGCGCGCCAAGCGCAACCTCAAGCTCGCGGCTTTGGCCGCGTGCCTCGACGGCAACATGCCCGTCATCATCCAGGCGAACGCCAAGCGCGACATCGAGTCGGCGGTCGAGTTCGCCGAGACGGAGGGGCTGCGGCTGATCCTGGCCGGGGGTCGCGATGCGTGGAAGGTGAAGGAGATGCTCGCCGAGAAGCAGATCCCCGTCATTCTCGGCCGTACCCAGAGCCTCCCGCGCGAGCAGGACGATCCGTACGACCGGCCGTTTGGCAACCCGGGCGAGCTGGTGGCGGCAGGCGTGAAGGTCAGCTTCGGATCCGGCTCCGGCGGCGGCTTCGGTCCCGGCGGGGCGCATTCCTCACGCACGCTTCCGTACGAAGCGGCGACCGCGGCCGCCTACGGTTTGTCCGAGGAGGATGCGATGCGGGCGCTCACCTTGTGGCCGGCCGAGATCTTCGGTGTCGCCGACCGCTTGGGCTCCATCGAGGTGGGCAAGATCGCCAACCTGGTGGTCACCAGCGGCACGCCGCTCGAGCTCACGACCCAGGTCGAGCACGTGATCATCGGCGGGCATGAGATCTCGACCGAGAACCGCCACCACGCACTCTACGAGCGCTATCGAGCGCGCGCGACGCGCTGAGTCGTGCGCGCAGCGAACAGGAAGAGTCGTCTGTCTCGGAGCGGGTGGGCCGCGGCGTTGCTGCTCTCGGCCGGCGTGGCGGCGTACGCCGACGAGGAGTGGAGGGAGGTCGTCGGTGAGGAGTTCACCTTCACCGAAGTGCGCTCCGGTGTGTGGCACGTGCGCGGGTCGGGAACGATCGCCGTCGGCAGCAACGGTGCACTCGTCGTCAACGACAGGGACGCTCTCCTGGTCGACTCGCACATGACGCCGGCTGCGGCACGCGCGCTGCTCGCGGATCTTCCGTTGGTCACCGACAAGCCGATCCGTGATCTGGTCAACACCCACTTCCATTTCGACCACGTGCACGGCAACCAGGTCTTCGGGTCCGAGGTCGAGATCCTCGCGCACGAGTACACGCATGCGAAGATCGCAAGCGGCGGCACACAGCGCGGACGCGGCTACGAGGCCTTCATCGCCGCGATTCCGCAGCGCATGCAGCAGGTGCAAGAGCAGATCGAGCAGGCGAGTGCGGAGGAGAAGCAGCAGCTCACGCAACGTCTCGAGCGCATGCGCCGCATCTGGGAGCAGGAGCAGGAGACGAGGCCGACGGCGCCGACGCTGACGCTGCAGGAAGCGGTCACCTTGTACCGTGGTGGACGCGAGATCCGGATCCTCCACTTCGGCCGCGGCCACACCGGAGGAGACGTGGTGGTCTACCTTCCCGAGGAGCGTGTGCTCGTGGCCGGGGACCTGATCACCGGCGGATTGCCCTACATGGGGGACGGCTTCCTGCTCGAGTGGGCCGACACGTTGGAGCCACTGACGCAGCTCGAGATCGACGTGATTCTTCCCGGGCATGGCGCCGCGTTCACGCAGGTGGAGCGTCTCGGCTTTCTGCAGATGTACCTGCGTGATCTTTGGCGCAAGCTCGTCGAGCTGCACGCGCAGGGTGTCTCGGCGCAGGAGGCTGCAGCAAGCGTCGACATGAGCGCCCATCGCGAACGCATTCCCGATGTCGAGCAAGCCGGCGTCAGCCGCCACACGGTCGATCGCGTCTACGAGCTTCTGGACGCCAACGGCAGCCAAGGTCCGTAGCCCGCAGAGCCGATGCGCGACCGCCTCCGGCTCAGTCGGGCTGGCGGCGACGCAGCCCCGCACCCAGCGTCACTCCGAGTGCGCCGAGAAAGGGATTCACGAGGGATACCCACGCCGGCTGCCGTGCGCTTTGCATCGCTTCGAAGTTGCCCACGTCGTCCGGTCGCTCCATCGCCGCCGGGTCGCTCGGGGCCGTCAGCGTCGGGATCGAGATGACCAGCCCCAACACGATCACCAGAACAGCCAGCACTCGCGGCGGCCGCGGCGTGCGCGCGATCGTGGCGCACACCAGGCCCCCCACGATCGCGGCCAGGAAGCCGAGGACGAAGCTGACCGCGATCCAGGTTCCGGAAGGCTCGAACGAGCCGGGCTTGAAGGAGCCATCCGTTCCCAAGATCGTGTACGCAATCGTGAATGTGACGAAGACGAGGACGAACATCGTCAGGTAGCCGCCGAGGATGCTCAAGATGGCGCGCAACATCGCTGGACTCCTCCCTGCTGGACCGGGCCCGGAGTCTGCGCGAGATGGCCGCGCCGGGCAATGGTCGAGTCGTGCCGGCTTTTTCGCGCCTTGTCTTTCATCTCCACCTGCCTCATCCTGACCTCGACTCGTTCACGATGTCTCAGCAGATGACCGGGGTGTGCCATGGGCCTCGCCGTCGGGATCGTCGGGCTTCCGAACGTCGGCAAATCCACGCTCCTCAATGCTTTGACGCACGCTGGCGCCGAAGCGTCGAACTATCCCTTCTGCACCATCGAAAAGAACGTCGGAATCGCCACCCTCCACGACCCGGATCTCGACAAGCTCGCAGAGATCCTGTCGCCGCAGGAAGCGATTCCCGCCAGCGTGCAGTTCGTCGACATTGCCGGGTTGGTCCAGGGCGCGAGCAAGGGCGAGGGGCTCGGCAACACCTTCCTCGGTCACATCCGCGACAGCGACGCCATCCTGCACGTCGTGCGCTGCTTCGAGGATGTGAACGTCGTGCATGCACCCGGGCCACCCGATCCCATCCGCGACGTGGAGATCGTCGAAACCGAATTCTTGCTGGCGGATCTTGAAACCGCCGAGCGCGCAGCCGCCAAATGGCGCAAGGCAGGCAAGGGGGGGCGTGGCGTCGGCGTGGAGGAAGCCGCTGCGTTCGCACGCGCTGCAGAGGTGCTCGGTGCCGGCACGCCGATCCACGCAATGTCGATGTCGCCACGCGAGCGCGACATTCTGACCGAGGCGCGCTTTCTCACGGCGAAGCCGTGCCTCTACGTGGCGAACACCGGTGAGCAGGATCCGAAAGGGGAGGGCGCACTGCCGCGAGCTCTGCGCCAGGCGAAGGGGGGCGAACGCGTCCTACCGGTCTCGGTCGAAATCGAGGAGGAGGTGTCGGAGCTCTCACCCGAGGAGCAGCAGGCGTTTCTCGAGGAGCTGGGGCTCGAGGAGACCGCCCTCGACTTGGTGGTGAAGGGCTGCTACCGCCTGCTCGATCTCGTCACCTTCTACACGATCGCCAACGACAAGCTGCGCGCCTGGCCTCTGCGTCGCGGCAGCACCGCACAGCAAGCCGCACACAAGATCCACTCCGACATGGCGGAGGGGTTCATCAAGGCGGAAGTCATGACGCTCGGCGATCTGGTGCGGTGGGGCAACCGACATGCGCTGCACGAGCACGGCCTGATCCACGTCGTCGGCCGCGACCACGAAGTGCACGACAAGGACGTTCTGCAGATCCACTTCAAAGCTTGATCGGAGGCGGCACGCGCCTCACGCACCCTTTCACCCGGGTCACCACTCGCGGATGCGCTTGCGCACGGCCGCCTTCGCCGCTTCGCGCGTCACCTCTCCCTGCAGCACCGTCTCGCCGTCGACGAGCAGCTCCGGCTCTGCAGAGCCCGTCTGCACGAAGGTCACGACCGGCTTGAGCTCGAAGTCCCCGAACACCGAGATCAAGGTCGCAACGAAACGGTCGCGAACGCTACCCGCGGCACCGCGCACCGTGACCTCGACCTCCGAATAGAAGTCGCTGAAGTCCTCGCCGCGACGGCGCAGATACTCACGCCAGATGCCGCGGCGGTAGTTCTCCTGTTGCGACTCCGGGATGTAGTTCTGGCCGGCCAGGCGCGCGACGACGTGGTCCACAATCGCGTCGCGGTCCTGCAGCTCCAGCGTCTCGACCTCTTCGAAGGCTTCGGACAGGCCCAGGAGTCCGACCTCGTGCAAGCCGATCAGGATCATGCTCACGTTGGCCGGTTTGCCGCACCGCATGCGTCCTCCAAATCGGACGAGGAATGGCCCTGGGGTGGTCCCGGCAGCCGCACTCAAGAAGCTGCATCGGCTCGGGCCGATTTCAAAGCGGCCACGGAGACATTCTGGAGCGGATCGTTCTGCGCCGTGGTCAGGCGCCGATGGTAGTCGATCTGTCCAAGGTGGTAGCCGAGGTGAGTCGCAAGATGGAGCAGGAAGTCGGCCGTGTTCACGGTGACACCGGCCACCTTCTCCGGGAAGTCCGCCGCCAGCTGCGCCTCGGTGGCTCGCGGGAGCACCTCTTCGACGACGGCGATCGTTGCGTCGATACGGCGCAGGAGCTCGGTCCGGGGCACGTCCCCCAGACCGAACTCCGCCTGTCGGTCGCGGACGTAACCTGTCGAGCCGAGGTGTGCGCCGATGTAGTGTTGCAGGTTGCCGCAGACGTGCAGCGCCAGATTGCCGGGCGAGTTGGAGATCCCCGGCGCGGTGCCCCAGATCTCCGCGTCGGCGGGATACCCGCGAATCTCGTTGCTCAACGCGTGCAGATCACGGACCAGGACTTGACCCAGGCAGTCGAGTATCCGCACCACGGCCCCCCGCTACCAACGTTCACGCCTGCCGTAGCCACCACCGCCACCGCCACCGCCACGGCCGCCGCGCCGTTCCTGCGCCTCGTTCACTCTGAGGTTGCGCCCCCCGAACTCCTGACCATCCAGCGCCTGGATCGCCGCCTCTGCGGCGCCGGGTGCTTCCATCTCGACGAATCCGAACCCACGCGACCTTCCCGTCTCGCGATCGGTGATCACCGTGGCCGAAATGACCGGCCCGTGCTGTTCAAAGAGCTCTCGCAGCTCTCCCTCGGTGATTTGGTAGGGGAGGTTCCCTACGTACAGCCTGGTGCCCAAGGTCTCTCCTTCTGCGAGCCCGAGACGATCCACAGCAGCTCGACACAAACCAGGGGTTCGAAGCGGCCGCTCGCGACGCACCCGAGCGAATAGCGAAACCCGGCGGCTCGGGCAGAGCCGTCGGGGGATCCAGAAGCCGCGTTGATCACGGACAGTCGGGAAGCGTGGGTCCCAAGCTCGTCTCGATCAGCGGACCTTCAACGCTGAACCATAGCACACCGGATCGCGCCGCGCACGTCCCCGCAACCCTCAGTGACAATACGGATTCCAGTCCGGCGCTTGGGCTCCCCGCGGACAGGTGTTAGAGTCGCCGACTCGAAGGGAGGTGGCGTGAGCAATCGCGCGCGGATCCGCGTACCACACACACTCGTGCTGCTCTTCGGCATGATCGTGTTGGCGCAGATCCTCACCTACGTCCTCCCCTCCGGCACCTTCGAGCGCCAAGAGCACGACGGCCACGAGGTGGTGGTCGCGGACAGCTACCATCGCATCGAGGATGCCCCGCGCCTCGCCTGGTACCACCTCTTCCTGGCCATCCCGCGCGGCTTCGCTGCCGCCGAGGGGATCATTTTCTTCGTCTTCATCATCGGCGGCGCCTTCGGTGTCTTCCGCGCCACGGGAGCGGCGGACGCGCTCATTGCCTTTCTCTTGCAGCGCATGGGACACATGCCCGCCGTCCTCGTCGGCGGCGGCATGCTGATGTTCGCCGCCGGCTCGAGCACGATCGGCATGGCCGAGGAGTACCTGCCGTTCGTGCCCGTGCTGCTCGGCTTGAGCCTCGGTCTCGGCTTCGATGCCGTGACCGCCATCGGCATCCTGTGCGTGGGTTACGCCGTCGGCTACGGCGTGGCGATCATCAACCCGTTCACGGTTTTCATTGCGCAGGACATCGCCGGGTTGCAGCAGGGATCCGGCATGGCCTACCGGCTCGTGCTGTCGGGAGTGTTTCTCGTCGTCGGCTTCGACCACGTGTGGCGCTACGCACGCAGGGTGCGAGGGGAGCCCTCGAGCAGCCTCGTCCACGACGTCGAGCCTCCGGCTCCGAGCGTCACCGAACACCACGACGGCTTGCGAGGGACGCACGTTCTGTCACTCGTCGCGATCCTGATCACGCTCGCCGTATTGATTTACGGTCTGAAGACGCACGGCTGGTATCTCGTCGAGATGGGGGCGCTCTTCCTGGGGCTCGCGCTGGTCCTGGGCGCGACGGGACGCCTGGGTGTCGACCGCACTGCACGCGAGTTCTGTGTCGGCGCCGCCGAGCTGACGACGACGGCGTTGCTGATCGGTTTCGCGCGCAGCATCCAGATCGTCCTCGACGACGGCCAGGTGGTGGACACGATCATCCACGCGATCGCTCAACCGCTCCGCAGCCTGGGGCCGAGCGCCGCCTCGGTCGGAATGTTCTTCGTGCAGAGCCTGTGCAACCTGTTCATCCCCTCCGGCAGCGGACAGGCATACGTCACGATGCCGATCATGGCGCCGTTGGCCGATCTGGTCGGGGTCACGCGCCAGGTCGCGGTGCTCGCCTACCAGTTCGGGGATGGCTTCACGAACATCCTGGTGCCGACGAACGCCGTCCTCGTCGGCATCCTCGCCATGGCGCGCATCCCGTATGAGCGCTGGCTGCGCTTCATCCTCCCCTTCATGGTGAAGGTGTGGATCCTCGGCTCCATCGCCATGGTGATCGCGGTGCGCATCGGCTTCGCGTGAAGCTCGGGACGCCCGACGCGTTCAGCTGGCAGGCACGTCGCGCTCGCTCACGAGACGCCGCAGGCGCGCCACCTCCGCGTCCAGATGCCGGATCCGGCTCGACATCATCTGCAGGATGCGGAACACGAAGGAGGGATCCTCTTGCACGCGCTGCAGGAAGCCGTGCTTGTCGAGCGTCAGGATGCGCGCCCTGCCCTTGGCGCGCACCGTTGCAGAACGTGGCTGCTTGTCGAAGACCGCCATCTCACCGAAGAGGTCCCCGACGCCGAGCTGGCCGACGACGTACTCCGCGTCCTCCTCCCGGAAGGTGACCTCGGCCTGGCCGTCCTGAATGACGAACATGCGGTCGCCTTCCTCACCCTGACGGCAGATCACTTCGCCGTCCGAGTACTCACGACCCAATGGTGCCGATTCCATGATCCGAACTCTCCTTCACAGCGGCGCCTCGCTCCCGCGAGCGCATCGACGTGAGAGTCTCCCACGCGAAGCGGCGGATGAAGCGCGGGCGCAGAGCGCGCAGTACGATGTCGCGGTACGGGGCGCTGCCGGTGAACGTATCCCACAGGACGATGCTCATGTCGCGCGCAGCGCCCGGGCGTGTCTGCTCCTTCCCGGCCATCTGCAGGACGCCTCCAACGAGCGGGCCCATCCTCTTGATCCAGTGCAGCGAGCCGAACATCACCGAGCCATAGCGGTTGTCCCGTACGATCGAGCGATACAGCGGCATGTAGTGCCTCGCGAACGCGGCGGCCGAGACTCCCTCGAGGACCGCGGTGCGCGCGGCGCACTTGGCGGCGCGATACGCGGCACCGATGCCGTCCTTGTAGAGGCGCGTCGCGCCGCAATCTCCGATCAGCACCACACGGTCGGCGTAGGGGCGCTCCGCTTCACGCACGTTGATGTTCGGCTTGCAGCGGCAAGCCTGCGCCTGCGGGCCCGGAAGCGCGGCGAAGCAGCGCTGCACGGCAGCGCTGTCGAAGAAACGCTGGACGAGCGTCTCGTCGATGCGCTCTCCGAGCAGGCACACGGTCAGGAACTCCCCTTTCGGGATGACGGCGGCGCAGTCGAGCCCAGGGACGCTGAGGAGAAACAGGTGAATCGAGGTGCCAAAATGCCGGCTGATGAGCTCCTCACCCAGATCGATCTCGGTGATGAACGCTTTCGTCGTGCGCGGTGGACGACTGCGCAAGCCCAGCTGCTCGAGCAGCCGCCAGCGCGACGAGTTGACGCCGGTCGCGCCCACGACGAGGTCGTACGCCTGTCGCGCTGCGTCGGCCTGCAACGTCGGCCGCTCCTTCTCGCGGCCGGCGTCGCGCACGCGTGAGCGCACCACGCGCGCCCCGAGCTCCTGCGCCAGGCCGAGCAGGTAGCCGTCGAGTCCGCCCCACCGGCGTCTGCGCTCACCCTGCGGGCCGCCGCCGCGATGGATCGCGGCGATCCTCATTTCGTGCAGCGGCGTCTCGATGCGCACTTCGTTGTCGTCGGTGTGCAGGACGTAGGAATCGAGGCCACGCTGCACCACCCGACCGGGCAGCGTGATCCCTTCCACCGCGAGAGCCTGGATCAGCGATTCCGAGACGATGCCGCCACACATGTTGCAGCCGCCCGGCCCTGGGCGCGTGAAGTCGCGCGGCTCGTAGATGTCGACTTGAAGCCGCACGTCCATGCGCTGGGCGAGCGTCAAGAGGAAGTAGGAGAAGAGCGAGCCCGCAGGTCCGCCGCCCACCACACCGACCCGTGAACCATCTTGGAGCTTCAGGGCCATACGCGCACCGCCGCAGCCGGCTCGCTCCCCCAGGGGGCCCTCGCGTAGACGTGGCCGCAACGCAAGCATGAACTGGACACGACGATGATGACATCGGAGGGCGTGCCCGGTCATGCGACAGGAATCATCGACTGAACTCCGGGTGATCGCGCCCAGCCCGGTCGAGGCGGGATGCGTGCCGATCAGACGGCCTCGTCGGGGAGTGGCTTCCGAACGGCGGCGGCTGGGGGCGGCTCGTCGGCTGGCTGCGTCACGACGGGCGCCTCGTCGGCAATCGGAGCCTCGGCCGGATCGATCCGATCGATCCGGTTCCCCGCCCAGATGGCGAGAAGGACCGAGGCACCGAAACAGTAGATGCCGACCTCCGGGTGGACCGACATCCCACCGGTGAGCGTTTTGATGCGAAGCAGAACGACGAGGAAAGCGACGACGAAGACATCGAGCATGGACCAGCGGCCCGTCGTTCGCATCCAGCGGTAGAGGCGTGAATTGTGCGGCCGCCAGCCTGCGCCCAGACCCATGAACAAGCTGAAGAACTTGGTCACCGGGAAGACGAAAGTGAAGAGCACGAGAATGACGCCGAGCACGTACTCCTGCTCCTCGAAGAGCTTGCGGATCGTCTCGACCAGGCTGTAGGCCGTCGTGCGGTCGAAGAGGGGCAGGAACTTGGTGGTGATCGTCGCCATGGGCGTGAAGAGGCCGACGAAGTAGAGCGCCGCCGCGATCGTGGTGATGCTGCTCGTGAGCACGAGCTCCCTCTGTAGGCTCGAACGGCTCATGCGCCTCCGGGGTCGCTAGCCAGTTAACGTCGGCACGCCCATGCAGGTTACATCACGGCTTCGGCGGCGTGGCAGGCCGCGTCACAGGGGTTTGACGCAGCAATCGCACAGCCCCTACGGTAACGGCCGACACTTCTGCGGAGGAGCGATTGCGGCTTGCGCCTCGTGCGGTCAGCCTGGTGCTCGGCGTTTTCGGCGCCTGGCTCGTGGGTGGGATCATCCTCCCCCGCGCCGAAGTCCGGGGCCAGGCGGACACGCCGGCGGGGGCGCTCTCTTCCGTGACGCCTGCCGATTCTCTACTGAGCCACGTCATCGAGACAACGGACTCGCTCCGGCGTGCCGGCGCCGGAGACTCGGCTCTCGCCCTCCTCGAGCCGATTCTTGCAGAACTCGAATCGGCCGCCGACTCACTCCGCTTCGCCCGTCTTCTCGCCCACAAGGGGCGGATGCTGCGCCGTCTGGGGCGAGCGCGAGAGGCGGAGCCGATCCTGCGAGCCGCCGTTGCGCGGGCGGAGGCGAATCGCGACTCGCTGCTGTTGTGCGACGCTTTGCTGCAGCTCGGGAACACGCTCGACGCCCTGGGTCGGGACCCGCGTGCCATTCCAGTTTACCAGCGACTGATCGCGGCGGCCGAGGCGAGCGGCGACACCGCCAACGTGGCGCGCGCACACCTCTACCTGGGACGGCGCGCGCAAGCGTCCGGCGACGTGGAGCAGGCACGCCAGCGTTTGCAGGCGGCGCACTCTACGTTCCAACGGCTCGGCCTCGAAGGGGACGAGCTGATCTCCGCCTTCATGCTGGCGGTCGTGCGCGCACGTTCGGGCGATCTCGCAGGTGCACGCGCAATGTGGTTGGAAACAAGTGAGATGGCTCGACGGCTCGAGGACCAGATCATGGAGGCGGGAAGCCTCACGAACCTGGGGCGCGTCGAGTCCGCGGTGGGGGATCCGGGCGTTGCGGTGCAGCTCTGGCTGCGGGCGGAGGCGCTCTACCGGCACGAGGGTCGATTCCAAGCCGCGGTCCACGCGACCGTGAACGCCGCCAACGCGCTCGCCCTCCTGGGCCGCTACGGTTTCGCCGATTCGCTCCTCGATGCCCAGCTGCACGTCGCGCGTGACCAGGGGTACCGCGACCTCGAAGTCGATCTGATCATGGCCTGGGGCGGGATGGAGAAGCGCCGGGGGCAGAACGGCGTCGCGGCGGAGCTCTACCGCGAGGCATTGTCACTCCTCGGCGACATGGATCTGGTGGAGCGGGAGCTGAACGCGCTCCTCGGCTTGTCGGCGGCCGTGGCCGCGCGCGGAAGCACCGAGGCGGCGCTCCGACTTCTGCAACGCCAGGCGGAGCCGCTGCGCCAGCGCGTCTCGCCGCAGAACCAGATCGAGCTCGATCTGCACACGGCGCGGCACGAGCTCGCCCTCGAGCGCGCCACCACGGCGCTGCGGCGTCTCGTTCGCGTCGAGCGCCTGGCGCAGCGCGGCAGGTATCTGCGCTACCGGATCGAAGCCCTGCCGATGAGCGCCGAGGCGTACGAGAGCCTCGGGCAAGCGGACAGCGCTCTCGTCTGCCTGCAGCGCGCGGCGCGTATCTGGGAGGCGGAGCGGAGCGTTCCCAGGGATGCGGAGTGGCGCGAGCAGCGCGGCGCGCTCGCTGCGCGCGTGTTCACGCAGACTGCTGACTTGGCGCTGCGCCACCCGACCTCCGAACCGGAAGAGGAGCGCACGCGAGCCGCCTTCGAGCTCCTGCAGCGCTTCAAGGCGCGCACGCTGCTCGAGCGCATGACGGGTCCGAGCGCCACGGGAGACTCGCTGCTCCAGGTGCCTGCCCCGGTGCGACTGGCCCGATTGCAGGACGCGGTGCTGCGCGACGACGAGATTCTCCTCGACGCGTTCGTGGGGCCGGAGGTCTCGTTCCTCTTCGCGGTCACGCGCGAGCGCTGCCGGGCGCAGCGGCTCCCGGGTCTCGCGAGCGGGCTTGGCAGCAAGATCGAGCTCTGGGCGCAGCTTCTGACGACGCCTCCCGCTCGCACCGTCGATCTTCCAGGGCGAGCGCCCGAGGCGCCCATGAACGCGACCACCCGCGCCAGCCTGGGTCATCTGCGCGAGCTCCTCTTTGCTGGGATCGCGGATCTGCTCGCGGGGAAGACTCGTGTGATCTTTGCGCCCGACGGAGCCCTGAATCGCCTCGCTCTCTCCGCCCTGGTCACACCCGTCGACGGGTACGAGGTCGTGCGTGTTCCGTCCGCCACCGCGTTGACGCTGGTGCGCCTGCGCGACGGAGCAAGCCCCCGTCCGAGGACGCAGCGAGTCCTCGCGATGGCGGGCACGACGACACCCGATGGCGCCGACCTCGCGGGAGCCGCGCGTGAAGTGCGTGCCCTGGCGGCGCGCTTCAAGCACGTCGAAGCGCGCATTGTCGGAGCGCCACAGCCGATCTCGGAAAGGGAGCTGAGCGAGTTCGATGTGCTGCACCTTGCCGCGCACACGACGGTCGACGATCAGCAGCCGTGGCGCTCCGGCATCCTGCTCGCGGGCGCGGGCGACTCGGCTCTGCGCTCCGACGCCGCTGCCGCTGCCCCGCCGTCGCTTCGCGCGGCGCGCATCTCGGAGATGCGCCTTTCCGCGCGCCTGGCCGTGCTCTCGGGATGCGAGTCGGCACACGGGCGCTTGCTCTCGGGCGAGGGGGGCCTGGGGCTCACGAGCGCCTTCCTGAGCGCGGGGGTCCCGGCAGTGGTCGCCACGCTCTGGCCGGTGGACGACGCCATGACCGCGCACCTCATGGCACGCCTCTACGATCACCTCGGCCGCGGGGCCACGGCAGCCGCAGCGCTGCGCTCGGCGCAGCTCGATCTGCAGCGTAGTGCCCGCACGAGCCACCCCTTCTACTGGGCCGGGTTTGTACTGGTGGGAAACGGGGATCTGAGTGTGGAGTTGCAGCTGCGAGCCTCGTGGCGCCAGCGCGTCGCGGCCGCCGTGGGGTTGATGCTTGCGCTTGGCGCGGCCTGGAGCGTGTGGCGCTGGCGTCGCGGCGCCCGCCCCGCCTGGATGGTTCCCGCGGCCGCCGCGCTGGTGGCGCTGCTTCTGATCTACGGGCCCGGCGAGGAGAGCGCGGTGCGTTCCGGCATCCTGCGCGGTGACTCCGCCACCGAGTTCGCGGCCTCGGCGCAGCTCGAGCCGGGTGTCCCCGCGACGCGCTTCACCTGGAGCGCGGTTGGCGGCGCCGATGCCTATGACGTCGTGCTTCTCTCCGTCGACCTCGAGGAGGTGGCGCGCCACCCGGCCGGCACCGAAACGTCGCTGCAACTTGCGTTCGATCGAGTCCGCCACGACAATTCAGGCCTCCTCTGGCGTGTGCAGGCGTATCGTCGGGGTGATGCGCTGCGAAACTCGCGGATTGCGCCGCTGCCGCTGCCGGCACCCGCGCGTGACTGAAGGGGGGCGTCGATGACAACCGAGCACGAGATCCAGGCGCGTTCCGTTCTGCACCCGACCGATTTCACCCGCGGCAGCGAGCTCGCGTTCGCGCACGCGTTGCGCATCGCGGTGGCGGGGGGCGCGCGCCTGACGCTTCTGCACTGCACGGACGATCGGCCGCGCTGGGAAGACTTTCCCGGCGTGCGCTCGACGCTGGAGCGCTGGGGGATGTTACCTGCAGGCGCTGCGCAGTCGGACGTTTTCGAGCAGCTCGGCGTGAAAGTGGAGAAGGCGGTGGCGCGCGGCAGCAACGTGGTCGATGCGATCGTGGGCTTCATGGAGCGGCGTCCGGTCGACACGCTCGTTCTCGCGACGCATGGCCGCGAAGGGTTGCCGCGCTGGCTCAAGCCGTCGATCGCAGAGCCGCTCGCACGTCGCGCCGAGCTCACGACGTTGTTCGTGCCGCACGCGTCCCGCGCTTGTGTCTCGCTCGAGGATGGATCGGTGCAGATGGATCGCGTTCTGGTCCCGGTCGACCGCACGCCGCGGCCCCAGCCCGCAGTCCTGCGCGCCGTGCGCGCGATTCGCGCCTTCGGGGGCGGCCACTCGCTGATCTCTCTCCTGCACGTCGGCGAGGAGGGGGACATGCCATCCGTCGACATTCCGCCATCGTCCGGCCTGCGCTCCGAACGTCTCGTCCGCCAGGGAAAGCCGGTGGAGGTGATCCTGCAAACGGCCGAGGAGATCGGCGCCAGCCTCATCATCATGGTGACCGCAGGGCGTGACGGTTTTCTCGACATCCTGCGCGGCAGCACGACCGAGCAGGTCTTGCGACGAAGCCCCTGCCCGGTGCTGGCCATCCCGGTCGCCACCGATTGAGCTGCGCCTTGTCTCACGTCGTCGTCTCGTGGCGGAGCTCGACGAGGAAGACACGTTCGAAGAACAACCGCAGGAGGGGGCGAAGGCCGCTGAAGTAGAAGGACAGCGGGTGGACGCGGATCTCACGCATGCTGGCGACGCAAAAACCGGCTCGACTGAACAAGGCTCGAAGCTCGCGTTCGTGCATCTCGTGGAAGTGATGGGGCGACCAGAGAAAGTGTGGCTTCGACTTCGGTGTCGACAGCCAGATGCGTCCACCGGGCGCCAGGCATTTCTTGAGCTGGCACAGGTGCCACAGCGGGTTGAAGAGATGCTCGATCACCTCGAACGAGAGGATGACGTCGTAGCTGCCGTCGAGCTCGACGAAGTCGAGATCACCACTGGTGTTTTCGATCGAGATTTCGAGAAGCGCCTCGAGCTCCTGCGTGAACGGGCTGCGCTCACCCACGTCGAGCGCCGTGCGCAGTGGCGCCACACCTGACAAACGCTCACGCAGGAACGCCAGCGTCGCGTCGTAGCGCGTCCGGCTCTCCTTCTCCGACTCGGCGAGGCGCTCGTACGACACCAGGTACGGGCTCTTCATGGATGGATCTCTCGACGCATCGCCTGCCACGGACAATCCTCCTGCGCGCACGGCGATCCTAGGCGGGCGCTCGCAATTGCACAAGCAGCAGCCATGCATCGGCTCAGCGTGAACGCTGCGAACGTTGCGAGGCCCGCAACAAGCGCTCCGACTCGACGATCTCCGACAGCAGTCGCGGATAATCCCAGAAACCGTAACGGAACGTCGGCTGCGTTCCCGGCACGTGGTGGCGTACGTAGTCGGCCGCGTTCCCGGGGTTCTGGGGCAGGAGTCGGTGGCGGTGGTACTCGGCGAGCCGAACGCTCCACAGACAAAGAAGAATCGCCGTCGCCAACGCCGGGACCCATTTGAACCAGGCCGTTCGCAAGCGATGGGCGAGGCAGGCGAGACCGGTGCTGGCGATGGGCACGATCGAAACCAGACGTCGCGCCCCGAAGGCGCGCCCGCCCCACCAATCCATGAGAACCGAACAGGAGTAGATCTCGAGCAGGATGGCGGCGACGAGCGCATAGCGCAGCCCGCGCTCTTCGATCGTCACCAGGCCGGCGAGGCCCACCAGGAGCAGCGGCGACCACACGAACGCACCGTTCCAGGTGGAGAAGAGAAAGTGGAGGAGCTGCGGCTTCCACAACGGCAGGAAGTCGGGCCCGGGTGGCACGAGAAGGGGCGTGCCGTAGATCCGGTCCCAGAAGAGCATCTGCGGCAGGAAGGCGACGAACGCGGGCAGTGCGAAGCGTAGCAGCGCGAAGATCGCGGCGCGGACACCGTCGTCGCGGCGCTGGCGCCACTCGTCCACGAGGCGTGGCAGCAGCAGGACGCCGAGCACCGCGTCCTGCGAGCGCACGAGCGCGGCGAATCCCCACAGAAAGCCGAGGAGCTCGAGGGGCAGCCGGCGCTGGCGCTCGCGCACTACCGCAGCCACGAGAAGTGCGCAGGCGAAGAAGCTGGAAGCGTGGCCGTAGGATGGATCGTGCAGGACGTAGAAGAAGAGCGGTGTGCCGACGGCAGTGAGCAGAACGGCGCACGGCGCCACGACCGGCCCAACGCGCCCGGCGAGGGCGGCCGTGAGAACGGCTCCTCCCCCCAGGAAGAGGAGCATGTTCATCCACAGCACGGCGCGCGCGAAACGGGGTGCGAAAGCGGGATGTCGCGTTTGGGGTGACAGGGAGAGCGGTGCGTCGAGCCGATCCGAGCCTGGGAGCGTGCGCACCAGCAGAACGCCGGGAGCCCACAGGATCGCCGGTCCGATGGGGAAGGGGTTTCCGAGTTTCCCCTCCGGCGTCAAGAACGCGGCACGCAGATAGCTCCGGTTCAGGTGCGCGAGCTCGTTCTGCAGCTCGAGATCGCCGTCGACGACAAGCGACGCGAGTGGTGCGTAGTAGCCGACGCCGTCGCCGGTGAAGCCAGGACGCTGCAGGTCGCGAAGCAGGAATCCCGCACCGCCCGCGAGGAGAAGGAAGAGCAGGAGTGCAAGGGTGACACCGCTTCTCAACCGGCCGGCATCGAAGTGGTCGTGCATCGGCGTCTCCTTCGGGCGCGACTTCCCACCGTGGTGGGGAGAGAAACAGCGGACGAACACTCAGCGCAGGCGCTGGAAGACACGCACCTCGGGAATCTCGAAAACGCTCGCTTCGAGGTGCGTCGTGCGCAGCGTCGCCGCCTCGCTCACCAACGCAAGGTGGAATCCTCGCATGGCCGGAGCGCGCAACGACTCGAAGCCGAACGCCAGGCGACGGTAACGGCCGCTCGCCTCGACCACGGCCAGGCTCGGTTCGAGGTGCGTCGTCACGCCCGAGTCGTCGAGTTGTCGGACTCCCACCATCGCCAACACACGCTCTCCGTCGGGCGACCAGCAGATGGCGTCGTCGGCGAGCGTGAGCTGCGTCGCCCAGCGTCCAGGCATTTCGATGACGCCCCGCGCGGGCACGGAGGCGAGATCCACCGCGGGCCAGGTCGCGGTGGCGACGACGCGCTGCGCCTCGTGCTCACGCCGGCTCGGCACGTACGTGATCGCCACGCTGGAGCCCCGGCCGACGATGGCGGTGGGTGTTGCGGTGCCGGGGTCGAGTCCTTCGAGACGTGCCGCGCGCACCCGCGATGTCTTCGGGTCGAGAACGCGCAGGCTGCGCGGCGGCTCCTGGCGCACGTAGAGGATGTGGTCGCCGACAAAGATCGGGCTGGAGGGTCGATCGCGCGCCGTGACCTCGAAGGGCGTGCGCGTTTGCGATTGTGGCTCGTACTGCACGACGACGTCGGCACCCTTCTCGCGCGCCACGAGAAGGATGCGGCGGCCGTCCTGCGACACGCTGGGCTCACGCGCGCCTTCAAACCCGAGGTCGCGCCAGGAGCTCGCCGGCGGCGTTGCGGCGAGCGCAGCCGTGGCGATGCTCTCGAGGCGTCCGCTCGACGTCGACACCAAGAGCGCGTCTTCGATCCACGCCGCGCCCGTGACGTCGTTCCGCAGCGCGCGCGTCGATTGGGGTGAGATCGGTGCTTCCTTCACCTGGTAGAGGATCGCGCGCGAGCCGGGTCGATCCGCGACCCAGGCGAGCGCCTGCAATCGCGCCTCCGCGGCCACGAAGGCCGGGTCGTCGAAGAGCGGTCGCAGCTGCGGACTGATGTTCTCCATCTCGTTCTCGAGGACGAGCAGATGCGTGGCGTCCCAGGAGAGGAGCGAGTCCACGAGCGCGGAGTAGGCGACGAGTGGCTGGCGCACGAAGCCGGCCCCGGCGTAGTAGGAGACGAAGGGAAAGCGTCCGGCCACGCGGTCGTCGAACTCCAGGAAGGGGCGCAGCGACGCACCAATCTCACGCGCGTGGGGCGTGACGATGCCGGCTGCGCCAAGGTGTCGCGCTCCAGGCAGAACACCTACGAGGAGCAGGACACTGGCGGTGGCCAAGACGCCGCGCCGTGCACGGCGCGGGAGTTTCGCGGCCCACGCGACTCCGAGCAGCAGCAGGAAGGGCAGCGCCGGCAGGTGCATGCGCTCCTGAATGTGGATGTCGTACCAGGGGAGCAGCAGCAGGTAGAGGAGTGGGACGAGCAGATCGGGCCGCGAGCGCAGGCCGAACCAGACCGCTCCAGGAAGAAGAAGAAGAGGAAAGACGGCGTGCAGCGTCTTGAACGTCGTGAGCGCGCGGCCGACCAGATCGCCACCCAGGTCCAGCTGTCCCTGCTTCGGGGAGAGGACCGGATGGCCGAGCGTGACGGATGCCCAGGTCGCGTATGCCGCGACCGGGACGAGCCCTGCCAGGAGGAATCGCCATGGAATCCTCTTCTCTTGCACGCTGACGACGAGCGTGAAGCCGAAGAGCAGAAGCACCGCTTCAGGGCGGCAGAGAAAAGCGAACCCCAGCAGCAGACCGGCCACCACGTGGCGTCGCGTCTCCAGGAGCACCACCGCGCCGAGAACCGCCAGCAGGTACACCGACTCGCTCAGGACCTCGACGTGGGTCCGTGCCAGGTGGGGGTGCAGGGCGAGAACGAGCGCAGCGCCGAAGGCGAGCGGGACGGCGAGGACACGTCGCGACCAGGCGTGGAAGAGCGCCACGCTCGCGACGCCGGCGACGAGGCTGACGAGCCTTCCGGCCAGGACCGGGTCGCGGGTCACGAGAGTGCCGAGTGCAATGAGTGCGGGATAGCCGGGAGGGAAGCCGACGACCTCGTACTCCAGGCGCAGGAGCCGTTCCGCCTGGCGCAGGTAGTAGGTGCCGTCGTAGGTCAGGCCGGGCTGCACTGCCAGCAACAGCAAGCGCCCGACGAGGGCGATCAGCGTGACCCACAGTGTCGAACTTCGTAGCGCAGATCGCATCGCCACGGATGGTAGCGGATGGTCGCGACTCGGCAAGGGGAGCATTCGAGGGATTCGCGCGCCGCAGGTGCGTTCAGTTCTGGGAGCCGCTCGCGGGTTGCGCGGCGGCCGTGTCGGCGGCAGCGCTCGCGCCGGCAGAGGCTCCCTGCATGAGCTCCTCGATGAACTGGATCTCCTGCATCAGGAGCTGCTGCTCCTGGATCAGCCGATCACGGTAGTGTTGGAGCAGGGTGCGGCCACGCGTCTCCGCGGTCTCCGCCAACATCGAGGCGCGCTGGGCGTCCTGGGACAGGGTCTCGATGTTGAGGCTGTTGAGCCAGGAGCGCATCTGCGCCACGTCCGCGGACATCGAGTCGAGGAGCGCCTGGCGTTGCGCCTCCTGATCGACGAGCTGCTGCAGCGATCCCTCGATGTTGCTCAGGCGCTGCGTCGTCGCCGTGTTCTGCCGCTGCACGTTGGCGTCGAGGGTCTCGAGGTCCTCCACCTGGGCGATTCCGAGAGTGGAGCAGCCGACAAGCAAGGGCGCGCTCGCCAGGAGGAGGCAGAGCCGCGTGATTCTCGAGCTGGAAATCATGGGGGCCCCTCGATTCGAAGACAACCGATCCTATCGGACCGCCGGCAACGGGGTCAACGGCCGGCCGTGGCCGCGGCCACGGCGCCCTCCGACGCGCGGCGACGCGTCCGCCCCTTGCGACGGGCGACCTCGTGCACGACGTCGGCGGCGGTACAGCCGTCGACGTGCGGGCTGTGCTGCAGCGCGTTGCTGCACTGCGGATGCCGCGCGAGCCAGTCGCGCACGTCCTCGAGCGTCAGAGCGTAGGCGTCGAGTGCCGCACGCACCTCCTTCTGCGCCACCTGCTTCGCCTTGAACAGCTGCATCTGCACGCGGCTGTACACGTTCACCGCGGCGTCCCCACTGGTTTCAATCGCCAGGAAGATCGCCTGCGGATACATCTCGGTGACCAGCGACTGCACGCCGTCGGAGACGCCGCTTGATGGCATGCATCCGAACGGCTTCACGCTCACGGTCATGTTCACCTTGTTGTGAAGCACGTTGTGGATGACCTTGCCCACCTCGAGATAGCTCTCGCCGCCGCGCAGGTGACGATCGTAGTAACGGTGGCTGATCTCGCCGAGCTCCTTCGGTTTCGACAGCGCGTAAGCGGACAATCCCATGATCTTGGCAAAGGTCTGGAACTGCAGGCGCATGAGCTTGTCGGCAGCCCAGAGTCCCAGAACCTTCTTGCGGATGTCGATGCCCTTGAGGCCACGCTTGCCTTCGTCGTGGTTGCGTAGCAAGGCACGGCGCTCCGTGTCCCACTGCTTCTCCGCGATCAGGTAGAGCAGCCAGTTCGTGATAATCTGGATGTCGACCTCTGCGCCCTCGCTCTCGAGAAAGCGCTGCAGCTTGTAGTTGCCATCCCCTTCGGTTGTCATGGCCCAGAACTCGCCGATGATCGCGACCTTCGGTTTGACGCGGGTGCGGTCGACCTGCACGCGCGCGAGGATCTTGCGACAGCGCCAGGCCGCCTTCAAAAGCGACTTGCGCTGGCGCAGCGCGGTCGCGATGACGCTGCGGCACTCGCCGATGGCACGGTCGGTGGCGCCCGACTCCACCTCGTACGGCCGGATCCGGTACATCAGCGCGTTCAGCACGTCACCCATCATGATGCCGCGGAAGGTCCAGATGATGTCTTTGCGACTCATGGTCAAGCCGTCACCGTTGGCCGCATGGACACCCCCACCCTGTGAGACCAGGAGGACGCGGAAGCCGTCGAACCCGGCATCGCGCAGCGCTTTGCGATACTCGGTGACGTACATGCCGAAGCGGCACGGCCCGCAGGCTCCCGCCGTCATGAAGACGTAGTTGTCGACGATCTCGCGGCTGGAGAGCCCCCGGTCGCGGAGCTGCGACAGGTACTTCACCAGGTTTCCGACCGTGAAGTAGGTGGGGTTGCATTGACCGCGATTGCCGAACTCCTTGCCGAAACGGAGCGCTTCGTTGTCGGGGCAGTCGAGCGTCTGCACCTTGAAGCCCGCCGACGTCAACGCCGCCTGCACGAACATGTCGTGAGCGTGTGTCAGGCCGGCGATCAGCAAGGTCGTGTGCTCACGGTCTTTCGCGGTGAACAGATTGGGGTTGCCGTCCATCCACTGCTCCCGCTCCGAATCGAGCCCGAGCCGGCGGCGCTCCTGCGCTTCGAAGCGGGCGAGCTCGGCTTCGACGTCGAGCTCGGCGCCGCCGTGGATCACTTGCAGCGTCATGCGATCGTCGGGCGTCTTCGTCGCCATCGTCCTCCTCCGTTTCGCTCAATCCGCGGCCAAGGCGGTCTGTTCGTATCCGAGCGCGGCGGCCAGCTCGCCGCGCAGCGCCTCGAGCTGTGCGTCGATCTCCTGCGTGTCGCCGTTGCGCGCGACGCGAATCTGCTCGCGCTTGCGTTCGAGGAGTGCGATCCTCTTCTCCAGGAGGCGCATCTCGAGCTCCACGCGCCTGCGCCCCAGCTCCTGCAGGCGCTCTTCGCGCAAGCCGAGGCTGTACGCGTACGTCTTCACCCGGATCTTGATGGAGCCGGAAGGCTTGTTTGCGTCGATGTCGTGCAGCGCCGAGTAGGCGGTGTTGGACGTCGTGACGATGCCGTCGATGATCCCGTACGTCGGTGCATCGTGGCCGCACTTGAAGCTCGAGAGATCGAGCACGGCGACGTTCGGATGGTGAGCGGCGAACTTCGCGCTCCACACTTTCTGGGCACTGTTGGCGCTGTAGTTCTCGGGCCAGACGTCGCGGATGTCGAGCAGGCTGCGATCGTCGCTCGCCTCACGTCGGAAGAAGCGTGCAAGCCAATTCGGATCCTTCGGCAGCGAGCGCATCGAAATCACGGGGTAGCCGAGCGCCTGGAACTCCTCGGTGACGCTGTGGTTGAGCCCCGGGTCGTTGTGGTAGGGACGCCCGATCTGCAGCAGGCACATACGGTTGTCTTCCTCCACCTGCTCCAGGATGGCGCGCCCCTTCTCCTCCAGGTCGGCGTCGAAGGCTCGCAGCGCCGCGAAAGCCTGTGCGACCGCGAAGTCGTTCTCATCCTCCGTCACACCGAGCCTCTCGCCCCACGCCTCGAAGAGCTGATGCTTCAGGTAGTTCGGCTCTGAGAAGGTCGCCGCCGAGTCGATGTACTCGATGCCACGCTGGGCGAATAAGTCGACCTCCTTCGTGAAGGCGGCATTCATCACCTTCGGTGTGCCCGCGACGATCGGACACGCAGCCGTGTCCTGCAGATGCTCCAGATAGGAGGGCACGTGGGTGATGCATGGGAAGAAGATGTAGTCGAGCGCTCGCTCCTGCGAATGCTTGTGGAAGAGCAGGTTGTGGATGTGGGCCTGGGCGACCTTGCTCGGGTAGCACGGATCCACCGAGCCGTACTTGCCGCCCTCCTGCCACATCTCCTCGCTCGTGTCGTCGCTGAAGACGACGTTGTTGCCGCGGATGCCGAGCGTCTCGAAGTAGGTGCGCCAGAAAGGTCCAGTGCTCCACATGTTGAGCACCTTCGGCATGCCCACGCGGATCCTCTTGCGGCGTGCCTGCGCCGCGTCGCTCGAGCGCCGGAAGCCGCGCGCGACGCGCTTGCGCTTGACGCCGCCGAGGAAGGCGTGCGTCACTTCGTAGTCGTAGACGGGCGTTCCCGCGGCTGGCATCGGCTCGTGCTCGAACCAGCGGGAGAAGGCACGCTTCGCTTCGTAGGTGACGAGGTTCGGGTATCTGCGCACGATCTCGCGGCGCTCCTCCTGCAGCTTCTTCAGAGCCTCCTTGTCCTCCACCGTGCCCTTCTCGCACGAGAAACCGGAGATGTGGCGTGCCGTGGCGCCATCCGGCGTCTTCGTGTCGATGAAGGTGCGCGAGCAGAGGTTGGGACAGAAGTGGCAGCGCGTGGTCTCGTCGTTCCTGCTCGTGTACTCGATCGCGATCGCCTGCTCCAAGCCGACGAAGGTGGAGTAGCCGCGCTTCTTGACGACGCGCAGCGTCTCCATCGCGGCACCGATGGCGCCCGCCTCACCCGTGTGCGGGTGCACGGAGATCTCGGCCTTCGGGACGCGCTCGGCGATGTAGTCGACCTGCGCCTTCACCGCCGCCAGGTTGTACTGCGTGCCGCCTTGCAGGACGAAGCGGCGGCCGAGCTCGGCAAGGCGCGGGACCTGCACCACGTACTGCCACACGTTCTTCGGCAGCACCATGGCCAGGCCCGCCATGAGCTCCTCTTTCGAGTAGCCCTCCTTCTGGAAGTTGACGCGGTCGGAATCGAGAAAGACGGCGCAGCCGTAACTGAACTTCGGTGACAGCCCGGCGGCGAACGCGGTGTCGGCGTACTCCGTGACCGGCACGCCAAACTGATCCGCCATGGCTTGCAGCAGCATACCGTTGCCGGCGCTGCACTGGTTCGAGAGCTTGAAGTTACGCAGCTCGCCGTTGCGCATGAAGAGGACCTTGATGTCCTGGCCGCCGATGTCGCAGACGACGTCGATGTCACCGAAGTAGTGCACCGCGCTCTGCATGTGCGCTACCGTCTCGACGATGTTGACGTCGGCACGGACGCCCTTCTCCAACACGTCGGCGGCGTAGCCGGTGGCGCCGAAACCGATGATCTCGAGCGTTGCACCCTGCGCCTCCACGTACGCCTTCAACCGCGCAAGCATCTCCTTCGTGTCCTGGATCGGGTTGCCCTTGGAGAGCTGGTACTCCTTCTTGAGGATGTTGCCCTCTTCGTCGACCAAGACGCACTTCGACGACGTCGAGCCGCCGTCGAGACCGATGACGGCGCGCACGTGTTCCCCCGGCTCGAAGGCGGCGGCCGTGAACCGGGGAATGCGGTAGGTCTCGCGGAAGCTCTCGAGCTCTTCGGGCTCGTGGACGAGAGGCGGGCCGGCGTTCTCTCCCAGCTTCGCTTTACGACCGTGCGAGATGAACTCCTTGAGCGCGTCGAGTCCTCGGTAGAGGCCGACGCCGGCGGGCTCGTGCAAGCCGTAGAGAACGGCGCCGTAGGCGGCGTAGTACTCGGCGTTCTGCGGCACCACGACCAGATCCTCGATCGGCAGATCGCGCGGGTAGTCGTAGTTGCGCTCCTCCCACGTTTCCGGAATGCGCTGGCGCCAGCACTCCTGCAGAAACGGCAGGTAGGTGTTGGGGCCGCCGAGGAGCAGCACCTTGTGCTTCAACGTGTTCCCGCGCGTCAGGACCGAGAGGTTCTGCATGACGATGGCGTCGGCGAGCGAGCAGAGGATCTCCGGCGACGGAATCCCCGACTTGACCAGGTTGACGATGTCGGTTTCCGCGAAGACGCCACACTTGGCCGCGACGTGGTGCAGCTTCGAGTCGTCGAAGTGCAGCTTGCCGGTTTCCGACGGCGGCACCCCGACCTTGATCAAGCACTTGTCGATCGTCGCCCCCGTTCCCGAGGCGCACTTGTCGTTCATCGACGTCGACGCCTGCTTCTCGCCCGTTTCCTCGTTCACCTTGAAGATGATGATCTTGGCGTCCTGCCCGCCGAGCTCGACGACGCTGCCGGCGTCGGGGTCGAGCTTCTCCACCGCCATGGTGACGGCGTTGACCTCCTGCACGAACTTGGCACCGATCGGCTCTGCCAGCGGTCCGGCGCCAGAGCCGGTGATGAAGGTGCGGATCTCTTGGACGTTGGGGAAGGCGCCACCGATGCGCACGAGGAATTCGAGGACTTTCTCGGGTTGCTTCGTCTGGTGTCTCTGGTAGTCGCACCAGAGGATCTCGAGCGTCTCCGGGTCGACGACCGTGGCTTTGACCGTCGTCGAGCCCACGTCGATACCGATGACGAGCGGAGCGGTGCGCGGATCGGCCTCGTCCAGACTGCCGCGGCCGCTGTCGCTTGGGCTCTGCGTCGGCTCCGGCGGCGTTCGCACCGTGTGCAGGTGCTGGCTCTCCGAGCGTGCCGGAGACGCCGCGTGCACGCGGAGCCGCACGGGGACGGGTTTCTTGGCCTGTGGCTTCGCGGAATCGACGTCGATCGCCATGAGCACTCCATGTCGGAACGGACGATAGAATGACAGGTCAGTCTAGTCGCCGCAGGCTAATTCCACACCCCGGAGGTCTGTCAAGTGCAAAGGTGGGTTGAGTGTTACGGCGATCCGCACGTTGCAATGGAGCAGGGCGTACGGCTAGGGTGGGGCGGGTGCGCCGTACGCCACCGCCTGCGGTCCAAGTCCCTGCAGGGAGTGCAGTTGTACGAGGTCCCGGCCACCACCGTGGTCGCGGGGCGCGGCTTCCCGGCCAGCCAGCCAGGTGGGCAGAATGAGCTCGAATCAAGAGTCGGATCGCGCTCGATCCCGAAAAGGGGGCGAGCCGCCCGAGTCGGAATCGGCCCCTGGGGGAGCAGGCGACGACGCTGCGATCGAATCGACGGCGGACGAAGATGGGCGTGTCACACGAGCACGCGAGCTGCGCCGCGAGCGCCGCGACCAGATCCAGCAGGCCGCGGAGCGCGTCTTTGCCAGCAAGGGGTTCCACGCCGCCAGCATCTCGGATGTCATTGAAGCGGCTGGCACGTCGCGCGGGACCTTCTATCTCTATTTCGACGGCAAGCGGGCGATCTTCGACGCCCTTCTCGACGAGCTTTTCGGCAAGCTAAAGGCGTGCGTGCGTCCGGTCGACTTGACCGCGGAGGCGCGTCCGCTCGAGCAGCTGCGTGCCAACGTGGCCTGCGCCATGAAGGTCGTGGCCGAGAATCGGGACCTGACGCGTATTCTCTACCGCACCGGCCAGGGGGTCGACCCCGAGGTCGACCGCAAGGTTGCCGCCTTCAACGCCGGTGTCACAGAGCTCATTCGACGCGCGTTGAGGGGCGGCATGCAGATCGGAATCGTGCGGCAACTCGACGATCAACTGGTGGCGCAGTGCATCTACGGCAGCCTCAAGGAGATCGTCTTCCACTCGCTCGAAGCGCGCGTGTTCGACGACAAGCCGCTTGCCCACATCGTCGATGAGATTCTCCGCTACAACATTGAAGGTCTGCGTGGGCCCTGAGCGCATTGCTCTTGCACCGGGTGGAGAAGAATCGCTGAACTTGTTGCTGTGCAATGAAATATGGCCGATTCACCGCGTTGGGCGCGGGGCGCGGCCGCCAACGCTCGCCACGCTCCTGCGAACACTTTCGCGGCGGTTTGCGTAGTGCTCCCTGTACGTCGTGTCCACTCCAAGCGATTCGGCCATCCGTTCTGGAGGCCCGCTTCGGCCGCGATGGACTGGTTTCGCGGGCGACCAGTCGATATGCTGCGGCTCGATCGCCTGCAACCTCGGGAGGAATCGGCAATGAAACGGATTCTGTTGGTGGCCGTGCTGCACGCGGCGCTGGTGTCGGCAAGTTGGGCGCAGGAGGAATCCGTTTCCGGATCGGTCGAAACGTCAGCGGGCGTCGGCGGCAGCTTCCCCATCGCCACGTTCTCGGACAATGCCAAGACGGGCTTTGCCCTGGGTCTGCATGTGGGCTACTACGTCAACCACTTCATCGCGGTTGGTGGCGATTTCGGCTACTACGCGAACAACGCCAGCGACGAGCTAAACAAGAAGCTCTCCGACGACACCGGAACCACGGTCGAAGCGGAGTTCGACATGCTTCAGCTAACCGCGTACGGGAAGTTCCTGCTACTGCCCAAGAAGAGCGTCGCCCCCTACGCCAAAGCGCAGCTCGGGTACTATTGGCTTCGCGGTAAGGCCAAAGCCAGCCTGGACGATGGCTCCGACGTGCCCGTCAATTGCTCCCCCCCCGGGTGCCCCTCCGTCCAAGAGTGGGTTAGTGACTTCGGTCTCGGGGCCGGGGCCGGCGTGCACTTCAGGTTCTGGGGCATCGTCGGCGCTTTTGGCGACCTCATCTACAACGCCGTCTTCACCGAGGGCGATACGACACAGTTCGTCTCCCTGCAAGGCGGAATCATCGTCTTCCTGCCCAGCATCTGAGCCGTCGTCGACGGCGCACTCCCTTCGCGAGGCGCGCGCCCGTGCTTGTGGTGCGGCGCGCGACGGCGCTACTCTCATGCCAGGCGCCCGAGCGCCGCACCGTTCACACGTGAAGCCGTCCCGGCGTCTGGCAGGAGAGTACCGTATGCGCAAAACGATGTTGTTGGCTCTGGCATTCGTGGCGAGCGCGAGCGTGGAAGCCGCCGCCGAGAGTCTGACGCGCGAGTCGCTGGAGAGAATCGGCGAGAAGTTTCGCTTTTTCCTGATCCTGGAACCGACCGCGACGAAGCCGTTGCGCTTCCTCTATGCGGATATCGGCAACCATATCCACGTGTACGCCGTGAAGGATGGGCGCGCCACTCCAGAGTGGGAGAGCGTCGGTCTCGGCTCTCAGGTCACGGCGGTTTTCGTGGAAGACCTCGAGAACGACGGCCGCCAGGAGCTCGTCGTCGCGACGCAGCGCGGCAGGATTCTCGGCTACGAAATCGAGACGTGGGAGCTGATCTTCGAGAATCTCGTCGAGAAGTTCACCACAATTTCCTGCATGACGGCGGCCAACATCGACGACGATCCGCAGAAGGAGGTCATCTTCATCGCAGAGAACTATCTGTTCGCCTACGACGGCGTGACCCGCATGCGCGAGTGGAAGAGCAGCGAGGAGATGAACGCCACGATTCTCGCGATCGCCGATGTCGACGACGATCCGAATCTCGAGATCATCCTCAACTCCGGAATCGTCGTCGATTCGCGCTTCCGCAACATCGACTGGGTGAAGCAGAAGGCGGGCGGTTTCGGCATGCACATGAGACTGCTCGACCTGGACGGCGACGGCTACCCGGAGGCGATCGGAGACACGCCGGCCTACACCTTGATGGTCTACGACCTCTACCGTCGTCGCGAGATCTGGTGAAGGTGGCGGCTGGGCGCCGTACGCAACGACAAGGCCCGGCTGCACGGGGCAGCCGGGCCCTCCGAGGATCATCATCTGCTCTTCGGGTCCTGGGTCACTTGAGGAGGATGATCTTCCGCTTCACCACCTGATCTGCGTACTGCAAGCGGACGAAGTGCACACCGGTCGCACTCGGCTGCCCGTTGGCGAGTCGACCATCCCAGACGAAACGATGGGTTCCAGCCCGCAGCTCCGCGTCGGCGAGGAGCGCGACGACGCGGCCCCGCGCGTCGTGAATCGTCACCCGCGCCCGCGCATCGACGGGCAGCTGGAAGGAGATCGTCGTCATCGGGTTGAACGGATTCGGGTTGGCCGCCAACTCTTCCCAGGCGCGCGCGCCCGGTCGCTTCGGTTCGATCCTGTACGTGAAAAGGATCTCCTCCAGGGTGGCGCCGGGTGCGACGGTCAGAGGAGTCGCGCTCGCGAAGCGGTGCGTATCCCCGTACCACATCCGATCGAGATCCTCGTATCCCGTGGGGTCGGCCCGTACGACGTAGGTCCCAACGGGGATCGGGCCGAGCAAGAATCGGCCGTCCGCGTCGGTGTCGGCGTCGAGGGCGCTGATCACTTCACGCTCGGTGCTGAACAGGTCCATGTCCACATTGGCGAGCGGCCCGTGGCCATCGATGGCCACCCGACCGCTGATCCAGCCGCCCGGCTCCAAGGCGAAGTCCACGCCGCCGACGTGCGACCCCGCGACGACGGGAATCGGCTGCGCCTCCGACAACAGGACGACGTCGGAGTGGTACTCGAAAGCCAAGCCGAGCTCGGAGACCCCGCCGCAGCGCAGGATGTAGCCGCCCGTTGGCATGGCGCCGAGCATGTAGCTGCCGTCGGCAGCGGTTTTCGTCGTCTCGAGGCGCTCGTCGCCTGTGCTGTCGAACATCTCGATCTGCACGTTGGCGAGTGGATCGCCGCTGTCCGCGTGCGTGACGAGGCCGGAGATCGTCGCGCCCTTCAATAGCAGGACGTCGGTGTTCGGTGTGACGACACCACCCGATACACCCACCAGCTCGGCTTCCTCGATTTCCAGCGCCTGACCGACGAAGGTGTCGAGGTATCCCGACTCGGCGTTGGCATCCGCCTTGAGGTAGTAGCTGCCGGGCTCCAGGACGCCGATCTCGTAGCGACCTTCGTCGTCCGTCTTCGCGTTCACACTGCTCACGAGATTGTGATCCAGGTCGAAAACGTCGATGTCGACGTCGGCGAGCGGCCCGAAGCCGCCTTCGAACTCGGCTACGACCTGGCCCGCGATGGCGCCGCCTCGAAGCAGCGCGAAATCGACGCCGCCGACATTGTCATCCTGCACGACCACCGGAGTGGCCTGGTCGAGCGTCGCGCCATCCGTCCAGAACTGCGGCAGGTACATGGCGCCCGGGTTCTCCGCCCGCAGGTAGAACTCCCCATCGGGCAGCGTGCCCAGCGTGTAATTGCCGTCGGCATCGGTGGTGGCACTGACATCGCTCAAGAAGGATTGGTCCCAGGCGAACACGTCGAGGTCGGCGTTCTGCAGCGGGAGCCCGGTGACCGCGTCGAGGACGCGCCCGTTGATGCTGTGGCCTCGAACCAGGTAGAAGTCAACCGTGGTCATCCCGGTCTCGCGCACGGCGACGCTGGCTGCCTCCGACTTCAGGAAAACGTCGGGGTGGTACTGGCTGACGTAGCCCTGGGCCGTCGAGGGGTCCGCCCGGAGGAAGTACTGACCGGCGACGAGACCGTCCAGGGTGTACGTCCCATCCTCGCTGGTGCGGTCGACCGGGTCGGCTCCCGACCCGCCGCCGAGATCGTTGACGGCGTGGAAAGCCGCATCAAAGAGGTCGAGATCGATGTTGGCGAGGGGCTCGCCCGTAACTGCGTCGCGAACCGTTCCTGCGATTCCGCCTGCGCTCGCGACCGACCACGACGCAGTCAGGATCAGCGCCACGGCTGCCGCAACCCAGGACTCTTTTGCAAAGCGGTAGTTGTTGGACATGACCAATTGCATTCCATTGCAAGGGACCATTGATGGGAAGCAGATCCGTCTGTCGGGTCGAGCGGACCCGACTCGATCCACGGAGACAATTCGTTGGGTTCGGGCGCGACCAGGACCGTTGTCCCAGGCTGGAGAGCTCCAAGACGGCGTTGGATACCGACAGGAACTCCTCATCAAGTTTAGATCGAGTTCGACCCTTCTTTCAACCCACCGTAACGATGATGCCCACTTCGTGACGACACAACACCTGGCGATCCGTTCCGCGTCGTGACTCTGCGTTCCTCATGCGGTGTCGAAACGCCTCGTTGTGGAGCGCTTCGGAGCGTGTACGGCGCCGGCCTCGATCTTCTGCAGGCCACTTCGTGACAGCGCACCCCCCGCCGTGAAGGGCCAACCGGCGCAGTATTCGCGCGCCGACACATTGTCAACAACCACGCTTCGAAGCGCTCCACGTGGCGCTGGCGGTAGCGCAGAATGGGTGTTTTTCGTTCTTTCCCGCTCTCGAGTCGCGTGCCGGCGAATTCTCTGTCACGGCCCATGCGCCTGCTGCTACGCTTTCCATACGTAGACACACAAGCGCCCATTCTCGATCCCAGCGTTGGAGTCCGCCCCTCCGTCGTTTCTCGAGCGGGATGGAGCCGAGTCGCCGGCCTCGACCGGCGAGCTTCGCAGGGATTGGATGAAGAGAAACCAATCGGGAGCCGAGTTCGCGACCCAGGTCGCCGGCGTCCACAAGCAGCGCGGTGTTTCGCCGCCACGAGCGCACGCTCTCCGCCTCTGGAAGTGGGGGACGCTTCTCCTGGCGGTGGCGAGCGCCCCGGCGGAGGCGGCCGCCGAGGGTTCAGCGCACGCTTCGACGAGGCTCTCCAGCGAACCCATCACCTTCTCCGTCACCGGCGACGCACCGTACGGCGCGGCGGAGATTCCGGCGTTCCAGGAGCAGTTGGATGCCCACAATCTGTACAGTCCGTCCGACTTCCTGGTTCACGTCGGGGATATCAAGTCGGGCTCCGAACCTTGTGTCGAGGATCATTACGAGACCGTGGCCGCCATGCTGCAGGGTCTCGCGGTGCCCGCGTTCATCGTTCCCGGCGACAACGAGTGGACCGATTGCCTCGACCCGGATCAGGCGTGGCAGTTCTGGGAGACCCACCTTCTCGGTCTCGAGAGCAACTTCTGCGGTACCCCGAGCGTCGAGAGACAGCCGGGACGCTCGGAGAACCTCGCCTTCATCCAGAAGGGCGTGCTCTTCATCGGCATCAACCTCGTCGGTGGCACCAACGACTCCAACATCTTGCAGGACGATGCCGACTGGGTGAGCCAGCAGCTGCAAGCGCACGTCGGGCAGGTTCGTGCTGCGGTCGTCTTCGCGCAAGCGGGTCCCGGGGACAACCGCACTCTCTTCTTCGAGCAGTTCGAGTCCGCCGCCGCCACCTTCGCCAAACCGATCCTGTACATCCACGGAGACGGACACAGCTGGATCGAGGATGCGCCGTTCCAGGCCGCCAACGTCAAACGCGTCCAGATCGACCGTGGAGACCAGCCGCCCGTTCACGTCACCGTGCAGCTCAGCGGTGGTGTGAACATCTTCCAGCTCGAACGCAATCCTTGGCCGAACGGCACGCCACTCCTGAACCGTCCGCCGTGCGCCGATGCAGGCCCCGATCGCTCGATCGCGCTCTCGCAGCACGCGAACCTCAGCGGCATGGCCAGCGACGATGGCGTTCCCAACAACCCGGTCGACTTCGAGGTGCAGTGGAGCCAGATCGCCGGACCCGCCGGCGTCTCCATCGTGGACCCCGCCTCGCCCGTCACCAGCGCCAGCTTCAGCACCACCGGGACCTATGCCCTGCAGCTGACCGCCGACGATGGCGCCGTTTCGACGCGCGACACGATGAGCGTCGTCGTGGGCGACGGGCCGTCGACGAACCAGGCGCCCGTGGCGAGCTCCGACGGGTACGAGATCCAAAAGGAGCAGGTCCTCACCGCGTCGGCGCCGGGCGTGTTGGCGAACGACAACGACGCAGACGGCGACCTGATCACGGCGATCCTGGTCGACGACGTGAGCAGTGGAGTCCTGACGCTGAACAGCAACGGCTCCTTCACCTACACACCAGACGCCGGATTCGTCGGTGTCGACGCCTTCAGCTACAGCGCCTTCGACGGCAGCTTGCAGAGCAATGCAGCGACGGTGAGCATCGACGTCACACCGTACAGCGTCTCCTTTGCCCCGACGAACGACGCCACGATCCTCTCCACCGCGCCCGACTCCAGCATCGGAACGGACAACGATCTGCGCGTCGAGCAGGACAGCAACGTGTATCGCAGCTATTTGAAGTTCAGCGTTACGGGTCTCGGATCGGTCGTGTACGCGGCGCGACTGCGTCTGTACGTCAACAACGGCAGTGACGACGTTGGCGCGATCCACGCAGTCTCCAACTACTACGAAGGCACCGGAACCGCGTGGGTCGAGACCGTGCTGACCTGGAACAACGCGCCAGCGATCGTGACTCCGGCGCTGGACGCGCTGGCGAGCGCCGCTTCCGGGACCTGGGTGGAGTTCGACCTGACCGACGCGATCACGGGCGACGGGATCTACAGCTTCGCCATCCAGAACGCCTCCGACAACAGCGTCGAGTTCGACGCCAAGGAGGGCGGCAACACGCCGCAGCTGATCGTGGAGACGGAGGAGGATGGCGGTGGCGGCAACGCCTCGCCCGTTGCGGTCGCAGACACGTGGGCGACGTTGGAGGAGACTCCTCTTGCGGTCCCGGCTCCCGGTGTTCTGGGGAACGACAGCGACGCCAACGGCGATTCCCTGGTGGCCAGCATCGCCAGCGGCCCCGCAGGGGGAGCGTTGCTCCTCAACGCCGATGGCTCCTTCACCTACACGCCGAGCTTGGACTTCGCCGGCGCCGACACCTTCGACTACCTGGTGAGTGACGATCGAGGTGCCACCGACGTGGGCCGCGTCACGATCCAGGTGACGGGCATCAACGATCCTCCCGTGGCTGTCGCGGATGCGTACGCCACGCTGGAGGATGAAGCGCTGATCGTCGGGGGAGCAGGTGTGGTCGCGAACGACATCGACGTGGACGGCGACGCGCTGTCGGCGACGCTCCTCGTGGCGCCCGGGCACGGCACCCTCGTGCTCAACGTCGAGGGCTCGTTCACCTACACGCCCCATCCCGACTTCAATGGCTCCGACACGTTCTCCTATCGCGCCGAAGATGGGAGCGGCGAAAGCTCGAGTGCGAGCGTGGGGCTCATGGTGAGCGCGGTGAACGATGACCCCGTGGCAGTCGACGACAGCGCCACGACCACGGTGAGCACGCCGCTGACCGTCGCCGCTCCGGGTGTGCTCGGAAACGACACCGACCCCGAAGCCGATCCCCTCACGGCGGTGTTGAGGAACGGCCCAGCGAAGAAGTGGGTGACGCTCGCTCCCGACGGCGGCTTCACCTATGCACCCACGCCGGGATTCGTCGGTGTGCAGAGCTTCGGCTACAGCGTCCGCGACGGCAACGGCGGCAGCCACACGGGCACTCTGACGATCACCGTCACCGAGGCCAACGCTGCCCCGGTCGCCACCGCCGACGCGTATGCGATGGCGGAGGATGACACCCTGCTGGTGGTCGCTCCCGGCGTGCTCGCCAACGACAGCGACGTGGATGGCGACAGCTTGAGCGTCACTCTGGAAACTGCTGCTGCACACGGCGTCGTCTCTCTGAACCCGGAGGGCGCTTTCACCTACACACCCGAGCCGCAATTCAACGGCACGGACACGTTCACCTACACGCTGGAGGACGGCCGCGGCGGCACCGACGTGGGAAGCGTGGCGCTCAGCGTGAGCCCGAGCAACGATGCGCCGATCGCAACGGCGGAGTCCTTCCATGTGCGCAGCGGCTCCAAGCTGCGCCTTGCCGCTCCCGGCGTCCTCCTCAACGACAGCGACGCCGACGGGGACTCGCTGGTCGCTCAGGCGGAGACGATGACGCAGCATGGCCTGCTGCGCCTGGAGGCGGATGGGGGGCTCACCTATTCGCCGGCCCCAGGCTTCAGCGGCAGCGACAGCTTCAGCTACCGCGCCACCGACGGTGTCGCCGAGAGCGCGGCCATCACGGTCACGCTGCACGTGCGCGCGCGCGCGGTCACGCATCAGGAGAGCCACGCTGCCGGCTCCTCCTCGACCACGAGCGTCGCCACGACCGCTTCGCTCCTGCCGGTGCAGGGTGAGCTCTACGTCGCCGCGGTGAGTACGCATCCAGACGCGCGCGTCGACAGCGTTGCAGGCATGGGACTGACCTGGAGTCCGCTGCGGGCACAGTGCAGCGCTCGCGGCGTCTCCGGCGTGGACGTCTGGGTGGGGCAGGGCGTGCCGAGCGCCGGAAGCGTCCAGGTCGCCTTCGATCGGCTCGTCGACAACGCGACGCTCCTGGTCTCACGCTTTGCCGGTGTCGATCCGGCGATCCCGGTGGGCGCGTCGGTGTCGGGCAACTCGAACGGAGTGAACGGCAATTGCAGTGGCGGCACGGACAGCGCGACCTACCAGTTCGAGCTGAACACGTCGGAGGCGGGTGGACTCCTCGTGGCTGCGGTTGCACCGCGCGACCGCGAACACCTCGCGGCCGCCGGCTGGGGCGAGCTTTCCACGGCGGCGCAGGGTGACAGCAGTCGACGCGCGGCGCTCGCGCTCGTGGGTCGCGCCACCGCGCCCGGCGAGGAGAGCGTGGAGGGCCGCTTCGATGCGCCGGCGGACTGGGCCGTCGTCGCATTCGAGATTCGGCCTGCGGTTGAATCGCGGGTCGTGCAGCGGTCGCCGCGCCGCAGCGCCGAGCTGGCCGAGCCCACGCCCAGCCCGTTCAACGGCTGGACGACCGTGCGCTACACGCTGTACGCCAGCACACACGTCGTTGCCGACGTCTACAACGTGCGTGGGCAACGCGTCCGCCGCCTCCTCGACGAGCGTCAGACAGCGGGACGGCGGCGGCTCGACTGGGATGCTCGCAACCAGGTGGGCGCGCACGTGGAGTCCGGTGTCTACTTCATCCGCGTGCGCCTGGGCGAGGCGACGCACGTGCGCAAAGTCATTCTGGTCAAGTGATCGTGCCATCTTTCCGTGGCGACCGGCGGCAGCACACGCTACGCTGCCCGGCATGATCAGCCAACTCGGAATCGCCATCAGCGGCGTGTTCCGTCGCCTCATGCCGGAGCCGTTCGTCCTCGCGATTCTGCTCACCTTCGTGACGCTGTTTCTCGCGCACACCCTCACCGGGATCGCATTCCCCGATCTGGTGCGCGCCTGGTCGGGCGACGCGGGAGTGTGGGCGCTGCTCAACTTCGGGATGCAGATGTGTCTGATCCTCGTGACCGGGCACGCGCTCGCCAGCAGCCCACCCGTCTCGGCTCTTCTGGAGCGCTTGACCACGACCCTGCGCACCCCGACCCAGGCTGTGGTTCTCGTCGCGCTGGTCGCAACCCTGTTCGGAGTGCTCAATTGGGGGCTCGGTTTGATCGCGGGTGCGCTCATGGCGCGGCGTGTCGGCGTTGCGATGCAGCAGCGCGGCGTGACGGTGCACTATCCACTCCTCTGTGCCGCGGGCTACCTCGGGTTGCTCGTATGGCATGGTGGTTTCTCGGGGAGCGCGCCGTTGAAGGTCACGCAGGCAAGTGAGATCCAGGATCTCTTCGGTGCCGACGCGCCCTTCGCGGAGATCCCGCTCACCGAGACGATCTTGAGTGGCATGAATCTCTTCGTCACCGGTGGACTCCTGCTGCTGGCACCGCTCCTCGTGGCGCTGCTGACGCCGCGTCCGGGTGACGCGCAAACGCCGGATCGCTTCGTCGACACCGCAGCCGCGCCGGGTCCCGTGTTGCGCACCGACAAGCCGGCGTTGCCGCGCCTTCTCGAGGACACACCGATCCTCACCCTGCTCCTCGTGCTGCTCATTGGGGTGTGGGCGTGGGGTTTCTACTTTCCGACCGACCTGTCGCAGTCGGGGATCAAGAGACTGACTCCGAACAGCGTGAACCTCACCATGCTCATGCTCGGTTTGATCATGCATCGCACACCGGCGCGATACGTGCGCGCAATCGACGACGCGGTGCGCGGTTGCGCCGGAATCATCCTGCAGTTTCCACTCTACGCCGGCATCATGGGGGTGATGAAGGCGAGTGGCTTGACGGCGCTGTTGGCGGAGCGCATCGCCGCGACGACGAGCGCAACCACGCTTCCGATCCTGACGTTCTTTTCGGCGGCGATCGTCAACCTGTTCGTGCCCTCGGGTGGGGGACAATGGGCCGTGCAGGGACCGATCGCGATGCACGCCGGGATCGAGGCGGGTGTTCCGGCCGCCAAGATGGTGATGTCGGTCGCCTACGGCGATCAGCTCACCAACATGCTGCAGCCCTTCTGGGCACTGCCGCTGCTGAGCATCACGGGCGTGAAGGCGCGCGACATCGTCGGCTACACCGCACTCGTCATGCTCTTCGCCTGCGCCTGGATCCTGCTCGGGCTTGCGCTCTTCTGAGTCGCGGCGTCGGCTGCACATGCCGTAGACTGGGACCTCCGTGAGCCATCGCCCCAGCCCTCCGGAGGTCCCATGCACGCCCGTCGCTCCATCTTCTACGGCCTCGCGCTCCTGGTTTCGCATGCGTGCGTGTTCGCCGACGACTTCGACCGCGATGCCGCAGAGCGGCTCGCCGTCGCGCGCCTGATCGAGAAGCACGGTCGCGAGCACGAATCACGCATTCGCAGCGGCATCGATCAAACGCTGCAGATGTGGCGTCAAGAAGACGGGGATGCTGAAGCGTTCCTGGCTTTCGTCGACGAGCACTTCCTCGTGGAGGAGCGTTCGATCGCCGACACCTTTCTGCATCTCGAACGCAGCATGGAGATGTTGGACGGGCATCTGGTGTCGGTCTTGCGCGAGTTCCGTCACTACATGGACGTCGAGGTGGGGCCCGTGCGTCCGCTCGACCGCCTGCTCGCGGCGTACGACCCGTTCGCACACGTCAACGAAGACCTGTTCAAGTCGAAGGTCGCGTTCGTTGCGCTCCTCAACTACGAAGGCAGCACGTTGCAGGAGCGGCTCGAGTTCGGAGACGACTGGACGCGGCGGCACTGGGCCGAAGTGCGCTTGACGGGACGCTTCGAGGAGCGGGTGCCGGCTGAGGCGCAGCAAGCCGTGACCGCCGCGTCGGCGCGGGCGGATGCCTACATCGCCGACTACAACCTCTACCTGCACCACTGGTTGACGCCGGACGGGCGGCGGCTGTTCCCCGAGGGACTGCGGCTCATCAGCCACTGGAACCTGCGCGACGAGCTGAAATCGAACTACAGCGAAGCGGGCGGCTTGGAGAAACAGCGCATGATCGCGGACGTGATGGAGAAGATCGTGCGCCAGGAGATCCCGCAGGTCGTCATCAACAACCCGCTCGTCGACTGGACTCCCGCCACGGGGGCGCTGGCGCTGTCCGAAGTGCAGGATGCCGAAGCGCCCCCCGGTGCCCGCAGCAGCACATCTCCCGCACGCGAGCCCGACACGCGCTATCGGATGCTCCTCGACATCTTCCACGCCATGCAGCAGGTGGACCCCTGGGTGCCCAAGGTTCCCACGGCGATCGCTCGCAGCTTCGACGTCGGGCGCGAGATTCCGGTGCAGCAGGTGAGGGCGATGTTCGAGGAGCTGTTCCGTGCCCCCGTCGCCGCCGACGTGGCGCGGCTCATCGAGGCGCGTCTGGGACGCGAGATCGAACCTTTCGACATCTGGTACGCCGGCTTCAAGCCGCGCGCCGAGTACGGCGAGGCGGAGCTCGATGCCATCACCAGGGAGCGCTACCCGACCAAGGACGCCTTCGAGGCCGACATCCCGCGCATCCTTCGCGACCTCGGGTTCGCAGCCGAGAAGGCCGACATGCTCGCGGCCCACATCGTCGTGGATCCTTCGCGCGGTGCGGGTCACGCCATGGGCGCGGCGCGGCGTGACGATGCAGCGCACTTGCGCACACGCGTCGGGCCGGACGGGATGGACTACAAGGGCTACAACATCGCGATCCACGAGCTGGGTCACAACGTCGAGCAGGTCTTCTCCCTCAACACGATCGACCACACGCTGCTGCAGGGAGTGCCGGGGAGCGCTTTCACGGAGGCCTTGGCGTTCGTGTTTCAGGAGCGCGATCTCGCGCTTCTGGGGCTGGCGAAGCCGAGCGAGGAGAAGAACCAGCTCCTGGCGCTGGAGGCTTTCTGGGGTGCGTGCGAGATTGGCGCCGTGGCGCTCGTGGACATCGCGGTCTGGGAGTGGATGTATGCGCACCCGGACGCGAGCGCCGAGGAGCTGCGGCAGGCGACCGTGCGCATCGCGTCCGACGTTTGGAAGCGCACGTTTGCTCCGCTCATGCACGACAAGGAGTCGCTGCTTCTCGGGATCTACTCGCACATGCTGGCGTACCCCCTCTATCTGTCGAACTACCCGCTGGGACACCTGATCGCGTACCAGCTCGAGGAGCACTTCCGCGGCGCCGACCTCGCGGCCGAGTTCGAGCGCGTCTGTCAGCTGGGACGCCTCACGCCCGATTTGTGGATGCAGCGCGCCGTGGGCGCGCGCGTCAGCGCGCAGCCGCTCATCCAGGCCGCCGAACGTGCGGTCGCCGCGCTGGGTGGCCGCAGCACGGCGCGCGAGGAGGAGTGAGGCGGCGCTCGGACGCTCTCGTGCGGCGTCTGGCTTGATCGTCGGCGCGCAGTCCGTATGCTCTCGGCATCCGGTCCGTGGCGCTGCCACTCGACGGCGGTGGCAACGCGCCGGCCGCTCTCTGGGGAGTTCTCGATGATTGCCGGAACGGAAGCGAGCGCAGCGGCAGCAGCCCGTTTCAAAGCGGTGCGTGATGCCACGCTCGCCCTGTGCGAGCCGCTCGAAGTGGAGGACCACGTCATCCAATCGATGCCGGATGCGAGTCCGCCGAAGTGGCACTTGGCGCACACCACCTGGTTCTTCGAGACCTTCATTCTGTCGGAGTTCGTGCACGGCTACGAGCCGGTCGATCCGAGCTACCGCTACCTGTTCAACTCCTACTACATGGGCATCGGCGAGCAGCACCCGCGTCCGCAGCGGGGGCTGCTCTCGCGTCCGACGCTCCGCGAGATTCGCAGCTACCGCGCCGTCGTCGATCTGCGCATGCAGGAGCTGCTTGCGCGCGCCACGGAGGAGCGCGAGGAAATCGAGCGCCGCACGCTCCTGGGAATCCACCACGAGCAGCAGCACCAGGAGCTCCTGCTCATGGACATCAAACATTTCTTCTCGGTGAATCCCCTGCACCCCGTCTACAAGCCTGGAGCGCCGGCGCGAGCGCGCAGCGCCTCCCACCTGGAGTGGCTCGAGGTCCCGGGTGGCTTGCGCGAGTTCGGACACGACGGCGACGGCTTTGCATACGACAACGAATCACCACGCCACGCCGTGCATCTGGCGCCGTTCGAGTTGGCGAGCCGCGCCGTGACGAACGGCGAGTACCTGGCGTTCGTGCAGGAGGGTGGCTACAAGAGTCCCGAGTTCTGGCTCGCGGACGGCTGGGCCCACGTCGTGCAGCATGGCTGGCAGGCGCCCCTCTACTGGAAGAAGATGGAGGGTGTCTGGCACGAGTTCACGCTGCAGGGGCTGCGCCAGGTGCAGCCCGAGGAGCCGGTCGTGCACGTCAGCTTCTACGAGGCGGACGCCTACGCGCGCTGGCGCAGCGCCCGGCTGCCGACGGAGTTCGAGTGGGAGGCGGCGGCGCGCGATGCCGCCGTGGCCGGCAATTTCGTCGACTCCGCGGCGATGCATCCGCGTCCTGCCGATGGCAGCGGCCTGCAGCAGATGTTCGGTGACGTCTGGGAGCTCACCCGCAGCGACTACGCTCCCTACCCCGGCTACCGGCCCGCCCCGAGTGCTCTCGGGGAGTACAACGGCAAGTTCATGTGCGGCCAGTACGTGCAGCGAGGTGGGTCGTGCGTGACGCCGCAGGAGCACGTGCGCGTCACCTATCGCAACTACTTCTATCCTTTCCAACGCTGGAATTTCCAGGGGATGCGGTTGGCGCGCGACGTCGGTTGAGGGCGCACGCGGGAACGATCAACCGAGCGGCGACTGCCCACCTTTCGCGGGCTGGTAGAAGGGGTTGTCACCGGCCGCGTGGTCGGTCGTGTCGAGCACGTCGACGATCTCCGGGACCGCCTGCTTGATGGCGACCTCGATCCCCTGTTTCAACGTGACGTCCGCCATTCCACACCCCTGGCAACCGCCACCCAGGCGGATGTAGGCGGTTCCCTGCTTCACGTCGAGCAGCGTCACGTGACCACCGTGCGTCGCCACGCCCGGGTTGATCTCGGTGTCGATGACACGCTGCACCTTGATGGCGACGGGGTCGGTCCAAAGCGGATTGGGGTTGTCGATCTTGAAGCCGTAGCCGCCCGGCAGCTCCACGTAGTCGAGAGTGCAGCCCTTGAGGTTGTCGGCGCTCTGGGCGTCGAAGAGCACGGTCATCTCATCGGAGTACGCGACGACATCGTCGTCTGCTTTTTCGTGTTCGTGCAGGAGCAACAACTCGTAGTCGAATCCGCTCGGACCGCGGCCGCTGATCGAGAGCCGCACGCAGTAATCGTTCTCCTCCTGTTGTGCCAGAGCCTCGGCGAGCTCCTTCTTGGCTGCATCGGTGATCGTGATCATGTTCTCTCCCTCCCCCGGTGGGGCTGCGGTTCCGGAGCGACCGCGATCGACGGCTCGACCGCCTCGATCTCGATTTCCAAGGCGGAGTGACTCGCTCGCAGAGAGTGTTCCACCTCGTCCGCTGTGGCAGCGCGCGCGAAGATGAATCCGAGGTAGCGCGCTCCTTCCGGCGGCGGCAACACGGTCTCGCCGCGCGGAACGGTGATGCGGATCTCCTCCACGCCGGGAATCGCCCGAGCGGCTTCACGCCCACCCACCCCCCGGAGAATACCAGGCCGCGGGATCGGAATCATCATGACTCCGGATGCACACGCCTCGCGTTGGGGAATCTCGTCGACGCCGCCCAGGGCGTGGCGCAGGATGAGCTCCTCGAGCGAGACGTCTCCCCGCCCGAAGCGCAAGGCCTGGGCGCACAGACCGCCGATCGAGCGCGGTGCGGCCTCGAGGAACCACGCGCCCGCGTCGTTGACGCGCAGCTCCGCGTGCACGGGTCCGTGCCGCAGTCCGATCGCAGCGAGCGCCTGGCGCGCCGCGCTCTCGACCGCATCGCGCTTGCTTTGCGGCAGCCGCGACGGTGTGACGTAGAGCGTTTCTTCGAAGTAGGGGCCGTCGAGCGCATCGGGCTTGTCGAAGAGCGCCAACGTGTGGAGCTGCCCACGTTCGAGAAGCCCCTCCAGCGCCACCTCGACACCGGGGATGAAATCCTAGACCAGAAGCGTCTCGGCCGCGGGCGTGCCGCTCGCCGCCACGATCGCGCGCACCCTCTCGAAGGCACGCTCGAAGCTACGTCGGTCGTCGGCGCGAATGACGCCGCGGCTCGCCGCGAGCCGTAGCGGCTTCAGAACACAGGGGTAGCGCACGCTCGCCGCGATGCGCTGGGGTGCATCGGAGAGACGGAATGCGTCGAAACGGGGAACGGCAAGAGCGGCGTCTCGGAGCGCCTCGCGCGTGGCCAACTTGTCACACGCCGTCTTGACAGCGGACCTCGGGCTGTGGGCGAGGCCCAAGCGCTCCGAGACATGGGCGGCGAGGAGCGCGCCCTCGTCGTCCGCGGCCACGACCGCAGCCAGGGGTCGTTTTGCCGCAAACTCCTCCACGCGTCGCGCCGCACCCTCCAGGTCCGCGAATGGCAAGGTCAGGTTCCCGGAGGGGTTCAGCGCCGCGAGTGTCTGGGCACGATCCGTCCCCACCACGACGTCCGCACCGAGGCGCTCGGCCGCGCGCAGGAATGCGTGCGCCTTGTACGTTGTGGTGGTCATCAGCAGGAGGATGCGTCCCACTCGCGCACCTCGTCGTTCATCCGCGCGCCAAAAAACCGCGTTGCATTGTATCACCGCGGCGGCGACGGGGCTCAAGAGCATGGTGGAGGGGTCGAGACCTCACGGCCAGCGATTGCCGGGCCGCTGCGTCCCGCCCCAGTCAATCGCAGCGGACCCGGAATCGCATGACCGTATGCGTCTCCGAGGAGGAGAGTTTTCCAAGTGCCTCGGTACCGGTGACGAGACCGGTAGGATGGGAGACGGTGGCTTGCGCCGATCCACCGTTCCCATCGTGCTGGTGGCCGCGTGCGTCGCTTCCTCCAGCGTGCCGGGTTGTCCGCCAGCCGTGACGGTGGGACTGCGCAAGAGCAGCTGGCGAAACGTCCCTCTGTGCGCCACGAGATTGGCACCGAGGTTCGGGCCGCTGGATGCAGCGGCTCACCGCAGTGGCAAGCCAGCTTGATGCCAGCGCGGCCGACCTCGGAGCTTCTTTCGCTCAGAACTTCAATCCATTGCGATGCAACCGATTAGCCGGCTGTTCTCTTGCATCCGCGGACGAGCGCGCGGCGACACGCGGAGGCGATCGACAGAATGGACCGGCTCGACACGGACGCCATTGTCGGAAATGACAGGATGTCCCAGGGAGCGATGCGGTGTGTGGCGACGGCACCAGGTGCAGGACTTCCACGTCCCCGCCGGAGCGGCTATGATGCCGCCTTGCCGGCGCCCCAAGAAGTGGAGTGTGGGCGGATGACCCGCCGCGTTGGAGCTCGCCATCGACGTCTCGAGATCAGAAACGAAACGCACCGCCCTGCACGATGAGCACGTGCAGCTCGGTGCGCGCATGGTCGACTTCGCCGATTGGCGCATGCCGGTGCAGTACGACGGCGTCTTGCGCGAGCATGAGCGTGTGCGCAGCGCCGCCGGGCTCTTCGACGTCAGTCACATGGGGGAGCTCTTCTTCGGCGGCCCGGGGGCCCTGCCCACGCTCGATCATCTCGCGACCAACGACGTCACGTCGCTGCAGCCGGGGCGCGCGCTCTACACGCCGCTCTGCAACGAGCGCGGCGGCGTGCGCGACGACGTGCTTCTCTACCGCTTCGACGCCACGCAGTTCATGATGGTGGTGAACGCTGCGAATCACGCCAAGATCGCCGCCTGGTCGCGTGAGCACCTGCAGCCCGAAACCGAGCTGCACGATCGGAGCGAGGCGTTGTCGCTTCTGGCTTTGCAGGGCCCGCGCAGCCGCGAGATCCTGAGCTCCTCCCGCATCCTGGGCGCGATCGCCGCGCGCCTGCACGATCTTCCCTACTACCACTTCCTCCCCGGAGACGGGCGTGATCTCGTCGCCGTGTCGCGCACCGGGTACACGGGCGAGCTCGGATTCGAGATCTACGCGAGCCACGAGCTGGCGATCGCGCTGTGGCAGGAGACTCTCGCGAGCGGGAGGGCGCACGGTGCGGGACCGGTCGGTCTGGCGGCTCGCGATACGCTACGCTTCGAGGTGGGCTTCTGTCTGTACGGCAACGAGCTGGCTGAAGACGTGTCACCCCTCGAAGCCGGCTTGGGCTGGACCGTCAAGCTGCGCAAAGCGGACTTCGTGGGACGCGCCGCGTTGGAGAGACAGAAGAGGGAGGGCGTACCACGCAAGCTCGTCGGCCTCGAGTTGCAGGAGCGCGCGATCGCACGCGCCGGATTCGAAGTGCGGGTGGGCGAGCGGACCGTCGGCTCGGTCACCAGCGGCACCTACGCGCCGACGTTGCAGCGCAGCCTGGCGATGGCGCTGGTGCAGCGCGATGCTCTGGAGGAGCCGATGTGTGTCGCGGTGCGCGGGCGCGGAATCCCAGCGCAGCGCGTCACCCTTCCGTTTCACAGACCGGCGGCGACGAAGTGACCCGAGCGGAGGTCGAAGGTGAGGAAACCGAAGCCGCGGATGCGGCTGCAGATGGATGGAGGCGCTGAACGACATGCCGGACATTCCGACGCATCTCAAGTACACATCGGAGCATGAGTGGGTGAACCTCGACGACGATGGCATGGCGCTCGTCGGGATCACTGATTTCGCACAGTCCGAGCTCGGCGACATCGTCTACGTCGAGCTGCCAGCCGAGGGTGAAACGGTCACGCAGATGGAATCCTTCGGCAGCATCGAAGCCGTCAAGACGGTCGCGGATCTCTACGCACCCGTGTCGGGCGAGATCGTCGGAGTCAACGCCACGCTGCAGGATGCGCCGACGTTGATCAACGAGAGCCCCTACCAGGATGGGTGGATCGTGAGAATGCGACTCACCGATCTGCAAGAGGTCGAGAAGCTGCTCACGGCGGATCAGTATTCGGAGCAGGTTGGGGAAGCGGAGTGAGCGCGGAGACCGACCTCCCACATCGTTGCGAAGGCGTCCCCACACGTGTGTCCGGCACGACCTCGAGACGAGTCGAGAAGCTCTCCACCAGAGCGCCGGCAATCTCTCCGAACGTCGGGGTGCGCGCGCGAAGCTCAGCGAGCGTGATCGTCTCTTGGCGCAGCCGCGCGCGCATGCTCTCTCTCTCTGTGGCGCTCATGTGGGCCAGGAGATCGACGAGAAGCTCGTGGCCGCGCCCCAGAAGCAGCGAGCCATGTTGCAAAAACGCATGCGCCGTGCGGCGTTGGGCGCTGCCCACGAGCTTGCGACCCTCGACGAGGATCTCGGCTCGTCCCGTCGACGCGAAGCAGGGTTGACGCAGCAGCCGACGTCCGGGGTCGCGTGTCGGGCGTGACAGACTGGATGCGATTCCCAGGCGCGCGAGCGCGTCCCGCAGGCACTGCGCGATCACCGTGTGCGATTGCGCCAGGCTGGCGCCGAAGCGACGATCGTTCGTCGCGGCCGCGACGGCGTAGGTGACTTCTTCCCAGTGCAGGATCGCACGCCCTCCGGTCGGACGTCGCACGACGTCAATCCCGGCGTTGCGACACGCCTCCAGGTCGAGAAGCTCCTCGGCGCGCTGCATGTGACCCAACGAGATCGCTGGCGGCTCCCAGGTGTAGAGACGGAGCGTCACCGACATGTCGCGCTGAGATTCCAGAAGCAGCGCATCGTGACGCATGTTCTGGGCGCCGGAGCACCCCGGTTGCAGCAACACCTGCAGCGTCTCGTCGTTTCGCATGCCGGCATCCTACCATGCGAGACGCGACCGAGGTGGGGAGCGCGCCGCTCCTGGCAATCCGAAGTGCTACCATGCCGCCGCGGCGGGGACGGCCGGGTCTCGATCCAAGACAAGCTCTTCTCGGCAGGATCCGTGCAATGAAAACGAGTCGACACATCGGGACACCGCGGTTGCCTCACGGATGCGTTGCGCTCCTGCTTCTTGCCGCGTTGCAGTGGGGTTGCGCCGAGCCGGAGGACGTGCCGTCGGCGCCGGAGCCGGGCGGCACCTTGCGCATCGTTCTCCTCGAGCCCTTCGATTTCCTCACGCCGGTGCGCGCGGTCGAGCCCCTGACCCTGCAGTTCATGGAGCACATCACGCCTCCACTCGGGCGAGTCGACGAGCGTGGCAGTATCGAATGGGTGATGGCGAAGCGCGCGGGCGAGACGCTCGGGGGCCTGCACTTCCGCTTGCGCAGGGCGTCCTGGGAAGATGGCGTCCGCGTGACCGCGCAGGACTTCGTGCGCACGACACAGATGATGTTGCACCCCGGCGCTCCCGGCTTCGAACGCTCACGCTTCGGTCTGGTGAAGGACGTGGAGGCCGTCGACGACTCGACACTCTTCTTTGAGCTGCTGGAGTTCCTGCCGCAGCGTCACCTGGACGCTCTGATCATGCCGCTGCCGGCGCACATCGTCGGAGAGGACGCCGATCCGCGCCGCCTGCTGGAGTGGCCGATCACGCGCAAGCCCCTTTCCTGCGGCCCGTTCCGGGTCGCCGAGTCGACGCCGCATCGCCTGACGCTGGAGCGGAGCCTTGCGTCGGGTTTCACGCCACCGTATCTGGAGCGCGTCGAGGTCCGCACCACCAACGCCGACACCGCCCTGGCCGTGCTGCGCGCAGGCGCGGTCGACGTCATCGAAGATCTTCCCTTCGATCGCGTGCCCGAAGCGGCGGCCGTTCGCGACGCGCGTCTTGTCGCGCTCGTGGGTGCGTCCTACCTCTTTGTCGGCTGGAACCTGCGCGACGCGCGTCTCGCCGATCCCAGCGTGAGACGGGCCGCGGCGCAGGCCGTGGACACCGATCGCATCATTCGCGATCTGGTGCATGGCCAGGGCGATCCGTCGCGCGGGCCGGTCGTGCCGGTCATGGGCATCCCCGACACGACGGCACTCCTGCCCTACGATCGCGAAGCGGCGCGCCGGCAGCTGGATCGCGCCGGTTGGCGTGACGAGGACGGTGACGGTGTACGCGAAAGACGCGGCTCCCGACTTGCTTTCCATCTTCTGGTGCCCGACGACGCGCCGCTGCGTCGGCGGCTCGCCGCCGAGGTGGCGGGCGATCTGCGTCAGGTTGGAATCCGCGTCGAGGTGCGGCCACTTCCGATCCAGGCGCTCGTCGCGCGAGTCGAACAGGGCGGTTTCGAGGCTTTCGTGGGGCGCTGGTATCCGGGCGCGCGCCACTTCGAAGCCGTGTGGCACTCCGAAGCGACACACCGGTTCAACTACGGCGGCTTTTCGAACCCGGAGGTCGACAGCCTCCTCCAGCGCCTGCGTTACGCAGAACCCGGCTTCCGCCGCCAGGCGCTGCTGACGCAGCTGCAGACACGGATCTACTCACTGCAGCCCTACCTCTTTCTCATCCAGGACCCGCGCTTCGTCGTCTTCGCCGATCGAGTCGAGGGCGCACGTCCTTCGGTGGTGTCGACGTTCTGGAACCTGCCGGAGTGGTGGATCCCCCGAGCCCGCCAGCGAACGCCGCACTGAGGTCGCCGCGTGTCGAAGGCGGCAGCGCCATCGATGTCTCGGAGCGCCCAGAGCTTGCCGCTCGCGGGCGCAGTGAACATAGTGGTTGGGGCTTGCCGCGGGGCGGGCGACTCGAGATCGATTGACGAGCCCGGAGGACCATGCTCTCGTTCCTGATTCGACGCATCCTCCTTGCGGCGTTGCTCATTCTCGCTCTGCTCACCTTCGTCTTCTTCGTCATCCAGCTGGCCCCGGGCGACCCGCTCCAGGGCTACGCCGATCCGGAGATGGATCCGCAGCTCGTCGAGCAGCTGCGGATGCAGTTCGGTCTCGACCAGCCGGTCGCGCAGCAGTACCTGAGCTGGATGCGGAGCTTCCTCTTGGAGTTCGATTTCGGCATCAGCCTGGCGAAGCGACGCGCGGTGCGCGATCTGGTGGCCGGCGCGCTGCCCAACACGATTCGCCTGGCGGCGTGGGCCCTGCTCGTCCGCGTTCTCCTCGGCGTCGGCTTCGGGATCCTGGCTGCAGTGCGCCGCGGCCGCGCCGTCGATGTGGGGCTCAGCGTCGGCGCCTTGCTCGTCTACTCGGTCCCGGCGTTCTGGCTCGGGGTCATGCTTCTCCTCGTTTTCGCACTGCAGCTCAAGTGGTTGCCGCCGGGACAGATGGTGAGCCTGGATCACGCCAGCCTCGGCTTCGCGGCACGCGTGTGGGACAGCGCTCGACACCTCATGCTGCCGGTCTTCGTTCTCGGCATCGGGGGTGCGGCCGCGACGCTGCGTTTCATGCGCGCCGGGATGCTTGAGGTGCTGTCGCAGGACTACGTGCGCGCCGCGCGCGCCAAAGGCCTCACGGAACGCACGGTCATTCTCAAGCACGCGCTGCGCAACGCGCTGCTGCCGGTGGTGACGCTCGTGGCGCTGTCGATTCCGGCGCTCATCGGCGGCACCGTCGTCATCGAGCACGTCTTCTCGTGGCCCGGCATGGGCAAGCTGACGATCGAGGCGATCTCGCAACGCGACTACCCCGTCGTCATGGCGACGACGTTCCTCTCCGGGGTCGCCGTCGTGATCAGCAACCTGCTGGCGGACATCACCTACTCGCTCCTCGATCCTCGAGTGCGGCTGGAGTCGTGAAGGGAGCGTTGGTTTGCACTCGGCAGCATGGCTCCCCGGATACACGGCGTGGCAGCTGGATCATCGCCGTCGCGCGTGCCTGCAGAGCCTCGCCGTCTTGCTCGCCACGGCGCTGTCGCTCTTCCTCGTGCCGCGTCTGGCGCGGCTCCAGGATCGCGGTGTCGGCGATGCCGTGCTCGTGGGTCTCACGCTTGTGGCGCTGCCGCTCGTCGCGTGGCTTGGCGCACTCCTCGATGCGCGGCGCTTGCGCGCGTCCGTGGCGGGTGTTGCGCACTGGGAGCGTGTTCTGCACGCGCTGCTCGCAAACCGCGTGGCGATGACGGGCGTGATACTGGTAGCGCTCTGGAGCGTCTGCGCTCTGCTCGCACCGATCCTGGCGCCGTACGATCCGTTCACCTTTGCCAAGCTCGGTCTCGAGCCGCCCGGTCCCGACCACTGGTTGGGAACGGACGAGATCGGACGCGACGTGCTCTCACGCCTGCTGTACGGGGCGCGGATCTCGCTCATGGTCGGTTTCGTCGCGGTGTTTCTGGCGCTCTTGATCGGCACCACCGTGGGGTTGGTGGCTGGTTACGTCGGGGGTCTGGTCGACGCCGCGCTGATGCGACTCGTCGATCTGCTGATCGCGTTCCCGCGCATCTTCCTCGCACTCCTCATCATCGCGCTCTGGGGACCCTCCATCTGGCTGGTGATCGCTGTGCTCGGGCTGACCGGCTGGATGGCCACGGCGCGCCTGGTGCGTTCGCAGGTGCTCAGCCTGCGCGAGCAGGAGTACGTCGAGGCGGCTCGCGCTCTCGGCCTGCCATTGTGGCGGATCCTCTCGCGCCACGTGTTGCCCAACGCTGCGGCGCCGGTCGTCGTGTCCGCGACTCTGATGGTGGGCAACGCGATCCTCGCCGAAAGCGTGCTCTCCTTCCTCGGCCTCGGCGTGCAGGTTCCGGTGCCGAGTTGGGGGGCCATGTTGAACGAGGCGCGCGGGGCCTGGCACTCCGCCTGGTGGCTGGCGACCTTCCCCGGAGTGGCGATCACGCTGACCGTGATGGGTTACAACCTGCTCGGTGACGGTCTGCGCGACGCCCTGGATCCGCACCTGCCGGAGGAGGGAGTGCGGGATCGCGGATGAACCACGACATCAGCAAGCGCAGGCAGGCCGAAGCCGCCCCACTGCTCGAGATCCGCGAGCTGACCACCGAGTTCGAGACTCCATCCGGTGTCGCGCGCGCGGTCGACGGCGCCACGCTCGAGGTGCGACGCGGCGAAATCGTCGGGCTGGTGGGGGAATCGGGCTGTGGCAAGAGCGTCACGGCGCTGTCGATCCTCGGTCTCTTACCACATCCGGGGCGCGTCGTCGCGGGTGAGATCCGCTTCGATGGTCGCAGCCTGCTGAATCTCGACTCCGAGAGCATGCGCTCCCTGCGCGGGCGCGAGATCGCCATGGTGTTCCAGGAGCCCGCCTCCGCGCTCAATCCGGTCTTCTCCTGTGGCGAGCAGATCGCAGAGGTGCTGCGAACGCACCGGCGCATGAAGCACCCGCAGGCACGGGCGCGCGCCGTCGAGCTTCTCACCAGGGTGCGCTTCCCTGATCCCGCGCGGCTCGCGGACCGCTACCCGCACGAGCTCTCCGGCGGCATGTGCCAACGAGTCATGCTGGCGATGGCGCTCGCGTGCGGCCCGAAGCTCCTCGTCGCCGACGAGCCGACGACCGCGCTCGACGTCACCGTACAGGCACAGATCCTCGACCTGATCTTGGAGCTGCAACGCGACACCGGCATGGCGGTGCTCCTCATCACGCACGATCTCGGCGTCGTGGCGCAGGTGGCGACGCGGGTCGCGGTCATGTATGCCGGACGGGTCGTCGAGGCGGGTGCCCGCGACGCTCTCTTCGAGACACCACAACATCCGTATACGTCGGGGCTCTTGCGGTCGCGGCCGCGCCTGTCGGGCGGGCCGCAGCGGCTCGATGCGATTCCAGGAGCGCTCCCCGATCCGACCCGGCTTCCCGGGAACTGTCGCTTCTTCGATCGCTGCCCCCGCCGGGTGGAACGCTGCCGGCTCGAAGACCCGCCCCCCCGCCGGGTGCGGGCGTCGCACGAGGTCCGCTGCTTCGTCGACCCCTCCCCCGAGGCGCAGTGACTCCTCAGACGAGGCTTGTTTCTCCTTGTCAGCAAATACATTTCACGCGTCGACTCACCCATCGGCCTGGCTTCTTGGTGCCCCCGCCTGCCGCGGCGAGTGCCGAAAAGCGGAGCCGAAGGGAGGGGTGCCTGGACGCGTAACCTCCACGTTGACAGAGCGATTGACACTCTTTAGCGTGCTGTTTATATTGCAAGCGCCACGTGTGGGCCTGTTCCAAAAAGTGCCTGAAGATTCGACATGCCTGCGGGCGTGACTAGGAGAGTTCGATCGCCGACCCCACCGGCCGACCGAGCGTGGAGGTCCTGGAATCGGCTCTCTTTTGCTTTTTTGTGTTGCGCTACCAGCCTTTCACCCACTGGTTTCGCTGTCGTGGGGGGTTGTCCGAAATCCGTTACCGCCGGAGCCATCTCTAGAGGGGAGTGAGTGAGTTGATGGCCAGAGTGCTACGCTCGCGTGCCTCACTCTTTGCGTGTGCGCTCTTTTGCAGTCTGACGCTCGCCTTCGCCGCACACGCGCAGCAAACGACGCAATTCGGTTCGATCCGAGGGACCGTTGTCGATCGCGATTCCGGCCAGCCGCTCGATTTCTGCAACATCGTGATTCTCGGATCGACGATGGGCTCCATGGCTCGCAATGGCGGCCAGTTCAACATCAATCTCGTGCCGGTCGGCACCTACTCACTGAAGGCGAGCTTCGTCGGCTACGATCCGCAAACGATTGCCGACGTGCGCGTGGATGCCGACAAGGCCACGATCCTCGAGTTCCGACTCAAGAAGGGCGTGGCCGGGATGGTGCAGACCATCACCGTGACGAGTGAGGCGAAGAAGGTCGACGTCAAGGCTTCCGACGTCTCTCACGTCACCACCGACAAGGAGATTCTGTCGCTTCCGGTGGAAGAGGTGGAGGAGGCGGTAGCGCTCAATACGGGCGTCGTCGTCCAGGGTGGCGAGCTGCACGTGCGCGGCGGCCGCTCGAACGAGATCCAGGTGCAGATCGACGGCGTGCCCGTCGACGACCCCCTTTCGGGCGGTAGCGTCGACCTCGGGCTCCTCTCCGTGGCGCAGTCGGAGCTGATCACCGGGGGCATGGACGCCGAGTACGGCAACGCCAACTCGGCCGTCATCAACTTCACGACCAAGTCGGGCGGGCGCAATTTCGAGGGCAATTTCCGCTACACGACCGACGACTACGGTCGCGCCGACAAGACCTACACGAACTACGATCGCTACTCCCTCGGCTTCGGGGGCCCGACCCCTTTCAAAGACCTCACGTACTACATCTCGGGCGAGGGCACCTTCCAGGATGGCGAGTTCCTCACGACCAAGCGCTACGAGCAGCACGAGTTCCTCGGGATCAAGTGGAAGGAGCGCGCGAACAACAGCTTCCGCACCCAGGGGCGACTCGATTGGCGCCTGTCGCGCGGCGTGAAGATGTCGGGTGAGCTCACGCTCTCCAAGTCGGTCGTCGATCCCTACGTGCACAACTGGACGACCGAGGGTTACACGTCCCGGATCGTCATCTTCCCGCGGGTGCGGCCGAACCGCTTCCGTAGCGGGTTCTTCGTGATCCAGGGCAGCGTCACGATGTACGACGGGCCGTGGCGCGAACGGGCGGCGAACGCCACCTACACCTCGATCAACGACGACGCGGAATGCACCTACTGCCTCATGCCGGTCTCCGGCAACCAGGTGATCCGCGCGGTGCGCGTCATCGACTTCCAGCTTCAGGGCGACGATCCCGACCCGCAGCTCTGGCTCTATGCGTTCGTCGATTTCGTGATGTTCGAAGGCTTCCAGAATCCGATCTCGACGTGGGTTCCGGAGCTCGAGGGCGACGCCGGCGACACAAACAAGGTGTACTACAACTCGGCCGAGCACGTCGTCGCGACCTCGAACACGAGCCAGCAGGCGAAGTGGACGCTGACGCACACGATCTCGCCGAAGACCTTCTACGAGGTCAAGTTCTCGCGTCTGGCGTTCGACGTGAAAACGACCGTCAACGGCGCGACCCCGGAGGAATTCGACACCGCACGCAAATTCGTTTGGCTCCCCGGTCGTGGGCCCGTGCGCGTGGGCAACGTCGACTACTACACCGATCCGGACGTGCCCTTTTTTGCGCTCGCCTACGACTATCCGCTCTACCAGCGACGCAACACCGTCAGCTACATCATGCGTACCGACATCACGACGCAGCGCTGGCGAGGCCACAAGGTCAAGGGTGGGGTGCTCCTCCAGTATAACGATCTGAACAACGCGGCGCTCGCCTCTCCAGGGCGGCAAAACGACTTCGGCGGCCCGTACGGTTTGGACCGGAACGTCTTCCACAACTTCAACCCCGAGGGGTCCCTCTACGTCCAGGATCGCTGGGAGTACGAGGGCATGGTCGTGAACGGCGGCATTCGCTTCGACTTCTTCTCACCCGGGTCGGGGATCGGCGTGGAGATCAACAACACCGAGATTCGGAGCGACGTGCAGCGCTGGCAAACGCAGTGGAGCCCGCGTCTGGGGTTGGCGTTCCCGATCACCGATCGCGATGTGTTCCACTTCCACTATGGGCGTTTCGTCCAGTTCCCGGACAAGAACTTCATCTTTGCGTCCCAGGACGTGAATCAGGCGATCGGCACTTTGGGCAACCCGAATCTGCAGCCGGAGACGTCGATTTCCTACCAGGCCGGCATCAAGCACCAGTTCTCGAACAACCTCTCCGGCCAGTTCGCCATCTTCAACAAGGACTACTTTGGGTTGCTGTCGTCGATCGAAATAACCGACGACTCCACCGGGACGCGCAACTTCCGCTACATCAACCGCGCCTTCGCGAGCAGCCGCGGGGTCGAGCTGAGCGCGTCGAAGGCGTTTGCGAACAACTTCGCCTTCGACGTTTCCTACACGTTCTCCTTCGCGGATGGCGTCTCGTCGAATCCCGACTTCGGTCGCCAAGCTGCTGGATTCGCCTTCATCCCCACCGGCGAGCTGCCCCTCGACTGGGACCAGCGTCACACGCTGAACACGACGCTGACCGTCGCCCGCGCCGGCGATTGGTCGGCGACGTTCGTGCACCAGTACGGAAGCGGCTTGCCGTGGACTCCCACCTTCCGCTTCGAGAAGAAGCAGGATCCGTTGCTGGAGAACTCGCGCCGCTTCCCGTCGACCAACATCTTGAACTTCCGGGGCGAGAAGTTCTTCAAGATCTATGGGCGCAACCTGCGGCTCTTCTTTGACGGCCGCAATCTTCTCAACGACCGCGTAGTCGTCAATCTCTCGCCGATCGTGTTTCCGGGTCTCGAGAACGCAAACGCGGCTTACACGTCGTACGCGACCGAGACCGGGAACTTCGGGGGCGCATACTTGCAGGATACGGATGGCGACGGCCGGGACGAGTTCTTCCCGGTCAACGATCCACGCGTCTTTGGGCAGCGCCGGCTCTTCCGGCTTGGATTGGGATTCGAGTTCTAGGGTCACGAACACACCGGGGCGTCCACCCGCGCCGGAAAGGCAGGCGTGATGAGGAGAACAACGACAGGATGCAGAAAGGTCGCAGGAATCGTGCTGGCGTTGGTGCTCGGCGGCTCATCGCAGGCACTGGCCCGCGGCACGATGACCTTTCCGCCGGACCTCCTGGATGGGACCACCTATCCGGGGATGCGTGGCATCCTCGAGCTGGACGGGGACAACGTCCACAACTGTGGCAACATCCTCTTGCACGTCACGAATTTCGGTCTGATCGGCTCGGCGCCCGGGTCACGCTTGAGCTTCGAGAGTGCACCTTCCGCGCAGTGGCCTTCCGGGAGCAAGACGGAATACCTGTGGGTGGCGGGGTTGTGGATCGGCGCCGTCAAGAACGCCGAGCCCGCGGTGACCACGGCGGTCTACGCGCTCGAGTTCCGCCCCGGTTTGAGTGAGTTCGATCGCATCTACTGGACGCGCGAGCTGGCGCCAGGCGGGGCGCGCCGGCCGTCGCCGAACGCAGACGACGATCGCGACGGGATGGAGGACGAGGACTGGCTCGACGGCCGCGACAACGACGGCGATGGCGGCATCGACGAGGACTATGCGGCCATCTCCAACCAGATGTTCTTCTGCGAGTACAGCGACGTCGACCCCAACATCAAGCTCAATCAGCCGGAGCACGTGCCGCTCGGGTTCCGTGTGCAGCAGTCGTCTCTGTGCTGGGAAGACCAGCTCATCGACGACTTCATCGCCTTCGACTTCCGGCTGATCAACGAGAGCTTCGAGCCGCTCCTCGATACATACGTCGGCTTCTTCGCCGATTGCGACATCGGCGAGCGCGAACGCGAGCAGGTGTCCGAGGACGACTGGGCCGGTTTCTGGGAAGGAATCGAAGTGGCCCGTCTCGGGAACACCTTCAAAAACGTGAAGGTGTCGATCGGCTACATGTTCGACGACGACGGTGACGAAGGCACCGCCGATGGCTACATCGGCTTGATGTTTCTCGGAGCGCAGGATCCGGGCGCGCAGACGGGTGGAGGCTTCGTCAGCCTGAACAACTTCCGGATGTTCTCCGGACAGTCCGCCTTCGAGCAGGGGGGCGATCCCTCGAACGACGAGGAGCGTTACCGCACGCTCGCTGGAACCGACCCGAAGCCGCTGCCGCCGGCGGATCCGATGACCGGCTTGCGGCCGGCGCAGCTGGCGCGCAAGGCGGACGACTACCGTATGCTGGTGTCGGCAGGGCCCTTCGGCGCGCCGTTCGGGGACACCGAGTTCCTCTCGGTCGAGCCGGGCGATTCGCTCGGCTTCCAGGCCGCGCTGGTCATCGGCTACCGCTTCGACGGCATGCTCGCGAACGCGGTGCAGGCCCAGCTGACCTACGACGGTGTTTACCTCGACTGCGACGAAGATCCGAGCACGGGCGTCGTGGGGCGTGAAACGCCCGTGTGCGGCCCGGATCTCGCGGGTCTCACCTTCCCCATCGCTGCCTACACGAATGAACAGGGGCAGCTGACGTGGTGCGAGGGATTCGAAAACTGCGTGACCGCACCCCCGAGCGACGAGAATTGCTGGGTCCAGGTGCGCGCCGACGGTTGCGAGTGGATCAACGCCGATTGTCAGATCGAAGAGCAAACGGGGTTCCCGACCGGCGTCGACGGCAAGGAGTGTCTCGTCAACTGGCTCGTCGGAACGGCGCCGCCGCCACCGAGGATGCGGTTGGTCGCGCGCGAGAACGCGGTCGATCTCCTCTGGGACAACTTCAGCGAGCGCACACCCGACCTGCGCCTGAACGTGGTCGACTTCGAGTCGTACCGGATCTGGCGCGCCGACAACTGGACGCGTCCTCTCGGCTCGAGCACGGAAACGGGGCCTGGCTCAGAGCTCTGGGCGCTGCTGGCCGAGTTCGATCTGCCGCGCAACAACATCGGTTCCGACACCGGGCTCGATGCGATTCGCTACACACCAGACATCCCGGACCGGGCGATCGAGTTCTATCGCGAGTGGTTCGCCCAGCACCCGTTCCTCGACCCTCCCGACCTTCCCGGCTTCTCGTCGGCCGAGTTGGATACGGCGAAGGACATGGCACAGGGGGTGCGCTACTACCGCTACACCGATCCACCGTTCAAGACGTCGGGGTGTGTGAACAACGCCAACGACGAAACCGACTGCGTCCTCGGTCCCTGTCCATCGAACGGCGACTGCGCGCCCGTGCAGACCGCCTCGGGACCAGTCTTGACGCGCTGCAACAAGTTCGGGATGTGTCAGGAAGTTGCGCCTGCACCCCACGCCGGCCGGCATACGTTCTACTCGCTGACCGCCACGGATCACAAGCTTGCGCCTGGTCCCAGCGGGCAGCTCGAGCCAGCTGGACCCGGGTTGGCTGGAGATCCGTCCTCGAATTTCATCTACATCGCGCCCCCCACGGATCCGTTGCCGCCAGAGGCCTGGAGTGACGGGGACAGGGTGAAACAGGAAGTCTACGTCGTGCCCAATCCGGCCACGACAGAGAGCATGAGCAAATGGCCACTACTGGAGCCGAACAACGATGATCCAACCGGCACCAAGATCGAGTTCCACCACCTCCCGAGGGCACGGGGCAAGGTCACGGTGTTCACGTTGTCCGGCGATATGGTGATCGAGTTGCCGTTTAACGCCACCTCCGCGTCCGAGGCACCGCGCGGTTTCGCGTCGCTCCCGTGGAACCTGGTTAGCCGCAATGGACAGGAGGTGACGAGCGGTGTCTACCTGTTCGCCGTCGAGGCGGAGGACCCGAACTGGGAACGCTTCGTCGGCAAGTTCGTCATCATCCGATAGGGCCGGAGCACGTGAACCGGTGGCTGGTGGTAGCCGCCCGATCTGGAGGTTGAAGGTGAAACGAGTCCTGACCTTGGCCCTGATCGGAGTTCTGGTGCCGCACGTGTGTGTGGCCTCCGAGATCTTCGAGAAAGTCGGCACCTACGCAGGGCAATTCATGAAGATCGGCATCAGCGCGCGCGCGACCGGGATGGGCAGCGCCTTCACCGCGGTTGCCAACGACGCCTCTGCGGCGTTCTGGAATCCCGCCGGTCTGGTCGACGTGGACGGCACCGTGGTCGCGGTGCACCACACCGAATGGCCGGCCGACATCAACCTCAACTACGCGAACTTCACGTTCTCGCCCGCCTTCATCCGCGGCAAGGTCTCGTTGCACGCGCGCGGATTGACCATGGACCCGCAGGTTGTCCGCACGGTCTTCCGTCAGGAGGGCACCGGGGAGCAGTTCGACGCCGGGGACATGTCGTTCGGCCTCTCGTACGGTCGCTACTTCACCGACAAGTTTTCGGCTGGTGTCACGCTCTCGTGGGTTCACATGGGGCTCGCGGACCGCTCCGTCAATACGATCGTCACCGACTTCGGGCTGCAGTACCGCATCGGCATCCGCGGCATGAAGCTGGGGATGGCGGTGCAGAGCATCGGCGCCGAGGTCGATTTCGACAACCGCTCGTCGAAGCTGCCGACGGTGTTCAAAGTGGGGTTGGCGATCGATGCGTACCGTGCCGGGCCGCACTCGCTGCTCGGTGTCGGTGAGTTCTCGCGCCCCTCGGACAACTCGGAGCGCACGAACTTCGGTCTGGAGTACGGCTACAACCAGTTCCTCTTCCTGCGTGGTGGCTACAACGTTGGCTACGACGCGGAAGCCTTTGCGGCGGGCGCCGGGATTGCGCTGCAGACCAGCCAGTCGACGGCGATCGGAGTCGACTACTCGTTCGTCGACATGGAAGTGCTGGGCGGCGTGCATCGGATCTCTCTGGACTTCCGCTACTGAGGTCGATGCCCCAGGGAGCCGTTCGGAGACTCGTTTCCCGTGAACCCGCCTGACCACCCAGGCGGGTTCCTTTCTGACGGCGCGAATGCAAGGGAGTCGGAGATGGGAATCAAAGGTCGCAGGTCGCTCCGGGTCTCGTTTGCAGCGGCGCTGACGAGCGTGATCGCCTCGAGCGCCGCCGCCGAGGAGGCATCGCTGGGGACGTTGGCGTCCTCGCTCCACGCCGGACTGGGACGCGGCGATTTCGAGTTCAACATGGACGTGGCAGCAACGGGACGTGGCAGCGAAGGACGCGCCATCAGCCGCGTGCTGACGCAGCTTCCGATTCGTCTCTTGCTGGACCAGGCCGACGCCAACGTTGCCGAGATGCGCGTGCAGGCACGCGCCTACGACGCAGAGCGCGCCCTCGAGGCGTTGGCACGACTCGAAGCGATGGAGCACGATCCGAAGGACTCCAAAGAGCAGGAGGCGCAGCGCGCGGATCGCCGCGTGCAGGAGGTGCTCGAGGACTTTGGCGGTGTCAAACCGTCTGCCGCTGCCGAAGTCGAAACGCCGCTTCAGGTGGAGGACCGCACAACGCTGCGGGACACGGACTACAAGCTGGTGGAGCTTTCCTTCGAGCTGGCGCCGGGGAACTACGTCTTCGAGGTCTTCGTCGAGAATCTGTCGCGCCTCAAGAAAGGGCTGCTCGATCGCTTGCGCCACAAGCACACGAATGCGACCGCGCGCATGCTGGTTCGGGTTCCCGACCTCCATGCCGCCGTGGCGCTCGCTGACCCGGTGTTCAAGGTCGGGCACAACTCCCGGCAGGATTACGCGGCGCGCGTCTACGGCCTCTTGAACGACTCGTTGCACGTGCACAGCACGCTCTACGGCAGCGGCAGCGCCCGCGTCGACATGACCGTGCATGACCGCGCTGGCGAAGTCCACCTGCGCGACTCGCTCGAGGTCGCGCTCGCGGGGCGCCACGCCGTCGCCTTTGACGCCAGCGTCAACACCTTGCCGGCGGGGCAGTACGTGCTGGCGTTGATGGCGGTGACACCCGACGGGGCGGTCGGCGCACAGCGCAGCTTCGACGTCGCCTGGTCGCTGAGCTCCTGGAAGAAATCACGGCGTGATCTGGATCTGGAAGCGGAGATCGTGCTCACGGACAAGGAGTACGAGCTCTACAAGTCGTTGCCGTTGGGCGAGAAGGAAAGCTACCTCGATGCTTTCTGGGAGCGCAACGATCCCTCTCCCGATACGGCCTACAACGAAGTTCTCGAAGACTTCCATCGACGCGTCGCTCACGCCGACGCGAACTTCTCCGAACGGGTCCGTGGTGCCCTCACGCACCGTGGCAAGGTGTTCATTCGCTTCGGCCCGCCCAACGAGATCCAGTCCGAAGCGGTCCCGAGCCACCTCGCCGGCCAGGGCGTGGAGGGGCTCATCGAGAAAGTGGAGGATCCTTACTCGATCGGTGATCTCGAGGTCCAGGGGAACATCAGTGAATCGGTGCGCTCACCCGCCGCGAACGTGCGCTTGAGTCAGGAGGCGACCCGCGTCGTCGGCCCCGGTCGCGAGCTCGTGGCGTACGAGCTGTGGCTCTACACGGGGCGCGGCGCGCCGCTCCTCGAGCGCGATGTGGTCGGAATCGACACCGGCTTCCGCCTTCTCTTTGCCGACACGCAAGGTTTCGGGGCGTTCGAGCTGCGCAAGTCGTCTGCCACACTCGACATCCCGGGCCTGTTCGCGAGCAGCTTCTAGCGCCTGCCGCGCTGCGGCGCCGATCCTCGGCAGCGTTGACAGCGCCGGGGCGAGAGGCTATATTTGCCGCGCTTCAGCGGTAACTGGGCCATTTCCCAAGGGCTTAAGTGGGGTCTGTGGGGTTGGTGGGGTCGGTCACTCGCTTGCCACGGCGCAGCGAATCGAACGCGTTCAGATCTTGAAAGGGGGAGCTGCCGTCGCTCCGACAGCACGCCATCCGATCATGAAGAAGACTCGACCAGTTGTATTGATCAGTCTGCTCGCTCTGACTGTCCTGGTAGGGGCGGTGGCGGCACAGCATTCCAGCACGCAGCAGCCGCCCGAACGTCCAATGACTGAAGAGGCGGCCATGCCGGAGGCGGTGGATACGACTGCCACCGCGATCGTGCCACCGGCAGCGGCGCCCCCGGCGGGCGGTCACGGAGCGGTGACCACCACGGCGCCCCAGCGCTCACGCGTTTGGGTCGTGCTCGATTGGTTCAATCGAGGCGGTCCGTTCATGTGGCCGATCCTCTTCTGCTCCATCATTGCTGTGACGTTCATCATCGAACGCAGTATCACGTTGGTGCGCGCACGCACCAACACGCGCTCGCTGATGTCCGATATTCTCAACGCCGTGCGACGCGAAGGTGTTCCGGCTGCGGAACGCGTGTGCGAGCAAACACGGGGACCGATCGCCGCAATCGTGTTCTCGGGGCTCAAACAAGCCGACCGTGGCCCCGAGGCCGTCGAGAAGGCGATCGAGACGGCAGGCGCCGTGGAGATGTCGTTCCTCGAGCGTGGTCTCATCTGGTTGGCCACGATTGCCACGATCGCGCCACTCCTCGGCTTCCTCGGCACCGTGTCGGGGATGATCCGCGCCTTCGACGCCATCGCGGCCGCCGACCAGGTGAGCGCCAAGCTGGTCGCGGGCGGGATCTCGGAAGCGCTCATCACGACGCAGGCGGGACTCCTGGTCGCCGTGCCGACCAGCCTCTTTCACAACTTCTTTCTCTCTCAGATCGATCGTTTCGTCGTCGAGATGGAGGAGAGCTCGAGCGAACTGGTCAACACGATCGACGAGCTGAAGTAACGAAGTATGGGTGGGTGCGGTCGTATGGCCGCACCCGCCGGAGATTTCGATGCGGCACCTCAGGCGGCGACGTGTGGTCGAGGAGATTCCCCAGGCGTCGCTTCCGGACCTCGCCTTCCTGCTCCTCATCTTTTTCATCACCAGCACGGTCTTCGCCGTCGAGCACGGCTTGCCCCTCGTGCTTCCGAGCGCGACGCGCAGCCCAAGCGTGACGGTTGAAGCCAGCGAGGTGTTTCGCGTTCGCGGCCTCGCGGATGGTCGCGTGACCGTCGATGGCAGCCCTGCAACCCTGGAGCAGATCACGCCGCAGCTGCGAGCACGCAACGCAGAGCGGCGTGCGCTCGGCCAGTCGGAGCTCATCGTCGTCGTGGAGACGCACCCGGATGCGTCGTACCAGACAATGGTGTCGATCCTCGATCGGGTGCGCGCCGCCGACAGCCGGCGCGTGGCCCTGCAGATGCTGGAGGAGGGGCCTTGAGGCGACGCTACGGACGCTTCCAGCGCACGGTGATGCGCCGCTATCGCATCCCCACGGAGTCGATGGCGGACATCGCCTTTCTGCTCCTGATCTTCTACATGACGACCGCCATCCTGCGCGTGGAGGCGGGCCTCGACGTCGATCTGCCGCGGGCCCAGAACACCATGCGCCAGCCGCAGGAGCAGATCGCGCACATCTGGATCGATGCGCAGGGGCGCCCCATGATCAACGATTTCTACGTCAGCTACGAGGAGATCGCCCCGATTCTCGCGGCCAAGCTGCGAGCGAACCCGCAGCTGATCGTGGCCGTCAATACGGACAAGCGCACGCGCTACACCTTCATGCACCGGGCCCTTGCCGAGATGAAGAAGGCGGAGGCGGTGCGGGTGTCTTTCACGACCCTGCCACGTGCGCCGGGATCGTAGGAGCTGCAACCCGTTGCGAGCATTTGCGTAGTAGGAGAAGGCCGCGTCCCTGCGGCCGTTTCATGCAGACAAGCGGTCGGGTGGTGGACCCCATCCTTCCCCACACTGGAGAGGTGATTCACCGATGAGACGGTGCGTCGGGCGCCCACGCCGGGCCGTCCAGACTCTTTTCGTCGTAGCCCTCGGGGGCCTGGTGGTGGGCAGCAGCGCGGCCCAGGAGCCGACCCAGGTGCCGGGGTTTCTGACCCTTGCGGATGCGGTGGCGATCGCCCTGGATGGCAGCACCCGCCTCGGGATCCAGTCGGCTCAGCTGGACCAGGCGCGGGCCGCGCGGATCAACGCCATCTTCAACCTCGGCCCCGATCTGAGCGGGTCCTTTACGACGTCGAGGTCGACGCGCACCGACTTCGACCTCGAGCGTGGGCGTCTGATATCGTTCACACCAGACTCGATCCGAACCGAGGGTAGCCGCTTCATACCGGTGGCGTTCGACGAAATGGTCGAGCCCTTCACCATCGATCAGGACGAGACCTCCAGGTTCACGCAGTACCAGCTGTCCTCGAACATTCGCCTCTTCGACGGTTTGGCGAACTACTACAACATCGCGGCTTCCGGCGACGACGTGGAGTCGGACGAGCTCGATCTGCTCTACCTCGAGACCGTCGTACAGACCAACGTCATCGAGGCGTACTACAATCTGCTGCGCGCCAAGCTGCTGCTCAACGTTTCCACCGAGGCCGTCGACGTGGCCCGCGAGCAGCTCGAGCGCACGCAAGCACTGTACGACCTCGGATCCGCGGCGCGGAGCGACGTCCTCAAGTCGCAGGTGCAGCTGGGGCAGACTCGTCTCGAGCTCGTGCAGCGGCGCAATGGCGAGCGCCAGTCGAGAGATCGGCTCATCTACTCGATGAACCTCTTCCGCTCCACGCCGTTCGCGATCGACACGACGATCGCCGAAATCCCGTCGATCCAGGTCGACTTCGAGGCAGAAGTCCAGTATGCGATCGCCAACCGACTCGACATCCACGCGCTGCGCAAGACGGAGGATGCGGAAGGCAAACGTGTCGTCGTGGCGCGCGGACCACTCTTTCCGACGCTCGACTTCGGCTACCGCGTGACCTGGACGGACCAGGAATCGCAGTTCCGTTTCGGTGCGCAGCAGAACCTCAACCGCTCCTGGTTTTTCGCTTCCAACTGGGCGATTTTCGATCGTTACCGCACATGGACCAATGTCACGCAGCAGAAGGCCCGCAAGCGCATCGCCGAGTACAACCGGCGCCAGGCGGAGCTTGACGCCATGCAGGAGATCCGCGACTTCGTGAACCAGCTGCAGGAGGCGCAGGAGAGACTCGTCGTGGCGCGCGAGAACGTGGTGCGCTCCGAGGAGGATCTGCGCCTGGCGCAGGAGAAGTTCCGCGTCGGCGCCGGGACGATTCTTGATACGATCACGGCGGAATCCGACCTCACCTCGACCAAGGCGGCCGAGGTGGAAGCGATCGTCGACTTCCTGATTGCGCGCGCCAAGCTCTTTCGCGCCACCGGCCGGCCGTTCAGCCAGCTCTGAACCGGAGATGCACCGCAGGGATGGGCACGGCGCGGACGCAGCGAAGGCGAAAGCGGCCGGAGCGTCGGCCGGATGCTGATCGAGATGCGCCGTCTGGTGAAGGACTACATGCGCGACGCCGAGCGCGTACGCGCCCTGGACTGCGTCGATCTCGTCATCGGTCAGGGTGAATACGTGGCTGTGATGGGGCCGAGCGGCTCCGGCAAGTCCACCCTGATGAACCTGATCGGCTGTCTCGATACGCCGACAGAGGGGACGTATCGTCTGAGTGGCCGTGACGTCGGGCAACTCGCCGACGACGACCTGGCCGCGATTCGCAACCGCGAGATCGGCTTCGTCTTCCAGACCTTCAATCTGCTGCCGCGTGCCAGCGCGGCGCGCAACGTCGAGCTGCCCCTCCTGTACGCCGGCTTGCCGACGGGGGAGCGGCGCGCGCGCGTGCAGGAGTCGCTCGAGACCGTCGGCCTCTCCGATCGCACACAACACAAGCCGAACCAGCTCTCCGGCGGCCAGCGCCAACGCGTGGCGATCGCGCGAGCGCTGGTCAACGAACCGTCGATCATCCTGGCCGACGAGCCCACCGGCAATCTCGACAGCCGCACGGGTGCAGAGATCCTTGGCGTCTTCGATGCACTGCACGCCGCCGGCAATACCCTCGTCATGGTGACGCACGACGATGACGTCGCCCACCACGCCCGCCGCATCGTGCGCCTGCGCGACGGTCGGATCGAGAGCGACGTGCGCGCGGGTGGGGGTGTCGCGTGAAGCGGCGACTGCTGCTGACCGCGTCGGCGGCACTGCTCGTCACGTGTGCGGGGACGCCTGATTGGCAGCAGGAGGCTCCGGCGAGTCAAACGCTGTACGCCTGGATCGCATGGGACTCGCGTGCTCAGCCCCTCTATCGAATTGCGGTTTCCATTGCGTGGAGCGAGCTGCGCGCACGCGCCCAAGAGAATCGCGCTCGCGTCGTCCTGAGCGCGACGATTGCGGCTCCGGATGGGCAGCCACTCGACGGCCATGCGTGGACGGACGTCGTCGACGTCGCCGCTGGCAGCGGCCTCTTCTACGAACGGACGCGAGAGCTCGGCACCCAGCCTGGCAAGCAGGAGCTGGTGTTGCACCTGCTCGTCGATGGAACGGCGCTCGGCAACGCCTGGCGCCGTCGTTTCGACGTGCGCGAGGCGGATGGGGGCTTGCGGCTGGGTGAGCCGCTCCTTCTGCGGCTCGAGGGCGGCGCGAGCTGGGTCGAGCAGGGGCGTGCCTACGTGGAGGAGGGGGAGTCCCCGTTGCGCGTGCGTTCGTTCCTGTACGACTTCGCACCCACGCTGCAGACGGCCGCGTTCGCGGTCACCTACGCCTTGCGCGACGACGCCGGTGCGATCGTGTTCCAGGGCTCCCGGCGCGTCGACGCACAGGGTGCGGTGACTCCGTTCGATCTGGAGATGCCCATGCCCGCGTTCGGCGTCTACCGCCTGGAGCTCGAGGCGAGCCGGGGCACGCGCCTTGCGACCACCGCGCGACGCTTCGAGGTGGGGATCGCCGATCTCTCCACGCTCGTGGGAGTCGCAGGCAGTGCCGACCTCCTGCGGCTGATCCTCACCCCCGCGGAGCTCGATTCGCTGCACCAGGTTCCGGCCGAGCAGCGCGGCGTTTTGTGGCGGGAGTTCTGGCGACGTCGCGACCCGGACCCCGCAACGCCGGAGAACGAGTTCGACGCCGTGATCCAGGAGCGCCTGCGCTACGTGGGTACCCACTTCTCGACTTCGATTCCGGGCTGGCGCAGCGACCGCGGTCGGGTTTACATCCGCATGGGGGCCCCGCTGCGGGTGGAAGCCGTCGGGCAGCCGCAGGCGCTGGAACGCATGGAGCGCTGGACCTACGAGGAGGGCGTCTTCCTCTTCGTCGATCGCGATCGCAGCGGGGAGTATGCCTTGCTCCGCACCAACGTCCCGGGGTTCTGAAGCGTGGCGCTGCCGGGTCGAGGAGACTCATGGACGTCAAAGCGCAGCTCGAGGAGATCGTGCGCAGGACGAACGCCGAGAGCGGGCGGGAGCCACGCGCCGTCTACACCCGCGTCGCGAGCGACGCACGCGGGCATCGCATCGAGTCGTCGGATGCGAAGCTGTTGCAGCGTCTCCTGTCACGCAGTCGCGAGACTCTGCCGCAGGCCGACGTGCGCGCGGTGGAGCTCCCCGTTCCGACGCTGCGCGCCCAATGCGCCTGGGTGACGGCGAGCGTTGCGGACGTCCGGCGCGATCCGAGCCACGCAGCCGAGCAGGTGACTCAAGCTCTGCAGGGCGAGGTCCTCGAGCCGCTCCTGCATGAAGAGGGTTGGCTTCTCGCGCGGCTTCCCGACGGCTACGTCGGTTGGCTTCGTGACTGGCACCTGCGGTTGCATGCTCCGACCGTGCCGGCGCGTTTCGCGCAGGCGGTCAACGCCCGCATCCAGGTCGCGACGGCGCGCCTTCGTGAAACGCCCGGTACGACAACACCGGCGCGCGCCGAGAGCGTGCTCGGGACGCGTGTCGTCGCGGGAGCACGCAAATCGGATTGGCTGGAGATCGAGATTCCCGGCGGCACGCGTGGCTGGGCGCACGCTTCCGAGGTGCGCGCAGGCGCCGCGGATTGGCCGATGAGCCGCGAGGCCATCCTGTCGACGCTGCACACCTTGATCGGCGTTCCCTACGTCTGGGGTGGACGCAGCCCGAAAGGATTCGATTGCTCCGGACTCGTGCAGTTCGTGTTCGGGCTCCACGGCGTGCCGCTGCCGCGCGACTCCGACCAGCAGTTCGAGTGCGGTCAGGTCGTGCAGGAGCCGGTGCCGGGGGATCTGCTCTTCTTCGGCCGTGACAGCATCAGTCACGTGGCCGTGGCCCTCGGTGCGCGCGAGTACCTGCACGCGCGCGGCCACGTGCGCCGCAACTCTCTCGCAACGGGAGCGCCAGCCTACGATGCGGAGCTCGCCGGTATGCTGCGCGGGACGCGTCGGATTCTCCCCCACAGCGACGCACCACCCGGCTCCATGTGACCCCATCCCCCTGCTCGCAGCTCCCACGCTCGACGCGCAGGAGCACGACGCGCCCCGGCGCGAACGGGATCACTGCTTGCAGAAGCGGTGAGGGCGTCCACGCCCGCGTCGACTCCACGAGGGCCGCCATGTTCTACTTTTTCTACTACTTCCCGCTCGGCTTCGACGTGCGCACGCGACGACGCGCCTGGGCGACGTGGGGCCTGGTCGCCGCCTCGCTCCTCGGTTTCGCGCTCTCGAGGCTGTGCCCCGCTTGGATGTGGGAGCAGTACGAGCTCCTGGTCTACGTGCCCGATTTCCCGCGCCCATCGGCACTGTTGCTGAATGCCTACCTGCATGCAGACTGGCTGCACTGGATCTCGAACATGATCTCGCTCGTCGTCTTCGGTCCCGCACTCGAGGATCGGCTCGGCGCACGTCGCTTCCTGCTCCTCTATCACGCCTGCAACGTGTGCGGGAACCTCGTTCAAGGGGCCATGGCACATGGACTCCTGCCGGGTGCGAGCGCCTACGGCATCCTGGGTGCTTCCGGCGCGATCTCCGGACTGGTGGGCTTGTTCGTCGTGAGACTCTATTTTGCGCGTCTGCGCGTCGCCTACTGGGCCTTCATGCCACTGCAAGCGTACACGCGTGCCGGCTCGCGCCAGATCTCGGTGGGCGCGGCCGTCTTCCTCTGGCTGCTGATGCAGCTCGCCGTCGTCTTGACACAAACGCAGGGTGGCGCGGTGCAGGTCGCCGCGGGCTCCCATCTCGGAGGCCTGGCTGCCGGCGTGGGGTTCGCCTTGATGTTGGGTCTTAGGCGGCAGGCCATGGCGGAGCAGCATCTGCACCGCGGTCGAAGCTATCTCGCCCGGGCGCAGTGGTATGCCGCGCAGGGAGAGTTGATCACGTACGTGCGTCGCCAGCCGGGCGATGCGGAGGGGAGGCTGGAGCTGGCTCGGACGTACCGACTCACCGACGATCACGACAAAGCCGACGAGCAGTACCGTGCGGCGTGCGAACAGCTGGCACGTGGGCGACGTCTCGACCGAGTTGAGCGCATCATGCGGGAGGCGGAGCGCGGGCGTCCGGACTTCGTGTTGCGTCCCGCTCTGCAGCTGCACGTGGCGCAGCTTCTGGAGCGTGCGCTCAAGCTCGACGCGGCGGAGCAAGCGTACACGAGCTACTGGCGTCGCTACCCGAAGGCCTCCGGCGTCCCGCGGGCTCTCTATCGCGCCGCACGCCTGGCGCAGCGCCGCGGCGCGCACGAGCTTGCGGCGGAGCTTCTGCACCGCTTGCGCTTGCAACACCCCGACGCACCGGAAACCGAGCTTGCGTGCGTGAGCCCCGAGGCGCGCCCACGTCGCCAGCGCGCGGCGGGCGCACTCCTACGCGGCGGGCCCCTCCACAGTCGGAGCGTCGAGGCCGAGCTGCGCATGCAGCGCGCGCACGGCGATGGTCGCTTGCGAGCGTGAGACGACGCAGGTCAGCGCAATCGCAGAGCTCGACACGAGGTGCACCGGCACGGACGTTCGGGTCAGCGCCGCCAGCACCCGAGCCACCGTTCCCGGGTGGCTCTGGATCCCCTGCCCGACGACCGTGACCGCAGCCACATCCGGATCGTGCCGCAGCGTGCCGCCGACAGACTCGACGTGCGCGCGCAGCAGGTTGGTGGCTTGCACCGCGTCGTCGCGCTGCAGAAGGCAGACGACGTCACACCGATCCGGGCCGCCGCTCTGCACCACGACGCGCGTTGCGACCTCTTCCTTCCCCAGGATCTCCAGGAGCGCGGCGCTCTCCGCGATCGGGATGGCGGCCATGCGGATCGTCGCCACATCTTCGTCGCATGTCACTCCACGAATGACCGCGGTTTCGACTTTCTCCATTGCTCCGATCACCGTCCCATTGGCGCTCGTGAACGAGGAGCGCACGTGCAGAGGAACCCCGAAACGGCGCGCGATCTCGACACAGCGCGGGTGCAGAACGCGCGCACCGTGCGCCGTTAGCTCCATGGTCTCGTCGTAGGAAAGCGCGGACAGTCGGCGAGCGCGCGGCACGCGGCGCGGGTCGGCGCTGTAGACGCCGTCGACGTCGGTGCAGATGTCGCAGCGCACGGCTCCCAACGCCGCAGCCAGGGCCACGGCCGTGGTGTCGGAGCCACCGCGACCCAGTGTCGTGACCTCGCGCTCCGGACTCACGCCCTGGAACCCCGCCACGATGACGATGCGTCCAGCCGCGAGTGCTTCCTCGATACGCGCAGCTCGCACGTCGAGGATGCGCGCGTCGGCGTGGTGTGTGTCGGTGATGATGCCGCTCTGCGAGCCGGTGTAGGAGACCGCGGCGTGGCCCTGCGCATGGAGCGCCATCGACAGCAGCGCCATCGAGATGCGTTCTCCGGCGGTCAGCAGCATGTCGAGCTCACGCGCCGGCGGTTGCTCGGTGATCTGGCTGGCCAGGCTGAGCAGCTCGTCGGTGGTCAATCCCATGGCGGAGACCACGACGAGGACCGAGTACCCCTCGTGTTTGGCATCGACGATGCGGCGCGCGACCTGCACGATGCGGTCTGTGGAGGCAAGGGAGGTCCCGCCATACTTCTGCACCAGGAGCTGCACGGGGGGATTCTGCTCGGCACACCCGGGGGAGCGTCAAGAAGCTTGTGATCGCGGTCGACCGCCTCAACCAGGCTCGTGTGTCCAGCGGGCGCCGTGGGCTCGTGGCCGGGCGCTCTGAATCCGGGAGCGCACGCCGTGCCGCTGCAGGAGTCGAGCGGCGGCCCGCCCTGCATGTGCCGGGTACTCGTCGAAGAAGGCGATGAGCGTGGGGCCGGATCCGGAAATCGTTGCGGCGCGGCATCCGCTCTCCTGCAGCAGGCTCTCCAGCGCCTCCGCGAGGCCAGGCACGAGCGCCAGCCGGTGTCGCGAGTGCAGGCGGTCCTGCATGGCCATCTTCAGGGAGTGCGGGTCGCCCAGCGCCAACGCCGCGCAAAGGGATCCCATCCGCGCCAGGTTAAAGACGACGTCTTCGAGCGCCACCTGCGGCGGCAGGATGGCACGCGCCTCCTGCGTCGACACCGGGTGATCCGGAATCAGCAGAAGCATGCGCAGATCGGGCGGGATGGGCAAACGCGTGCTGTGCACGTGACCGTCGACCGACGCCGCGACGACGGCGCCGCCGTGGACGCTCGCTGCGACGTTGTCCGGATGCCCTTCGATCGCTGCGGCTTCCGCGGTGAGCTCGTCCCGGTCGAGCGCTGCTTCTCCGCACAGGAGTCGACCGGCGACGACGCCAGCGACGATCGCCGCACCCGAGGATCCCAGTCCACGCGCCACCGGGATGGCGTTCTGCATGCGTAGACGCAGCCCGGGGGGTTCCACGCCGCGTCGCCGCAGAACGCGCAGCAGAGTGGCATAGACCAGGTTGTCCGACTGCGTCGGGAGATCGTGCGCGTGGGGCCCGCCGACGCGGATCTCGAGCCCGCGATGCGGCAGCGCTTCCACCTCGACGTGCAGAAGCGCGTCGAGCGCCATCCCCAGACAGTCGAAACCGGGTCCCAGATTCGATGTCGAGCCGGGCACCTCGATGGCGATCTTCATGTCGTTCTCCTGGCGCCGGGCCCGAGCACGCCTGGCGCCTGGCGCTCGTCGGCCCCGCGCCGCAGTATGCGCCCTGGATGCGAGACCGTCACCCGCGCGGCAGCGCCGTCCCGGTCGGAAGCACACTTCTTGCTGCAGGCTCGTGGGCGCTCGGATGCCCTAGAAAATCGCTTGCGGAACCGAGGTCCATCGTGCTAGCGTGTGGATTGCTGTAGCTGCTTTTAATACAAGTGGTTACAGGGTTTTGGGGGTGGCTTGGTGAAGCCTCTCCGGACGGTCCCGGCGGGACCTCTCGGAGCTCGGCGGGGGCGCTCGGAGGAGCGTCCGGCAGCGCGCCACCTCTCGAACCGGGAGCTCCTGACGCTGGTGTTGGATGGGTTCGGCGGGGGCGGAGCACACGTTGCTGATCTTCTCCTGAGACATTTCGGAAGCCTCCGCGGCCTGTCCCACGCTTCGTGCGCCGAGCTTCTCCGCGTTCCGAGCACCCGCCCCGAGCATGCGGCCCGCGTCGAAGCGTGCCTCGAGCTCGGACGGCGTCTGGTGTACGGGCGTCCGCTGAAACGCGGGGTCGTCGATTCGCCGGAGAGGGTCGCCCGGTTGTTGATGCCAGCGCTACGCGACCTCGACCGCGAGCACTTCGTGGCGGTTCTTCTGACCACGAAGAATCAGGTGATCGACGTGATCACCGTCTCGATCGGATCGTTGTCCGCCTCGCTCGTGCACCCGCGCGAGGTGCTGAAGCCTGCGATCCAGGCCAGCGCGGCGGCGCTCATCGTGGCGCACAACCATCCGACCGGGATTCCGGAGCCGAGTCGCGAAGACATCGAGTTCACGCAGCGCCTGGGCCGCTGTTGCGACGTGGTGGGGATTCGGCTGTTGGACCACGTGATCATCGGGGATGGAGCGTTCGAGAGCTTGAAGGCGAGCGGCCACTTCTGAAGGCAGCTCCCGTCGCAGAGGATGGCGCGGTGATGATTAAGAAGCTTGGGGCCATGTTCAACAACGACGTGGCGATCGATCTCGGGACCGCCAACACGGTCGTGCACGTCAAGGGTCAGGGAATCGTTCTCAACGAGCCGTCCGTCGTCGCCGTCGACAACCAGACCCGCAAGGTGGTTGCGGTTGGCAACGACGCGAAATCGATGCTTGGCAAGACCCCCGACCACATTACGGCGGTTCGCCCAATGAAGGATGGCGTCATCGCCGACTTCCAGGTCACCGAGATCATGCTGCGCGAGTTCATTCGCAAGGCGCAGCGCAAACGCCATTTCGTCAAGCCGCGCATCGTCATCTGCGTCCCTTCCGGGATCACCGAAGTGGAGAAACGCGCGGTCCGTGACTCGGCGGAGCACGCGGGGGCTCGCGAGGTGTTTCTGGTCGCGGAGCCGATCGCCGCGGCGATTGGCGTCGGGCTGCCCGTGAACCGGCCGAGCGGCAACATGATCATCGACATCGGTGGTGGGACCACCGAGATCGCGGTGATCGCGCTCGATGGCATCGTGTGCGACACATCGATTCGCGTCGGCGGCGACGAGATGGACGAGGCGATCGTCACGCACATCAAGAAGACCTACAACCTCCTCGTGGGCGACGTCACGGCGGAGAACATCAAGAAGACGATCGGGTCGGCGGCGCCGCTGCCGGAGGAGCTCGAGATGGAAATCAAGGGGCGCGACCTCGTGGCCGGAATCCCGAAGGTGCTGCGCATCTCCTCGGTCGAGATTCGCGAAGCCTTGCGCGAGCCGATCATGGCCATCGTCGATGCCCTGAAGTTGTCGCTCGAACGCTGTCCGCCCGAGCTCTCGGCCGACATCGTGGATCGCGGCATCGTGATGACGGGTGGGGGTTCTCTGCTGCGCGAGCTGGAGACGCTCCTCAAGGAGGAGACGAACCTGCCGATCAACACCGTCGATGATCCGCTGTCCTGTGTGGTTCTCGGCACGGGCAAGATCCTCGACGACATCGACTACTACGAAAAGGTGTTGATCGCGGCGGGACGCGACTGACGTGAGCGCGCCGAAGCGGGGAAGGGTGGACGGTGTTCCGTGGTTTGTTCGGACGCTACCGCGATCGCACGCTCGTCGGCGTGGCGCTTCTTCTTTCCACCTTGCTCCTGACTCTGGACCGCAGCCTCCAGGCTGACCTGGCGCGCGGGCTGGGCGCCAGCCTCTATGCACCGGTGCAAGCGGTGGCGCGCACGACCCAGGATCTCCTCTTCCTGCGGCGCGAGAATCGCCAGCTGCGGCGCGTCGTCGCCACGCTCAATCTCGAACGCCAGCGGCTGCTGCAGTATCGAGACGAGGTCGCAGAGCTCAGGCGCGTCGCGGGCTTCGCCGCCGAGCGCTTTCCCGACCTCATGCCGTGTGAAATCGTCGGCCGCTCCACCGATCATTTCCAGAAGACCCTGCAGCTGGCGTGCGGCGTCGGGGATTCCCTCGATGCCAACATGCCGGTGGCGGCGTACTCGGGCCTAGTGGGGCGCGTCCGCAACGTCACGCGTCAGCGCGCTCTGGTGGAAACGTTGGCAAGTCCGGACATGGCGGTCAGTGTGCGCGACCAGCGCAGCGCGGTGGTCGGAATTCTGCGCTGGGTGCGTGGCAACCAGTTCCGCCTCGATCGCGTCGACGCCGTCGAGGACGTCCTGGTCGGCGATCCGCTTGTGACCTCCGGTCTGGGCGGCGTCTACCCGCGCGGAATCCCGGTCGGCGTGGTGACGCGCGTCGAGGTTTCGCTCGACGGCCTCTTCAAGCAGGTGGAGGTGCGCCCGCACGTCGACTTTGCCGGCCTGAAAGACGTGTTCGTGGTGCGGCGCGTGGTGGATTGGGAGGAGAAGATCCTCTATCCGCCCGAGCAGGCGCGCCTGCTGTACCAGCTGCAGGCACACGAAGGCGCGGCGCTCCAGGAAGGGGGGGACTAGGCGTGTCGATCCTCATGCCGATCCTCGTCGGCTACGTGGCGCTGGCGTTGCAGGCGACTCTGGTTCCGCATCTCGGCATCGCCGGCATCCGTCCCGACCTGCCGCTCGTGGCGACCGCGATGATCGCACTCGGCCGCGGCGCGACAGCCGGGACGACCGCCGGGTTTCTGATCGGCCTGGGGCAGGATCTCACCAATCCCGCCTTCCTCGGCTTGAACGCGCTCGCCAAGTCCCTGCTCGGCCACGGTCTCGGCACACTGCGCGAGCGTTTCGATGCCGGCACCGCGGCGACCCACGTGGCGGTGCTCTTCGTGGCGACGATCCTCCACGACTTGCTCTACCTGACGATCTACATGCGCTTGGTGCTGTCGGAGATCATGCTCGCGCTGGCCACCCGGACGCTGCCGACGGCGGTCTACACGGCACTCGTTGGGATGTGTGCGTTCGCGCTCCTGGCACCGATGTCGGGAAGGAGGTCGAGCCGCTTTGGCCGCTCTCGCATCGCGAGCCAGTGAGCGCATCACACAGTGTGCCTACGTGATCGTCGTTGCGGTCTTCACGCTGCTGACGGTCCGCCTCTTCCAGGTGCAAGTGTTGGAACACCGCACCTTCGAGAGGTTGGCGCGAGAGAACCAGTTTCGCATCAAGCGCGTCGTGGCCCCGCGCGGCGTCATCCGCGACCGTACGGGCAAGAGCCTCGTGGACAATGTCGCCGAGTACCAACTCTTCATCGACGCGACGGCCATGCACAACGATTCCCTGTTGGCGCGGCTCGCGCACGACTTCGGCGTCGACACCACGGCGGCGCAGGCACGCTGGCAGGCGCTGCGGCAGCGGCGGCGTGGCCACGACCCGGTGAAGGCTCTCGGCAATCTCAGCAAGGCACAGCTGTCGCAATTCGAGGAGAATCTGGAGCGTTACCCCGGTGCGTGGCTCGATGCGCGTGGGCGTCGCCGTTACATCTTCGGCGATTTCGCGACGCACGTCCTCGGTTACGTGGGCGAGGTGACGCAGGAGCAGGTGGACGGATCCGAAGGAGCGCGCGCCTATCGCTTGGGAGACGTCGCAGGCAAGTCGGGTGTCGAGGCCTTGAGCGAGATGGAGCTGCGCGGCTTCGACGGCAGGCGCTGGGTGCAGGTGAACGCTGCCGGGGCGGAGCTCTTCGAGCTCGTCGACAAGGCGGAGCCGCCGATTGCGGGCCACGACGTCTTCCTGACCATCGACTTCGATCTCCAGCACGCCATCGAGACACGCATGTGGCCCGAAGGTCGCGCCGGTGCCGCCGTCGTCATGGACGTGCGCACTGGAGAGCTGCTGGCCGCGGTGAGCAAGCCGGGATACGACCTGAACCGCTTCGCCATCGGCATCTCCAGCGCCGACTACGAGAAGCTGCGCAACGACCCGCTCACCCCCCTGTTCAACCGCTACTCGATGGCCGCGTACCCACCCGGCTCCACGTACAAGGTCGTCTCGAGTGCCGCTCTGCTCGATCATCGCATTGCACGCGTCCGCGAATGGAAGCAGGCGTGTCCCGGCTGGTACCAGGTGGGCATCCGCACCTTCCGCTGTCACAAGGAAGAGGGGCATGGCAGCCTGACCATGCTGGGCGGGTTCACACAGAGCTGCGACGTCTACTACTACCAGCAAGCACGCGCTCTCGGGGTCGATCGTCTGGCGCAAACGGCGCGGCAGCTCGGGTTCGGGGCGCGCACCGGCTTTGCGCTCCCGGAAGCGGATGGCCTGGTTCCCGACACTCGCTACTACAATCGCGTCCTGGGCGAACGCGGCTGGACCTGGGCGGTCGCCGTCAACTGCATCATCGGGCAGGGCGAAGTGCTGGTCACGCCGTTGCAGCTGGCGCGCCTGGTGTGCGCCGTCGCCAACGGTGGCGCGCTCGTGCAGCCGCAGATCGTGCACCGCGTCGTCGATGCGCGCGGGCGCGTGGTGCGCGCGGTCACTCCCGAGGTGGAGCGCGATGGGATCTTCGACGACTCGGTCCTGCGTTTCCTGCGTCGCGCCATGCTGAACGTCGTGGTGGGGGAGCGCGGCACCGGGCATGCGGCGCTGCCGGAATCTCTGATCGTGGCAGGCAAAACCGGTACGGCGGAGACGCCCGGGAAGAAGGAGGACCACGCCTGGTTCATCTTCCTGGCGCCGCACGACAAGCCGGAGATCGCGGGCGCCGTGATCGTGGAGCGCGCCGGTCATGGTGGAGCTGTGGCCGCCCCGATTGCCCGCCAGATCGTGGCCGAGTATTTCGGTTTCGAGGACCGCGGCGTCGCGTACTGGCGGCGTCTGCCGGAGCTGCAGCGGCGCAGGCTGGTGCGTGGAGAGACCTCGTGAGTCATTCTGCCGGCATCCTGGGCTTGCGCCGGTTCGCCGAGCAGGTCGATCGCCCGGCGTTGGGGGCGATCCTGGCGCTGCTCCTGCTGTCGCTCGTGACGCTCTACAGCGTCACCCGCACCCCGGTCCTCGATCTGGGGCAGCGCGGGCTCGACGTCGGCGAGGGGGTGTTCTGGCGCCAGATCGTCTGGATCGTGATCGGGCTCGGGGCACTCTACGTCGGTTTTCACCTCCCCTTTCGCTTGCTCGAGGCGACCGCGTGGCTGCAGTACGCCGTCGTTCTGCTCCTTCTCATCGCCGTCCTCCTTGTCGGGGGATCGGGGGTGGAGCGCTGGATCCGCCTGGGTCCGGTGCAGTTCCAGCCCTCCGAGTTCGCCAAGATCGCCGTCGTCTTCGTCCTGGCACGCTACCTGGCGCGCTCTGCGGGCAACGGCAATCGCCTGCGCAACGTGATCCTGCCCCTGTGCATCGTGCTCCCACCCGTGGGGCTCATCCTGCGCCAGCCCGACCTCGGCACGTCCCTGGTCTTTTTCGCCATCCTCGGGCCCCTGCTCTACTGGCGCGGCTTGAAGCTGTGGCACATGCTGCTTCTCGTCTCCCCCGGGATCAGTTTCCTGCTGCATCTCTACTTCCGCACGCAGCACGCGACCCTGTGGCCATGGCTCGTCTTCGTCGTGCTGGTGTTCGGCGTCACGCTGTGGCGGCGACTCTATCTCTTGGAGAACATCTGCATGCTGGTGGTGAACGCCTCCGTGCACGTGCTCGAACCGATGCTCTGGGAGAGGTTGCGCCAGTACCAGCAACAGCGGATCGTCTCCTTCTTCGACCCGAGCATCGATCCCATGGGGCAGGGGTATCACGTGGCGCAGTCGAAAATCGCCGTGGGGGCGGGTGGTTTTCTCGGTCAGGGCTTCATGGAGGGAACGCAGAAGGAGCTCGCATTCCTGCCGGCGCGCCACACCGACTTCATCTTTTCGGTCGTCGGGGAGGAGTTCGGCTTCGTCGGCGCCGTCCTCGTGGTCTCGCTCTTTGCGCTTCTGGTCGTGCGCGGAATCGGCTTCGCCGCGCGCGCACGCAACGGTTTCGTGCGCTACGCGGCTTTCGGGATCACCAGCTACGTGATGTTCCAGGTCACCCAGAACGTCGGCATGACCGTCGGGCTGCTCCCGGTCACCGGGATTCCGTTGCCGCTCGTCAGCTACGGGGGAAGTTCTCTGCTGGTCACGCTGTTCCTGATGGGGGTCCTGCTCAACCTCGGCGCGCGCTGGCGAGAGTATTGACGCCAGCGTTGTAGGTGAATAGTTTTCAGTTGCTTGCGGCGCCCCGCCTGGCGCGGGCGCGGCACCGCGGGTGTGAACGAGGACGGGTTCATGCATCCGACACTGTTCAAGCTCGGTCCCTTCGAGCTGCACTCGTACGGCTTCATGCTGGCGCTCGGCTTCTTCTTCGGGATTCTCCTGGCGGCGCGTCGAGCTCCGGCGCGTGGTGTTTCCTCCGACACGGTGTTCGATACCGCGCTCGTCATCGTTTTCGCGTCGATCGTCGGAGCCCGGCTCATGTACGTGCTCTTTCATCGCGAGGAGATGAGCTCGCTCCTCGACCTCGTCGCCGTGTGGCGTGGCGGCCTGGCGATGTACGGTGGCGTCCTTGCGGCGATGGCGGCGGCGTTCTGGTACGTGCGACGCCGCGGCGTTCCCTTCCTGCGCATGGCCGACATCATGGCACCCAGTCTTGGGCTCGGCCTGGGGCTGACCCGGGTCGGTTGTTTCCTCAACGGTTGCTGCTACGGGCGCCCGACCGAGCTGCCGCTCGGTGTGCAGTTTCCGAGCGACACCTTCAGCGGGCACCTGTTCGAAGGCACCGCGCTGCATCCGACACAGCTGTACTCCTCTGCGATCGGACTCCTGATCCTGCTCATCCTCCTGCTCTGGGATCGTGCGCGGCGGCCGGAGGGGCAGCTCTTCGCGCTCTATCTGATGCTCGCCTCCGCAGGACGTTTCGCCCTCGACTTCTTCCGCTACTACGAAGCCAACGTCTACATCGTCGGTGGAGGCACGGTGAACCAGTTGATCAGCGTGGGCGCTTTCCTGATCGGTCTTCTCCTGCTGTACTCCACCCGTCACGCGCCGCCTGCGCGTGTGTCCACGGCGTCGACGGCGACGTCGCATCCGGGCCAGGCCGCGCGCCCCGTAGGCTCGTGAATCGGCGACTCGAAATCCAGCTCGGTGCGCGTGCTGTGGGCTATCGGGGCACCTCCGCGACCCGCGTCTTCGGGATCCTCGGCCAACCGGTGCGGCATTCGCTTTCCCCTCGCTTCCAGAGCGCAGCCTTCGCCGCGAGCGCTCTCGACGCCGTATACCTCCGCTTCGAGGTGGCTGCGGCGGAGCTGCAGCGCAGCGTCGAGCGCATGCGCGAGCAGGCGGCGTCCGGCCCGCTCGCCGGCATCAACGTGACGTTGCCGCACAAGCACGCCATCGTCGGGCTTGTCGACGCGCTCGACGAGGAGGCACGCCTGACAGGAGCCGTGAACACGATTCGCTTCGAGCCGACCGCCTCCGGAACACCGCTTCTGCGCGGTTTCAACACCGACGTGCACGGTCTCCTGGCGGCGCTCGACGAGCACGCTGTGACGATGTCCGGTGCCGTGGTCGTGATCGTCGGAGCGGGCGGCGCGGCACGTGCCGCCGTGGCGGGTGCGCTGCACTCCGGCGCGGCCGCGGTCCGCGTCCTCAACCGCGCACCGGTACGGGCGCAAGAGATGCTGGATGCGGTCGTCGCTGTTTGGCGCGGAGCCCTGCCTGCGCTTTCCTGCGCGCCGCTCGACGCCGCGCCACGGGCATTGCGCGATGCGGCTGTCCTGATCCAGACGACGCCGGTGGGAATGCAACCGGACGACCCTCTCCCGGTTCTCCTCTCGGCGCCGCCGGCCGCGCTCTTCGTCCTCGACACCCTCTACGCTCCGCCGCAGACCGCGCTCCTGCGCCGGGCGCGCAGCGCCGGTCTGCGATGCAGCAACGGCCTCGACATGCTGCTGCACCAGGGTGCTGCCTCCTTCGGTTTGTGGACCGGCATCGACCCGCCCCTCGAAGCGATGCGCCGCAGCCTCGGCCTCGCTTGAGCACGCGCTGGTGTCCGAAGCCAACTGGCCCGACCTCTCCCGTCGACGATGACCCGGGGCTCGGCAGGCTCGCTGTTGCGATGGGTATCACGGGGAGTCGAAGACGTGCTGGCGGTGCTCTTCCCGGAGTCGTGTTGCGTCTGCGACGCCGATCTTGCGTCGCAGACGTCGCGCGCACGCCCCGCCTCCCGCCTCGAGTCGGGCAAGCTGCGCCGGCCACTCGTCGGCGCGCTGCAAGTGCCTCTGCGGCTCCTGTGTCGCGCCTGTGCCTCGCGTCTGCGCCCGGCGATCGGGTGCGCGGCGCCGCGCGGCGGAGTCCTGCACCTGAGCGCTTTCCAGCCCGGTCCGGAGATCTTCGAGATCCTGCACCGCTTCAAGTATGGCGGTGTTCCGGAGCTCGCTCCGTGGCTCGGGGCGTGGATGGCGCGCCGCGTGCGGCGCACCCTGCGGCCGCGACCCCTCCTGCTCGTTCCCGTACCGCTGCACGCCGAGCGCCTGCGCGAGCGCGGCTTCAATCAGAGCCGGCTGCTCGCCGAGGAGGTGGGGCGCCGGATCGGCTGCGCCGTCGTCGAAGACCTCCTGGTGCGGCGCGTGGCCACGCCGCCCCTCGCCCAGCTCGAGCACGCGGAGCGGCGCGCGCGAGTGCAGGGTGCCTTCGCGCGCAAGCGAGCGATTCCACGGCGGCACGCGCTCCTCGTTCTGGTCGACGACGTGGTGACGACGGGTGCCACGAGCGCGGCCGCTCTCGCGGCGCTCGATGTCGCGGACTCGCTCCCGTGCGTGGTTCTCAGCGTTTGCCATGCCTCCATGGAGAGCCACTATCGACCCACGCGGGTTTTGTGATAGAAAAAGCGGAACCCAAGACTTGGTGAGCGCTTCGACGCTTCCGGCGACGCTCGGGACCAGAGGAGGAAACAGGATGGCTCTCAAGGTGGCGATCAATGGCTTCGGTCGCATCGGACGCATCGTGTTCCGGCACCTGCACGGGAACTCGAACGTCGACGTCGTCGCCGTCAACGACATCACGGACACGGCGACCCTCGCACACCTGTTGTCCCGCGACACGGTGCACGGCCCTTTTCCAGGAAAGGTGCGCGCCGTGGACAACGCCATCGACGTCGACGGCAAGCGTGTCCAGGTGCTGGCTGAGCGTGATCCCGAGAAGTTGCCCTGGCAAGGCCTCGGCGTCGAGGTCGTCATCGAGTCCACCGGTTTGTTCACGAAGCGCGAGGGCGCCGAGAAACACCTGAAAGCGGGTGCGCGCAAGGTCCTGATCTCGGCACCCGCCAAGGGCGAAGACATCACGATCGTCAAAGGCGTCAACGATCATCTCTACGACAAGGAGAAGCATCATCTCGTCTCGAGCGCGTCGTGCACGACGAACTGCCTCGCGCCCGTCGTCAAAGTGCTGCACGAGGCGTTCGGCGTGGAGAACGGTTTGATGACCACCGTGCACGCCTACACGAACGACCAGCGCATTCTCGACCTGCCCCATAAGGATCCGCGCCGCGCGCGCGCCGCGAACGTGAACATCATTCCCACGACGACCGGCGCCGCCGTGGCGGTGACCAAGGTGCTTCCCGAACTGGAGGGACGCCTCGACGGGATGGCCATGCGTGTGCCCGTGGTCGATGGCTCCGTCGTCGATCTCGTCGTCACGCTCGGGCGCGAGGTCACCAAGGAGCAGGTGAACCAGGCGGTCCGGGAGGCGGCGGGGAAGGCTCCACTGCAGGGTGTGCTCGAGTACTCCGAAGAGCCGCTGGTTTCGAGCGACATCATCGGCAACGCGCACTCCTCGGTTTTCGATGCGCTGTCGACCACCGTCATCGGCAAGAAGTCGGTCAAGGTGGTGTCCTGGTACGACAACGAGTTCGCGTACGCGAAGCGCATGGCGGAGCTCATCGAGACACTCGTCTAGACGATGTCGAAGCGCGGGGAGGGAAGCGTGGCGAAGCTGGCGCTGGCAGATCTGGATCTGGCGGGCAAACGCGTTCTGGTGCGCGTCGACTTCAACGTGCCGATGGACGAGCAGCAGAACATCATGGACGACAGGCGCATTCGCAGCAGCCTGCCGACGATTCGCACGATCCTCGACAAGGGTGGCACGCCGATCCTGGTCAGCCACCTCGGACGACCGAAGGGGAAGCCGAACCCGAAGTACGGTTTGCGCCCGGTGGCGGATCGTCTCACCGCTTACATCGAGACACCGATCAAGTTCGCGAACGATTGCATTGGCGACGAGCCGCGCATGATCGTCGAGAACCTGAAGAGCGGCGAGGTTCTGCTCCTCGAAAACCTGCGCTTCCACCCGGGTGAGGAAGCGAACGACCCGCAGTTCGCTCGCGCCCTGGCGGGCTACGCCGACCTCTACGTCAACGATGCCTTCGGCAGCGCCCACCGCGCCCACGCCTCCACGGTCGGGGTGACCGCGTTTCTGGAGCGCTGCGCGGCCGGGCTCCTGATGGAGCGTGAGCTCCGTTATCTGGGTCAGGCTCTGGACAGCGCCGAGCGCCCCTTCGTCGCCGTCATGGGCGGTGCCAAGATCAAGGGCAAGATCGAGGTGATCCAGCGCTTGTTCGAGAAGGTGGATACGCTTCTGATCGGCGGTGGCATGACCTACACCTTCTTCCGTTCACTCGGCTACGAAGTGGGTGGCAGCCTGGTGGATGAGGAGATGGTGGAGGTTGCCGCAGGATTGCTGCGCGATGCAAAGTCGCGCGGCTTCTCGCTGCTGCTGCCGCAAGACACCGTGATCGCCCGGGCGATCGATGCGGCGTCGGAGAGCAAGACCGTGCTGGTGACCGACATTCCCGAGGGATGGATCGGTGTGGACATCGGCCGCAAGACGATCGACGACTACGCGGAGCGCATCCATGCGGCGCGCACCGTGTTCTGGAACGGTCCCATGGGAGTCTTCGAGCTGGAGCCGTTCCGTGCCGGCACGGAGGCGATGGCCCGCGCCCTGGGTCGTGCCACCGATCTGGGCTGTACCAGCGTCGTCGGGGGCGGCGACTCGGCCGCCGCCATCAATCAGCTTGGCCTCGCGGATCGCGTGACGCACGTCTCCACCGGGGGCGGAGCCTCGCTCGAGTTCCTCGAGGGCAAGGAGCTGCCGGGAGTGGCCGCCCTCACCGATCGCTGAGGCTTGCGTGCGCCCCGACCCCGACCCCGACCCCAAACCCACGCGGGCGCTGTTTCCCGCGTCACGGAGGCGCCATGCGCAGACCGCTGATCGCCGGCAACTGGAAGCTGCACTGCGGACCCTCGGAAGCGCGCAAGCTCGCGCTCGAAATCCGCAATGGTCTCATGGGCCGACGCGACGCCGTCGATGTCCTCCTCTGCCCTCCCTGCGTCAGCCTCGCCGCGGTCGGCGAGATCGTGCAGGGGAGCGGGATCGCGCTCGGGGCCCAGAACGTCTTCTGGGAAACCTCCGGCGCGTGGACGGGTGAGGTGGCCGCCCCGATGCTCGTCGATGCCGGCTGCGGCTGGGTCATTCTCGGCCACTCGGAGCGACGGCAGCACTTCGGCGAGAGCAACGCCAGTGTCGCGCGGCGTCTGCGCGCGGCGCTCGCTGCCGGCCTGGAGTGCATCGTGTGCGTCGGTGAGACGCTGGAGGAGCGCGAGTCGGGCGCCACCGAGCGCGTGGTCACGACGCAGGTGCGCGAAGGTCTGGACGCTCTCGATGCCGGTGATTGGGCGCGCGTGACACTCGCCTACGAGCCCGTCTGGGCGATCGGCACCGGGCGCACCGCGACGCCGGAGCAGGCGCAGGAGGTGCACGCGCTGCTCCGCGACCTCGTCGGCCAGCGGGCCGGTGCCGGCGTGGCCCAGCAGACGCGAATCCAGTACGGCGGCAGCGTCAAGCCGGCCAATGCCGCAACGCTCCTGGGACAAGCGGACGTCGACGGCGCGCTCGTCGGAGGCGCCAGCCTCGACGCCAGCGCCTTCCTCGCCATCGTCGAAGCCGCTGCCGTCACGCCCGCTTGAGGCCGACGACTCCATTGACCGTCGACCGCGCGCGGTGCTAACTTCGCCTGGTTTCAGGCCCTCGCGACGCCCCCGGCGACGTGATCTCATCCCGGTCCCGGAGCTTGATTGGTGTTCACGGTTTTCATCGCCATTCACGTCATCATCTGCGTGTGCCTCATTCTGGTCGTGCTCCTGCAATCCGGACGTGGTGGTGGCCTCGCTGGCGCGTTCGGCGGCGGCACGGCCCAGACCTTCTTCGGCGGCCGTGGAGCGGCGACCTTTCTGAGCAAGGCCACGGCCTGGCTCGCGATCGGTTTCATGCTGATGTCGATCCTGCTGGCGCTGCTCTCGAGCCGGACCGGAGCGACCGGGGAGGGATTGCTCCAGCAGAGAGCCCGCCAGCGCGCCTCACAGGTGCAGCTGCCGCCCTCCTCGACGCCGTTCAACCCGGCCGCCGCGCTGGACAGCCTCGAGGGGTCGCCGCCGACCGAGAGCATCGGCGAGCCGGTCGGGGCGGAAGAGGGTGCCGCGGGCGACACGACGCAGAGCCCTTGACGACGGAGTCATTGCCGGGATGGTGGAATTGGCAGACACGCTATCTTGAGGGGGTAGTGGGCGCAAGCCCGTGCGGGTTCGAATCCCGCTTCCGGCACCACTTCGCTACGAGGACCGCCACGGCGCGGTCCTCGTCGTTATGAAACCGAGGAGCCACGCCATGGCGCAGCAGCTGCCCGAGGTGGTGATCGACGGCGTCGAGGTGACGGCACTCGTCTACCACACCGATTCGCGCGGTTGGCTGGCGGAGGTCTATCGCAGCGACGAGCTCGACGTCCAACCCACGATGGCCTACGTGTCGCAAACCCACCCCGGCGTCGCCCGGGGTCCACACGAGCATCGGGAGCAAGCGGACGTTTTCGTTTTCATGGGGCCCTCCACCTTCCGCGTCTACCTCTGGGATCAGCGTCAAGACTCACCGACCCGGGGTCGACGCATGCGTTTCGAAGCGGGAGAGAACGCGCCGGCACGCGTCGTCGTGCCGGCTGGCGTCGTGCATGCATACCAGAACGTCGGGTCGCAGCCGGGACTCGTGATCAACCTCCCAGATCGACTCTACGCGGGAGAGGGGCGTCGGGAGCCCGTGGACGAAATCCGCTGGGAGGATGATCCTTCCGGACGCTACCGGCTCGATTGAGGCCCCGGATGGTATACTGCGCCGACTCGTAACTGCAGACCGGGAGAGGGAATGGCGTCGTCGATGCAGAGCCTCGAAGCCTTGGGACTGACGCGCGAGCAGCTCGTCGGCGTGTATCGCACGATGTACACGTCTCGCCGCATCGACGACGAGGAGATCAAGCTGAAACGGCGCAACCAGGTCTATTTCCAGATCAGTGGCGCCGGCCACGAGGCGGTTCTGGCTGCCGCCGGACTCTGCCTGCGCGGCGGCTCCGACTGGTTCTACCCCTACTATCGCGACCGTGCGCTGTGTCTGCAGATCGGCCTGACGCCGTACGAGATGCTGCTCGAGGCGACGGGCGCCATCGACGACCCCGCGAGCGGCGGACGTCAGATGCCGAGCCACTGGGGACATCGTGATCTGCGCATCGTCTCGCAGTCGAGCCCGACCGGAACGCAGGTGCTCCAGGCAGTGGGATGTGCCGAGGCCGGCATCTACCTGGCGCAGGGGGGAGATGGTGCCAAGGCCCCTTTCGAGCGCGACGAAGTCGTGTACGTCTCCCTCGGCGACGGCACGACGAGCCAGGGGGAATTCTGGGAAGGACTCAACACCGCCTGCAACGCGCGTCTTCCTGTTCTGTTCATGATCGAGGACAACGGCTACGCCATCTCGGTCCCGGTCGAGGAGCAGACGGCCGGCGGCGACATCTCCAAGCTCGTGCGTGGCTTCCCCGATCTTCTCGTCCTCGACGTCGACGGCACCGACCCGATCGCCAGCCTGCGGGTCTGCCGTGAGGCGGTGGAGCACTGCCGTGAACGCCGTGGTCCGGCACTCGTTCACGCGCGCGTCACGCGTCCCTATGCGCACTCCATGTCGGACGACCACTCGACGTACCGCAGCGCGGAGGAGCTCGAGGAGGAGCGCTCGCGCGATCCGATCCCGAGCTTCGCCGCCTACCTCGTGCGCGAAGGGCTCTCGAGCGCCGAGGAGCTGGAGAGCGTGCGCGGGGAGGTGGACGACGAGCTGCGCGATGCCGTGGACCGCGCCGTGGCGGCGGCGAAGCCGGAGCCGGAGCAGGCGCTCCTGCACGTCTACTCGCCCGACGTCGATCCCACATCCGAGCGCTTCGCGACCGCGCCCCACGCGAACGGCAAGTCGGAGTCGATGGTGGGTCTCATCAACCGCTGCCTGCACGACGAGATGGCGCGTGACACGCACATCGTCGTCTTCGGTGAGGATGTGGCCGACTGCGCTGACGACGACATCGTCGACGAGGTGGCGGGCAAAGGTGGCGTCTTCAAGGTCACACACAAGCTGCAGAAGACGTACGGCTCACGTCGGGTCTTCAACTCGCCCCTCGCCGAAGCCAACATCGTGGGCCGCGCGCTCGGCATGGCGACGCGTGGCATGAAGCCCGTGGTCGAGATTCAGTTCTTCGACTACATCTGGCCGGCCATGATGCAGATCCGCAACGAAGTCTCGATGCTGCGCTGGCGCTCGAACAACGCCTGGTCGGCGCCGTTCGTCATGCGCGTGCCGATCGGCGGCTACCTGCAAGGGGGCGGCGTCTACCACAGCCAGTCGGGTGAGGTGCTCTTTGCCCATTGTCCCGGGCTGCGCGTGGTCATGCCGTCGAACGCCCAGGACGCAAACGGGCTGCTGCGCACGGCGATCCGCTGTGACGACCCGGTCCTCTTTCTCGAGCACAAGCACCTCTACCGGCAGCCGTACGCCAAGGGGGAGTACCCGGGGCCCGACTACTGCATCCCCTTCGGCAGGGCCGCGACCGTGCGCCCCGGAAGCGACCTCACCGTGGTCACCTACGGCGCGGTGGTGCGGCGGGCCACGATGGCCGCCGCGAAGCTGGCCGAGGCGGAGGGGATCGAGCCGGAGGTGATCGATCTGCGCTCGCTGTCGCCTTGGGATGCGGAGACAGTGGCGGAGTCGGTGCGCCGGACCGCGAAGCTGCTCGTGGTCTACGAGGATCACCTCACGTTCGGCTACGGCGCGGAGATCGCAGCCTGGGCCGCGTCGGAGCTCTTCGAGTGGCTCGATGCGCCGGTCATGCGCGTCGCCGGGACCGACACGCCGGTGGGCTACTCACCACCCCTCGAGCACTTCATCCTGCCGCAGCAGTCCGACATCGAAAGCGCCATACGCAAGACCGTGCAGTACTAGCCCTCGCGCTGCGCAAATCGTGCGGTCGACTGCAGGAGTTGCAGGACGCCGCTGCGTCTTCACAGCCGCGCTGGCACCCGTCGTCATTCGTAATAGAATCAATTGCAGCGACATACGTCAGCGGAGCCGTTGGGTGCGCCGTTTGCTCTGAATCTGAGCGAGTGGGCAACGCCCCTCTGTGAACGTGAAGTCGGGCAGCCTGCCGGCATCCGACAGCTCCCATGGGATGGCGGGAGCGCGTGGTGCCGGCAGGCTTTGATTCGTTGCCTCCGAGCCGACCTCGAGTCACGCCGGGTCGACGAAGAGGTCGCTGTGCGCGAGCTCGGGATCGCCGAGATAGGCGTACTGGATGTTCTGCAGGACGGCGCGTGCCGCTTGCTGCACGTCGTCCGGTGTCAGCGCCTCGAGTCGGCTCACGAAGTCGCGGCTACGCTCCCAGCCGTTGCCGAGCAGCTCGTAGCGACCGAGGAAACCCACCTGCGCCTGGTTCGTCTCGTTCTGCAGGTAGTAGCGCGTGATGTAGACCTGCACCTTGTCGCGCAGCTCCTTCTCTTCGAGTGGCACGTCGCGCATGCGCTTCATCTCGTCCAGCATGACCCGCATCGTCTGCCGGGTGTCGACCGCGGTGACGTAGATCCAAGCGACGTTCGCGGCATGGCTCCCGAGACCCGCCGCGGGCGCGTAGCTGAGATTGCGCTTCGTCCGCACCTCTTCGAACAAGCGGTCGCGCAGCACGGACATGGCGAGCAGCGTCGCGGCGTACGCGTCCGCATCGAGGGCCGGTGCCGGGAACTGACCCAGCACGTAGTTGGTGGGGAGCTCGCGCGCTTCCACGTGCAGACGGCTGGCTGCGAAACGCAGCGGCGGCGGAAGCTGCGCCGCCCCGTTCCCCTCCGGCAGGCGGCCGAGCGTCGACTCCACGAGCGGCTCCAGTGCATCGCGGCCGACGTCGCCGGCAACGACGAGCAGCAGGTTGCCGCGCGTCAGTTGACTCTCTGCGTGCGTCCGCAGCAGTTCGACGGAGAGATCGCGCACGCTCTCTTCGGTGCCGCCGGGGTGCGCGGCGTACGGGTGACCCTCGTACGTGAGCTCGCGCCCGAGGTCGTCGAGGCGCCCGTCCGGGTCGTCGTGGCGCTGGCGAATCTCCGCGAGCATCTGGCGGCGCACGAGCTCCAGCTCGTCGTCGGCCAGAAGCGGATGCAGCACGACGTCGGCGAGAATCTGCCACGACGACTCGAAATGTCGGCGCACGCAGCGCAAGCGGTAGCTGCTCCAGTCCTCGCTCGCGGCGCCGCCGATCTCGGTGCCCATCCGTGCGAGGTCCGCGTTCAGCTTCTCCTTCGGGTAGTGGCGCGTGCCGCGTCGCGCCACACGCGCGTGCAGCGCATCGGCACCCGCGTGGCGGCTTGCGAGGCTCGAAGAGCCGCCGCGAACGTAGAGCCGCAGCGCCACGACCTCGTGCGCCGGATTGTGGCAGAGCAGCGTCGGCACGCCGCCACATCGCAGACGGACGACGGGCGCGCCGTGCGCCCCGGGTTTGCTCTTCACGCTTCCCCCTTCACGCGGCCGATCGTCGCTCGCATCTCCGGCGACATCAACACGCCGGTGACCGACGGTTGCCCCAGGATGTAACGGCGAACGAAGGATTGGATGTCGGCTCGCGACACCCGGCGCAGCTCGGCGAGGTAGCTTTCGTAGTATTCCAGGTCCGCGACAGCCCACCAGTAGCCGACCGTGTGGATGTGGTTCGAGGGGCGCTCCGTTTCGTAGACGTGCGAGACCTCGAGCTGGTTCTTGGCGTTGTCGAGCTCCTCGTCCGTGAAGGCGTCGGCATCGGCAAAGTGCGCGATCTCGTCGAGCAGGGCATCGTGCGCCGCTTGAAACGGTTCCACCTCCGTTCGCAGGAGCGCGTGGATGGGACCGGTGTGGCGTAGCGTCTGATACCCGAGCGAGGCGCTGACACACAGGCCACTGTCGACGAGCCGGCGGTAGAAGCGGCTATTGCGCTGCCCCAAGATGTAGGAGAAGACGTCCGCCGCGTAGGTGCCGTTGCGGTCCTCAGCGACGCTCGGGCCGTGGAAGCCCATGGCGAGCATCACCGACTGCACCGGTTTCTCGACCACGATCGTCGTCGACTGCCGCAGCTGCGGATGAGGGGGGATTCGATGCGCCTCGAAGGGATCGGGGCCCGCTCTCCAGTTGCCGAACACCGCCTGCGCTGCGGCGAATGCGGTGTCGGCGTCGACGCTCCCGGCGATCAGAAGTGCGCTGTTGTTGGGCACGTAGTAACGCGACTGGATCGTCTTCATCTTTTCGGTTGTCGCCGTCTCGATGACCTCACGTGATCCCAGGACGTTCTTGCGCGTGTAGTGCTCGTACCAGAGCCGTTTCTGCACGGCGACGATCAGGTGGTAGGTGGGATCGGACTCGGCGCGGTCGTACTCGCCGAGCACGACCGGGCGCTCGCGCTCGATCTCGTCCTGGCGGAAGAGCGGTGTGCGGATGGCGTCGTTCATGAAGTCGAGCCCGGCACGCAGGTTCTTGCGATGCAGGGTGAAGAAGTAGTTCACGCGCTCCTCGCTCGTGGTGCCGTTCCACTCCATCCCGAGCTCACGTGCGCGGCGCAGGTACGCTTCCTGGTCGGGGATCCTCTCGTTGGCCTTGAAGAACATGTGCTCGTACAGGTGCGAGAGGCCGTCGTACTCTGCCGTCTCGGTGTAGGCACCGTTCTTGACGTCGATCTCGATCGTCACGAGCGGGACCACATGGTTCTCCATGAGAATCACGTCGAGCCCGTTCTCGAGTCGGGTGCGCTGCAGGCCGCCGTCGGCGCCACCATACGCGCCCGCGCTCGAGCTCCGAGCGCGTCCTGCATGCCGCATGCGTTCTCCTCCAGTGCTGTCGATTCGCCTCGCCGCCAGGCCATCCGCCTTGCCTAGGAGCGCTTGCCCCCGCGGACCGAGCCGGGCATGATCCCGTGCGTCGTGATCCGGGAGCGTCAGAAAAGCAGGTGCGCCCCGATTGATGCGCGCACGATCCTCACGACCGTGTCCTGGCTGCCGAACTCGAGGACGATCGGATAGATCTGCACGGAGACGTTGAAGTGATCGACGAGCGGCTGCGAGACACCAAAAAGGGCCGAGACGGCCGTCAAGGTTCCGACTTCGGTGGGGGTCTTGCTCACGTCGATCGCCGATTTCGTGTGCAGCGAGAATTCGCCGCCGATGTGCACGAGCGTGTTGCCGAGGACGATCGGACGCACGGCGGCTCGGATGAGCCAGCTGAAGGCCGTCTCATCGCCGGTCGAAACGGTCGAGCCGTTGATGTCGAGACCGATTCCGGTTTCGAAGAGGTAGTCGTCTCCCTGCATGAGCACGCTCGCCATGTCGAACCTCCCCACGGCGGGACGCGCGTAACCGAGTCCGATCTCGAAGGAGGTTTGATACTGCGTCTGTGCGCTCGCCGAAGCGGCGGAGATCAGCGTCGCAACCACAATCCAACACAGCTTCTTCATCACTGCGATCCTTTCTCCCGTGTCGAGGCGACAATCCGTGCCGGGGAGGGTATCGAACCCGGCGCGATCCAGTGAACCGAAAACTTCGGGGTGAGCGGTGCAACTCGAGAGGAACTGGCGGCGTATCTCCTGGGCCTTGCTCGACAAGAGCCTGCCGGTCCTGTTCGGCGTCGCTTTCATGCTGCTCGTGGTGCGCACCCTGCCCCCCGCCGAGCTGGGCCTGCAGGCGATCGCGAGTACGATCGTGCTGACCGCGGCGCAGCTGTTGCGCTTCATGTTGCTGGCGCCCCTCACCAAGTTCGTTGCGGAGGGGCGGGAGGCGACGCGGATGGCCGCCACGGGGTGCTCGATGTATGTGCTGGGCTCCGGGCTGGTGGCCCTGGTGCTGGCGGCGGGTGCGGGCATTCTGCAGGCGATCTTCTCGAAGCCCGCTCTGGGCCCAGTGCTGATCCCGAGCGCCACCCTGATGCTGGTCGGGAGCGCGCGCGATGCGGCCGCAGCGACGCTCGAAGGTCATCGCCGGCTGCAGCGGCTCTTCTGGATCGACTGCGGCTACTACGCCGTCGCCATCGCCAGCTTCGCTGCCTGGCGCTGGGGCGCCGCCCCGCGCACCGCGGTCAGCGTGCAGTGGGTGCATGCCGGTGCAGCCGCCGCGGGCTCGCTCCTCGCCCTCGCGGCGGTGGGCCGGCTGGTGTGGGCACGCCCGTCGCGTCGCGCCGCCGCGCGTGTGGCGCACCTGGGACGCTACTCGTTCGGCATGGGGCTGGGCACCACCGTCGGGCAGCACGCGGACACCCTGCTGGCGGGCGCGCTCATGGACGCGCCGGGCATCGCCTCCTACCACGTGGCGAAGCTCTTCTTCCGTGTCTTCAACGTGCTCGCCCAGGCGATCAATCAGGTGATCATGCCGCTGGTTTCGCGCCTGCAAGCGGAGGGGCGCGAGCGCGACCTGCGCGTCCTGTACGAGAAGAGCGTCTGCTTCCTCTATCTGGCTGTGCTTCCGATCATTGCGGCGCTGCTCCTCCTGGCGCCGCAGATCTACCGCGTCTTCTATGGAGCGCTCTACGCCGACAGCATCCCGGCCTTCCGGATTCTGGTCACGAGCGCGCTCGTTCTGCCTTTCGCCAGCGTCGGCAGCCCCTTCCTCTTCGGGCTCGGCCACGTGCGCAGCCTTTTGTGGATCACCTGGGCAGGAATGGCTGTGGGCGTCGCCTTGGCGCTGGTGTGGATCCCGCGCTACGGACCGGAGGGAGCCGCGCTGGCGCTCCTGGTCTCCTCCGTCGTCGGGATGGTGGCGCGCACCGCGGTGTTGCAGAGGATCCTCAGGTTCCAACTTCGCAACGTGGCGGCACGCACGCGCGACGCGACCTCTTTCCTGCGCCGGCGGATCGGCTTCCCTTGAGGATCACGGTCCGCTACCATGCCGCCGCGGCGTGAAGACTCGGAATCTGGAGGCCACGGTGCAGAAGACACCCGCCCTGCTCATCGACGACCCCGAGGCCAACGACCTCTACGATCTGCAGCGCACGCTGCGCGGCTGGAAATACGGTCTGGCGGCCGTCGTCCGAGCGGTCGGTGCGGAGGAAGGCGCGCAAGCGTCTGCGGACACCAGTGCCTTCGCGGCAAAGAACGATTCCCTGACCACCAAAGCGTTGAAGAGTGCCGGGATCCGCTACCGCGTCTCCGGCAAGGGGATTCCGGAGCGTGAGTTCCTCGGCAGCGAGGGGGCTGAAGTGGTGCGAGCGCTCGCGTCGCCGACCCTCGTTGTGGTGAGCTTCGTTTCGAACGCGACCTATCCGCTCCTCGTTGCGCTAGCGCGAGACGATGCCACGCGCGATTTCCTGCGCGTGGGCGTGACCGGCGTGCGCATGGATACGGCGTACAACCTGGCCCGCAAGCTGATGTTCGATGGCGACATCTCCTATCACGAGCACACGCGGGCCGTGGAGAGGGTGCTCTGCAGTCGCTTGGAGCTGATGCTGGGCGCGCACGACGAGCGCCTGCGTTCGGCGTAGACTCGGACGCCACCGCACCGGAGTCGCCATGGCGTTCCAGAAGATCAGCGAGGACGTGAAGCTCGGCGAGGGCGTGAGAATCGTCGATTTCGTCAACCTCTACGGCTGCACGATCGGCGACCACACGAAGATCGGCACCTTCGTCGAGGTGCAGAAGAACGCGGTGATTGGCCGCAACTGCAAGATCTCGAGCCACACCTTCATCTGCGAGGGGGTCACGATCGAAGACAACGTCTTCGTCGGGCACAACGTCTCCTTCATCAACGACAAGTACCCCCGTGCGACCGCCGAGGGTCGTCTGCAAACGCAGGAGGATTGGTCGGTCGAGCCGACGCGTGTGTGTGAAGGCGCTTCCATCGGCACGAGCACCACGGTCCTCTCCAACGTCACGATCGGGCGCAACTCGATCATCGGTGCCGGCAGCGTGGTCACGCGCGACGTTCCCGACAACGTCGTGGCTGCCGGAAACCCGTGCCGGGTCCTGCGTCCCGTCGAACCCGCCGAGTAGACCGAACAGAACCATCTCAAGACCCCGGGCGGAGCGTCGGGCGCGGCGTGTTGGGGTGGCGGTTCAGTTGAGGTCGGCCCAGTCGGGCCCGTAGTCGATCGTGATCTCTTCGTCAGGCCGGATGATCCGGATGGCGAAGAGGTCGGCGCCGCGGAACTCGGCGTTGGGCTGGCTGGAGTGGTTGACGTAGCGCAACGCGTTGCGGCCCAAGATGCCGCGACGGGTGCCATCGTGTTGCAGAACCCAGAGCACGTACTTGCTGTTGCGGCTGGCGTCGGGGCCCTCATAGGTGCCGATGAAGCGGCCGCGTGAGATGCGCAGGCGCGCGAACAGGCCGCGTCCGTGGATGCGGCTCTTCTTGATGTAGGTGGGCATCCCACTCCTCACGGATTTCGGCCCAGAGCGTCGTGGCCGATCGCTGCAGCTCCCCCACAGACACGGCACCGTCGGCCGCGCTGCGGAATCCCTCTCCGTGGTGGCGCGTCACAATGGAGCGCCGCTGCAGCTCGTGCAAGCTGCAAGCCAGCGCGGCCGCCTTCAGGATGGTGTAACACTGGCTCATTCCCCGGTCAAGGCGCGCGAGAGCTCGGTGATGCGCGCCAGGTGGTAGTCGTCGTGCTCGGCCAGAAACAGCATCATGTCGACGAGGCGCATCTGCCGACGCAGGCGCGGATGGAAGGCCGAGCGCGCAAAGGCTTCGGCGTGCAGCTTTTCCAAACGGCGGACGAAGGCGGAGCGTGCACGTCGCACCTCCGCGACGACTTCGGCGCTCGTCTTCGCATTGTGGTTCGCATCCCAGGTTGCCACGTTGCGCATGTCTGCGGCTCGCAACGTCTGCGCTCCCGCCTCGTACTCGTCGAGCCGATGCATGAAGAGGCTCTCCACGTTGGCGAGGTGACCGGCGTGCTCCTGGATCGACCAGCGGTCGTCGAGCCGGAGCGTGAGGATCTCCGGTGGGAAAGTGGTCACTCGCTCCTCGACGCGCGCCGGGGTGCCGCGCAAACGCTCGAGGATCTCCCGATGCAGCGCCACCGGGAAATCGAAGTGGAAGGTCCTCTCCTGCCACAGGATGTGAGACGACATCGGGAGCCTCCTTCTTTGGCGCGCCCGCCTTATGGCGAAGCGGGCCCGCTCTCGTGTGCCGCGATGAGATCGCGAACCTTCTGCATGAAACGGCCCATCTGGGCCCCCAGTCCCTGCTTGTCGAGGCCGGATAGAATGCGTTCGGCGTCGCGCACGTCACCCTGCCTGGCGAGGACCCCGGCAGCCACGAGGCGAGCCGTGGCCTCGTCGGGCCGCAGCGCGAGCGCGCGCTGCGCGTTGCGCCCGGCATCGTTGTAGTCGTCGCGGATGAAGGCGCTCAGCGCCAGGATCGCATAGGCCGCCGAGGCATCGGGAAGAGGCTCGAGCGTCGCCAGGTCGTACGCGAGGAAGAAAGCGGTTTTCCCGCCTTCATCCTCCGCCGTCAGCGCGTCGACGACATTGCCCTGCAGACGGGGAAAGTGCAGCGCGAAGAACTTGCCGTCGTACATCGCGTTGCGCAGAGGAACCGTCCGGCGTCGGACCGCACCGGGTACCGGTTTTCGGGTTCCGGGCGTGAGCCCGCCCTCCCCCCCACCGAGGATGACGATCGCAACACGGCGTACCTCGGGCCGCAGGTTCGCATCGCGAATCTGCGCGCGCACGAGGCCGCTCACGCTGCCGTAGCGCACCATGGCGTCATGGTGCGCCAGCGACCGGCCGAGCATCAGGGTCTCATGCGTGCGCCTGTTGCGGTGCGCGAAGAGGAGGCAGAGCATGGCCAGAAACAGCGCGATCCCGAGTCGCGCCTCGGCGGTTCCGCGCTGTGGACGCCCGGCGAGCCGGTGCGCGCCCGCGAGCGCCAGCGCGGCAAAGAGGATCAGAAAGCCGACCTGCGGCAGATACAGGTAGTAGGCGAAGAAGTGCCGTTTCAGCGGCAGCGTCGGCAGCAGGAGCGCGACGAACCAGGCGCTCGCAAGCAGCGCCGGGCGCGCAAAGCGACGGCGCGTGAAAGCGAGGAGCAGGCTGCCCGCGATCAGCATCCCGGCGGCCCACGGGAGCAGTGCCGGGTCCGCCTCCGCGATGCGGTCGGGATAGCGGCGCCACGGAGACGCCAGCCAGACGAAGGCAGTGCCGAGATTGCGCAGGAGCCCGAGACCGTAGTCGGTGGCGTAGGGCGATGCGGCGTTCGTCTCGAACGCGCGCAGGTGGAGCTCGGCTGCGATGAAGAACGCCAGCGCCAGACCCAGCTGCGCCGCCGCCAGGCGCAGGCTCCGGCGGCCACCGAGAAGCGGCAGCAGCAGGGGAGCGGCCACGACCGATTCCTTGCAGAGCAGAGCGGCGGCGAAGAGCGGCAACGACCACCCGGGCCGCCGACCCGGTTGCAGCGCCACCCAGGTCGCCGCGAGGAGGAAGAAGGTGCTCGAGAGCTCCTGCGTACCCGCAATCCAATACATCACCGTAAAGGCGAGGGGACCGCCGGCGAAGAGCGCGCAGGCGAGCCAGGCTGCGTCACGCGCGATCCGGAAGTGGCGCGCGAGCAGGTACACCCAGAGGGCGTTTCCCACATGCAGCAAGAAGGAGACGAGGTGCCACGCCAGCGTGCTCGAGACCCCGAAGAGCTCGTATCCCAGCTCGTAGTAGAGACGCGTTGCGAGAACTCGGCGCAGCGTGAACGGGTCCGGATCGATCCCGGCGGCACGGAAGAGAAAGGTGTAGTCATCGAGCGCAAAGGAGAACCCGAGGGCGCGATGGTAGGGGATGAGCGCGGCAACGGTTGCGACGGCGGCCGCGATCGCCAGGTCGAGCCCGCGCACGCGTGTCGATACTGTTTCCGGCACCATGCCACCCCGTTTGCGTCACGAGTCCGGCTCCCGATGCATCGTGTCATGCGTGCGATGCGGGTGACAACCATCCTCATGGCGGCGGTCGCCGCACGTTGACTCACCCTGCGGGTCACTCTAAGGTGCAGCTTTCCGGAGAGGATCATGGCCGTCGTCGAGCTTCGCAACGTCAGCAAGATCCATGCGGGCGGCGTCCACGCGGTTCGCCACGTCGATCTCACCGTGCCGGACCGGGAGTTCGTGGTGCTCGTCGGACCGTCCGGCTGCGGCAAGACGACACTCCTGCGCTTGATCGCCGGTCTCGAGAACCTCACGTCGGGTGAGGTGCGAATCGGTTCGCGCGTGGTGAACGACGTCGACCCGAAGGATCGCGACATCGCCATGGTGTTCCAGTCGTACGCGCTCTACCCGCACATGAGCGTGTTCGACAACATGGCGTTGGGTCTGAAGCTGCGGCGCGTGCCGCGCGCCCAGGTGCAGCAGCGCGTGCGCGATGCGGCCGAGCTCCTGGGGATCGCCTCGTTGCTCGAGCGCAAGCCGAAGCAACTGTCGGGTGGGCAACGGCAACGCGTGGCGCTGGGGCGTGCCATGGTGCGCAACCCCCAGGTCTTTCTCTTCGACGAGCCGCTTTCCAACCTCGATGCACAGATGCGTGTTCAGACGCGCGCCGAGCTCACCGAGTTGCAGCGCCGTCTGCAGGCGACGATCCTGCACGTGACACACGATCAGGTCGAGGCCATGACTCTCGGACACCGCGTCGCGGTCATGCGCGAGGGTGCCATCCAGCAGGTGGGCCCGCCGCTCGAGGTCTACCGTGAGCCGGCGAGCCGCTTCGTCGCCGAGTTCATCGGCAGCCCGCCGATGAACTTCCTGCGCGGCGAGCTGAGCGAGGGGACCACGTTTCGAGCCGCCGGGGGCGCGGTGCTGCATCTGGACGCGGGGCACCCTCTGCCGTTACATCCAGGGGAGGAAGTCGATCTGGGTGTGCGCCCGGAGGAGGTCATCCCGGGCGAGCGACCGCCCGGCCCGGCGCACGTCGGGCGCTGCACGGGGCTCGTGACCTTCGTCGAGTCGCTGGGCAGCGAGACGCGCGTGCACGTGGCGCTGGGCGGCAGCGTCGCCTGGGTCGCCCGCGTGCGCCGCGACTGCGCGGTCGCGCTGGGCGAGCCGCTTCAGCTCTGGGTGGACCTGGCACGCGTCCACGTCTTCGACCCCCGCAACGGCTTGCCGTACCGGCCGGGGCGGCAGGTCGGCGCGGCTGGGTGAGCGCCACCCGCGAGGCATGCTCAGGCGACTTTCCAAGTGTCGAGAGCCGCGGCCGTTCTCTGCCAGAGGACGGCGTCGGCTGAACCCGTCGCAACGAGTTCGCGCCCCGCGCGGGCGCCCCACGTCGACCAGGAGTTCCGAAAGATGGCAGACAAGACCGCGGATCTGGCAGGGCCGGGCATCGGCGATTACGCAGAGCTCGAGAAGATCCTGCCCAAAGACTACACGTCGCAGCTGACGCCCCGCGAAACGCAGCAGGCGCTGTTCGCCACCAAGAACTACATCGAGGAGAATCTCTGCAAAGAGCTCAACTTGATGATGGTGCAGGTGCCGCTCATCGTCGACGTCGAAAGTGGCGTGAACGATTACCTCGATCGCGACGGCTCGCGTGCGCCGATCCAGTTCCACATCTCGAACGATCATGACAAGAACCCCGTCGACGCCCAGATCGTGCAAGCGGCGACGAAATGGAAACGTGTTGCGTTGAAGCAGTTCGGCATGGGGATTGGCGAAGGGATCTGCACCGACATGCGTGCGGTGCGCAAGGACTACTTCCTCGACCACGATCATAGTGCCTACGTCGACCAGTGGGACTGGGAGATGGCGATCACGGAGAAGCACCGCAACCTCGATTTCCTCACCGAAGTCGTGCAGAAGATCTGGAAGGTGCTCAAGGGTGCCGAAACCCACGTGCAGCAGCTGTTCCCGCAGCTGAAGAGCGGTCGCTACCCGAACCTGCCGGAGGAGCTGACGTTCCTGCACGCCGAGGACATTCTCGATCGCTACCCCGATCTGCCGCGCAAGGCGCGCGAGACGGCCATTCTCCAGGAGTACCCGGCCGTGTTCATCTACGGCATCGGGTGGACACTCCAGGACGGCTATCCGCACGAGATGCGCGCAGCCGACTACGACGATTGGGTGACGGAGACGGTGTCGAAGGATGGGCGTCCGATGCACGGCTTGAACGGCGACATCCTCGTGTGGAACCACGTGACGCAGCGGCGGCACGAGCTCACGTCGATGGGGGTTCGCGTCAACCCGGCGACGCTGAAGCAGCAGCTGGAGATCACCGGTCAGATGGACTTCCTCGAGCTGCCGTATCACCAGGCGATCGTGAACGAAGAGATCCCGCTCAGCATCGGCGGGGGCATTGGCCAGGCGCGGACGCTCATGCTGCTGCTGAACAAGGCACACCTCGGCGAGGTGAGCGTCACCGTCTGGCCCCGGATCCTCAAGGAGATGTGCGCCAAGCGCAACATCCACGTGCTCGAGTGACGGCTCGAGTCCTGGCGCCACCGGGGGCTCCGCTTGCGAGCCTCCGGTCCGCCTCCGCCTGCCGCCAAAGGCGTGGACACGCGCACCCCGGATGCACGATCCTCCCAGACTCTGCCGCCCACTGACGCCCCCCCCCGCGGGCGAGGTCCGGGAGATCGCAGGATGTCCAAGCTCGGCAGCGCGCCCGATCTGAGGCTCGTGCGAACCGCGAGGATCCGCTTCCACGAGCACCCCGAGCATCGTCGCACGCTGCGACTCGTCGAGCGCGTCCGGCGCGAGAAGATCCTGCGCAACCCGCCCATCGTCGCCGAGCTGGACGCCGAGCGTTTGCTGCTGCTCGACGGCGCCAATCGCGTCAGCGCTTTTGTCGAGCTCGGCTACAGCCACATCCCGGTGCAAGTGATCGACTACGCCGATCCGGCAATCGAGCTCAAGGGGTGGCACCATCTGCTGCTGGAGGGGCACGTTTTGGACCTGGCGGGTGCGTACCGCAAGATCCCTGGCGTGCACGTGCGACGCGTCCAGAAGGAGGAGCTCGAGCGCCTCCTGGAGCTGCGGCGCGTCTACGCAGTGCTCGTCGACGAGGCGGCAACGTGTTGGGGCCTGTTTCCGCAAACGGGAGCGCGTTTCGACGTGTACGAGTGGATCCACACGCTCGACCGCGTCATCGCCGCGTACGAAGGGAAGGCGGAGCTGGAGCGCATCAAGATGCCGGACTACTCCAACCTGCCGCACGTATTCGACACGATGGAGCACCAGCTGTGTCTCTTCCCGCTCTTGAGCAAGAGCGAGCTCATCGAGCTGGCGGACGCCGCGATTCGGATCCCCACCGGGATCACGCGCCACCTGGTGCCGGGGCGAGCGCTCAACCTCAACATCGGACTCGATTTCCTGACCGAGATGCAGGGGGAGGAGGCGCGTGCCGCATACTTCGCGCGCTTCATCGATTCTCTGGAAGTGGAGGGGCGCATCCGCTTCTACGAGGAGGCCGTCTTCATCCTGAACGAGTAGGGGCGCTGGCGCGGCTCTGCTGCGCGTCGTCGCGCACGCTCGCATCCAGTCGCTCTCCGGAATGCAGAGCGCGGAGGAAGTCGCGCACCAGTGCGGTCCAGCTGCGGTAGAGGAGTTCGCCGGCTGCGATCTGCGTGGTTTCTTCGCTGCTGAAGCCTACGCGCTGCGTGCCAGCACGCGCTCCAGCCTCCAAATCACGCGGCGCGTCCCCCACCATCAAGCTCGCCGACAGATCGATGCCGAGCTCCTCGGCCGCACGCCACAGCAGGCCCGGCTGCGGCTTCCGGCACTTGCACGCCGGTCCATGTTCCGGATGGTGCGGGCAGACGTAGATCGCGTCGACATCGCTGCCGGTGCGCTGCAGCAGCTCGCGCATCCGCGCATTGACGCGCTGCAAGTCCGCCTCGCTCAGCAAGCCCTGCGCGACACCCGACTGGTTGCTGACGACGATCATGGGAAAGCCTGCGTCGCGTACCCAACGCAGGGCGCGCCCGACGCCGGGCACGAGCCGCACCTGCTCCGGATCGCCGTTGTACGGCACGTTGTCGACCAGAGTCCCGTCCCGGTCGAGGAAGAGCGCCGGCCGCCGCGCGGGAAGTTGCTGCCGCAGCAGGTGCGCGTACACGAGACACTCGAGATCGTCCAGCATCGCCTCGAGGCTCCAGTGGCGACGTATCGTCTCGAATCCGCGTCGCGCGAAGCTGTCCGCCCGCGGCGTGTCGTCGACGAGCCGTTGCACGGCCGCAGCGAGGGCCGCCGGATCGTCGGCAGGCACGAGCAGGCCGTTGATCCCGTCTTCGATCAGCACCGCGGCGCCGCTCGCCGTCGAGGCCACGACGGGAAGCCCGTGTGCCATCGCTTCGAGAGCGGTGCGCGGGACGTCGTCGCCGCAAGTCGGCAGGACGAGGAGATCCGCCGCACTCAGGTACTCCTCGACGTTGCTGCGAAAGCCGAGCCACAGCACGCGCTCCTGCACGCCCAACTCGTGGCAGAGATCGCGCAAGCGCGGCTCTGCTGCCCCCGTGCCGATGAAAGCCAGCGTGGATGGGGTGTCGGCTTCTCGCGTCGCAGCGAGCGCTCGCAACGTGGTCTCCTGCGGCGGACCGAGCTCGCCGACGTGCAGGACGATCTTCCCCTTGCGTGGCAGGCGCAGACTGCGGCGCATCGCGCTGCGATCGATCGACGCGGGCTCGACGCTCGTGTCGACGCCGTCACGCACTTCACGCACGAGATCCTCTCGCAGGTGCGGCGAACGTCGCACCGCACCGTTGTGCAGGAAGCGGGTGACGCAGCGTCCATAGGCGAGGCGTGTCACCCTGCCCGTCGCGAATTCCTCGTCGTTGCGGCGGCGTTGAAACAGGAGCGGCCGGCGACCCCACCAGGTGGCCAGGCAGAAGTCGTGCAGCTCGGCGTCGCGTCCAATGAAGAGGGCGTCGGGCCGCTGCGCTGCAAGCAGGGAGCGCAGCGCCACGACGCCACGGACGCCGCCCGTGCGCACGCTGCGCGTCTGCACGCTCGCCTCGGTCGCACGATCGAGAAGGCGGGAGCCGCGTCGCCCCGCCAGCACAACCGCATGGCCACGCTTCGCCATTCCCGTCGCCGCCTCCACCATCCAACGCTCGCGGCCGCTCCAGCGCGTGTCCGAGTCGAGGAAAAGGAGGCGAAGTGGAGTGGAAATCGCGGTCATAGCCGGCAGACTAGCACATGCCCCCGAGCCCGCGAGGCTCCGCGATCCTCGCTCGTCGCGCCGCGGGCGGCGATCGCGTATCCTCGGCGGGCGGGGAGGTGGCCGTGCGCTGGCAAAAACGCGAACTGCCGCTGCATGAGCTGGGTGCGAAGATCCTCTACGACGCGTTCCTCGATTACATTGCGCACTTCCGGCGCCTGACGCTCCAGGCACGTTCCCGTTTCGAGCAGCGCGACTGGCCGGCGGGGCGGCGCGACGCCGTCGCGCGCCTGGGAGTCTACCGCTCCGCGGTGCGGGAAGGTCTGCATGCGCTCGAAGGCACGATGGGGGTGGCGCTGCGTGACCGCAACACGTGGCGGCGCATCAAACGCGAGTACGCGCAGCGCATCGCTGCGCGTGGCGACGTGGAGATCGCCGAGACCTTCTTCAACTCGGCCACGCGCCGCATCTTCACCACGATCGGTGTGGACCGCGAGATCGAGTTCCTGGCTCACGACGACACCGCGGTCAACGAGAGGGCGCGCGGCACCGTGGTCGAGGTTTTCATTCGCCGCACGGACGTACGCGACTTGGCGCGCGAGATCCTGCACCGCTACCGCTTCAGCGTCGGCTACGAGGATCTCGAGCGCGATGCCCGGCTGCTCGCAGGTGAGATCGAAAGCTACACGCCGCGGATCGGAGTGCGCTCCATCGAGCTCGTGCGCCCCGTCTTCTACCGCAACAAGGGTGCCTACATCATTGGACGGATCCGTGGCTACGAGGGCACCCTGCCGCTCGTGATCGCGCTGCTCAACGTGCACGGGCAGGCGCGCGTGGACGCGGTGCTGCTCGCCGAACACGAGGTGAGTGTCGTTTTCAGCTTCACGCGCTCCTACTTCCTGGTGGCGGCCGAGCGCCCGCGTGTCCTCGTGCGCTTCCTGCAATCGATCATGCGGCACAAACCGCTGGACGAGCTCTACAACTCGATCGGTTACAACAGGCACGGTAAGAGCGAGCTGTATCGCGCTCTGCTGCAACAGCTCGAACGCTCCGACGATCGCTTCGAGATCGCACTTGGGGCGCGGGGCATGGTGATGATCGTGTTCACGATGCGTTCGTTCGACGTCGTGTTCAAGGTGATCCGCGACCACTTTGCCCCACCCAAGAACACCACCCGTAGGCAAGTGATGCAGAAGTACCAGCTGGTGTTCCAGCACGACCGCGCCGGACGGCTCGTCGACGCGCAGGAGTTCGAGTACTTCAAGTTCGCGCGTGAACGCTTCGCGCCGGAGCTTCTCGACGAGCTGCGGACGCACGCCGCCCAAAGCGTCGACGTGGACGCGACCCACGTCGTGATTCGCCATCTCTATACGGAGCGTCGACTCGTTCCCCTGGATCTCTACTTGCGCGAGGCGGATCCGGAGCAGGCACGCGCGGCGGTGCTCGACTACGGCCAGGCGCTGCGGGATCTCGCCGCCACGAACATCTTCCCGGGCGACCTGCTGCCGAAGAACTTCGGCGTCACACGCAACCGCCGGCTCGTCTTTTACGACTACGACGAGCTGTGTCTGTTGACGGACTGCCGCTTTCGGCGCCTGCCGCAGCCGTCGACCGACGAGGAGGAGATGGCCGGCGAGGCCTGGTTCTACACCGACGACCGCGACATCTTCCCGGAGGAGTTCGCCCAGTTCCTGGAGTTCCGAGGCCCCCTGCGCCAGGCGTTCCTGGAGGCCCACTCCGAGCTCCTGGACGTCCGTTTCTGGCGGCGCCGGCAGCAGGCACAACGCACCACGGCGATGGCGGATCTCTACCCCTACCCGCCCGAGCGCCGTCTGCACGCGCGAGGCGCCGACGAGGGGTGAACGTCGTGCGGGCGGGCAAACGGCCGCTGCGTCTGCTATATTGCACGCCGGTTTGGAGCGACACCCGAACACAGGGAGGCCAGGTTCCGATGGCGGGCAGCTTCGGTGAGGTGCCGGCGGGCGGCACGAAGATCGCCATGCAGAACGGCATTCTGCGAGTCCCTGACAATCCGATCGTTCCGTTCATCGAAGGGGACGGCACGGGGCCCGACATCTGGCGTGCCGCGGTGCGCGTCTTCGAGGCCGCGGTCGAGAAGGCGTACGGCGGCTCGCGCAAGATCCACTGGATGGAGGTGCTCGCGGGCCAAAAATCGTACGACCACGCGCAGACGTGGCTGCCGGACGAGACGGTGGAAGCCTTCCGTGAATACCTCGTCGGAATCAAGGGACCTCTGACGACGCCGGTTGGAGGCGGCATCCGTTCGTTGAACGTGGCGCTGCGTCAGCTTCTCGATCTCTACGTCTGTCTGCGTCCCGTGCGTTGGTTCAAGGGCGTGCCCTCACCCGTACGCCATCCCGAGAACGTCGACATGGTCATCTTCCGCGAGAACACGGAGGACATCTACGCCGGGATCGAGTTCGAAAGCGGCTCCGAGGAGGTGCAGAAGGTCCTTGGTTTCCTGGAGGGCAGCTTCCCCGAGCTCTATCGCAAAATCCGCTTCCCACGCACGGTGGCGATGGGCTTCAAGCCGGTGTCGGTCGAGGGCACGGAGCGCCTCGTGCGTGCGGCCATCGAGTACGCGATCCAGAACAAGCGCAAGAGCGTGACCCTGGTGCACAAGGGCAACATCATGAAGTTCACCGAGGGCGGCTTCCGCAACTGGGGCTACGCGCTCGCGGAGCGCGACTACGGCGACCAGACCTACACCTGGGAGCAGTGGGGACGCAGACGCGACGACGACGGGGAGGCCGCGGCGAACGCGGAGCAGGAGAAGGCTCTCGCCGCCGGTCGCATCCTCGTCAAGGACGCGATCGCGGACATCACGTTGCAGCAGGTGCTGACGCGCCCGAAGGAGTTCGACGTCATCGCCACGATGAATCTGAATGGGGACTACGTTTCCGACGCGCTGGCGGCCCAGGTCGGTGGCATCGGCATCGCACCCGGCGGCAACATCAACTATCAGAGCGGACATGCCATCTTCGAAGCCACGCACGGGACGGCACCCAAGTACGCGAACCTCGACCAGGTGAACCCCGGCTCGGTGATTCTCTCCGGTGAGATGATGCTGCGCTACATGGGGTGGACCGAGGCCGCGGATCGCATCGTTCGTGGCATGGACGGCGCAATCTCGAGCCGTCGCGTCACCTACGACTTTGCGCGTTTGATGGAGGGGGCCACGAAGATCCAGTGCAGCGCGTTCGGGGACAACATCATCGAGCACATGTAGCGCCCCGGTCCAACCGGCGCCGTGCCTGCCGGTTTGGGCTGCGCTCCAGACGTCGGCTGCCGGGTGATCGATTCCGTCGTCACCCAAGGCCCGCTCTGCTAGACTCCGCCGCGCCTTCGCTGCGTGGAGCCGTCCAGCGCGAGACTGGAGGTCGAGCAGGGGCCTCCCAGTGCCCCGCCGCATGAAGATCGTTGTCGTTGGTGCCGGCGAGGTTGGCAACCACGTCACCTCCCACCTCTCCCAAGAAGGTCACGACGTCATCGTGATCGACAACGACGAGGAGCGTGCCGAGCGCGCGCAGAACGCGCTCGACGCGCTGGTCGTGCTCGGGAACGGGGCGAGCCTGCAGGTGCTCGAGCAGGCGGATGCCGGCAGCGCCGACATGATCATCGCCGTCACGCATGTCGACGAGGTCAACATCGTCGCCTGCGTCAGCGGCAAGACCCTCGGAATCCCGCGGCGCCTGGCGCGCGTCAAGGACACGACGTACTACGGGCCGCGCTCCGGCCGCTCGATGCAACAGGTCGGGGTGGACGTGATGATCAATCCCGATCTGGCTGCAGCGCTCGAGATGGAGCGACTCGTGTCTCTGCCGGGCGCCACCGACGTGACCGACTTCGCCGACGCTCGTGTGCGCATGATCGGCCTGCACGTGGGTGGGCGCAGCCCGCTGGCCGGTGTCCCCCTACGCGAGCTCGACAGCAAGTACGGTCCGCTGCCGGTCACCGTGGTCGCCGTGCTGCGCGAGGAGAACACACTCATCCCCGACGGCGACACCGTTCTGCAGGCCGGAGATCACATCTTCCTTATCGGCGAGAGCTGGCTCATGCCGGACGTCATGGGACTCGTGGGCCAGGACGTGGAAGCCGCGCGCAACGTCATGGTGATCGGCGCGGGTCCCATCTCACGCCACCTCGCGGGCCACCTCGTCTCCCAAAAGGTCAACGTCAAGATCGTCGAGCACAACCGCTCCAAGGCGGAGCGCGTTTCGCGCGAGCTGGAGAAGGTCATGCTGCTGCATGGTGACGGCACCGACGTGACGCTCCTCGAGAACGAGAACGTCAACGAGATGGACGCCTTCATCGCCGCGACGAACGACGAGGAGACGAATGTCATGTCGTGTCTCCTGGCGCGGCGGCTCGGGGCTCGCAAGACGATCGCGCTGATTCGCCGCACGAACTACGTGCCGCTCGTGCACGTGGTGGGCATCGATGCCGCCGTCTCGGTCCGCCTCAGTACCGCGGCCGCCATCAAACAGTACCTGCGCAAAGGGCAGGTGCTCTCCTTCGCCCAGCTCAAGGAGAACGATGCCGAGGCACTCGAGCTCCTCGCGCGTGGTGGCACCACGGTCGTCAAGAAACCGATCAAGAAGCTGAACCTCCCAGACAGCGCCGTCGTCGGCT
>CP070763.1:2605504-2622081 GCA_020349025.1 Candidatus Latescibacterota bacterium | reverse complement strand
GAACCTGGGCTCCGCTTTCGAAAGCGTCGTGTCGCTCTCGACCAGCGTCGACCGAGAGTTCCGCGCAGAGCAGTTCGTTTGGCACGGACGACTCGAAGCTGACGAAGAGCTTCAAATCGAGGCCTCGATGGTGCAACCGTTGATGCGCGGATAACAGCCGCACTCCGCGGTCCTTGCTTGCAATCGGCGCCAGAAGCTGCGCACAGCCTGTTCGACCCATTGGGCAGGTGGATATCGACGAGCATCTTCGCGCGCAGCCAGCTTCTGCGCTGGCATGCGGCTGTTCTTCGCCTCTGCGTCAAGTGCGCGCTGTCTCCAAGCTCAAGCAAGTAAGTGAGTATGGAGATTCCACTGATCCGCTAAGCGATTGTGCAACATCCATCGCGCGTGATCTGCCAGAATGATCGCGTCAGCACTAAACCTCACAACATCGAAGACTGGCCGTCCGGCCCGGGCCTCCCGGCGCTGACTCTCCACCAGCAGGCCAGACGAGGGAGGCGCGTCATGAAAGCGTTTGAAATCCCAATGATCTCGGTTCTCTCCCGCTGTCCAAGAACAGCTGGGTTTCTGTGTTCAATAACGACTTTTGTGATTCTGGTGCATGCAATCCCCAGCGAGTCCGGCAGGCGTCCGGGGTTGTCGGAACCTGGTGATGTGTTCGCTGTGGACAGTGCGGCAAGCGCGAGTCTGCCTGACATGTGGCGGAGCAGCGTGGCTCTTGGAGACTACGACAACGATGGGGACCTCGACATCCTCCTGAGCGGCGCCACTGACGTCGGATCCGCAAGCGGGATCTACCGCAACGACGCCGGCACGTTCACTGACGCCGGTGTCCCGCTGCTGGGTTTATTCGACACTCGCGCCGCTTGGGGAGATTTCGATAACGATGGAGATCTGGATATCCTGCTTACCGGCCGCAGTGGCGCGAGGTACTCGAAGATCTACGAGAATGTCGCGGGCTCCTTTTCCGACATTGGGGCCGGCTTGACTCGCGTGAGCAGCGGTGGTGGAGCATGGGGTGATTATGACAACGACGGAGATCTGGACGTTCTTCTTACAGGGGAAACGGGCTTTGATTGGGTTTCGGAAGTCTATCGTAACGATGCTGGAACGTTTGTCGAGATCGGCGCCGGTCTGCTCGGAGTGTCAGGAGTCGTAGGGCACGCAGCTTGGGGGGATTTCGACAACGATGGGGATCTTGACATTGCTCTCTCTGGAAGCACGGGTACCGAACTGGTGTCGAGAATCTATCGCAACGACAACGGTGCCTTCTTCGACATCGGGGCAGGTGTGGCACAAACGAGCGCGAGCGTGACTTGGGGAGATTATGACAACGATGGGGACCTTGATCTCCTCCTCATGGACTCAGTGGGGGGAAGAGGTTGTCTGATCTATCGCAACGACAACGGAACGTTCACAGACATCGAGGCCGGGCTTTCGATCGGTTCTGGAGGCAACATTGGAGCGTGGGGAGATTACGACAACGATGGCGACCTCGACATTTTGACCAACAACTTCGAAGTGCCGAGAAAATGTATAGTCTATCGCAACGATGCGGGGATCTTCGTAGACATCAACGCCGGATTGATGGGTGTGGACGCGGCGGGGGCTTGGGGGGACTACGACAACGATGGCGACCTCGACATCCTCCTCACTGGCTCGGCGGATGGGACTGCAACGGGAGCCACATCGCTTATCTATCGCAACAACATCGATGCCCGCAACACGCCGCCGAGTCCACCTTCCGGCCTCAGTCTCCAACGCAATGGTCCCAAGGTCACTGTCAGCTGGGATGTTGCCACTGACGCCGAGACACCCGCGAGTGCGCTGACCTACAACTTGCGCGTGGGAACAACCCCTGGAGGATCCGAGATTGTCTCGCCCATGGCGGATGGGGTGACGGGGTACCGGCAACTGGTTCAGCTCGGCAATGTGAATCAGAACAGGACATGGACCATCGATGTTGGATCACCGGCCCAGATCTTCTGGAGCGTTCAGGCCATCGACCACGGGTATGCCGGCTCTGCATTCGCCGGGGAAGAGAGCGCTCAGATCGACGTCTTCGATGAGGACATGGCTGCCAGTGCGGGCCTGCCAGGCGTCGCACGATGCAGTGTCGCCTGGGGGGACTACGACGACGATGGCGACCTCGACATCCTGCTCACAGGGGGCACCGGCACCGGATTCATCTCGAGCATCTACGAGAACATCGGGGGCACGTTCACCGACATACAGGCGGGCCTGGCAGGCGTGGATCTCGGAAATGGGACGTGGGGCGACTATGACAACGACGGCGACCTCGATGTTCTCCTCACAGGCAACATCCCCACCGCAATCTACGAGAACAGGGGCGGAAACTTCGTGGACATCGAGGCCGGTTTGATCCCCGTGGTCTGGTCCGATGCGGCCTGGGGAGATTACGACAACGACGGCGATCTCGACGTTCTCCTCACCGGTGGGTACGACCAGGAAGACTTCGCCACCGTCTATCGCAACGATGATGGCATCTTCACCGATATCGGTGCCAGCCTGGTCGGCGCAACCAGAGGCAGCGGTGCCTGGGGTGACTATGACAACGACGGCGACCTCGACATTCTCCTCACAGGCCTCGAGGGATCCAACAGAACTGCTACGGTCTATGAGAACACGGAGGGCCTCTTCGTCGACATCGACGCCGGTCTGACCGGGTTGGACGGCAGCGATGCGGAGTGGGGCGACTATGACAACGATGGAGATCTCGACATTCTGAGCACTGGGTTTCCAGGCTTCGGGCTCGCGATTCTCGAGATCTACGAGAACACTCAGGGCATCTTCACCGATATCGAGGTTGGCCTTCCCGGCGTATCCGGTGGGAATGCAGCGTGGGGTGACTACGACAACGATGGAGATCTCGACGTCCTTCTCACCGGAGCCACGGGCATCGGGTACATATCGCGGGTGTATCGCAACGACGCCGGTGCTTTCACGGATCTCGAAGCGGGGCTGATTGGCTTGGACAATGAGAGCTTCGGCGCTTGGGGGGATTACGACAATGATGGCGACCTGGACATCCTCCTCTCCGGGAGCACCGACGACTTCCCGTCAGTGAGGACGACGAGAATCTACCGCAACGATATCGTCATTCCCAACACGCGCCCACAACCGCCGACCAACTTGGTCTTTCAGCTTGAAGACACACTGGCCGCTTTCAGCTGGGATGCGGCTATCGACGCCGAAACACCCAGCAGCGGACTGACTTACAACTTGCGGGTAGGAACCAGTTGCGGTGGTTCAGAGATTCTCTCTGCCATGGCAGATGCGACAACGGGGCTGCGGAAAGTAGTCGAGCTCGGCAACATGAATCACAACACCTCTTGGAGCATCGATATCGGCACGGCACCTCGGGTCTGCTGGAGCGTGCAGGCTGTCGATCACAGCTTTGCAGGTTCTGCCTTCGCAGTTGAAAGGAGCATGCAGCTAGGCCCCATTCTGCTTGCGATCGAGGATGTCCCGGACGACGAGGGCGGGTGGGTGCGCCTCGATATCGGTCGCTCTGACCTTGACGACATCGCAGAGACGCAAGCGCCCATTGTGCACTACAACGTGTGGCGGCGCGTTGATGAGTCTACGCCGGCGAGTGCAAGCCTCTCTCTTCCTCCGGGCACGTGGGAGAGCCTGGGTACCTTTGCGGCGGCCCAGCAAGAGACCTATGTCTACATCGCCGCGACGCGGGGCGATTCCAGTGACGTCGGCATCCCTTGGGCCGTTTACGTGGCATCGGCTCACACGGCCAATCCGGAGGTATGGTTCATAAGTGAACCCGACAGCGGATACTCGGTCGACAACTTCTCTACTGCGGTCAGGCTCGTTTCGGTCCACGCCGCGCGGGAAGGTTCTGACGTCGTTCTGAGCTGGGAGGTTGAGGACACGGAAGTTCCGTCGGGATTCCACGTTTATCGCCAAGGATTCGGTGAGCAGCGCACCAAGCTGACCCAGGAGCTTCTTGAAGGCCAGGCCTTGTACGAGTTCGTTGACCGAGATGCCCCACGTGAGGAGGTGTCCTACTGGTTGGAGGAGATCGGCTGGTCCGGAGTGGCAGTGTGGCATGGGCCAATCACGTTGCACGCAGTTGCGAGCAAACAGCCGAGATTGATGCTCGCTCCCGCTCAACCGAATCCATTCAGGGAATCGACCGAGATTCGGTTCTCGCTGAGGGCCACTGGCCACGTTTCTCTTGCAGTCTATGACGTTCTTGGGAGAAGGATCCGGACGTTGGTGGATGGTCACGTCAGGTCTGGAGTCCACGATGAAAGGTGGGACGGCCGGACGGACAGCGGCGTGAGGGTATCTCCAGGAGTGTACTTCCTGCAGCTCTCGAATGAAGGCGAGAAGCAAGCACAACGAATCTTGTTCATTCGATAGCGACGCGTCGGTTGAGAATCGAGGAAACACGACGCGGGCGCGCTAAGATCCCGGCGGTTAGAGTGAGCGTTGCACTAAAGCGCGCGAGCGCGCTGGTATGTGTTGTCATGTCGTCGTTCTGAGGCATAGGCGGTCGTTTCAGAGCATACGTGGTCATCCTAGCGCATACGTGGTTTTGAACAAGCGTTCAGCGCGCAAGCTGTGCGTCTAGACGAGAGAAGCCCAACGCGTTCCTGCAGCAAGTCACGCGCTTCCTCGATGCCTCGGAGTTCTAATCCCATCAATCTGTTGGCGGCGCCAGCGATCTGTGCGCACGGCGTCACTGCAGCAGGATGATCTTGTGCTGCTCGCGCAGGGAATCCGTCTTGAGGATGACGAAGTAGGCACCGGAGGGCGCTGGCACGCCGTGCTGCGTGCGCCCCGCCCAGACGACATGATGTTCGCCGGCATCGAGTCGGTCGGCGGCGAGAGTGGCGATGCGCTGGCCACGCACGTTGTAGATGCCGACGCGGACGCGTTGGCTCTTTGCGAGGCGAAAGCGGATGCGGGTGTGCGGATTGAAGGGGTTCGGCTCAGCCGTGAGGAAGATCGACTCCCGTGGACGAGCAGGCTCGTGGACTCGAACCGCGGCGGCAGGCAGCGAAACGCAAGCGCTCTCCGAGGGATCGCCCTCACCCTCGTCGCCCACGGCGGTGACGTAGTAGCAGAGCGTGTCGCCCGGCACTTCCGTATCAACGTAGGTGGGCTCGGAGACGGGCTCCTGCGTCAGGCGCACGAAACCGCTCGACGCGACGCTGCGATACACGTGGTACCCACTGGGTGGAACGCCGAGGGGTGCCGGGGCCCACACCAGTGTCACGGTTTGCAGCGTGAGCGCGTCTGCCGCGCGTGGATCCGAGCGTGGCTCTGGTTTGCGGGAATCCTTGCGTGCAAAGTGTGGATCCCACTCGGTCGAGCCGGCCGCATCCGTGGGTACGAGCTCGTGCCGCTCCTTCGAGCGTCGCGTGATGGGTGTTTGGATGAGCGAGGCGGTGAGGTCGATGGGTGGATTGGGTGGCCCCACGACCACGCGCGCGGGCTGCGACAACGCTCCCTCGAAACCACCCTCGAGCGCGGCGATGAAGTAGCACACCTCGCCCGCCGGCGGCGTGCTGTCGGTGAACGCGAGTCTCGTGACGGGGTTCGCGGTCAGACGCTCGAGCGGCTCCTCATCCTCCGACCGGTAGACGAAGTAGCCGTCGGGCGTACCGCTCGCGGGTGGCGCCCAGGTGAGCTCGACTTGTGACAGCGAGTCCACGTGCGTGGCGAACACACTCGGCGGTGCGCTCGGGAGCGCGGCGCCGGAGGGGTCGCCGAAACCGTTCCACCAGGTCTTGCCCCCACCGCGCGCAATGGCGATCAGGTTTCCGGCGGGCAGGAGCTGCTTCGTGCCGCTCACGTCATCCACGTCGCTGACGGCGGAGGAGATGAGCGTTGTCGGCTCTCCGAATACGAGGCTCCCCATGGACGACACGCAGTAGGAGATCCGAAGCGGTGCCCCGTTCCAGTCCGTGTAGAGCACGTAAACCAGGCCGTCCGCTTCCGACACCATCACGCTCGGATGGTTGGCCGGCCCTCCCAAGACGTCGAATGCGGTCGACCACGTCCCGCCGGGTGTGCGACGGTGCACGCTGACGCGATCGGAGTCATCCTTCGTGACGGCGTACACGCGTCCGTTCGAGTCGAACGCCAGGTTGACGTGGTCGTCGGCAAGCCGGAAGCCGCTAGAGACAACCTCCGCGGAGTCCCACTGCGTGAGTGGATCGCCGTCGTGATGCACGCGGAAGCCGAATTCGTCGCGCACCTGATCCGACCAGAAGACACCGATCTTGTCGCCACCGAACGCCACGACCGATGCAATGTCGTCCTCATTGACACCCGTTCGCAGGATGATCGGCGTGTTGCTCCATTCGAGGTGCGACGCCAGCGAGTGATACGCCTGGATCAGGCTCTCCCCCTCCCCGACGTACCAGAGGCGCCCTGTGGAATCCTGCTCGAGCACGAGCGCCTCGGCGCCTTGGATCTGCGGCACGCTGACCGGGAAACCTGGCAGCAGATCCCAGTCGCGCTGCACCGCGTCCCAGGCGAGCTTGTAGAGCTCGGGATCGGAGGAGAACGCGAGCACGAAGAGGTCGTTGCCGCTGATCTTGACGTCGGTCTTGCCGCTCCCGCCCAGAAGCGTCGTGAGCTGCCAGAGATTCCCCTGCTTCTCGTAGATCCCGATGCCGGAGGGCCCGTGCACGGCGGTCCACCAGGAACCGTCGTGATGGAAGAGCTTCGACTGCGGCTTCTCTCCCGTGCGTACGCCGTCGAACATGGCGTAGCCGGCAGCACGAGCTGGCTGCGCGCCCAGCATCCAATGGAAGCCGGAGCACACAACCAATGTAGCAACGACGGAGAAGTGCCTCATCGATCCATCACATCGTGCTTGAGTGCTCAATCACCGCGCTCGAGCGTGCGATAGGAGCAAGCGGGCGGAGCGTGACAATGTGTCGCACGCGCAATGACAGGGTGTCACCGCGCGACTCGATTATTGGCGAACTCTGGTGGCGAAATGCTCTGCGCTGCGCGCGATCGTAAGCAGGTTGTCCGAACTCAATGATAGAGGACCGAAGCCGATCCCGCTCCATGTTGCTTCGAGAGGAGGAATCGCGCTGCGAAACTGCGCGATTTGGCAGGGCTCACGAGCTGCACACGTTGATGCGCCGATCGATGTACCATCGCCCTCCGATTCGCCTCAGGAGGATGATGTAGCCATCGCTTCCGGTACCGCACCCACCGCAGCTTCTGTGGCAGTACGCGAGAGCCCGGTCGCCCGAGTCGCTGAAACCGATAGCGGAGAGTTCGAGGTAGGGCCGGAACGTGCCGCGCGGGAGCGAACGCAGCGCGCAGCGGAAGGAATCGGCGGCTGCAACCGTGTATCCTTGGTCGAGGCGCCCGTAGGCCGAACCCGCTCTTGCAACGAATACACCCGTGCCCGGAATATCCTTTGCGGACGCGGGTAGGTACGACCAGACCGCGCGGACCCACCCCGCACGCCCGGCCTGACGGGCCGACCTCGACCGGAAGGACACGGAATGTCGCACCTCCCGTCTGCGCAGGAACTCGGCATGAGACGTACGGCGCTCGCAGGATTGGCAGCGGTGCTGCTCATCGCGCTGTCGTGGCAACTGCTCCCGGAGGCTGCAGAACAAGCGAGAGCGCAGGCTTCGCTCGCGGCCGACGGCTCGCTCGGCAAGGTCGTCGACCGCGAAGGCACAGCCCAGGTGCGGCCGCGCAACCAGGAACGCTGGCGCATCGCCCAACCGGACCAACGCCTGATGCCGGGCGATTGGGTGCGCACGGGCTCGCGCGGTGCCAATGCCATCGTCATGCGCCTCACGGGCGACACTCAGCTCACGCTCGGGCCGGCTGCGCTCGTGGAGCTCATCGAGCCCGACCGCATCGCGCTCCTGCGCGGCGACATCGAGGTCGCCGTTGCCGAGGACGCAACGCTCCAGGTCGTCGGGCCGAACGGGCAAAGCCGCGACATCACCGACACCCGTGTTCTGCGCGCTCGTGACGACGCGCTCGAAGTTCTCGACGACGAGCCGCGCTGGCTCGTGGGCTACAAGAGCGACGCCGCAACCGAGGCGATGGGATCGCTCCTCGCCAACGTCGACGGCCGCAACGTGCCCCTCACCATGGGCTATCACAAGGTGAGCGTGGACATCCGCGACCAGATCGCGCGCACCGTCGTCGACGAGACCTTCGTCAACCACACGTCGCAGACTCTGGAAGGGGTGTTCTACTTCCCGCTGCCGGCAGACGCCTCCATCTCCGGCTTCGCCATGTGGATCGGCGGCGAGAAGGTGGAGGGAGAGATCGTCGAGAAGCAGCGCGCGCGCGAAATCTACGAGACGATCCTGCGCGAGAAGCGCGACCCCGGCCTGCTGGAGTGGACGGGGGGCAACATCTTCAAGGCGCGCGTCTTCCCCATCCACTCGCAGAAGCGAATCCAGATCACCTACACCCAGGTGCTCCCGAAGGTGGGCGACACCTACCGCTACAACTACGCGCTGCGTAGCGACCTCACGCGCTTGACGCCGCTCGAGGAGCTCGAGATGCGCGTGACGATCTCGTCGGTGCAGGCGCTCGCCAACGTCGAATGCACGACGCACCCATGCCGCATCGATGCCACCGACAACGCGGCGCGCGTGGAGTTCTCGGCTCAGGACTACACGCCCACACGCGACTTCGAGATTCGCGTGCAGTGCCGACCCACGCAGGAGTCGGTCGCGGTCATCCCCCACCTGCGAGGCGACGACGGCTATTTAATGTTGCTCGTCGACGTCCCGAGCGATCTCGAGGGCCTCGTGGGACGCACGGCGGCGGGTGAGCCGCTCGACTGCATCCTGATCGTCGACACCTCGGGCTCGATGCAGGGAGCGCAACGCGCGCAGCAGATCGCCTTCGTCGACGCTTTTCTGGGTGGTCTCGCGCAAACGGATCGGTTCCAGCTGGCGACGCTCGACACCGAGATGCGTTGGGCCTCCGACGGCGCGCAGCAGAACACGCGCGCGACCCGCGAGGCGGCGCTGCGTTTCGTCGAGGCGCGTCGCGCGCTCGGATGGACGCCGCTGCGTTTGGCGTTCGATGAGGCGTTCGAGCGCGCCGGGCCGCGCACGCAGATCGTCTACGTCGGCGACGGCATCGTCACCGAGGGCAACACCGACCCGGCCGCGTTTCTCGCCGCCCTGCAGCGCATCCATTCCGACCGCGGTGTCGTGCACACCGTTGCCGTGGGCAGCACGCACGACGCGCTGGTGATGCACGGGCTGTCGCAGCTCGGAAGCGGAACGACCCGGAGTCTGGGAAGCAGTGACGCCGACCCGGCGCTCGCGGCCGATCAGCTCTTGCGAGAGCTCGTGACGCCGGTGCTGCGCGATCTGCAGCTGCACTTCACCGGTATCGATGTCGCGGCCGTGCATCCGCAGCGCCTCCCGAACCTCGTCGCGGGAACGCAGGGTGTTCTCGTGGCGCGCTACGACCCGGATGCCGTCGGCCGGGCCGCCAGCGTGCGCGTGACCGGAACCTCCGGCACGACGACGGTCGAGTTCGACCCGGTCGCGCTCGATCTCGAAGACGCGGATCGCGGTAACTCTTTCATCCCGCGCCTATGGGCGCGGCGCCACCTCGACCACCTGCTGCTGCAAGGACGCAACGCCGTGGTGCGCGATCGCGTCATCGCCCTCTCCGAAGAGTTCCAGATCATGACGCCCTACACGTCGTTCCTGGTCCTGGAGAGCGACGCTGACCGCGAGCGCTTCAACGTCAGGAAACGCTTCCGCATGCGCGGCGGCGAGGAGTTCTTCGCCGAGGGGCGTGACCGCGCCGATTTCGAGCTGCGCGCCAAGCAGATGCAACTCGCGCGTCTCTGTCGCAAGGAGATCCGCGACCAGATTCTGCGCTCGCTCCAGGGAATGGCGCGCGACGAGACCGACCTGCTCCAGCCGCCCGTGACACCCTACCCGCTCCTCGTCGACGGCCGGCTGGCTGGCGCGCTCGGTGAGGTGCGCACGGTCACCATGATGGAGGAACTCTCGAGCGCCGCGTGGCGCTCCGATCTCAAACGGGAATCGATTGGCGACGAGATCCGCTTCTCATCCGCCACGCAGCTTGAGAGACCCTACGAGCTGGCTCGCGTCGCGGCTCCGCCACCCTTCGCGCCGGCGCAAGCCGAAGCCCTTGCGCAGGAGCAATCGCTCGACGAGCTGGAACTCGACCTCGATGCGCCGATCGCGCTGCCGTCCGTGAGCGAAGAAGAGGCGCTGCCGCTCTCCATCGCTGTCCCGCCACCGATCGCCGCGAAGCGTGCGCGCAAGCCCTCCTGGCACGGTGGTTTCGAGCACGTGCGCGGCGGCCGTGCGCGAGAGATCTACTTGCCCAGCACGGGCGACCGGCTCGAACAGCTCTTCCCGAGCATCCAGCGCGGACAGCCCCGGCGCGCGGAGGTGTCCTGGAGCCGCGAGCTGCAGGATCTCTCGCGCGCGCTCAATCGTCGCAACGTCATCGCCAACCTGAGCGGCGGCGTGCGCATCGCCACGCGGTCGCAGCGCCTTGACGCGCGGCGTCGTGTTCTCGGCGACGTTTCGGGTGAGTATCTGTTGTCGCGCGACGCGTGGTGGACGACGCAGCCCTTCCTGCAAGGCGAAGACGCGCGCCACGACTGGTGCATCGGTGACGAACGCGGTGCGCTCACCGAGGCGTGGCTCTTCGGTCGCGTGACGCCACGACAAGCAGGTGACCGCGAAGCGTGGAGTGCACCCTTCGGCTGGTACTTCCAGGACCTCAGGCACAGCCGGCGCGACTCGGAGCCGGAGCTGGAAAAGCTCGCCGACGGCACGCTGCGTCTCAGCTGGCGCTACAGCGCTCCTCACGTGCCGTCGCACTCTCCCTACGGGATGCCAGCCCCACTGCGCGAGCAGCGGATCGAGCTTCACATCGATCCACAACGTGCGCTCATCCTGAGCGTGCAGCACGACGCCGCGGGCGAGCTGCAGAGCCGCACCACGTTTGGTGGCTTCGTCCAGGTTTCCGATTCCTGGTGGCCGACGACGGTCGAGCACCGCAACGCCGAAGGCGTCGTCACCTCGCGCCTCGAAGTGAGCGTGGAATCGCTCACGCCGCGCCAATTGCGGCGCCGGCTCCAAGATCACTCCAAGCGCAAGCGCGACGCGATCCTGCTCGGCACGCCGCCGCAATCGCTGGTCACGGCAAAGCAAGCCATCCGCGACCGCAAGACACGTTTGGAAGATTCCTGGGCGCTCCTCGTCCACTACGCCGGACGCAACGAGTGGGAGAAAGGGAAGACGCACGCGGACGCGGTTCTCGACCTGACGGAACGCAAGCGCGGTCACGAGCGCTTGCACGTAGAGATTCTGCACCTGTCGCGGCACCACGAGGAAGCGAAGGAGCTCCTGACGCGCATGGTCACGCAGCTGGCGCGGACGCAGCGCGCCGCAGACTTGCACTGCGCACTCGATCTCGACCGGATGGCAACGCTCATCCTGCACGCGAACGAGCGCCTCGAGATCGTGAAGGCGGCCAGGCCGGTGCACGCACGCCAAACGCGCCTCGATCCGCTGCGTCAGTACGACGAGCAGGTCTACCAGTGTCTGGTGGGTCTCGATCGCGTCGACGACGCGCTCGCGAGCCTGCGAGACATGGCCACCAAGTATCCATTCGAGGTGCACGTGCACAGGCGCTATGCCATGCACCTCGCAAGGCAAGGTGAGATCGATGCGGCGCTCGCGCATCTCGAGGATGCCGCGCAGCGCCACGCACCGTGGCAAGCGTACGAGACGCAGCAGCTGCAGCGGCAAACGCTCACGATTCTCGTCGAAGACTGGCGTCTCGAGGACGTGGTGGACCGCGTCGACACCTGGCGGCGCAATGGGAACGAACTCGACACCTGGACGCTCGATCGCTTTCTGACCGCGCTCATCATGCTCGATCGCGAGGAGCGCGCCGAGACACTCATGCGCGAGTGGCTCGTTGCCAGCATGAAGGCGGAGCCGACGCGTTCCGAGCACCACGAGCGCGATGCTGCGCTGCAGCACCTGCTTGGATCGGGCTGGGAGATGCACGGCCGGCGCCTCGACGAAGCGTGGGGTGCCGTGCTTGCGGACGTCGCGCGCTTCTACGTCGACCACGAAACGCATGCTCAGGTGGCGGGCCGCATTCTGACGAACCGTTTCTTCATGCTGACGCGCGCCGGGGAGAGCCTGCGGGACGAGCTCTACGCGCGGCTCCGCAACGAAATCGGTGCGGCGCCGCTTCGCACCGTGTGCCTGCTCGCTTTCTGGCTTCGCCAATCGAACTACAATCTCGACGCGGGCGAAAGTGCTTGGCAGGAGATCCTCTCTGCAATCCTCGAGCGCTGGGAGAAGCTGGACGAACCGGATCCACAGGGCTTCGTACGGCGTGTCATCATGCGCTTCGGCAACGCCGAGCTGCAGCTGCGCTACATGCGCCACGCGCTCGCAATGGCCGAGAGCGAAGAGTCAAGCGTGGTCGCGCGCCAGGCGCTCTTCGACAAGCTGCTGGCGCAGCCGTGGACACTCGAGGTGGAGGATGAGCTTGCAGCGCTCCTTCCCACGTTGGGCGCGACGGCCGGCACCCTTGCCGAGGTGCGGCGCGAGGCGAGCCGCGACGCGCAGATCGTCGGGTTACGCCGCTTCGTCGAGTGGCTGCTGCGTGCGCGCGCCCAGGCGCGCGTGGCGGATCTGCCAAACCACAACGAGCTGACGCGACGCCAGCTGCGCGACGCCCAGTCGGAAGCGTTGTCGGCATCGCGTCTCGATGCCATCGAGCGCCTGCAGCAAATCGCGGGCGCGATCGGACCGCCCGAAGCGCCCGACCCTGGCGAAGAGGTGAGCTCCCGCAACGTCGGCGCCCTCGTCACATGGGTGGGTCTCGAGCGCATCGGATTGCAGGTGGAAACGGGCGCGCCGAGCGACTCGTTGGTGCAACCGCTGTGGCCGATGCTGCGGGACGCCGCGGCGACGGTGCCGCAGTATGCCGAGACGGCGGAGCTCGATGAAGCTCACGCGCGTGCGCTCGTGCGCGCTCGCGTGCTGGCATCGCGTGCGCTGACGACGCTTGCATACCTTGCTCTCTTCGGCGACGGCGGTGAACCGCTCGCGCGGGCTGTGCTCGAGTGGACGCAGACGCAAATCGACGTCGAGCCAGAGGTCGTCGACGCGCGCGAGTGGAAGTACGACATGCTCGTGGCGCTCGACCAGGCGGAGAGCGTGGCCTCCACGCTGCGTGCGTGGTTCGGCGACGGCAAACGCTTCGAGCAGATCCGTTGGGGCCGCGCCTACGGCTACATCCTCGCCGAGGTCGGCGACCTGGCCGGCGCGATCCAGGTCTTCCGCACGATCGAGACAAACGACGAGCTCACCGCGACCGACTACCGCACGCTGGCGGCGTGGCACAACGCGCAAGGGTCGCGCGCCGAGGAGCAGGAGGCACAGCGACGGGCGCTCGACGTGGAGCACACGCAGCAGATCGCCGGTTGGCTGCAGATGAAGTACAACCGCTCCTGGGGCGGGCGTGGAAAGATCCCGGAGGAGCTGGATCCGCTCGTGCCGGAGGCGTTCACTGCGCTCCTGCGGCGCGATCCGACACCGCAGAACTACGTCTGGTTGCTGCAGAACTTCTACCGCACGACGCGCGACTTTCGGCTGCTCGAGTGCATGGCGGAAGCGATCACCGGGCAGACGGCGCAGCGTATCTACCCTCTCCTGGTCTCGATGCGCCCGATCACATCGCTCATCCAGGAGGAGGCGACTCTGGATCGCCTCGTCGACCGTATCGAAGAGCTGCGAGGTGAAGCGGAGAGCGATGTCGACCGGCGTGGGCTGACGGCGCTCGAGCTCATGACGCGCTATCGCGCCCTCCAGCAGGTCTCCGGGATCGAAGCCCACACGGCCGCGGTCCTCGAAACGTTCGGCGCATTGGAGCGTGGCGACTGGGCCCAAGGAGAACCGCGCATGATGGCAGAGTTCCTCGAGCAGCTGGGACACCCCTTCGGTGCGCCGCAGCAGCGCCCACGCGGGAAGCAGGAGCCGCGCCAGCGATTGGCACCGGAGGCGGTGCGCGACGCGATGCTCGATCTCGTTGCGAAGCTGCACGCGCTGGAGGAGCCGGGCACGCTCGACCGCTTCCACATTGCCTTCCACCGCGCTGGAATCCAATGGGTGAGCGGCCTGCGCGCACAGGCCGTCGATGTCGAGGAGCGTGCGATTGCCGAGATCCGCACGAGCCACGACGGCCTGGTGCCGGAGAGCGTGCACAGGCAGCTTGCCGTGCACGCCAACCACATGCGTGGCGTCGGACGCTTCATCGACGTCGAGTCGTTGTGGCTGCAAGAGCTGGAGCTCGGATACTCCCTCGGGCGCCTGCGCTGGAGCGAGCTGCAGCTCTTCGAGCACTACGCCATCGCCATCGACGAGGGTGCCGAGCTCTCGCTCGGGCAGCGGCTGGGGCTCTACCGCGCGGTCGAGAACCGCTTCGACGCAGTGCTGTCCCGACGCGCGATCGCGCCGCATGCGCGACAACTGATCGAGATCCGGGCGCGCATCTGGCGCAACGTCTCGCGCCGTAATCGCGAGCTGGTGTCCGCGGACATCGTAGCCTTCGCCTTCGACAAGTTGCCTGACGTGCTCGCTCTCTATCAGTACCGCGAGGGCCAGTCGATGGTGGGCGCAGCTGCCGACGCGCTGCGCGATCTCGTGCGTCCCCATGACGCGCTGCGTTTTCTCGTCGTGCGTTCCGAAACGGAGCCGGCGTGGCTTCGCTTTCGCAACCAGGACTTCTGGAGTGCGCACGCGCGCCGTCTGGGGGTCGCGCTGCATCAGTCGATGCGGCCACCCGAGGGCGGCGGCATGGCGCAATTGCCGGCCGATATGGATTCGCGCGTTCTGGCGATCGTCCTGCGCGAGCTGCGCTTGGATCTGAGCACCCAGACTGCACGCTCGCGCACTGTCTACGACGACAACGACAGACATTTCTGGTCGCAGAAGGTGGCCGACTTCGAGCGTGTGGCGCTCGAGGTGATCGAGGAGTCGCGTGACCGGGAGAGCATCATCCGCTACTGCGCCGACTACCTCTACCATGGGCTCGACCGTCCGGGGCCTGCCATCGCGGCCCTCCTCGACGCCCACGAGCGCGACGTGCTCGGCATCGACGGGCGCTTGCAGATGTGTCGCTTCATGCAGTGGCGGGAGCGCTACGCCGAGACGATCAACATCCTGCGGCCGATGATCGACGAGCGACCGAACCAGCTCGAGTATCGAACCATGCTGATGCGCGCGTACTTCCACACTGGCGACTCGGCGCGCCTGGTGCGCACGTTGCGTGAGGCGGTCGACCACTTCAAGGGCATCGAGCAGTGGACCGAACACGTCGTAGCGCAGCTCGCGTCCGTGTGCCTGGAAACGCGGCTCTTCGACGACTGCATCCGCTTCTACAACGAGGCGATCACGTTGCACACGCGCGGCCGGATCGACCGCGGCGTCGGCGACGGCGTGCTCGCCGACTACTATCGCAAGCTGGCCGGCGCGTTGAGTGGACAGGGGCGCACGGCCGAGGCGGTCGATGCGGCTGCCGGTGCGATCGTCGCATGGGGCCGCCGCGACGACCAACGCGCACGCGCACTCCAGGAGCTCGAGAACGTCTTGCGCCAGGCCCCCGACCTGGATGCCTACGTGGACCAGCTCGACGAGGACGTGGAGCGGAGCGGGCTCGAGAACCCGATCGTCCGCAAGGCGCTCGGCAACGTCTATATGAAACTCGATCGTCCCGCGGACGCGATCGCGCACTTCCGCCGCGCCATCGAGACGCGGCCCGAAGACGTCGAGACGCATCGTGCTCTGGTGCAAGCGTACGACCGCGCCCGCAAGCCGGCTCTCGCGGCGGATGCGCTTCTGAATGCAGCGCGCAGCGCGGCGCACGATCCGGAACTGTACCGTGACCTGGGCCGACGCTGGCAGAAGATGGACGACCGGGGTGCCGCCGAGCGCGCCTTCACGAACATCGTCGAGGTGCAGCCGAACGAGTCGGAGAGCCACGCGCTCCTCGCTGGGGTCCGCGAAGAGCAGCAGCGCTGGGACGACGCCGCACACCATTGGCGCGAGGTGATCCGCATCCGCACGCAGGAGCCGACCGGCTACGTGCACCTCGTGCGTGTGCTGATCGAGTCGGGCCAAACCGACGACGCACGCACCGTTCTCGACGACCTGCGCGCCCGCGAATGGCCGCCCCGCTTCGACGCCGTCGAGAAGGAGATTCGCCAGCTCGAGAAGCGCCTGCCCCCGCCCGAGAGCGGCAGCTGATCTGTGGTAGTTGGGATGTGTGACAGTCGCGACTTGATGCGGCAATTCTGGAATCACGACGAAACCCGACCGGCCGAGCTCAATCAGGTGGCGGAGGCGGATCCCTCTCGCGATTGGACCGACACCACGCGTCTCCCTTCACGAGATCATCACCGGCATCGACCATCTCGGCTCCATCGCACGAGCACGCTTGCATGCACCTTGTGGTGATCGGCAAACCCCGAGACGTCAGCAGCCCACACTCACGAAGCCACG
>CP070763.1:2551992-2605404 GCA_020349025.1 Candidatus Latescibacterota bacterium | reverse complement strand
CGAACCGCGGTGGCGATTGCGACGCCTTCGTGGGTGTCTCCTTGCGCTTTCCTTGCTCCCGATCCGGTCCGGGCACCGGCTCGCGCGCCGGGGCCGGGGGTGGGGGTGGGGCGAGCGCCACCTCGGGGGATCCCTCCGGTGTCACGCGCTCCTGCCGCAATCCCAGCACGCTGACGAAGACGACGAGCGTCACGGTCGCTGCGGCCCCCAGCGCGCGCGGCCAGTCGAGCCTTCCTGCGGGGAGAAGCCATGCCGAGAGGCGCTCCACCAGCGAGCGCGACGGCGCCTGCGCCTGAGGCAGTCGTGCCTCGACCCGGTCGGCGAAGCGTTCCCAGTAGGAGGCGTCGGGCTCGTGTGCAGGCGTGTCGCGCAGCACCCCGCGCAGCTCCTCGAGTGCCAGCAACTCGGCGCGGCAAGCGGCGCATGCGTCGAGATGCACGCGCACGCGCTCCCGCGCCACCGCGTCGATCTCGCCATCCAGATAGGCGCTCAGCTGCTCATGCACGTGCGCATCGGTCATGGCCCTGCTTCCTTAGGTCTCTTGGCGCTGTGCGACTCCAACGCTTCGCGCAGCATGCGCCGCGCCCGATGGATACGCGACATCACCGTCCCGAGCGGAATCTCGAGCTCCTGGGCGATCTCCTGGTAGGAGAGCTCTTCGTAGGTGCGCAGCACAAGCGGCAAGCGGAACTCGTGCGGCAGCGCCGCCAGAGCAGCCGCCACACGCTCGCGTGCTTCGCGCGCATCGAGATCGGCATCGGGCCCGGGGCCGGAATGCGCTTGCGTCTCGGAGAGGAGATCGAAGCGCTCTCCACCCTGCGTCTGGCGCCGACGACGCTTCTCGAGCTCATTCAGCGCCAGGCGCGTGGCGATGGTGCGCAGCCAGGTGTAGAGGCTGTAGCGCTCGTCGTAACGATCGAGCGCCTGGTATGCCCGCACGAACGTCTCCTGGGCGATGTCGTCGGCATCGTCGTGGTTCCCCATCATGCGGAACCCCAAGGCGTAGACTGGACGCATGAACCTCTCCACCAGCTCTCGGAACGCAGATCCCTCACCGGCCTGGGCCGCACGGACCAGTCGCTGGATCTCGTGGGTGCTCTGCTGCCGTCCATCGAGCTTCGGCTCGTCCGCCACAGGACCTACCCCCGAAACGTGCTGCAATTCCCCAGCCGGCTCCCAGCTCGCCTCGAGGCGATGCCGCTCCAGTCGGCCCAAGGGGGTGATTTTACATCGACTTCGGGAGCTGGTACATTGCGCCCGACCGGAGTCGATGCGGGACCCCGGGTGGTAGAATGCGGCCTTCTTCGTGGGAGCTTCCATGGCCCGAGTCAGCGAGTCGCGAGAGGGGCGCTTCGAGGAGCTCGAGCGCCGGCGCCGTGCGGCGCTCGAGGGCGGCGGAGCAAAGCGGATCGCACGCCAACATGAAAGCTCGCGCCTCACGGCGCGCGAGCGCATCGACCTTCTCCTGGACCGCGGCTCCTTTCTGGAAACCGGCGTCTTCGTCACGCACGACTGTCACGACTTCGGGCTCGAGGAGCGACGCATCACGGGCGATGGTGTCGTCTGCGGCCACGGTACCATCGATGGACGGCTCGTCTACGTGTTCGCGCAGGACTTCACCGTCTTCGGCGGCACGCTCTCCCTCTCCAACGCGCGCAAGATCACTCAGATCATGGATCTCGCGATGCAGAACGGCGCCCCGGTGATCGGGCTCAACGACTCGGGCGGCGCGCGCATCCAGGAGGGCGTCAAGAGCCTTGGCGGCTACGCCGAGATCTTCCTGCGCAACACGCTGGCGTCCGGTGTGGTGCCGCAGATCTCGGCGATCATGGGACCGTGCGCCGGGGGCGCCGTCTACTCTCCCGCCATCACCGACTTCACCGTCATGGTGGACCAGACGTCGCACATGTTCGTCACCGGCCCGAACGTCATCAAGATGGTCACCAACGAAGATGTGACGTTCGAGGAGCTGGGGGGAGCGATGACGCACAACTCCAAGAGTGGCGTTGCGCACCTGCTGGCGCACAACGACGCCGACTGCCTACAGCTGGTTCGAAGGCTGTTTTCCTACGTGCCGCAGAACAATCTGGAAGACGCGCCGCGTGCGGTATGCAGCGACCCGATCGATCGTCGCGATCCGGAGCTGGACGAGCTGGTTCCGGAGGATCCGCGCAGGCCGTACGACATCGCCAACGTGATCGAGCGCGTCGTCGACCGCGACACCTTCTTCGAGATCCACCCGCACTACGCCGGCAACATCGTGGTCGGGTTCGCGCGCCTGAACGGACGCAGCATCGGCGTCGTCGCCAATCAACCGAAAGTTCTCGCGGGCGTGCTCGACATCCAGTCTTCGATCAAGGGCGCACGCTTCGTGCGCTTCTGCGACGCTTTCAACATCCCGCTCGTGACCTTCGAGGACGTCCCCGGGTTCCTGCCCGGCACCGAGCAGGAGTGGGGCGGAATCATCGTGCACGGGGCCAAGTTGCTCTACGCTTATTGCGAGGCCACGGTCCCGAAGCTGACCGTGATCACGCGCAAGGCATACGGCGGTGCCTACGACGTCATGTCGAGCAAGCACATCCGCGCCGACGTCAACTTCGGCTGGCCGTCGGCGGAGATCGCCGTGATGGGAGCTGAAGGAGCCGTCAACATCCTCTATCGCCGCGAGGTGCAGGACGCCGACGACCCGGAAACGATGCGCGTGCAACTGATCGACCAGTACAACGCCCAGTTTGCCAACCCATACGTGGCCGCCGAACTCGGTTACCTCGACGACGTCATCCGACCGCGCGACACGCGTCCGAAGCTCATCCAGGCGCTCGAGAGCCTTGCGACCAAGCGCCAGAGACTGCCACGCAAGAAGCACGGCAACATCCCACTCTAGCTCGGAGGCCACTGTGGCGCGCGCGACCGGTACGGCTGCGGCACAAGAGAAGAAAGGCAGGGCGCGCCGAGCGGCGCCGGTACGCGAGCGGCGGCAACGCGCACGGCGGCTGCGCAAGGTGCTGGTGGCGAACCGTGGCGAAATCGCCGTGCGCGTGAGCAAGGCGCTGCGTGAGCTCGGGATCACGAGCGTTGCCGTCTATTCCGACGTCGACCGCACGGCGCTGCACGTTTCACGTGCCGACGAGGCCTATGCGCTCGAAGGCAACACCAGCCTCGAAACCTACCTGCGGATCGACAAGATCATCGAAATCGCGCGGCGCTGCGGCGCCGACGCCATCCATCCCGGGTACGGCTTCCTGGCCGAGAACGCCGACTTCGCGCGCGCCTGTCGCGATGCCGACATCCTCTTCATCGGACCGGCTCCCGAGGCGATCGAAGGCATGGGCGACAAGCTGCGCGCCCGACGGCAAGCGAAGCAAGCGGGCGTGCCACTGATTCCCGGCAGCGACGGCCCCGTACGCGACGCCCGCGCGGCCGTCGCCGTGGCGGCGAGCCTCGGCTACCCGGTCATGCTCAAAGCCTCGGCGGGCGGGGGTGGCAAGGGGATGCGCCGCGTCGAAGGCGCCGACGAGCTGCGCGCCGCTTTCGAGCGCACACAGGAGGAAGCACGCAAGGCGTTCGACAATCCCGAGCTCTTCGTCGAGAAGTTCATCGTCGACCCGCGCCACATCGAGGTGCAGGTGTTCGGCGACCAGCACGGCAACTACGCGGCGCTCGGCGAGCGCGAGTGCACGATCCAGCGGCGGCACCAGAAGGTGATCGAGGAGGCACCCAGCCCGCTCGTGACGCCCGAGCTGCGCCAGCGAATGTGTGGCACCGCCACGGCGCTGGCGCGCTCCGTCGGCTACCTAGGGGCGGGCACGGTGGAGTTCGTCGCCGACCAGCAGGGACGCTTCTACTTCTTGGAGATGAACACGCGCCTGCAGGTGGAACACCCGGTGACGGAGCTCGTCACCGGGCTCGACCTGGTGCATGAACAGGTGCGCGTCGCCGCCGGCGAGAAGCTCTCCTTCCTCGAGCGGCTGCCGATCGAGCCGCACGGTTGGGCGATCGAGTGTCGGATCTACGCGGAAGACCCGTTGAACGATTTCCTGCCGTCGCTGGGTCGCATCGTGAAGCTGTCGATTCCGTACGGTCCGGGCGTGCGCAACGACTTCGGGATCTACGAGGGGTACGAAGTGCCGGTGTACTACGACCCCCTGCTCGGCAAGCTGGCGGTGTGGGGCGAGGACCGGGCGCACGCGATTGCGCGCATGAAGAGGGCGCTGCATGACCTCGTGGTCGAGGGGATCCGCAGCAATCAGGCCTTCCACGCCTGGGTGATGGATCAGCCGCCGTTCCGCGAAGGGCGCTTGGACACCGGCTTCATCGAGCGCTACTTCGATCATGGCGTGCTCGACCCCGCAGACGAGGAGTTGGCGCGTTTCGTCGCCGCGGCAGTCATCCGCGCCTACGAGCTCGACCGCAAGCCGCGTCTACCCTCCCGAGCGCGCGGCTCGGAGTGGGCGGTGTCGGGACGCGTGCATGAAGGAAACGTGTAGTCGATGAAGTACAAGGTGGAGTTCCAGCAACGCCAGCTCGAGGTGGAGATCCACGGCGAGCCGCCCCACTACGAGCTCGTCGTCGACGGGCACCGCACCCGCGCCGATACGGCCTGCCTCGGGGATGAATCGCTCCTCAGCCTGCTGCTCGACAACGACTCCTACCTGGCGCATGTGGTTCCGGCGGAGCGCAACGGTGTGTTCGAGGTCTCGATCGCAGGCAAGTTCGCCCGTGTCCAGGTGCTCGACGAGCTTTCCTCCATGGCGCAGGCACTGCATGCGGAGCAGGCCGCCGGGCGCTTCGTTCTCAAGTCCCCGATGCCTGGGCTGGTCGTCGAGATTCGCGTGCAGCCTGGGGATCGCGTCGAGGCAGGCAGCCCGCTTGTGATCATGGAAGCGATGAAGATGCAGAACGAGCTGGCCAGCGAGAGCGCAGGCACGGTGACCGCCGTCCACGCGAAGGTCAACGACGCGGTCGAGTCGGGCACCGAGCTCGTCGTCGTCGAATCCGACACATCCTCCTGAGGCAGCGCGGAACGGAGGCACGGTGCAGGCCTTCCTGGAACGTCGCTTCCAGCTGAGCCGGCACGGCACCCGTGTGCGCACCGAGATCCTGGCCGGTGCGACGATCTTCGCGACACTCTCCTACATCCTGTTCGTGCAGCCCGCCGTCCTCGAGGCGGCCGGCATGGACTTCGGTGCCGTGCTTTGGGCGACTTGTGTCGCGAGCGCCCTCGGCTCGCTCCTGATGGCGTTCATGGCCAACTATCCGATCGCCGTGGCGCCTGCTATGGGGCACAACTTCTACTTCGCCTTCACGGTGTGCGGCGGCGTCGCGGTCGGCGGGATGGGCTACTCGTGGCAAGAGGCACTGGCCGCGGTCTTCGTCGCCAGTGCGCTCTTCGTCCTCCTCTCCACGGTGGGGCTGCGCGAGCGCGTGCTCGAGCAGATGCCCGCTTGCCTACAGCGCGCCATCCCCGGCGGAATCGGCCTGCTCATCGCGCTCGTCGGCCTCGAGTGGAGCGGCATCGTCGTCGCCGTTCCCGGCACCTACATCGGCCTCGGCGACCTCGGGCAACCCCCTGCGCTCGCCGCCTGGACGGGGATCGCGGTGGCTGCGCTGCTGCTGGCGCGCGGCACGCGTGGCGCCATCCTGAGCGGCATCGTGGCGGCGACGCTCGTGGGTGCCGCGCTCGGGTTCGTGGAGTACCGGGGGCTCTTCGGGCTCCCCGTGGTCAACGACCCTGCCGCTTTCAAGCTCGACCTGCCCGGCCTCGTGCGCAGCCCGGACGCCGCCCTCGTCGTTCTCGTCTTCTTCTTCCTGGCCCTCTTCGACACGATCGGCACGCTCGTGGGCGTGGCGGAGAAGGCGGGATTGCTGGTGAACGGCAAGCTGCCGCGTGCACGACGGGCGCTCCTGGCCGACGCCATCGGCACGACCTGCGGTGCGATGCTCGGCACCTCGACGATCACGAGCTACATCGAGAGCGCCGCCGGTGTCGCGGAGGGCGGGCGCACCGGGTTGACCGCGGTCGTCGTCGCCATCGGCTTCCTCCTCGCGATCGCGTTCTCGCCGCTGATCCAGATGGTGGGGGGCGCGATCGAAACCGAATCGGGACGTCTCTATCCGTGCGTCGCGCCGGCGCTCGTCATCGTCGGCTGCCTCATGCTGCAACCGCTGTCTCGCATCGCGTGGGACGATTGGAGCGAGGCGTTTCCCGCCTTCCTCACCCTGGTGATGATGCCGTTCACGTTCAGCATCACGGAGGGAATCGCGTTCGGGTTCATCAGCTACACGGCACTCAAGCTGGCGGCCGGTCGCGCGCACGAGGTGCGCGCGCTGGTTGCATTCTTCGCCGTCGCGTTCCTGCTCCGCGCGCTCTTCCTGACTTGAGGCGAGAAAGAACTTGCGTCGGCGCGCGCCACCGACTAAGGACAGACGACACCGGTTTGGAGGTGCAGACGTGCGCGCGGTGGATGTGTTCGTGGTGGGTGCGGGTCCGGCGGGCTCCTACGTCTCCTACGCGCTGGCCAAACGCGGCTTCGAGGTGTTCATGGCGGAGAAGCGCCCCGAGGTCGGGGTTCCGGTACGTTGCGGCGAGGCCGCGGGCAGCTTGGCCGAGCTCGAGCACTTCCTCCCCCTCTCGGACGACTGGATTGCGGGACCGATCGACGGTGCGCGCCTCTTCGGTCCCTCGGGTGTCCGCGTCGAGCGCCACATGCCGGGAGTCGGGACGCAGCTGCACCGCGATCGTTTCGACCAGGCGCTGGCACGACAGGCGGTCGAAGCGGGCGTGGAGCTGCAAACGAGCCTGCAAATCGACTCCGTCGGCGCCTTCGAGCACGGCGGCAGAGAGGTGCGCGGGCGCAACCTGGCGGCAGCTGGGGCCCCCTTCCGCATGCGCGCGCGCCTGCTCCTCGGCGCCGACGGCGTCGAGTCGCTCGTCGGACAGTGGCTGGGGCTGCGCCGCGCTTTCCCGGTCGGCGACGTGCACTCCGCCCTGCAGTATCTCCTCGATCAGGTTCCGGCGGGCAAGCGCTACATCGATCTGTACGCTGGGCACGCCGTGGCTCCGGGCGGATACGCCTGGGTCTTTCCGAAGCAGAACGGCACCGCCAACGTCGGCCTCGGCGTGCATGTGACCGCGAAGCTGCGGCGCTCGGCGCGCGACTACCTCGACGACTTCGTGCGCACGCGCTTTCCCGACAGCCGCATCCTCGACGTCACGGCGGGCGGCGTCAGCGGGCCGCGCAGCCTCAAGTCGATGGTCACGGACGGCGCCGCGCTCGTCGGCGAATCGGGGCACACGAACAACCCCTTCTCCGGCGGTGGCATCATGAACGCGCTCGAATCCGCCGAGGAGGCGGGTGTGGCCCTCGGCGAGGCGCTTCGCGACGGCGATCTCTCGGCGCGACGACTGCGCGACTACCAGAAGCGTTGGCAGGCACGCGTCGGACGCACGAACGATCTCTTCTTCAAGCTGCGCAACCTCTTCTTCCGCTTCGACGATCACGAGATCGATTGGGCCGTGGAGTCGTTGCAGCGGGTCGTTGCTGGAGTCGAGCAGAACAACGTCGACTACACCGGTATCTTCCGGAGCGCCATGCTCGAGCACCCCAAGCTGGTGCTCAAGGCCGCGCGCGCTCTCTGGTGAACAGGGGCCAGGCATGGGTCGGAACGGTTCGTTCCACATCGCGATCGACGACGTCACCTGCGTGCAGTGCGCGGGGTGCGTCTCGATCTGCCCCACCGAGGCGCTGCACATGCAGGGCCTCACACTGGAATGCCACGACCCCACCTGTATCGGTTGCGATCTCTGCGTGCGCTTCTGCCCTGTCGTGGCACTGAGTCTGCACGCGCTCTCCGCCCCCCCCGTCCGCGCCGAGGCGTGAGCGACCACGACCGGACGTCGCCACGCCTCATCCGCTGCTCAGGTGGAATCGCTCTCCTCGAGCGGCAGCTGTGGCGCAGCCGGATAGGTCAAGTGTCCAGCGGCGTCAATGTGTGCGAACGACGTCAAGCGATGCTGCGCCGGCGCCGCCGCCGACACGATGTGCAGCACCGTCCAGTGGCGCGTCGTCAGTGCGTCCGCGATCAGCTGTCGATGGCAGCGAAAGTGCACGGCTTCAGCACACATGAACGCCGTCGGCGCCGCGCGCGCCCATGCCTCCAGCTCGCCCAACGCGGCCGCAAACTCCGCGCTCGCCATGTGGTCCGCGTAGGCGCGAAAACCCTGCACGCGCCAACCACGATTGCGCGACGAGTCGGGCTGTGGACGCCGCCGCCCACCGAGCCCGGGCATCCAGCGATATTCGATCGCATGCTCCGGCAGAACCGCCTCGAGCGCGGCCCGCCCGAAGTGGGGATGTCGGCGCGAACCCGGATAGGAGCGCACATCCGCCAGCCGTTTCACTCCATGAACGCGTAGGAGCTCGAGCAGCTCGCCGAGAGAACGCGTCGAGTGCCCGATCGTGTAGATCGTCAACAAACCCGATGACATGCGCAGCTCCAACAGCCCGCGTGCAGGGGCGGCGCCGGGCTGCGCTCGGCGCTGCACCGCCCACGTGCTGGAACACACGGCACGACTAGCGGCCGTGAAAGCGCGGCTTGCGCTTCTCCTGGAACGCGCGCTGTCCCTCGCGAAAATCCTCACTGCGGTAGGCCTGGTGGCGCAGCTCGAGAATGCCGCGCAGCTCCTCCTCCGGAATCTCTTGGCAAGTCTCGACGATGTCGAGCACCTGCTTCATGCCCTGCACAGCGAGTGGTGCACAAGCCGCGATGTCACGCGCGAGCTGGCGCACGGCGGCGTCGAACTCCGCGTCGGGCACGACCCGGTTGACGAGACCGATGCGCTCCGCCTCCTGTGCATCGACCGGCCGACCGCGGAACGCCAGCATGCGCGTATGCGCCGGACCGATGAGGCGCACGAGCTGATGCAAGCCGGTGTGGCTGTAGACGAGACCGAGACGCGCCGGCGGCAGTCCAAGCGTGGTCTCGGCGTGCGCGACGCGCAGATCGCACGACACCGCGAGCTCGAGAGCCCCGCCAAAGACGGCGCCGCGCAGCGCCGCAACGGTCGGCAATCGGCACTCGCGGACGGCGCGCATGCAGCGTTCAAACGGATGGTCCGCCACCGTCCCCGGATCGGTGGAGAAGATCTCGGGTGGGATACGGGCCACGTCGTACCCCGCGCTCCACGTGCGGCCGCGCCCCTGGAGAACGGCGACGCGCGCCTCCGCAGCCGACTCGTCGAGGGTGCGCGGCAGCGCCTCGAGAAGCGGCAACGTGAGGAGATTGCGTGCCTGCGGATCTCCAAAGGCGATCCAGGCGACACCCTCGTCGATGCGCAGCTCGACCGGATCCATGACCACCTGACCGTGCCAGTGCATTGCCGCCGCGGCTGTTTCTACGCTCCCGCATCGTAGATGTAGAAGCCGCGTCCCGTCTTACGACCGAGGTGGCCAGCAGCGACCATGCGTTTGAGAAGCGGGCACGGCCGATACTTCGGATCACCCAGGCCCTCGTGCAACACGTTCATGATGTGCAAACAGACGTCCAAGCCGATGAAGTCAGCAAGCGTGAGCGGGCCCATCGGATGCGCCATCCCCAGCTTCATCACCGTATCGATCGCCTCGTGATCGGCGACACCCTCCTGCAGGCAGAAGATCGCCTCGTTGATCATCGGCATGAGAACGCGGTTGGAGACGAAGCCGGGGTAGTCGCGCACCTCGACGGGAGTCTTCCCCAGCTCTCGTGACAGGCCTTCGACCACTGCGTAGGTGGCGTCCGAGGTCGCCTCGCCGCGGATGATTTCCACCAGCTTCATGACCGGCACCGGATTGAAGAAGTGCATGCCGACGACACGGTCGGGGCGTTGCGTGCACGACGCGATCTCGGTAATCGAGATCGACGAGGTGTTGCTGGCGAGGATCACCGGCTGCGCACAGATCTCGTCGAGGTGAACGAAGATCTCACGCTTGACGTCGAAGTGCTCGAATGCCGCCTCCACGACGACGTCGCAGCTGCGCATCGCTTGCAGATCCGTGGAGCTCGAGATGCGCGCCACGCTCTCCTTGGCGGCCTGCGCGGTCAGCTTCTCCTTGCGAACGAGGCGCTCGAGGCTGGCGCCGATCGTCGCCACCCCCTTCTCGAGCGCTGCGTCCGAAGTGTCCACCAGCTGCACCGCGTGCCCCGCAGTCGCGAAGAGCTGGGCGATCCCATTGCCCATCGTGCCGGCGCCGACGACGCCGACCTCCCGAATCTCCATGTCGTCCTCCCGTCAGAGTGTGGCGACGCGCGGCCGCCGGGGTTGCGTCGCCGGATCGCCGCGTTGTCGATGAGAACACGCAGCTCGACTCCTTCGAGCCGGTGTGCAAGACACTGCGAGCAGCAAGGGCCCAGGGGCCGCGTCTCGCGATGGCGTTTCCATGCTCCGGGAGCGCGCCGCTACAGCTGCATCGGCACGGCGCCGCTGGTGTCGAGCGGCGCTCCCGTGGCCGCGGCCACGGTCTCCGCTGTCGTGTCCTCGGCGTACTCGAGCAACTGCAACCCGGTGTCGGTGATGCGGATGACACCCATGTCGCTGACGATCATGTCGGTGCAGCGCTTGCCGGTCAACGGCAGCGTGCACTCGCGCAGAATCTTGTGACTGCCGTCGCGACCCGCGTGCTGCATCGCCACGATGGTGCGCTTCGAGCCCGCCACCAGGTCCATGGCGCCCCCCATTCCCTTCACCATCTTGCCGGGGATCATCCAGTTGGCGATGTCCCCCTTCTCGCTCACCTGCATCGCCCCGAGAACGCAGATGTCGAGGTGGCCGCCGCGGACCATGGCGAAGCTGTCGGCACTCGAGAAATAGGAGGCTCCAGGAATGGCGGTGACCGTTTCCTTGCCGGCGTTGATGAGATCGGCGTCGACCTCCTCCTCGAGCGGATACTCCCCCATCCCGAGCAGGCCGTTCTCGGTGTGGAAGATCACGTGCATCCCCTCGGGAACGTAGTTGGCCACCAGCGTCGGGATCCCGATTCCGAGGTTGACGAAGAACCCGTCGCGCAGCTCGCGCGCCACACGCCTAGCGATGAGTTCTTTTTTCGATACGCTTCTCATACACCTCTCCCCGCACCAGGATGTCGACGTAGATGCCCGGAGTCGTGATCGCCTCCGGATCCAGCTCACCGACGTCGACGATCTCTTCGACCTCGGCGATCGTGGTCTTGCCGGCTGTCGCCATCATCGGATTGAAGTTGCGCGTCGTACGGCGATAGACGAGATTGCCGAGCCGGTCTGCCTTGTACGCCTTGACGAAGGCGAAGTCGGCGCCGAGCGAACGCTCCAGCACGTACTCGCGCCCGTCGAAGTCGCGCACCTCCTTCCCATCCGCCACCACGGTTCCAACGCCGGTGGGTGTGAAGAATGCCGGGATGCCAGCCCCGTGGGCGCGTACGCGCTCGGCGAAGGTCCCCTGCGGGATCAGTTCGATCTCGATCTGCTTTTCGAGGATCATCGTCTCGAGGAGATCGTTCTCGCCGACATAGGTGCCGATCATCTTGCGCACCTGGCGGTTCTGGAGCAGCAGGCCGATCCCGTAGTCGTCGACGCCCGCGTTGTTGCTCATGACGGTCAGGTTCCCGGTGCCCTGCATCGCCAGCGCCTTGATCAGGTTCTCCGGAATGCCGCAGAGACCGAACCCCCCCATCAAGATGCTGGCCCGTTCGGGAATGAGCGCGACCGCCTCCGCAGCGGTCATGGTTCGAACCACATCCACCTCCTCAATCGCCGCGGCGTGCGCGCCGCGCCCGCACTTCCTCGCGAATGTACTCCGCAGCCTCGCTCAGCGAGGCGCCCGGTCCGAACAGACGACCGGTTCCCATGCGCTGCAGCTCTTCCATCTCCTCCGGGCCGATGATGCCGCCCCCCGTGAGCAGAACGTCATCCGCACCCGCCTCGTGCAGCAGCTGCAAGACGCGCGGGAAGATCGTCATGTGCGCACCCGAGAGGATGGAGAGCGCGACGACGTCCACATCCTCCTGGATGGCAGCGTTCACGATCATCTGCGGCGTCTGCTGCAGTCCAGCATAGATCACCTCCATGCCGGCGTCGCGCAACGAGTTGGCGACCACACGTGCGCCACGGTCGTGACCGTCGAGGCCCGGCTTGGCGATCAGGACACGAATCTTCTCTTCCACGGCGATTCCCCTCCGGCGCGCGCTCGCATCGCGAGGTCAGAAGACGGCGGGCTCGCGGTACGCTCCGAAAACCTCCTGCATGGCATCGGTTGCCTCGCCGACCGTGACGTAGGCGTGTGCGCACTCGAGAAGGTGCGGCATGAGGTTCTCCGTACCGCGAGCGGCAGCGCGCAAACGGCGCAGCGCCTGCTCGGCGCGCTCGTTGTCGCGCGAGCGGCGCACGTCGGCAATGACGGCGCGGCACTCGCGCTCGGTGCTCTGGTCGATCTTCAGAATGGGAATCTCGACCTCTTCCTCTGCCTCGATGAAATCGGTGACGCCGACCATCGTCTTGCGACGCGCCTCCAGCTCCTGCTGGTAGCGGTATGCCGCACGTCCGATCTCACGCTGCTGGAATCCCTCCTCGATCGCTGGCACTACGCCACCGAAGGCGTCGATCTGACGGAAGTAATCCTCCGCCTTCTGCTGCATGCGATTCGTCAACGCCTCGACGAAGTAGCTGCCGGCGAGCGGATCGACCACGTTCGTGACCCCGGTCTCGTGGGCGATGATCTGCTGCGTGCGCAGCGCAATCTTCGCGGCTTTGTCGCTGGGGAGGGCGAGTGTTTCGTCCATCGAGTTGGTGTGCAGGCTCTGGGTGCCGCCAAGCACGCCCGACAACGCCTGGATCGCCACACGCACGATGTTGTTCTCCGGTTGCTGCGCCGTCAGCGAACAGCCGGCAGTCTGCGTGTGGAAGCGCAAGCGCCACGAGTTCTCCGAGCGGGCGCCATAGCGGTCGCGCATGCGCTGCGCGTAGATACGCCGGGCCGCGCGGTACTTGCAGATCTCCTCGAAGAAGTCGCTGTGCGCGTTGAAGAAGAAGGAGAGACGCGGCGCGAAGGCGTCGACGTCGAGACCGCGTTCGATCGCGGCCTCCACGTAGGCGAAGCCATCGGAGAGGGTGAAGGCAAGCTCCTGGACGGCCGTCGAGCCCGCTTCACGGATGTGGTAGCCGCTGATCGATACCGGGTGGAAGAGGGGCATCTCGTTGGTGGCGAACTCGATCGTGTCCACGACGAGCCGCATCGAGGGCTCGGGTGGATAGATGAACTCCTTCTGCGCGATGTACTCCTTGAGGATGTCGTTCTGGATGGTCCCGCGCAGCTTCGAGCGTGGTGCCCCCTGCTTCTCTGCGGCGGCGACGTACAGGGCCCAGACGAAGGCCGCCGGCCCGTTGATGGTCATCGACGTCGAGATCTCCTGCAGCGGGATGCCGTCGAAGAGCGTCTCCATGTCGCGCAGGCTCGAGATCGAAACGCCGCAGCGCCCGACTTCACCTTCCGCGCGCTCATGATCCGGATCGAGGCCCATCAGCGTCGGCATGTCGAACGCCACCGACAAGCCGGTGCCACCATGCTCCAGGAGGTACTTGTAGCGCTCGTTCGACTCGCGTGCCGAGCCGAACCCGGAGAACTGGCGCATCGTCCACAGACGGCCGCGGTACATGTTCGTGTAGGGCCCGCGTGTGAAGGGGAACTCCCCCGGGATTCCCAGGTCGCGCTTTTCGTCGAAGCCGTCCAGATCCGCGGCGGTGTAGAGCGCGTCGAGCGTTTCGCCCGAGAGAGTGGTGAAGTCCGCGTCACGCGTCTCGACGCTCTCGACGATTCGCTTCGGATCGCGCTTGCCCGACCTGTCGCTCCCAGGCATGGATCTTCACCCCTTTGGTTCGCGTGGATGTCCACGCTCCAGCGCGCGGCGCACCGCGAGCGCCGCGCGGCCCTGCTCCACCAGTGCACGGGCGAGCTGATACGGCGAGTCCTCGCCGCGCTCGATCGTGTCCAGTCCGTCGCGAAGAGACTGCAGGAGGGTGCCGTTCTGCCACAGCTCGCGGTGCAACACGTCTTCGACGAGATCGCGCACCCGCGACTCGAGCGCCTGCCGCCGCTTCTGCTGCAACATGCCGTGCTCCTCGAGCCAACGTCGATGCGCAAGCAGGGCCTGGTGCAGTTCTTCGACGCCGCGCCCGCCGCGCGCCTCGGTCAGGAACACGGGCGGGCGCCACCCCAGCCACTCCTTCAGATCGATCGAGAGCTCGATCTCCTCCAGCAGCTTCTCGGCTCCCGCACGATCCGCCTTGTTGACGACGAAGATGTCGGCGATCTCCATGAGGCCGGCCTTCATCGCCTGGATCCCATCTCCCGACTCCGGCACCAGGACGACGAGCGTCGTGTGCGCTTTCTGCGCCACGTCGAGCTCCGACTGCCCGACACCGACCGTCTCCAGGAGCAACCAGCTGCAGCCGAAGGCGTCGAGCACGTCCGCAACCTCGGCCGTGTGCAGCGACAGCCCGCCGAGGCTGCCGCGCGATCCCAGGCTGCGGAAGAACACATCGGCGTGGTTCGCAACCGGTCCCATGCGCACGCGATCGCCCAGGAGCGCTCCACCCGTGAAGGGGCTGGTCGGATCCACCGCCACGATCCCGGGTTTCTCACCCGCACGCACCAGGAGCTCGACGAGCCGATCGGCGAGCGTGCTCTTTCCGGCTCCGGGAGGCCCGGTCACGCCGACGCGGATGGCGCCGCCGACACGCGGATAGAGCCGATCCAGAATGGCGAGCGCTTCGGGTCGACCCTCTTCGACGATGCTGATCAGGCGTGCTGCCGCCCGCTTGCTTCCCTCGTCGAAGCGCAGCAGCAAGTCGTCGAGTGAGGGGACCAAATCGGGCTCCGTGTCCGGAATGTCGTCTTCGGTCGCCGTGCGACTCGCCACAAGTCCTCGAAAACTCTAAGGTTGCGCCATTACACTGTCAAGCCTGGGGGGCGACGGCCGCGGTCCCGGAGCGGTGCTATGATCGCTCGACGCGCGGCGGTCGTGCGCCGCGTTGCACCTCGTGATCGCTGCAACCGCGCGAGCTGGGGGATGGATGATTCCACACCTGGGTGCCTACTACCGGCCGGACCGTTTGTCGGCAGCGCTGGCGCTTCTCGCCTCGGCGCCGCAGGCTCGGGTTCTGGCCGGCGGCACCGACCTGCTGCTCGGATCGGAGCGCCTCGATGCCGTCGTCGACATCACGCACCTCGGGCTCGGCGGCATGCGCGAAGAGGACGATGCGCTCTTGCTCGGTGCCACACTCCGCGTCGAGGAGCTCCTCCACGCCCCGGCGGCGCATGCCTGGGCCGACGGTGTGTTGGTGGGCGCCTGCCTGAACTTCGGCACCTTGCAGGTGCGCAACATGGCGACTGTGGGCGGCAACGTCGCGCACGCGCTGCCGGCTGCGGATCTCGTTGCCGCGCTGATCGCGCTCGACGCCGAGGCACGCCTGGCGCGCGCCGGCCCGCAGGGTGGAATCCGCTGGCGCACGCTGCCGGTGGCAGCGATCGCAACGGCACCTTTCGCCACCTGCATCGAGCCCGCCGAGCTGATCGCCGAAGTCCGCGTCCCGGCCCGCGCGCGCGCGCGGCGTGCCCAGTTCCGCAAGATCGGTCGCGTCGTGAAGGATCTGGCGCAGGTGAACTGCGCCGTCGCGCTCGACCTCGAAGGAGAGCGTGTGCGTGAGGCACGGATCGTCGTCGGCGCCGTGCACCCGACGGTCACACGCGTGCCGACGGCCGAGGTGGAGCTGCACGGCGCCGACACACGCGGCGCCGAGTGGAGAGCGCGCGTGGCGCGCGCCGTGTCCGCGCTCCGCGACTTCATCCAACCGATCACCGACACGCGTGCAACGCGCGAATGGCGACGGCACGTCTGCGGCGTGCTGGTCCGCCGCAGTCTCGAATGGGTCGCCGATCCGTCGACGCGCGGCCGCGTGCCCCGCTACGAGGATGGTCCGCTCTATCGAGTGGGCGTGCGGGAGGCCAGGCGATGAGTGGCGCAAGCCAGCGCGTCCCGCTCGATCTGCATGTCAACGGCGAGGCGCACACCTTCCAGGTGCGCATGCACGACTCGCTGCTCGACGTCCTGCGTCGCGAGGGCTACACCGGTGCCAAGCGCGTGTGCGAGACCGCGGACTGCGGCGCCTGCAGTGTCCTGGTCGACGGTCGACTCATCGACGCGTGCAGCACGCTGGCGCTGCAGGTGCATGCATCCCGCGTCGAGACGATCGAAGGCCTGGCGGGCGCGATGCTGCACCCGCTGCAGGAGACCTTTCTGCGGCACGCGGCGGCACAGTGCGGCTACTGCACGCCCGGCATGATCCTGTCGATGAAGGCGCTTCTGGAGCGCAAGCCGGACGCGAGCGAAGCGGAGATTCGCGAGGTGATGACGCTGTGTCGCTGCACCGGATACGTGAAGCCGGTGGCGGCAACGCTCGAGTATCGCGACGCGCGGGGCCAGAAGCGCCCGGAGCGGGAGCGCAGGGAATGACGACCTCGCGCAATTCCGGCACGCGCAGCCGCAGCGTCGGACGCTCGATCCTCAAGCTCGACGGCGAGTCGCTCGTACGCGGCGAGCCGGTCTACACGGACGACCTGCATCCGGATGGCTTGGCGATCGGACGCATCCTGCGCAGCCCTCACGCACACGCGCGCATCCGCTCGATCGATGCCACCGAGGCTCTGGCGTTACCGGGAGTGCTTGCAGTTCTGACGCACGCCGACGTGCCCCGCGTTCCGCACACGACGGCCGGTCAGAGCCATCCGGAGCCGTCGCCGTACGATGCCTATCTCCTCGACCACAAGGTGCGCCACGTCGGCGATCGCGTTGCGCTCGTGGCGGCGGAGTCGGACGACGTCGCCGCGCAGGCGCTGCAGAGGATCCGCGTCGAGTACGAGATCTTGCCGCCCGTGTTCGACGCGCGTGAGGCCCTCGAGCCCGGCGCTCCCAGAATCCACGACGAGCTGGAGAGTCGCGGCATTCGCGATGCGAGTCGCAATCTGGTTGCGGTGATGGACTTCGCGGTCGGAGATGTGGAGACATCCCTGGCGCAGGCGGACGTGGTGCACGAGAGCGACTACGAGGTCCCGGCGGTGCAGCACGTGAGCTTGGAGCCGCACGTCGCCATCAGCTGGCTCGACGAGGCGGAGCGGCTCGTGGTGCGAACGAGCACGCAGGTGCCGTTTCATGTGCGACGCACGCTCGCACGCGTTCTGGCGCTGCCGGTGACGAGGATCCGGGTGATCAAACCGCGGATCGGTGGAGGCTTCGGCGGCAAACAGGAGATGACGATCGAGGATGCGTGCGCGGCACTGACGCTGGCGACTCGCCGACCCGTTCGGCTCGAGTACACACGCGAAGAGGAGTTCCAGATGAGCCGCACGCGTCACGCCATGCGGCTGCACGTCAAGTTGGGTGCGCGGCACGATGGCCACCTCACGGCGATCGACATGCGCGTCGTCTCCGACACGGGCGCCTACGGAACGCACGGCCTGACGGTGACCGGGAGCTCCGGCTACAAGACGCTGCCGCTCTACAACGCGGACTCGTTGCGCTACCACTGCGACGTCGCCTACACCAACCACGCCGTCGCCGGAGCCTGTCGTGGCTACGGGGCGCCGCAAGGTTTCTACGCTCTCGAAAGCGCGATCGACGAGCTGGCGTACCAGCTGCAGCTCGATCCGCTCGAGCTGCGCCGCCGCAACGTCATCGGCGCGGGCGACCTCGACCGGGTGTCCGTGGCACTCGAGCGTCAGGGCAAGGGGCACGCGCGCTCGATCCACAGCTACGGGCTCGCCGAGTGCATGCAGCGCGGTGCACGCGCCATCGACTGGGAGCGTCGCGACGCGGTGCCGCGAGATGGAGAGTTGCGCCGCGGTGTGGGTCTGGCGCTTGCCATGCAGTCGTCGGGAATCGCCGGAATCGACTGGGGAGCGGCCGCGCTGGAGCTGAAACAAGATGGATCGTGGATGCTCCGGACCGGGGCCACCGACCTCGGCACCGGAGCCGACACGGTGCTGGCACAGATCGCGTCCGAGATCCTCGGTGCGCCGCCCGATCGCGTGCAGGTGCACGCGGCCGACACCGATGCCGTGCCCTACGACGTCGGCGCCTACGCTTCGAGCGTCACCTACGTGTCGGGAAACGCGGTGCGGCGCGCGGCCGAGGATGCGCGCATGCAGGTGCTGGCGCTTGCCTCCGATCTGCTCGCAACCGATCGCACGAGTCTCGAGTGTGTCGACGAGGGGGTCAGGAGCTCGACGGGCGCCTGGGTCTCTCTGGCGGAGGTTGCAGCGCACGCTTTGAAGCTTCACGGAAGAGCGCTCGAGGGACACGCGGCGTTCTGCATCCCCGACTCGCCGCCCCCCTTCGCAGCCCAGTTCGCCGAGGTCGAGGTCGACACCGAGACGGGCAAGGTTCGGGTGCTGCGGTTCGTCTCCGCCGTCGATTGTGGCACCGCTCTCCACCCGCTGCAGGTGGAGGGGCAGATCGAGGGCGCGGTGGCGATGGGGATCGGCTACGCGCTGACCGAAGAGATGCTCTACGACGACGCCGGACGCCTGCGCAACGCCAACCTGGTTGACTACAAGGTCGTCCATGCCGACGACATGCCGAGCATGACGACCATCATGGTGGAGTCGTTCGAGCCGACGGGACCGTTCGGTGCCAAGTCGGTGGCGGAAGTGCCTACGAACGGCCCCGCCCCGGCGATTGCGAACGCGATCCGGCACGCCGTCGGCGTGCGCCTGACTCGCCTGCCGATGACACCGGATCGCGTTCTGCGGGCGCTCGGGCGCATCTAGGCGCAACAGGTGGCGCTTGCCCCGCGCTTCAGGGCGATTGCAGCAGCCACACCGGAGCCGCGACGCAGCCGACGAGACCCGCAAGCCCCGCCTGCGCGCACGCCATCACGGCCAGGTGATGGCCTGAACGCAGCCGCTCGATCGCGGCATGCGTGCTCCCCGGCGGCGTCGAGGCCAGGAGCCCGGTCACGATGAGGAGCCGTAGCGCCAGCACACATCCCGCCGTCTGGGCGGATCGACCTGCGCTCATGGCGTTTCGAAGAGGCGCTTGAGGGTGGTCCAGGAGGTCGATTCGACGGCTGTCGGGCAGGCGTTCGACTCCGCCGGCGTGGGTGGGCAGCCGCTCCCCAACGGCGGCGTCTCACCCGAGTAGGGATTGAGCGCATCGAACAGAAGCCACGTGTCGCCGCCATCGGGAACGCGCGCGGTGGAGCGATCGTCGACGACTTCGTGCGACACGTAGGTGTACTCGTCGACGAGCAGCGTCTCGGCCCCGCTGATCTGCCAGAGCCGCACGCTGTCGCCGCCGTTGTTCAGCGACAGTCCGACCGAGCTCTCCCCATGCTCGCTCTCCCAGGCGACGCTGTCACTACCGTAGACGATCCGGTGATCCCCGGAAGACAAGGTTCCGGAGAAGCCGTAGCGAAAGGCGTTGCTCGCATCGGAGAGGCGCAGGCTGTCGAGCGACACGGAGCCGGGGCCGGCGTTGACGATCTCGATCCACTCGTCGTCGCGAAAGTGGGTGGCGGCATCGCCGTTCCAGTCACTGGCCGGATCGGCCAGGATCTCATTGATGCGGACCTGGCCGTGACATGCGGGTGCGGCGAGGATCGAGGTCACGCCGCTGCAGACGCTGGCGGCCACGATGAGACTTCGCAGCAGTCGGGACATGGAGCCCTCCTGGAGTCGGGAGCGTGCGGGGGCACCGTGCCCTCAGCAGAGCGCGTTCCATTCCGTAACGGACGGCGGCTGCTCGGGCGCCGGCGCTCTTCGCGCTCGACGCTGTGCACGACGTGCACAGCCCGCGAGCACGCGGCTGACACGTAAAGCGGTGCTGCGATCGACTCTTCGAACGGGCTCCGCAGCAATTGGCTGGGTCCAATACGGGTCCAATTGGCCCTTGATGTCTCAGCACGGGCAATCTAGGATCGATTGGTTGGTCCATTCGCAGCCGGAGGCTCGTCATGCAGCTGCTTCTGGATCGCGACGCCAAGGCGCCGCTGCACCAGCAGATCGAGGCGCAGATTCGTGATCTGATCCAGAGTGGGGATCTGGCGGTCGGCAGCCGCCTGCCGGCGACGCGCGGATTGGCCCGCAGTCTCGGGGTCAATCGCTCGACCGTGTGCAGCGCGTACGATGCGCTTGCAGCCTACGGTTTCGTCGAGGCGCGCGTCGGCCAGGGGACCCGCGTGATCAGCCGTGGCCCGCTCCAGGAGCGTCCTGCTTCCGCCCCCGCCCCTGCTTCGATCCCCTCCCGACCCGATTGGACAGGGCTTCTTGCCGACGGCCTCGATGTGCTCAGCGACCAGATCGACGCGCCCTGCGCTCCAGCCGCCCGGCTCGACGACAGCATCGATTTCACCGGCATCATTCCGGATGAACGCTTCTTCCCCGTCGATCGCCTGCGGCGCTGTCTCGACGACGTGCTGCGCCGCGAAGGCGTTTCGCTGCTGCAGTACGGATCGACACGCGGGTACAAGCCGTTCCGCGACATCGTCGCGCAGCGCATGCGTCTCTCCGGCAACCCGGTGGAAGCGGAAGAGATTCTCGTGGTCAACGGCGCGCAGCAGGGACTCGAGCTCTTCTGCAAGGCGCTGCTCGATCCGGGTGACGCGGTCGTGGTCGAATCGCCGACGTACGGAAACCTGCTCTCGCTTCTACGGCTCTACCGTGCCGAGATCGTCTCCGTGCCGATGACGCCGGAAGGACTCGACCTGAGGCAACTGGAAACCCTGCTCCAACGGCGGCGTGTGAAGTTCCTCTACACCATGCCGCACTTCCAGAACCCGACCGGCGTGACGACCTCGCAGCGACACCGCAGGCGGCTGCTGGAAATGGCCGCGGAGCACGACCTCGCCATCCTCGAGGACGGGTTCGAGGAGGAGCTGCGCTGGGATGGCGGCGAGGTGCTGCCGCTGCGCGCGCTCGACCGCCACGGACGCGTCTGCTATGTCGGCACCTTCTCGAAAGGGCTGTGTCCAGGCTTCCGGATCGGTTGGCTCGTGGCCGATACGCAGCTGGGATCGCACCTCGAGCAGCTCAAGCGGGCGACCGATTTCCACAGCTCGGTGCTCCTGCAGGCGACGCTGGCGGAGTTCTGTCGGCGCGGCGAGTACGACAAGCACCTCCGACGCCTGCGCCGCGTCTATCGCGCGCGCATGGCTCGGACCGCGAGCGCGCTGCGAGCCCACATGCCAGCCGGGACGCGCTGGCGCATCCCCGCGGGTGGCTACTGCGTCTGGCTGGAGCTGCCGCACGGAGTGTCCGAAACGGAGATCGTGGCACGCGTGGCGCGCGATGGCGTGCACGTTTCCCCGGGACGGCACTTCTTCCCCAGCGATCCAGGGTACGGATGCGTACGGCTCAGCATCAGTCGAGTGAACGAGGAGGAGATCGACGGCGGTCTCGCCGTGGTCGGTCGGCATCTGCACGTGCTGGCGCAAGAGACTCGACGCGCAGACGGCGGCAGCAACGTCAGACCGTATATCTGAGAATCGCGGCGGCGACTCCGGCGTGGGACGGTCGCCCGATCTCGAAGCCGAGGAGAAAGCCCCATGCAGAACGAAATCCGAGTCAAAACCGGTCTCGCCGAGATGCTGCGTAACGGCGTCATCATGGACGTCACGAACGCGGAGCAGGCGAGCATCGCCGAGCGCGCCGGTGCCGTCGCGGTCATGGCGCTCGAGCGCGTTCCAGCGGACATCCGCGCCCAGGGCGGCGTGGCCCGGATGGCTTCTCCCGACAAGATCCGTGAGATCATGCACGTCGTGTCGATTCCGGTCATGGCGAAGGTCCGCATCGGTCACTTCGCGGAAGCCCAGGTTCTCGAGGCACTGAAGGTCGACTTCATCGACGAGAGCGAGGTCCTCACACCCGCCGACGAGACCAACCACATCGACAAGTGGTCGTTTCGCGTGCCCTTCGTGTGCGGCTGCCGCGACCTGGGTGAGGCGCTGCGGCGCATCGCCGAGGGTGCCGCCCTGATCCGCACGAAGGGTGAGGCGGGCTCCGGAAACGTCGTCGAGGCGGTGCGGCACCTGCGCACCGTCAACGCACAGATGCGCCGGCTGCGGATGCTCGACGCGGAGGAGCTCGTGCACGAAGCGAAGGAGTTGGGTGCGCCGGTCGAGCTCGTGCGCTGGGTGCACGAGAAGGGCAAGCTTCCGGTTCCCAACTTCGCCGCCGGTGGAGTCGCGACACCGGCCGATGCAGCGCTCCTCATGCAGCTCGGAGCCGAGACGGTGTTCGTCGGTTCCGGCATCTTCAAGTCGGAGGATCCGGAGAGCCGGGCGCGCGCGATCGTGCACGCCGTGCTCCACCACAAGGAGCCGGAGGAGGTGCTGAAAGCACACGAGGGGCTCGGTGAAGCCATGCCGGGACTGGAGGTCAGCCGCATGGATGAGAAGGACCTGCTGCAAACGCGCGGCTGGTAGGAGGCGCGAGCGCGCCGCGGGGCGACGGCGCCAAGGAGAGGACATGCGAGTCGGTGTCCTGGCACTCCAGGGTGACATCCAGGCGCACGAGGCGGTGCTCGAGCGACTCGGGTGCAGAGCGCGGGAGGTGCGCCGTGCCCACGATCTCGACGACCTGCACGGGGTCGTGCTGCCGGGCGGCGAGAGCACGACGATGTGGCACTTCCTGCGTCGGACACAGCTCGACGAGGCGCTGCGCTGCTTCCTGCGCTCGGGCGGCGCCGCCTTCGGCACCTGCGCGGGAGCGATCCTTCTGGCACGCGAGGTGCGCAATCCGGACGGTCGCGGCTTGGACGGCATCGACATCGGCATCGAGCGCAACGGCTACGGCCGTCAGACCGAGAGCCGCGTCATCGACGCGGCGACGGACGATCCGGAGGCGCCCTCGATCGAAGCGGTCCTGATCCGCGCGCCGCGCATCGTGCGCGTCGGCTCCGCCGTCCGAGTGCGCGCCCACCTGCACGAGGAACCCGTTTGGGTGGAGTCGGGTCGCGTCATCGCAACGACCTTCCACCCCGAGCTCACCCACGACACCCGAGTCCACCGGCGCTTCCTGGATCTGGCGCGTGACTTCGCCGAAGCGTGCATGGCGCCGGACACGCAGTGACGTGTCAGGAGCTCTCAGCGTCCTGGTCGCGGCGGGCCCGGAACTGCTCCCAGAGGCGGTGGAATCGGCTCTCGTAGACCAGGCGGTAGACGTGCATGCGATCCGGAAACAGCTGCCGACAGCGGCGCTCGAGCGCGATCCGCTGGATGTCGACATCCACCCGCGGCGTGTCCGTCGCGACGATCAAGAAGCAGATGCGGTCGGCAAGCCGCCGCACCTCGCGCAGTGCGGCCTCTTCGCGCAGGAGCGCTTCGCGGTCGACTGCTCGGCCAGGAGTCGCCGGCGGCAGGAGCGCACCGCAGCGGCAACGCGCACCGCGCGAGAGCAGAACACCCGCATAGCTGGCACCACACGCCGTGCATTCGACAACGAATCCCATCGCAACCCTGGCTCCTCGGTGGGCGGAAGAACATCACCCGACGCCGCGCGAGCCGAAGCGCAGCTCAAGAGGAATCGAGCGACTCGCGCAGGAGCTGCTCCAGCTCCTGCGGGTTGGCTCGACCGCGCGTTGCTTTCATCGCCTGACCGACGAAGAAGCCGAGCAGCTTCGTTTTGCCGTCGCGGTACTTCTCCACCGCACCTGGATTCGCCGCGAGAATCTGCTGCACCACGGGGAGCAGTGCCGTGCGGTCGGAGATCTGTTGCATGCCGCGCCGCTCGACGATCGATCCGGGTGCTTCGCCGCTGCGCTGCATCTCCGCGAAGACCTCCTTCGCCATCTTGCCCGAGATGCGATCGGCCTCGATGAGGCGGACGAGCTCCGACAACGACGCGGCGGAGATGGGTGAGGCCTCGATGCCGATCCCGCGCGCGTTGAGCAGGCCCTGGAGCTCCGTCTGCACCCAGTTGGCGATGCGCTTCGGCTCACCTCCGGCCGCCACGGCACTCTCATAGTAGTCCGCGAGTGCCTGCGTGCCGGTGAGAACGTGAGCGTCGTAGCGTCCGAGGCTGTACTGCACCTGGAAACGCTCGCGCTTGGCGTCGGGCAGCTCCGGAAGCGCCGCGCGCACGCGCTCCAGCCACGCCGCATCGAGGACGAGTGGCAGCAGGTCGGGTTCCGGAAAATAGCGGTAGTCGTGCGCCTCCTCCTTCGAGCGCATCACGCGCGTTTCGCCGCGCTGCGCGTCCCAGAGGCGCGTCTCCTGCACGACGCGTTCTCCCCCGTCGAGCAGCGCCGCCTGACGCTCGATCTCGTGGCGCAGTGCTGCCTCGACACCTTTGAAGGAGTTGAGGTTCTTGATCTCCGTCTTCGTCCCGAGCCTCGATTCACCGACGGGCCGGAGCGAGACGTTGGCGTCACAACGCAAGCTCCCCTCCTCCATGTTGCCGTCGCAAATCTCGAGGTAGACCAGAATCTGCTTCAGCTTCGCGAGGTACGCGTGCGCCTCGAGCGGATCGCGCAGGTCCGGCTCGCTGACGATTTCGATGAGGGGCGTGCCGGTGCGGTTGAGATCGACCAGGCTCGAATCTGGATCCTGATCGTGCAACGTCTTGCCGGCGTCCTCCTCGAGATGGATGCGTTCGATCCGGACCGTGCGCTCCCCGGCCTGCGTTTCGATCGTTAGGTGCCCCTGCGTGCACAACGGCTCCTCGAACTGAGAGATCTGGTAGCCCTTCGGCAGATCCGGATAGAAGTAGTTCTTGCGCGCGAAACGGCTGCGTTGGCGAATGGTGCACGCGGTCGCCATCCCCATGCGCACCGCATACTCGACCGCCATCTCGTTGAGCACCGGAAGCACGCCCGGCATCCCAGTACACACGGGACAGGTTTGTGTATTCGCCGCGGCGCCGAAGCGCGTGCTGCAGGCGCAGAAGATCTTACTCTGCGTGAGCAGCTGCGCGTGCACTTCGAGACCGATGACCGCTTCGTAGCGCACGTGATGCCCCTTCCGACGGACTTCGCCGCGCGCGCCGCTCGGGCAGCGGTCACGCGCGACCACGATGCGTCAGTCGCTCGAAGCCGAGAAGTCCCTGCAGCCAGGCCGCCGCGTGCAGCAGCCGACTCTCCTCGAGCGCAGGCGCGTAGATCTGGACTCCGAGCGGCAAGCCGTCCACGACTGCGGTCGGGATCGATGCAGCGGGAAGCCCCGCCAGGTTGGCAGGAACGGTGAAGACGTCCGAGAGATACATCTGCAGCGGGTCCTGCGTGCGCTCCCCGAGGCGAAAGGGCGGCGTCGGCGACGTCGGCATGGCCAGGATATCGCACTTGGCGAAAGCGGCATCGAAATCGCCGCGCAAGAGTGTGCGCACCTTCTGTGCGCGCAGATAGTAGGCGTCGTAGTAACCGGACGAGAGAACGAAGGTGCCGAGAAGAATTCTCCGCTTCACCTCGCGGCCGAACCCCAGCGTGCGCGTGCGTGCGTACAGCTCTCCCAGGTCACTCGCGTCCTCGCGGCGCGTGTAGCGCACGCCGTCGTAGCGCGCCAGGTTGGAGGAGGCTTCCGCGGTGGCGATGATGTAGTACGCCGCGATCGCGTAACGCGCGTGCGGAATCTCCACGTCGACGATGCTTGCGCCTGCAGCACGCAGGGTGTCGAGGACGTGGGCGAAATCGGCGCGCACGGCGGCTTCGACGCCATGCTGGACGAAGTTGCGCGGCACCCCGACGCGCACGGCGGCGGGCGCCGCGGGCACGCTCTCGAGCTCGGTCCCCCATTGCGGAACGGCCTCGCGCAGCGAGGTCGAGTCGCGCGGGTCGTGTCCCGCCACGGCCTGGAGGACGAGCGCCGCGTCCTCGACGCACTTCGTGATCGGTCCAATTTGATCCAGCGAGCTCGCGAAGGCCACCTGTCCGTAACGCGACACGCGGCCGTACGTCGGTTTGAGCCCGACGACACCGCAGAATGCTGCGGGTTGCCGGATCGAGCCACCCGTATCGGTGCCGAGCGCGAAGCCACAGTAGTCGGCAGCAACGGCTGCGGCCGAGCCACCGCTCGAGCCTCCGGGGACGCGCTCCGGATCCCATGGGTTGCGCGAGTCGCCGAACGCCGAGTTCTCGGTGGAGGAGCCCATGCCGAACTCGTCCATGTTGCTCTTCCCCAACAGGATCGCGCCCGCTTCCTCGAGACGCTGCACCACGGTGGCATCGTAGGGGCTGCGGAAGTGCTCGAGCATCCGCGAGCCACACGTCGTGCGCCCGAGGCGCGTCGCCAGGATGTCCTTCGCCACCCACGGGATACCCCACAGAGGCCCTCCTGGGGTGTCCGCTTCGAGCGCGCGTGCACGCACGCGCGCCTCGTCGGCGAACACCTGCGTCATGCAGTGCAGCCTCTCGTCACGTGCTGCAACGCGAGCCAGACACGCATCCACGAGGGTGGTCGGCTGCAGCGAGCCGGCGTGCAGCTGCTGCGCCATTGCGGACAGGGTGAGCGTCGCCGGATCCACTACGACTCCTCGCCGGGAGCGATGAAACGCGGAACGCGATAGAAGCCGTCACGCGCATCGGGAGCGTTGCGCTGCACGTCCTCTCTCCGCATCGACCCGCGCGTTGCGTCGCGCCGCAGAGGTTGTTGCGCCGGCGTCACATGCACCGTGGGATCGACGTCGTCGGCGTGCAACTGCTCGAGCTGGCGTACGTACTCCAGGATGCGACCGAGGTCTGCGCACAAGCTCTCCCTCTCCTGCGCGTCGAGTCGCAGTGCGGCCAAAGCTTCCAAACGACCGATCAGGTCTTGCGAGATCTGCATGCGACTCCTTGAGAGAGGTGCCCACGAAGGACGCGGGGCGGCGGCGCCTTGCAGCGTACGGGTTCGGACCTCGTCGCAGGGATGCTTTTCCCTTGTCGGCCCCCGCAGATTAGCATACGGTCATTGATGCGACATGCACGTGACCCGTTGCCGGAGACCAGGATGCCATCCCAGAGAGTCCTGTTCACGTCGGATCTGCATGGACGCGACGAGCTCTATTCGGAGCTGGTCCTTTGTGCGCGTGAAGTCCGACCGCACGTCGTGCTGCTGGGTGGCGATCTGTTCGCAGGCGATCCACGCGAGCAGATGCAATTCGTGCGCGGTCCGTTCGACGCAACGCTCACCGAGCTTCAGCAAGCCGGCGTCGACAGTGTTGGCGTGCTCCCGGGCAATGACGACTGGAACGCGGCACACGAGCTGCTGCGGCAATCGGATCACTCCGACGCGCTCCGCATGATCTCCGACGCGCCGTGGGAGCTCGCGCGCGGCGTCAACATCGTCGGCTACGCCTACACACCGCTCACCCCCTTCTCGGTTAAGGACTTCGAGAAGCTCGACCACTACCGACCCGACAAGCGCGAAGTCCTCGAGGCGCAGGCGATCGGCGTGGCCTCGGAGGGGAACGAGGTGGCCGACGTCAGTCGTTCGCTCGATGGCAGCGATTCGATCGAGCGCGACCTCCTGGCGCTCGACCCATACATCCGTCCCGGGCGCAGCATCTTCGTCTCGCACTGCCCTCCGCGCAGCACGCGACTCGACATGGCCTACGGGCGCCATGCAGGAAGCCAGGCCGTGCGCGAGTTCCTGGAGCGCACGCGCCCCGCGCTCTCCCTGCATGGTCATGTTCCGTCGATCGATCTGCGCGGCGGCGTGTTCGCCGAGCGGGTCGGTGCCACGCTCGCGGTCAACCCCGGGCAGGGGGCATCGCTGCACGCGGTGTACTTCGAGGCCCAGAACGCGGTGGAGACGCTCGAGCACACGATTCTCGGTCGCTGGACCACGCTGGAGACGCCGGCTGCCGCTGGCGTCGGCAGCGAGACGACGGAGCGCTCCCTCCCCCGCACGTCGCCAGGCAACGATCGCGGGGCCTGAGCTCCGCCGCCCATCCGAGTCGATCTCATTCCGTCTTCACGCACAGCCAACAGCCGTCACCGATCGGCACGATGATGCTGTGCAGCGCAGGGTGCGCAGCGACGTAGTCGTTGAACTCGCGCACCGCACCCACCTCGCGATCCGTCGGGTGGTCATCGAAGAGCTGGCCGAACGCAAACGCGTTGTCGATCAAAACCACGCCGCGCGGACGCACGATCCGGAGACACTCCTCAAGGTAGAGCCTGTACCCGGCCTTGTCGGCGTCGAGGAAGGCGGCGTCGGCAGAATGTGTCGCCAGCGTCGGCAGGATGTCGGCACCCGTTCCGCGTAACACCTGCACGCGGCCGGCGACGTCGCTGCGTGCGATCCAGGCGCTTGCGAAGTCCGCGTGCCGATCGAGCAGCTCGATCGTGCGCACGCGCCCGTCCGGAGGCAGGGCCCGGGCCATTGCGATCGCCGAATACCCCGCCAGCGTGCCCACCTCGACCACCTCGCGGGCTCCACACAACTGCAAAACGATGCGCATGAAGGCTGCTTGTTCCGGAGAGATGGCGATCTCCGGAATCCCCGCGCTGTGCGCCGCGGACTTCAGCTGCCGCAGGAAAGCGTCCTCCTGAAGCGTGCGTTCTGCGAGATAGCGGAAATGTGCAGCCGTTACCAGCGTCGGATTCTCCGACACGATCTCCTCCTTCGCTGCCGTGCTACGTGCGCCTGCCCCGGCACACGAATCGGCGCCGAGCCGCCGCCGCTCGCTTGTGCTAACGTAGGGCCACCTCGCTTCCGAGGCGCCGGTGAGCTTCTGCGACCGACCCCTGGCCGGGTCCGTCCCGCCCCGTCGTCCCGCGCTTGCGCGTGTCATGGAAGGCCACGCTCATGTTCAAAACCGCCGAAGGCAGCACAGGTCGGCTCCTGCAGCTGTGCGTCGGCTACTTCACCTTCTACGTGATGACGGGCGTGGCGGTGAAGTACTTCCTCGCCGAGCCCGGCGACGGCTTCCCCGGCATGAACGGCGTCCAGTACCTCGTGTACAGCACGCTCGGCAGCGCCGGCGTGGTGCTGGGCGTCGTCCTGGGGCTGCGCTGGTACCGGATGGAATCGCACCGTCTGGTGACCTGGGGACCACTCTGTTTCCCCTCCGAGTACCTCTACATCGTGCCCTCCGGTGTCTGCACGGCGATCGTGATTCCAACGACGACGCTCATGTACACGCTGCCGATCTCGGTCATGGTCGCCATGGTCATCATGCGCGGCGCCATCATCGTCGTGAGCCGGGTCGTCGATGCGGTGCAAATCCGGCTCGGCCTCCTGCAGAAGAGGGTCTACCGGGAAGAGAACATTGCGGTGGTCTTTGCCCTGCTCGCCGTCGGCGCGAAGATCGTGTGGACCCCGTCGATCGTCAATCCATTGGCCGACGCACTCGAGCGCCTGGGGCTGGAAGCGGCTGCCCGCTTGCGGCTCGACGTGAGTGCTGGCGACAACTTCGAGTTCCTGCGCTCACGCGCAGCCGTGGGCATCCTGGGCAGCTACGTCATCGCCTATGCCATCCGCATCTACATCATGAACTTCTACAAGAACACACGCGCGCGCGGCGAACAGCTGAACAACAGGGCTTTCTTCAGCGTCGAGCAGCTGAGCGCGTCGGCCACGCTCCTCCTGGTCATTCTGCTGCTGCTCGCGCTCCCACAACGCCTCGGCTGGCACACGGCGCAGATCGGACAGTTCCAGGAGGCCTTCGCGTCCGCCCACCCGCAGTGGAAGTGGGCCGCCGTCTCCGGGATTCCGTTCGGCATCCTGGCCTTCTTCTCGGTATTCATCTTCATGTTCAAGGGGCGCACCGCCACCTTCGCCGGCCTTGTCAACCGGCTCACGTCCCTCATCGCCGGAACCACGGCGACGCTCCTGTTCCACTACCTCTTCGGTGGCCGCTTCCCCGAGTTCGCCGACTGGCTCGCGCTTCTGTTCATTCTGGTGGCGGTCGCCTTTCTCACGCAGGCGGAACGCAAGCGGCGGGTCGAGCTGGTCGCGACCGAGGAGGAGGGCATCGGCGGCGTGCCGGAGAGCGCGCGGAGGCGCGCCAGTGCCTGATCGTGACGCAGCGCTCGAGGCTCAGACGAGCGGCACCAAGCGCGCGTATCGAGCCACGAACTTCTTCGTCGTGTGGCGGCCGAACGTCACCTTGATCTTCATCATCTCCCCCTTCCCCTCAATTCCGACCACCACCCCCTCGCCGAAGCGTGCGTGACGCACGCGCATCCCCTGCACCAGCTCGACCGGTTCCTGCGGGAAATCGTCTTCGTAGAGCTGCTCCTCCTGGGACGCCGGCTGCGCTTCCGGCGTCAGCTGCTGCCCACCCCAGAACGTATCCGGGTCCCCCTCGGCGTAGCTCCTCCAGGAGGGCTGACGCGGCGACCAGCGCGCGCGACGCCCCTGCGCCTGGGTGGGATGGTCGATCTCGATCCCCTGCGTCGGCAGCTCGGCCAGGAAGCGCGACTGCATCATCGGCTCGAAGTCGCCGAAACGCCTGCGGTTGCTGGCGCAGAACAGGTGCAGCTGCTGCTGCGCGCGGGTCATGCCGACGTAGAACAGGCGCCGCTCCTCCTCGACCCGGTCCGCTGCGTCGAGGTTTGAGGCGTGCGGCAGCAACCCCTCCTCGACGCCGGTGATACACACCACCGGGAACTCGAGACCTTTGGCGCTGTGCAGCGTCATGAGCGTCACCTGATCGACGCGCTCCTGCATGCCGTCGATGTCGGTCAGAAGCGAGATCTCCTCCAGGAACGCGCGCAGGCTGGCGTCGTCCGACTCCTCGCTGAAAGCCTGCGCCGCGGAGACCAGCTCCTCCACGTTCTCCCGCCGCGTCTGGTAGGACGCCGGATCACTGCGCTGCAGATAGTCGAAGTAGCCCGTGGCTTCGAGCACGGCGTTCAGGACGCTGACGCAGGTGGCGCGCGCCGCGAGCTCGCGCAGCTCGGTGAGCAGCTGCACGAACTCGGCGACGCGCCGGGTCGCCGCCGGCGACAGCCCGACCACGATGCTGCGCTCCAGAACCTGTCCCAGGTGCAGGCCCGAAGTCTCCGCGTACGACTGCAGCTTGGAGATCGTGGTGTCCCCGATGCCGCGTCGAGGCACCTTGATCGCACGCAGGATCGCCACCGCATCCGCCGGGTTGTGCACGGCCTTCAGGTAGGCCACCACGTCGCGCACCTCGCGGCGATCGTAGAAACGCGTGCCGCCGACGATCTGGTAGGGGACGTTGTTGCGCCGTAGCGCATCCTCCAGCGCGCGCGATTGCGCGTTGGTGCGGTAGAGAACCACGATCTCGTCGCGGCTGCGCCCCGCGGTCACGAGCTCCTGAACGAGCGTGACCACACGCGTTCCCTCCTCCTCTTCGTCGAAGCAGACGCGCAAGCGCAGTGGCTCGCCGCCATCACGCGACGTCCATAGCTTCTTCCCCTTGCGTCCCCGATTGTGTGCGATGAGCTCGTTTGCGGCGTCCAGGATGACTGCGGTCGAGCGGTAGTTCTGCTCGAGCCGCACGATCTCCGTATCACGGAAGCGTTTGTCGAACTCGAGGATGTTTTCGATGCGCGCGCCGCGCCAGCCGTAGATCGACTGGTCGTCGTCGCCGACGACGAACAGGTTGCCGTGGCGAGACGCCAACAGCTCGATGAAGCGCATCTGGATGCCGTTCGTGTCCTGGAACTCGTCGACCAGGACATGTTGGAAACGGCCCGCGGAGCGCTCCAGAACCTCGGGCTCGCTCTCGAACAGCTGCACCGGACGGACGATGAGGTCGTCGAAATCGAAGGCGTTGTTACGGCGCAGGGCGCGCTCGTAGTCGGCGTAGACGCTCGCCCAGGCGCGCTCGACGTCGTTCGCGGCCTCCTCCGCGGCCCGCTGCGCCGTCGTCGCGGAGTTCTTCCACTGGCTGATGGCGCCGCGGACCGCGGACGGGCTCACGTGACGCGGCAGCGTCCGCCCGGAGAGGATCTCCTTCAGCGCCGCTTCGGTGTCGGCCGTGTCGTAGATGGCAAAGTTGCGCTCCCAACCGAGGCGGGTCGCCTCACGCCGCAAGATGCGAACGCCCGTGGCGTGGAAGGTGCCGACCCAGCATTGCGACGCGTGCTCCCCGATCTGCTGCTCGACACGTGAGCGCATCTCGCGCGCCGCCTTGTTCGTGAAGGTGAACGCGAGGATCCGCCAGGCGGGTACGGCCACCTCGTGGACCAGGTAGGCGATGCGAGTGGTCAGAACGCGCGTCTTGCCGCTGCCGGCGCCGGCAAGCACCAGAAGGGCCCCCTCGCCCGCGGTCACCGCTCGACGTTGCTCGGCGTTCAACTGTTCCAGCACGGAATCTCAGTCCCCCACGAGAGGAAACGAGGCAGCAGTCGCGTCACGTCCGCATCATTCCACACACCCTCTCGATCTGTCGAGGCACTCGTGGAGCACTGCCGCACCGGGGTGGAGCGGGTCCTGCGAAGACGCACATCAGGCAACATGGAGTCAGTACTCGTAGCGGAACTTGAGGTCGAACTGAAAGGCGTTCTGCGCCGCGTCGGAACGCTCTTGGCGACTCGGGATGTAGCGCTGCTCCCATGCCGATTCAAGGAGTAAACCCCGCAGGATGTCGAGCTCGATCGCGACGCGCTGGTTCAAGTCGCTCTGGTTGAATCCCCGCGTGTAGGTCATGAAGAGGCGATCCGACATCGCCCATCCCGCACTCACGTTGTAGGGACGAAGAAGCGCCGTGTTCTGGTCCGCGTCGGGATCACGCCCGGCGGCCGGGTCGATGGTGATCGAATCGATGTACTCGAAGTCGGCGAAGATCTGCTCCACCATCGTCGTGGCCACGTTGGCCGGGTCGTTCTGGATGTCCGCCATCAAGATCTCCTGCAGCTCCGCCGACGTGCCCCCCTGGTCCGACGTGAAGGAGAGACGCGGCTCGCTTGGACGCCCGGTCAGGTGCACGTAGATCCGGTCGCCGCGCCGTCCGCGCCGTGCCTCGATGTCGAGGGCCGGCTCCCAGCCCGGGTTGCGTGAGAAGTCGAGCTCTCCGCGTGTGATCTCGAAGCGCTCGAGGTAGACCGAATAGTGGCCGCGCTTGACGGTGGCCTGCCCGTTCACGTCCAGGCCGGACGTGCTCCGGATCAACTGGACGTTGCCCTTGAGCTCCGCGTCGGCGTTGTTGTTCTTCACCCAGACGCGACCTGGAGCCACGATGCTGACATCCGCCAGCCACTCCGGAGTGTCGGTGCTCTCGAACAAGCCCCCGCCACCGGCGCCACTCGTGAACTCCCGGGTCACCTCCGCCTCGAGAATCGTCAACCCGCCGCGGAACTCGGGGATTGGATCGCCATGGCGCAGACGCACCGCCCGGACTTCGACCTGGCCGTCGATCAGCGCCACCATCGACGGCACGCTGTAGACGGGCACGCGCTCCGCTTCGAGTGAGAGCTCGTAATCGGCGACGCGGAAGCCTTCGAAGACGACGTGCCCACCGCCGCGCACGCGCCCCTCGGTCCCGGTCCGCGCGTGCAGGTCGAGGAGTCGCAACGTGTTGCCCTCGAAGACGCCCGCCACGTAGGCGTCCCGGTACACCTCCTCCAGGTTCGCCAGCGTGAACCCGGCACCGTCCACGCGCACGTCGCCGAGCAGGCGCGGTGACGCGAGCGTCCCGGAGATCGCGAGCCGACCCTCGATCTCGCCGATCGGAACGTCCTGAGTCGGTGGTTCGAGGAGCTCCACGAAGCGCGGAACGATCGCGAAGGAGCTGCGCGCCAGACGCAGTCGTGCCTCCACCGGCTCGTCACGTTGGAGCTTGGCGCCCTGGGCCAGGTGCAAGCGCACCGGCAGGCGCCCGTCGGCTTCGAGGTGCGCTCCCGGCGTGACCACGTGCAGCTCGGGAACACGCAGCACGCCATTGGCATACGACGCCTCGAAGAGGAGCGTGTCCACGTCCACGTTGCTCCCGACCGTCACGTCGAGCAACGATCCGGAGCCCGCGATCTCGGGCTCGCGCACGCTCCCTTGCAGCTCGACGTGCGTCGTCACGCGCGAACTCCACGCGGGCGCCTCGCCGCCGCGCAGGGCCTGCCAGAAACGCTCGACGCGCAGATCGTCCAGTTGCAGCCGCGCCTCGATCGAAGCGCGCCCGAGCTCCTCCGGATCGCGGCTTCCGCTCCTCCCGGTCACCCAGCGCCGCAGCGACGGCAGGTACGCCAGGCGGCCGTCGAGCTGGAGTGCGCCCTCCCGGGTGTGCACGCGTAGCCCGCGCAACTCGGCGCCGAATGCGTCACTCGTCAAGTCCACGTGCACACTGTCGAACTCGAGCGTGTTCCATCGACCCGCCTCGATGCGCAGCCGCGCGTCGACCTGGCTGGCATCGAGGCTGCCGTGCGCCTCGACCCAGCCGGTCCCGGAGCCGCCGATTCGCTGCTGCAGCGCGGCGAGGCGAGCGAAGAACCCGAGATCGAACTCCTGGATCTCGCTGCGCACGTCGACGCGGGAGCGTGCGAGATCGAGCGTGCCATCCAATCGCATGCGCCCGCCGCGCGTCACGAGACGCAGAGAGTCGACCCGCACCGCACGCTGCCGCCACCAGAGCGTCGCTGGCTCCTCGACCCAGATCTCCTGCTGGCCCACTCGCAGGAGTGCGCCTTCGAGCCGCAGCTGCTGCGTCGGCAGCCGCTCCCGATTCCAGTCGCGCTCGTGGCTGTGCAGCGTGCCCGCGACCGCAACCAGGGTATCGCCGCTGCTGGCTTCGACCCGGCGTAGTTGCAGGACGTCATCGCTGAATCCCAGGTCAGCCGAGAAACGCTCGAACCTGCGCGGCCCGAGCGCCAACCCATCACCACGAACGTCGGCGTCGACGTGGGCGAGAGCTCCGATGCCACGCGCCTCGAGATCGAAATCGCCCTTGAGCACCTGCAGGTTCCCGAGCAGAGCATCGTCAAACTCACCGCTGGCATTGCAGGAGAGGCTGTCGAGCGCACCGTGGAAGAGCCCGCGAGCCTGCATCGTGCCATGCAACTCCAGGCCCAGCGGCGCCAGCAGGTCGGCCGCGTCGCTGGCGTCAAGGTCCCAGTCGAGCGCGAGCTGGTCCCCGAGGAGCTCCCCGTGCATGCTGGCGGTGGCGTGCGCGGATTTCACGCTGGCGTTGCGGATCTGCGCCTCGTTGCCGACGAGATCGACCCAGCCCTGCATCGCGTCGAAGGACCAGGCGTCCACGCGTGCGGCCCCGGTATCCACACGCAAGCGCAGCGTGTCCTCGTGGCTTCTGCGACTGAAGTCGACCATCGCCTCGATGCGGCTCTGTGGCAGATGCGGACGCACGGCCTGCAGATCGAGGTTGGTGAAGCGGGCACGACCCACGAGCGCATCATCGATCAGGTCGAGCTGCGTGGCGAAAGCCTGATCGTGGAGGAAGCCCTCGGCACGCCGAATCCGCAGCGAGTCGGGCGCCCACTCGAGCTCCAACGCCACGTCGCGCATCGCGTACTGCGCGAACGTGCCGCTCCAGGTACCGGAGAAGCGGATCTCTTCGCCATCCCATCGGAACTGGAAGGGCCCCGCCACGCTGCCCGTGACAGGCAGCCGCACGAAGGAGGCGAGGTCGTCGAGGTCGAACGGATCGCCGTCGCCTGCCAGCTCCAGGACGCGGCTCGGGGAATTCCACGAGCCCGCGATCTGCGCCCGTGTGCCTGGCGTTTCGATCCGAAACCCCTCGAATCGCCACACGTTGGCGCTCGTGACGATCGAGCCGCTCGCCGACTGCAGCTCCAGGTCGCGCATGAGATCGCGCCCCTCGAGGTGCTCGACGCGAAAGCGAATCTCACGCGAGTCGGCGCGCAGCTCCAGATGCGCCGCGATGTCGCGCACCGTGAGAACGACGGTCGAGTCGGTGACGACGTCGAGCCGGCCGCGCTCGATCTCCAGGTTGCGGATCCGGATCTGCGGTGTCGGCGCCCGCGGGGCCCCGGCGGTGGAGCGCAGCAAGTCGCGCTGCACGCCTCGGCTCCCCAGACGTACGCTCGGCTCCACGAGGCGCAGGCGCAGAACGTCGACGCGGCCGCGGAAGAGGTTCCAGGGATGCACCCGTACCTCCACCTCGCGGATGTGCACGACATCCTCGCCACGCCCGCGCTCCGCAACGAGACGGGCGCCGCTCAGCACCAGGTCGCCGAGCGGGTTGCCGCGCACGGAGGTGACCTCGAGACGGTAGCCGCGATCGTGCAGCAGGTTCTCGGTGAAGGTGCGTGCGATCTGGTCGGGGACCAGCGGCGTGAAGCGCAGCAAGTACCACAGCGTGACGACGACCACGGCGATCGCAATGAGCAGCACGACATGCTTCCTGCGAATCCACGGCTTCAAAACGGATGCCCCAATCCCATGTGAACCCGCGACTGGGCGAACTTCTTCAACGGGAATCCCCAGTCGATGCGAATCGGACCGAACGGCGTCCGGTAGCGTAGTCCGATCCCGTAGCTGTAGCGCACGTCCGTGTGCCCGGTGTACGGCTCGTCGAAGCCCACCCCGAAGCGCGAGTCGAGCATCTCCTGGATGTCGGTCCAAACGTTGCCCGCATCGAGAAACACGGCGGCTCCCAGGTTCAAGCGACCCAGCCAAGGCAGCGGGAAGCGCAGCTCCGCGTTCCCCAGGAGCAGCACGGTCCCCGCGCTCACTTCCACCGTGTCCACGACGGCGATCGGCTCGCCGTCCTCGCCGATGCCGAGCCGCGTCACAGTGACCTGCGGTCCGAGCGAGTTGTTGTCGAAGCCGCGCACGGTCGTGTTGCCGCCCGCCTGGAAGAGAAACTCGAACGGGACGCCCTGAACTCCGATGTTGGGGTCGTTGCGGCTGTCTCCGTACGCCTCGACCCAGCCGCTGCGAACGCTGAGGGCGAGCACCGCGGGTCCCATGGAGAGGTAGCGCGCGTAAGCAGCGGTGAAGCGCGTGAAGTTGTTGTCGAAACCGAAGCCGGCGCGCGTCGCCGAGAAGCTGCGTACGTCACCACGGCGCGGGTCGAAGAAGTTGTCCGAGCTGTTGCGGGAGATCGTCGCCTGGATCGCCAGCGTACTGCGCGCGTCGTCCGTGGCCTCCTCAAGCGTCGTGCTCGTGAGCGAGGCGAATGGTCCGAGAGACACGGTGTAGCCACCGCTCCGAAGGAAGAAGGGCACGTCGCCACGCACGCGCTCGAGCTCGGCATCGAGCCGATTGTCGATGGTGTAGGCGATCTGGGGAACGAGTCGCGCACTGGTGCCGAGAAAGTGCGGGTTCGTGTACTGGAGACGATTCTCGAGGAAGAAGTTGTTCCCCCCCAGCTCCAGGTTGTACGCCAGCGAGGCGGCCAGCTCGATCGAGTGGCCGCGGCCGTTCAGATTGCGGTGCCCCCAGCGACCGGCGACACGCGCCTCGTACTGATCGCGTCGTCCGATCCCGACCGATCCCTCCACGAACGCCAGCTTGCGCTCGGTCACACGGACGGCGACATCGACCGTCTGCTCCTCGATGTCGATGTTTTCTTCCCGAATCGTCACGCGTCGGAAGAGCTGGGTGTCGTACAACGCCTCCTGGCTCTCCTTCAGCTTGGCGTAGGAGTAGACCTGTCCGGCCGCCACCTCCATCTCGCCCCGGATTAGTGCAGCATCGGTCTCCAGGTTGCCCGCGATCGTCAGCGCACGGATGCGGAACTGGGGTCCCGGATCGAGCTTGAAAACCAGCACCGCCTCGGTCGAATCGGAAGCGAGGATCGTGCTGTCCTGGACGGCGGCGGCGATGTGGCCGCGTGAGAGGAAGGCGACACGCAACGCCCGAGTCAGCCGCCCACGTTGGGCCACGCTGAAGGGGTAAGGGTCGCCGGCGGCGATCGGCGTCGCCCGCTGCAACTCCTGCAGGCTGAACACTTGCTGCGGCGTGTAGCGCACGTCGCGCAGCAGAGTGCGCGGGCCCTCGTGGACGCCGATGTGCAAGCGTACGCTCCCCGGCCGGATCGTCACGACCGAGTCGAGACGCACCACGACGCCCCCGAAACCCTCCCTGCGATAGAAGGCTTCGACGCGGCGCAGCTCCTTTGGGAACACGTTTCGCAGGTAGCGCGGTCGTGCCCGCAACGGGTGCAGCCAGCCCGGAAACTCGAGAAGCATCTGCGCGCGCAGCTTCTTGGCGTCGAAGCTCGAGTTTCCGCTGAACTCGATGTTCTGAATCTGCGGCAGGTCGTGCTTGAACTCTTGCGCGTGACTTGTAAGGGGCGCAGTGCTACCGAGGATCGCCATTAGCAGGAGAAGCGCGTGGAGTCCTGCACGTCCCAACCGCCCGCGGGGATGCGGCAACGCAGAGCACCTCTCTCCAGCCCTGAGCAGCTCCCCCAGCTTGCCCGCCCTCGACTCGTACACTAGGGTAAGCGGGACGGAGCCGCAAGCTTCAACCCGCCCGGCAGATGGAGGCAAGTTCTTGTCGATCCGTGGATTGGGGCTCGTTTTCGCAGCCGTGCTGGCGCTCCTCGGCTGTGAGCGCCAGCCACCACCCGCTCTCGAGCTCGCTCCTGAGGAACAGGTCCTCGTCGACACCTACGTCCGCTTGACGGTTCTGGAGGCCCTGCACACGCAATCGCCCGACTCGCTCGAGGCCGTCGACGCCGCGCTGCACGCGTTACATGCCGAGCTCGACACCACGGCCGTACGTGACGCGCTCGAAACACTCTCCATGGAGCCGTTACGTTGGGAGCGAATCTACGATGCCATCACGCGACGGCTCATGGAGCTCGAGCAAATGCCGGAGACGTGGTGGAGCGTGGCCACGGGGGACACGAGCCTGCCTTCGGCTAGCCCGTCAGGACTTTCACCAGATCGTTGAATACGACAAACCCCATGAGCAGGATGAGTGCCGAGACCCCGACCTTGAGCAGAAGCTCCTGGGTGCGGAGTGAGAGCGGCTGTCCACGCACCGCTTCGATCAGCAGGAAGAGGACGTGACCGCCGTCCAGGACGGGGATCGGCAGCAGGTTCAGCAGGAAGAGGTTGACGCTGAAGAACGCCAGGAAGCCGAGAAGCATCGTGGGCCCCCAGCGGAGTGCGGATCCCGCGAACTGACCAATGCGGATCGGTCCTCCGAGCGCATCACGGCTTCCCTCACCGCGCACGAGGCGCGCCAGCAGCTCGCTCAGCACTTGAACGGTTTGCTTCGCGATGCCCCAGGAGCGCATGAAACCATACTGTGCCGAGTCGATGAAGCTCACCGGGACCACGATCGAGTAGGCTTCGATCTGGATGCGACCGATCGTGCGCGTCTCCGTCATGCTGTCGCCGCCGGCGAGCACCTGCTCCGCCTCCGGCACGACCACCGCCGTGTGACGCTCGCCCTCGCGCTCCCAGACGATCTGCAGCTCTTCGCCGATGGCCGGGTTGATGCGGTCGGCCAGCTCGTCGTAGAAACGCACGGGCGTGGCGTCGATCTCGACGATGCGGTCGCCGGGGCGTAGACCCGCCTGCCAGGCTGGCCCATCCTTCTTCACCAGTCCGATGCGCGTGTCCATGCGTGTGCGCAGATCGGGGAAGACGATGAAGCCATCTGCATCGCGGCGAACGCCATCGATGGCGACGCTCTCCTCGACTCCTTCGCGCAACAGCACGATGTCGAAAGGTGCATCCGTCTGGCTTCCGAGAGCCTCGATGAGCTCGAGCATGTTCGTCACCGGCTCGCCGCCGATCGCCTGGACGACGTCGCCGCCCCGCAGGCCGGCGGCATACTCTGCGCTCTCGGCGTCGATCTCTCCGAGCGTGGTGGTCGGCGGCACCGGCATGCCGTTGTGCCACATCGTGCCGCTGAGCACGAGCACGGCGAGGACGAAGTTGGCGATCGGGCCCGCAGTGACAACCGCGAGCCGCGTCACGAGCGGCTTGCTGCGGAAGTAGCGGTGCGCGGGAATCTCCGAGTCGGGGACCAGGTCGCTCGGATAGAGATACTCCTCACCGGCGCGGTTCCCCTCCGCGTCACCCTCCGAATCGTCACGCCCGGCGCCGGCGTCTGCTTGCGCCTCGGCTGCGCGACGCTCCTCGACGACGCTATCCCCCGCCATTTTGACGTAGCCGCCCAACGGGATCGCCGAGAGGGCATACTGCGTTTCCCCCATGCGGAACTTGAGGAGCTTGGGACCGAAACCGACCGAGAACGTCTTCACGTAGATCCCGGAGAGCTTGGCGACGATGAAGTGACCGAATTCGTGAAAGACGATGACCGGTCCGATGACGAGTGCAGCAGCGAGCAGCGTGGTCAGCATGGAGGATCTCCAGTCGGGCATCCTTGCAGGATGTGGCGTGTGGCGACCTCACGAGCCCAGGCATCCGCGTCTCGAATCGCGCCGTGATCGAGCCTTGCCGGGGCGGGGGCGCCGGCCTCCTTCAAAACTGTGTCGATGAGGTCCGGGATGTCCAGATACCGCAGACGCTCATCCAGGAACGCGGCCACCGCCACCTCGTTGGCGGCATTCAGAATCGCAGGGTAGACGCCCCCGCGACGCCCCGCGCCGATGGCCAGAGCAACGCAGGGGAAACGCTCATGATCGAGCGACTCGAAGTGCAAACGCCCGACGGCCGCCAGATCCAAGGTCGCAAAGCTTGCCTCGGGTCTCGCGGGCGCGTGTAACGCGTACCAGATCGGCAGGCGCATGTCCGGAAGCCCCAGCTGGGCGATGACCGAGCCATCGTCGAACTCCACGAGCGAATGAACGATCGATTCCGGGTGCACCAAAATGTCGATGCGGTCGAATTCGACGTCGAAGAGCCAGTGCGCTTCCAGGACCTCCAGCCCCTTGTTCATCAAGGTCGCCGAGTCCACCGTAATCTTCGCACCCATCGACCAGGTTGGATGACGCAGCGCCTCCTGCCGCGTGATGCGGCGCATTTCCTCGCGGGAGTGAGTGCGGAATGGCCCACCCGAAGCAGTCAGGATGAGCCGGCGGACCTCACGTCGTTCCCCTGCACGCAGGCACTGCAGGATGGCGCTGTGCTCGCTGTCCACCGGAAGGATTCGTGCACCCGTGGCGTCGGCGGCATGCCGCACCAGCGCTCCGGCCACGACGAGCGTCTCCTTGTTCGATAAAGCAACATCCGTTCCAGCCTCCAGAGCGGCCAGCGTCGGCTCCAGCCCAGCGTAGCCGAGCAGCGCGTTGACGACGATGTCGGCACGCACGCGCGCGACGTCGCACAACGCCGTTGCTCCAAGCCCCGCGCACGCACTTCGCAGACGCCGGTCGCGCGCCAGAAACTCGTCGCCCGCAGCCTCGTCGGCGATGGCGAACACCTGCGGCTCGAACTCGTCGATCTGCTGGGCCAACAGATCGACGTTGCTGCCGGCGCTCAAGCCGACGACCTGGAAGCGCTCCGGGTGCGCCCGCACGATATCGAGCGTCTGCCGTCCCACCGATCCGGTGGAACCGAGAACAACAACACGTTTCATCCGTACCCCGTGCGTTTGAACAATTCGCGAGCGCGCGGCCGTGCGGGTCGTCAGAGCACGAAGAGGCGCAGCGCGTAGTATAGCAATGGGGCAGCGAGCAAGGCACTGTCGAAACGGTCCAGCACCCCGCCATGCCCCGGGATCATCGAGGATGCATCCTTCACCGCCGCGTCCCGCTTCAGCAACGACTCCAGCAGATCGCCGATCTGCCCGACCGCGCTGGCGAGGGCACCGATGGCCGCCCCGTGCATGGCGTTCCAATCGTGGCGCATGAAGGTCCAAGACGCCACAACTCCGGCAAGCGCGGTCACCAGCAGCGCCGCGACCGACCCCTCCACCGACTTGCCGGGGGAGATGCGTGGCGCCAAGCGGCGCCGCCCCACGAGCGAGCCCACGAGGTACGCAGCCGTATCGGAGAGCCACATGAAGAGAAAGAGAACGAGAACGAAGCGAAACCCGTCGCCGTAGTCGCGCGCGTAGAGGAGTGGCAACTCACGCAGAAGCACGAGGTGGCTCCCGAGCCACGACACGTAGAGGATGCCGAACGTCGTGAGCCCCATGCGTGTGGCGGCGTTGCGTGCCTCGCCGTGAGCCAGGGCGCGCGCCGGCACGGCCAGAAAAAGCACGGTGAGGAAGGCGCCGGAGTACGCCCCCGCGTCGATGTACATCGACCAAGGCAAGAGCAGCGCCGCCGCGACACCCACCACGAGATCGGGTTCCGACCCCCTGGCGCTCAGGATGCGGTGGTACTCCCAGGCCGCCGTGACCAGAAGCAGGTTCACGAGAAGAACGAAGTAGGACTCGCCGCGCCAGGCGATCAGCACGAAGCAGGGTCCGAAAAGCGCCGCCGCAAGAACGCGCGTGCCGAGCCCCGCAAGGCGTCGCGTCGCTGTCGGCCGCGTCTCAGGTACCGCCAAAGCGGCGCTCCCGGTTCTGGAATTCCCGGAGAGCCCGGAGAAGATCTTCCTCGGCGAAGTCGGGCCACAGGACGTCGGTGAAGTAGAGCTCGGTGTAGGCCAGCTGCCAGAGCAGGAAGTTGCTGATGCGCTTCTCGCCACTCGTCCGGATCAACAGGTCCGGCTCCGGCAGCTCCGGGCGGTAGAGGTAGCGTGCAAACGTGCTCTCGTCGACTTCGTCGGCGCGCACTGAACCGCTGGCAATCTCCTGCGCGAGTGTGCGTGCGGCGTCGACAATCTCACGCCTGCCGCCGTAGGAGAGCGCGAGGTTGAGCACCATGCCGCTGTTCGAGGAGAGGCGTTCGGCGGTTCGCAAGAGCTTCTCGCGTGTCGAGGAGGGAAGGAACTCGATGCTCCCCATCCACGTGAGTCGAATGTTGTTGTCGTCGAGCTCGAGAAACTCGCTCACCAGGACGTCTTCCAGGAGCTTCATCAATGCCCCGACCTCGAGTCGCGGGCGCTTCCAGTTCTCCTGCGAGAAGGTGTAGAGCGTCAGCGCCGGGATCCCCACGCGGACGCTGCAGCGCACCACGCGCCGCACCGTCTCGCGGCTCGCGGTGTGGCCCGCGATGCGCGGCAGATGGCGCATGCGAGCCCAGCGCCCGTTGCCATCCATGATGATCGCGACGTGGCGTGGGAGTGGGCCGCGCGCGCGGACCTCGGCTTCAAACGATTTCGTCTGGTTGTCGACCGCCATACACTCCTCGATTCCAGGCCGAACCATACGACATTCGGCCCCACGAGCGTCAACCCCCGCAAATCATCCCGCAACAATACAGCCCAAGCAACAACAATATGTTACGCGCCTCGCCTCCAGCGTCACGCGAGACGCGATCGAGTGGCGGCTCGAGACCTCGGATGGTAGTCTGGGGGACTCGATCCGGGAAGTCGGAACCGGATCGGCTCGCGCCTGTAGGCGAGCCCAGGGTGCCACACGCCGGCAGGCCCGGGCGCCGCGCCGCGCCACGATGGCGGAATGTTCTCGGCGAGGCCTCGGTTGTTGAAGCGTCGGGATCGCGGCCAGACAGACGACTTCTCGCAAGAGGGGAATCCATGAAACGACCGCTCTTCGCGCCGGGCGCGGCGCTGATCGCGGGCTGGCTGCTCTCCTGCGCTGTCGTCTGGGCTGCTCCAGGCCAGGAGGAGGATCCGTTCGCCAACCCGACCACGCCAGCGGCGCAGCCCTTCGAGACGCTTCTTCTGAGCGCACCGGACAGCGCCGTTGCGGGTGAGGAGATCACGCTCCGCTATCGGCTCTCCATCCCCGACGAGCACTGGGTCTACCAGGAGCGCACCGGGTTGGAGCTTCTGCCTGCGCCCGGCTACGAGGTCGTCGCGGTCCACGCCCCCGAGCCCGAGATCAAGTTCGACCCCTTCATGGAGAAGGAGGTCGAGGTCTACAAGCACGACACGGAGTTCGTCGCCCGGCTGCGTGCCGGCTGGTCGACGACGGTGAGCGCCGTGCTCCGATACCAGGGGTGCAACAACTCCTTCTGCTTCTTCCCGCAGGCCGACACACTGCGAGTGGAGATCCGGGTCGTCGGCGGCCAGGGGGCGCTTACCGCAGCCGACGGAGCCCTCGCGGCGGCGGCGGCGAGCGGCGACGAGGCTTCGCAGCGGCTCCTCGACGCAGCGGAGCGTGGCTTCATCTGGCTCCTTCTCCTCGCCTTCGGCGCCGGCTTCGCCACCAGCTTGACACCGTGCGTGTATCCCATGATTCCGATCACGATCGGCATCATCGGCGCACGCAGCGCCGGGAAGCGCTCCAAGGGCTTCAGCCTCTCGCTCCTCTACGTTCTCGGGATCGCGTTCACCTACTCGGCGCTCGGAACCACGGCGGCGCTCACGGGATCCCTCTTCGGCGGCGTGCTGCAGAATGCCTGGGTGGTGGGATTCGTCTGCCTCGTCTTTCTGCTCATGGCGATGAGCATGTTCGGCGCCTTCGAGCTGCAGGTTCCGGCCCTGGTGTCGGGACGCATGAGCCGCGTCCAGGGCAGTGGCTACCCGGGAGCTTTCCTCCTCGGTCTGGTGGCCGGAATCGTCGCGTCCCCCTGCATCGGTCCGGTCCTCGTTGCGATGCTCGCCTACGTCGGCGCGACGGGCAACGCGCTCCTCGGCTTCTCACTCTTCTTCACCTTCGCCTTGGGGCTCGGAGTCCTGTTCGTCGTTCTCGGCACCTTCACCGGCCTGATTGCGGGGATCCCGAAGTCCGGAAGCTGGATGATCATCGTCAAGACCCTCTTCGGTCTCGTGTTCCTGGGCGTCGCTCTCTTCTACCTGCATCCGCTTCTGCCGCACGGCCGTGCGCTCCTGATCGCGGGCGTTGTGCTGCTGATTGTGGGACTTCTGCTACACGGTTGGCGTCGCATCGACGAAACGGAGCCCACCCGGCAGCGCTGGGGCAAGGCATTCGGGCGCGCAGCCCTGGTCGGCGGGCTCTACGCGGTGAGCGTGCCGCTTCTCTTCGCCGGTCCCGCCGGGGCCCCTGCCGGCCCGCCCTGGTTAGCATCGGAGGCCGACGGGATGCACGCGGCCGTGGCCGAGGGGAAGCCGCTCCTGGTCGACTTCAGCGCCGACTGGTGCGTCGCGTGCAAAGAGCTCGAGCACTTCACCTTCTCGGACGAGCGCGTGATCGAGCTGGCCAAGAGCTTCGTCACCGTGCGCGTCGATGCTACGCATCAGACGTCGGAGATCCAGGGCCTGATGCAGAAGTACGGCATCGTCGGGCTCCCCTGGGTCGCCTTCGTGACGCCGGACGGCACCATCCTGAAACACCTGACCGTGACCGGTTTCATCGACGCCGATGCCATGCTGGAACGCATGCAGGAGGCGTTGAAGGGGACCCCCACGCGCGCGGCGTCCTTCTGAAGCCCAACGTGAACGGGCCCCGGGTTCCACCCGGGGCCCGTTCAACACGGCAACTCGGAAGTATCGAGCCAGACTGGGTCTAGCGGTAGAGAGCCTTGATGCCGCTCCACGTCTCCTGCTGGACCGCGACTTCGCAGCCACCACTCACAGGATTGATCACGAACTGCCCACCGTTGACACACACCTTCGTGAAGATGGAGTCGCAAATCGTCACGAGCTGGCAAGGGAAACCCGGGTTGTTTGGCGGATCGCCGCCAACCACCGTTAGGTAGACGTCCTCCGGCGGTGGCGACGGCGACGAAGGAGTTGCACGCACGTTGATCGACGCCAGGAACACGAACTCCTCATCCGGGTTGCTGACCAGATCCGGTGCACACACCCCGAGCGGGATGTTGCCGATGCGCTCGTCTAAGAGATCGCCACTCGGGAGGATGATGTTGCCGGTCGCCGCAGCACCAGCCGTAACCACGGTCGCCGAGAAAGCGAAGTCGTTCACGAGTTCTTCGACACCTTGGACGTACAACTCGGCACCCGTGACGCCGCCAGGAAACGGCTGCTGGGTGTTCGGGTCGATGCCGCCGTCGCGCAGCGCGCCTTGCACGCGCACGTAAACGTGGATGAACTTCTCCGGGATGATGCCGAAGAAGAGATCCCACGGCCCCTGGCAGGCCAAGAAGTTCGTTGCATCCGGACTGTTCGGGTCCGTGGCGGTGTTGTCAGCCTCAAACAGATCGATCGCGCCGTTCTGTGCTGCCACGGGAACGACGCCCAGCGCGAGCACACACACTGCAAAAAAGGCAGCGATAGCACGCATTTTCATTGCTCCTCCCCAGAAGATGTCGAACGCAGTTGCCATGTTGCAGGTATCAAAGGTTGTCGCATGACGGCTCTGGGAACCCGACGCCTCGCGCCCCCCTACGCCAGGTCGTGCCGACTTGCACGGTCGGACCTTTGAGCCCAGTGATTTCTCATTGATTATAGGTGCCCTGGGGCCGGCGCTTCTAGGGAAAAGTGCCGCAGAGCCGTGCCCCGAGCGCGCCGGCGCGAAACCTTGCAGCTGCGGTCGGCTGGACATGCGGATCCCGGCCGCATAATATAAGTCGTTGCCAAAAAGAACGATCGCCGCACGCAGCGGGCGCAAGCGGGAGTGACTTGAGCCAATACCTGGTGCCAACGAGCGTTGACGAGGCGCTTCGGCTCCTCGCCGAGCATGGCTCCCACGCCGCCTTCCTCGGGGGCGGGACGAGCTGGGCGCTGCGCGATTCGCCCCAGGTGGAGACTCTGATCGACCTGCGTGCGCTCCGGCTCGGCGTGGTCGAGAGGCGTGATGCGCTCGTTTGCATCGGGGCGACGACGACGCTCGAGGAGGCGCGGCGCAGCCCACACGTCAGCGGCCTCGCCGGCGGCATCCTGGAACGGGCCATCGGGCTCGTGCGCACGCCCGCATGGCGCAATCAATCCACGATCGCCGGCTGGCTGCTCCAGGAGACGATGGCTGATCCGATCGCACCGACTCTCCTCGTCCTGGGCGCCGCGGTCGTGCTGCAGCGCGGCCCGCGTCGGAAGCCGGAGCGCGTGCCGCTCGAAGATCGAGCCCAGCTCGAGGCACCCGGGCTCGTGCTGCACGTCGAGATCCCGGACAACCACGGCTGGCGCTTCGCGCTCGAGTCGCTTTCGGTGACCGCCACGGACAGCCCCATCGCAGCGATCGCCGTCGGTGTGTCGCAGCGCGACGGACGCGTCGCGGGGGCGCGTGTGGCCTCGACAGGGCTCGGAGCGCATGCACGTCGGCACGCGGCGGTCGAGTCGCAGCTGCAGGGAGCAGCGTGGGCGGCTGCGTCCTATGCATCCGCACAGCGCACTCTCGTCGACGAGATCACGCCAGCGAGCGACACCCGCGCATCGAGCGCGTACCGCCGACACCTGGCGAGCGTTCTCCTGGCACGTGCGCTGCGCCGAGCTGCCGCCGCTTCGATCCGGGGCGAGGTGTAACGTGCGCATCGAGCTCGACATCAACGGCGCCACACACCCGTGCGACGTGGATGCGGGTGACACGCTCCTGCGCGTGCTCCGGGGGCTCGGATTCTGGAGCGTCAAATACGGATGCGACAGCGGCGACTGCGGCGCCTGCACCGTGCTCGTCGATGGACGTCCCGTGCTCTCATGCCTCTACCCGGCTCCGAAGGCGATCGAGAGCCGGATCACCACCGTCGAGGCACTCGGTGACCCCAACTCGCTCCAGGGAATCCAGCAGCGCTTTCTCGCCCACGGCGCCGTGCAGTGCGGCTACTGCACCCCGGCCATGCTGCTCGTGGGGCACGCGCTTCTCGCACAGAACCCGGATGCCGACGAAAACGCCATTCGCGCTGCACTTGCATCGGTCCTCTGCCGTTGCACCGGCTACGTCAAACCGGTCGAGGCACTCAAAGCGACATTGGCGCTGGCCCGCTCGAGCACGCCCCGCGGAGGTTGAGATGTCGCGCCATCACGAACGCGTCGGACGCCGTGCGCCGCGCGTCGACGGCCCGGGGCTCGTGGCGGGGACGGCGCAGTTCACCGACGATTTCGCCATCCGCGGCATGATGCACGCCAAGATCCTGTTCAGCCCGCACGCCCATGCTCGGATTCGCCGGATCGACGCCACACGCGCGCGCGCGCTCGACGGTGTGGCGTGCGTCCTCACGCACCGCGACGTGCCGCGCATTGCCTACACGACCGCCGGACAGAACCATCCGGAGCCCTCCCCGTACGACGTCTTCCTCCTCGATTCGAAGGTCCGTTTCGTCGGCGACCGCGTCGCGGTCGTCGCCGCCGAGAGCCTCGCGATCGCAGAGAAAGCCCTGGCGTTGATCGAGGTGGAGTACGAGGTCTTGCCGGCGGTATTCGATCCTGCGCAGGCTCTCACGCCCGGCGCGCCGATCATCCATGACGAGCCGGACTGTGAGCACGTGTTCGACGCGACGCGCAATCTGGCCGCGCACGTCGAGGTCGAGACCGGGGAGCCGGATGCAGGTTTCGCGCGGGCGGCACGCGTCTTCGAGGCAACGTACAGCGTTCCGCAGGTGCAGCAGTGCGCGATCGAGCCGCATGTGAGCATCACCTACCTCGACGAACAGGGGCGGCTGGTCGTGCGCACGAGCACTCAGGTCCCCTTCCACTCGCGCCGCATCGTGGCACGAGTCAACCAGATGCGGCCGGGCCGGCTGCGCGTGATCAAGCCGCGCGTCGGCGGCGGCTTCGGTGGCAAGCAGGAGATCTTGAACGAGGAGCTGTGTGCGGCGCTGACGCTGCGCACGCGCCGACCGGTGCGTCTCGAGTACACGCGCGAAGAGGAGTTCCGCAGCTCGCGCAGCCGGCATGCGCAAACCTTGACCTTGCGCACCGGCGTCGACGCGGAGGCGCGCATCGTCGCCAACGAACTGCGCGTCGTTGCCAATACCGGTGCCTACGGGACGCATGCGCTCACGGTGCAGACCTGTACCGGCAGCAAGACGCTGCCGCTCTACCGCTGTCCCAACCTGCGCTTCGTGGCCGACGTCGTCTACACGAACCTTCCGGTTGCGGGCGCCTTCCGCGGCTATGGCGGCCCGCAAGGCTACTTCGCGCTCGAGTCGCACATCGACGAGATGGCGCTCGGACTGGGGCTCGATCCGCTCGAGTTTCGCCGCCGAAACATGATTCGGGAGGGTGACCCGGATCCGCTCGCGGTCGCGCTCGGCGAGGGGAAACAGGGTGTGCCCCGCACGGTGCACAGCTGTGGGCTGGCGCAGTGCGTCGAGGACGGTGCAGCGGCGATCGGGTGGCCACAACGGCGTGGCGGCGTTTTCGAGCTGCAGGACCCGAGCGCCATCTCGGGCGGTCGGCCTCAGAGGCGGCGCGGGATCGGCATGGCGATCGCCATGCATGGCACGTCGATTCCGGGCGACGACATGGGTGCGGCCCACATCAAGGTGAACGAGGACGGCACCTTCAACCTGGCGTGCGGGGCCACCGACATCGGCACCGGGAGCGACACCGTCCTGGCCCAGATCGCGGCCGAAGTGCTTGGCGTCGACACCGAACACGTCGTGATCCACTCCTCCGACACCGACACGACGCCGTTCGACGTGGGCGCCTATGCCTCGAGCACCACCTACATCTCCGGGCGCGCAGTCCAGCGCGCGGCGGAGGCGGTGCGTACACAGCTTCTCGACGTCGCCAGCGACCTGCTGCGGGAAGCCGCAGTCGACCTGCGCGGCGGCCACGCCTGTGCCGCTTCCGGCAAGCGCGTGGCGATCGCCGACGTCGCGCGTGAGTCGCTCTACGGCGGCCGCAAAAGCCAGATCCAGGGCACCGCGTCGAAGCTCTCGGACGACAGCCCTCCCCCGTTCGCGGCGACGTTCGCAGAGGTGGAGGTCGATCTGCAGACGGGGAAGATCGACGTGTTGCACCTCGTGCAGGTGGTCGATTGCGGCGTCGCCATCAACCCGATGCAGGCGGAAGCTCAGGTGGAGGGAGGTAGCGCGCAGGCGCTCGGCTACGCCCTGTGCGAAGAGATGCTCTACGACGAAGCGGGCCGTCTGTCCAACGCGAGCTTCTCCACATACCGGATCCCCACGGCGCTTGACATGCCGAGAATGACGACACGCCTGGTGCACACTTTCGAACCGAGCGGACCCTTTGGAGCCAAGAGCGTCGCCGAGATCCCGCTCGACGGCCCGGCGCCGGCGATCGCCAACGCCGTCCGCGACGCCACCGGGGTGCGCTTGCGCGCCATCCCGATGACACCGGAACGCGTCTGGCGTGCGCTGCAGGAACACGCCACGCGCGCCAAGCAACAGGCTGCGCCCGCGAGCGACTAGCTTGCGCCCGAGCGGCGTGACGTCGGTGCGGGCGGCGTCACGCCCGCGAAAGCGAGGGCAGGATGCCCGAGCCGCTCGGGCGCTTGCAAGCACGACCCGGCCCACAGCGAAGGAGCTTCGTGAGCGAGATCCTGATCCGCAACGCCTACCACGTCGCCACGCTTTCCGACTCCGGCGAGCGCCTCTCCGGCGTCGACATCCTGCTCCGGGATGGACGCATCGCCGCACTCGGGCCGAAGCTCGAGTCGAAGCATCCGCTCCCCCCCGGGGTCGAACGCGAGTGCATCGGCGCGGAGCGCTGCGTCGTCCTGCCGGGGCTCGTCAACACGCACCACCATCTGTTCCAGACTCTGCAGCGCAACCTGCCTGCCGTGCAGGACGCCAAGCTCTTCGATTGGCTGCTGCACCTCTACGACATCTGGAGCTTCATCGACGCCGACGTCGTCTACTGGAGCACGCTTCTCGGCTGTGCCGAGCTCCTACTCACCGGGTGTACGACCACGAGCGACCATCACTACGTTTTTCCGGCCGACGCGCCGGCCGAGCTCCTCGATGCGCAGATGGACGCGGTCGCACGCATCGGGATCCGCTTCCACACGAGCCGCGGCAGCATGTCGCGTGGCCGCTCAGGCGGCGGCTTGCCACCCGACTCGGTGGTCCAGAACGAGGATGCGATCCTGCGCGACTGCGAGCGCGTCATCGCACGCTTCCACGATCCCTCCGCGCTCGCCATGCGACGCGTGGTGCTCGCTCCCTGCTCCCCCTTCTCGGTGACCGAGTCGTTGATGCGCGACACCAGGTCGCTGGCGCGACGGCACGCTCTCCACTGCCATACACATCTGGCGGAGACGCACGACGAGAACGCCTATTGCCTCGAACGCTACGGCCGCCGTCCGCTGCAACTGATGCAAGACCTCGAATGGCTCGGACCGGATGTGTGGTTCGCACACGGTGTCTTCTTCGCGGAGGAGGAGCTCGACCTGTTGGCGCAGACGCGGACGGGGATCGCGCACTGCCCGACGTCGAACATGCGACTCGGGAGTGGAATCGCACCCTTGAGTGCAATGCTGGCGCGAGGAGTCGCGGTCGGGCTCGGTGTCGACGGAAGCGCCAGCAACGACACCTCCGACATGCTCGCCGAGGTGCGCCAGGCGCTCTTGCTGGCACGCGTCGCCGGGGGCGCCGACGCCCTGGACGCGGAGACCGCGCTGCGCTTGGCCACGCGCGGAAGCGCACGCCTCCTCGGGCGCGCCGATGAGATCGGCAGCCTGGAGGTGGGCAAAGCCGCCGACCTGGTGCTCTTTCCCCTCGACCGGCTCGACTTCGCGGGTGCGCTGGCCGACCCGCTTGCCGCGCTTCTCTTCGCCGGTCTGTCGCACCGCGTCCACACGTCGATCGTGAACGGACGCGTCGTCGTGCGTGACGGACGCCTGGCGGGAATCGACGCAGCCGAGATCGGCCGTCGCGCCAACACCCTCTCCTTCCGCATGCTGCGGCAGGCGGGGCGGGCGCCGGAGTTCGGCGCACCCGACTGGTGAGAGCATGGCACGCAACATCGAGATCAAGGTGCGGATCCCGGCGGGTCACGACGTCGAAGCGCTGCTCGAGAACGAGCCGGACGTGCGCGACGCGGGAGTCCTGCGACAGTACGACGTCTTTTTCGATTCCCCGCGCGGGCGGTTGAAGCTGCGACTCGAGGAGGGGCGAGGCGCGCAGCTGATCCACTACGAGCGCGAGGATGCGCCCGTCTTGCGCCGCTCCGACTATCGCATCGTCGAAGTGGAGGAGGGCGATTCTCTGCTGGCGCTCCTCGACGCTGCGCTCGGCCGCATCGGTGAGGTGCGCAAGAAGCGTCGACTCTTCCAGCGACATCACGTGCGCATCCACGTCGACGACGTGGAGGAGCTCGGGCGTTTCCTGGAGCTCGAGGCGGTGGTGGACGATGCGCACCCCGAGGAGGAGTGCGCTGCTGCCGCCTCGGACCTTCTGCGCAGGCTCGGGCTCCACGAGGTGGAGCCGGAACGCCTTGCGTATCTGGACTTGATCGCGGAACGGAGGAGCTGAAGAGCCGGACGGCTCACAGCTTCGAGACCGGTCCCAGGCCGACCAGCACGCTGCTTTCCTTGCGGAAGTAGGTCTCGACCATGCGAACCACGTCGTCGCGGCGCACCGCGTCCAGCTTCTCCAGCATTTCGGAAACGGGGATCTGGCGACGGTAGTTCATCTCGTTCTTCGCCATGCGCGACATGCGGCTCGCTACGTTCTCCATGCCCAGGAGCATGCCGCCCTTGAGCTGATTGCGCATGTCCTCGAGCTCGCGCTGCGACACCCCGTCCCGGGCGAGCTTCTCATACTCGAGCCAGACGAGATCGAGCGCCGCGCGGGTGTTCTCCGGGGAGACGGCCAGAAACGTGCCGGCGATGCCTGCATCGCGTGCGAACTCGGAGACGGTGTTCACGGCGTAGCAGAGCCCGGCGTTCTCGCGCACGCTCTGGAAGAGGCGTGAGCTCATCCCTCCACCGAGCAGTGTCAAGGCCAGCAGCAAAGCGTAACGCTCGTCGTCCCGATACGACATCGTGCTGCAGCCGAGGACGAGGTACTGCTGCGTCAGCTTCTCATCCACCTGGAAGTGCACCGTTTCCCGCGTTCCATCCACAGCGCCGACCTGGTGAGGAATGGCGCCGGGACGGAAAGGAAACGCCTGCTCCACCTGGTCGATCACGCCCGCCGGGTCGATGTCCCCCGCCACCGACACGACGACGTTGCTGCCGACGTAGTTCGTGCGCATGAACTCACGCAGGTCCGCCTGGGTGATCCCCGTCACCGAGTCGCGTGTTCCGAGGATCGGGTGCGCCAGGGGGTGGGGACTGTACACCTTGTCGGCGAGGATCTCGAAGATCCAGTCGTCGGGCGTGTCGAAGACGTTGTTGATCTCCTCGACGACGACCCCCTTTTCGAGCTGGATCTGCTCCGGCTCGAAGGTCGGGCCAAGTACGAGGTCGGAGATCACGTCGAGGGCCAGATCGAGGTGCTCGCGCAGGACGCGGGTGTAAAAGCAGGTGTACTCCTTGGTCGTGTGCGCTTCGAGCGATCCCCCCACCCGCTCCAGAGCCAACGCAATGTCGTAGGCGGAGCGCTTCGCGGTTCCCTTGAACACCATGTGTTCGACGAAGTGCGAGATGCCGGCCACCCGGCGCTCTTCGTCGCGCGAGCCGACCTGCACCCAGACGCCGAGAACGACCGAGTAGGTGGCGGGAACGTGTTGTGTCAGGACCGTGACGCCGTTCGGCAGGACGCGCTTCTCGATACGTTCGTCGGTGGCGTAGGAGCTCACCTGCATGCGCCTTGCATCCTCCCAGGTGCGAGCGGAGGCGGCCGCGCCGCGGCCG
>CP070763.1:2463500-2551892 GCA_020349025.1 Candidatus Latescibacterota bacterium | reverse complement strand
CCTCGTTGCCGGCCGGCAAGAACCAGGCGTCCAACGCCGAGTCGCCGACGGGAAGAACACGCAGCCCGCTGCGTGCGCCGAGCGGGCCGCTCTCCGGGTGGCGGGCGCCGGAGTCGATCTGCAGCTGTGTGAGGCTTCCTTCGACCAGGATCAGAGTCACGCGAGGGGCCACCTCGTACGGAGTGTCGGGTCGCGAGGCGCGACGGCCGCTGTAGAGGAGGAAGCTTTCCGCTCGGAGGGGCTCGGCGTGGATCACCTGCGTCTCGGGCTCGAACCAGCAGACCGCACGGGTGAGGCGACGCCCCAGGAGCAGAACGCGCTCGGGGGGCTCTGCGAGCGCCCGGACGGCGCGACGGAAGCCGTCGAATTCCGGCACGCGCGTGCGATCGAAGAAGAAATCGACTCCGGGGAAGAACCGACGTGCCGTGGCTTGCAGGCCGTCGGGTGCGCGCATCCACCAGGCGTGCATCGCGGCTGGGGCTCCCTGCGCCAGCTCCTCGACCCGGGCTCCGTCGCGCTCCGCCGTGAGCCGCGCCTCGAGCAGCGTCGGCGGCACAGCGAAGAAGATCGCGACATCCAGAAACAGGAGTGTGCTCGCAACGGCGGTCAGCCGCCGCCATCGCCGGGTGCCGGAGAGGAGCGACCGCAGGAGCGCCGCGAGGCCGAGGGCAAGCGCGGGCCACACGGCGAAAGCGCTCCCGGTGCCCTCTGGGTGGAGGAGTGTCGTGAAGAGAAGCGGGGGAAGGACCCACGCCGCGACCAGGGCACGATCGAAGGAGCGCGGCCCCTGCGGCGCCGCATCCGGTCGCCGCGGGAGCGCGACTCGCAGGGCCAGAAGCCCGACCACACGCACGACGCCGAAGCCGCAGAGCAGAAGCACGACGAGCGTGCGCAGGCTGTCGACGCAAGCGCCGAAGCCTGCGCGCACGGGCGCCGTGCGCAGCATCTCGCCGGCGAGCACCGCGCTCGCCCGCACGTACTCCGCCGCTCCGCCTGCGACTTCCATCTGCGGCACGAGCCAACAGAGTGTGCCGACGCACCAGGCGATGCCCGCATGCATTGCTGCGCCGCGATCGAGCCGAAGCCGGCGCAGCGTCAGCAGCAGAAGCGGCAGCGTGAAGAGAAGCACCGTCTGTCCCAATCCCGCGAGCAAGCCGATGATGTACGCGCGACGCGCCAGGCCAGATTCCCGACGCGCTCCCAGGCACAGGAAGACGGTGAGAGCGGCCGCCAGCGCCGGCGCGCTGGCGGCGGAGGAGGTCATGCCGCGGAAGAGCGCAAGCGGGCTGCAGAGAAAGAAGAGGAGCGTCCAGCGCGCGCAGCGCGGGTCGAAGAGCGTGCGCGCCAGCCGAAACAGGGTAATGCCCGCTGCCACAACGGTCAGGAGCGCCACGCTGCGCAGAGCCAGGAGCGTGTTCCCCGTGAGCGCGTGCACGAGCTGTACGATCCAGATGTAGAGGATGGCGCCGGGCGGCGGCGGTTGATGCAAGCGCAGGTCCTGTTGCTGCACGGCGAGAGCCACGTCGATCGTATCCAGATCGACCGGGGCGCGGGCGCCGAGAACGGCACACACGGCGACGAAGAGCAACGACAGGAGCGCAACCAGGGGGTGACGTCGGATCACGGCTCAGACCTCGCGGAGCGCAGCACGCACGGGCGAGGCGTCCGCTCTCGCAAGGCGCAACGGCAATGCGATCAGCTCGTAGGTGCCCGGTTTCACGTGCGCGAGCACCAAACCCTCGAGGACCGCCATGTCGTGCTTCGCGACCGCCGCGTGGCTTTCGAGCTGCTTGTCGTCGAAAGGATCGATCGACGGCGTGTCGATGCCGACGAGTCGTACGCCACGCGAAGCCAGAAGCTCCACGAGCTCGGGTGAGAGACTGTTGAAGTCGGTCGTGAAGCGCTCCGGGTCGGCGAAGGAGTCGGTCCTGAAGAGAACGCGCGGCTGTTGCGGCTGCGACTGCAGGTCCTGCGGGTGCAGGCGCTGGCGGCGTGCAATCGAGACCTGCACGACTTGGCACGGGCCGCAGTAGAGGTCGAGGTCGCGCTCGCCGATCGCTTCCCCACCCCGCACGTAGTGGCTGGGCGCGTCGGCGTGGGCGCCGACGTGGAAGGTCGTGCGCATGGCTCCGAGCGTGAGGTGGTCACCCGATTGCAGGTCGAGGCTCACCTCGTGCGTGTAGGAGACGTCGCCCGGCCACACGCCGATCCGCTCCGACACGACTGGAGAGATGTCGATCAATCTCGACGACATGGATCCTCCCGGCGATCCTCTCCGCGGCACCGAGTGTCAATCCGGGCACGCTGCGATCACCTTGAACTCGACCGCGATCGGCGTCGGCAAGGCCCGCACCTCGACCGTGGTGCGTGTGGCACCGACGTCGGCGAAGAACTCGGCATACACGGCGTTGAAGGTCTCGAAGTCACGCGCCATGTCGACCAGGAACACGGTGACGTCGAGCACGTGCTGGAGAGACGAGCTTGCGTCCTCAAGAATCGTGCGCACGTTCTCGATCACGGCGCGCGTCTGCGCCTCGACGTCGTAGTCGAGTGCCTTGCCCTCCTTGTCGCGCACCGGACCCCCCGGGATCTCGTTGCTGCCGACCTGTCGCGGACCGATCCCGGAGAGGTAGAGGAGGTTGCCGACACGGCGTGCGTGCGGGTACGCCCCCACCGGTGCCGGCGCCGCCTCGCTGTGCACGCGTGTGGTGTCCCAAGCCAGGCCGGGCGCCGTTGCCGGCCCCGCGTTCGCGGTGGCGGAGGGCTTGCGGCTGGAGCCCTCCATTGTGGCCCCGGCGCTCGTCGCCAGCACGCTGCGATCGCCGGCGTAGACCTCGACGTCCTCCTCGTCGAACTCGAGGTTCGAGGCGGCGCGGGCCGAAGGGCGCAGTCCCACGAGCGCAGCGCCCGTTCCCCAGATGGGTTGGTAGTCAAAAACGCGCCCCTCGTAGCTGTTGTGCTGCCCCAGGGTCGCCCCGAGCCACCAGATGCCCTTGAGCTTCTGGTCGGCATTCGCCTGCGCAGTGAACGTGCGCGCCAGCTGCGAGACATCCTCGAGCCGCCCCTCACCCAGGATCTCGAGCAGCTTGCGGTTCCACTCGTCGTCCTTGAGTGACGAGATGCGATCCTCGGCTGGATCGATGAGATCGGTGAAGAGTCGATTCGACAGCGCGGTGACCGCGACGGCGATGGCACGTTTCCCGGTGCGGCGCAGCGCGTCACGCGCGGCCTTGCCCAGGATCAGCGTCTCGGCTCGATCCGCGTACATGTTGCAGGAGACGACGCTGGCGGGCAGGCGGTTGTCGGGGTTGAGCAGCTGGAGCGCCACGACGGTTCCGGTGTCGATCGGGAACCCATAGTAGGAGACGGCGCGTGCATGCAGCCCGCGCTTGCGCGCCTGCTCTTCGTACGCGCTTCCGAACTCCGCATCCATGCGGAAGCGGTACGGCATCGTCCCGAGGTCGTGCCAGTCGGGATCGACATGTCGCCACTCCGGCTCCGGATCCGCCTGGATCTGGTGTCCGATCACGCTCAGCCACTGCGTGCTGTACAGAAGCAGCAGGTCCGCCTCGATCGACTCGATCTCGCGCCGCACGGCGTCGAACGAGTCACGCAGTGATCTCCACGCCGGCGACTTCTCCGGCGCGAGAAGGGGATGGGGCAGTCCCGGAACGATGAAGCCGGCGACGCTGCCGCCGGCGTGTGGCGTCGTCGCTTGCCTGGGCAGCGGGCGGGGCGTGCGCGTGTCCGTTTGCCGCTTCTGCCTGTGCGGTGCGGTGGTGGGGCTTGCTGCGGTCGATCGGGCCACGCGCCTGCGCCGAGGCGTGTCGCTCCCGGCACGCCGCATGTCCCATTCCACGACGGCGTTGCCGGTGCCGATGACCGTCCCGTAGGCGTGCACGATGGCCGGGTCTTCGGGGTAGCCGAGCGCGGAGATCAGCCAGGTGAGGCTCCCCGCGTTGGCCTCGCTGACCGTCTGCTCGATGAAGTCGGGAAGCTCGTCGACGAGCTGGCGCGTGCGGCCGGCTCGCATGAGCTCGAGGATGCGCATGTCCCACAGGTACTGCCCGTGGTGATAGATGTGTTCATGCGACATGTCCTCCGGGATGGGTGGCTCGGTCGTGAAATGCCTGTGGCTCAACGAGTTGCTCGCCAGCAGCAGCGCACGGCGCCCGCTCTTCTCCACCGCGCGTCGCGTGGCCTCGCCCAGCGCGATCATCTGCGCCTGACCGACGTCGTGGCCGAAGTAGAAGAAGGCGGCGTTCGAGGAGATTCCCACGATCGGGCGATCCCACGTCGGGTTCACCAGATGACACGAGGTGATCGTGCCGTAGTCCACCCTGAAATCGGGGTTGCGCATCATCTTGGTCACGAGCCCGGCGTCACGCGCCTCGGCCTGGATTGCTTCCGCCAGCTCGACGTCGACGTCGAGCTCGAAGTGGTAGCGGAAGAGGTTGGGGAAGATCGGATCCACGGAGAGGCTCTTGAAATGCGGCACGCCGAGAAGGTGGTGGCCGACGACCGTGCGCCAGTGAGGCGAGTGCACGATGAGGACGTCGTAGTCGCGCTGCTCGAGCCGCTCTCGCAGGCGTGCGTAGCCCCAGCGTAACCCCTCCCAGCCACACTCGGCGCGCGGCTCGTTTTGAGGTGGGTTCTCCGCATAGACGAGATGGGGCGGGTGGGGTGCAAGCACCCCGGTCACGATTTCGCCGCGTGCGCTCATGCGTCGTCTCCGTGTGCCGTGACGCTCTCGGGTCGCATCATGGTTTCTTGTTCTCGAGTTGGATACAAACGTTGCGCGCCTCGCTGAAGAACTCGAGCGACCAGCGTCCTCCCTCGCGTCCGACCCCGCTCTGCTTGGCGCCCCCGAACGGAACGCGCAGATCACGCAACAACCAGGTGTTGACCCAGACCATGCCGGTTTCGAGCCGAGCGCTGACGCGATGGGCCCGTTCGAGGTCGCGCGTCCACAACGAGGCGCTCAAGCCGTAGCGCACGTCGTTCGCCAGCGTCACAGCTTCCTCCTCGTCGTCGAACGGGTGCACGCTGACGACGGGGCCGAAGATCTCCTCCTGCACGAAGCGGCACGAGTGCGGCAGGCCGGTGACGACGGCCGGCTGCAGGAACGCGCCGCGGTCGAACGGAGGGGGGAGATCGGGGCGAGCGCCGCCGTGCACCTGGCCGCCGTCGTCACGCGCGAGCTGCAGGTAGCGCTCCACCTTGTCGCGGTGCTCGAGTCCCACGAGCGCGCCGAGGCACGTCGCCTCGTCGGCCGGGTCGCCGACCCGCATGGCGCGGACGCGTTCGACCAGCGCGTCGACGAAGCGATCGTGGATCGCGCGCTCGACCAGGATGCGCGAGCCGCACAGGCACACCTGGCCCTGGTTCAGAAATCCCGCCAGCAGACTGCCTTCGACCGCAGCCTCGAAGTCGCAATCCGCGAACACCAGAGTCGGGTTCTTGCCGCCCAGCTCCAGGCTCAGCTTCTTGAAGAGTGGTGCGGCGGCCGCGGCAACCCGAGCTCCGGTCGCGGTCCCCCCCGTGAAGGAGACGGCTGCCACGTCCGCGTGCTCGACGAGGGCGGCTCCCGCTTCCGCGCCGAGTCCGTGCACGAGGTTGAACACACCCGCCGGCGCACCCGCCTCGAGGAAGATCTCCGCCAGCGCGGCGGCGGTGAGCGGCGTCAGCTCGCTCGGCTTGGCGACGACGCTGTTCCCCATGGCGAGCGCCGGTGCGCACTTCCAGGTCAAAAGATAGAGGGGCAGGTTCCATGGCGTGATCAGTCCGACGACGCCGAGCGGCCGGCGCAGCGTGTAATTGATGGCGCCCTGCATCTCGTGCATCTCGGTCGCGTGGTGGCGGACGGCGCCGGCGAAGAAACGGAAGTTGGCCACCGCGCGCGGAATGTCCACGCGACGTGCCAACGCCAACGGCTTGCCCGTATCGTGTGACTCGAGCGCCGCCAGCTCGTCGAGGCGATGTTCGATGCGCGCGGCGATCGCTTCGCACAGTTCGGCCCGCTCCGCCGTCGACGATCGGCGCCAGCCGTGGTCGATGGCGCCACGCGCCGCTTCGACGGCTGCACCCACGTCGGCCGCGTCGCCGCGCGGAAGGCGCGCAATCACCGCACCGGTGGCGGGCGCAACATCCTCCACGTAGGTCCCGGCAACGGGTGGCACGAAGCGCCCGGCAATGAAGTGAGCCAGCGTCCGGATATCTCGACTCGCCGCCAGGGACATGGGGTTGCGACCTCCGCCATGGCTGTGGACCAAAACGTGACGGCGCTACTTCAACACACGCGGCGGTGCCGCGCAAGTCGGCTCCCGTCGGTGGATCCGCGCTCGGCACGCGGGTCGCTGAGGTGGAGGGTCACGCATCACCAGCGCCGCACGCGACCGGTGTCGACGTGCACGAAGTCCGACTGCGGATAGTATCCCACGCCACCGCGTTTCAGTTTCAGCGCCGCGTCGCGCAGAAGCGACGTCTCGACGTCGGTGAGTCGGACATCGATCGCCGCGCCCTGCATGTGCAGGCTCTTCTTGGCGACACCGCCGCTTCGGCGACGCAGCATGTCGTTGGTGGTAGGCGAGCGGTAGGCGGAGATGACTTCGAAGGTTCCTTGGCTCTCGGTCGCCTCCTGGATCGCGTGGAGGACGTCGAGGAGCTTCGGGTCGATGCGATGGACGTCACCCGTGCGGAAGTCGCGCAAGAAGCGGTCGACCTCCTCGAGAGCCCCGGCTCGATACTCCCCCTCAGCGAAGTAGACGATGGAGAGCCATTCACCCGTGTGGGTGTGGAAGAAGCGCAGACGGCGCTCCTGCGCGGCGCGGGCGACATGACGCCACGGCTGCAGGAGCACGATCCCCGACATCCCGGCCAGGAGGCGTCGCAGCATCGTGCGCCTGGAGACGGCCTGCTCCTCGATGCGCTCGTCCCGGTCCGCGTTATTCAGGTGCGACATCGCTTGTCCCCGCACCTCCAGCTCGACATAATACCGTGTCATTACACGAGCGCGTCAATCGAAGCCATTCGCGGCCCCAAGGAGTCCCGATGTTCGCTCGATCCCTACGACCGCTTGCGGTCGTGCCAGCTCTTCTCCTTTGCGGAGAAGCACTCGCTCTCGACACGATGCAGGAGAAGCTGAGGGCTCGCATCGAGCAGCTCTCGAGCGCTCACGAGGTGGAAGGCGTTTCGGTCGGCGCGGGCCCCTTCCTAACCGAGTTCTATTCGAGGCGTGACTTTCGCCTGGCGTGGGAGCGCGAGGCGGTCGACGAGCTCGTCGACATGGTCTCGAGGGCGGGCGAGCTCGGGCTGGATCCCGACGACTACTTCCTCGATCCGTTGAAGCAGCTGTCGAAGCGTGTGTACGCAGGCACGGCACCGGACGCGGATGATCGCATTGCGCTCGACATCCTGGCCACCGCGGGATTGGCGCGCTTCGGCATCCATCTCAGCTTCGGCAGAGTCACGCCGCAGTCGTTGGATCCGAACTGGAACCTGAGCCGCTCGCTCCAGGGGCGCGACCCGGTTGACGTCGTGCAAACCGCCATCGATTCCGGCGCGCTCGAGGAGTTCGTGCGCGACCGACTCCCCGATTATCCCTTCTACCGACGCTTGCGCGAGACGCTCGCCCGCTATCGCGAGCTCGAATCGCGCGGCGGTTGGAGCCCCGTTCCAGTTGGCCCCACGCTCCGGCGTGGAGACGAAGGGGAGCGCGTCGCCGCACTGGCGCGGCGCCTGCGGGTGAGCGGCGATCTCGCCGACGGCGCCCCATCCGAACGCTTCGATGCCGCGCTCGAAGCGGCGGTCATTCGCTTTCAGAAGCGGCATCGGTTGGGCGCCGATGGCATCGTGGGCAAGCAGACGCTGGCCGCCCTCAACGTCCCGGCAGATGCGCGCGTCGACCAGATTCGCGTCAATCTGGAGCGGATGCGCTGGGTTTTCCGCGACATCGATGAGGATTTCATCCTCGTCAACATCGCCGGCTTCGAGCTTTGGCTCGTCCGCGATCGCCAAATCGCCTGGCAGACCGTCGCGCAAGTGGGGAAGACATACCGCCAGACGCCGGTCTTCAAGTCGACGATGAAGTATGTCGTCTTCAATCCCACCTGGACGGTGCCACCCACGATCCTGGCAAAGGACGTCCTGCCGAAAGCGAAGAAGGATCCAGGCTACCTGCAAAGCAAGAACATGAAGGTGATCGATCGAGATGGCAACGTGGTTCCCACCGCGTCCGTGAACTGGGCCAACGTCACGCCGCGGAGCTTCCCCTATGCGATTCGCCAGGATCCGGGGCCACAGAACGCGCTGGGACGGGTGAAGTTCATCTTTCCGAACGAACACTTCGTCTTCCTGCACGATACGCCGTCACGCCATCTCTTCGATCGACCCGATCGTGCCTTCAGCTCCGGCTGCATTCGCGTGCAGCATCCGCTGCATCTTGCCGAGCTCCTGCTGGAGGACCCCGAGAAGTGGAGTCGCGAGCGCATCGACGAGTTGATCGAGTCGGAGAAGACGAAGACCGTCTTCCTGCCGCAGCCGCTCAGCGTCCTGATCCTCTACTGGACGGTCGACTACGACCCGGAGACGGGCGAGGTGCATTTTCTCCCGGATGTCTACGGCCGCGATCGGCGCGTCCTCGAGGCGCTCGATGCGCCGTACGTTTTTCACCCCTTCGACGAAGCGCCGGCGTGGATGCCGCAGTCGTCGCGGTGACGCGTTAGAAGCTGATCCCCAAGCCGAACGAGGTGCGGAAGTCGTCGCGCTTCGGCACGTTCCCGTCGGCATCCTCCGTCGGGTTCTCGGTCCGGTCCCATTGAACCGACAGTTCGAGGTCGATGATGTCGCCCCAGATGTCGACCGAGAGAACACCGAACGCGTGGTGGAAGGCGTTCTTCACCTCGGGCACGCTGATCTGCGCGTTGTAGTCCACCGCGATCGTCACATCGCCCGTCACGTCCCATTCGAAGGCCGTGTTCGGGATGATCGTGCCCGTGTTATCGGAGTCGCTCTGACCCTCCTGGACCGAAACGAACTGTGTGTTCTGGTACCCGGCGGACAGCCCCACGCTCCAGTCGACGTCCCCGCCCCTGTAGATGGCGTAACCGACACCCGCCGCCAGAGTGGTCCGCAGCTCGATGTTCACGAATCGGTCCTTGTAGAGGTTGACGGCACCCAGGTTCACGAAGAATCCCTTCGCGACGAGGAGATCGAAGGTGATCGTGCCGTTCTGGTTGTTGATTGTCTCTTCGCCACTGACCTGGCCCAGGTTATTGTTGTAGCGCAGGTCGAGACGGGTTTTGGGGTGATCACGGCGAACCGTGACCACGGTGTTCATGTCCTGCTGGTCGGTGTTGCCCGCGCGTGCGACGAGACCGAGAGTGGCCTTTGCCGACCAATAGTTGATCTCCCGGGGAGCGCCCTCGAGGATCACGAGCAGAGCGTCGCGCGGGAACGTCTGCACCTGGCTCCCGGAACGGATCGTGACGACCGTGTCGCGCATCGTGGCGGTCCCGGACACAATCGCCAGGTCCTCGAAACGATAGGTGAGAATCCGCGCCGAGCGCAGCTCGGCCACGTCTGCCCAGTCGAGCTTGAGCAGGTCGAGATCGTCACTGTCGAACTCGAGTTTGTCGTCCCGCAGGAACTGGATTTCCCCCTTGAGCCATTCTCCCGACGACATCCGGATCCAGTCCTTGTCGGTCGCGGAGGGCTCGGGCGGCTCCCACGGGGTCGACTGTGTCACGCCGACGTTGCTCCAAGCCAGGAGAAGGCTCGCGATCCAAGCGGCTGTTCGCGCACCATGTGGAAACGCATTCACACGTTGCATCGGAGTCGTCTCCTTTCGACGCGCCTTCGGGCGAAGATCAACGCTCGGTCGTCGTGTGATTGGGTCCATCGAGACGATGGCGGTCGAACCACTCCAGGATGTGCGTGACCTTCGCGATCAGGTTGCTGGGACGTGAGGCAATCCCGTGCGAGGCGCCCGGGATTCGCACCAGTGCGGTTTCGACGCGGCGCAGCTTGAGCGCCTGGTAGTACTGCTCCGATTCCGACATCGGCGTGCGCAGGTCGGCTTCACCCGTGAGCAGCATCGTGGGCGTGGTCACGTTGCCCACGAGGGAGAGCGGCGAGCGCTCCAGGTAGTGTTCCGGGTGGTCCCACGGGAAGCCCGGGAACCAGTACTTGTAGAACATGTTGTAGTGGTCCGCCGTGAGCACGAAGCTGGTCCAGTTGATGACGGGCTTGGCGACGACCGCGGCACGGAAGCGATCCGTCTTCCCGACGATCCAACTGGTCAGGACGCCGCCACCGCTACCCCCGGTGACGAACAAGTTGTTGGGGTCGATGGAACCGCGCTCGATGACGGCATCGACACCCGACATCAGATCGGCGTAGTCGTCGCCGGGGTAGCGATGGTGAATCAGATTGGCGAACTCCTCGCCGTAGCTCGTGCTGCCACGCGGGTTGGTGTAGAGGACGACGTAGCCGGCGGCCGCGTACAGCTGCACCTCGGTCGAGAATCGACCGCCGTAGTTGGCGAAGGGCCCCCCGTGGATCTCGAGAAGGAGCGGGTACCTGCGCGTGGGGTCGAAGTGCGGGGGATGGACGATCCAGCCCTGGATGCGGCGCCCGTCGTGCGACGACTCGTACCAGATCTCCTCCGTCGTGCCGAGCTGCCTGAAAGCGAGCAGGTCGTCGTTGAGCCGCGTCAGGCGTTGCACGCCCGAGCTCGCGCTTCGGGCCCATGCCACGTCGGCCGGGTGACCCGGGCTCGTGAGCGTAAAGGCAAAGCGGCCGTTGCGCGCCAGCGAGAAGGAGCCGCTCGAGTAGGGTCGGCCCAGCGAGGTGCCGCCGACGTCATGGGCGAGAACCTCGACCTCCCCGCCGCTCACGCGCGCGGAGCCGACCTTGGTGTTGCCCGCGTCGTCGAAAAGGAAGTAGAGCCTCCTGCCGTCGGCGCTCCACTGCGGTTGCCGCACGCTGCGCTCGAGCGTCGTCGCGATCGTGCGCGCGTCGGTTCCGTCGATGTTCATGATGTGGAGCCGCGTGAGCTCGTAGCTCCGCAGCCGGTCGTCGTAGCCGAGGTAGGCGACCTTGCTGCCATCGGGAGACACGACCGGGTTCCGATCGGGCCCGAAACGTGTGGTCAGCTGACGCAGCGTTCCGTCGCTCAAGGAGAGCGCGTAGACGTCGCTGTTGCGCGGCTCGTACTCCCAATCGTTGCTGCGGTTGGCCGCGAAGAAGAGCGTCTGGCCGTCCGCGCTCCAGGATACCGTGCCTGCGTGATGGAACGGACCGTGCGTGACCTGGCGCGGCGTGCCACCCTCGGCCGTCAGAACGAAAAGGTGCTCATACCCATCCTCGACGTAGCCGCGGCCGTCGGCACGATAGATGAGCTTTTGCACCACCCGCGGCGGCTCGGCCCACTCGGCCCCCTCCGGCTGGCGAGGCATCTTCGCAAACGTCTCGGCGGGAGCCTCGACGAGCATCGAGAAGGCGATCCAGTCGCCGTTCGGTGACCAGGAGAGGCTGCGCGCTTTCTGGGTGAGATTCGTGAGCTGTGCCGTTTGGCCGCTGTCCATCCAACGAACGTAGAGCTGCGTTGCGTCGTCTCGGCTCGATGCGTAGAGGATCCGAGTTCCGTCGGGTGACCAGCGAGGCGAGGTCTCGTCGCCCTTTCCGCTCGTGAGTGGGCGGTGGTTGGAGCCATCGGTGTTCACCACCCACAGGCGCGTCGTCCTGCGGTCCTTCATGATGTTCATCGACGTGCGCACGTAGACGACGTGTTTGCCGTCGGGTGAGATGCGCGGATCGGAGGCGTACTCGAGCTCGAAGACGTCGATCGCCTTGAAGGTGCTGCGAGTCTCTTGCGCACCGGCGACGCGCACGGCGCAGAGCATGGCCGAGACGCAGCACGCCAGCCAAACAAGCAGCAGCGCGCGGATGGCAGCTTGCATCGAGCACCCTCCCGCAACGTGGCACCACGCGGCGACGCGGTCTCACTCTTGACCGGTCGGATTCGTGCTGATCATAGCATCCGAACGCACTCGAGGCATGCGCGTACGCGTGCGGGAGTGGCGAGGTCAGGGTGTCGGGCGGCGCTCCTCGCTGGGTGAGTCGCCGGTGTAGCGCTGCCAGTCGTAGTACCAGCGATCGGCGTCAGGATCCCAGTCGTCCCACGTGGCGACGGAATCGAGCTTGGCGACGCGATCAGGGGGGACCACGCCGGGAACGATGAAGGCCTTCTGTCGATGCAGCGAGTAGGGATTGCGCAGCTCGAAGCCGAGGACGCCGAGCACGGCGCGTGCCACGTACCAGGTGGCCTGCGGATCCCAGCCGTGTGCGAGCTTCACGACGACGCCGAGCCCGTCCGGATAGTCGGCGTGGAGAATCGCGAGCCCCAGGAGTCCATCGGCGCCCTCCTTCGCCACGACGCGGCCGTCGCACGCCTTGAGGATCGTGCTGTCGAGCCTGTTGAAGCCGCCGATGATGTCGGGATGGCGGATCATCGCTTCCCAAATCCAGTCCTCGTCGTGCTGCGCCGCCAGACTGGCGAACAGAATGGAGAGCTCGCTCACCGTGTTCGACAGCGTTGGCAGGTTGCAGCCGTCGCGTGCCACGCGCAGCGGTTGCCAACCTCCGCCCAGGACGCGCCGGAGCGTCGCGACATACTCCTGGAAGAAGGGGTGATGCGGCAGCGTGTATCCGGCGCGATTCCATCCCAGGAGCCTGCAGCCGCGCAGAATCGCGGCGTGCTCCCCGGAGCAGGTGTGGTACCAGCGCCGCGGTCGTCGCACCTGGCGGCCGAACTGCACCAGGGGGAGGTCCAGCGGCGTCTGCATCAAACCCCACTCCTCTCGCGGCAACAACGACTGCGCAGCTGCGACATGCTCGGCGGTGCCGTTGTGACTGCTCACCGCGATCGCTTTCTGCACCCAATCGGTCACCGGATCGAGGACCTCGACGAGCGCCTTCATCATCTGCGGCTTCATCATGCTGCGGCCGTAACAGAGCACGTTGCCGCCGAAGGAGTGCACGATGTCGCCGCCCGTGGCCCACGCTACGGCGCCGTGAATCGTGGTCTCGCTCACACCGTTGCGGCGGTAGTCGATCAGCGGCTCCCACTCCACGTCGCGACCGCTCGGGATGCGCGCGTCTGCCTCGCCGGTCGGTGATTTGGGATACATGGACGCGCCCGGCTTGCCCTGACCCGGCAAGACCCCGGTCGCTGGCTTCTTTTCGTTCTGCATCGCGGTTCCTCGTTGGCGCGCGGCCGCGGCTCAGGCGCTGCCGCCGGCGCGGAGGCGCGGCACAACCCGGTCCATGAACGCTTCCATGTTGGCGACGACACGCGCGCTGTCGTGGTTGAAGAAGTCGAACCAGAGCATGAGTCGATCTTCAGGATGGAAGCGCTCGAGAATCTGCGTCGAGACGTCGTCGGCGTTGCCGACGACGGCGTTGTCGGCGGCGCGCTCCACCTTCTGCGGGTCGAGCGTTCCCTCTAGAGCCGTCCAGTAGGCGCCGAGAGCGGCGCGAGCCTCCTCGCGTGCGGCGCTGCGGCGCGCCTCCGGCCCCAGGTGCGCTTGCTCGTTCAGAAACACCATGAGCGTCCGCGGCATGTCTGCGCGCTGCCACGATCCCCCCTCCGGGTGGTAGGCGCGCGACATGCGTGCGTGCGTCGCCTCGATCACTTCAGCCCGTGTGATGGAGAGGTTGAAGACCTGCACCGGCAGAATGCGGTTCACCTCCTCCTGCAGGTCTGGATCGTGGGAGCCGATGACCAAACGCAGCAGCTCGCGACGCCACTCCTGCGGCACGATCTTGAGCTTCTCGAACCGCCAGCGTGGCGCCAGAGGAATCGAGTCGGGCGCCGGGCCGGCGGTCGCGGCCAGGCTCTGGACGTGCGCCCACTGGCTCTCGTCCCGGAAGTCCTCACGGCGAAGAAAGCGCGGCGAGACCTCCGTGCTCGCCAGCGTGTCGCCGCGCAGGAGGCGCAGAAAGATCTCGCACGCCTCGGCGAAGACCTTGCCCTTGACGACGGGCCACGCTGCCGCCTCGATTTCGTCACGCGCCTGAATCCCAGAGGCGCGGTTCATGAAGTCGAAGCGACCCGCGGCGAAGCCGACGTGGATGCGTCGCGTCTCCTCCGGATCGATCCCATGCAGGGCACAGAAGGCCGCGACTCTCTCCGCCGCCGCGATCGGTCCACCGTTGCACAAGATGTTCATGACGGCGCTTCCCGCCTCGATGCGGCGCGTGCGTCGGAAGATCTGATGGGCGATCTGCAGGAAGTCGACGTTCAGTCCCACCTCGCCCTGCCAGTGCGGGATCACGGGCTCCCGGTTCTGCTTCTGCACCTCGCTCGAGAGATGCGACTCGGCGATCCACGCGGTTCCGAAGCCGAGCGCGTCGGCGGCTTCGACCTGCTGGAAGAAGTTGCTGAACATCTCCAGCTCGCTCGGCATCACGCCCGCCACCGGGGTCTGACTGATCGAGAAGAAGATGTCGAACTGCATGATGCTCCCGAGAAGCAGACGCTTGCAGTCTTTCCCTGCGCGCTCAGATGCTGCGCAAGCGGCCGCCGTCGACGGCGAGGCTGACGCCGCGAATGTAGGAGGCCGCCGGTGATGCGAGGAAGGCGATGGCGGCTGCAACCTCCTCCGGCTTGCCGAGGCGCTTCTCCGGAACCGCGGCGCGCCAATCGCTCTCCACCTCGGCGCGGCTTCGGCCGCTGCGCTCCGCCGTTGCCTGCGCCAGTGATGCCAGGCGCTCCGTGGAGGTGTAGCCCGGCAAGACGTTGTTGATCGTGACGCCCGGTGGGAGCTCGCGCGACAGCGTCTTCGCCCACGCGGACATGGCAGCGCGGATCGTGTTGCTGACACCGAGATGATCGATCGGCTCGCGCACCGAGGTGGAGAGGACGTTGACGATGCGCCCGTATCCGGCTGCCCGCATTCCGGGCAGGAGGTGCTGCACCAGGCGTTGCGCCGAGACGACGTGACGCCGGAAAGCCGCTTGCAGGGCCTCGGCTGTCGCGTCGAGAAGTCGCCCCCCAGGAGGTCCGCCGGTGTTGTGCACGAGGATGTGCGCCGGACCGTGGGCATCGAGCCACGTCGTGATCGCTGCGTCGAGCGCAGACGGAGCATCGAGATCCGTCACGACGACGTGCGCCTCGGCGGCCCCCGCGCGCAGCAGCTGCGGTTGCAGCTCGCCCAGGGCTTCCTGCGAGCGCGCCAGCGTCGTCACCCGCGCACCCAGCTCTGCCAGCGCCATCGCCGTGGCGCGGCCGATTCCGGCACTGGCGCCGCACACGAGCGCGTGCCGCGTCGCCAGCGAGAGCGAAGAGGGAAGCGACATGCTGCCGGTTCTATCGGATGCGTCGCGACCCGGTCAACCGTTTCGGTGCCGTTTGGCGCCGGATGTGGCTTCTGGCAGCTCCGATCTGCAATACTGCCACTCCGGAGGAGACGATGGCGAAACAGGGCAGCGCGCCGACCTATTGGGATTACCTCAAGCTCGATCGCCTCCTGCAACTTCAGAACGGCATGGAGCCGGACGACGCTCGACTCGCCTCGGACGAGCTGCATTTCATCGTCGTCCACCAGATCTACGAGCTCTGGTTCAAGCTCGTCCTGCGCGAGCTGCGCCAGGGGCGCGATCAACTGGCGGCGCCGCGGGTGCCGGAGGAGACGCTGCCACACGTGGTCCATCACCTGCGACGAGTCAACGAGATCCTGAAGCTCGCGGCCGACCAGTTCCGTGTCGTCGAGACCCTGACGCCGCAGGATTTCCTCGATTTCCGCGACAAGCTGGTGCCGGCGAGCGGCTTCCAGTCGTTCCAGATGCGCGAGATCGAGCTCCTCCTCGGCCTCGAGGAGGAGCAGCGCCGTGCGATCGGCGGCAGCGACCCGATCGATCACATCCGCAAGATGGCGCACGAGTCGCCAGGCGGTCGCGACGCCTGGGCGCGGGTCGAGGCGGCGCGGCAGGAGAAGACGCTACGCTCCGCGCTCCACGATTGGCTGCACCGCACGCCGATTCAGGCGTCGGCGCCCTCCGACCCGGGTGACGCGGCTGTCGTGGATGCCTTCATGCGCGAGTACATGGCCGCCTTCGAGGAGCAGCACGGCGCCCAGACCGAGCACCTCGTCCAGGCCGGCCTCGGGAGCGCCGGGGCGCTCCGAGATCGCTTCGAGTCGAACGTCAGGAGGGCGCGCGAGTTCCTTCTGGCGGAAGACGTTACGGAGAACCAGCGGGAGCGACGGCGGCGGATCCGCGCCGGCATCCTCTTCATCGAGTCGTACCGCGACCTGCCCCTCCTGGCGTGGCCCCGGCTCCTCGTCGACACGATCGTGGAGCTCGAGGAGCTGCTGGTCATCTGGCGCTCGCGCCACGCCCGAATGGCGGAGCGCGTGATCGGCCGCCGGGTCGGCACGGGGGGATCACCCGGCGTCGACTACCTCGATCAAACCGCGCAGTATCGCATCTTCGTTGACTTGTGGTCGGTGCGCACGCTGCTCTTGCCACGCGAGGCGCTGCCCGCGCTCCGAGACCCCACGTTCTACGGCTTCGCGGTGTAGCGACATGACCTACACGGCGAACGAGAAGCGCATCCTCACGCTCACGTGCAGCGCCCATTTTCTCACACACCTCTACGAGCTCACCTTCCCGGCGATCGCGCTCAGCGTGCGTGACGACCTCGGATGGACGCTGGGGGAGGTGCTGCGTCTTTCCTTCCTCATGTATCTGCTGTTCGGTCTCGGCGCCCTGCCGATGGGAGTCCTGACCGATCGCTGGCGTTCGCGTTGGGTCCTCGGCATCTGCATGTTCGGAGCGGGGCTCGGTTGCATTCTCGTCGCGATGGCGACGACGCGCGCCCAGTTCGTCATGGCCTTGGCGCTCGTGGGTGTGTGCATCAGCGCCTACCATCCCGCCGGCATGGCTCTGCTCTCCCGGGCCGTGCGGGGCCGCGGGCGCGCGCTGGGAATCAACGGCGTCTTCGGCAATCTCGGCAGCGCGACGGCGCCCTTCATCGCCGGCCTGCTGGCGTACGAACTGGGGTGGCGTGCCGCCTACACCTGCCTCGGGTTCCTGGGCCTCGCGGTGGGGCTTGCAACGCTGCTTCTGCATGTCGACGAAAGGAGCGTGGCGGCGGCGCCGGCGCGCGTCGCGCCCGGCGGACACTCCAGCTCGCTCGTCTACTTCGCCATCCTCTGCGTTGCCATGATGCTGGCGGGGTTCGCCTATCGTGGTGTGTCTTTGATGCTGCCCGCGACCTTCCGGGAAAGCACGACGTTCCTGAGCGACCTGCTGGCGAGATTCTCGCTCACGCGCGTCGAAGGCATTCAAAACCTCTCTGCAACGCTCATTGCTTCGGCCGTCTACGCCGTCGGCATGTTCGGCCAGATCGCGGGAGGGCATCTGGCGGACCGCTACGACCTGCGCAAGCTCTATCTGATCTTCCACGCTGCGAGCCTGCCGTTCATTGTGGGGATGGCCTTTCTGGGGGAGCAGGCTCTCGTGGTTGCAGCGGGCACTTACATCTTCTTCAGTCTCGGCATGCAACCGATCGAGAACAGCCTCGTCGCGCGCTTCACGCCGGAGCGCTGGCGCAGCACCAGCTATGGGGTCAAGTTCATCCTCAACTTTGGCGTGGGTTCGCTCGCCGTCTACGCCGTGACCGCGCTGCATGCCGGGGGAGACCTGCGTGCCGTGTACGGGGCACTGGCGCTCGTCGTTCTCGGAGTCTGCATCGCCACGGCGCTCCTTCTCTACAGATCCCGTGGTGTCTCGGTCGTCAACGAGCCCGCCGTCGAGATGATCTCGTGACACGGACGACGAGCGGCTCATGGGCCGGCGTCGATCTTCTTGAATCGCCAACCCGTTGCGTCGGCGTGATATCGGCACGCGGGATGCGAGACACATTCTCCGAGCCACAGCGAATCGGTTACACTCGCGAGCCTCACATTCCAAAAGCTTCGGAGAGGTGGGCGATGCGTGCACGACAGGTCTGCATGTTTCTGCTACTGGCCCTGGTGTGGGGGGGGGCGTTCGTTCCGTTGGCCGCGGAGGATTCGGAGCAGCTCGAACGGGTCCACCGCATCCTGCGCAAGGTGCCGCTCATCGACGGGCACAACGACCTGCCATGGCAACTGCGAGCGCGGGTCGATGGGCGCCTCGACCGGCTCGACGTCTCGGACGACACGGCGACGCACGATACGCTGCAAACCGATCTGGCGCGTCTGCGCGCCGGAGGCGTCGGGGGCCAGTTCTGGTCCGTGTACGTTCCGGTCGAGCTCGCGGGAGCGCAGGCGGTCGTTGCGGTCGTGGAGCAGATCGATCTGGTGCGTCGCATGGTGGCACGACACCCCGACGATCTGGAGTTGGCGCTCACCGCCAAGGATGTGCGTCGAACCCACAAACGCGGCCGCATCGCCTGTCTCATCGGCGTCGAGGGCGGGCACTGCATCGACAACTCCCTCGCGGTCCTGCGTCAGCTCTACGTTTTGGGTGCTCGCTACATGACCCTGACGCACAGCAGCAACACCGACTGGGCCGACGCCTGCAGCGACGAACCGACCCACGATGGTCTCACCGACTTTGGCCGCGAGGTCGTGCGTGAAATGAACCGCGTGGGGATGCTCGTGGACCTGTCGCACGTGTCGCCGAAGACGATGCACGACGCACTCGATGCGAGCGCGGCGCCTGTTTTCTTCTCGCATTCGTCGGCGCGCACCAACACGGGACACGTGCGCAACGTCCCCGACGACGTGCTGCGCCGGTTGCAGCGAAACGGAGGCCTCGTCATGGTGACGTTCGTCCCACCTTTCATCTCCGACGCGGTGCTGGCGCACTACGCGGAGGAGAAGGGGCAGCTGGGACGCCTGAGCGTGCTCCACCCGGGGCACACCTCGAAACAGAACGAGCTGATGGAAGCGTGGTTCGAACGCAACCCGCGCCCACGCGCAAGCGTGGAGCAGGTGGCCGACCACATCGTGCACATCGTGGCGATGGCTGGGATCGACCACGTCGGTCTCGGCTCCGACTTCGATGGGATGCGCGACCCACCGATCGGGCTCGAAGATGTCTCCGGTTTCCCCAACCTGCTGGCGCAGCTTCTGGAGCGCGGCTTCTCCGAGAGGGATGTCCAGAAGATCGCCGGGCTGAACGTGCTGCGTGTGATGCAGGAGGTCGAGCGCGTCGCGGGCGTCCTGCAAGCGCAGCGCCCGCCCTCCGAGGAGCTCCTCGAGGCCGCCGCTCGCGACTAGCCCTCCCGGCGCCAGGGGCGCGTGCGTGCCGCGAGCTCCTCGGCCTTGCTGCGCAGCGCACGCGGGGAGTCGACGCACAGCTCCTGCGCCATCGCGGCGGCATTGGCAGCCGCTTGCTGCGCCTTGCGTGCCTTGCGTTCGAGGCGATCTGCCGAGACGGTGGCCAGGAGCAGCTCGCGTTCGATCTGCTCGAGCTCGCCATCCTCCCCCTGCAGTTCCAGCGCGGCGCGCCAGCGCTCCGCTTCGTTGCGCGCCCGCTGCGCCTCCTTGGCCGCACGTTGCGCGCGAGTCACCGCGTCCATCGCCTCGTCGAGCGCGGCGGCGGTGCGCGACGCCTTGCCCTCCTCCGGGTCCGCCTCCAGGTCGATCTCCTCGACCGCGCGCACCAGGCCGACGACCGGCAGACGACGCAAGAGCTCGTCGGGGCGATTGCCGAGCGGGTCGAGAACCTGCTTTCCCTGCATCACGAGCGGCAGGAGTACGAGCGCCGCGTCGCCGGAACGCGTCGCGATCGCGTCCGTCGTCGGCTCGACGACGACCTCGACCTCCGCCTCGATGCGCGCGTTGCGCAGCAGGGTGCTCAGTGAGTGGAGCGTCTTGTCGGTGCCTTTCTTCGTGCGCGGAGTGAGGACACGAATGCGCGCGCCGCTCCAGTCGCCACTGCGCGTCACCAGATAGGCAAGCAGGACCATGAGTCGGCTGCTGGCGTCGTCCCACCACCAGAGGTCGATCCGGCGTTCGTCGGCGTTGAGAGCCTGAAGCTCACGCCAACTTGCCTGCGGCGCGTCGAGCACGACGAGATTGCACCCGAGTCGCGCCGCCGTCCGCAGGTGGTTGCCGAATTCGCGACCATCGAAGATGTCGGCGAGGTGGGGCGTCGCCGCATCCCGCTGCGCCTCCGCGACGGCGGCCTCGGCGCTCCCCGCGCTCGTACCCTCGCCTCCGTCGCCGTCGGCTGGGCCGAGTGCAGCGGCGTCGCCGTTGCCGGGGCGCGCGCGCGTGGTGCGCGTCTGCGCCTCCGCGCTCGACTCGGCCGTCGCCGACGCGACCCAGTCGAGGAGGATGGTGTTGGCGCGCACCGGTCCGACGCCGTTCGCTTGCAGCAGCAGCTGCAAGCCGCTGCGCGCGTCGGGTGCCACGAGCGTGCGCGCGAACGCCGCGTGTCCGTGTTTCTCCAGGTCCTCGCGCAAAGCCACCTCGTTGCGCTCGCGCTCTGCCAGCAGCGCCTCCGGATCGCCCGCCAGAATGCGCACGACGGTGTTCAGACCCGTGCCGCCCTCGATCCAGGAGGCAAACTGCAAGAGGCTTTGGCGCCGTTCCGGATCGCTGCAGAAAGTGAGAAGGCGCGGGCGCCAGTCGCGCGCGTGCTCGTGGTCGTCGCTCATCGCGAGCAGCGTCTCGCGCATGCGCTGGAAGTGGTAGGAGCGCCGTCCATCCGCCCAGCGTGATGGCCCCGCCGTCCTCGCCAGGTACTGCTGGATCGCGAACAACACGGCCAGGGCCACGGCGCCGGCGAGGGCGTCGATCGCGAGCATCGCACCGAGGCAACCCAGCGCGCCGTAGAGGCTCAAGCGCGCGGTGAACCAGCGGAACCGCGGCCGGAACGCCGGGCTTGCACCTCGTGCCTCCACGTAGGTGGCGTAGTTGAGCAGGCCGTACGAGATCAGGAAGAACATGGAGACGACCTGTGCGATCACGTTCAGGTTGCCCACGGCGATCGCGCCCGCCGCGATGGCCGCGGAGAGAAGCGTCCCGCGTCGCGGGTTGCCGCTCTCCTCGTGGCAGTGCGCGAAGGGGAGCAGGAAGGGGACGAGCCGGTCTGCAGCCAACGACTGCAGGATGCGCGGCGCGCCGAGGAAGGATGCGAGCGCGGAGGAGAGCGCCGCCGCCACCACACCGGCATCGACGATCCAACCGACATGCGCAATCCGCTTCATGGCATCCAGGTGGGCGATCAAGTCGCGCGCGTGGATCGCACCGGCAAGCAGGAATGCGGCTCCAAAGTAGACCAGGCAGGCCAGCATCACCGCGGCGAGGATGCCGCGCGGAAGACTGCGCTCCGGGTCGCGCAGCTCGCCCGAGAGGTTGGCGCCCTGCGTGAAACCGGTCACCGCCGGGAAGAAGAGCGCGAAGAGGACCCAGAAGCCGGGCGCGTCATGCGGCGCCAACCAGTTTGCCGCCAGCGTTTCACCGCTCCACACACGCACGCTGCCGAAGGCGAAGGAAGTGAGCGCCAGCGCCAGAACCCCCATGATGACGAGCTGCAGACGCGTGGCCCAATCCACGCCGATCCATGCAAAGAGGAAGAGCAGACCTGCGGCGCCCGCTGCCCAAACCTGCGGCGAGGCGAGCCAGCCGGCCGTGCTCTCCCTCCCTCCCAGAATCGCGCTCATCACCTCACCGAAGCCCACGCAGTAGAACGCAATCGACACCGATTGCGCCACGAAGAGCAGGATGCCGAGCGCTCCGCCGAACTCGGCGCCCAGGCTGCGCGAGATCAGATAGTAGACGCCGCCCCCTCGGACGCGCAGGTTGGTTGCGATGGCAGCGAGAGAGATGCTGGTGAGCAGCGCGAGGGCATGGGCCAGGCCCATGACGATGAGCGTACGCGCCAAGCCGCCGCTACCGACCACGTAGCCGAGACGCAGAAAGAGAATGATCCCGAGAATGGTCAGGATGCTCGGGGTGAAGACCCCGGTGAAGGTACCGAGCCACCCCGTGGAGCGTGTGCCTGCTCGCGGACTCAGAGGCTCACCGCCGTGGCCATCGGGTCAACCCGGAGTCGGCCCGAGTCGTCGCTGAAAGCTCCAGCGTCCGAGGAGAAGTCCGACGTCGGTGCGCTGCACGACGGGCTCCGTCTCGCTGCCGCACAGCGTCGGCAGTGAAGCCTCCGTGCCTGGCAGGTCGAATCCAAAGAGGCTCGACACCCCCTCCGCGGCGAGGAAGGTCACGATCACCGACGTCAGCGTCTCCCGCCGCGGCGAGCCGCGCATGTCCTGAACGACGTGGGAGTCGATCAGAAGCACCGCGCGCTCCGGCAGCTCGTAGTCGAAGCCGAGCTCGGCGAGGACCTGCGGCGGGTTGCGCGCCAGCCAAACCAGCGCAACAGGCCGGTCCTGCCAAAGACAGACGACCGCGCGTTCTCCTCGGCGCATGCGCGCGAGCGCCGTGATCAGCGTCTCGGTTTTCAGACCTTCCTGGCGCGTCATCGCCTTGATCTGGGAGTAGCGTGCCCAGCGCACGCGGTACTCGCTCGGCACGGCGGGCAGGTCGGGAAGGCGCCACAGCACGCTGCGCGCCACGCCGAGCCGGGGAACGGCGATCGGCCCGGCAACCGGTGCGGCGGCGGGGGCGCGCCGCTGCCGCGACCTCGGCGACAGTCGGGCGCGAAGCCGCTGCAGGAGTCCGCCCGCGCTGGCTTGCGCCGCCGTCTCGCTCGTGCGCGTCGAGTCCGCACGCCCCTGCTGGCGCAACTCGATCCGAAGCACCTGGCGTTTGACGTTGGCGAAGCGCTCCTTGTAGGGCGCGTCGCCCGGCGTGAAGTCGAACTCGCGCACGCCGCTCTCGATCGCGGCCTCGAGCAGCTTCTGAGTCATCACCTCTCCGGGCGAATAGCGGGCGTAGTCGACGTTGAATGTCGGCAGGTACCACGTGAACACGCCGTCGTAGAGGAATCCGTAATGGAAGGCGAGGATCTCGTCGCGCCAGCGCAGGACGGCGAAGTGCAGCCAACCCGACTCCAGCAACGCCGTCGTCAGGCGCTCGTAGAAGCGTCGCGTCCTTCTGTCTTCGAAGGCGCTGCGGTCGCCGGCCATGAAGCGGCGGTCGCGATGTTGTTCGAAGAAGAGGGGCAGCAGGTCGTTGATCTCGTCGAGATCGAGGAGCGCTTGATACTGGAGAGGCGCGAGCCTTTCGAAGTAGCGCGCGTGGCGGACCAGGCTCTTCTTGCGTGTGCACGACTCTGCGAAGCCGCGATTCCTCTCGATCGAAAGCACCGGACACGGAGCCTCGATCTCCGTGCTGAGCTCGCAATCTTCCGGCAGCCGGAGCTGTGCCAGGATGCGTGCCGTGCTGCTCTGCTCCGGGACGTTGCGCAGATCGATCCGGTCCCAGCGGTCACGTCGCCGCTCCAGCGACTCCCAAAGCGCAGCGAGTACCTCCGGCTTCTCCTCCTCGGAGGCGATGACGTCGCAAACGTCGGAGAATCCGAGGCCGAGGAACTCGAGCACGCGGACTCCGTCGGCATGGCGCAGCTGCAGCGGCACGATGCCGATGAGCTCGTCGTTGCGACTCACCGTGACGCAGTAGAGCTCCGCCCCGGTGCCGAAGCATTCCCACCAGTTGGAGAGCCACTGCCAGGTGAGGAAAACGCTGCGGGTCTCGCTGCGCCGTAAGATCCGGTTCCACGCCGCTCGACCCAGGGGTGCATCCTGGAGGTTCTGGCACAGGCGCGTCTGCGTGGTTGTGGCCGAAACGAGCACTTCCGACATGGCGAGTTCCTCGGCGTTGTGAATCCCGACGGAGGAATCCAGATCCATGCCAAATCGCCTCATGTGCGGACTCGTGGCACGCCGCATCGCTGCGCGTGGCGGTCGATCGTGGCGCAGTGCGAGGCAGGAGGAGTCGGAGAGGATCTCGCGCACGTTCCGGGCGACGACGATTGCGGTGCCGCCGGGCTCGCGGGACGCTCCAGTCGTGGTGGGGTTGCCTGGACCGCATGTGTGGATTAGCATTTCGCGCAGCTGCATTCAGGACCATTCGGCGACGCTTCGCTATCCCTGCAGCGCGTTTCCACGAAGAAGGGAGCCACCCGATGCTCGAGGATCGCCGCCGCTACTACTGGATCGGTCTGGGAGGCGGAGCCGTCTTGATGCTGGCCCTCTGGCTCTTGCCGAAGTTCGGGCTGGTGCCGGTGCAGACGGCCGAGCAGCTCGTGGCCGAAGACGTTGCGATTCTCGCCCAGGAACCTTGGGACTCGGTGCACGTGATGAGGGTCGAGATCCAGGGACCCGCCGCCAATCCCACGGACGCGATCCTGAGCGGGGTGCGCCCGAACGGCACACCCGTGCTCGTGCACTTCGCGGCCGACAGCCCGTACAGCTCGCCGACGGCCATCCAGCGTTTGGCGGACGCTCCACCCGAGAACCTCGACACCGAAGTCCTGATGCTTCCGCTCTCGATGGTGCAGGCGCGGTTTCGTGATCGCTTCCGTGAGAACGCGACGCACGTCGGAATCGCGATCTACACCGGCTCCCCGCCGCCCATGAGCGCCGAGGAGGAAGTGACTCCGATGGCCGAGCCCGCATCCCACGACGGCTAGTGCCTCGCACCGCGCCGGCGCCGAAACGTCACGCGCTCGCGACGGAGTCGTACAGGGAGGTGCGCCATTCCTCTCGACGAGAAGCTGCGCGCCCAGCTGCAACGCCTCCCCGCAGGGCTGCGCCCCAAGCTGGCTCGCGAGGAGCGAATCGTCCTCATAGACAATCCAGTATCGGGCGGTGGAAGTTACTCTTCGTATGCCGAGTACGCCCATCAGCTCTACGAGTTTCTGGGTTACGAGGTGCGCCTCTGGCGCACCGAGAGTGCTGGCCACGCCACCGAGCTGGCGCATCGCGCCGCGGATCACGGTGCCACGCTGGTGATCGTCTGCTCCGGCGACGGCGGCGTACGCGAGACCGTCGCGGGCCTCGTCTCGGTGCCGCGTGAGCGCCGGCCGAAGCTGTCGGTGATCCCGAAGGGAACGGCGAACGTCCTCGCCAAGACTCTCGGCTTGCAGCTGGGCCCTTTTCCCGATTTCATCCACGCCTGCTTCAAGCAGCTGTACTGGGCGCGCAGCCGCGAGATCGACGTTGGCTACTTGAACGACCAGGCGTTCGCCTGCTTCGCGGGCTTCGGGTTCGACGCGACCTTGATCGAGAACGTCCCTCCGCAGGACAAGCGCCTGTTCAAGTCGTGGGCCTTCCTTGCCAGTGGGCTGCGCACCTTCTTCGGTTGGGATCCGGATCAGCTGCGCTTTCAGCCGTACGAGCCGCCGAAGATGCAGGTGCGGGCGCTCGATTCCGAGGCGCAGACGATCGACACGCACGCCTACTTCGTCGCGGTGGGAAACGTCCGCGACTACGGCTCCCGCCTGTTTCCGTTCATGCAGAACGCACGCCTCGACGACGGGCTTCTGGACGTGATTCTCGTCAAGACGCGCGACCGCATGGAGCTTCTCAACATCGGCACGCAGGTCGTGGCACGAACCCACCTGCGCAATCCAAACGTCATGGCGTTTCAGACCCGCGACGAGATCACGGTCGAAGCGCAGGGTGCCCCCGTACCAATGCACGTCGACTGCGAGCTCCTCGATCGAGCGCGCAAGAGCCGTATCCGCATCGAAGCGCGTGCCCTCGTTGCGGTGCACTGACGTGGTGCAGCGCGCCGGCAGGAGCGCGCTCGGCACGTGGCATGCTCGTGCCGCGGCATGCACGATCCCGACTGCATCGCGCGCGTCTCTGCACCGTCCGTGAGACGGTCGATCACGGTCGGCTGTGGAGCGTGGCTTCTCCTCCTCGCGACGATGTTGCCCGCCGCTCCCGCTTGCGCCCTCGACCGGGTGTTGATCCTCCAAGAGTTCATCACCGATCGCAACAGCCCGCCGGGACGACCCGACGGCTACATGGACACGACCTTCTTCGCAGCCCGCGGGCCGGTGCACGCCGCCCTCAACCTGGGGACCTTCGCACGCGGCTTAGAGGCGGGGTGGACGGGGCGTGACCGGCGCGGTGGGAGCTACGTTGGCCTGCTGCGCCGGCGACAGGGTGGTTTCATCGACGACACGGCGCTGGAAGCGCGGACCAGCCAGGCGTTCGGTCGCTGGGTGGCGAAGGGGAGCGTGCGACTCCAGTGGCCCGATCGCCCCGACGGCGACAACCTGCTTCTGATTCCGGAGGTGGGCGCAGAGGTCTACACGAGCAGCTACTCGTTCGCCGCAGTGCGCGCGATCCTCGATCCGCGACCGTACGCGGGCGTGGCTTTCCTCCTCACCAATCGCCTGGCGACGCGCGACGCCTTCTTCGAATTCACGCTCGTGCCACGCACCGATGGCACGCTCAACTACGCCGTCCGCGGCCGCTGGCGCTGGGTGCACCTCGGCTACGCGCGCGACCACGACTTCGACTACTCGCGCATCAGCCGCGATGTCTGGATGCTCGGCCTGCAGTACGACTTCGGTCCTTGATCTCGACCCGCTACGCCTCCTTGACGCCGCGCTTTGCCAGCCGGAGACTGCGCACGCACGGCGCGTCGCGCGCCGGGACCCGGCTCCGACCGTGAAATCCATCCCTTTGCAGACGAGAGAGGCAGGCGGTGTCGAAACTCCACGTGTACGGCGCGCTCGTGATGGTCCAGGTGCTCTTCGGTGTGCACTACTTCGCGGCCAAGCTCATCCTGGAGACGATGACTCCGCGGGCCTGGGCGACGATCCGCGTGCTGGGAGCCGCCACGATCCTGATGCTCTACAACGTCGTGGTCGTGCGCCGCCACCCGGCCTCGTTGGCGGACGTGGGGCGCTTGGCGCTTTTTGCTCTCTTCGGTGTGGTCTGCAACCAGGTGCTCTTCGTCGAAGGACTCTCGCGCACCACACCGTCACACTCCTCGATCATCAACAGCCTGATCCCCGTGGTCACACTTGGCATTGCCATGCTTCTCGGGATGGAGCGCCCGACCCGACGCCACGTCCTGTCGATCTTCGTGGCTTTCGCGGCCGTGCTCGTGCTGCTGCGCGTGGAGAGCTTTCGACTCGAAGATCAGCTCGTGGTCGGAGATCTGTTGACGTTGGCAAACGCCACCTCGTTCTCGCTCTTCCTCGTGATCTCACGCCGCTATCTGCAACGCACGCATCCCATGATGGCGACGGCGTATCTCTTTGTCCTGGGTGCGATCGGGATCGCCACGCTCGGCGTGGGCCCACTGCAAGAGGTTTCCTTCGCGGCACTGCCGTCGCGCTTCTGGTGGCTCGCGGCGTACGCCATCCTCTGCGCGACGGCGTTGACCTACTTCCTCAACTTCTACGCGCTGCGCCGGGTCGAGTCCTCGACGGTTGCACTCTTCATCTACCTGCAAGCCCCGATTGCGACGCTGCTGTCGATGCTTTTTCTGGGAGAGCGCCCGGGGCCGCGCTTCTGGATCGCTGCGGCCGGCATCTTCCTCGGGGTCTATCTGGCGGTGCGGGATGGTCGCACGACGCGCAGCAAGCGCGTCCGCGCCACGCCGGAGCACGATCGCGAGGCTTGATTCGCGCACATCCGCGTCGGATGTTTCGGAAGGGGAGGTGTCGAGTTGGCCGAGGCGCACACACTGCCGCCGAAGCGAGCCGAGGTGGTCGTTTGCGGTGCCGGGATTGCAGGCATCGCGGCGGCGTATTGGCTGGCGGTACGCTGCGGCGTGGGCGACGTCGTGCTCGTCGACGAGCGTCCGCCGCTGTCGTTGACGAGCGACAAATCGACGGAGGCGTACCGCAACTGGTGGCCCGGTCCGGACGACGCCATGATCCGGGTGATGAACCGCAGCATCGATCTGCTCGAGGAGCTCGCGCGCGAGAGTGACAACGTCTTCCTGCTCAACCGCCGTGGCTACGTCTACGCCACGGCCGAAGCGGCGCGTTGGCGCGAGCTCGAGACTGCCGCACAGGTCGGCTCCAGCATGGGGGCGGGGCCGCTGCGTTCACACACTCGCGACACCGGCGCCTACCACCCCGTTGCCGCCGCTGGCTGGGAGGGGGAGCCGACGGGCGCCGATCTCGTCGTCGATCGGGCGCTCCTGCGCGAGCACTTTCCCTACCTCACCGATCGCGTCGTCGGTGTGCTCCACGTCAGGCGTTGCGGCTGGTTCAGCGGTCAGCAGCTCGGCATGTATCTGTTGGAGCGCGCGCGCGAGCGTGGTGTGCGTTTGATCCCGGCCCACCTCGAAGCGGTCGAGAGCGCGGCCGGCCGGGTGTGCCGCGTGTCGCTGCGCGCCGGCGAGACGCAGCATGCGATCGAAACGAGCTGCTTCGTCAACGCCGCCGGCCCCTATCTGCGCAGCGTGGCCGCGAAGCTGGGCGTCGAGCTGCCCGTGTTCTCCGAGAGGCACCTCAAGGCGTGTTTTCCCGACACGCGCGGAGTCGTACCGCGGCACGCCCCCCTGCTGATCTGGGAGGATGCACAGGAGCTCGCCTGGGCGGAGGAGGAACGCGCGCTGCTGGCGGAGAGCAGCGACACATCGTGGCTGCTGGCGCCGTTTCCACCAGCGGTGCACATGCGTCCCGAGGGTGGGCTCGGCAGCGACAACATCCTGCTCCTGTGGCCCTACGACGCAGCGCCGGTTCAGGAGGACTTCCCGCTGCCGGAAGAGCCCACCTTTGCCGAGGTCGTCATGCGTGGGATGTCGACGATGGTCCCAGGCTTGCGCGCATACTTCGACGCCCTGCCGAAGTCTTACGTCGACGGCGGCTACTACACGAAGACGCAGGAGAATCGTTTTCTGAGCTGCCCACTTCCCGTCGAAGGCTCCTTCCTTCTCGGTGCGCTCTCCGGTTACGGTCTCATGGTCGCCTGCGGGGCAGCGGAGATTCTCGCGGCGCACGTCACGGGCGGGGCGCTTCCCGACTACGCCGCAGCGTTTGCACTCGAACGCTACGAGGACAGCGCCTATTGTGATCGCATGCGCGCCTGGGGTTCCAGCGGCCAACTTTGAGGCACGCATCGCGTCGCGCGTCAGCTGACCTTGAGATTCCCGAGGGGGCGCCGCCCGGCAAAGCCGGCGTCGTACTCGTGGAAGTAGTCGAGCGTGGGCTCCGGGTGGCGCCAGCAGTAGTAGATCCCGTCACCACTGTCGAAGTCGACGAGCCACAGCCCTTTCACCTCGGCCCCGAGCTGGAGGATGCGTTCTGCCCAGGCGCGGACGACGGTGTTGTACTGATCCTCCAGCCGCGAGCGCTCCCCCACATCGGACGTCGACTCAAGTTGCTGGACGATCGCGTCGGCCCGTCCCACCGCATCTGTGGTCACTTGCTGCACGTCGGGTAGAAGCTCCAGAGCTTCCTTCATCGTGAAGATTCTCTTGCTCATCGTGCTCGTCTGACTCCCCTTCTTCGATCCACGGCGACTCGTTTCATGACGCCGAAACGGCGCTTGCGCCCCGCAGCGCCTCGATCTCTTCGACCGCCTTCGGGACCTCGTGTGTGAGGACCTCGTGACCGGATTCGGTCACGAGGACATCATCCTCGATACGAATCCCGAGGCCGCGAAACGGAGCGGCCACCTCCTCCAGCTCCGCTCCGATGTAGAGACCGGGCTCCACCGTGAGGACCATGCCCGGTGCGAACGAACGCGACGCCCCCTCGACGGTGTAGAGACCGACATCATGCACGTCGAGGCCGAGCCAGTGGCTCGTGCGGTGCATGTAGAAGCGTCGATAGTCACCCGCTTCGCGCACGCGTTCGGCAGAGCCTTCCAGCAGCCCGAGCGAGACCAGCCCCTCGCACAGAACGTCCAGGGCGCGGTCGTGCGGAGCGCTGAATGCTGCGCCGGGTTGCACTGCCGCGATCGCCTGCGTTTGCGCAGCGAGAACGAGCTCGTAGAGGGCGCGCTGCTCCGGCGTGAAGCGGCTTGCCACCGGGAAGGTCCGCGTGATGTCGCAAGCGTACAGCTCCACCTCGGCGCCGGCGTCGATGAGGACCAGCTCCCCCTCCACGAGTGGCGCGCGGTTGTCGCGATAGTGGAGGATCGTGGCATTGGCGCCGCTTCCGACGATGCTGCCGTAGGCGGGCGCGCGTGCGCCGCGCACTCGAAACTCGTACTCGAGCATCGCTTCGAGCGTGTACTCGTGCATGCCCGGACGCGTCTCGCGCAGAACGCGCAGGTGCCCGGCGACGCTCGCCGCCGCAGCGGCGCGCATACATTCGATCTCATACGGATCCTTGACCAGGCGCATCTCGTGGAGAAGTGTGCCGGGGTCGACGACGCTGACGATGCCACGCCCGCGCCGGGGACGCGTGCGCCGGTGCTCGATCACAATCTTCTCGAGCTCGCGGTCGAGCTTCTCGTCGCGCCCCCAGGCATAGTACAGAACGTCGACGTCGCGCAGGAGCTCCGGCAGGCGTTGTCCGAGCTCATCGAGGGCGTAGGCCGCGTCGGCCCCGTACGTCTCGGTCGCTTGCTCGACGCCAGCGCGGCGCCCCCCCCAGATCTCTGCCTCGCGGTCCTTCGGACGCACAAAGAGCACGTATCTCGGCTCCTGGCCGGGGCGCAGGACGCAGACCGCATCGGGTTCTTCGAAGCCGGTGAGGTAGTAGAAGTCGCTGTCCTGCCGGAACGCGTAGTCGCTGTCCGCGTTGCGGACGCGCACGTGTGCGGCCGGAATCAGGAACGCCCCCGTGGAGGCTTGCGCGACCAGGCGCGCACGGCGCTCGGCCGCTAGCTGGAGGAGTCGCTCTCGCATCTCCCCAAGCCTACCCGGGATCGTATCGGGAAGCCAAGCACACGCGCGTCGTGCCTCACGGCTTGCGTGTGCTGTCGGGCGCGGCGCGCTTCTTCGACCCGAGCAAGCCGCCCAGGGCGTCTTTGAGCTGGTCTCCGACGATCGTCTCGGCGCTCTTCGGGTCCTCGGCGACCTCGCCGAGCAGCTTGCCGAGGTCGAGGTCCTCGATCGACTTCAAGCCGCGCGACGCGGTGCGTTGCAGATTGGGGCGCAGGCGCGGTGCCTTGACGCTGCCTCCGACGTCGAAGTCGAGGACCACACGTCCCTGCTCGTCGGCGAAGATGGAGCCGAGCGTGGAGCCGCCCCTCTGTTTCAGATAGTGCCGGCTGAGTTCGTCGGAGAGCTGCACGTTGAGATCGAGATCGAGGGCCCCGTCGAGCCCCACGCTGCCCAGAAACGCCAGGTTGGCATCGCTGCCGCGAAGCTGCAGGCGCGGAAACCGTACCCGCCCCGACTCGACCTCGAACTTGAAACCGAGCTCGCGGTAGTTAAAGTCGCGCAAGCTCGTCAGCTTCAGGATGTCGCCGAGTGCCACGAGGAGCGGGGTGTCGCGCAGGGTGCCGTTCAACGCCACGCCTTGTCCCTCCGCCGTCAGGTTGCGCCGGATCGCGGCAGCGTCCACACCGCGCGAAGACCAGGAGGAGGTGCCGCTCAAGCTGCCGTGAACCAGACTGCCGGCGGTCGTCACGTCACCCAGCAACCCGCCCAGCTGGACTTCCTCCACCTCGATCTCGAGCTCCTGCTGCGGCGTGTCCGGCTCGGCCAGGTCGATCGCGACCTCACCGACGACACGTCCCTGGTAGGCGCGTGCACGCAGGTTCGTCAGCTCGATGCGCGTGCCGGCGACGCGCACGTCGCTTTCCAGCTCCGAGAGCTCGAGCTTGGCCAGCTTGCCGCGCGCGGCCTGCAACCTGCCCGTCGCCCGCGTGGGCTGGCCCTGCACGCGCGCGCGCAGCGTCTTGAGATGCAGCTTGTCGCGGTCGAACGTCGCCGCCGTCAGGCGCGCATCGATCTCCTCCGGTCCAGCGTCCAGCTCGACACGCGCTTCACCCAAGGCGGCGCCGCGCGCGTGGATGGCATCGGCCTGCAACATGGCTTGCATGCGGAGAGGCAGGAGGGGGGGCGTCGCTGTCTGCCGCGTGGGGGGTGCCGCCGCGGCATCCTCGCCCGCAGCCGCGTCGGCGTCGGCGGCTGCGAGAAGCGGGTCGAGGTCGAGCGTCCCTGCACGCGCGCGCAGCTCGAGCCGAGCCAGGTCGGGCGTGAGCGCCGCGTGCAGCGTGCCTTCGAGCGTGACCTTCGAGCCGCCCGCATCGAGCGTCGCCGAGGCAATCTCGACCTGATCGCCGCGCGCTTCGAGTCGCGCGTGGAGGCCGAGGGGTTGCGCGAGTTGCGCGGTGCGGATGCGCACGCTTTCGAGCGTGATCGGGCCCTGCAGGTGTGGCAGCGCCCCGGAGTAGGGGCTGCCCTGAACGCGCAAGCTCGCACCGACGTTTCCGGAGAGCTCGAGATCGTCGGGGGATTCGAACAGCCGCAGCGCCTGGCCGAGGTCGACGGCAGCCTGCAGGTTGAGATCGAGCGCAGCCTGGTCGCGGTCGAGCGGCTCGTGCACGCGCCCCTCGATCCGAATCGGCGAGCCGGCCACCTTCGCCTCGAGCTTCGAGATCATGAGGAAGTCGCCGGCATAATCGAGGTCCGCCTGCAATCCCCCGATCGCGGGCCACTCCTCCGACTCGATCGACCCATCCGAAATCGAGAGGCGGCCGCTCAAGCCCGCTTCACCGCCGGCGGGCAGATCGATCTCGAGCGCCAGCCGTCCGCGTCCCGCGGCGCGGAGCGTTTCGATCTGTGGCGCAAGACCTTGCGGCACCAAGCTGAGAAGCTCCGCGAGGTCGAACTCGTTGCTCCGCGTTTGCAGCTGCAGTTGCGGTGCGCCACCACGGATCGCACCTTTCCCGGCGAGATCGAGTGCCAGGCCCTGGAGCTCGACGTGCAACGCTTCGATCACCGCCGACGAGTCGGCGACGTCGGCGCGAAGTCTCGGCTCGAGCCGCAGTCGCACTCCCTGCACGCGCGCCAGCCGCCCCCGATCCCCGCCCGAGAGCGCATCGCTCTCGAGCCACCCCTCGACACGGATGTCGCGCAGGTTGCGATCCGTGCGCACGCTCCACTTGCCGGCGAAGGGGAGCTCGAGCGCGAGGTCTTGCTGCGCGTTCCACACATGCAGCTCCCCATCGCGCAGCTGCAGCGTCTCGACCGCGAGCCCCAGCGGGGCCACGGCAGCCGCACCGGGCGCTGCCGACTCGGGTGCGGCTGCATCCTCCTGCGCAGCTTTCGAGAGCTCGTAGTTCCAACGCCCTTCCATGTTCTGTTCGAGAAACACCCGAGGTGATTCGATGACCAGAGAGCGCACGGCGATGCGACGCTGCAGGAGCGGGCCGAGCTTCAGATCGAAGCGCAACGAAGCCAGCGTCACCAGGTCGGGCGTGGCGAAGCCGGGTGCAGCCTGTATCCGCACGTCGTCGAGTCGAAGCGCGAGCGGGAAGGGTGTGAGCTGGGCGCTTGCGATCTCCACGTCACGACCCAGCGCCGACTCGACACGCGGCTCGACCAGGGCGAGCAGCCGTTCCGGCGGATAGGCGCGACGCAGGAAGAGAAACGCAATCGTGATGACGAGGATCAGGCCCAGGGGGACGAGGAGCAACCACCGCTTCTTCACGACACATCCTCCCGCCGCAGACCATAGCACGGTCGCGCACCGCGCTCACCGTTTCACCATCCTGAAGCGGTCGCCGCGCTCGCATCATCCTGCGGCGGGCCCCGGCCCCAGCGCCAGCCGCACCGCTTCACGCGGATCGTCGCTGCGCAGAATCGGGGGGGGCGTGCCGTCGGGTGCCTGGAGCTGCCACGTTCCGAGTCCGACGACGCGACGACCGAGCTTGAGTGCGAGCGCCATCTCCGAGAGCGTGCCCGGCCCGCCCGCAATGGCGATGACCGCATCGGCGCTGGCGACGACAAGCACGTTGCGCGCCTGCCCGAGCCCTGTCGGGAGAGGAATCTCGATCTCCCGGTTGGCGCTCTCGGCGTCGTATCCGGGCAGCAGGCCAATCGTCGTGCCGCCGGCGCGGCGGGCACCTCGTGCCGCCGCCTCCATGCAGCCGCCCAGGCCACCGCAGATCAAGATGGCGCCGTGCCGTGCGATCTCGGCCCCAACCTGCTCCGCTCGAGCCAGATCGTCGGCGCTCGCGGCCCCTGCCCCGATCACCGCAACGCGCTTTCTACGTTCCACGCAGCCTCCTCCAGCTGGCAGAATCGACTCGAAAAGAACCGGCTCCTCAGTCGACCGCAACAGTGTACAATGCCGTCACGGGACGTGGTCCCGGGCTCCAATCGCTCGCCCTGGAGGTCTTCGATGAAGACCGTTGGAGAAATCGTCCGAGGCCGTGGCCTTCTTTACGTCGACTCGCAAGCCACCGTGTTCGAGGCGACCGCGTTCATGGACAGGCACCGCATCGGTGCCGTGCCGATTCTGGAGGAGGGGCGCCTCGTCGGCGTCTTCTCCGAACGCGACCTGATGACGCGTGTCGTCGTTCCGGGGGGCGATCCTCGCGCCACGCCGATCCAGGACGTCATGACACGCGACCTCGTCGTTGCCGAGCCCGCCGACACCTACGAGAAGGCGGGTGCCAAGATGGTGGCGCGCGGTTGCCGTCATCTCCCGATCGTCGATGGGGAGCGGCTTCTCGGATTCCTCTCGCTGCGCGACCTGCTGCAGGTGGAGATCGAGGAGCAGGCAGAGAGCCTGGCCATGATGACCCACTACGTGCAGTACATCCCGCCCGACGTGGAGCAGCGCTTCCGCGACGCCACTTCCTAGGGCGCGAGGGCTGCTTGCGGCTCAGGTGTGGCCGCCCCTCTCGCGCAGCCAGCGCTGGATCGCGACCTGGCGCTTCGACTTCTCCTCTTTGAACTCCTCGGCGACCGCGTGATCGAAGGCGCCGTGTTGCGGGTTCACCTCCACGCCGCGATGGATGGCGTCACACTCGTAGCAGACGCTGATGCGCGGCAGAGCGCGGTAGAGTGCCAGGTCCACGAGCGCTGCCACGACGAGGGAGATTCCCCACGTCGGCACCGCGACCAGCGCTGCGAGCACGACGATGGCGAACCCCAGCTTGCGGTTGAAGTCACGCTGCACGAAGAGGGCGCGGCTGCCGCAGTGGGCGCAGCGTTCCAGCGCTGCCGTGGTTTGCGTGGGCGCTGCCAGGTGCGCCACGCTCTCGCAACGCGGGCAACGCGCCGTGCGCCCTGCGGCGTCGATCGGCAGCAGCATTCCCGCGCCGCAGGTCGCACATGCGAAGTTCACCTCGCCGCTCATGCACGTTCCTCACAGCAGGATGGCGCTGCTCGTCAGAAACCAGTGTGACGCGATCTCGCCAATCAGGACGACTGCGGTGGCGACGTAGAGGATGCCCGTCGCGCTCGTGTTGGAGCGAATGCGCACGCATTCCCAGATGAGCAGGAGCAGGATCGCAGGCCCCGCGAGCCCGAACAGCAAACGCAGCGCAAGGAAGAAACCGTGCTGCAGCAGAAAGCCGGTTGCATCGAGCTGCCAGGCGGATTCCCAGAAGCTCCAGCCCGCGACGATGCTCCACGACACCACCGCGAGACGCAGGAGCAACGCGGCCGCGAGCAGGAGCGTGATGCGGCGCAGGTGCACGAAGCTGAGTCCTGGAATCACCAGGTACCAGTGTCCGAGGATCATCGCCAGCAAGACCGCACCGAGAAGGGCGGCCGCCGTGACGAAATGAGCTGCCAGAAGTGCGCGCGAGATCTCCACGCCCGCCGCCGTGTTCCAGCCCAGCGCGGCACGAACGATCGCAACGAGACCGGTGCCGACCGCGAGCCCGAGCAGGAGCTGCGAGATGCCGCGGCTGCGGAAGCGCAAGCTGACGACGAACGCTGCAGTGATCGCAATGCAGCCGACCAGATCCCACGCGGGCTCAGGTTGTTGTTGCCAGCGGAAGGCGGCCGCCAGGAGGAGGAAGGCGAGCGCAAGGAGCGCGTTGAAGCGAAAGAACCCCACCCCGAGACGCCGCAGCGGGACGAAGGCGAGGCTCACGAGCAGTCCGATCCCTACGTGGCTGAAGAAGATGTCGAACATTCTCTTGCAGTCCGGTGCCGAAAACGGTGCGGCAGTGTAGCTGAAGCCACGCGACGCTGCCAAGTCGAAGAGCGGGCTCGACGCCAGCTCCGTTCCCAGGTACGCTGCGCACCTCGGCGTCAATGCGCAATCGACCTCGGAGGTATCGTGAGGAGCACGGAGCCGTGGCGCAGCTTTGCCGTCGATCTCGCGTGCACGCGTTGCGAGCGCGAGCTCGCGCTCGACACCGCGCACAACCTCTGCGAGTGTGGCGCGCCGCTCTCCGTGCGCTACGACCTCGACGCCGCCGGCACGCTCTGGACGCGCGAGGCGCTGCGCCTACGCCGCAGCGACATGTGGCGCTATCGTGAGGTTCTCCCCGTGCAGCGGGCCGAGAACTGCGTCTCGCTCGGCGAGGGGATGACTCCACTCCTCGAGCTGCCGCGACTCAGCGCGCAGCTGGGGGGACGCCGGCTGCTTCTCAAGGAGGAGAGCCTCAACCCCACCAACTCGTTCAAGGCGCGCGGCATGGCGACCGCGGTGTCGCGCGCGCTCGAGCTCGGGCTCAAGCACCTTGCGGTTCCCTCGGCGGGGAACGCGGGCTCGGCGCTGGCAGCGTACGCGGCGCGCGCCGGTTTGCGTGCGACGGTTCTGGTCCCGCGCGACACGCCGGCTGCCTTCGTCGAGGAGTGCCGCGCCCTGGCTGCAGACGTGGAGCTCGTCGACGGGCTCATCCACGATTGCGGCAAACGTGTCGCTGCCGGACGCGAGACGCAGGGTTGGTTCGATCTCTCCACGCTCAAGGAGCCGTACCGGCTCGAGGGGAAGAAGACACTCGGCTACGAGCTCGCGGAGCAGCTCGGCTGGCGTCTCCCCGACGTGATCGTCTACCCCACCGGGGGTGGGACGGGTTTGGTGGGAATGTGGAAGGCCTTCGAGGAGCTCGAGCAGCTCGGGTGGATCGCGGGCAGGCGCCCGCGGATGTGGAGCGTTCAGACGCAAGGGTGTGCACCGATCGTGCGCGCGTTCCACGCCGGGGAGGAGCGTGCCGCCGCGTGGGAGAACGCGCACACCTTTGCGCTGGGGTTGCGCGTGCCGGTCGCCGTGGGCGACTTCCTCATGCTGCGTGCGCTGCGCGAGAGCGGCGGCAACGCGATCGCCGTGAGCGAGGAGGAGATCGCGACAGCAGGCCGCGAGCTCGCGAGCACGGAGGGGATCTTCGCATCCCCGGAGGGCGCAGCGACCTGGGCCGCACTGCGCCGGCTCGAGTCGATCGAGGCTTTGGGAGATGCATCGACCATCGTGCTGTTCAACACCGGCGGTTGGTACAAGTACGCGGAGGGGTGGCGACGCGTCCTGGAGCTCTGATGGGTGTGCGATGGCTGCGGCTGGCAGCGCCCGATCTTGGCGTGGCTCCGAGGCGGGGACTCAGGTGCGCGAGTGCGCGACGTGCATGGCGGAGGTGAGCGCGGAGGCGAGAGCCGCCGAGGTGTACTCGCTGGCGTTCAGGTTGCGGAGCACGTCGTGGACCAGTGCCTCGTCGCACCAGAAGCCCTGATCGAGCATCCAGAGCGCGGCGATCAACGCCTCGTCGATCTCGCTCTCGTAGCCCGCGTCCACGAGCAGACCGGCGAACCACACCCCCAGAATCGCGGCGGAGAGCAGCAGGTGCCATCCCGCGATCATGCCGGCCGGCGAGGTAAGTGGCGCATTGCCGAAGAGGCGATGCTGCAGATACATGCCGAGCAGGTCCTTCTCGACGTGGGACAGTGTCGGCAGGCTGACGTGCGCACGGCGCTCCGCTTCGCCCAGAAGCTCCGCCATCCAGTCTGCGAAAGCGCGTGAGCCGGTGCGGTCGATCAGGTGGCCGCTGAGACCGCGCACGTATTGCTGTGCCGTGAAGAGCGCTCGGGACGAGGTGTCGATCTCCGTTGCGAGCCCCTCCCTTTCACTCCACGCTTCCTGCAGAAGCCACAGCTGGCAGCGGCTCCCTTGACGCAGGGTGCGCATCGTCGCTTCGCATGCCGCGAGACGCCGACGCCCGCGTTCGAGCGCCGACGCCGGCTCTCCCGGTGCGCTCGCGAGGTCATCCTGAAGACCGTCGGCGATCCAGTAGTAGTGCTGCCACTCGAGAGGCAGGTCGGGCGTCAAGCGCGCCTCGTGCACGTCGTGGACTGGGACGTGACGCAGCGGGGAGTTCTCCGTGTCGACCTCGACATGAATCTCGAAGGAGCGATGCAGCATGTTGCGCAGAGCATCGCGACTCGACGGCATGGCTTGCAAAGAAACGCGGTGCGGCGTCCGCAGCGCGAACACCGGCTCGAGCGGAGGCAGGTCGAGAATCGCGCTCGGGATCCAGCGTGTCAGGCGCGACTCCTCGTGCTCTTCCTCCAGGCGCTCGTTCGCGTGCATTGGGGCCTCCATTGCCGTCGATCCGGTGGCGTGCGACTCTTGCGCGGCCGCGATGCGGGTGCTTGCAAACGCGGTTCCAGTGTGCCGGGCGAAGGGCAATTCGGAGGGCAACCGGCTCCGTGCCGTCGAAGCCACGCTGGACGCTTCTCCCCGACGCGGAACTGTTCTACGCTGCGCAGAGGGGAGCGCGGGGAAGCATGAGCGAGAGCAGGCTACGATTCGACGCCGGGACGTGGCGCATCGTGGGACCGCTGCGCCCCGCCGGCACGCTGGCGCCTCCGGGGGACAAGTCGATCGCGCACCGCGTGCTCCTGATGGCGGCTCTGTCGAACGGCGAGTGCCGTCTGGGAGGCGTGCCGAATTCCGCAGACGTCGCCTGCACGGCAGCTGCGTTGCGCCGGATGGGCGTGCGGATCCAGGCAGATGGCGCAGAATGGCGCGTCACCGGCGTCGGTTTTGCGGGACTGCACCCACCGGCGGGCGATCTCGATTGCGGCAATTCCGGCACGACCATGCGACTTTTGTGCGGCGCTCTGGCGGCACAAGCCTTCCCGACCCGCCTGAGCGGTGACGAGTCGTTGCGACGCCGACCGATGCGACGCGTGGCCGAGCCGCTGCGGCGCATGGGTGCACGGATCGCCTGCCTCGGCGCGCAGGAGCGCCCACCCGTCCAGATCGAGCCGGCAGCGGCGCCCCTGCGCGGCGCTGAACACACTCTCGAGGTCGACAGTGCGCAGGTGCGCAGCGCCATTCTTCTCGCGGCGCTCCGCGCTTCCGGTCGCACACGCATTCGTCCCGCAGGTGTCGCACGCGACCACACGGAGCGCCTGCTCCACGCGTTGGGTGCGCGTGTCATCCGCACTCCGGAATCGATCACGCTGCACCCGCTCCGCGGGCAGACGAGCTGGAACGGCTTCGATGTGCAGGTTCCGGGGGACTTGTCTTCGGCGGCCTTCTTCGTCGCCTGGTGTGCCGCCTCGGCTCATGGGTCGCTGCGTTGCGTGCGCGTCGGGCTCAACCCGGGTCGTGCGTGCTACCTCGAAATCCTGCGGCGCGCCGGGGCAAGAATCGAGATCACCTCAGAGCGCCAAGAGCTCGGCGAGCCCAGCGGGGCGGTTCGAGTTGCCGGTCCACTCCGCGCTCCGCTCCAACTCGCGGGCGCAGACGTGGTGCAGTGCATCGACGAGGTTCCGGCACTGCTGGCGGCGGCTGCCGTCGCCGGCGTGCCTGCCCAGGTACACGATGCGGGCGAATTGCGCGTCAAGGAGAGCGACCGGATCGCGGCGCTGGCGCAGCTGCTTCGCGCTTTTGGCGCTTGCGTCCACGAGTCGCGTGACGGTTTGCAGCTCGAAGCGTGTGCGGCGCTGCATCCTGCGCAGGTCGATTCGTATGGCGATCACCGGATTGCCATGGCGGCGGCGGTCCTTGCGGCCTGTGCGCCGGGTGAGAGCCGCATTGACAACGTCGATTGTGTCCGCACCTCCTACCCGCGATTTCCCGACGATCTGGAGCGCTTGGCTCGTGTCTGACGCCTCGTGATCCAGGCATGTGCGTTGCTTCTGAGTGCGGTACCGCTTCCTGCGGCATGTCGGGAGGGATCGATGGCGCGGCGGCGCACGGAAGGCGAAGTCCGCATCTACGAGGATCCGCGAGACAATCTGACGGTCGACGTCGAGAACGCTTTGCTTCAAGAGCGTGCGTCTCAGCTCCGCAGCGAGGACAGCCAGATCGCGCTGCTCTGGAACGTCTTCCGTTCGCTGCAGAAGCTCGATCCGAGGCTGTGGCTGCCGCGCTTCATCCTGCACTCTCGTGCCGAGCCCAAGGCGCCGCCGCACGTGCGCGATCTGCTCGACTCGAGCACGCTGGAGGCGACGCGATTCCACTGGTGGCGCCGCCTCGATCTTCCGCCTTCGCGTCACGAATGGCTGCGCGAGCAGGCATGCAACGCCAGTCTCCCGCTCGAGCATTACCCGGCACGCTTCGTTGCAGAGAAGAAGCAGGAGATCGCGCGGCTCCTGCGCGACGAGTTGCCGCTCGAAGATCGCGTCGAGATTCCGCTTTGCATCGAAACACCTGCGTGGATGCTCGTCGTTCTTGCCGTGTACAAGGGCAACCTGCGCCAGAACACGCGCTACGATGCCCACCGGGACGAGCTGTTGCGGGTTCTGGACGCAGGAACCTGGGCGGCTCGGGAAGCGGGCAAGAAGTTCCTCAGCCTGGTGGTCTACACGGACCCTCGGACCTTCAACACGGAGACGAAGCGTCTCGTCGACCTCTACCGTGGGCACGGAGAGATGCTGACGGCTCGCTTGCCTCACCGTCAGGATCACGATGTTGTCGACATGGCCGCCCAGACGCTTGGTGAGCTGCGTTGGCGCGATATCGGCGGACTCCTTCTCGATGCAAAGGAGGAGCAGCGTATCGGTCTGTTCGATCTCGCCGTCATCGACGAACTCATCAAGTACCTGGCGCGCAAGGACCTCGGATTCAATCTCTTCCGCCGGCTGAAGTAGTGCTCGCGGTTGACCGCAGGCGGGGACGGTCCTAGACTCGATGACGTGCCGTCACTTCATGAGGACGTATGGGGCTTCGAATCTGCGTCGCGACACTCCTGATCACGACGACCGCCGTCACCCTGCAAGCCGGAAACCTCAAGCCGCGTGCCACCGACCTGGCGGCCAAGTACGAGCCTTTCACGCTCATCCACGGAGCGCAGCGCCGCCTGCTCTACGGCAGCTATCGCGGCACCCTGCACCTGATCGAGAGCAACCAGGGCAGGTTGGTGACCGCCCTCACACGAGATCTCTGGTCACCCGTGCTGGAGATGTTGGCGGCCGATCTCGATGGCAATGGGCAGGACGAAGTCGTCGGATTCACGCAGGACTCGCGTTTGTTCATCCTGCGTGGAGATGATCTGAGCGACATCTGGACGACGCCAGACGGGCGCTACCGCAGCATCAGCACGCTCACGGTGGGCGACGTCGACGAGGATGGCGAGCCGGAGATCGTCCTGATCGCGGATGGACTGTTGCGCGTCCTGACGGCGCTGCGCGACGTCGAGGAGTGGACGAGTTCCGATCCCTTCGCGGCCTCAGAGATCGCCATCGGCGACGTGGATGGAGATGGGCGCGACGAGATCGTCCTCAACACCGGACTGGTTCTGGGAGCCGTTTTCCGCGACGTGAAGTGGGAGTACGAGCCGGGATTCGGCGAGGAGATGGACCTGTTCGACATCGACTCCGATGGCGTTCCCGAAATCATCGGTGTCGGTGGAGACGGGCTGGTCCGCGTCTTCGATGCCGACGAGCGCCGTCTGAAGACGGAGTGACGCGGGAGCACACGCCCCCCTGCCGCAGAATCCTCCGCGACGCGGACGCGGCTGGGAGGATACGCCGCGTCGAGGGGGCAACCCCCCCGTGTTCATCGCGATCCGCATGCCGCCGTTTCCTCGCATGACCCAGCGGGTTTGGACGCAGAAAGACCCTCCGTGACCGCTCGGGTTCGCGCAACACACAGTGGCGCAATCTCTTGCGTCAATGATATACTCGTCGTGGTGTCCTTCGTTTCCGGTCGCGCGCGCCCGTGGGTGCGCCGGGCTTCCGGCGGGGGACTCCTTTGCGCCACGGCTTCCTACCACTGTTCCTGCTGTCGCTGCTTTGTGCGTTGCCGGCACAGGCACAGTACTTCGGCAAGAACAAAGTCCAATACAAGGACTATCGCTGGCGCGTGCTCGAAACGCGGCACTTCGAGATCCTCTTCTATGAGAACGAAGAGGAGATCGTCCACGATGCGGCTCGCATGGCCGAGCGCGCCTACTTACGCATCGCCAGAACGCTGCAGCACGACATTGGTCGCAAGATTCCGCTCATCCTCTACGCCTCGCACTCCGATTTCCAGCAGACCCACATCACGCCATCGTTGATCGACGTCGGTACCGGCGGGATCACCGATCTCGCGCGCAGGCGGGTCTTCCTGCCCTTCACGGGTTCTTTCGGCGAGTTTGAGCACGTGCTCACTCACGAGCTCGTGCACGCCTTCGAGATCGACCTCCTCTTCGATCCGGTCGCCACCGATCCCCTCAATCCCTTCGCGTACGGGCCGCCTCTGTGGATCATGGAAGGGCTGGCCGAGTACCTGTCGCGCCCGAAGGTGGATACGCACACCGACATGTGGATGCGCGACGCAGCGCTGTCGGGTCATCTGCTGTCGCTCGAGGAGATGACGCACGTGCGTGACATCCGGGTCTACCGCTTCGGGCAGAGCATCTTCGAGTTCTTCGCGGCGCGCTACGGAGAGGAGCAGATCGGTGACTTGCTGCGCGCGCTGCGTGACCATCGCAGTCTCGATGCAGCTCTCGAGCACGTCGTCGGTGTGTCTCTGCGCACGTTCTCCGACGCCTGGACGACCGCCGTACGCCGCCAGCACCTGCCCGAGCTGGCGGAGCGCGAGGTCGTGCACGAGTTCGCGCAACCCGTCGTCACACGGGAAGAGGAGCGAGCCAACATGTTGCTCGTCCCGAGCATCTCACCCGACGGGCGCTGGTTGGCTTACGTGAGCGACGCCGGCCTGACGCGCGACCTCTATCTGCGAGATCTGGAGTCGGAGCGCGGGCCGCGCCGCGTCGTCCAGGGGGACGTCAACGGCGATTTCGAGTCGCTGCGTTTCTTCCGCGCCAGCTCCGCCTGGTCGCCCGACTCGCGCACGTTGGCGTTCACGGCGCAGGCCGGGGGGCAGGACGCCCTCTACCTGGTCGACGTCGCGCGTCGTCGCGTCGTCGCATCGCATCGCTTCGGTCTCGACGAGCTGCAGACGCCGACGTTCTCCCCCGACGGCGAGGAGATTCTGTTCGTCGGTATTGCGGGCGGTCAGAGCAATCTCTACCGCGTGCGCACCGACGGCACCGAGCTGCAGGCGTTGACGTCGGATCGCTTCACCGTGCGCGACCCGCAGTGGTCTCCCGACGGGCGCTCTGTCGTCTACGTCACCGACGAAGGGCCGGGCACCGATCTGGACGCTCTGCGCTTCGGACGCTTGCACCTCGTGCTGCTCGACATTGAGAGCGGGACGCGGCGCGACGTGACGCCCTTCCCCCACGGCAAGGCGGTCAGCCCCGCTTGGTCGGGTGACGGCGAGTACATCGCCTTCGTTTCCGACCACGACGGCGTACCGAACATCCATCTCCTGCACCTCGCCACGGGTGCCGTGTTCCGGGTCACCGATTCGGTGACCGGGATCGGCGGGATCCTGCCTTCGAGCCCGGCGCTCTCCTGGTCGCGCGACACGAACCGACTGGTGTTCTCCGCCTTCTCGCGTGGCGGCTGGGATCTCTACCGCATCGACGACCCGCAGCAGAAGATGACACCGATTGAGCTGCCGCCGGACTCGGCGATCCCCGCGCTCGCGTCCGCGGCCCAAGCGTCGCCGAGTGCAGAGCTTGCCGCATTGTCCAGCCCGCTCCTCGCCGCGCCAGCGAGTCCGGCTTCGCCAACCAGCAACGGGCAGGTCACGCCAGGCGCTTCGCGGAACGCCGAGTTCAAGGAACGGCGCTACAAGCCGCGCCTCGCTCCCGATCTCTCGCAGGTGGGTGGCGTGGTGGCGCACAACTCCGGAATCGGCGGAGCCTCGCAGATCCACTTCAGCGATCTTCTGGGAAACCACAACCTCGGTGTCGGCTTCGGGATCTATGGCTCGCTCAAAGACTCGGAGCTTCTGGTCGACTACCTGAACCGCTCGGGGCGAACCAGCTATCGCCTCGCCGCGTTCCAGTACCAACGTCGCTACGGCTTTCTGGTTCAACCGATCGATACGGTGGAACGCCAGACGTACGTCGGCGTGCAAGCCACGGCGCTTCGGCCCTTCAACAAGTTCTCACGCCTCGAGGCGTCGCTGCAGCTTTCCGGTGTACGCGGTCGCTTTTTCCTGGGGCAGACGCTGGCCGAGGCGGAGGCGGATGGCAACATCCAGAATGTCCGGACCTTCGTCGGGCCCGGTCTGACGTACGTGGTCGACACGGCTCTGTTCGGCTCGACCGGTCCGATTCTCGGCCGCCGCATGCGAATCGGTCTCGAGGTCGGCGTCGGTCAACTGCACTTCGCCGCCTTTCAGGCCGACATGCGCCAATACTGGAACGTCAACGTGCACTCGAGCCTGGCGGCGCGGATCTATCTCGGATCGAGCTGGGGGCCGACGCCCCGGACTTTCTATCTCGGGGGCGCGTACACGCTGCGCGGCTACGACTACGGTGCTCTGGTGGGCAATCATGCGGCTCTGGCCAGCCTCGAGTTCCGCTTCCCTCTACTGCGCTACGTGGCGCTGGGGTGGCCCCTGCCTCTGGAATTGGGGAACATTCGCGGCGCGTTGTTCGTGGACGCGGCGAGCGCGTGGGACAGCACGCTCCTGCGCACGAGCCGCACCGTCATCGGCGAGCTGCCGGGACGAGGTCCCCAGATTGCATACGGTTTCGGAACGCGCATCAACCTGGGCGCAGTGATTCTGCGTTTCGATTGGGCGCGACGCTACGACACACGCTGGGGGACGCTGCCCTCCGGATCGAACGTCTCGATCGGCGCCGACTTCTGAGACACGCCTTCCCGCTCCAGCTGCGGTGTGCCCGGAGCCTCACGCCGCGGTTGCGATTGCAGCTCCTGCAGACGACGCCAGCTCTCCAAGCTTCTTCCCCTCGCATCGGCCAGAAGCTCGTAGGTGTGCACACGCACGACCCCGGCGTGCAGCGCGACCACGAACGTCAAGCCCAACAGCACGCGACGCCCCGGCGTGGCCCGCATCCACAGGAGCCGGAATCCGTGCGCGACCGCGCCGCAAAAGAAAGCCGCGGGGAGGTAGGCGTCGGCAAGCTGCGCCGTGCTTCCGGGTGGTTGCAGAAGGCCGAGCGCCACCAGGAAGCCGAGCCACGCGGCCAGAAGCCAGCGCACTGCACCGGCGCCACGCCAGAACCAGACGCTGGCGCCGGCGACGAGGAGCAACCCGAGGATCGGTCGCATCTGGTCGACGAGCTGGAGAAAGCGCTGCAGCAAGCTGCCACCCGGTTCCGGCACCGAGTCGGAGGCGATGGGAACCACCGACAGTGCGGCGAGCCGCAGGACGCGCCACGGTCCCTCGAGCCAGGTGTCCGCTTGCGTCAGGAGCTCGGCGACGCCGATGCCGCGGACAACCTGGGCGCCGAGCCAAACGATGGCGATGGCGACGAGAAGAGTCATCTTGCGCGTCACCGACGAAATGCTGCGTCGATGCGGCCACATCAGCCCGCCGAACATCACCAGCGCCATGATCGCGCCTTCATGCGCGAGCAGTGCCGTCAAGAAGAAGGACGCGGCGAGGAGCGTGGCGACCAGCCGCAGTCGAGGCGTCCGTTCCAGCTGTGCTCGCAGCGCGATGATGCCGGTCGCGAGGACGAACGTGGTTCCAAACAGGTGCGCAAGATCGGCGATGCGAAGCACCGTCTCACCGTAGAAGCCGAATCCAAGAGCGAACAGGATGGCGGCTCCCGCCGCTCCCTGCGGGCCGACCGGACCGCGCAGCAGCGCGAAGAGGAGCGTGGAGTTGAAGGCATGCAGGAGGACGTGCGTCAGAAGGAATGCATGCGAGTCCAGGCCCCAAAGCGCGTACTCGGAGTAGAAAGCGAGTTGTGACAACGGACGCTGGAACGGCTCTGCCCAGCTCTGCACGAGCACCGCCGCGTCGATCTCGGCGGCTGCGGCACGCTCGAGAAAGTGGAAATCGCTGCCCCAGAAACCGTTGTCGAGACCGGGCCAGAAAGCGAACAGCGCACACAAGAGTGTCGCAACCGCGACCCCCACGTGCGCCAACAAGCGTGGGCTCATGCGCGTCCATTCGTCTCGAGCCTGCGGGGTGCGCGCACGCGAACACCACGCCGCTCCCGCGGCGCCACGTTAGACGCGGGAGTGCGGCGCTGCAAGCTCGTTTCTCGGGACGGCGCGGTGGGTGCCGGTCTCAGGCGTGTGGGGTCGCGCCCTCGAGTTGGTCGATTTCGCTCTCGAAACGCGGCCGCTGCCGCTTCTCGATCGGGATGCTGAAGGAGAAGCTCGATCCTCGCCCTGGTGTGCTGCGGACCACGACGTTGCCACCGTGCAGCTCGACGAGGTGCTTCACGAGGTCGAGCCCGAGCCCGACACCCCCGTGCCGGCGTGTCGAGGAGCCGTCCACCTGCACGAACTTCTCGAAGATGAGCCGCTGGTGTTCGGGCGCGATGCCGATTCCCTCGTCGCTCACCTCGGCCCAAACGTGTCCGTGCTCGGCCCAGGTGCGCACGCGGATGCTGCTGTGCGGCGGAGAGAACTTGATCGCATTGTTGAGCAGATTCCACACGATCTGTTGCGAGCGAAGCTCGTCCAGGTACACGGGTTGCAGCTCGGGGTCGAGATTGAGCTCGAGACGGATCCGGCTCTTGTCCGCGAACGGGCGCACCGTGACCGCCGCCGCTTCGATGATGTCGTTCAGGGAAGCGAGCTGCAGCTTGAGCTCGGTTGCCAGGGAGTCGAGCTTGGCGATGTCGAGCAGACCGCCGATCAGCTTCTGCAGCTTGTGACCCTGTTCCGCGATGACGCGCAAGAATTCCTCTCGCGTCGTCTCGTCAGGCTGCGTGAGCAGGAGCGCCTCCGCGTAGGCGATGATCGCGGTCAGTGGCGTGCGCAGCTCGTGCGAGACGTTGCTCATGAACTCGTTCTTGAGCATGTCGATTTCCTTGAGTCGTTCGGCCGCCTCGGAGAGGTCGCGGTTTCGACGCAGCAACGCCTGCTCCATCGTTTTGACCGCGGTCAGATCACGCAGGATGCAGAGCAGATCGCCATCCCCCTGCGGGTCGACGAGCGTCATCTGCACCGGCACGTCGCGGTTCAAGCCGTGCAGGAAGGTCTCCGCTTCGGCGCGGCCATGTTGGCGTGCGCGCGTGAGGAGCTCGTCGAGCTGCGTCGAGTCGAGCGTCAACAGCCCACGTCCCCTCCGGGCGCGGTCGAGCCTACGACCGATCGTGTCGGAGGCCACCTGGCCGACGAGCGCGCGCGCCTGGCCACGCACGTTGCGGACGCTGTCATCGGCCGCCAGGATCAGAAGGCAAACATCGGGAAGGCTGTCCAGCAGCGCCTCGTAGCGCTGCGCCTGATCTGCTGCCCTCTCGTGTTCGAGGAAACGCTCGAGAGCGCTCGCTGCGTGAGCCAGGTAGCTGCGCAACGCTTCCAGGCTCGTGCATCTCGGTTGGTGCAGCCGCACCGTGGCCCAGGTGCGCCCGCCGCTTTGGAGCGGCAGCACCAGTCTGCTATGGCGCGCCCGCAGCCGCGGTGTGGCGCGCTCGCGCGTTCGCGAGCGCGTCGTTCGCAGCGACTCGCGTCGGGACTCCACGGGTTCCGGGCGGATGTTCAGCTCGGCGAAACGAGCGCGTCCAAGCGCCTGCGCAGCCTCGACGATCTCGTTCACCAGAGACGCGAGGTCCGGGACCTCGAGCAAGCGTTCGAAGCGCTCGGCGTGCACCCTCGAGCGCAATCGTCGCGAACGCAGCCGGAGGTTTCTTTCCAGGCGGGGCTGGCTTGCGCCAGCCTGGCGCAGCGTGCTGCGGAGGCTCGGCGCCTGCTTCCGCTTCGCGTGCGTGCCGGAGGGGAGACGACGTCGGCGGCGTCGATGGCGCCGCGGCGGCTCGGCGCCACCGGTCGCGCGACGGCGCGGGATGCGGGTGGATCCTTCCACGCACACGCAGGCTGCACGACGCGTGCCATGGAATTTGTTGACGCCTGTCGACCCGTCTGACTTTACTCGACCTCTCGCGACGCCGGAGGGGACGGGGGGAAACGAGGTGGATCGACGCGCTCGAGTCGCGACCGATGCGCAGCCGCGACGCGCGCTCGCGGATCTCGTGAAGCGCTACGCGCACGATCCGGCGGCACTCTGGAGTTGGATCGAGAGGCTGCAGGATACGCAGACGGCAACGCGCACGGCACGCGTTGCACCGCAGCTCGGGGTCGTACAGACTCCGATGCCGGTTGCACAGCGCATGGCGCAACGTCTGCTGCGCGGGCGCCGCCGTGGAGCGCGGCTCCAGATCCTCGACCCGGGCTGTGGTGCGGGCCGGCTGCTGGCAGCTGCAGCGCACGCTGCCGAGGCGCGTGCTGTCCAGGCTGCGTGCTACGGCGTCGAGCTCGACGCGTCGGCCGCGCGCTGGGCACAGGCGCTCGCTCCAGTCGTGCGTGCGGCTGCACCGCACACGCTTGCAGCCTGGGAGATTCGCCACGCCGATTTCCTCTTCGATGCGCACCCGAAGCAGCGTTTCGATGCCGTGATTGCCAACCCGCCCTACGTCGCGCTCCGCGACCTCGAATCGGGTTATCGGCAAAAGCTCCGCGCGCGCGGCGCTTTCCCGGCACGCGGGGATCTGGCGCTTCTTTTTCTGCTGCGCATGCTCGAGCTCCTGCGTCCGAAAGGACGCTTGTGTGCCATCGTCCCCAACAAGCTGTTGGCATCGGAGTACGCTGTCGGTCTGCGTGCCCTCCTAATGACGAGCACGTGTGTCGAGGAGGTCTGGGATCTCGCTCACGCCGACGTCTTCGAGGGTCGCGCGACCTATCCGGTCATCCTGGTGCTGTCCCGGCGTCAGCCCGGCCCCGATCACACGATCCGTATTCTCGAGCACAATGGACGTGTCCGGGCTCGCTGGCCGCAGCGCACCATTCTGCAGCTGCCGCAGCATGTGGTTCCGCTCGCGCTGCCCTCGGATGCGGTCCCGCTCCTGCAGCGTCTGCTCCCTGGGCCGCGACTTGGGGACGTGGTGCCGGTCGCATGCGGGATTGCGAAGGCGGGCTTCAGCCGCGCCATCGATCGTGGTCACGATCGCATCATCTGCAGTGGCGACATTCGCCCCTTCCGCGTCGCAGCGCGCCGCCGCTTCGCGCCGGAGCAGGCTCACGTGCCTCGCGGCAGCGTCCGTAGACAGAAGGTCCCGAAAGTGATCATCCCGGGGATGTTCCAGCGTCTGCATGCGGCGTGGGATGGGGATGGCGACCTGCTCGGGCGCGTGTACTACGTCCCGTGCGCACGTCGCGACGCCCGCCGGCGTGCCCTGCTTCTGGCGCTACTCAACTCGCGCCTCTACGCCGTGCTCTATCGGGGGCTTTTTGGCGCCGTGGCGCAGTCGGGGGGGTACGTACGACTCAACGCGCCCTATCTGCGCTGCATGCCCTGGCCGCGGCGAGCCCCCCCAGCCGCTCTCCTGGCAACCGTGCGACGGCTGGAGCGCGGAGCCGGAGCGGCGGCACGGGCCCGCCTGGATCGCGACGTGGAGGCGCTCTTCGCGCTGCGCCCGGCCGACCGCCGACTCCTCGAGCGACTCGAGTCGCTTCTGCACGGCAGCCGTGCGGAGCGTCGACGCGGCGACCGATCCTCGTCCAGGCAGACGGGGTTTCGCGCCCGAGTGACGCCGGGTCCTTCTCGCAAGTAGCTGCCAAAAATCAAGTTACGGAATACGTAATTTTTGGCATGGACGTTGCTTGACGGGGCCTGTGGCATCTGTTACTTGTTGAGAAGAGGGTCTGGAGCACGCGTGCGGCGCCGGTGCGAGCAGCCGCCAGGCGGTGACTCCGGCGCAGCGGCATCGAGGAGCGCGACACCAGGGAGGATCGAATCAGGATGGCAGGCCAGTTCCCGGGATGGAGGGTTGCGCTGCTCACGTTGGTGGCGATGGTCGCCTGCGAACGCCAGGAGGTCCCCAGCACGGTCGATCGCAGCGAAGTTCCGGTGCGCATCACGCGCGGCTTCACGACGACCGAGAGCGACAGCGGCCGCGTGCGTTTCATACTCAAAGCGGCGATCGCGCGTGTGTACGCGGACGACGTCACGCACGCCGAGACGATCGAGGTGGAGTTCTACGAGGACGGCGAGCGGGCGTCGGTTCTGACCGCGGACCGGGGGCTCCTCGAGAGTGGCCGCGTCACCGCGACCGGCAACGTCGTGGTCGAGACGGTGCAGGGAACGCGTCTCGAGACCGAATCGCTCTACTGGGATCGGAGCGAAGAGAAGATCCGCTCCGACGAGTTTGTCCGCATCACCCGCAAAGGCGATCCGCAAGTGCTGACCGGACGCGGCATGTCGAGCCCGCCCAATCTGGAGTTCATCGACATCGACGACTACAAGGTCGAAGGACCGATGGACCCGGAGAGTCCATGAGCGGCAACGGCAACGCCGAGACGGTGACACTGGAGGGGCGCGGACTCGTCAAGACGTACGGCGCCCGACGCGTTGTGGATGAGATCGATGTCGAGGTGCAGAGCGGGGAGATCGTCGGCTTGCTGGGACCGAACGGAGCCGGCAAGACCACGACCTTCTACATGATCGTCGGAATGATCCGCCCGAATGCGGGGCGTGTCGTTCTCGGCGGTCAGGACATCTCGCGCTTGCCGATGTACAAGCGCGCGCGCCGCGGACTCGGGTATCTGCCGCAGGAGCCCTCGGTGTTCCGGCGCCTGACGGTGGAGCAGAACATCGAGGCGATCCTGGAGACCCTCGAACTTTCCGCGCGCGATCGGAGGCAGCGGCTCGAGTCGCTGCTCGAGGAGATGCGGCTGACGCACGTGCGCAAGAACCGCGGCACGCAGCTCTCGGGTGGTGAGCGACGACGCGTGGAGATCTCTCGAGCGCTGACGACCGATCCGCGCTTCATGTTGCTCGACGAGCCGTTTTCCGGCATCGATCCGATCGCCGTGGCCGACATCCAGCAGGTGGTGAGCGAACTGCGCGCACGTGGAATGGGAGTTCTCATCACGGATCACAACGTCCGCGAGACTCTGCGGATTACCGATCGTGCCTACATCATGTACGAAGGGCGAATTTTGCTGTCGGGACCCACGCACGTTCTTGCGTCAGATCCCGAAGCACGTAAGATTTACTTAGGAGAACGGTTTCAACTGTAGCTGCGAAGGGCAGGGCTCGCATGGAGATGAAATTCGGACTCCAGATGCGTCAGACGCAGCGTCTGGTGATGACACCGAAGCTGCAGCAAGCGTTGAAGCTTCTCCAGGTGCCGACGCTCGAGCTCCAACAGATCCTCAAGCAGGAGATCCTGCAGAATCCGCTCCTCGAAGAGGTCGACGAGGTCGAAGAGGACGAGGAGGAGCTGGGAGCGACAACGGAGGATCAGGAGCAGGGCGCCGCAGAAGAGGATACTCGGGCCAAAACGGAGACCACCCAGGACGACTCCAACAGCGACGGCGAGAAGGATCCGGACGAGAACTGGGACGACTACTTTGCCGACGGCTTCGATCTCGGCTTCAAGCGCAGCGAGGACAGCCAGGAGGAGTTCTTCGAGCGCGTGCCGGTGGCTCAGACCTCCTTCGTGGATGCGCTCCTGAGCCAGCTTCGCATCATGACCAACGACGCGATCGAGCTGCAGGTGGGCGAGTACTTGATCGGCAGCCTGAACGAGACGGGTTACCTCACTTGTGCCCTCGACGAGGTGGCGAACACCTTCAAGGTGGACATCGCCGTCGTCGAACGTGTTCTGGGGTACATCCAGAGCATGGAGCCGGTGGGCATCGGTGCGCGCAACCTCCAGGAAGCGTTGCTGATCCAGCTCCGGCACCGCCGTCTGCTGGAAACCCTGACGGCCGAGATCGTGCGCAACCACTTCGAGGCCCTGAAGCAACGCAAGTACACCGAGATCGCCAAGAAGCTTCGGATCAGCGTCGAGGAGGTGCAAGAGCACGCCAACGTCATCAAGGATCTCGATCCGAAGCCGGGCTTCGAGCTGATGACCGAGGATGTGCGCTACATCACCCCGGATCTCATCGTCGAGCGTGTGGGTGAGGAGTATGTCGTGTTCTTGAACGACAAGAACATTCCTCGTCTTCGGATCAGCAACGCATACCGCCGTGAGCTCGACCGTACCAACTCGAACGGCAGCAAAGAGACGCGCGACTTCATCCTCGGGCGCCTGTCTTCGGCGCGATGGCTGATTCAGACCATCGAGCAGCGGCGCAAGACCATGGTGAAGGTGATGGAGTGCATCGTGGACGAACAGCGCGAGTTTTTCGAGAAGGGGCCTGCTCACCTGCGACCCTTGACCCTCCAGCAGGTGGCCAGTAGAATCGGGATGCACGAAAGTACCGTGAGTCGCGTAACGACAAACAAATACGTGCAGACACCGCGCGGCGTTTTCGAACTCAAGTACTTCTTCTCGTCGAGCCTCGATACGGAGGATGGCGACGAGGTTTCCGCGAAGGCGGCAAAGACACGGATCTTGGAAATCATCGCCAAGGAGGATCCGCGGCGGCCACTCTCTGACCAGAAGATTGCAGATATCTTGAAGAAGGATGGGCTGATCATCGCCCGTCGCACGGTGGCCAAGTACCGCGAGCAACTGAAGATCCTGCCGGCCCGTTTGCGCAAGCAGTACTGATGCTGTACGCGCAACGGATCCAGATCCTGTCGAGAGGCGAGGAATCGGTGCAGCTCTGGAACAGCCGATCGAGCCTTGCGCCCAGTTGGATTCGAAGAGTTTCTGCGATGACGTGCCGGAGAGCGTCTGTCTCCGGCCGTCCTGCTTTCCACGTGTTTTCTCGCATGCAGACACCAACCCGGTCCGGATCAGACCGGGTCGCAAAGGAGCGTCGCCATGCAAGTCTCCGTCACCGGTCGTCACTACGAAGTCACGCCTGCTTTGCGCACGTATCTCGACGCACGCATGAATCGTCTGCATCGCTTCGCCGAGAACATTCTGTCGGTCAACGTCACCTTGAGTGGCGAAAAGCACCTGCACCGTGCTGAGGTCATCCTGCGCACCAACGGGCGCGAGTTCACCGGCAAAGAGGTGTCGGAGGACATGTACTCCGCTCTGGACCGGGTCACCGACAAGCTGGAGAAGCAGCTGCGGCGGCACAAGGATCGCCGCACCTCGGCGCGCCGGACCGCTGGGAAGAGCAACCGCAACGGTGCCTCCCTCTCCGGTACGATGCGCGTGCTGCGCGCCGGCAGTGTGGGCCACGGAGCCGAGGGGCACGACGTGGTCCAGGCCGGAGACTTCCCGATCGAGGCGATGACCGTGGACGAGGCCATCCTGCGCCTCGAGCAGGTCGAGGAGAGCTTCGTGGTGTTTTCCAACAGCTCCACGGAGCTCATCCACATCGTCTACAAGACGCCGGACGGCAACTACGGTGTCTTGAATCTGCACGCGACGCACTGACCACGGGGCGCCGATCCAGACGATCGCGCCACCGCGCTCGGGGGCGCGTCCGATCCTTCCTGCAAGCGCTGGGCGAGCTGGGGTGAGCCTGGCGTAGACCTCCTCCACTTTCGGCGCCGAAAAGCGATGCGCCTCAGCGAAGACGGGTACTAGAATGGCGCCGGAGGTCCACCGTGCGCGTTCTACCCGTCGCGGATTTCTTCGAGGCCAAGCGACACACCTACAAGCTCGAGCTGCTCACCGAGTCGAAGCACTCGGAGCGCCCCATCACCGTACGCGAGACCAACCGGCCCGGATTGTGTCTGGCGGGCCATACCCGCAACTTCCTCGACGACCGCATCCAGATCCTGGGTGAGACCGAGATCTCCTTCCTGGAGGCGATGCCGGAGGCGGCGCGGCGAACAGCGCTCGATCAGCTGTTCCAGTTCGCGCTGACCTGCGTCATCGTCACCAAATCGCTTGCCGTGCCGCCGCACCTGATCCAGCGGGCCAACGAGCGCAAGGTGCCGGTATTCCGCACTCCCCAGTCGACGACGCCGTTCCTGCACTCGCTCACCGAGTACCTGACCGATTTCTTCGCACCGCGCGACTCGAAGCACGCATCGCTCGCCGACGTCTACGGTGTGGGACTTCTCTTCGTCGGGCGCAGCGGCATCGGCAAGAGCGAGATCGTCCTCGATCTGGTCGAGCGCGGCCACCGGTTGGTCGCAGACGACGTCGTCGAGCTCGTTCGCAAGGGTGAAGACGTCGTCATCGGCACGGGACGCAAGCTGCTCGAGCACAACATGGAAATCCGTGGCATCGGCGTCGTCGACGTCCGGGAGATCTTCGGGATTCGGGCCATTCGCATCCAGAAGCGCATCGAGGTGGTTGTTCGTCTCGAGGAGTGGCAGGGGGATCAGTACTACGACCGACACGGACTGGAGCGCGACACCAGCGATATCCTCGGCGTTTCCATTCCCACTGTGGTCATCCCGATCTTCCCCGGCAAGAACATCACAGTGCTGGCGGAGGTCGTCGCCCTGGATCACATGCTGCGAACCTACGGCTACAACGCGCCGGAAGCGCTGCAAGAGCGCATCCTGAGAAACGCGGAGCGGCGCGCTCATCTCCAGGAGTACTTGGCCAACGATGAAGAGTGAGTCGACGCCGCCCAGCCCGCGTCTCGCGGGTGTGATCGTCACGCACGCGCGTCTCGGCGAGGCGCTGCGCGAAGCCGCGTCGCGCGTCGCGGGGGACGTGGCGGGCGTCGAAACCGTGTCCAACGATGGGCTCGGACCGCAAGAGCTGGCGCGCCGCGTTCGCAGCGTGGTCGACGAGTTGAGCGCCGAGGGTTGCATCGTATTCGTGGATTCGCGCGGCAGCAGCTGCGCCACCTCGTGTCTCGACGCCGTGCGCGAGGACGAGCGCGTGCGGGTGGTCTCCGGTGTGAATCTGCCGATGTTGGTGGATTTCGTGCTGCGCCGCAACGACCACGACCTAGACGCCATGGTGGAGCGGCTCCTGCAGCGGGGTCGCAGCTCCGTGCAGCTCTTGAAAGGCGCTCGGTGAGCGAGACGTTGCTGCGCATCGATGATCGCTTGCTGCACGGACAAGTGCTGCTCGGCTGGGCGTCGAGCTGGCGGCCGGAACGCGTTGTGCTCGCGAGCGACGAGGTGGCGCAGGATGCGGAGCGCTCGGCGTTCTACACGTCACTCGCCGAGGGCGACTACGACATCGAGGTCGTCCCGGTGACGACGGCGGCAGCGGCGCTGAGCGAGCCGAGGCCGCCAACACGCGCGCTCTACGTCGTCGGCCGCGCAGCGGATGCGCGCCGCCTCGTCGAGCTCGGCGCGCGCATCGACCAGATCAACGTCGGCGGCATGCATCACGCCCCCGGCAGGAAGCGGCTTCTGGACTATGTGCATCTGTCCGAGCAGGATGCGCGAGACCTGCGCGCCCTTCTCGAGCGCGGCGTCCGCCTCGAGGCGCGCGATCTGCCGGGTGCGCGCGGCGTACCCATCGATCGCAGAATGCTCGCGCGCGTGTGGCCCTGAGCCGCAGCGTGCGCCGTGGGGTATGCGATGGCGACCGTCGAGCTGATCTTCGCGGTCCACAACCACCAGCCCGTCGGCAACTTCGATCACGTGATCGAGGATGCGTACACGCGCGCCTACGCGCCCTTTCTCGAGGTTCTCGAGCAGCACCCCGGCGTGCGCGCGTGCCTGCACCAACCGGGTGTCCTGTGGGAGTGGATCGAAGCGCAGCATCCGGACTACATCGAGCAGGTGCGACGACTCGTGCAGCGGGGTCAGCTCGAGCTGCTCTCCGGCGGCTACAACGAGCCGATCCTCCCGGTCATTCCGGAACGCGACCGCAGAGGTCAGATCAAACGCCTCAACCAGTGGTTGCTCGACCGCTTCGGCGTCACCGCCCGCGGTGGCTGGCTGGCGGAGCGCGTCTGGGAGCCGCAGCTCGCCGAGTCGCTGACTCGCGCCGCCCTGCAGTACACGGTGGTGGACGATTCGCACTTCACCAGCGCCGGGCTTTCGCGCAACGAGCTGGACGGCTACTTCATTACGGAGGAGAACGGGCAGCTGCTGCGCATCTTCCCCATTGCCCAGAAGCTGCGCTACCTGCTGCCCTTCGCCGAGCCGGAGGAGACCCTCGACTGGGCGCGCGCGGCGGCGAACGAGGAGCGCGAGACGCTCCTGGTGCATGCGGACGACGGCGAGAAGTTCGGAATCTGGCCGGGCACGCACGAGCTTTGCTACGAGCGCGACTGGCTGGAGCGCTTCTTCTCCGCTCTCGACGACAATTCCGCTTGGCTGCGCACCACCACCTTCAGCGATGCAGTGGCGAAGCATGCTCCCCGCGGTCGCGTCTACCTCCCCACGGCGTCCTACGCCGAAATGATGGAATGGGCCCTGCCGGTGACGGCGCAGAGCCGACTGCGTGCCGCACAGGAGCGGCTCTCGGGTGGCACCGACGAGGAGGAGCTGCGTGCGTTCGTGCGCGGAGGATTCTGGCGCAACTTCCTTGCGCGCTACCCGGAGAGCAACTGGATGCACAAGAAGATGCTCTCCGTGAGCCGGCGCATCGAAGCGCAGGCGAGTCGACGCGGCGAAGAGGACGAGCTGGTGCAGCGCGCCTCGGAGCATCTGTGGCGCGGGCAGTGCAATTGCGCCTACTGGCACGGTTTGTTCGGAGGGCTCTACCTGCCACACCTGCGCCACGCGATCTACCGCGAGCTCATCGAGGCCGAGTCGTTGCTGGACCGGCTCCGCGACGGGCAGAACGCCTCGGAGGTCGTCGACTTCGACTGTGACGGGCGCCCCGAGATCCTCATGCGCACGAACACCCACATCGCGGTCGTCAAACCGGATGCCGGCGGTGCGGTGTACGAGCTCGACGCACGCCGCCATCGCTTCAACGTGCTCGACCTCATGACGCGTCGTCCCGAGTCGTACCACGACAACCTGCGAAGCCTGGCGGAGCAGGAGCGGGGAGACGCGGACACGAATCGCACCGTGAGCATCCATGAGCTCGTGCGCGCCAAGGAGCCCGATCTGCATCGTGCTCTCGTCTACGATCGCTACCGGCGGGGCTCCTTCATCGATCATCTGTTTGCAGCCGACGCCGGTGCAGCGGCCTTCGACGCGGCGCGTCTGCCGGAGCGGGCAGCACTCCCATGGAGCGCATACGATTGGCGCCTGGACGGCTCCGTCCTGCGACTCGAAAGCGACTGCCCGGTGCAGGGGGCGGATGCTCGGGTCGTCGTCGTTCGACGCATGCGGCTCGTCGACAGTGGGCTCGAGTGCGCATACGAGGTCTTGCTCGATGGCGATCCTGGAAGTCCGTGTCGCTTCGGCGTCGAGCTCGCGGCCAATCTCTTGGCAGCCGAAGCGCCGGACCGTTGGATCGAAACAGAGGGACGGCGGCTCGACGAGGGTCATCTCGGCAGCCGCGGTGTCCTGCGCTCGGTGCAGCGCGTGGATCTGGTCGACACTTGGGCCGGACTGCGGGTCGTCCTCGAAGCGGATGCGCCGATGGAAGTGTGGCGCACTCCGATCGAGACGGTGTCGATGTCGGAGAGCGGTTTCGAACGCGTCTACCAGGGCTCCGCCTTCCTTTTCCTCCCCGAACAGCCGCTGGCTCCTCTCTGGAGGGGGACGATTCGCCAGCGCATCGAGGATGCATGAATCCGATCGCTGGCACCGACATCGCGCTGCTTGCGGTGCTGGGGGCGCTCCTCGCGTTGGATCAAGATGCGGGCCTGGGCTTGCAGCTGTCGCAACCCCTCGTGGCCGGGGCCCTTGCCGGTCTGCTTCTCGGTCGTTTCGAGGCGGGGGTTGCGGGCGGCGCCTTGATCCAGATGATCTGGATCGTCACGCAACCGGTCGGCGGCGCCAGGATCCCCGATCTTGCGCTCGGTGGAGTCTGCGCCGTGGCGGCGCTTCCGTCGGGCGCGACGCTCGGCACCTGGTTGCAGAACGACGAGCTCGCGGTTGCCGGCGTTCTGGGAGTGCTTGCCGCCTTCGGCGGTGGCGCCCTCTTGCGCTTGCAGCGGCGAATCCAATCGCGTCTCGCCTCACGTGCGACGAAAGGTGCGCTTCGCGGTGAGACGGGTGCTGTCGCGGCGTTGCAACGGGATGCGATCGTGCTGCATCTGCTGCGGGGCGGCGCCAGCACGGCACTGGTCGCCGTGCTGGCGCCCGTTGCTGCGGCGTGGGCACTCGAGCTGGGCTTGCGGCTTCCGGTCGGTGGCGCAGGCCTCGGGCTCGCGAGCGTGGCGCTCCTGCGCGCGACGCCTCGGCTTCGCCTGCCGTGGCTGCTTCTCGGCGCGCTTCTCGGTGTCGTCCTGGGGGTCGCCTAGTGGAACGGCCCCCCCTCGCCGTGTTCTGGCGCACGTGCATGCTGGATGCCTCGTGGCACCCGGAGCGCATGCAGGGGGGCGGATACCTCTACGCATTGCTCCCGGCTCTGGCCCGGGCCGAGGATCCGGCCGCAGCGACGCGGCATCACACCGTGACCTTCGGCACGAACATCTATGTCGCACCCGCCGTCATCGGAGCGGTGGCGCAATTGGAGCTGCAGGGGGAGCGAGGGGCGGCCACGCGCGTGCGCGATTGGCTGGCGGCTCCTCTGAGTGGCGCAGCCGATCTCTTCTACTGGGGCGCGCTGCGCCCGGCACTGATGGCATCGGCACTCGTGGGGGTCGTCTTTGGCTCTCCCGCCCTCGCCGTGGCGGCCGCCTGGCTGCTGTTCAACATCACGGCGACATGGGGGCGTTGGCGCTGCTTTCGCCGCGGTGTCGCGGCGAGCGCACGGCTGCTTCAGGAGCGCGAGCGTGTGCGGCCGCCGCGCTCCTGGATCGTGCCGCTGCATCGCATCGTCCTGATCGCAGCGGTTGCGCTGCCCGTGCTTGCCATCGTGCGGGCCCGCTTCGCGGCCGCTTCCCTTTTGGACATGGGCCTCGCGCTCGGGGTCGGGTACTATGCGGCCAGGCGGCAGGTCTCGCCCGGGATTGCATTCTTGGTGCTGGTGGCGTTGGGAGTCCTGATGCAGCGCCTGGAGCTCCCCACGGGCTGGAACCGATGACCCGAGGCGAAGCCCGCATCCGCAACACGCTCGGTTTGCACCTGCGCTCCGCCGGCGCCTTCGTGCGCATGGCCTCGCGTTTCAAAGCCAGCATCCAGGTGTCCACACCGGAGGCGGCGCCGGTGGATGGCAAGAGCATTCTCGGGCTCGCGACGCTTGGGGCCACCCAGGATACGCTGCTGCGGATCAGCGCCGACGGTTGCGACGAGCGCGAAGCCGTCCGACAGCTCGTGGCGCTGGTGGAACGTGGTTTCGACGAGGAGGAGGCCGGCGGAAGTGCGTCGCCGCCGTGAAGAGCTCGGGCACCCGGAGGCAACGATGCAAGGCAAGGAGATCAGCGTTCGCGGCATCGCCGTGTCGCCTGGCATCGCCATCGGTCGCGCCTACGTGCAGCAGCCGCGGGAGATCCTCGCTCCCAACTTTCTCGTTGCGCGCGAGAAGGTGGAGGAGGAGATCGAACGCCTGCACCGGGGGCTGGAGCGCACGCGCGAGCGCATCCGCGAGAGCCGCTCGCGGCTCGCCGGCAAGATCGGTGAGGATCATGCGGCCATCTTCGATGCGCACCTGCTGATTCTCGAGGATACGAAGGCGATCGAAGACACCGAGGAGCTCATCCGCACGCAACTGATCTGCGCCGAGTTCGCCTTCAATCGCGTCATCGGACGCATCATCGAGTCCTTCGATACCATCGGCGACAGCTATCTGAGGGAGAGGCGTGCAGACGTCGAGGACGTCCGTCGCCGCGTGCTGCACAGCATGTCGGGCGAAGCGGCGACGACCTACGGTGGCATCAGCGAGGAATCGATACTCGTCGCCGAGGACCTCACCCCCTCTGACACCGTGATGCTCGATCGCCGCTTCGTACTCGGGGTCGCCACCGACCTTGGCGGTCGCACTTCGCACGCCGCAATCCTGGCGCGTAGCTACGGGATTCCAGCCGTTGTGGGGCTCGAGCAGCTCACCGAACACGTGCGCCATGCAGACGAGATCATCATCGACGGCAATGCCGGCGTCGTGGTTGTGCGGCCGGGGGAGAAGACGCGCAGCAGTTACGAGGAAGCGCGGCAACGCTTCATCGAGCTCGAAGAGTCGATGCTCACGCTCAAGGACTACCCCGCCATCACGCTCGACGGGCGCAAGATCGAGCTTTCCGCCAACGTCAAGCGTCCGCAAGACGCCGAGCTCGCCTTGTCCAAGGGTGCCAAGGGCGTTGGCCTCTACCGTACGGAGTGGTTCTTCCTCACACGCGACGACCTGCCCGGCGAAGAGGAGCAGGTGCGCCAGTACGCGGAGATCGTCGAAGCGATCGCGCCCGAGCCGGTGATCTTCCGCGCCCTCGACATCGGGGGAGACAAGTTTGCGAGCTACCTGGGCGCTGGCAAGAGCGAGTTGAACCCGTTCCTCGGTTGGCGGGGGATTCGCTTTCTGTTGACGCGCCGGGACATCCTGAGAACCCAGCTCCGCGCCTTCCTGCGCGCCTCGGCGCGGGGCAAGGTGAAGATCATGTTCCCGATGATCACTGGCCTCGAGGAGGTGCGCGCCAGTAGCGGCCTGTTGGAGGAAGTGAAGATGGAGCTGCGCGGCGAGGAGCGCGACTTCGACGAAGGCGTCGAGGTCGGGATCATGATCGAGACGCCGAGCGCGGTGGCGATCGCCGATCTGCTCGCACGCGAGACCGACTTCTTCAGCATCGGCTCGAACGATCTCATTCAGTACACATTGGCCGTGGATCGCAGCAACGCCCGGATCAGCTACCTGTACGAGCCCATGCATCCGAGCATCCTGCGCTTGATCCGCAACACGGTCGAGGCGGGTCACGCGCACGACATCTGGGTAGGGATGTGTGGTGAGATCGCGGGCGATCCCCTCTACAGCGTTCTCCTCGTCGGGCTCGGGCTTGACGAAATCTCGATCAGCGCCTACATGATTCCGGAAGTGAAACGCATCATCCGTGGGATCACGTACGACGAAGCGAAGACTCTGGCGCGCAAGGCGATGGGGCTCTCGACAGCGGACGAAATCCGCACGCTGGTGGCGTCCGTGATGCACGAGCGCTTTCCAGAGCTCGTCGCCGCGGACGCCCGCGAGGGCGTGCCATGAGCCGTCTCGACGACGCCGCGGCTCTAGCCGGCGCCGATCCGGGAGGCATGCTGCAGCAAGTGGCCGGTCTGCCCGATCAGCTCGCTCGAGCCGCCGAGGTGCGTGCAGCGATCGAACCGTCCGCCTCGTCCCTGCGTGCTCGGGATTCTCGCGAGGTCGTCGTGTGCGGCATGGGTGGGTCGGCGATCGGCGCCGAGTACGCCTCCGTCTGGGCGGGGCAGCACGCGCTGCGTGTGAGCGTCTCGCGCGACTACGCGCTTCCCACGTGGGTGGGGCCGCAGCATCTACTCCTCTTCTCCAGCTATTCCGGCAACACAGAGGAGACCCTGTCGGCATTCGCGGCGTCGATGTCGCACGCGGGAGCGCGAGCCTGCATCACGACCGGCGGTCGCCTCGAGCAGCTGGCCGCCGAGCACGAAGTGCCGGTCGTGAAGCTGCCGCCGGGCCTGCAGCCACGCGCGGCGCTCGGTCACTCGCTCGTCGCCCTGCTCTCTGTGCTGCACGCCGCGGGTGTGGTGCAGGCCGACCCGATCCCAGAGGTCGAGGCTGCTGCACGTCTGCTGCGCAAGCAGGGGCGCGATCTGGCACCGCAGGTTCCGGAGTCGCGCAACCGCGCCAAGCAGCTAGCACGCATGTGGCACGAGCATTGGCCCTGCTTCTACACGGGGAGTGGAGCGCTCGAGCCGGTCGGACGGCGTTGGAAGGCGCAAGTCCACGAGAACGCCAAGGCGCAGGCGTCGGCGGCGGCGCTTCCGGAGATGAACCACAACGAGATCATGGCCTGGCAGAGCCCGCCCGAAGTGCGGCGGCGCGCACGGCTCTTCTTCCTGAGGGACGCGTCGGATCCGGAGCCGACGCAGCGGCGCATGACCTGGACCGCGAAGATCCTGCGCGACCAGGTTGCGGGCGTGGAGTTCGTCGATGCGGTCGGAGGGAGCGTTCTCGAACGTGCGCTCTCCGCGACGTCTCTCGGCGATTACGCGAGTGTCTATCTCGCATTCCTCTACGACGTCGATCCCACGCCGGTGGAAGTGATCGAGACTCTGAAGCGCGCCCTCGCGCGTTCCGACTGAGCTTCCTGGCCCGCACCGCGGGCGGTCGCGTCGTGGGCATGGGGCATGCTAGAATCAGTTCCCGCGCCTGAGGTTGTTGTAGCGAGTTGCCGTCGGAGTGGCGCGTCCGCGGCACAATGTCGAAGAAGGAGAGACGATGCCGGAGACACACCTTTTCACGTCCGAATCGGTCACCGAGGGACACCCGGACAAGATCGCCGACCAGATTTCGGATGCCGTGCTCGATGCGATGCTGACGGGCGATCCGTTGAGCCGCGTCGCGTGCGAGGTCCTCGTGACAACCGGCATGGTTCTCGTTTCCGGTGAGATTACCAGCAAAAGCCAGGTGGCGATTCCGGATCTCGCCCGCAGTGTGATCCGCGACATCGGCTACACACGTTCCGAATACGGCCTCGACGCCGAAACGTGCGCCGTGCTTTCGGCGATCGACAAGCAATCGCCCGACATCAAGGACGCCGTGGATCGCGACGGTGCCGGGGATCAGGGGCTCATGTTCGGCTACGCGTGCCGTGACACCAAAAGCTTGATGCCGCTGCCGATCGTGCTCGCGCACCGCCTGACCAAGCGCTTGAGCGATCTGCGCAAGAACGGCACGCTGGCGTACCTGCGTCCCGATGGCAAGTCGCAGGTGACGGTGGAGTTCTCCGGGCGACGTCCGGCTCGTGTCACCACCGTGGTTCTCTCCTCACAGCACGACCCCGATGTGTCGCAGGAGCGCATCCGTGAAGACCTGATCGAGCAGGTTACGAAGCCGGTGCTTGCGAGCGAGGAGATCGACACGAGGGCGGTGCAGTACCACATCAACCCGAGCGGGCGTTTTGTGACCGGCGGACCGCAGGGAGATTGCGGGCTCACCGGGCGCAAGATCATCGTCGACACCTACGGTGGCTGGAGCCGGCATGGTGGTGGAGCCTTCAGCGGCAAGGATCCCTCCAAGGTCGATCGTTCCGCCAGCTACGCTGCGCGTCACATCGCCAAACACATCGTGGCGGCCGGGCTCGCGGACGAGGCCGAAGTGCAGCTGGCGTACGCAATTGGCGTTGCCGAACCGGTTTCCGTGTTCGTGGAGACCTTCGGTAGCGCACACGTGGACACCGAGCGCTTGTCGCGCGCGGTGCGCGAGACATTCTCGTTGACACCGCGCGGCATGATCGAGGCGTTGGGCCTGCGCGAGCCGATCTACCGCAAGACGGCCGCCTACGGTCACTTCGGTCGCGAAGAGGATGGCTTCAGCTGGGAGAGGCTCGACTTGATCGAGAAGCTGAAGGACCGCGTCGGGCAGCTGAAGAGCGGTGTCTGAGCACAGCGACTCCTCATCCGTCGAGGCACGCATTCGACGCATTCTCGCACGCCGTCCGCCAGGCCGACTCGGTGATCTGGATCCGCGTCGGCCGCGGGCCGGGGAGCTCGTGCCTGCGGCCGTGGCGCTTCTGCTGGAACGCACTCCGGGATACCGCGTCGTGCTCACCAAGCGCACCGAGCGCGTCGAGCATCACAAAGGCGAAATCTCACTCGCAGGCGGGATGCAAGACCCCGGCGACGTGGATCTCGTCGCGACGGCACTGCGCGAGGTGCACGAGGAGATCGCAATCGATCCGGAGCACATGACGGTTCTCGGCCGCCTCGATGACCTGGTCACCGTCACCGGCTTCATCGTCACACCGGTCGTCGCGGCCATCGACAGCGGCGTGCCGATGCGGCCCCACGACGCCGAAGTCGAACGCATCCTGCGCGTGCCGCTGTCGCTCCTGCGCGATCCAGAATCGTGGTTCGAGGACATCCGCACCTGGCGCGGCGAGACCTATCGCTTGCGCTCCTGCCGCTACGCCGACGACGTCATCTGGGGCGCGACGTCGCGCATCCTCCAACACTTCCTCGACGTCATTCCGCCCGACGTGCTTTGAGCGGACGATCGCCCCCGCCGCCGCGCCGCACTACCGGTTCACCCGCGCAAACAGTCCGATGCTGGCGACGCCGAAGACGAGCGGACCGAGCCAGGCCGCGAGCATCGGGGAGATGCTCTCGTTCTTTCCCAGCGCCTCGCTGATCTCCGCCAGCGCGAGGTAGGCGAAGGCGATGGCGAGCGTGATGCCGACGCCGGCGAGCACACCCGTCTTGCGCTTCGAAGCCGACAGCCCGATTCCGAGCACGGCCATGATCAGGTTCGTGAGCGGATAGCTCACCTTCGTGTGCAGGTCGACCAGGTAATCGTTGACGTTGGCGCCGCTGGCACGCAGATCCTCGATGTGAGCCTTGAGCTGGACGTAGTTCATGGCGTCCGGCTCCGGCTCGATGCGGGCCAAGTCCTCGGGTGTCTCGCGCAACTCCGGCATGTGACGCACGTGGAATTGTTCCACCACGGCTTCGCGGATCTTGGCAGAGTCGGGTGCGAACGCACGGTAGAACCCGTTGCGGAACTCCCAGCGGTCGCGACTCCACACACCCTTTTCCGCATTCAGGCTCCAGACGATGTGTCCGTCGTTGTAGCGGAAGACCGTGACCTCGCGAAGCGCGCGCGTGCGCGTGTTGAAGGTGCTGGCGTAGTAGTGGATGTCGCCTTCGCCGTGATAGACGAAGCCGCGACGCACCCGGGCATCCTGAGCCTCGCGCTTCTCGATGTCGACACGCCGGACCCTGAGCTTCTTGGCGTTGGTGCGTGGCACCACGTACTCCGACAGCCATGCGGAGGCGGCCACCATGAGTCCGGCCATGACCAGGATGGGGAAGGCCAGCCGCAGCATGCTGACCCCGCTGGCAATGAAGGCGATGACCTCGTTGTTTCGCCCCAGGATCCCGAGAGTGAAAATCGTCGACAGCAGCACCACGACCGGAAGCGTCAGGCGGATGATCTCGGGGAACAGGTAGACGTAGAAGCGAAGCACGTCGCGCACGGATGCCTGATGGTCGATGAAATTGTCGATCTTCTCGAAGAGGTCGACGAGAAAGAAGACCACGGCCAAAGAGGCCATGCAGAGGAGCATGACCGTGAGGAGAAGCCGCAGGATGTAACGATCGTGGATTCGCATCATATGTTCTTCGTCGAGGTGGTATCGAGCCCGTCGCTGCCGGCCGCGGAGGCCCGCGGTCTGCGGCGCCACCAGGTGATCGGGTTCAGACGTCGGTAGTTGAAAGTCGAAGAGTCGCTCACGGAACGCCAGGTCAAGATGATGCCGAGGGTTCCGAAGATGATGTTGGCGGCCCACATGGCGAGGAACGGCGACAGCAGCTGGCGGTCAGCCAGCTTCTCGCCTCCCGTCAGGAACAGGTAGTAGACCGTGAAGCAGCCGATGCTGAAAGCGATCGCCATCGTCATTCCCGAGCGCCCCGAGCGAATCGCAAGTGGTGCGCCGATGAGCACGAAGACAATGCACGCCGCCGGAATCGAGAACTTCTTCTGGATCTCCACCTGTAGCGAGCGGATCTGGCGCTCGTAGTTGTCGATTGCGCTGCGTTCGATCCGGGCGGTGTCTCGCAGGCGCGTCTCGGCACCGGCGACCAGGCGTCCGGGACGCACGCTCGGCTGCAGGCCTGGACGGTTCCCGTCGGGTGCGACCTCGAGCATTGCGAGTCGGTTCTCCATGCGCTTGCGGCACTGGTCGGCGACTCGCCGGCGCAGATTGACGATACGCTGTCGCCTGTCGGCGATCGAGCTGCGCATCATCGTGATGTTCATCTCGCGATCGCTGCGGTACTTGCGGTTCGTGCGCTGCAGCCGTTCGCCGACATCCGGGATGACCACCGTTTCGGAGACGAAGAGCGTGACGCGGTAGAGCGCTTCTGCGGGGTCGCCTGCATCGGGGACCGAATGCATCTCGCCATCGTAGAGCTCGATGTACAGGGTCTGGCCGCCATCGCCGAAATAGAGACGCCCGCGCGGTGCCACCGCAACGTCGGGTGGGCGTCCCTGCTTCTCGACGTGGACGATGACGTTGAAGATCTCGTCAGAGTCCTCCTTCTTGTCCCCGATGTAGAGTCTGTAGCCGTCGAAATCGTCGATGAAGATACCCGGCAGGATGCTCACGGTCGGGCGCTTGCGACCAATGTCACTGATCAGACCCGCAAGACGGTGGTTCGACTCCGGCAGCACGAAGTTGTTGAACAAGATCATGGTGATACAGAGGAGTGTGGCCGCGAGAAACACCGGCGCCATGATTCTGTAGAGGCTCATCCCGGAGGCTTTCAACGCCGTAAGCTCGTGATCCTGAGCCATCTGGCCGAAGGCGAGGAGCGTCGCCACCAGGACCGCCATTGGTACAGAGAGTGCAACCGTGTGTCCGAGGCTCAGGAGGAGTACCTCGGCGATCGTGATCGGGGAGACCCCCTTCGCCAGGAAGTCGTCGAGGAAGTTCTTCAGAACCTCGGTAAACAGGACGCCGGTGGTCACGAAGAATCCGAAGGCGAATGGGCCGAGGTGGCTCCTGAGGATGTAGCGGTCGAGGATTCTCATAGCTCTAAGTCTTTGCAGATTAGCTGCTTGAGGGCTCCGGGCAGCATCAAGAACGGTAGCACGCGCGTCGGAGCGCAACAAGGCCTTTGCACCGTCGGGGTCCAGGGCGCGGCATCGGGACCCTGCCTGGACATGCCGGGAGTCGCGTCGAGAGCTTCCGACCCCAGACCCGGGTCATCCCCCCAGGTGACCTCCAGAGTGGACTCTGGTGTCCTCCTCCTAGGACAAACCCCTGCAGCCGCTTCCTCCTTCTTCAACGACTCTGGGCCCACGCCATAGCCATCGAAACGCCGGTGGGTGAGGCGAGAATGGTCGACAACCGCAGCAAGTCGGAAACGGAGGGCGCTCCGGCCGCGCGCCGTTCGGCGTTGCGGCTGGCGCTGCTCCTGCTCCTCCTTGGCGCCAGCGTGCCCCGGTCGCTGCACTCGAACTCGCTGCCACCGCAGAGCGGACGCGGTTTCGGTGCGCATCTGACGCTCGAGAAGCTTCTCGAGCGGCGCCGCGCCCGCGCCCTCGGCGAGCTCCTGGACGTCGGACCCTACCTGCACACTCGCTGCAGGATCGAAAGCGCGCCCAGCGTGCGAGAAGAGATTCACTACAGCCCCGATCTCAACACCGTCTTCGAGATCCGCGGTCCCGGCTTCCTTCCGGGTGAGCCGGAGTACTACCTCTACGACGGCGCATACTATGTGTACGATCCACGCCCCTTTTCCGATCCATCCCTCAAGATCCGCGCCGTCCCGCGCGAGTCGTACCAGCAGGAGCAGCTGCAGGATGCGCGCCACGAGCTCTTGCGGAGCACCCGCGAGCGCGGCCTCCAGAGCAGCACCGAGGGCACCTTGGGACAGGGGTTCCAGATGACCGTGGTGAACTCGCTGCCCGGACCGCTCTCGACGGTGTTCGGCCGCGACGCGACCACGATTCGCGTCACCGGGCGTGAGAGCATCTCCTTTGCCGGCGAGTCGCGCCGCGTCAAGCCCTTCATCCGCAACGAACAGGGGCGTGGGCAGAGCCTCTTCCCGAGGCTCGATATGGAGCAGGACCTGCAAGTGAAGCTCGACGGCACGATCGGCGGCAAGGTCCACCTCGCGGTCGATCACAACAGCAGCGCCTTCGGCTTCGACGCCAACCGCATCAACATCTGGTACGAAGGGTACGAGGATGACATCATCCGCCGCATCGACCTGGGTGGCACCAATCTCAACCTGCCGGGCTCGAACCTGGTCTCCTTCTCGGGCGGCTCGCAAGGCTTGTTCGGTGTCAAGACCGACATGCGGCTCGGCGGCCTCGAGCTGACGATGATTGCCAGCAAAGAGGAAACGGAGACCGAGACGCGTTCGCTGACGCCGACCGGCGGGAGCTCGAGCGAGCTGCCGATCGACGAGGAGCGCTACGCACGCGACCGCTTCTTCTTCTACGAGATTCCCGATACCGCCAGCGCCGCGCTTTACTCTTATTACGGCATCCCACCCGATCGGCTCTTCGAGCAGTCGGGCACCGCTCTTTTCCACGTCTTCATCGACGACCGGCAGCCGGCGACGCTGAGCGATCGTCCCTACGTCGGCTACGCGATCGCAGACCTTCCACCCGGCCTGAGCACTGAGGAGAGCGATCTGCTCTTCACCCAGACCAACAACGTGGCACGCTGGCCGCAGGTCGCAAGCGACGAGGACCCGGTGACGGCGCGTGCCAACTGGCGCCGGCTCGACCCGGAGGAGGTCGGCTACGTCTTCTTCGACGTCGGCGCGGAGCAGCTCGTCCTCGGCTTCTACCTGCGGCGCGGCCAGCTCGGGAGCAACGACGTTCTCGCCGTCAGCTTCACGGGACCGAACGGAGAGGTCGGGAGCATCGAGGACGCCTCGGCGCCGCCGGCGGTGCGCCTGCGTTTGATCCGCCACCCCGATCAAGAATCGGATTACCACAGCTATCCAACCGCACCCCTGATGATGCGGCACGTCTACGTTCTCGGCTCGGCAGGGGTCGAAGAGCTCGAGGTTCGCATCCAGAGCCTGCAGAGCGGTGACACGAACCCGGACGAGCCGGACAACGTGCCGGGATCCACCTACCTGCACATGTTCGGCTTGGATGATTTCGACCAGGCCAACCGCCCCAATCCGGACGCGCTCTTCGACATCAACCGCTCCAATCTTCTCGATCGCGACAACGGCTTCCTGTTCATGCCTGGCGTGCGTCCGTTCAGTCCACCAGACAGCGTCGTCTCGGCACGGCTGCGGAGCGCCGGGATCGACTCGATCCAATCGATCGAGCGCCGCGAGGAGCTCTTCGGCGCCGCCGAAAAGGTCGACCCGAGCCTCTACACGCTGCCGCGCAACGACCCGAACCTGCCGCGCAACCGCTACCAGATCCTCGTGCGCACGAGTGGCACCGAGACCTCGATCACGCTGCCGCAGGACATCGTCGAGGGGAGCGAGGTGGTTCGTCTCGACGGCCGCCAGCTGCAGCCGGGCGTCGATTACGACATCGAGCCGTTCGCGGGCGGCAAGATCACGCTCAAAGGGGACGTGCTCAACGATCTGTCGCCGAGCTCGCGCATCGACGTCAGCTACGAATACCGGCCGCTCATCGGCTCGGGTCAGGCGACGCTTCTGGGGGCGAGCGGTCAGTACAAGCTCGGGGACAACGGTCGCATCGCGTCCGTCCTTCTCTTCGAATCGCGGCGTGGCTTCTCGGAAAACCCGCGGCTCGGGGAGGAGCCCTCCCGGACCCTCGTCGGTGACCTGAACGCCCACATGCGCTTCCAACCCAAGTTCGTGACCCGGCTCATGAACATTCTGCCGTTCACGAACACCAACGCGCCGAGCACGTTCAACTTCACGGCGGAGGCGGCGGTCAGCGTGCCCAACCCCAACACCAAGAACACCGCCTTCGTCGACGACATGGAGAGTGCCGACGAGTCCGATCGCGTGACGCTATCGCGCGCGGCGTGGTACTGGGCCTCGCTGCCGGACCCCACGATGGCACTCGAGGACTCGATCTACCGCGTTCCTGCCGCCCTCTACAACCCGTTTGGCGAAGTGCAGCGCGGTGACATCAACCCGACGCTGCCGGAGACGGAAGCCACCGACGGCATCACGGTGCTGGAGCTCGGTTTCGATCGAACCACCGCCCGCGCTCTGGCCGAGGATCCGGGAATCGACAACACCCGGCTGTGGTCGGGTGCGATGACCCCGTTTCCCGGCAACGGCATCGATCTGACGCAGACGCGCACCATCGAGTTCTGGCTCAACGACTTCGTTCCCGACCCGACGTTGCGCAGAGGCCGCATCCACATCGACTTCGGTGACATCAGCGAGGACTTCGTCCTCTTCGAGAACAACCCGAGCCGTGGCGCCTGGGCGCTGGAGTCGCCGCGATTCAACCGCGAGGCGAACAGCGAAATCGAGTTCCAGGCCCAGTTCGACGATCTCGGATGGAACGGGATCGCGGATGGTTGCGAGCGCCTCCAGGGGCGCACGGACCATCCCGACGGACTGAAGTGGCCCACGGGGGATTGTCATGCGCCCTCGATTCAGAACCTCCCGGAGCGCCAGCACCCGTGGGCCAACGGCACCGAGCTGAACAACGAGTTCGACACCGAGGACATCAACGGCGACGGCGAGTTCGACCGCATCAGCCGTTTCTTCCGCTTCTCGATGGATCTCGACGATCCAACCTGGGTGGAGACGGACATCGCGCCAGAATACAAGGACGATCCCAACATCAGCTCCGAGCGTCGGGACCGCGTCAAGGACCGCGGCTGGAGGCGCTACCGGATCGACTTCGATCAGATCCGCGACCAGCTGCAGCAGATCACTTCCACCGGGCAGGCGCCGAACCTGCGCCAGATTCGCTACATGCGCATCTGGTTCGAGGATCCGCAGGCACCGCTCGATCCGAACGCACAGATCTGGGGGCGCGATTTCCAGATCCACGACTTCCGCTTCACCGGCAACCAGTGGCTGCAGCTCGGCACCTTCGCGACCGATTCGACCCGCGTCGTTCCCGCGCCCGGCGAGAGCTTCGCGGTGGGGACGATCAACAACAAAGACCATCCGCAGTACACCATCCCACCGGACGCCGCCGACGTGGATGGTGAAGGCGTGCAGGCGCGCGAGCAGGCGCTGCGTTTCGATTTCCGCAACCTGATGCCGGGGCACGAGATGGTGACCCAGAAGACGAACCCCGCCTCGCGCGGCATGGACTTCACGCTCTACGACCGCATGCACTTCTTCACGCACTACGGCACGACCGAACCGGACACCGTCGAGTTCTTCTTCCGCATGGGCACCGACTCGTTGAACTACTACGAGGTCGCTCGCGTTCTGCCGGCGCGCGATCCCTGGATTGCCACGACCTACGACCTCGTCAGCCTCACCGATCTGAAGTTTCCCGACGACATCGAAGCCGTGGTGGACACGCTCGTGATCGGCGGTCGGACGGTCGAGCAGGTGACGCGCTTCGTGCCCGACGTGATCTTCCCCGGCGACATCCTGAAGATGACGCGTCGCGGCAACCCGAGCCTCAAAGCGGTGACCCGGATGTTCGCCGGCGTGCGTCATCCACTGTTTCCGCGGACGAAACGAGGCAAGGATCACGAATGGACGCCGACGCCGGCGAGCTTCCGGCCGCTCTCGGGTGAGATCTGGTTCAACAACATCCGGCTGCAGGACGTGAAGCGCGACGTCGGCGTGGCGCAATCGTACTCGGCGCAAGGGAACTTCGCCGAGATCTTCGACATCACGACGAGCCTCGCGCTCCGCGATGCGGAATTCCGCGGGCAGCGCCAAAGGACAGGATCCGGAACCCAGACGACGAACTTCAATGCCCGCGTCAGCACCGAGGCATCGCGTCTGCTTCCCATGCTCGGCTTCACCGTTCCCGTGAGCTACACGACGTCGAGGAACGTGAGCCGACCGAAGTTCTTCAGCTCGAGCGACACCGAGAACACCCCGGCACGCGCGCACGAGCAACGCAACGAGACCCGTCGCGAGGGCTATGGCTTCTCGGTGACGAAGCAGCCGTCGAAGTTCGCGCTCTTCAAGCCGACGCTGGATCGTATCTCCTTCTCCTACAACGAGTCGCGCACGATGCGCCGCAGCTTCACGACGCGTGATACCTCGGTCGCCTGGTCGACCAACTTGGGCTACGACATCTCACCGAAGCCGCGCCACATCCCGCTCGGCTTCGGGCAGAAGCTGAACATCCTCCCCACCAACCTGAAGTTCACGGCGCAGCACCAGCAGACCCGCGTGGTCAGCTACTCGGTTCCCGACACGCGCACCGGCGAGCTTGTGGCGCGTCCACCCAGTGGCACGCGCACGCTCTCGTGGAGCGGATCGGCGGCCGCGCGGCCGCTGCCGATGCTGTCGGCGCGCTACAACTTCGGCGAGCCGCGCAACTACCGTGAGGCGCATCCGACCAACGAGGCGGAGCGGCTCAGCATCTTCGGCTTCGACCTCGGGCTTCCGACCGGGCGTTCGGAGGCGCTGGCGATCGATCTCACCCCACGCATCGCGCGCTTCTCCTACGCGGCCAACTACGGGGATCGCCGCGTCACCAGCGTCGACCCGAGCGGCAACCCGCAGCCGGACACGCATCAGCTCAACAGCAATCGCACGCGCCGTGTCTCCTTCGATTTCGGTTTGCATCGCCGTCTGGCGCGCTGGAAGTTCATGCAGGAATCGCAACCGGAGCAGCCGCAGCGCGGCGCGCAGCAGGAGGGGGCCGGTGGCGCCCCGGCTCCGGGGCAGGAAGCGGCGGCCGACAGCAGCGAGGCGCCGCCGAAGCGCAACATGCCCAATCCGATCAAACTGTTCTTCAGGACGCTCGGAACCATCGATCCGATCAAAGTGGAGTACTCGGACAACCGCACGGCGAGCTACGTCGGAGTCCCGGAGGAAGCGGCCTATGCCTACCGCTTCGGATTCACCACCGACACCGGAGTGCTCGGCTTCGACACGCCGACGCCCTTGAACAAGTCGAACAACATCGACATCAGCACCGCGGTGCCACTACACGGTGCCCTGCGCGTCAACCTGCGCTTCACGCGCCGCGCAAGCGACGTGGAGACCGCCATCGGCAGCGATACGCTGGCGACCACGAACGTCAACTCGACGCGCGAGTACACCTACCCGTCGATCGACCTCAATATCAACAACTTGCAGAAGCTCAAGATCTTCGGCTCGAAGCTGCGAAGCTCGACGCTTTCGTTGGGATTGAACCGCACGATCTCGGAACGGCTCACGCGTCGCTTCGACTATCTCGGCGTCTTGGAGGACACGTCCAACCGGCGCGAGTCCACGAACCTGGTCGTCAACGCCAACTGGACCGGGCAGTGGTCCAGCGGCGCCACGACCACCTTCTCCGCCAATCAAACGACGACGCGCGATCTGCTGCCGGGACAACGCCGTGAGAACACGCGCCGCAATTTTCAGGGCAGCGTGCGCTTCAAGATCGCGCCGAAGGGTGGTCTCAAGCTGCCGTTCTTCCCGACCCTGAAGACCGGCATGGATGTCCTGCTTTCGGGTGGCTACAACACCGATCTGTCCGAGGTGTTCAACAACCCGAACGATCCCAACGATTCGATCGTCGACCGCCGGACCTCTGGGCTCAACCTGAGCGCCCGTGGTAACTACACGTTGTCGCGCAACATGAACGGAGGCATGGAAGTCGGGTTCACGCGCAGCAACCGCAACGACCGCGTGCAGCAAACGGTGACGACGCTGCGCCTCGGATTCAACCTGACCTTCACTTTCTGAAGCGCCGGCGCCCCGCTGTGGCCGAGACTTGCCAAGACACGAGTTCGACGGTTACTCTGCGAACCCGGCAACAGCGTCTTGGAGTCCACTTGGCCACGGCCTCGGTGCGCGCGGCAAGCGCCCAGCTCGTCCTCGAAGAGGGGACCCGTTTCCCGGGTCGTGCCTTCGGCGCGGCCGTTCCCGCCGTCGGCGAAGTCTGCTTCAATACGGGAATGTGCGGCTACCAGGAGGTTCTCACCGACCCCTCCTACGCCGGACAGATCGTGGTGATGACGGCGCCGCAAATGGGGAACTACGGGCTCACTGCCTTCGACGAGGAGTCGGGCCGCCCCCAGGTTGCGGGCTTCGTCGTTCGCAGCCTCTCGAAGCAGCACAGCTGGCGTTCGCAGGAGGGCCTGCACCACTACCTCGAACGCCACGGAATCCCCGCGCTCTACGATGTCGATACGCGCGAGCTGACGCGCCTCCTGCGCGATCGCGGCGCGCAGCGCGGCGCCCTGGATCGTGGTGACCACGACGCTGCGGCGCTGCGGGCGCGCGCGCTCGAGTGGCCCGGCCTGGAGGGGCGCGACCTCGTCGCCGTCGTCACGTGCAAGGAGCCGTACCGGCTGGAGCCGGGCGGCGTGAGCGCGGCGGAGAGCGATCTCAGGCACTCCAGCTACGAGCTGTCGGAGCCGGACGCGGTCCGGGCCAATCTCCACATCGTCGTCTACGATTTCGGCGTCAAGCGCAACATTCTGGAGCGGCTCCGCGCCCGCGGCTGTCGCATCACCGTGCTGCCGGCGAGCTGGCCGGCCGCGGAGGCCCTGGCACTCGATCCCGATGCGATTCTGCTCTCGAACGGACCCGGTGATCCGGCGGCCGTGGAGTACGCGATCACGACGGCGCGCGATCTCCTCGGTCGGGTGCCGCTGTTCGGCATCTGCCTCGGCCACCAGATTCTGGGGCTGGCCCTGGGCGCGAAACGCTTCAAGCTGAAGTTCGGGCACCGCGGAGTGAACCATCCGGTGCACGATCTCGCGAGCGGCAAGGTGCGTGTCACGACGCAGAACCACGGCTTTGCCCTGGAGGCGGACTCCCTCGCACGCGCCGACGTCGAGATCACGGAGCTGAGCTTGAACGACGGCACGGTGGAGGCGATGTCGCATCGCACGTTGCCGGCCTTCTCCGTGCAGTACCACCCGGAGGCAGCACCCGGCCCTCACGACAACGACGCCCACTTCGACCGTTTCCTGCGCATGGCCGCCACACACTCCGGTCGGGGGCTCGCGTCGCCGCCCGCTTCGTCTGCCGCGCCACGCGGGGGTGAGGATGCCGCGGCGTAACGATCTGCGCTCTGTCGTCGTCGTCGGCTCCGGTCCGATCGTGATCGGGCAGGCGTGCGAGTTCGACTACTCCGGGACGCAGGCGTGCAGGGCTTTGCGCGAGGAGGGACTGCGCGTCGTTCTGATCAACAGCAACCCCGCTTCGATCATGACCGATCCGGAGATCGCCGACCGCACCTACCTGGAACCACTGCATCCCGACTACGTTTGCGCCATCCTCGAACGTGAGCGGCCCGACGCGCTGCTGCCCACCGTGGGCGGCCAGACGGCGTTGAACCTGGCGATCACCCTGCACGAAACCGGAGTCCTCGAACGCTTCGGCGTCGAGCTCATCGGCGCCGGCGTGGAGGCCATCCATCGCGCCGAGAGCCGCGAAAGCTTCGATGCCTGCATGCGAGGCGCGGGGCTGGTCTCGACCCGCGGCGGACAGGCGCGCACTGTCGCCGAGGCGCGCGCGCTCGGCCAGAAGCTGGGCCTGCCTGTCATCGTGCGCCCCTCCTTCACGCTCGGAGGCTCGGGCGGCGGCACAGCCTCCACGCAGGATGCGTTCGAAGAGCTCGTGACGCAGGCCTTGCGGCAGTCCCCGCTCGGCGAAGTGCGGATCGAGGAGGCGCTTGTGGGGTGGAAGGAGTTTGAGCTCGAGGTCGTGCGCGATGCGCGCGACAACGCCATCGTCGTGTGCTCGATCGAGAACGTCGACCCGATGGGGGTGCATACGGGAGACAGCGTCACCGTGGCCCAGGCCATGACGCTCTCCGACCGCGAGTATCAGAAGATGCGCGACTGGGGCCTGCGCTGCATTCGAGCCATCGGCGTCGAGACGGGTGGGTCGAACGTGCAGTTCGCGGTGCATCCAGGCAACGGGGACATGCGCATCATCGAGATGAACCCGCGCGTGTCGCGCTCCTCCGCGCTGGCCTCGAAGGCGACCGGCTTCCCGATCGCTCGCGTCGCCACGAAGCTCGCGATCGGGTACACGCTGGACGAAATCCCCAACGACGTGACCGGAAGCTCGTGTGCCGCCTTCGAGCCGGCGCTCGACTACGTCGTCGTCAAGGTGCCGCGCTGGGACTTCGAGAAGTTCCACGGCAGCTCGGACGTTCTCGGCGTGCAGATGCACTCGGTCGGCGAAGCGATGGCGATCGGACGCAGCTTCCGTGAAGCGTTGCAGAAGGGGATGCGTTCGCTCGAGCTTGGCTGGCCGGGGCTCGACCCGATCGCGACCGGCGCTCCCCGTCTCGCCGAAGCACACCCGAAGCGGCTGCAGGAGGTCGCGGCCGCCTTCGAGCTGCACGGGCTCGACGTCGACACGGTGGCGGCAGAGACCGGAATCGACCCGTGGTTTCTGCACGAGATCGCGGCGCTGGGAGAGCTGCGCGCGGAGCTGCGCGCGAGTGCTGCGCTCGCTGCAAAAGCTGCCGCGGGCGGCCTCGATGCGGCGCAGCGGCAGGCGCTCGAGGACCTGATGTGGCGTGCCAAGCGCGACGGCTTCTCCGATTCCCAGATTGCTGCTCTGACGCAGTGCGATCGCGAGTCGCTGCGGGCGCTGCGCGCCGAGCTGGGTCTACGTCCCGTCTACAAGGTGGTCGATACCTGCGCCGGCGAGTTCGCCGCCGAAACGCCCTACTACTACGGCACCTGGGAGCGGGAGAACGAGTCGCAGCCCGGCGAGCGTCCGCGCGTGGTCGTCCTCGGGAGCGGACCGAACCGCATCGGCCAGGGGATCGAGTTCGACTACTGCTGCGTGCAGGCGGTGCAAGCCGCGCGCGAGCTCGGGTACGACGCGATCATGATCAACTGCAATCCGGAGACCGTCAGCACCGATTTCGACGTCGCGAGCAAGCTCTATTTCGAGCCGCTCGACCTGGAGGCGGTGCTCGACGTCCTGGAGCTGGAGCGCCCCGAGGGAGTGCTCGTGCAGTTCGGCGGGCAGACACCGCTGCGGCTGTCGCACGCCCTGCAGGGCGCCGGTTTTGAGATTCTCGGGACCAGCACGGAGTCGATCGATGTCGCCGAGGACCGCGGCCGTTTCGCCGACCTGGCGGCGCGGCTGCGGATCCCGATCCCCGACTTCGGCACGGCGTCGGACCTCGAGGGCGCCCGGACCATTGCGCGCCGCATCGGCTTCCCGCTTCTCGTGCGACCCTCCTACGTCCTCGGCGGTCGCGGGATGCGAGTCCTTTACGACGCGCGGACGTTCGAGGAGTACGTCCGCAGCCTCTTCCACATCTCGCCCGCCAGCACCTTGCTGATCGATCGCTTCGTCGAGGATGCCTTCGAGTTCGACGTCGACGCACTCTCGGATGGGGAGTCGACCTACATCGCGGGGGTCATGCAGCACATCGAGGAGGCCGGTGTGCACTCCGGAGACAGCGAGTGTCTGCTGCCGCCCTACGTCCTTCCCGCCGCGGTGCGCGCCACGCTCGAGGAGTACACCCGCCGCATCGCGCAGGCGCTCTCGGTTCGCGGCCTGATCAACATGCAGTTTGCGGTGCTCGAGGGCACGGTGTACGTGCTCGAGGCGAACCCGCGTGCATCGCGCACCGTGCCGTTCGTGAGCAAAACGCTCGGCCTGCCCCTGGCGCGCCTGGCGACGCAGATCGCTCTCGGCGCGCGCATCCAGGAGCTCGATCTGCCGCCTGAGGGAGAGCTCGAGGGTGTCGCGATCAAGAACCCGGTGTTCCCGTTTCGCAAGTTCCCCGCCGCCGGCGTGTTTCTGGGGCCGGAGATGCGCTCCACGGGCGAGGTGATGGGGTGGGCCCCCGATGTCGGTCAGGCCACGCTGAAGGCGTGGATCGCGAGCAACGAACGTCTTCCGATCCAGGGCAACGCCTACATCAGCTTGAACGAGGCGGACAAGCGCCGCGCCGCCGAGATCGGCAGCGCCTTTCAGGAGCTCGGGTTCGCGTTGCTCGCGACTGCAGGAACGTGCAGGACATTGCAGGCCGCTGGCTTGTCGGCGCGACCCGTGATGAAGGTGAACGAGGGCAAGCCGGACGTCGCCGACGAGATCGCGGCCGGCAACATCCAGCTCATCGTCAACACGCCGCTCGGGATGGTCTCTCGCTTCGACGAGAACGCCGTGGGGCGCACAGCCGTTGCGCACGGCGTCCCCATGGTCACGACGCTCTCCGGGGCGCTGGCGCTCGCGCGCGCCATCCGCACGCTGCGCGAGGGACGCATCCACGTGCTCTCGTTGCAGGAGCGTCTGCAGGCGTGGGGGCGCGCACTCTCCCTCGGCCCCGTCGGAGAGCAGGCATGAACGCTCGCCGCCGCACGCCGCTGTGGTGCCGCGGTCGCCTCCTGCTTCTCGTGGTGGCGTTGCCCCTCTGCGGTGGGCGCTGCGCCCGCGTTCCTCCGCCCCCGCCCCCCGAGCCGGACGGCGAGCGCGCCTTCCGCCACCTCGAAGCGCAGGTGGAGTTCGGAGCGCGCGTGCCGGGCAGCGCCGCCATGCTGCGCTGCCGAGAGTACCTGCTGCGGGAGCTGGCTCGGCATACCGACCACGTGCGCGTGCAATCCTTCAGCATGCTCGACCCGTACGGGCCCGACTCGCTGCACCTCGCCAACCTGATGGCGCACTTCCACCCCGACCGTGCCGCCCGGGTGCTGCTGGCGGCCCACTACGATTCGCGTCCACGTGCCGACCGGGACAGCGGCGCCGCGGCGGAGCTGCCGGTTCCCGGCGCCAACGACGGAGCCAGCGGCGTCGCGGCACTCCTCGAGGTCGCCGAAGCGCTCGCACGCTGGGACCCGGGGATCGGTGTCGACATCGTCTTCTTCGACGGCGAGGATTACGGGGCCTCGGGAGACCTCGACTTCTACCTTCTCGGCTCCAGGTACTTCGCGAGTACGATGGGCTCCTATCGGCCGCGCGCCGTGCTCGTCCTCGACATGGTCGGCGACCGCAACCTCAGGATCCCGATGGAGGGGTACTCGTTGATGCGCTCTCCGGATCTCGTGCGCCTGGTCTTCTCGGTGGCCGACTCGCTGCAGGCGCCCGGGTTCGTGGCGGCGCCGGGCGACACCGTGTACGACGATCACATCCCGTTTCTCGAGCGCGGCATTCAGGCCGTGGACCTGATCGATTTCGACTACCCGCCCTGGCACACCAGAGGCGACCTGCCGCAGGAGTGCTCAGCCGCCAGCCTGGAGAGCGTCACGCGGGTGGTCCTGCACGTTCTCTGGCGCCTCGGCGCCGCCACGGGCCCCTGACGCCGGCTCCACAGACCCCTTGCCAGGCGGCTCCGGGTCGTGTAAACCTGCAATGGGATGAGTGGGTTCGCGAACCCACTTTTTTTTGGCGTGGGAGAAACGCGGTGTCCTCCTCGACGCTCCCGCCCGAGCTGCGCGCGCGCATCGAGGAGCACGTCGAATCGCTTGGCTTCGAGTGCGTCGACATGCTCTTCGCGCTCGAGGGCGGCAGACGCATCCTGCGCATCGTGCTCGACTCGAGCGGCGGAGTGGTGCTCGACGAGTGCGCCCGGGTGAGCCGCGAGCTCGGCCCGATACTGGATGAGTGCACGGACCTGCCCGCCGGCTACTACCTCGAGGTGTCGTCTCCGGGCATCAATCGGCCACTGACCAAGCCGGCGCACTTCGAGCGCTTCAAAGGCGAGCGGGTCAAGGTCCGGTTGCGCGAGGCGAGCGAATGGGGACGCACGATCACCGGGGTTCTCGGCGAGCTCGTGGATGACGAGATCACCATCGAAACGCCCAGTGGTCCGCGCACCGTTGCGCTGTCGCAGATTGCACGCGCTCGACTTCAACGCGACCTGGATGCACTGCTGAAGTCGAAGCGCAGAAGCTAGAAGCCAGCGGTCGGACGGCGCCTCGCGCGCCGGGACAAGGTGAAGACGATGAACTACGGCATCATGGAGGCCCTGAACCAGCTGACGCGTGAGCGACGCGTGGACAAGCAACTGCTGTTCGAGACGCTGGAGATCGGGCTGACGACGGCGATCAAGAAGAAATACGGAAACAACGCCGTCGTGGACGTCGAAATCGACGAAGAGAAGGGAACGCTGCATCCCTACCTGGTGAAGACCGTCGTCGAGAACGAGGACGAGATCGAGGATCCGGTGTGCCAGATCACCATGGAGGAAGCGCACGAGGACGACCCGAATCTGGAAGTGGGGGACGAGGTGCGCGAGCTCCTGCCCTTTTCCGACTTCGGGCGCAACGCCATCGCGCTGGCCAAGCAGGTGCTGGTGCAGCGCGTGCGCGAGGTGGAGCGTGGCAAGGTCTTCGACGAGTTCAAGGGACGCGTCGGCGAAATCATCACCGGCACCGTTCAGCAGCAGGATCGCACCGGCGTTCTCGTCTCGCTCGGCAAGGCGGAGGCGTTCCTGCCGCGCAAGGAGAGCATCCGTCGCGAACGCTGGCATCAGGGGCTTCCGATCAAGGCCTTCGTCGTCGAAGTGCTCGACGTCACCAAGGGGCCGCAGATCATCCTCTCGCGCACCCATCCCGGGCTCATCGAGAAGCTCTTCGAGACCGAGGTTCCCGAGATTTACGACGGCATCGTCGAGATCCGCAGCGTGGCGCGAGATGCCGGCGGGCGCTCGAAGATCGCAGTCTATTCCAAGGATGAGCGCGTCGACGCCGTGGGGGCGTGTGTTGGCATGAAGGGCTCTCGCGTCCAGGCCGTGGTCAAGGAGCTCGCCGGGGAGCGCGTCGACATCGTTCCCTGGAGTGACGATCCGCAGCAGTTCGTCACCAAGGCGCTCTCACCCGCGCGGGTGCAGAGCATTCGCGTCAAACGGGATGCCCAGGACATGACGGTGGTCGTCGACGACGACCAGCTCTCGCTGGCGATTGGGCGCGAGGGGCAGAACGTGCGCCTTGCCGTACGACTCACGGGTTGGAAGATCGACCTCGTGAGCTCGACCGAGATGGCGCAGCGCGAGCGTCTCGACAAGGAGCTCCGCATCGCGCTCGACGAGGTGGAGGGTCTCGAGGCCGAAGAGGTGGCCCTCCTCGAAGGGGCCGGTCTGCATACGCTCAAGGAACTCAAAGAGGCGGATGTCAACGACCTCCTCGCGATCAGCGGGATGGACGCCGAACGCGTCGAGCGCGTGCAAGCCGTGGCCTCGGAGCGTGCGGCACAGGTGGAAGCGGAGTTCGTCGACGCCCTCAAGGCGGAGCAACATCTGTTCGACGAGGAGATGTTCGATCGCGTGCCGGAAGAAGAGACGGAAGGCGAGGCCTCGACGCTGACCTTCAAGGAGGAGGAGGAGGTCGAGGCGGAGGCTGCGCCGGGCAGCGAGGAGGAGACTTCGCTCGCAGACGCGGCGCCGGAGGGCGACGAAACCGAGCCGATGGCGACGCTTGAGGACTCGAGCGCGCAGGACGCGGCGCAGGCGGATGCTGCCGAGGAGGCGGCCGCCTCGCTGGCGCCGGAGCCGGATGGCGGCGTCGAGGCGGAGCTGGAGCCGGTCGCCGCCGCCGACGCGGGCGACGACACGGAGAACGCGACGCACCCGAACCTGGGGTCGAGCGCGGACGCGGAGTCGGCTGAAGAGCCGGGCCCGAAGCCCGGGCCCTGAGCCATGACGTCGCGCCGGTTCGAGGCGTTGATCGGGTTGGCGCTGCGGACCCGGTCTGCAGCGCTCGGACGGCACGCGTGTCGGCGTGCAGCCGAGCGCCGCACGCTGCACGCATTGGTCGTGGCGCGCGATGCGGGAGCGAGCGCCGTGCGCGACGGCGGCGTGCCGGAGGACGTCCCGCAGGTGCGGGTCGACCTGGACAAACGGCAGCTCGGAATGCTCGTGGGGCGCACCGAGCTTGCGCTCCTCGGCATCACGGAGCCTCATCTGGCCGCGGGATTGATCGAGAGCGTCGCGGAATGAGGGTACGGGTCGAAGCGAAGTCACGGAGTTCATGCGGTCGCGGCGACGGGACAGGTGGTGACGATGGCAGCCAAGGTGAAGAAGAAACGGATCTACGAGGTGGCTCGAGAATTCAACGTCTCGAGCGACGCGGTCATCAAGGTGCTGGGTGAGCTCGAGTACCAGGTGAAGAACCACATGAGCACCGTCACCCCGGAGATGTTCGAGGCGATCGCCAAACGGTTCACGCAAGCGCAAGCGGAAGCCCAGGTCGAAGACACGAAGCGCAAGGAAGTGCACGCGGCGATCGAGCAGCACAAGGCTGCGCAAGCACGCGCCGCACAGGAGGCGCGCCAGGCGCAGGAGCGTGCCGCGACGCAAGCGCGCACTGCGCCGCGCCCCGCCAGTGCGCGCGGCACGACGCCGCGTTCTGCGCCGCCGCAACGGCCTGCGTCGCCGGGTCGCGGCCCGGCGCCTGGCCGCCCCGCCCCGTCGGCGCGGGGTGCCGGGCCGCGTCGGGAGGAGCGGCGCGGCGGCCGGCCCGCCACGCCGCCGCCGCCGCCGCAGGGTGCGCGCGGCCGAGCCGCGGAGCGACCGGGACGTCCCGCAGCGGGCCCGAGACGCCAAAAGGGACGCCGCAAACCGCAAGTCGATCAGCGAGCCGTGCGCGAGAGCTTCCAGCGCACGATGGCGGAGATGGACGGGCCCCGGCGCCAGCGCCGGCGCCGCCGCACCCAGAGCGGCGGCATCGCCGTCGACGAGCGCGACAACGTCGTCCAGGTCGTCGAGATGATGGCGCTCCAGGACCTCGCTCTCGAGCTCGGAGTGCGGCCGAACGATCTCATCGGCAAGCTGCTCAAGGATGGCGTCCTGGCGACGATGAACCAGCGGCTCGACCGCGACACCATCGAGATCCTCGCCAGCGACTACGACGTCGAGCTCGAATGGATCAGCGAATTCGAGGAAACGGAGATCGACGTCGAAGAGGCGCAGGGGGAACCGCTCCCGCGTCCCCCGGTCGTGACCATCATGGGTCACGTCGATCACGGCAAGACCTCGATCCTGGATCATATTCGCAAGTCGAACATCATCGCCGGCGAGTCGGGCGGGATCACGCAGCACATCGGCGCCTATGAGGTCACGACCGCGGCCGGCTACCGCATCACTTTCCTCGACACCCCCGGCCATGCGGCCTTCACCGCCATGCGTGCCCGCGGCGCCCAGGTCACCGACCTGGTCGTGCTGGTGGTGGCCGCGAACGACGGTGTCATGCCGCAGACGGTCGAGGCGATCAACCACGCGCGCGCGGCCAACGTCCCCTTCCTCGTTGCCATCAACAAAGTGGACCTTGCGGATGCGAACATCGACCGCGTCAAGCAGCAGCTGTCGCAGCAGAACGTGTTGCTGGAGGACTGGGGCGGCACGATCACGTCCGTCGAGGTCTCGGCAAAGCGTGGACAGGGGATGGATCAGCTCCTGGAGATGATCCATCTGCAGGCGGAGCTGCTCGAGCTCAAGGCACCGCGCGAAGGCCGGGCCCGTGGCGTCGTCCTCGAGGCGCAGAAATCGGCGCAGCATGGCGTCGTGGTGAACGTGCTCGTGCAGCAGGGCACGTTGCAGGTGGGCAACGTCTTCGTCGCCGGGCGTCACTCCGGTCGGGCGCGCGCCCTGCTCAACGAGCGGGGTCGCCGCGTCGATGCGGTCGGCCCGGGCGATCCGGTGCAGGTCCTGGGTTGCGACGGGGTGCCGCAAGCCGGCGACCCCGTCACCGTCGTCGAGCACGAGCGCCAGGCGCGCGAGATCGCCTCGCGCCGGCAGCAGTACGAGCGTGCGCGCGAGGCCAAGGCAGCGCGCCGCGTGACCCTTGAGCAGCTCTACCAGCAGATCCGCGAGGGTGGCTTGGCAGAGCTTCGACTCGTTCTGAAGGGTGACGTCGACGGCTCGGTGGAAGCGCTCACCGAGTCGCTGGAGAAGCTCTCGACGGGCGAGGTTGCTGTGCGCGTGATCCACAAGGGGGTCGGTGGCATCAACGAGTCGGACGTCTCGCTCGCCGCGGCATCCAACGCGGTGATCGTCGGCTTCCACGTGCGCCCGAGCCCGCAGGCGCGCGACCTCGCCAAGCGTGAAGAGGTGGACATCCACCTCTACGAGGTCATCTACGAGGCGGTCGAAGAGGTCAAGAAGGCGATGGGGGGCCTTTTGGCCCCGGAGAAACGCGAGGTCATCGACGGGACGGCCGACGTGCGCGACACCTTCCGCGTGCCGAAAGTCGGGACGATCGCCGGCTGCTACGTCCAGAGCGGCAAGATTACGCGCGGCGCCAAGGTTCGGGTCATCCGCGATCACGTCGTCGTCTACGACAGCACGATCTCCTCCCTGCGTCGCTTCAAGGAGGACGTGCGCGAGGTGCAGCAGAACTTCGAATGCGGCATCGGCGTTGCCGACTACGACGACGTCAAGGTCGGCGACACGCTCGAGGTCTACCGGATCGAGGAGGTGGCCCGCACCCTGTGAGGTCGAAGCGGGTCCCACGATGGTCGTCGGCGTCTGCGAAATCGATTTTCTCATCCCCGGCAGTGCATCTCTGAAGGAGAAGCGCTACGTGCTGCGCAGCCTGAAGGATCGACTGCGCAATCGCATGAACGTGGCGGTCAGCGAGGCGGATCACCACGACCTGCGGCAGCGCTCGACGCTCTGCATCGTCACCGTGTCCAACGACTCTGCGGTCGTCCATGCGCTGCTGTCGAAGGCGACGAACCTCGTCGAGAGGGACGCGCGAGTCGAGCTTCTCGACGTCCGCGTCGAGCTGCGTTAACCTCAAGGACGCCCTGCCGGAGGCACCGTGGATCCCATCGCCCGCGCACGTTTGAATGCCAGCCTACGTGACCTCCTCTCCGAGCTCCTCGCACGACGTGTTCGCGACCCGCGTGTCGAGCCTGTGACGCTGACCGGCGTGGAGGTGTCGCGCGATCTTGCCGTCGCCAAGGTGTTCTACAGCGTCCTGGGCGGCGAAGAGGTGCAACGCACGGCACAGCGAGGCCTCGAGAGCGTCGCCGGCTTCCTGCGCGGGGAGGTGGGACGCCGCCTGCGCCTGCGCACCATCCCGCAGCTCCGCTTCCTCTTCGACGCTTCACTCGAGCGCGGCCAGCGCATCGAGCAACTCCTGCGAGAGCTGCAGGATGACGCTGCGCCCAACCCGGACAGGGGAGGCTCGGAGGATGTCTGATCTGAACGTGGGTGCGGCCGCGGCGCAGCTGCGTCAGGCGATCGAGAGGCATGACGACATCTGGGTGACCACGCACGAGTCTCCGGATGGAGACTCGATCGGTGCGGCTCTGGCGCTGCAGATCGTGCTCGCAGGCCTCGGCAAACGCGTCGTGGCGATTCGGCAACACCCCTTCCCGAGACAGTACGAATCGCTTCCCGGGAGCGACATGATGGGTGACGCGGCGCGGCTGTCGGAGCTCTTTTCGCCGCAGGTGATCATCGCCTGCGACGTCGGCAGCTTCGATCGCATCGCCGGCGTCCTCGACCACGTCGGCCCGGAGACCGTCGTCATCAACATCGATCACCATGCCGGCAACGGCGGTCCCGAGAAGGTGTGCCAGCTCCTCAACTTCGTCGATCCGAGCTATGCGTCGACGACGATGCTGGCCTACGCGCTGTTGCAGGCGGCGTGGCCCGGCTGCATCGGGGCCGACTCGGCGCTCTGCCTCTACGTCGGCTTGATCACCGACACGGGCTGCTTCCGTTTCACGAATACCAAGTCCGAGACCTTGCGCGTCGGTGCCGAGCTCGCCGGGCTTGGCGCCGATCCGGGGGGCCTGGCGGAGCAGTACATGTTCCGACGCCGGCCTGAAGCGCTGCACCTGTTGGGGGAGGTGCTCGCCACACTTCGCTTCCACGACAGCGGACGCGTGGCGACGCTGCAGCTTACGCACGAGATGCTGCGCCGGACGGGCGCGCGGATGGACGAGACCGAAGGTTTCGTGAACTATGCCACGTCGGTTGACGGCGTTCACGTCGCCGCGCTGCTGCGCGAGGTGGAGCCAGGGCGCACGCGAGTCAGCCTGCGCTCCTCCGATCTCGTTGACGTAGCGCGCATCGCACGCCAGTTCGGCGGCGGTGGGCATCGCAACGCAGCCGGCATGAGTGTCGGCGACAACATCGACGCGGCACGGGATCGGGTGCTGGGTGCCGTGCTCCAGCATCTGCAGCAAAGACCCTCCCCCCACGCGTGAAGACACCATGCGACTCGACGACCGAGTGTTCCTGATCGACAAGTCGAAGGGGATGACGTCTTTCGGAGCGGTGCGCCGGCTGCGCCGGATCGCACGTGTGAGCAAGGCGGGGCACTGCGGCAGCCTGGATCCGAACGCCACTGGTTTGCTCCTGCTGTGCAGCGGGGTGGCGACGCGCGTCTCCTCTCTCTTCGTCGATCTGCCGAAGGCGTACGTCGGTCGCGTGCGCTTCGGCACCGCCACCGACTCGTACGACGCCGACGGCGAGAGCGTGGAGGAGGCACCGGTGCCGCGGCTCGACGAGAGCAGCGTGCGCCAGGCGTTGCGCGCCTTCGAGGGCGAGATCGAGCAGACACCGCCCATGGTCTCGGCGCTCAAACATGAAGGGCGACGGCTCTACGAGCTCGCGCGCGAGGGGCGCGAGGTGGAGCGCCCGCCGCGTCGGGTTCTCGTCTACGAGATCGGGCTCGACGAGCTCGGCGCCGAGCACGCCGACATTCAGGTGCGCTGCGGGCGCGGCTGCTACGTCCGCAGCATCGCGCACGATCTGGGGCGCGCACTCGCTGTTCCGGCCCATCTGGAGGCGCTGCGCCGGATCTCGATTGGCCCGTTCGACGTCGCGGATGCGGCCCATCTGGACGAACTCGAGTCGGCCCTGCGCCAGGGCCCGGCGCAAGCGGCAACGCTTCCCGGTGTGCGCTCGCTGCCGTCGGCCCTGCGCTCCTTTCCAGCGCTCCAGGTGCGACGAACCTTCGAGAGCGCCATCGGGCACGGAGCCCAGCCGGAGCCGCGCTTCTTTGTCGACGTGCCGCGCGTCTCCGGTCCGCATCGTCTCCTCTCCGAGGATGGGCGCCGGCTGCTGGCCGTGGCGCTTTCGGAGGGGCGGCTGCAGTTTGCACGCGTGCGGCTGCTGCGAGTCTTTCCGACTCCGCTCGACGAGGAGAATGGGGAGGGCGTGCCGGGATGAGAGGCAGTCGCGAAGCGCAGGAGGTCTCGAGGCTTGAGAGTCTACTCGAACTTCCCGCATGAACTACCAGAGAAGCCGGACTATCCGGTCGTGACCCTGGGCGTCTTCGACGGCGTGCACCGCGGGCATCAACGGATTCTGGCACGCGCATTCGAGGTCGCGGCGGGGCGCTCGGTCGCCCTGGTCACATTCGATCCGCACCCGCGTGCAGTCCTGGGCCCGCCGAAGCGCGCCCGCTTGCTGTCGCCACTCCCGGAGCGGCTCGAGCTTCTTGCCGCCTATCCGCTCGCGGCCGTCGCCGTGCTGCGATTCGACCAGCAGCTCGCGCGCACCGGCTACCAGGACTTCGTGCGCCGCGTCCTGCTCGAGGGTCTCGGCGCCCGCGAGCTGGTGCTCGGCTACAACGTCGCCCTGGGCCGCGAGCGCGAGGGGGACCGCGAGCGTCTCGCGGCCCTCGGTCGTGAGATCGGCTACGGCACACACGTCGTCGACGCCGTGGAGGTCGAGGGAGCCCCCGTGAGCAGCACCCGGATTCGCCACCTGCTCGATGCGGGTCGCGTCGACACGGCGCGGGCGCTTCTCGGACGGGGCTACACGCTCACCGGCACGGTCGCACGCGGCAGTGGCCGAGGACGCGTCCTCGGGATTCCGACCGCCAACCTGCAGCTGCACCCGGAGAAGCTGGTGCCCGCGAACGGCGTCTACGCCGTGCGGGTCCAGGTCGACTCCACGCAGCACGCGGGTGCCGTCAACATCGGCGTGGTCCCCACATTCCAGGACTCTGGGGCTCGCTCGGTGGAGGCCCACCTGCTCGACTACACTGGGGACCTCTACGGCGCCGAGCTCACGCTGGAGTTCGTCTCACGCTTGCGCTCGGAGCAGCGCTTCAGCGGCGCCGAGGAGCTCGTGCGCCAGGTGCAGCGCGACTTCGAGGCTGCCCGTCGCCTCCTGGAGGCCTGGGGCACCTCGAAAAAAGGGCCTGACAACAGCGGTTTGGGCGCGTGAGTTCGAGTGATACCTCTGCGATTCCCGTCTTTGCACCGGGCACGGGGTTGTGCTAGTTTCCCTCGGTTCGAAATACGCGGGTGGCGGTTCGCCGGCGCCTGCAGCCATCGCGACTCAACGTGGGAGGTACCCGACGATGGCTCTTTCGAAGGAAGCCAAAGCGTCCGTCATCGAGAAGTTCAAGCTCCACGAACACGATTCCGGCTCACCGGAAGTGCAGATTGCGCTGCTGACCGAGCGGATCCGGAGTCTGACCGAGCATTTCAAGGTCCACAAGAACGACCATCACTCTCGACGTGGGCTCCTCAAGCTCGTCGGTCAGCGCCGCAGGCTTCTGGACTATCTGAAGAACCGTAACACCGAGCACTACAAGATGCTCATCAAGGAGCTCGAGCTCCGTCGCTAGAATCCAACCGAGGATCGTCATCGGAGGCGCGTCCGCGTGCCTCGCGTGCGATGTCCACGGGGCTGGGGAGCGTACGTCGCACCCGGGCGTCAACGTGCATTGAAAGCGCGCATTGCAGCGGAAAAGCGGAAGAGTGGAAGCGAAC
>CP070763.1:2458816-2463400 GCA_020349025.1 Candidatus Latescibacterota bacterium | reverse complement strand
CGCCCTCGCTCGAAGCTCGCTACATTCCGCACGGCGATTACATCCTCGCCACCAGTGTCGAAACGGCGGAGTGGGTCGCGTCAGCGCCTGCGAATCGTGGCAAGAAGGTCTACTTCATCCAGGGCATCGAGTCGTGGAGCGTGGGAGAGGAGGCAGCGCTTGCGACGTGGAAGCTGCCGTTCGACGCACGCTTCGTGGTCTCCAGCATGTTGGCAACGATCGCTGCGCGCGAGGGGGTCCAGATCGATGCCATCTTGCCGAACGGTGTCGACGTCTCGCAGTTCCATTCCGAAGAGAGAGCATTTCGCACACCGCCCCGCGTCCTGATGCTCTCGCACATCCATGCGCGCAAGGGCGTCGACGACGGTCTGGCCGCAATGGAAGTCGTCTGGGAGCAGCATCCGGAGGTTCCGCTGCGCATGTTTGGCGCCGACCCGCCATCGACCAGGATGCCGTCCGGCACCGAATACCACGAACGGCCCGCTCCCGACGAGCTGCGGCAGCTCTACTGCAGCTCGGAGATCTACCTCTGCTGCAGCCGCCGCGAAGGTTTCGGCTTGCCGGCGATGGAGGCGATGGCGTGCGGCTGTGCGCTCGTGGCCACGAACACGGGGGCCATCCCCGAGCTGACGGACCAGGGGCAGCGGGGACTGGTGGTCGAGCCGGGCGACATTCGAGGAATGGCAGATGCCATTCTCCGCCTGATCGCCGATCGAGCCCTCATGCAACGTCTTGGGCGGGCCGGCCAGGAACGCGTCCACCGAGAGTTCACTCTGGAACGCGCGTCGCGGGACTTTGCTGCACAACTGCTCGCCGTCTGACCAGATCGCGCAGATCGGACCACGTCACGACGTGCATTCTGTCCGCGACGATTGCGACACCGGCAACCAGAACGAGGATCGAGAGCGGGACGTACACCGCGCTCAGGCCCCAGCTCGCCAGCGCCACCGCCGACAGCGCGGCCAGCAGACGCGCCTGTGACGACCAGCGGATCTCGAGCGGATAGCTCCGGCGACAGATGAGAACGCTCCCGACGAGCACCGACAGATCCGTGAAGACGGCGACCCAGGCGGCGCCCACGTAGGAGTAGCGCGGAATCAGCACGAGGTTGGTCGCAATGTTGAGAAGCGCCAGGCTGCCATAGAGCCACACCAGCCGCACCTGTTGGTTGAGAGCCAGCGCCATGTAGGTATACACGGAGCCAACGAAGATGAGGAAGACGGCCAGCGAGAGGATGCGCAGCGGCACCACGGCGTTCGCGTACTCGGGACCTGCAACGAAGCCGATGATCTCGGACGCGTAGATGGAGAGGCCCGCGGCAACGCCGCCACCGAGAAGGAGGACGATGCGTGTGGTGCGATCGATCAGCCTCGAGACGCGTTGATCCCCCTGGCTCAGGAAATCGCTGAGGACGGGAAAGACCGTACCCGCGAAGACGCTCGGAACCAGGATCAAGACTTCCAACAGCTTGTAAGCGATGCCGTAGATCCCCACCTCGACGCGGTTGTCTCGACCCGCGATCGCGACGAGCGAGAGAATCACCATGTCGCTCTTGAAGTAGAGATACGAGAACACGGTCGAGACGCCGATCGGCACCGACTCCCGCAGCATCCCCCTCCACGTCGCCGGCTGCCACAGCTGTTGCGCAACGACGTAGCTGCGAGCCCAGCGATACGTGAGCAGACAGGTGGCGGCCGAGCCGATCACCTGGGCGAAGAGAACGACGAGAACGCTGCGCGTCCACACGAGAAACAGGACGGTCAGAGCCAACGTCAGCGCTCGACCCACGACCTCGCTCGCGGCCGCGTAGTGCATCTGCAGGCGTGCCTGCAAGACCATGACGAAGAGCGAATTCACCGTCTGGATGGCGGACGACACGAGCGCAATCAGAATTGCAAGCTGGACAACGCGCGCGTAGGGCAAAAGGAAGCTGATCGCAAATGCCGGAACCATCATGATGGAGAGCGAAAGCAGTCGGAGCCCCATCGCGCTCCCCAGCACGCGCGCCTCGTTGGGGGGGCGTGTGCTCAAGCGCTTCAGCACGTAGACGTTGACACCGAGGTCGGCGAAGATCGCGAAGAGACCGCTGACGGTAAGCGCAATCACGTAGTCGCCGTAGTTGCTGACGCCGAGCCGGCGGGTGAGAACACCAACGAGCACCAGGCCGATCGTCAGGCCGACGAACTTGCCAACCAGTTGCACGACGGTGTTCGATGCGATGCGCGCGGCAGTGCTCATCCGGCTTTCACTCCAGGTGCGTCACCAGCCAGGTGCGGATCGCCTCGATCTGCTCCGGGCTCATCGTGTGACCCGAGTCGAACGTGTGCAACGTCGTGGGGACTCCTCCCGCCGTCAGACCATCGCGGCTCGACTCGGCCGCCTCCAGGCGCACCGCGCGATCGTTGCGTCCATGGCAAAGGAGTGCGGCGAAGCCGTTCCTGCCCGCACGCCGAATCGCGTCGCCGAGAAACTCCAGCTTGACGCGCGCGCCAGACACGATCATGGCGCTGAAGCGATCCGAGTTGCGAAGCGCCACCCAGGAGCCGCAGTAGCCGCCCTGCGAGAAACCGAGCAGAACACGCCGGCGTGGAGCGAGCTGCTGCTCAAGCTCGACGCGTTGGAGAAAGTGCAGCAGCAACGTCTCGACGCCGACGAGCGCCGTGCGAAAGCGCTCCTGGTCTCCGTCGTAGTCGTACCAGGAGGGTCCCGGAAAGCGCCTGGAGTGCGACATCAGCGGCGCTGTCGGCACCAAAAACCGAACGGGCAGCGTGAAGAGAGGCTCCAGGACACCTGCAAAGCGGTCCTGGTCCATCCCCTGTCCATGCAGCGCGAGGACCAGAGAGGCGTCGGGGTGGGGGGCCGCACCATCCATTCGAAACCGCAGATCGTTCATGCGTGGCGCTCCCGGTGTTGCGCGCGGCCCGTGTCGTGGCTCGATGGAGCGGGCGATCTCGGTGAGGTCGATCCGCGACGACAAACAAGTACAACAAACCGCGTTCGGGGCCCAGTTCGATCACGGGATGTGCGCGACGCGACCTCCGCCGCGCGCCTGCTTCCAACCCGTCGGTTCGAGCCCGAGCGCATCGGCGTAGCGGTAGAGCGCAGCCCCTGCTGCTTCCGCGTCCTGGGGAGCCGACGGGCGCGCACCGCCGGCACCTTCGTAGCGGCAGCTCAGAACGCGCAGCGCACGCTGCTTGCGATCTGCCTTGAGATCGAAGCGTGCCACGAGCCGATCGCCTGCGAGCACCGGCATGCAGTAGTAGCCGTAGATACGCTTTGGTGCCGGCTTGAAGATCTCGAGAATCTGGTCGAAGTCGAAAAGACGCTGGACGCGAGGTCGATCCCACAAGAGCGGATCGAAAGGTGAGAGCAGGACACCGCGTTCCTGCTGCGGCCGCACTCGAAGCAGGCGCGACGCAAGGTCGCGATCTTCGGGGCGGATCCAGCCCGGCGTGTCGCGACCACTCCGGTTCACGAGAGCGCAGGGCGCGACCTTCCCCTGCGCAACCAGGCGATCGAGCGCGGCGGTGATCTCCGTTCTGCGGTTCACGAGTCGCCACGTCGCAGCCAGCGTCCCGGTCGTGGCCCATCCGTGACCTTCGAGAGCCTTGAGAAGGAGGACCTCCAACCCCGCGCGCTTCGGCAGGGATGAGCGGCGCACCGCGTCGGGGATGACGCGTTCGGCGAGGTCGTACGTGCGATGGAAGTTGCGTCGCTCGCGGATCGCGAACTCCCCACTCGACCAGAGCGCGGACGCCACCTTCTTGGCGATCTTGAGGTCCCACCATCCGCGGCTGCCGCGACCCTCCATGTCGGCGGAGCGAATCGGCCCCTCGTTGCGGATGCGCCGACGCAGCTTGCGGACGACCTCGGGATGCTGTCCGACGATGTCGCCCCACCAGGGATGGTGGCGAAACTCGCGCCGGCGAAACGTGAACGCCGGGTAGAGAGCGAGCGGAATCCAGCTGGCCTCGTGCCCCCAGTACTCGAAGAGAGGTTCGCCGGCCTGCAGAAGCTCCTCGCCGAGCGTCGGGTCGAACCCGTCGAGCCGCGACAAGAGAACGATCGTGTGGCTGCGCGCGCCCGCGATCGAGACGGTGTCGAGCTGCAAGTACCCGAATCGTTCGATCACCGCGTGCGCCGCCGCACGCGCTCGGCGGGTGCGACCACGCGTGCGCTGCGGCAAACCGGTCCAATCCGGCTTCAGGAGTCCGGCGCGCGCAAGCGCCAGTCGGCGCGCCTCTCGTCGGGTGACTCTCTCCACGCTGCGAGCAACTCTCAACGCGCGAACCTCTTCGCTGCGCGCGCTCGTGCTCTCTCCGCCTCGACCTCGCGGTTCCGGGGCGACGCGCTGGTCTCGAGCGCGTCGAGGAGCGTGGCCGCCACTCGCGCCACGTCCTCGACCGCCTGATCGAACGCCGCCTGGTTCACCTGGGACGGCTTGGTGTATCCACTCAGCTTGCGCACGAACTGGAGCGAGGCAGCGCGGATCTCCTCTTCGCTCGCGGGCGGCTCGAAATTGAAAAGGGTCTTGATGTTCCTGCACATGTTCCAATCCCGGAAAGTGTCCCCCCGGCTCAACCA
>CP070763.1:2371517-2458716 GCA_020349025.1 Candidatus Latescibacterota bacterium | reverse complement strand
GGCGCGTTGCGTCGGGACAACGCTCTTGATGCCAAGGGGGGGCCGGCCGTATTCAACGTGGCCCTCGGGCCGGGCACGTCTCGTGCTGGCCTCCCCTGGCGACCCGCACCCGTGTGCAGCCCCATGCGCGCGACGTCCGCGTCGCGCGTGATAGAATCGTCTGCGCCCGTGGTGAAGGGACCCGGATGAGAGTGTCACGGTCGTGGCTGCAGGCAGCTCCAATCGCGTTCGCTCTCGTCGCGACGGTGGCGACAGGAGTCCGAGCGGCCGAGATTCGTGTCGATCGCATCGCCGCCACGTCGCAGGGCTTCCTCTACCTCGAGTACGAGCTGGTCACGCCGTTCGAAGGCATCTACTTCGAAGCGATCCAGTCCGGTCTGCCCACAACGCTCAACTACACGATCGAGGTCTGGCGCCAGCGCAGCGGCTGGTGGGACAAACTCGAGGATACGTACGAACGCGAGTTCCGCCTGCTCCACGACGTGCTCAACGGCGAGTATCTGGTCAACACAAGCGACGAGACCACGAGCTTCTCGACGCTCGACTCGCTGACGGCCGCAGTGTGTCGCTTCCAGCGCGGCTCCAGAGAGGGACCGGAGTACTTCTCGCCCCAGCTCTTCTCGCCCGACGACCGCTACTACGTGGTGATCACGGCAACTCTTGCGCCGCTGACGGTCGAGGACCTCAACGAGCTCGATACGTGGCTGCGCGGCACGTTGGGTGGTCGCGAGGACTCGGGTGGCATCTCGGGATTGTCGCGCACCATCGGGGGGCTTCTGATGAGCATGACAGGCTTCGGCGACCGGCGGGTCAAGCTGCGAACGCGCGACTTCCGTCCGCGGGATCTCGAGCCGGAGCCGCGAAGACTCGAGGTGCCGCAACGGCCGCAGCCCGCCGCGACGACACCTGCGCCCCGCCTGGCGGTACCCGACAGCGGCGGCTCCAGCTGACCGTGCCGAGGCTCACGGAATGCCCCGAGCGAGAAGCGGCACGCGCCGTGAGAGGCGTTCCTGCATGGCGCGCAGAATCGCCGCCGTCACCTCCAGCTGTGGCCGTTCCCCGTCGACGACGACCCAGTCCAACTGCTTCGACAAACGCAGGTAGTGCGCGCGTGCGCTCTCCAGCAGCTCGACGTTGCGCTCGAATCCGTCGCGCTCCATCGACTTGCGTCGGATCGACTCGGCCGCAGGAATGTCGAGAAACAGAGTCAGGTGTGCCGGCTGCAGGCCGTTCTCGAGGTTGCGAACCCACTCCTCGTCGAAACCCTGAGCAGCGCCATAGACGACGTTGGACCAGGTGTAGCGATCGACGAGCACGAGAGCGTGGCGTTCCACGAGTTGCCGGATCTCCGCATCCTTCTCCCAGCGGTTGGCTGCAAACAGCATGACGCGCGCACGCGCGTCCATCGGGGTGTCCCGCAACGACGCCTGGATCAGGCGCCCGATCGGCGTCGCGTACTCCGGGTAGCCGCGCAGCTCGCACGTCACGCCGAGCTCACGGAGTCGCGCCTGCACGGAGCGCGCCTGCGTCATCTTGCCGGCCTGATCGATGCCTTCGAAGGCCACGAGCGCGCCCGCCATGTTCGCCTCCTCCCGCGCCTGTCGCCGCCGGCTGCCATCATAGCGGAAGCAAAGACGACTCCCGGGGGGAAAGCGGTGTGCGCTTCGATGAGTGTGCTGGGCGCTGCAAAACCCCGGCACGGGACACACGCTGGGGACTCGAACCGTCACTTGAGAAGCATGAGCTTGGTCGTTGTGGTGGCACCAGCAAAGTCGAGCCGCGCGAAGTAGACACCGCTCGGCGTGGGCACTCCACTCTCGCGCCGACCATCCCACGACACGCGCAGGTGGCGCGATGCGGCGGGCCCTTGGTAGAGGCGACGCACGGGACGACCCTGGGCGTCGAAGACACGCAGGGTGACGTTGCGGGAACGTGGATCCTGGCCGAGCTCGACGCGGATCTCGGTGCTCGGGTTGAAGGGGTTGGGGGTGGGCAAGAGGCGTGCTGCAGAAGCGCGCCGTGCCTCCGGCAGCGCCAGGATGAAATCGCTCAGACCGGCAACCTCGGTCGGCAGGGGAAGCTCGTGGTTCTCGATGGTGCCGCTCATCGTCGACAGCGTGCCGCCGAAGAGGAAACGGAAATCCTCGGCAAACACCTCGTGTGGGCGGTTGCGATGCACTGCGGCGGAGTTGTAGATGGAGCGGTCCTCGATGCCGCGCATGCCGGCGTAGCTTTCCCAATGCGCGATCGCGTTATCGGGCATCCAGCGGTACTGGTAGATGTGGCCGATCTCGTGCGTCACGGTGAAGTGAACCGTCTGCTCGCTCACCTCGCGCACTCCGGGCGTCAGCATGACGACGTCCCCACGTGCCGAGCTGTCCAGGATTTCTCGACGTGGATAAGGCAACAGATAGATCCGCACACGGATCTGCGCGTTGTCGATCTGAATCTCCCGCATCGCCTCGACGACGTCGTCCACCGCGATCGGATGGAAGCGACCGTCCCCTTTGTTGCTCACGATCGGATCATTGATGTCGGTCACCAGGGTGTACTGGACGTTGTCGATGCGCAGCAAGCGCCCAGCGGGGCGCACCGTGATCATGTGCTCGAGGATGTACTCGGGCGGATAGATCGTGGCTTCGATGCCGTTGTCGAAGCGAAACTCGAGCGGCGGGTCGGCGGCTGACGCGTGGACGGCAACGAAGAGGAGACAGACGCCGCCGAGCGCACGGGCAGCACGCGAGCCGCGAGCGCCGCGACCGTGGTCTTGCATTTCTTAGAGATCCGGGTCGCAGTCTCTCGCTTGCTTCAGGTCGGCAACCGGTCGACTGCGAGGTGTGGAGATTCGGGCGGCGGATTTAGCAGAGCGCCGCGGGCGCGACGTGCCACCCGAATCGCAATCGGCGTGCCCGCGGACGCGCCTCGGACCGCGGCCCCAGCGGCGCCGGGGCGCCACCGGCCGCAAACGGCCGCGTGCCGTTCGGGACGACCGCGCCACCCCGTGTGGTGCAAGGCTCGAACAGGCCCAAGGAGAGCTGTGTTGCGCGCTGGCCGGCGCCGGAATGGGTGATCTGCCCCGCGCTCAGCGTGCGGCTTGGGAGGGTTGGCCCGCTCCGGCAGAGCCCAACCGCGACAGGACGAGAGCCCCCAGGCCCGCCGAGACCACGGCCGTCACCATCAGGAAGGAGAGAAGCCCGAAGCCGAGGCGGCCCGCCGCTGGAAAGGCGACGCGCACCACGTCGGCCAGAATCTCTGGGGAGAGCACCAGAACGAGGCCGAGAAAGACGCTGACGAGTGGGGTGCGGATCGGCAAGCGCAGGGCGTCGCCGAGTCGGTCACCGATCAAGATCACTCCAACGAGCAGGCTGGCCAGCAGCAGCAGCCCCGTGGAGAAGGCCACGAGCAGAGCCGCAGGGATTCCGATCACGGTGATCGTCAGCAGCGTCATGCTGACGACGACGGCAAAGACGCCACCCGTCAGAGCCAGCAGTCCGACACCGAAACATTTCAGGAACGACTCGCCGAGCAGCTGGCGCGCCGAAGCGAAGCGCTCCGGGACGACGATCAGAAACAACCCGGCAACGAGCATGAGAAACCCGAGCATGAGAAAATCGAGCACGAGCGAGAACCAGTGCGGCCAGGCGTCGGTGAAGCTCGTGGGCAGGAGAACCAGACTGACCGTTTGACCCGCGACTTCGGCGCCTGGGCTCGCTTCGAGGCGGCCGCCAACCGCCCAGGCGCGTCCGCTGACGATCGCCCGACGTCCGACGTTCAGGCTCCCACCCAGGACGATGGCGTCGCCGTCCACCTCGCCGTCCACGTACAGGTTGCCGCCAACCACCCAGATATCACCATTCACCCTCTCGTCCGCACGGATCTCGACGTCTTCGCGGAAACGGAACATGTCGTACCCGACCGTCTTGCGGAACGAAGGTGGGCGCTGCGAGCGCGGGGGGCGCGGGGGGCGCGGGGGTCTGGGGGCGGCGATGCGCGCCGCCCGGCCGCTTTCCCGCAACTCGATCAGCTTCTCGCGATCGAGCTGCTGCGCCTCCTCGAGCTCGGTGATCGCGTCGCGTAGCCCGCGAACCAGAAGGGACTCCGACTCCAGCTCGATCTGCTCGAGAAGCGAGTCGAGAACGGCCCCGCGTTGGCGGAGCTCGAGCTGCAGCAGGCGCATCTGCTCGCGAACCTCGTTGGAGCCCCGCTCCCCGGGCGGGTCCACCGCGTCCACTCCCCTGGCACTCCCCGCTGCCAGCAGGAGGAGAGCGAGCAAAAGCAGGCACGCCGGCAACGGCAAGGCCTTCGAACGCAGCGGGTTCGCTCCTCGCTTGGCCCTCGAACTCCAGCGCATAGGCTCTCCACTCGCTACGACGGCGTCAGCGCAGGTGCCCTCGCAGCACCCGCAACCGCACGCGGCGGTCGAGCAACGTCGCCATCAGCATCGTAGCCGATGTGTAGATCAGAATGTGCGCCCCGAAGGTGTCGATGAAGAGGTGGGAGCCGCGCAGGAGCGGTTCCCACACCTGACGCAGCTCCGCCAAGGAGGCGACCTGCAGCCAGCGAACTGCGGACGCCAGGTCGCGGGTCGCGGCGTGGAGCCCGGTCAGGGTCTGGCCAAGAGCCGTGAAGAGGGTGGTGATGGTGGGTTCGGACCCGACCCAGAGGATTGCCGCGACGGCGGTGAGCGCGAACGCGAGTCGCAGCGGGCGCGCGCGCAGCCAGCGGAGTCGACGGCGCCACACCGACCGCACGGCGGCAGGGCGCGTGGGCGTGCCGACCTGCACGAGCACGAGCAGCTCCAGCCACGGCGGCGCGGGTTCCCTCTCCATCGCGTTCAGCTGCTCGAACAGGGTGCGATACTCGTCGAGGGTCTCGCAACAGTGGTCACAGCGGCGCTGGTGCCGCTCCATTTCGATGCACGCCACCGGGTCGAGATCGGCATCCATATAAAACTGGGCCAGCTCGACGAAGCGCGAACAATCCATGCTCGCCATCCCTGCGATCCTTGGCTGGGGCTGGCGGTCGGCGCCGCGGCCGCACGCGCCCATCCGCCCCAGACTACGCTCTTACAGGAGAGCAGGTTGCGTCACTGCGCGCGTCTGATCAGGAGAGCAGGTTGCGTGACTGCGCGGGCCTGATCGGCCTCACGAGCGCGGGCGCTCGGGACAGGTATGCTGCGCTTCGCGCGCGGGACAGCAGACATGAACGTTGCCCTCGTCGGAGTGCACGTGGATGTGCGGACCGCCACTGTCGCCGACGCGTCCGCGCAGCTCGTGCGGACGATGGAACTCGTACGCCATTCCGGGGATCGAGCCGAGAAGATCGCCGTCCGGCGCCGCCGCTTCCAGTTGAAAGGGCGCCAGTCCCAACAGGCGCAGGTTGACATCGCCGCGCCTCGAGGTGACGTCGTAGTGACGCCCCAGGCGGGGTTCGAGCTCGAGATCGACGTCACCCGAATCGTTGCGGGTGCGGACGTCGCCCCCCAAACCCTTCAGGATCGCATCTCCAGCAACGGTGACCAGGGTCAGGTTGCCGCGTACACCGCTCAAGTGCACGTCGCCGCTCGTCGTCTCGACCTCCGCGTCGCGCCCGAGGTCGGCCGCCACGACCTCACCCCCGTCGAGCTCGACGACACAGTGCCCGCCGATGCGGCGCAGTGTCACCGTAGCGTCGGCACCCTCGACGCGCACGTCGCCGGCGACGTCCTGGACGTCAACCGCGCAGTGCACGACCTCGAGGTTCAAGCTGCTGGTCAGGTCATGCAGGTCGATTCGCCCCGACGTGGACTCGATGCGGATTGGGGCGCTGAGCCCGGCACCCCGAACTGCGGCGCTCTCCGTATGCACACGAAGCGGGACGCCGGCGGGGACGCGCAGCTCCAGGTCGACAGCCACGTGCTCGCGCTCGCCACGCACGCGCTCCCAAAACCCGGGCGGCCGCGTCTCCGGGAACTCGGCCACGACGCTCGTGAACCCCCTCTCCTGCTGCCAGCGCAGGCGCGTCGCCTCGGCGAGTCGGGTCGCACGGTCGGGGGACGCCGCCTCGACGACCTTCGTGCCCTGGAGATGGATGCGATTGTCGCTGGAGCGTGACAGACGCACGCTTCCGTGCGGGACCTGGATGGTGAGGAGCGTCGGACGCTCCCGCGCGACTTCGTCGAGCTCGAACACGTACTCGCGCATCGCGCGCACCGGAGTGGGCAGGAGCAGGAGCGACCCCAGGAGAGTTCCCCGGAGCCAGCGCTTCGCTGGTTGGATCATCCGCAACGTCGCCATCGTCCCCACGCCGAAGGTTCGCTTCAGGGTGCGTACGCTGCCAGCTGATTCTTCAGCCCCTCACGGGCTCGGTGGATGCGTGCCTTCACGGTCCCCAGAGGAATCGCGAGGCTGTGCGCAATCTCCTCGTACGAGAGCTGCTCCTGGTGCCGCAGGATCAGGATGACACGGTAATGATAAGGCAGCTGATCGATCGCGGCACGAATCGCTTCGCGCAACTCTGCGCCTTCGGAGACCTGATCCGGCGTCTGACCCGGATCAGCCAGCTCGCGCAGGATCGGACCTTCCTCACCCTCCACCGGCTCGTGGATCGAGAGCAGCTTCATCCGCTGCTTCCGGATATGGTCGATGCAGAGGTTCGAGGTGATCTTGAACAGCCAGCTCGAGAACGCATACACGGGATTGTAACGATCGAGCGAAGCGAAGGTCTTGACGAACGACTCCTGCGCGAGATCCCGGGCTTCTTCCGGGTTTCGTACCATCTTGCGGCACAAGTTGTACACGGAGTTCTGGTACTTGCGCACGAGCTGACCGTATGCGACCTGGTCGCCCTGCTTGCATCGCTCCACCAAGAGGAGATCTTCCTTTTTCACTTTGGATGGCCCTCCGCGAGCACGGCCGCGAGCCCGATCGTCGATGCCTGAAGCGACGTCGAACGTGGCAAGCTGCGGTGCAAGGCGTGAAACGGATGTTCACGTAGAGGTGCGAAGAGAAAGGGTGGAACTCCCACGCGCCGTCTCGCTTGCGACGGGCAGCCTCCCCTCGATGGCCGCCGGTGTCGCACGAGATGGCACCCCGGGCTGGGGTTATCGAACGAACACGCGAGCTACTCGGAGCGTAGCCGACGCTCCTGGGCGTTGCAAGTGCAAAAAGGGAGCCTACTCGGTCACGGCGGCCGCTCCGTCGCCTGGAAACACGCTGTTCGGACGTGGGCTCTCGGGCACGTCTACGCGGGCCGCACCGGTCGCCGCGCTTCTGACGGCATCGCTGACGACGGTCACGATCGTCTCCGCCACCGCGCCGCGGACTCTCGAGCTTGCCCATCTCCCCGCCACCGAACGCGTCTGGCGCAGGACCGGACCGCCGGCCCAGTGCGCCACCAGCAGCCCAGCAGCCGCCCCGCCCAGGAGCCAGGGGAGCGGCTCACGTCGGATGTGCGACTCGATCTCCCCGAGGTCGACGAGTCGTGCCGCGCTGCGACGCAGATCGGCGCGCTTGGCGCGAATCTCTTCTACGAGTTGCTCTTGCCGTTGCGCCACGACAGGGCCTCCGACAACATCGCGCGGGTTCGGGGCAGGAGAAGGGAGCGCACGCCAACGAGCCGGCCTTTCGCCAAGCGGAATGAGAGCGCGGCCACGCTGGCGAAAACGAGCGTCACGACTGCGGTCGCCGCGGGCGGCGACATGCGGCCGTGCAGGAAGAGATAGAGGCTCGCGCACCCGGCAACGAGCGCGAGCGCGCCCATTGCGGCCCCACACAGAACGAGGATCAGGCCCCAAACGAAGCGCGTCGACCCGTCGCGCACCTCGGTACGCGCCAGGTCGACGTGCAGTTTGGCGTAGTCCCGGATCTCTTCGCCCACGGCCTGGGCGCGCTCGTCCAGAAGCGGGTTCATGCCAACTCCCGCGTTTCGAGCTCACCGCGGCTCGTGCGTGGCCCAGAAGCTCGGCGAGCGGCGATCAGCGCCGCCGCCGCAGCAGCAGACCGAGAAGCGCGCCGGCGCCGAAGGCGTATCCGATCGCCCGGAACGGGTGTGCATGCACCTGCTGTTCGACGTTGAGCTTGTACCCCTGCGCCTTGTTCGTCGTGGCGACCTTGGCTGCAGCCAGCTTCTCTTTGGCCTGCGTTCCCGCACCGGCGAGCTTGTTCTTCACGTTCTTGCCCGTGTCGCCGATCCTCGTCTTGACCTGCGAGGCTGCTCCGTCCCAGGTGTTGTGCAACTTTGCCGAAGCCGTGTCGACCTTGCGCCCGATCTCACGCGCCCGATTCTCGATCTGGCCTGCGGTAGGATTCAAACCTCCGCTCGCCTGGTTCTCCACACTCTCCATGGACGCTCCTCCTCCCTTTGATCCCAATGACGGCGGGCTTTGTACCGCACACTCCGCCCCGCGACGGCGACCCACGTCAGCACATGTCAGCCCCACGCCTGCTGGGCGCCGCCGTCGGGAACCTAGCATATGGAGTCCAGGCACGCGACATCATTTGTACGGCAACCGGCCGCTTTGCGGGCTCTCGGGGCGCGTCTTGACCCCCCACAGCACCCCCCCTAGACTGAGCGCGCTTTCCCCACCCTGCTCTGGAGGGCACCGCATGAGCACCATCGAGTTCGTGCACGCACGCGAGATCCTCGACTCGCGCGGCTTTCCGACACTCGAGGTCGAAGTCTACACCGCGGCCGGAACCCGCGGCCGTGCGGCCGTGCCGTCGGGCGCTTCGACCGGCGAACACGAGGCCATCGAGCTGCGTGACGGCGATCCCACCCGCTACCTGGGGAAAGGCGTTCTCAAAGCGGTCGCCAACGTGAACGACGTTCTGGCCCCCGAGATCGTGGATCTCGACGTGCTCGACCAGGTGACGATCGACATCCGAATGCGAGAGATCGACGCCACGCCCAACAAATCGAAACTGGGAGCCAACGCCATTCTGGGCCTCTCCATGGCGGTCGCGCGCGCGGCGGCGGAAACGGTCAACCTGCCGCTCTACAACTACATCGGCGGTACGAACGCCCGCACCCTCCCCGTGCCGATGATGAACGTGATCAACGGCGGGCAGCACGCGGACAACAACGTCGACATCCAGGAGTTCATGATCGTACCGGTCGGTGCCACTAACTTCTCCGAGGCCGTCCGCATGGGGGCAGAGACGTTCCATCACCTGAAGAAGGTCTTGAACAGCATGAAGCTGAACACGGCCGTCGGCGACGAGGGCGGGTTCGCACCCAATCTCGCAAGCAATGCGGCTGCGATGGAAGTCATCATGCAGGCCATCGAGGGTGCGGGCTTCCGTCCCGGAGACGAGATCGCCTTGGCGCTCGACGCCGCCTCCAGCGAGTTCTACGCCGACGGGTCCTACGCCATGCAAGCGGAGGGTCGCAGCTACGATGCGGACGCGCTGGTCGAGTACTACCTGCAGCTGTGCGACCGCTTCCCGATCGTATCGATCGAGGACGGCATGGCGGAGGATGACTGGGAGGGTTGGAGCAAGCTCACCATGGCTCTCGGAGATCGCATCCAGCTCGTTGGCGACGACTTGTTTGTGACCAACATCGCACGTCTGCAGCGGGGGATCGAATCCGGGATCGCCAACTCGCTCCTCGTCAAGCTCAACCAGATCGGCACGCTGTCCGAGACGCTCGACGCCATGGAGACCGCGCGCGCCGCGGGCTACACGAACGTGGTGTCACACCGCTCGGGCGAGACGGAAGACGCCACGATCGCCCACCTTGCCGTTGCCACGAACGCCGGTCAGATCAAGACGGGCTCGATGTCGCGGAGCGATCGCTTGGCGAAATACAACGAGTTGCTGCGCATCGAAGAGGAGCTTGGCGACGCCGCGCGCTTTCCAGGCGCGCACGTATTCGCGCGCACGACGAAGGCGCGCGCGCACGGAGCGTCGATTGACATGACTCGCCAGCACCGCTAGCGTCACCACTCCCCGGTCGGGGCCGTGTGGTGGCGGAGGTGGCGAGAGTGCGCAGGCCGGACGTTCCCCCCTACGAGTTCGAAGCGCTCGATCCTCTCGCGTGGACCCCGCGGCGCTTCCTGCGTCGTCACGCCGAACGCAACGCCCGGCGCCGGAGGCTGCGACGTCTCCTGACGCTCGGCCTCGCCTTGATTCTGGGCTTCGGCTTCTTGCTCGCCGACGGCGGTTTGGTCTCGATCCTGGCGGGTCGCTGGCGTATCCGATGTCTCGAACGGGAAGTCGCTGCGCTGGAATCGCGCCAGCAGTGGCTGCACCGCGAGCTCGAGCTGCGACAGGGTGACTCCGCCACGATCGAGCGCCTCGCGCGCGAGGAGTACGGCATGGTCCGGCCGGGTGAGCGCGTGGTCCGGATCCTCGAGGTCAGCGAGGAGGAGGCGCGCCGCGTCGAGGCAGCACGTCGCGCCGCAAGGCTGCCAGTCGACGCAACGAATCACTCCAGGCGCTGAGGCGAAGAAGCGGGGCTCCGCGCTTGCAGAGCCCCGTCGGCGGAGATGTCGCAAGTCGATCCACCGCCTCAAGGCTCTCGCAGCTCGAACCAGATCAAGCGTGCTCTCTGCAGGGGGCGCCTGCACGCCCGGGTGATGGGCGCGATGAGCTGGTCGAAGCGGCCCCAGCGGCTGGTGCCGGGTACGGGTCCGATCCGGATCCCGGGCTCGCGTAGGACGACGGTGGACTGGAGCGGCGCCTTCTCGGCCGGCAACAGCAGCACGGGGCTCCGGCGTTTGCCGAGCTCGTTGAAATCGTCGGGGTCTGCAAAGGCGAGCCCGCTCCCGAGCGTCATGGCCACCGTGGCCGCAACAGCCAGTCCGAGCGTCGAGAGCAGTCCTCCGTGTGAACGTGGGCTCTTCATCGGGCTCACCTCCGCCATTCGCCTCGAGTCGTTTCCGCTGGGTCGTCGGGGGGGATGGACGGCCCAGCGGAACCTGCTTGTCTCGGCGGCTCCTTCGTCGAGTTCCGGCCTCCCTGCCTCGCCAAGCTTCCAGTTGACCTTGAGCAAGGCACGCCGCATGCCCTCGGCGCATAGTTCCTGAACTCGTTGTAAAACTGGATGTTAAGTCCGACTGGCGGAACCGATACGAGAAACGCGGCGCGCAACGATTGCGTGCCGCGCCGGCACAGAGATCGGAAACCTCAACATGGCAATCGTTTCCGGCCACAAAACGCTCACGCAGGAATTGCGGCGCCGGTGGGCCCGGAGCGCGCAAGCGCTTCGCACCCGAGGCCGACGTTCGAGGGGTGGGGCGTCAAGGTGAGGACAGGTCAGATGGCGGTTCGCGAGCCGGTTTGCCGCTCGAAACCGTGAGGCTGGATGCGCAGGAGCCTGGCAATCAATCGCTGGGGTCGAACCACCAGTCCCAGATGAGCTTCCGAAGCGTGGGCAGGTCGGGTGCTTCCAGTTCAGGCGCTTCGCTTCCCGCCCAACCTTGCGGCACGGCGATGAAGCGGTTGTCCGCCTCCTTGACGATCTCGAAACCGAGGTAGACGTCGGTGGGCCGTGGCCGTGTGATGGAGGAACCCTCGAAACGCATGGCTCCGTCTCTCCCGTGCTTGGTGCAAGCCCTCGCGCTTGCTGCTCTCACCTGTTTCAACAGTTGCGGCGGAGCGATGATTCCAAGAACAGAACCTCGTCCAATGGACGCACTTGCGTCTGCTTGCGTGGGAGAACGCCCGCGCGAAGCCCGCAGAGGTCGCGCTTCGACAAGGCCACGTGAATCTAAAGCCGTGGCCACCGGCGGATCAAGTGAGGATTCTTGCACGCCAAGCGTTCCACCTCGGTTCATCGCCGGCAGCCTCGTTCGAGCCTGATTCCACACTCGCTCCCTCCCACCGCTCTGGAGTGCATCGGAGCGTGTCACGGCGCCGTCCTCCAGCGTGCGGGGGTTGACACCCCACGGGCTTCTCCCTAAGGTCGGGCCGGGTTTGATGCGGGGTGGAGCAGCTGGTAGCTCGTTGGGCTCATAACCCAAAGGTCGCAGGTTCGAATCCTGCCCCCGCTACCAAATTGAAGAACGGGCCCCGGCAGCTTGAAGGCGATTTCGCCTCCAGGCTGTCCGGGGCCCCATTCGTTTTGTCGACACAGGGACTCGCGAATTTGCGTGGCGCGAGTCGCTGGTCACCGAGCGCGACGAATCCAGCCCCTCGACCATGAACAGGTCCGTGAGCTGGCGCGCGAGCGTGTTCGCGTAGCGCTCACGATCGGCTGTGACCACCGCTGGGCTGGTGAAGATGACGCCGGTGGGATCGGAAGGTCGGATCTCACGCCACGGCTTGCGCTCCCCGCTCTGCAGATCGAGCCGATCGATGCGTGGGTCGCGACCCCTGATGTTCGCGACGAAGAAGCGCTTGCCCCGTGTCATCGAAGCGGATCGGTTCGTCCGCGCGGGCGAAACCGCCGAGCGGGGTCACCGCGCCTTTCGTCACTTCGAGCATCACCGCAGTGTGGTCTGATCCGCGCGCGACCAAGCGTCGACGACGCAGATGTCACCGTCCGTGTGCGCAGAACGTGTAGTGGAAGTTCTTGGAGAGCGCCATCTCGCCGCCGCGGGAGATGGCGAGCAGATTCGCCGGCGGCAGGCCTAGGCTTCGCGTCGGCGTAGCGGCGACATGAGGAGCGCGTAGGACGATTCCACCCGGCACGCGCGGCGCGGTGTGGTGATTGACCCGGCACGCAGGGCTCGTGCAGATGCCTTGCCGTCGCCGTTGACAATCGGAACGTCGAGCGGCGGTGCGGCTGGCAATACGCGTCAGGCGTGTGGTAGAACACCGACACCATCTGCCATTCGCGAGGTCGCGACGATGCCGAAGCCCACCCCGTTCCATGCGCGGACATCCGCACTTTGCTCGAGCCTGTTCTGGAAGGAGTGGGCGGGGTATCACGCGGTGCGTTCCTACGACACCTCTCACGAAGCAGAGTACCAGGCGATCCGACATGCGGCGGCGCTCCTGGATGTCACCCCTCTGTACAAATACGAGGTGCGCGGAGCGGATGCAGCCGCGTTCCTGGCATGGGTGACGGTTCGCGACATTCGCAAGCTCAAGGTGGGTCGCGTCACCTACCTCTGTTGGTGTGACGACGCGGGCAAGGTGGTCGATGACGGCACCGTGGCGAGGCTGGCCGAGAACGCCTTCCGCGTCACCGCGGCCGAGCCGGCTCTGGCGTGGCTGCGCACGCATGCGCGTGGCTTCGACGTCGAGATCGACGAGAGCACGGAGCAACTGGGGGCGCTGGCCCTGCAAGGCCCCTTCTCACGCGACATCCTCGCCGACGTCACCGATGCGGACATCCGCGCCCTGAAGTTCTTCGCCGTGACCCGCGCGCACATCCACGGAACCGAGACCTGGATCTCTCGCACCGGCTACACCGGGGATCTGGGCTACGAAATCTGGGTCCCGCGCGAGCGCGCCTTGCAGGTGTGGGACGTGCTCATGGACGCGGGCCGCTCCTACCGCCTGTTGCCAGCGGGACTCGACGCGCTCGACGTCGCGCGCGTCGAGGCCGGATTCCTCATGAACGGCGTCGATTACTTCAGCTCGAACCATTGCCCGATCGAGTCGCGCAAGTCGACGCCGTTCGAGCTGGGGTTGGGATGGACCGTGAAGCTGGAGCGGGATCCGTTCGTCGGACAGCGAGCCCTGCAGCGGGAGTCACAGAGCGGTCCACGCTGGGGCTTCGTCGGCCTGGAGATCGATTGGGTGGAGTACGAGCGACTCTTCGCCGAGTTTGGGCTGCCACCTCAGGTTCCGGGTGCGGCGTGGCGAGCTGCCGTCCCGGTGTACGACTTGCGCGGGCATCAGGTGGGGCGGGCCACGAGTGGCGCCTGGTCCCCGATTCTGAAGCGCAACCTGGCGCTGGCGTCGGTGCGGTCGGAGTTTGGGAGCGTGGGCACGCGCCTGCGCATCGAGGTCACCGCGGAGTACCAGCGCCGCGCCATTGCCGCCACCGTGCGTGCCACCCCCTTCTACAATCCGGAGCGAAAGCGAGCGACGTGAGCGGTGAAAGCGCAGCCTCGACGCCACGCCAAGCGAGCCGACCGTCACGCTCGTCGTACGACGCGATCGTCATCGGAGGCGGCCACAACGGCCTGGTTTGCGCCGCCTATCTCGCCCGAGCGGGGCGGAGCGTGCTTCTGCTGGAGCGCCGTCACCTGCTGGGTGGTTCTGCGGTGAGCGAAGAGATCTACCCCGGCTTCATCTACTCAAGCTGCTCCTACATCGTCAGCCTGCTGCGGCCGCAGATCGTGCGCGAGCTCGACCTCGCCCGCCACGGCCTGGAGATCATCCCGCTCGAGTCAACCTTCACCCCGTATCCCGATGGGCGCTCGCTGGCGCGTTGGTCGGACCCGGCACGCACACGCGAGGAGATCCGGCGCTTCAGCGCGCGCGATGCCGACGTGTATCCCGAGTTCGGCCTGGCCATGGGGCGACTGGCTCACTTCGCCAAGAACGTCGTCGACGTCCCCGCGCCCGACCCGGCGTCGCTCGATCCGCGCGAGCTGTTGAAGCTGCGTCGTCTCGGCAGGACGTTCCTCGACTTCGACGGCGACCTGCGCTGGCTGAACCTCAAGCTGATGACGATGAGCGCAACCGACTTCCTCAGCCTCTGGTTCGAGAACGAGCAGCTCATGGCGCCCATGTCGGCCAGCGGCATCATCGGCACGCTTCTCGGGGTGCGCTCCCCCGGAACGGCGTACGTGCTGCTGCACCACTACATGGGGGAGATCGACGGCGCCTATCGCGCCTGGGGATTCTCACGCGGCGGCATGGGGCGCATCAGCGAGGCGATCGGGCGCGCGGCCGAGGCGCACGCGGCAGAAATCGTGACCCGTGCCGGGGTGCAGCGTGTTCTGCTGCGTTCCGGCAAGGCGCGCGGCGTGGTGCTCGAGTCGGGCGAGGAGCTGCAGGCTCGGGTCGTGATCTCGGCACTCGATCCGCGCCGCACCTTCCTGCAGCTCGTCGGGGAGGAGCACCTCGATGCAGAGTTCGTGACGGCGATTCGGCGCTTCAAGCTTCGTGGCAGCTCCGGCAAGGTCAACCTCGCGCTCGATCGCCTGCCCGATTTCAAGGCGCGCCCGGGGGACGGCCCGCACATCCGTGGCGACATCTCGATTGCGCCCGACTTCGACTACCTCGAGCGCGCCTACGATCAAGCCAAGTACGGCTCCTTCTCGGAACGTCCGTTCATGAACATCGTGATCCCCTCGCTCGTCGATCCCAGCGTGGCGCCACCGGGGAAGCACGTGATGTCGATCTTCGTGCAGTGGGCGCCGTATCACCTGGCCGAGGGGGCGCACACCTGGCCGCAGAGGCGCGAGGCATTCGCTGACGCCGTCGTCTCGACGCTGGCCGAGTACTGCCCCGGGCTCCCCGACGCGATCCTGCACCGTCAGGTCCTCACCCCTTGGGATCTCGAGCAGGAGTACGGGCTCAGCGAGGGCAACATCTTCCACGGTGAGCTCAGCATGGAGCAGCTCCTGTTCCTGCGACCGGCGGCGGGCTGGGCACGCTATAGGACGCCGATCCGGAATCTGTGGATGTGCGGCTCCGGTACGCATCCAGGCGGCGGCGTCATGGGGGGCCCGGGAGAGCTTGCCGCCAAGACACTCCTCAAGGCGGGAGAGATTTGAGCGCCACCTACGATGTCATCGTCATCGGCGCCGGTCACAACGGCTTGACGACAGCAGCGGCACTCGGCCGCGCGGGTCGCCGCGTGCTCGTCGTGGAGGCACGCGATGTGGCGGGCGGCCTGGCGGCGAGCGAAGAGTTCCACCCCGGATACCGCAGCGCCGGACTGCTGCACGATACGAGCGGCGTCGGCTCCGACATCGTGGCCGCACTCGGACTGGAGCGGCACGGGTTGCGTCTGCGTCGCCAAGCAGCCGACGTGCTCACGCTCGGGGATCCGGGGGATGCTCTTCTTCTCTGCGGCGAGCCACGGCGTGCCGTTGCCGAGATCGAGTCGCGCTCCGCTCACGATGCCCAGAGCTACGTGCGCTATCGCGATGCGCTCGACACCTGGCGCGGCATCCTGCGCCCCTTCCTGAACGAGCCGCCGGTCGACCTGCTCGCCCCGGAGTCGAGCGGCGCCTGGGACCTCCTGAAGCGCGGCCTGCGCCTCCGGCGGCTTGGCCGCCGTGATCTGCTCGAGCTGCTCCGATTGACGCCCATGTGCGTCGCCGACTGGCTGGGGGAGTGGTTCGAGACCGACCTGCTGAAAGCCGGCTTGGCGCTTCCGGCCGTGGCCGGCACCTTCATGGCTCCCCGCTCTCCGGGAAGCAACGCCACGCTGCTGCTGCGCGAAGGCGCAGCCGGGCCGGGGATCGAAACCGGAGCACACACGCTCATCGAGGCGCTGCAGCGTGCAGCCGAGGCAGCCGGTGTGGAGGTACGCATGGGCGCACCGGTTTCACGCGTTGGCGTCGAGGGCCACGTGCGCGGCGTCCGCCTTGCGGATGGAGAGGAGCTGCAGGCCGCCGTCGTCGCCGCATCGTGTCACCCGGCGACGCTCTTTTTGCGTCTGCTGGAGCCGAGCCGCGTCCCGCTTCGCGTGGCGCATGCGATAGGACGCTACCGGTCGCGTGGAACCACGGCGCACGTTCTGCTCGCCCTGCGTTCGCCGCTTCGTTTTCGCGGCCGCGACGACGCACCCGAGTTCGCGCGCATCGCAGGGGGAATCGACGCCATCGAGCGCGCCTTCGATTGCGCCAAGCACCGACGCATGCCGCACGCCCCGGTTCTCGAGGTCCACGTCCCGAGCCTCGCCTCGCCCGAGCTCGCACCCGAGGGGCACGCCGTGGTCTCCATCCTGGCTCACTTCGTGCCGTACGCTCTCGACGGAGGTTGGGACGAGTCGCGACGCACGCAACTCGGAGATCGAATCGAGGAGACCTTGGCTGCGCACTGCGATGGGCTCGACGTGGCGGCTCGCCAGGTTGCGACGCCTGTGGATCTCGAGGCGCGCTACGCGCTCCCGGGTGGCAACATCCACCACGGTGAGCACAGCCTCGACCAGCTCCTCGTGCGCCCGATCCCAGAATGCAACCAGTACCGCACCCCGATCCCCGGTCTGTTTCTCTGTGGCAGCGGCAGCCACCCCGGAGGCGGCTTGAGCTGCACACCGGGCATGCTCGCCGCCCGGGCCATTCTGGCGCGCTGATCGATCGCAGAAGCTCCCCGAGAACGAAGCGACTACGACCCCTGTTTGACATCGGTGGCGGAAAGGGGAATCCTCGCGGCCACCTCAGGAGGCGCTGGGGGACCCCACGCGCGCGGAAGGTAGAATGAGCTCCAATCGCTTCACGAGCGACCAGATCCACATTCTCGGCACGTTGGCGCTCGTGAACGCGGTGAACTTCATCGACCGACAGATCATCGGCGCGCTCGTACCGCTCATCCAGACCGATTTCCTCCTCAGCCACTTCCAGGTCTCTCTGCTCGGAACGGTGTTCAGCCTGGTGCACGCGCTGTTCACCTTGCCCTTCGGCATCCTCGCCGATCGGACTTCGCGCAAGCGGGTGATCGGGTTCGGCATCCTGTTCTGGAGCGCGGCCACGTTCTTCAGCGGCTTGGCCACCTCCTTTCGTACGCTCCTGGGGGCGCGCGCGCTGGTTGGCGTCGGAGAAGCGGCCTTCACACCGGCAGCGGCGGCGATCATCACCGGCAGCTTTCCGGTCGCGCTGCGTGCGCGCGTACAGGGTGTCTTCGATGCCGGCATGTTCATCGGCGGCTGCGTCGGACTCGGGCTCGGCAGCGTGCTCGCCGTGTGGATGGGTTGGCGCCCGGCGCTTTTCATCGTTGCGCTCCCCGGCCTTCTCCTGGCGTGGCGCATCGCGCGGCTGCGCGAGCCGCGCGTGGAGCGTGCGCGGCCCGTTCCCATTCTGCAGCTGCTGCGTATCCGCGCCTACGTGGCGGTGCTCGTCAGCGGTTGGTTCATCACCTTCGCGGCGTACGGCTTCATCTTCTGGGGTACGACGTTCGTGCATCGCGTGAAGGGTTTCGAGCTGGATGAAGCGGGCGTCATCCTCGGGGCGAATCTGCTCGTCGCGGGCGTTCTCGGTATCGTCGTCGGCGCCTCCCTCGCCGACCGCATGATGCAGCGTGTCGAGTGGGGCCGGATCTTCATCATCGCCCTTGGTCTGTTGCTCGGCGTGCCCTTTCTGTTCATCTCGTTCCACATCAGCAACAAGGCGCTCTTCCTGGTGTTCTTCTTCATTGCGGGCTTCTTCATGAGCTGGTACCACGGCCCGCTGACCGCAGTGCTCCACGACCTCACGCCCAAGCGGGCGCATGCGACCGCCGTGGCGCTCTACAACGCCTTCGTGCACCTCTTTGCCGTCACCTGGGCGCCCCCGGTCGTCGGACGGGTCGCCGACCGCTGGGGCCTGCTGAACGGAATGCACGTCGCTCTCGCCGCCCATCTGATCGGCGCACTCTGCTTCTTCGCGTGTATCCGTTTCGTCCGCGGCAGCGGGCGCAAGCACGAGCAGCCGCAGTCGAGCACCAATCTGGATGAAGAGGACGATCTGGAGAGCCAGCTTCTGCCGTCGACTTGATGCGAGCGAACGGATCCCCGATCCCGAGGGGAGCCTGTTCCGAGGCGTGGAACGGGGACCCGTCCATTCTCAGATCGAGAACCAGTAGGTGAGCTTGGCCATGAAGACGTTCTCGGGCTCGTTGCGCATGATCACCCCTGCCCGCGGATCCGCGCTGAAACGGGAGCCCATGTCTGCACGGCTCTCGTCCGTGTTGCGGCTCTGCGTCCAGACCAGGAACAGGGTGCTCCCGGGCCGATATTCCCACCGGTAAACGAGGTTCAAGTTGAAGCTCGTGCTGTTGAAGTCCGCGTCGCGGACGTCGTAGTCGGCGTAGGGGCGCAGCTCGTACGAGTCGGGCGTCACCAGCTCGCGACCTCTGGCGAAGCGTCCCTTCGCCCAAAACGGCTGCACGTAGAGCTCCAACGACTGTTTGCGCGTGAATACGAAGTTGGAGCGCAACGTGACGTCGAACGTGGTGCGATCCAAGGCGCCGAAGACGTAGCTGGAGCCTCCGATGCCCCGGCTCGCGTCGATCGTGCCCTCTTCATTCTGGTGAGTGAACGTGTCGATGTACTGCGCATCCTCGTGGCGCACGTCGTAGCCGAAGCGGATCTGATGGTTCACCGACGTGCTCTGGTTCCAGCGCATGCCCAGCTCCAGGTCGGTGCGCCGTGTACCGACCGCGCTCCAGCTCATCTCGAGCTCGCTGTCGAGTCTCAAGCGCTTGCGCGTATCCGTCTCGCCCCCGAACCAGAAGCCGAAACGCTCCGGCACGGTCATGAGCGGCCCGCCGCGCGTCTCGTACTTGGAGGTGCCCTCGACGTTCACCCACACGCCCCACCAGTTCGCCCAGTAGTTCTTGTATTGCCACCAGCCGTTGACGTTGCCGCCCCCGCCTTGATGGTGACCGCGGTCGTACTTCCAGAGCGGCACGCCCTCGGCGTCGAGGCTCGCGCCGCCCGCGTAGAGAACGCTCGACCAGAGGTTGATGTTGGCGCTGCCCTGGTTGAACGGGGAGCTGTCGCCGCCCACGAAGCGCCGCTGCCCCCACCAGCCGCCGACGATCTCGTCGGGCGCGCCCAGGAAGCCGAGATCGTTGAGGTCCAACCGGTCGCTCTCCCAGCGCCCCCACAGGCCGCCGCGATACTTGCCACCGAGCTTGCGGATGTCGACCGCCCCGCCGGTGCCATACCGCGTGCCGCCAGGGTTCTCGTCGAGAGGCGATGGCTCCACGATCGAGCCCACGACCGAGCCCTGGATGTTGTAGTCGCGGTCGTGGAAATTGAGGTCGAAGTCGACTCCAGTGGTGTAGGCGTTGCGGTGATTCACACCCCACAGCGACGCGGTCTGCATGACGTTGAAGCGGTGGGCACCGTCGGCGAACTCCTTCCCCAGACGGCCGACGAAGTACTGCGACGGATTCGAACCGGAGCGGAAGGCGTTGTGTGCCTGCCCCGTGCCTGCGATGTCGGTTGCCGCGACGAGGGCACCCACCGACAAGCCGTTTGCGGTCTTCCCGGTGAGCTTGCCGGCGAAACGGATGCGCGAGTTGCCGAGCTCATCCTCGGTGCCGATGCGACGCGAGTAGAACAGGTTGAAGTCGGGGTGCTGGAAGAAACGCGCACCCTCGATGAAGAAGGGGCGCTTCTCGTCGAAACGGGTCTCGAACGGCGACAGGTTCAGAACCGCCGGGTCCGCCTCCACCTGGCCGAAGTCCGGCTGCACCGTAGCGTTCAGTGTCAAGGCGGCGGTGAGACCGTAGCGGATGTCGGCACCGAAGTTGCCGAAGTTGTCGAGCCCCTCGCGTCCATCCGCCGACGCGTCCGTGCTGCGCTGCACGATGTACGGCACGACCTCCAGCTGTCGGGGTGAGCGGATCCCCCGGATGTCGCTGACGGTGCCGAAGCGGCTGACGAAGCCACGCGTCTCCTTGTCCCACGTCACCCAGCCGTCATCCTCGCCGCGTCCCTGCATGTAACGGTAGACCTGGAGCCCCCAGGTCATCGATTCCGCGGGACGATAGCGAATCGTGGAGAAGGGGATCCGCATCTCGGCCGACCAACCGTCGCCGTTGCGGTGCGTTTCCGCCTGCCACACCGCGTCCCAGTCGCCATCCATTTCGCCGTCGTTGAAGACGTAGCGATCGCCCTGCACGCCGTCCGGATTGACGCGGAAGTTGTAGCCGGTCGTCCGATCCAGATAGGGATCGATGTAGATGCTCACGAGATCGGAATCGGTGAGGCGGTCGCGGCGTGACAACGCGCTCTTGGTCTGGCTCGCGTCCTTTTCGTAGCAGGCGACGGCGAAGTAGATGGCGTTGTCGTCGTACGCCACCTTGAAAACCGTTTCCTCACTGGGAATCCCGCCGCGATCCGGCTCATGCATGGAGAAGCCGGTACCCGCCTCCGCGGCGCGCCAGACCGGGTCGTCCAGGACCCCGTCGACGCGCACGGGCTCGAACTCCACGCGCTGGGCCCGAATGCTCGGAGCACTCGTCTGGCGGCCGTTCGCCTCGCGCGGGTAGCGGCTCCCCTGGCCATTCGGGTCGAAGCCCTGGAAGGCGTGGAGAGGTGAGAGCGCGAGCAGGAGCAGCATCGGGAGTGCGGTGAGCGCGCGGGCTGCGGCGGTTTGGCGCTGGCGGCTCGAAGGCATGGGAGCCAATCCCTTCTGTGTCTGCTCCAGAGGACACCTCGTGGGGATACGCCAGCGACATTCGCGCTTACGGAAAACTCCCGCCCGAGGTTTCCATTTCTTCGTTCGGCGCGGCGGGCACAACGGACCCCACGCCTCGACCGACCTGTGGTCGGTTCGCCTGCTCCGCTCCGTTCCGCTGAGACACGCTGCGGCACAATGTGGTTGCATGGAACTCGACCCGTGCCGTGCAACCCTCGGGCGCCACGGCGTGTCTCATGGGTCGAGGACGAAGGAGCGTGATCCCGGAGGAGCGCGTGCAGGAACGACAGCTGATCGACCGCGTGCTTGCCGGTGACGCGGCCGCCGAGAGAGCCCTGTACGACGGCCACGTCGATCGTGTTTTTCGGCTCGCCCATCGCATGACTGGAGACGAGACCTTGGCGCAAGACTTCACACAGGAGACCTTCATCCGCGCCTTCGACCGCCTGCCGTCGTTTCGCGGCGACGCCGCGCTCTCCACCTGGCTGCACTCGATCACGATGTCGGTGGTCCTGAACGGTCTGCGCAAGGTGAAGCGCCACCGCCAACGCGAGACGGATCTGGACGGCGCACGGGGGGTGGGCGCGGATCCGAAGGGGGATCCGGTCTTGAGGTCGGCGCTCGCGCATGCCATCGACCAGCTCAGCGACGACCATCGCGCCGTGCTCCTGCTGCACGATGTCGAGGGGTTCAAGCACGCGGAGATCGCCACGATCATGGCGATCCCCATTGGCACGTCGAAGGCGCGTCTTGCGCGCGCTCGCGCTGCGCTGCGCCGCGACCTGGTGAGCTTCGCGCCGGAGTGGACGTCATGATGCCGGAAGATCGCTTCGAAGACTTCGTGCGCGAGCATGCCGCGGAGTACAACGAGCCGCCCGAGACTCCGCGCAAGGAGATCTGGGCGCGCATCCAGGCGGAGCGCAGCAAACGCCGCTTCCAGCGTCAGCGGACGCTCTTCGAGCGCCGCTGGGTGTGGGCGGGTGCCGCGGTCGCCGCGCTCCTGCTCCTGGGAATCGCCATCGGGCGCTTCACCGCACCCGAAAGCGGTGGGCCGCCCTCCCCCGTCGTCGAGGCATCGGACCCGACCACACGCGCGCCGGTCGTGCCGGCCGCCTACCGGGTCGCCGCCGAGAAACACTTCGGCCGCGCCGAAGTCCTGCTCACCCAGTTCCGCTCCGACGCGGAGCCGAGCGAGCGCGACGCGGAGTTCTCCTCCTGGGCGCGAGAGCTCCTCGGAGACACGCGCTTGCTCCTCGACTCGCCGGCGGCGGAGGACCTGGAGTATCGCGAGCTTCTCGAGGATCTGGAGCTCGTTCTCGCGCAGATCGTACGCGCCGCGACCAAGCGCCGGATGGAGGAGCGGCAGTGGGTCGCCGACAGCATGGATCAACGCGGCGTCATGGAACGCCTGCGTCTCTTGATGCCCCAGTGGCCAGCCGGGGCCGGAACATGAGGAGTCGAACGATGCTTCAGCGCAAAAGCAATCCGATCTGGATGATCGTGTCGATCGCAGCCTTCGCCGCAGGCGACGCTGCGGTCGGCGGGGAGCGAGTCGTCGAAGCTGCCGTGGAGGTGGCGTCCGACGGCGAAGTCACCCTCTCACGCGCGCTCGACTCCTTTCTGGTGGCGCGGGCCCAGGAGGACCCGGAGGATCCCGGCTTCGCCGACTTCGAAAAGGCACGCGAGGCGCTCAATCGGGCGCGCTACAGGGACGCTGCCAAGTACTTCGAGCGCGTGCACGAGAAGTACGGTGAATCGGCCTACGCGGACGATGCGCTCTATTGGCACGCCTTCGCGCTCTACAAGCGCGGTCGCCGGCAGGATCTCGACAGCGCGCTCGAGCAGCTGCAGAAGCTCTACGAGGGCTATCGCGGCACCGCGACGTACGAGGACGCACAGGAGCTGGAGGCGCGAATCCATGCACGGCTCGCAGAGCTCGGAGAGGAGTCCTCCGCAAAAGAGGTGACGGGCTACGCGCAAGAGGGCGACGACGAGGAGCTGCGCATCATCGCACTCAATGCGCTCCTGCAGATGAACCCCGACAAGGCCATGCCGATTCTGCGCAAGGTCCTCATCGACAACCGCGACAAGAGCAGCGTCGAGATGCGCGAGAGGGCGATCTTCATCCTGTCGCAGAAGCAGAGTCCCGAGACGCTGGGGATCATGCTCGACGTGGCACGCAACGATCCCGATCTCGAGGTGCGCGAGAACGCCGTCTTCTGGCTCTCCCAGGTGCGCGGTCCCGAGGCGGTCGACGCGCTCGAGGAGATCCTCCTCAACTCGGAGGAGGAAGCCATCCAGGAGAAGGCGATCTTCGCACTGTCGCAGCATCGGAGCGCACACGCGGGCGCCATCCTGCGCGAGTACGCGCGCGATTCGAGCAAGTCGGTGGAGCTGCGGGAGAACGCCATCTTCTGGCTCGGCCAGCACCACGCCGACGAGAACTTCGAGTTCCTCACCGGCGTGTACGCCGATCTCGACGAGCCGGCGCTGAAGGAGAAGGTGATCTTCTCGATCGCACAACAGCAGAACGATCGCAGCCAGGCGTGGCTCCTGGAGCGTGTCCGCGACGAGAGCGAAGAGATGGAGCTGCGCGAGAACGCGCTTTTCTGGGCCGGCCAACAGGGTCTCATTGCATGCGAAGATCTGCGATCTCTCTACGACACCTTCGAGGACCCCGAGCTGCGGGAAAAGATGATCTTCGTCGTCTCCCAGAGGCGCGAGAGCGCTTGCGTCGACATCCTGATCCACATCGTCCGCACCGAGGAGGATTTCGAGTTGCGCAAGAACGCCATCTTCTGGCTCAGCCAGACGAACGATCCGCGCGCCATCGGCATCCTCGAGGAGTTGATCGAGCCATGATGCGGATGCTTCAAGCCACCAGCATCACGTTGCTCCTCCTGGCGACGACGTCGTTGCAGGCGCGGACAGACGCGCTCGAGGACGCCGCCCGGGAGGTCCAGAATGGCAAGCTCCGCTTCCTCTTTGCCGCGCGTGCGGGAGTGTGGGGAGATGGTGGAAGCGTCCTGATCATGCATCCGGGCGAGGTCCCGGAGGACGACCACGGCTGGAGAGGACGCTACGAGCCTGGCCCGGTGCGCGTCACGCTCACGCTGCGCGACGCTGAGGTCGTGCGCGTGAAACGACAGGTGGGCGGCCGCTGGGGAACTGCCCCGCGCGGAACGCGTGACCTCGGCTCGGTTCCAGCGCTGCTCGCGTCGCAGTTTCTGATGACGCTGGCGTTCGAGGGCCACGGGCAGGTGGCGGAGGATGCACTCGCTGCCGCCGTCCTGGCCGCAGGCGTCGACCACACGCCGCAGCTGCGGCGCTTGGCGGGCGATCGCGAGCGCCCGCTCGACGTGCGCAAGAGCGCGATCTTCTGGTTCGCGCGCAGCGACGCCGAAGGGGTCGCGCAGGATCTGGTGGCGTGGATCCGGGCGCGACGCGAGCCGCGCGAGATTCGTGAGCACGCGGTGTTCGCGCTGTCGCAGCGCCCGCAGGAGGAGAGCGTCGCGCCACTGCTGGCCGTGGCGCGTGACCACGAGGTGTCGCGCGAAGTGCGCAAGCAGGCGGTCTTCTGGCTCGGCCAGGCTGTGGGCGATGCGGTGACCGCGGACCTCAACGCCTTCGTGCGCGACGACGACGAGGATGTGGAGATCCGCAAGCACGCGGTCTTCGCGTTGTCGCAGCGCCCCGCCGACCAGAGCGTCCCGGCACTCCTGCGCGTGGCGCGCTCCGCGGCGCATCCGGAGCTGCGCGAGAGCGCCATCTTCTGGCTTTCACAAGTCGATGATCCGCGCGTCGTCGATTTCTTCGAAGAGATCCTGTTCCAGGAGGAATAGACGAACCCGCGGCGTCGTGCAGCAGAGCACCGAGCAGCACCAAACAGGCGCGGACACGCGTTCGAGTGCGCGATCTAGCGAGGTTGGATCGAAACTGGGAGCGCGCGGGCAGCCATCAGGAGCTGGATGCCGCCGTGCCCTTCGAACGCGAGAAGCGTCGCTTCCCGGATGTCGGCGCGCGCCCGACGAGTCGGCGCCGCGCCTCTTCGCTGTCGTAGACGTTGCGCACGGGCATGCGCTTCAGCTCGCGCAACTGGGCCTCTTCGTCGCTGAAGGTATCGCGAGCCCAGGGGGCGATCTCGGCCTGGAGGATCTGCTGCATGCGCGGACCGGGGCCGCTCGGGACGGCCTCGACGTTCGCGGCCGGAGCCTTCTTCCGGGGTGACCGCTTGGCTTTGTTGCCGTTTCGCCGGCTCGCACTCTTCTTCTTGGACTTGGCCTTGGCCTTGGCTGCGGTAGAGCGGGGGGACTTCCTCTTAGTCAAAGCTCTCCTCTCCTCGTTCCTACAATACTGTAATATACGCGTCCTGGGCCCTCTTTACCAGCATCATCGCGGTATTGCCCGATTGCCGCCCGGCCTCTACAATCTCCGCTCAAACCCCTGCCCTGCCACACGATGGCGCACCGGCTCGAAAGTCAATCACACACGACGAGGCGAGATGGGTCAGTCTAGCACGACAAATCAACCCCCCACCGGGCCTCGATTGGTGCAATGCAAGAAGCTCAATCGCGAGCTCCCTGGGCTCCCCGCCGCACCATTCGCCAACGAGCTGGGGCAGAGGATCTACGAGTCGATCTCGCAAGAGGCGTGGAATCAATGGATTCAGCACTCTTTGCTGCTCATCAACGAGCGTGAGCTGCGCCTCTCCGATCCGCAGGTGCGCCAACTTCTCATGCAGGAGTGCGAGGCCTTCCTGTTCGACGCGGCTTCGGCAACGCGGCCCGCAGGCTGGGTCCCACCTCCGGGCAGCGTGCAGATCCGCAAGAAGAGCTGAACGGGACGGCGGCAGCGCTCGGGAACCGCGCCTGGAGCGGGAGAAAGCGAGCGGCCGACACAAGGCACGTTGTGCCGGCCGCCGCTTCGCCTCGCCAAGGGCAGAGAAGATCGCGCGCGTGGCGCCGCGGTCTCGGCTAGAATGAAGCCACCTCGCTGGAACTCTATCGTCGTCGCGGTAGTAGTTCCTCGAAGCTCGACGGCTTCCTTTCGACCAACAATCCTGAAGGGGAACGATGACCCACGCACGCCGGCGGCGCCACGCTGTCAGACGCTTCACACGCCCGACACTGGCGGCCTGCGGCCTCGCCGCCCTCCTGGCCGCGGGCGCCCGTTGTGGCGGAGACGAAGGGGATGGGCCTCGCGGCAACGCCGGGCGTGGCGGTGGCCGAGTCGATCCCCCCACGAGCGTCGCCGTCGAGGGAGTTTCCCGGGGCGAGATCGTGGCACGCTACACGACCACGGCAACGCTGGAGGCGGAGAACCGTGCCGAGGTCCTCTCGCGCGCACAGGGGGTGGTGAAGCGCATCCTCCGCGAGGAGGGGGACCGCGTCGAGGAGAACGACGAGCTCCTGCGCTTGGAAGATGACGAGGCGCGCCTGCGGCTCGACCAGGCCGAGGTCGCGCTCGCCGAGCAGACCACCATCTACGAACGCCAGCAGGCGTCGCTGGCTCGCGACGTCGTGACGCAGGCGGAGTTCGATCTGGCAAAGGCGAGCCTGGACAAGGCGAAGGTGGAACGCGACCTGGCTGCGCACGAGCTCTCCTACACACGCGTGCGTGCACCCTTTCATGGCATGGTGACGCAGCGCCTCGTGGAGGTGGGGCAGACGGTCAGCGTCGGAACCCCGCTCTTCCAGGTGGCGAACTTCGAGCCGCTCCTGGCGCGCATCCACGTCCCGGCCAAGGAGATGGGCACACTGCGCGTCGGCCAGCAGGTACGGCTCCTCCTCGACAGCAACCATGAGGAGCTCACGGGTGTCGTGCGTCTCGTGAGCCCGATCATCGACCCGAGCACCGGCACCGTGAAGGTCACCGTGCAAGTGGACGACTACCCCGCGGGGACACGACCCGGCGACTTTGCACACGTCAGCGTCGTGACCGAGCGCCACCAGGATGTGCTCCGCGTTCCCAACATCGCGGTGTTCGAAGACCGTGGCGACCAGGTCGTCTACGTCGCCCAGGACAGCGTCGCCGTGCGCCGCGGCGTCGAGATCGGTTTCATCGACGACGCCTACACCGAGATCCGCACCGGCCTCGAGGAGAGCGATCTGGTCGTCGTGAAGGGCCAGCGCTCGCTGCGCGACGGCGGACGCATCCGCATTCTCGACGGCGACACCGCCGTGATGAGCGACAGCACCTCACCGACAGCACAACGCGGAGGCTCATGATCCGCACGCTCGTGGCGTTCGCCGTGGCGCGCCGCGTCACGGTGCTGATGGCAACGCTGGCCATCCTCGCTTTCGGTGTCGTCGGCTACAGCCGTCTATCGGTCAACCTGCTCCCCGACATCTCCTACCCCTCTCTGACCGTGCAGACCGAGTTCCCGGACGCCGCGCCGGGCGAGGTGGAGAACCTGATCACACGCCCGGTCGAAGAGGCGGTCGGCGTCCTGCGCGGCCTGCAGTCGATCCACTCCGTGTCGCGCGCCGGAGTCTCGGAGGTGACGCTCGAGTTCACGTGGGATTCCGACATGGACATGCTGGCGATGGACGTGCGCGAAAAGCTGGACCGCCTCATTCTCCCGGATGACGCGGAGGACCCGGTCGTGCTGCGCTTCGATCCGTCTCTCGATCCCATCGCGCGACTTGCGCTCTACGGAGGCGACGACCTCTACGAGATGCGCTACATGGCGGAGAAGCGCATCAAGCAGGAGTTCGAGACCGTGCCCGGAATCGCCGCGGCACAGGTGAAGGGCGGCCTGGAGGAGGAGATCCAGGTCAACGTCGACCAGGGCAAGCTCGCGGCCATGGGAATCCCGCTGCAACGCATCGCCGATCTCATCCAGGTATCGAACATCAATCTCCCCGGCGGTTCGCTGCGCGACCTGAACAGCCAGTACCTCGTGCGCACCCTGAACGAGTACGACGACCTCGATGACATCGGTGCGCTCGTCGTGAGTCTGCAGGGCGGTGCGCCCGTGTACCTGCGCGATGTCGCCACGGTGACGCGCGGTCACCGGGAGCGCGTCGAGATCACACGCGTGGATGGGACCGAGTGCGTCGAGCTCGCCATCTACAAGGAGGGAGACGCCAACACGGTGGAGGTGGCGCGCTCGCTGCGCCGGAAGATCGAGGAGGTGCGCGAAGATCTTCCGCAAGGGTACGAGCTTGCCGTTCTCTTCGACCAATCCGAGTTCATCGTGCAGAGCATCAACGACGTGCGCGTTGCCGCGTTGCTCGGAGGCGTGCTCGCAATCGCCGTACTCCTCTTCTTCCTGCGCGACCCGCGCAGCGCGCTCATCATTGCCACCTCCATTCCGATCTCGGTCGTGGCGACGTTCATGCTGATGTACCGGCTCGACGTCTCGCTCAACATCATGTCGCTGGGTGGGCTGACGCTCGGCGTCGGAATGCTCGTGGACAACTCGATCGTGGTTCTCGAAGCGATCTTCCGCGCCCGCGAGCGCGGCGCCAACATGGCGCGCGCCGCGGTGGAGGGCACACGCGAGGTGGGGGGCGCGGTCGTCGCCTCGACGCTCACCACGGTGTCGGTCTTCGTGCCGATCCTCTTCGTCGAGGGGATCGCCGCGCAGCTCTTCGGAGATCAGGCCCTCACCGTCACGATCAGCCTGATCGCCTCGCTCCTCGTCGCGATCACACTGATCCCGATGCTGAGCTCGCTCGGTGGCGCGCGCGCCGGGAAGCGCGGCGCGCGCAGCGCGCACGGCCCCGCGCCGGCACACACCCTCGGTGCCTTCTCGCAGCGCTACGATCGCGCTCTGCGCGCAGCTCTGCGGCGGCCTTGGGTGCCGCTCGCTTTTGGCTTTGTCGCCTTTGCGCTCGCTGTGCGGGTGGTGCCGCAGCTCGGTGCCGAGCTCGTGCCGCGGCTCGATCAGGGGGAGTTCTACTACGAGGTGATGATGCCGGAGGGCGCGTCGTTGGCCGCGACCGACCGTGCGCTCGCCACGATGGAAGCGGTCGCCGCGGACGCAGGCGCGGTGGAACGCTACTACACGAGCGTCGGCAGCCGTCAAGTCGCCGGCGGCCTGTCGTTGCGAACGCGGGACGAGAACCTGGGGCAGCTCAACATCGTCCTGCGCAGCGACGCCGACGCCGACGCGCGCAACGCCGTCTTCGACGTCATGCGGAAGCGCATCGACGAGACTCCCGACCTGCGCACGAAGATCGGCACGCCCTCCTACCTCAGCCTGCGGACGCCGGTGGAGATCGTGCTCTTCGGCGAGGAGCTGGAGCTCCTGCGCAGCTACTCCGAAACCCTCCTGCCTTCGCTGCGCGACGTGCCCGGGCTGACCGACGTGCGCTCCTCGCTCGAGCTCGGCAACCCGGAGCTGCAGGTCGTGTTCGACCGCCAACGCCTGGCGGCGCTGGACCTCGACCTCGGCGCGCTCTCCCAGACGCTGCACGACCGGGTGCAGGGTGCGGTTCCGACCCTCTTCAAGGAAGCGGATCGCCAGATCGACATCCGCTTGCGCAATCGCGAGGTGGATCGCAACACGATGCAGGACATCCGCAACCTGGTCATCGCCGAGCGCGAGGGGGTGCCGATCCGCCTCACCTCGGTCGCGGAGGTGACGCTGGCGCGCGGCCCGGCCGAGATCCATCGACTGCAGCAGCAACGCGCCGCCGTGATCTCCGCAAGCCTGAGTGGGCGGAGCCTGGGCGACGTCATCGGCGACATCCGCGCCACGCTGGCGGCGACGCCGCCGCCGCGGGGCGTCGCGGTCGAGCTCGGGGGCCAAAACCAGGAGATGCAGGTGAGCTTCGGCAGCCTCGGCTTCGCCTTGGCCCTCGCCGTGTTTCTCGTCTACCTGGTCATGGCCGCCACCTTCGAGTCGCTCGTGCACCCCTTCGTGATCCTCTTCACCATTCCCCTCTCGGCGGTGGGCGTCGTTCTGGGTCTCGGAATCACGGGGCATCCGATCAGCGTCATCGTTCTGATCGGCTGCATCCTGCTGGCGGGAATCGTCGTCAACAACGCCATCGTCCTGGTGGACGCGATCAACCAGGGCCGTCGCTCCGGTCTGGCGAAGCTCGACGCGGTGGTGCGGGCGGGGCACCTGCGCTTGCGCCCGATCCTCATGACGACCCTGACCACGGTGCTCGGCTTGGTGCCGATGGCGCTGGCAATCGGGGAAGGCTCCGAGCTGCGCGCACCGCTGGCGGTGACCGTGGCGTTCGGCCTCGCCGTCTCCACTTTCCTGACCTTGCTCGTGATCCCGGCGGCGTACATGATCGTGCCGTCGCGCGTGAAGGCGGAGTCGGAGCTGGAGGAGCTCAGCGCGGACGGCATCCCGGGTGCCGTTTCCGCGACCGACTGAGTGGGAGGACGCATGACGCTGCCGGAAATCGCCATTCGCCGTCCCATCGCAACGCTCATGGCTCTCGTCTGCATCGCGGTCATCGGCATGATCGCGCTCGACCGCTTGCCGCTCGGCTTCCTCCCCGAGGTGGATGAGCCGGCGCTCTTCATTCGCGTGCCGTACGCCAATGCCTCGCCGGAGCAGGTGGAGCGCAGCATCGTGCGGCCTCTCGAGGAGAGCATCGGCTCGGTCAAGGGCCTCAAGCACATGTGGTCCTGGTGCGACCAGAACGGCGGCGGCATCCGCGCCCAGTTCGACTGGGCCATGGACATGGATCTCGTCCGCGTCGAGGTGCACGAGAAGATCGATCGCATCAAGAAGGAGCTGCCGGACGACATCGGGGAGATCAGCGTCTCCAGCAACTGGGACGCGGTCGAGACCTCCGAGACGGTTCTCGAGGCGCGCATCTCGTCGAAGCTCGACCTCAGCCACAGCTACGACCTGCTCGATCGCAAGATCATCCGACCGCTCGAACGCATCCCCGGTGTGGCGCAGGTGAATCTGGACGGGGTCAACCCGCGCGAGGTGCGCATCAACCTGCGCCTCACGGATCTCACGCGCCACCGCGTCGACGTGCGCGACGTCGTGCGGCTGCTGCAGAACAACAACTTCGACCAAGCGCTCGGCACGCTGCGTGGCGACGAGAACCGCTACAGCCTGCGCACGGTGGCGACATTCGCCGCCGTCGAGGAGATCGCCCAGCTGCCGCTGAACGAGCGCGGCTTGAAGCTGCGCGACGTGGCCGACGTGCGTTACGAGGAGCCGCCGCTCGAGTACGGGCGCCACCTCGACGGCAACTTCGCGGTCGGCATCACGGTGAACAAGGAGCCGAGCGCCAACGCTGTCGTCATCTGCGATCAGGTGGTTTCGCGTCTGCAGGGGATGGCGACCGATCCGGAGCTGGACGGAATCAACATCCTCGTGTGGTTCAACATGGGCAAGGAGATCCGCACGACGCTGGACGACCTGCGCAACACGGGGGTCGTCGGTGCCATCCTGGCGACGATCGTCCTCTACGCCTTCCTGCGCCGTCTCATCACCACGCTCGTTGCGGTGGTGTGCATCCCCTTCTCGCTGATCGCCACCTGCGGCGTGATCTTCCTGCAGGGGAAGTCGCTGAACACGCTCACGCTCCTCGGGCTGATCGTCGGCATCGGCATGCTCGTGGACAACGCCGTCGTTGTGATGGAGAACATCTTCCGCTACCAGTCGAAGGGGTACAGCGCGCGCAAGTCGGCGTTTGTCGGCTCGCGCGAGGTGTCGCTCGCGGTGACCGCAGCCACGCTCACGTCGGTGATCGCCTTCCTGCCGCTCATCTTCAACAAGCCGAGTGAGATGAACATCTACCTGCGCGAGCTCGGCCTCACGGTCGCCATCACGCTGCTGGCGTCGCTCTTCGTCACCCAGACCCTGATCCCGCTGGCGACGTCGCGCTTCATTCGCGCCAAAGCGCAGGAGCCAGGCCGTTTCATGACCTGGCTGGAGAAACACTACGTGCGTGCGCTCGGCTTCAATCTGCGCCACCGCTGGATCGCACCGATCGTGGGGCTCGGGATCACGGCCTCGGCGGTCTTCCCCTTCACGCACATCGACATGAACTTCGACACCAACGAGAGCGAGATGTTCGTGCAGGTGCGCTACGAGTTCAGCGAGGAGCCGAGCCTGGAGCGCAAGGAGGAGCTCGTCACCGTCGTCGAACAGGCGCTCGAACCGTACCGGGACGATTTCAACCTGCGCTCGATCTACAGCTTCTGGAGCGACCGCTGGACGCTGACGCGGCTCTACCCGAAGGAGGGTCACGCCACCGAGGAGGACATGACGCGCATCCGGCGGCGCCTGCGCGACGCGCTCCCGGCCGTCGCCGGCGTCAAGCTCGAGGTCATGGAGAACCGCCAGTTCTGGCGCCAGGATCGCGGCAAACGCGTCGCCTTCCAGCTCACGGGTGAGGATTCGGAGGTGCTCGCGGATCTGGCGGATGCTGCACGCAAGCGACTGGAAGCGATTCCCGGCCTCTACGAGAGCTTCTCGAGCAACCGCGAAGGGCAGCAGGAGGTGCACGTGAGCATCGACCGGGTGCTGGCGCACCGCTACGGGATGAACCTCGATCAGCCGGGGCAGGTCGTCGGGCTCACCTTCCGCGGTCGTCCGCTGCGCCGCTTCCGCACCGCCAACGGCGAGGTCGAGATGCGACTCACCCTGGACGAGCAGGATCGTGAGAGCCTGGCACAGCTGCGCAACCTGAGGCTACAGGCAGACCACGGTGCCACCATCCCCCTCGGCGCCGTTGCCGACTTTCGTGTCGTCCCCGGAGCGGAGCGCATCAATCGCGACGCCCGCCGCACCAGCGTGTGGGTGGGAGCGCGCTACGAAGAGGGCACACGCGACGAGCACATGAAGTCGGTGCGTGCAGCGATGCAGGATTTCGCGATGCCGTACGGCTACGCCTGGAGCTTCGGCAACTTCGGACGCCGGCAGCAGGAGAAGGCCACCGAGTTTCGCGACAACCTGATCTTGGCTCTGCTGCTCATCTTCGCGGTCATGGCCAGCCTGTTCGAGTCGATGCGCCAAGCCGTGGCTCTCCTGATCGCGCTCCCCTTCGCCATCAGCGGCGCGGCGTGGACGCTGTATGCGAGCGGCACCGACTTCGATCAACCGGCGGCGGTGGGGCTCCTCCTTCTCATCGGCATCGTCGTCAACAACGGCATCGTCATGATCGAGCACATCAACACCTACCGGCGTCACGGCGAGCAGCGCATCACGGCAATGATCCACGGTGGCCGCGAGCGCCTGCGGCCGATCCTCATGACGGCGACGACGACGCTCCTCTCCCTGGTGCCGATCGTGGTGCAGAAACCGACGCTGGCGGGGGTCTACTACTACTCGATGGCGCTCGTCATCATGGGAGGACTGGCCATCTCGACCGTCCTGACGCTCGTCCTGCTGCCGACGACGGTGACGCTCGCCGAGGATCTGCCCGGGCTCATGAAGCGTGGGACGATCGGCACGTTGCGCCGGCTCCGGATCGTGCGCCCGCGCCGTATCCCGCACACGCCGACGGCTGGCGACTGATCGAGGTTTGCGTGGACGCTACAAACGGCGCTCCGTCCCGAACGTTTCGGGCGGGAGCGCCCGCGTGACCCCTCGTGTGATCGAGCCCGCTGCCGCCTGGCCGTTGCAGTGCGTGTGCGGCGAGGCGACCGGCGCGAGTCGGACTCGGCGAAACGCAACCGACTTCGATTGCGACTGCGTGCGGTTGACCTTGGTGTCGAGGCGCGCGGGTGCACTCCACCTTCGGGGGCGTCACGCGCGCGCAAGCGAGGGCAGGATGCCCGAGCCGCGCGCGTGCCGAGAGAGAGCGGCGCGCGCGGAGGCGCGCCGCCGAGCGTCCCCCGAAGGTGCGAGTGCACCCGCGCGCCGTGTTCGCCTCAAACGTCCGAGCGGGAATCTAGCGCGACGCATCGGCGGCGTTCGTGCGTCCGAAGAGATCGCCGAAGAAGTCGCCGTCGTTCCAGCGTGGACGACCCTCCTCGTTGGCGATCTCGTAACCGATGAGCACGTTCGCCTGCGTGAAGGTCACCCCGGCGCCGTAATCCACGTCCTGGCCCAGGTCGTCCTTCTGGGTGTGGTAGATGTCCCGGATCCAGGTGCTGAAGTGCACCTTTCCCGGCTCGTGTCCCTTGCCGCCGGCCACCAGGAAGAGCGCTGGAATGCCTCGGCGCACGAAGGAGTATTGGTCACTGCGGACGAAGATGACCTCTTCCGGCATGGGATCGGGCGTGACCTCGAACCCCAGCCGATCCGCTGCACGCGCCACCGCACGCGTCAGCGTGGAGTGCTCCTCGCCGAAGGCGATGAGGTCGCGCATCGGATGCAGCATCAGGAACATGTCGAGGTTGATGTTGGCGACGATGTTCTCGCGCGGCACTGTCGGAAACTCCATGAAGTACTCGGAACCGAGAAGCCCCTTCTCTTCGCCCGTCACCGCGAGGAACAAAAGAGAGCGCCTCGGCGCTTGCGGCATGCTGGCAAAGGCACGCGCGATCTCGAGCAGGACGGCCGTTCCGGAGGCGTTGTCGAAGGCGCCGTTGTAGATGCTATCCCCTTCCACCGTGGCTCCGACACCGAGGTGATCGAGGTGCGCGGTGTACACGACGACCTCGTCGCGCAGCAGTGGGTCAGACCCCTGCAGGAGCCCCGCAACGTTGCAGGAGCGCACGCGTTGATGTCGGCTCGCACGTTTGAGCTGACCGCTGTACGGCAGGTCGAGCGAGTGCGTCTCCCCCGACGCGGCCGCCGCGAACACCTCCTGCAGCGAAGAGGACGCCCCGGCGAAAAGCGCCTCGGCCCCCTGGCGGCTCAGGAAGGCGTGAATGCGCAGCTCCGGCTGCACAGCGGTCGGGTTGCCGTCGCCATCGAGCGCGCGCATCGATGCAATCTTCGAGTTGACGACGCTCTTTTCCCAGGGTCGCTTGGCGGCGTCCTCCGGCGTCAGAAACTGCAACATCCCGACGGCGCCGCGCTCGGCCGCCAGCCTCTGCTTCACGCGCGACGTGGCGTGGTAGGCGCGCTGATTGTGTGGAAACGTGGGTGGGGCGCCGCGCAGGAGGACGACCACCTTGCCGGTCGCGTCGACGTTGGCGTAGTCGTCGTAGCCCAGATCGGGCGCGCTGACGCCGTACCCCACGTACACGAGGGGCGCCGCGACATCCGACGTCTCGCGCAACGCATCCGCCGTCATCAGGTAGTGCTGGGCGTAGACCAGCTCCTGCGCCTCGGTCTCGCCGACGAGCGTAAAGCGGCACTCCGTTTCGATCTGCTGCGCGCGCCGCAGCGGCATCCACTGCAGGAATCCGCCGTCGTCGCCCGCCGCTTTCAGCCCCAGGAGATCGAGCTGGGTCGCGACGTAGTTTGCGGCCAGCTGATAGCCGCGCGTGCCGGTCTCGCGTCCCTCGAGCAGATCGTCGGCCAAGAACGCCATGTGCGCGCGGATCGCCTCCGCGCGCACGCTCTGCAGCGCGGCATCGAGCCCATCCTGCGCTGCGGTTGCAGCCGGGCCAAGGAGGAGCAGTGGGACCAGGATGCGGTGCAACGAGCTCATGTCGAACTCCTCCTACACAGACGCCGCCTCAGTCGTGGATGTCGGACGGTCGCAGACGCTCGGCCCCCGGCAGCTTCCCGATCAGCTGTCCCGGGTCGTGGATCAGGACCGGGAGATGCTGCGGACAGACGCAGAAGGTCGAGTCCCGGTAATCCAACGTGAGGAGCGGCACGTCGCTCGCGGGCCGCTCACACATCACACACGACTTGCTCGGCATGGGTTCCTCCTTCTTGGCGGACACCGCGGTGCGTTCACTCCACAGGTGCCCCGGCGGCCTGCAAAACCTCGTGCTTCCTCGCCTCCTGCACGAACGCCACCAACATCAGGTTGGCCGGATCAACCTCGTGCATCTTGCGTGAGAAGCCTCTCCATACGTCTCCGGCGAAGCGCGCCTCCACATCCTCCAGGTGCGCGAGTAGATCCGCTTCGACGTCGGCGAGCCGGAAGCGCGCGTCGATCTCGAAGCTCTCGTCGTTCCACGTCACGTCGACGCCACGGCCTGCGTTCAGCATCGCACGCACGACCATCGGATGGTGGTCCACACCGTTCTCGCCACGATAGGAGATCGAACGTTCGACCACAGCCACGTGCAGCACGAGCTTGCTCGAACTCAGATGCTCATCCAGCAACTCGAGCCGCGCCTGCAGGAGCAGCGTGCCCTCCTCGACGCGACCGTGCAACTGCAGCGACAGCGGCGTGCTCACCTCGCGCCGGCGTTCGATGCCGCGCTCGTAGATGGCGTAGAGCTTCTCCGCCTGGCTGGCGCCGCCTCCGGAGCTGGTCTTGCGCCCGCCGTCGACCACCAACGTGGGTGCGCCACGGGCTCCGTAGAGCTGCATGCGCGAGATGCTCACGCGGCTCCCCATTGGATCGGGGTAGCCCGCGTGCATGTGGTACATGAGAAACGCGACCTCGTCCGAGGAGTAGTTCTCGAGCAGCTTGTCGGCAGCGATGTCGGCGGCAATGCAAGGGGGACAGCCGGAGCTCGTGAAGAGCTCGACGAGGACCACCTTGCCTGCGGCGGGCACTTTCTCGTCGGCACGCGTCGCCACGCAGAGCAACGGCAGGAGCAGACACGCGAGGAGGAGCTGCGCTCGTCGCAGGCATTCTCGCGCGGCGGGCGATCGGAACCATAGCCGGAAGACAGAGACGTGTTGCATGTTCCGCTGCGACTCCGTGGGTGACGCGTGGGGTTTTCCCCCAGTCTACACGAACGGGGCGTGCCGGTTCCGGCGCCAGATGATACGCTGCGCTGCACGCAAGAGGTCCACGAAGACCGAGGAGGAGAGTTGGGCCACGACGCAGAAGCGGGTGCCGCGAGCCTTCAGGAGCGTTACGCACCCGGCAACGCCTGTTTCGGATGTGGCCCCGCCAACCCCAAGGGGCTGCGCATTCGCAGCTTCCCGCAGGGGGAGGAGGTGGTCGCCACCTGGACGCCCGAGCCGCACCACGAAGCCTTTCCCGGCGTCCTCAACGGCGGCATCATCGGTTCGCTGCTCGACTGCCACTGCAACTGGACGGCCGCCTACCACTTGATGCAGCGCGCCGGCGCCGACAGCCCCCCCTGCACCGTCACCGCCGAGTACACGATCCAGCTACGCCGGCCTGCGCCGAGCCGGGGCGCGGTGCAGCTGCGGAGCCATGTCGTCGAGTCCACCGACGAGCGTGCCACGATCGAAGGCACGCTTGAGGCGGATGGCCACGTCTGCGCCACCTGCCGTGGCCTCTTCGTCGCGGTGAAGCCGGGCCATCCTGCCTACCATCGCTGGTAGCGCACCGTGACCAACACCGGTCGCGCTCCCGCTCCCAGCGGGCGTGGCCAGCCTCGCCGACCCGCGCGACCTGGCGAACCCGATTACTGAGGGAACGCCGTCGGCGGCGTGTCCTGGTACCCCTCGCCTTCGAGCGCTTCCATCAGAGCCACGAGTGCATCCATCTCCTCTTGCGTGAGGTCGAGCGGCTCGATCTTCGGGCTCAGGTGCGGATTGGCGATGCCTCCCTCGTCGTAGTGCTCCACGACCTGTCGCAGCGTCTGCAGCGAGCCGTCGTGCATGAAGGGCGCGTGCTTCGTGACCTCGCGCAAGCCCGGCGTCTTGAAGGCTCCCTGGTCCTCCTCCTTCTGTGTCACCACGTAGCGCCCCAGATCCGCGAAACGTTTCTGCTCGGCGTCCCAGCCGACGCCGAGGTTGTGGAACAGGTTGTCGGTGAAGTTCTGTCCCAGGTGGCACTGGTTGCAGAGCGCTTTGCCGAAGAAGAGCTCGTGTCCCATCTTCACCTGCTCCGACACCGCGCTCTCGTCGCCATCGCGCCAGCGATCCCAGGGGGAGTTGCCGCTCATCCTTGTACGCTCGTAGTCGGCAATGGCTTTGGCTACGCGCGGAGCGCTGATCTCGGGTGTGCCGAACGCCTCTTCGAAGTACGGCGCGTATGCGGGAACGCCCCGCAGCGCCAGCAGCATCGCGTCATGCGTGTTTCCCATCTCGATCGGGTTCTCGATCGGACCGAGAGCCTGCTCCTCGAGCGCTGCCGCACGTCCGTCCCAGAAGAAGTGCGGATAGAGCGTCCAGGCCAGGTTGACGAAGGAGGGCGCCTTGCGCGTCCCCTTCTGACCATCGATCCCGGTCGAAACAGGCGTGGGCTCCGAGAAGGCGTTCTCGGGCCGATGGCACGTCGCGCACGAGATGGTGCCGTCGGCCGAGAGGCGGGTGTCGTAGAAGAGCCAGCGCCCCAAGCGCACCCGCTCCGGGGTCGGCGCCTCCTCGAGCTCGGCGAACGTCGACGAAATCCCCAGCGGCGGCTCGGGGAGTGGCTGAATCGGATTCGCTTGCTCCCATTCGGGAGTGGGACTCGAGCACCCAGACAGCAGCAATGCAAGCGCGCAAATCCCATTCGCGACCGATGTCCTCCGCATGATCCCTCCTGGTTAGACTCGGTGCAGCGCTCGCCCCCCGCGCCAATCGGCGCAGCCGAGCGGCACCCCTCCAGCTGTGGGAGTACGTCCAGCGGCACAGCGTGTCAATGCCGACCCACGCGGTCGAAGGAGCCGCTCACCCGCTGGCAGCAGAGCCCGGGAACGGAGCGCGGACTCAGAGGAGCGTTCGGAGCTGCTCCAGGTCGATGTTGCCGCCGCTCACGACAGCGATCACACGGGCGCCGGGCGTGGTGGGGATTCGACCCGTCTGCAACGCCGCGAGCGCGGCGGCGCCGGCGGGCTCGGCGAAGAGCTTGGCGCGAGTCATCAGGTCACGCATTGCGGCCAGGATCTCGGCGTCGGACACCTGGACCATGTCGTCGACGTAGCGTCGCACGATCTCGAAGTTGAGCTTTCCCGCCATGGGCGGGGCCAGGCCATCCGCAACCGTGTGGATCTTGTCGAGCGTCGCCGGCCGCCCCTCCTGCAGGCTTTTCCACATCGCCGCGGCTCCTTGCGGTTCCACTCCGTAGATGCGCGTCTGCGCACGCAGGTGTTTGACTGCGATCGCCACACCCGCAATGAGGCCCCCACCTCCCACGGGGACGACGATGGCGTCGGCATCGGGCAGCTGCTCGATGCATTCGAGACCGAGCGTTCCGGCGCCGGCGATGATCTCGGGATCGTCGAACGCGTGGATGTAGCGCAGGTTGCGCTCGCGCTCCAGCTGGTGGCAACGCTCGAACGCCTGCTGCACGTCGCCGTGGAGGAGAACCTCGGCGCCGTAGGCGCGTGTCGCCTCCGCCTTCGTCGGATTGGCGTTCGCAGGCATGACCACCGTGCACGCCACACCCGCAGACGTTGCCGCATACGCCAGCGCTGCGGCGTGGTTGCCGGCGGAGATCGTCACGAGGCCGCGGCGGCGCTCCACCGCATCGAGGCGCGACACCTTGTGCAGGGCGCCGCGCACCTTGAAGGAACCGGTCTTCTGGAACAGCTCCGCCTTCAGGTGGAGGTCGATCCCCAGCGGCTCCCCCAGCGACGAAGCGCGCAGCATCGGCGTCGTGTGCATCGACTTGGCGATGCGTGGGCGCGCCTCGAGGACGGCTTCGGGCTGGACCACATCCCCTCCCTCCTGCAGAACGGAAGCGGCGGATCGGCACGGATGCCGTGCGTGGGGTTCGCAGAGTGTAGCGCCACGTCACGCCGCTGGCGACGTAACACTCCCACCCCCTGGGCCCGTTGAAGCTGTGGAAGCGTGAACACCCGTCGCGACCTGGAACGCCCCTTACCCCTCCGCAGCGAGGTCCCGGGCTCGCCGGCATGCGGGTGCCCGCTCGATCCCAAGCGGATCGGGCGCCGAACGCAGCCCCGCGGCCCCCCTCCGTTCCAGACCGGCGGAAATAGGGCGAACCTCGCACCGGTCGACTGCGTAGTGCTCAGCGGGGAGACGAATCCACCGAAACCCGTAGGCTGCGAGCCCGGTGCTGGCGAGAGGAGCGGCTTTGAGCGCATCGCAGGACCAACCCAGAAGCCGCCGGCGGCGCGTTCTGCGCGCCCTGGGCGGCCTCGTCGTTCTCGTTGCGATCGTGGCCGGCGCGACGTTGTTGCAGAGGGGCGAGGAACCGGAGACCGCAGAGGCCAGCGAGACGGCCGCCGATTCGGCGGGGACCGACTCCACCGCCGTGGCGCTCGACGACAGCGCCGCGACAGACTCGACCGCGACCCAGGCCAAGAAGAAGAAGCGTGGTGGCTTCTTCGCCTTCCTGGGGGGTGGGAACGACGAGGAGCCCGAGGAGGAGGAAGAGGAGGAGCCCGCGGTCCCCGTCGAGATGGCGGCGGTGAGCCGTCGTGACGTGCCCTCCTACTTCACCGGCACAGCCACGGTGGAGGCGCTGCAGGAGGCCCAGGTGCTGGCCAAGATCGCCGGCACGGTGGAGAAGATCCTCGTGGAGGAGGGTGACAACGTCGAGACCGGACAGGTCTTGCTGCAGATCGACGACGCCGAAGAGGCCGCGCGCCTGCAGGAGCTGCGTGTGCGGGCCCAGAGCCTCCAGAACGAGTACGAGCGCACGCGCTCACTCCTCGAGAAGGATCTCGCCAGCGATCGCGAGTTCGAAGACAAGAAGCTGCTCATGGACGAAGCCGCCGCGAAGCTTCTCGTCGGTGAGATTCGGCTCGACTACACGAAGGTGCGTGCGCCCTTCAGCGGTCGCGTCACCCTGCGCCACATCGACGTCGGTCAGTATGTGCAGGTCAACGAAGCGCTCTTCGACGTGGCCGACTTCGATCCGCTTCTCGTGCGCGTCTACATGCCGGAGCGGCAGGTGGACCGCATCGAGGTGGGTCAACGCGTGCGCGTCTTCCCCGACGCCAAGGACGACCTCTCCCACCCGGGGCGCGTGCGCATGATCGCACCGGTCGTCGATACGCGCTCCGGAACCGTGAAGGTCACCGTGGAGCTGGACGCGGCCCCGGAGACGCTTCGCATCGGTTCCTTCGTCCGCGTGCAGATCACGACCGACATGCACGAGGACGCGCTCGTGATCCCGAAGGTGGCGCTCATCGAGGATGGTGGCGAGACCTACGTCTTCCGCGCCGAGGCGGACAGCGTCGTCAAGGTGCGTGTGGAAACCGGCTACACCGACGAGGAGTTCGCCGAAGTGCTCGTCGGGCTCGACGACGACCAGCGTGTCATCACCGTCGGCCAGGGCGGTCTGAAGCACGGAACGCGCGTGCGCGAGCTCGGTGCCGAGACGGCAGAGTCGGACGCCGACGAGGAGCAGAGCTCCGAGGATGAAGCCGGCGACACCGACGTGGCGCGGAAGTAACCCATGGGCATCATCCGCTTCTCCATCCGCCATCCGGTGACGGTTTCCATGGCCACCATCGCCGTGGTGCTCTTCGGATTCGTCTCGCTCGGGCGCCTCTCGGTGAATCTGCTGCCGGAAATCTCCTACCCGACGCTCACGATCCAGACCGAGTACGCCGACGCGGCACCGGCCGAGGTGGAAGCCTTCATCACCGAACCGCTGGAGGAGGCGGTTGCGGTAGTGCAGGGATTGCGCAAGATGCACTCGGTGTCGCAGTCGGGGATGTCCCAGATCGTTCTCGAGTTCGCCTGGGATACCGAGATGGACTACGCCAGCCTCGACGTGCGCGAAAAGATCGACCTGGTGCGCCTGCCCGACGATGCGAGCCCTCCAATCCTGTTGCGTTTCGACCCTACGCTCGATCCGGTTCTGCGCGTGGCGGCTCACGGTGACTCCAACATGATCGCTCTGCGTCACTGGGTGGATCGGACGCTGAAGAAAGACCTGGAGGCTCTCGATGGAGTCGCCTCAGCGCGCGTCCAGGGCGGCTTGGTCGAAGAGATCCACGTCGACCTCGACGAGGGCAAGATGGCGCTCCTCGGCGTGTCGATCACGGACGTCACCCGGGTGGTGAGCCAGAACAACATCAACGCTTCCGGTGGACGTCTACGCGACCGCGATGCCGAGTTCCTCGTGCGCACGCTCAACGAGCTCGCCGACGTCGACGACATCCAGCGCGTCATCCTGCTCGACGAGGAAGGTCGTCGGGTCACGCTCGGCGACGTGGCGCGCGTCGATCGCGGCTGGCAGGAGCGCGAGATCATCTCGCGCGTGAACGGACGGGAGTGCGTGCAGGTCTCCATCTACAAGGAGGGGGACAGCAACACGGTGCGGGTGGCGCAGCGTGTTCGCGACCGACTCGACTGGCTGCAGCAAAGGCTGCCGCCGGGCGTCGAGACGACCATCCTCTTCGATCAGTCGGTCTTCATCGAGAACTCGATCAACGAGGTACGCTCGAACGCCATCATCGGTGGAATCCTCGCGGTCCTGATCCTCTTCCTCTTCCTCAAGGATCCGCGCTCCACGATGATCATCGCGATGTCGATTCCCGTCTCGATCGTCGCGACGTTCGTCTTGATGCGACAGATGAACGTGACGCTCAACATCATGTCGCTGGGGGGTCTCGCCCTCGGTGTGGGCATGCTGGTCGACAACTCGATCGTCGTGCTGGAAGCGATCGCCCGCCATCGCAAGGGGGAGGACAACGCGCCGGAGAGCGCCGAGCGCGGTGCCAACGAGGTGGGGCGCGCCGTCGTCGCTTCGACGCTCACGACGGTCGCGGTCTTCTTGCCGATCGTCTTCGTCGAGGGCGTCGCGGGCCAGATCTTCAAGGATCAGGCGTTGACGGTCACCTTCTCCCTCATCGTCTCGCTCATCGTCGCTCTCACCCTGATTCCCATGGTCTCGGCGCTGCGCCCCGGCTACTGGTGGCGCTTGGCGAGCGTGCAGCCGGACGAGAGCGCGGCGCAGAACGGAGTCGATTCGCTCAAGGCCTACGCTGTCCAGAACGGTGAGGCCGTGGTTCCGATGCCGCGCGTGCTGCGGCTCGTTTTCTTCCCGCTCCGGCTCGTGTGGTTCGTTGCGCGCTGGATCGTTCGCATCGTCTGGCTGCTGTTGTGGCCGATCCGTCAGCTCGTCTGGCTCGTGCTCGACGGCTTGCTGACGCCGATCATCAAAGGGATCTGGCGTTACATCATCATCCCACTCGTCGTTGGGTTCATCGCGATCCTACGCTTCCTCTTCCCGTTCTACGAGCTCGACGAGTCGAACCGGTCGGGAGTGTTGCTCGGTTCCTTCATGGCACTTTGTCGTCGCACGATCTTCCCGATCTTCGACGCCGCTTTCTCGCGTGTTCAGACGGCGTACACGCCGCTCCTCGACTGGGCGTTGGCGCACCGCGCGCCCGTCCTTCTGGGTACGGGAGCGCTGTTTGCCGTCTGCATCGCGCTCGTTCCGATGCTCGGCATGGAGCTCATCCCATCGTTCACGCAGGGGGAGTTCACGTTCGAGGCGCAGCTCCCGGACGGCACGCCTTTGCCCGTCACCGACGCCACCATCTCGAACGTCGAGCGCAACCTCGTCCACGATCGGCGCTTGCGCACCGTCTTCGTCGACGTCGGGGGCACCGATCGACTCGGCGCCGACGTCAACTCGAAGAAGCCGAGCTTGGCGCAGATCAACGTCGTATTGAAGGAGCGAGCCAACAATGTGGTCGAGGAACGCGTGGTCGAGGACATCCGCGGGCAACTCGAGTCGATTGAAGATCTCGATTACGAATTTCGGCGACCCAGCTACTTCAGCTTCCGCACGCCGATCGAGATCGAGGTGTACGGCTTCGAGCTCGACGACCTCGCGGAGGCCACGGACGTCCTCGTCCAGCGTCTGCGGCAGGTGCCTGGACTGCGCGACGTGCGCGCTTCGCTGCAACCCGGAAGTCCCGAGGTTCAGATTGCCTTCAATCGCGCGCGCGTATCGGCGATGGACCTCGACATCGACGCCATCTCGAGAACGCTGCGCAACAAGATCCGCGGCGACGCCGCGACGCGCCTGAAGGAGCGTGACCGCCAGATCGACATTCTCGTCCGCACCGAGCGCGCCGACCGCATCGACATCGGTCAGGTGGGCAACCTCGTCGTCGCGCACGCGGAGGGGATCCCGGTCATGCTCTCGTCGGTCGCCGACATCGCCGTCGAGCGCGGTCCGAGTCAGATCGAGCACCTGGACCAGCAGCGAGCCGCGCTCGTCTACGCCGACCTGGCGGGCCGCGATCTCGGCTCCGTGTCGCGCGACATCGACGCGGTGCTGGCATCCACGCCGCTTCCCGGAACGGTGACGGCGGAGCTCACCGGGCAGAACGAGGAGCTGCAGCACTCCTTCCGCAGCCTGATTCTCGCCGTCCTGCTCGCCGTCTTCATGGTGTACATCGTGATGGCGAGCCAGTTCGAGTCGTTGCTGCATCCGTTCGTCATTCTCGGGACTGTGCCACTGGCGTTGATCGGCGTCATTCTGGCGTTGGCGCTGACCGGGACGACCGTCAGTGTCGTCGTCTTCCTCGGCGTGATCATGCTGTCGGGAATCGTGGTCAACAACTCGATCGTTCTCGTCGACTACGTGAACCGGCTGCGGCAGCGCGGCCGCTCCAAGATCGAAGCGTTGCGCGAGGGGGCGAGCGTGCGCTTGCGTCCCATCCTGATGACCACGCTGACGACCGTGCTGGGTCTCACACCGATGGCGCTCGGGTTCGGCGAAGGTGCTGAGATCCGCGCGCCGATGGCGATCGCGGTCATTGGCGGCCTGACGCTCTCGACGTTGTTGACCCTGGTCGTCATCCCGGTCTTCTACTCCGTCGTCGACCGGCGCCCGTAGCCTTCCCGAACGGAGGAGCGACGTGAAGCTGACGCGCATGGCACTGACGCGGCCGGTCACCGTGCTGATGATGGTGCTGACGCTCCTCGTCCTCGGCTTCATCTCGGTCACGCGCCTGAAGATCAACTTCCTCCCCGATGTCGATTTTCCGGTCATCGTCGTCAACGTGCCCTACCCGAACGCGCTCCCCACCCAGGTGGAGCGCGAGATCGCCAAGCCGCTCGAGGAGGTCCTGGCCACCCTCGGCGACGTGCACGAGATCGGATCGAACAGCGACTCCCAGGGGTGCTGGGTGTGGGTGGAGTTCGAGTTCGGCCGTCCCGTCGACGTCATGCGCATGGACGTGCGCGAACGCATCGACCAGGTGCGCGCCGACCTGCCCTCCGACGTGCGCGACATCTTCCTGTTCACCTTCAACTCGAACGACATCCCGATCATGGTGGGGCGCATCTCGGCGAAGAACCGCGACTTGGCCGGATCGTACGAGCTCCTGGAACGCAAGATCATCAAGCCGCTCGAACGCATCGAGGGCGTGGGGCGCGTCCAGATCGATGGGATCGCGCCACGCGAGGTCACCATCTATTTGAAGATGGATGCGATCAAGGCGCACCAGATCGACGTCAACCGCGTCTTCCGCGAGCTCAACAGCAACAACATCAACCTCTCGGTCGGCAAGGTGACCACCGCGGGGATGCGCTACAACCTGCGCACGGTGGGCGCCTACAAGACGGCGGAGGAGATCGCCAACCTGCGCATCTCCGGACAGGGTCTCGTGCTCGCCGACATCGCCGACGTGGTCGAGCGCGAGCCGGATGCGAACTGGTACAGACGTCTGAACGGTGAACCCGCCATTGCCTTCGAGATCCAGAAAGCGTCCGGCGCCTACATCGTCGACGTCTCGCGTGCGGTCCAGCGCGCGCTCGACCGTGCTGCGGAGGATCCGGCGCTCGCTGGAATCGACCTCGTTCTCTTCTTCGATCAGGCCGACGAGATTCTGGAGTCGCTGAACGGGTTGCTGGTTTCGGGGGTCGTGGGCTCGCTGCTCGCCGTCTTCGTGCTCTTCTTCTTCCTGCGCCACGTGCGCACGACGATCGTCGTGGCGACGGCGATCCCCTTCTCGATCATGGCGACGTGTGTCTTCCTCTACCTGAGCGGCAAGACACTCAACCTGCTGACGATGATGGGGCTCATGTTGGCGGTCGGAATGCTTGTCGACAACGCCATTGTCGTCCTGGAGTCGATCTACCGCCATCAGCTGCGTGGCGAAAGGGGGAACTCCGCCTCGGAGTCGGGTGCGCGCGAGGTGGGCGTCGCGGTGACGGCGTCCACGCTCACGTCGGTCATCGTCTTCGCACCGATCGTCCTGGGGGGCGGAGACCAGATCGTCGTCTGGCTGCGCGAGGTGGGGTTGACGCTTTCCGTGACGCTCCTCTTCTCGCTCCTGATCTCGCTCACGCTCGTTCCACTGATGGCTGCGCGCCTGCGTGCGCCCAAAGCGGGCGAGCCTTCGCGCGTGGTGGCTGCACTGCAGGCACGCTACATCCGGGTGTTGCGTTGGACGACGTCGGAGCACCCGGTGCTGACGTTGTTGCTGATTCTTGCGCTGATTCCAGCGACGATCGGCATGACCAAGCTGAGCGGGTTCGGGATGGACACGTTCGGTGAGCGTGGCTTCCGCACCAATCGACTGATGGTGCGTTTGCGCTTCCATGACAACGTCAACGTCTACAAAGCGGACGAGTACGTGAAGAACGTGGAGGACTACCTGCTCACGAAGTCCGACTCGCTCGGTGCCGAGGTCTACAGCTTCTTCATGGACAACCTCGGCCAGGTGACGCTGTTCTTCGACCACCGGCTGCGCGAGCGCGAGATCCGTGACCTGCGCGACATGTTCCGCGAGGAGCTACCGGAGCAGGCGGGTGTGACCTACATGCTCGGAGACGACGACGCGCCCAACATGGGCGCGCAGACTCTGCGCGTGTCGCTCTTCGGCGAGGACTCCGACATGCTGGCCGAGCTCTCCGTCGAAGCGAAGCGGCGCATGGCTCTCGTACACGACGTGCACGACGTGCGCACGAACGTGGAGCAGGGCCGGGAAGAGGTGCACGTCATCGTCAACCGGGAAAAGGCGAGCCGCTTCGGCGTGAACCCGAACGGCATCGCCGGCATTCTGAATCTCACCTTCCGTGGTGTCGACCTGCGCGAGATGCAAGCGGACGACCGGGAGGTGCCGATCGGGATCTTGCTGACGCCGGAGGATCGCAAGAGCCTCGAGCATCTGCGCGTCATGACGATCGGCATCCAGGATGGCCGCCCCGTGACGCTGGAACAGGTGGCGGACTTCCAGTTCAAGCACGCGCCGACGAACATCCACCGCGAGCAGCAGCGCACGTCGATCAGCATCCTGGGCACGTACGAAGGTGAAGAGTTCGGCGACGCGCGCGAAGAGATGGCGGAGCTGATGAGCACGATGGTGCTGCCGGCGGGGTACGCCTGGTCGTTCGGCCGCGAGGACCGGCGCGTCGCGCAGGAGCAGAACGAAATGTTCCTGAACATCCAGCTCGCGCTCGCCTGCGTTTACTTCGTGATGGCCGCGCTGTTCGAGTCGTTCCTGCACCCACTCGTCATCATGCTCACGGTGCCGTTCGCCATCTTCGGGGTCATCTGGCTGATGGCGCTCACCAACACGCCCATGAACATCATGGCGATGATCGGCGTCGTCGTTCTGATCGGCGTCATCGTCAACAACGGCATCGTCCTCATCAGCCACGTCAACACCTTCAGGAGACGCGGCTTGCCGCTCCACGACGCCATCATCGAAGCGGGGCGCGAGCGCTTCCGCCCGATCCTGATGACGGCGGCCACCACGGTTCTCGGGCTGCTGCCGCTCGCACTCAGCGACACCGCGATGTCGGACGCGCAGTACTACCCCATGGCTCGCGCGCTCATCGGCGGACTCCTGTCCGGCACCGCCTTGACCCTGATCGTGCTCCCCACCTTCTACGTCCTCGAAGAACGCCTGCTCGACTACGCGCGCGGCATCTGGAGCCGCAGCGGCCACGTGCACGTCAACCGTCCCTCCGGCCTCGTGGCCGCGGTGTCGCGTCTGCGACGCCGGCGTCACCTTCCTGCCTCGGGCGACTGACGGCTCGCGCGCGCAGCGGTGTGCGCTCCGTCGCGAGGGGTTCGGGCGGACGTTCGCGCGCGCGCTTCCGGCGCGCGCCTGCTCACTCGGCACACAAGAGACGAGACGGCCTGGAGGGCCGGCGAGGAGCGTCCGCACAGAAGCCGTGCACGCCCCGCGCCTGTCGCTTCATGCCACGTGGCTCAGACTTCGGAGATGTTGAGCTCGCGTGCGCGTGCACGCGCGTCGATCGCATCCTCGGGCCGGCCCGTGCGGTCGTAGAGGCCGGCGAGTCGGTGCTCCAGGTCGGCGGACTCGACACCCGCTTGTCGCACGTCCTCGAGGAGCGTCAACGCCTCCTCGTCATGGCGCCGCGAATCGAGGAGGCATCCCAGAGCCAGCCGCGCCATCGTGTATCCGGCGTGGATGCTGAGGGCGTTGCGGTACTCCGCCTCGGCTTCATCGGGCTGCTCCAGGTCCTCGTGCAGCAAGCCCAGCATGTAGCGCAGGTCGGGATAGCGCGGCTGCAAAGCAGTCGCTTCTTCGAGCTCCAGCACGGCCTGGTGCGGGCGGCCACAGGCGGCATAGAGCAGCCCCAGCTTGACGTAGGGCTGTGCGCAACGAGGGTTGCAGTCGACGGCGCGCTGATGCGCCGTCTCTGCATCGGCGTCGCGACCCTGGAGCTCGCACCGTGTCCCGATCGCCATCCAGTAATCGCAGAGGTCCAACGAGATCGCCGCACTCCAGTGCAGGAGCGCGTCGCCGTGCGATTCGGGGCGCGAGCAGAGCATGACGCACTCGCGCAGCGCCGCCGCGATCTGCGGGTTGCCACGGTAGGTCTCGCTCCAGAGCGCGAGCGCATCACGGCCTCGAGACCCCGGTTGCAGCAATCCGACGGCGCGGAAGTGCGGGATCATGTCGGGAATCCACTCCAGGATGCGTTCCAGCTGTGCATCGACCAGGTCCCAGCGGCGCTGCTGGCAGCCGATCCACAAGCGATCGAGCTCGAGCCAACGTTGGCGTGCGGGCAGCTCGGTCGGAGCGTAGTGTTCGAGTAGCTCCGCCGCGGCCTGCATCCCATCGCGCCCCAGCACTTCGAGAAGCTTCAGGTGACGGCGATGCTCTGCGCTCAGCTGCTGCCCGGCACGCTCTGCCAGGAACTCGCGAATGAGCTCCGGCTCGGCGCGCTCGAAGTGCGCCCAGGCGCGGTTGAGGAGCGCGGCCGTGTAGCGCGGGTTGCGCTCGAGAGCCACCGTGAAGTCGTTAGCGGCTGCCCCCGCCTCCCGGCGACAGACCAGCACGAGACCGCGCATGTTGCGCAGGTCGGCATAGCCGGGGTTGCGTTCGATCTTGATGTCGAGCTCGTGGATGAGCTCACTCAGACTGTGGAGTGGTGTCGCTCCCATCTTCTTCCCTCAGTTCTTCCGTCTTGTTCGTCTGCACCGCGACCTTCTTGCGTCTCTTCTTGGTGTCGCCGCGCGCGTCGTCGTCGGACACGGTCTGCACGCCGCGCGGGGTGGACACGCGCCACGTTCCACCGCGTCTCTTGATGTTGCGGAAGTTGTGGACGACATCGCGGACGTTGCGCAGGCGGCGCAACTCTCGATCGACGATCAGGAGAAGCTTGATCAAGCGCTTGACGGGATCGTCGATCTGCTGCTGCCCGACACGGCGCAGCGCATCGTCGACCGTCGGTTCGAACGTCCCCATCAGGTAGACCACGCCGTTCGTGGTGCCGATCTGCAGACGCGACACGTCGACCCACCGGCTCGTGAGGTGGCGTCGAACTTCGGCGTTGATCCTGTAGTCTTCGGCTGACACGAGCGCTCCAGACCTCGGGAATGGAGCGGAAGCGCAAGAAACAGGCCCCAGGGGATTGATCCAGGCGCAACGTCGTGCACAATCGCAGGCTGCGGAATCGCGTCAGGGGCGATACGTTGCGGCGCAAGTTGGCGTTTCGACAAGGCGCACCTTCACAACAGGCAACCCGAGCTCGCGCGCGCGCTCGAAGAGGAGCCGCGCCAAGTGCTCCGCCGTCGGATTGGAATCGACGACGTAGACCGGCTCGCCGAGCTCGAGAAGTGCAGGCAGAGCAGGATCGTCCTCACGCAGGATCATGCGGTGATCGAGGTGCTCGTCGATCCATGCGCCCAATCGATCGCGCACCAGCTGGAAGTCCGCGACCATCCCGAGCGCGTCCAGGTGCTCCGAGCCGAGTGTCAGGACAGCCAGGCCATTGTGTCCGTGCAGGTGGGCACACTTGCCAGCGTGCTCCAGAAGCCGATGCCCGTAGCAGAATGCGAGCTCGCGCGTGATCTGGTACATGGACGCCTCCGCCTGAGGACCGCATTATAAGGGGGAGTGGAGTGCCCGCGTGCCGGATCCCGGCCGCGCTGCCGACCTGTGACCCGCGCCAAAGCCCGAAGTGTTTTGGTTACGGTGACTTGCGGCCGGCGGCGAGGCGCTTGGGGAATCGGGCAAGATGCGCTATGCTAGCGCCCTAATAGTGCAGAGTCGATCTCCTCCCGGAGTACGCATGCCCGAAGAGCCCACCTTGCCACCCGATCAGGCCAGGACACGACCCGATGTTGCACACCCGGACGTGGACGACGCACGTCCCGCTGAAAAAGACGCTGCCGCAGAAGCAGCCGTGGAGGCGAGCGTGACGACGTCGGAGACCGCCGCGGCGGAGGGCAACGGAGAGGTCGACTCCGAATCCACCACAACACCGCAAGTCGAGCCGACGATCGCCGGGAACGGAGACTTGGCGCCGAAATCCGAGGTGTCGCCGACGACCGAGGTGCCGCCAACGACCGAGGTGCAGCCGGCGGAGCCGATCGAAACGCCTGCAACTCCAACTCCGGAGCCGCCAGCTGCAACGCAGCCCGACGTCGAGCCCACGGCGCAGGTTCCGTCGCCAACCGAGCCGGCGCCGGCCGACGAGTCGAAGCCACACGTGGAGGCCGCCGCCGAGACGACGACGGCGGACACGACGACCGACGTCGAGAAGAGTGCTGCGGCGCTCGCTGCAGAGGCCGACGCAGCGAAGCTGGAGAAGACGGCGGAGACGCCTTCCGAGGCCGCGGCGGCGGCCGGAATGGCTGAGATTCTCGAGAAGAGCAAGCCACCACGCGAGGTCAAGGTGGGGGAACGCGTGCGCGGGCGAATCGCGTCGATTCAGGAGGACCAGACATTCGTGGACTACGGCGGACGTGCGGAGGCGAGCATCGCCACCTCGGAGCTGCGCGACAAGGAGGGTGCGGTCCTGCTACGCGTCGACGATACCTTGAGCGCCACGGTGGTCTCGATCGACGACGGAGTCACGCTCACGCTCGGCAAGAAGCGTGGCGCCCTGAACGCAGCGAAGCTTCGCATCGCGCACGAGAACCGCGTCCCCGTGTCGGGCACCGTGCGCTCCGTCAACAAGGGCGGCTTCGACGTCAGCGTTGGTGGTGTTCGCGCCTTCTGTCCCCTGTCGCAGATCGACACGACCTTCGTTGCCGACCCGCAGGAGTACGTGGGCAAGCGCCTCACCTTCCGCGTCCTGCGCTGGGAGAACAGTGGTCGCAACATCGTGGTCTCGCGTCGCGCCATCCTGCGCGAGGAAGCGAAGGAGAAAGCGCGGGAAACGCGCAAGCACCTGGAGGAGGGTGCCGAGTTCGAAGGCGTGGTCAAGCGCATCCAACCTTTCGGCGCCTTCATCGACCTGGGTGGCCTCGAGGGGCTCCTGCACGTGTCGCGCATGGGGCATACCCGCATCGACGACCCCAAGGGCGTCGTCTCGGTGGGGCAAACGGTGAAGGTGCGCGTCGTGACGGTGGAGAACCCCGGGACGCGGCGCGAGCGCATCGCGCTGGCGCTCGCCGACCTCGGACCCGATCCCTGGAGCCAGGTGCAGGAGCAGCTGCACGAGGGGGACGTGGTCGACGGCGTCGTGGCACGCCTCGCACCCTTCGGTGCGTTCGTGCGCCTGCCGGTCGGCATCGACGGACTGGTCCACGTCACGGAGCTCTCGAGCAAGCGCCTGAGCGACCCGAAGGAGGCAGTCCGCGTCGGCCAGGAGGTCCAGGTCAAGGTGTTGCGGATCGACTCCGAAAAGCGCCGGATCTCCCTTTCCATTCGTCGCTGCCACGAGGAGCCGAAGAGCACCAAGGAGCGCCCACCCCGCCGCGAATCGCGCAGCGGCCGCCAGCAGCGCGGCCCAGAACAGGTTGCGGCGGCGTCCGGCGGAGGATCCCTCACCCACACGATGGCCGACCAGCTGGGCGCCCTGAAGGACAAGCTTCGCCGGCGCAAGTAGCCTTTCAACCTGATATCAGATTCTGTTAGGATTCGCGGCCGCAGGGCACGTTCTGCCGCGTGGAGGTGAGCGCAATCCACAGCCTCAAGCTGCACGAGAAGATCGACGCCACGCGCAAGTACATCCACAACCGCCGCCACCGTCTGCCGATGCTGGCGAGCATCGAGATGACCAAGCACTGCAACGCCGGCTGCGATTTCTGCGATGACTGGAAGACCAAGCACAGCCCGAAGCTGGGCGACGTCGTGGACATGGTGCGCCAGCTCAACCCGATGGTCCTGGCGATCACGGGCGGGGAGCCCCTCCTGGAGAAGAAACTGGTGCAGATCGTGCGCGACGTGAAAGCACACCAGCGCTTCATCTACGTCTACGTGATCACCAACGGTTCGCTCCTCACCGAGGAGAAGGCGACGCAGCTCTTCGATGCCGGGCTCGACCAGATCTCGATCTCGCTCAACTACCTCGACGCGCGCCAGGATGAGGAGCGCAAGCTGCCGGGGCTGTACGAGCACGTCGCGGAGCTCGTCCCCAAGCTCACAGCTGCCGGACACAACATGCTCGCCAATACGGTGATCATGCGTGAGAACCTCGACCAGATCCTCTCCATGGCGCGCCGGACGCTGGAGTGGGGTGCGAAGGTCTCCTTCAGCTGCTACACCGACTTCAAGAACGGCAATCGGGCCCACTACTTCTCGGGCGACCAGATCGACGAGCTCTCCCACATCGTCGACGCGCTCATCCAGCACAAGTCGACGCACGGCAACATCACGAACTCGCGCTACTACCTGGAACGCATCGTGCCCTACTTCACGAACGGCGGCATCCCCGGTTGCAAGGCGGGAACCGGGTTCGTGCAGCTCACGCCGGACGGGCAGGTGCGCCAGTGTGCCGACTTCGCGCCCTTCGTGCACTACACGCAGTATCGCGGCATGGAGCCCACCGAGTGCACGCGCTGCTGGTACAGCTGTCGTGGTGAAGCGGAGGCTTCACTCACCTTGGAACGCGTCCTCGAGCTCTGGCGCCGCACCTAGTCCGCCTCAAACTCAGGCACGAAACGAAGCACGGTGATCTCGACGGCGTTGCTGGTGCCTCCGACGCTGCGCCGGTAGCGTAGCGGGTAGCCGTAGTCGGGGTCGAACCGCGCCTTGAGATAGGCGCGGTATCCCGCCGGTGCACCGAAACCGGAACTCGGATCGAGCGCCAGCTCGAGCTCGCGCTCGAGGATGTCGAAGAGACCGGCGACCGTGTAGGCGTCGGCGCGGGCGGCGCGGACGCTGCCGTTCTGCAGCGCTTCCAACACCTCCCCGTCGCGTACTCGGAGGTGGAAGTGCGCGTTCTCGAGCCGGTCGGCGTGAACTTGCAACTCGAGTACGTAGTCGGCGGGCGCATGTCGCGACCAGCGTTCGCGCGCTTGGGTCAGACGTTCCTGCGTCAGCTCCGCCAGCGAATCGCTACGGACCCCGAGCGCAGTCGCCAGGCCCAGGACGACGGCCCCCGGAAGCAGCCAGCGCGGTGAGACGCGGCGCAGGAGAAGGAACGCCAGCAGGGCCAGCGCCGCCAACGCCGCGATGATCCAGAAGCGGGCCTCGTGCATGCAAGATCTCCGGTGGAGCGCGCCGCAACCGCCAGGGTAGCACGCGGAGGCGGGCGCACCGCGGTTGACCGCTCGACGATGCAGGCGGCATCATGACGTTGCGAGCGCCGGTGATCCGCTCACCTGCCTCCCCCGGATCTCCCGTGGAGCCTATCCGTTGTCGACAGATCTCTTCTCTCGGTCCAGCGGTGCCACGCTCGAGGGCACGCTCGAACGCCTCGTGTTCAACAATCCCGGCAGTGGCTGGAGCGTGGCACGACTCCGCGTCGAGGGTGTCGCCCAACCGCTCACCATCGTGGGCAACCTGGCCGGTGTCCGACCCGGCGAAACCCTGCAGCTGCAGGGCACCTGGGAGGAGGATCGCCGCTACGGACGGCAGTTCCGCGTCACCTCCTTCCGCAGCACGCACCCGTCGACGCTCGAGGGAATCCGCAAGTACCTCGCTTCCGGATTGGTCTCCGGCGTGGGACGGGTGACCGCCGAACGCATCGTCGAGAAGTTCGGTGCCGAGACGTTGCGTGTTCTCGACGAAGAGCCGCAGCGGCTGCGCGAGGTGCCGGGTCTCGGGCGCAAACGCGCTGCGGCCATTCGCAAGGCGTGGCGTGAGCAACGTGACATCAAAGACGTCATGGTGTTCCTGCAGCGTCACGATATCGGCACCGCGCACGCCTTGCGGATCTTCCGGACCTACGGGGCGCGTGCGATTGCGAGCGTCACCGAGAACCCGTATCGGCTCGCTCACGACATCGTTGGAATCGGCTTCCGAAGCGCCGACCGGATCGCGAAAGCGCTGGGCCTGGAGGCGGACGCACCGCGCCGTCTAGAGGCGGGCGTCCGACACGTCCTCGAAGAAGCTCTCAACGACGGCCACTGCTTTCTGCCGCGGCGGCGCCTGCGCGCGCGCGCGCTCAAGCTTTTGCATCCGGAACAGCCGCAGCGCCACCCGGAACCGGTGCAGACGCAGCGCCTGGCGCCGGCGCAGGTCGATGTCGCCATCGATCGTCTCCTGGCGCATGCACATCTGGCGACCGAGCCGAGCCATGAATTCGCACCGCTCTACACACGCCGGATCCGCGACATGGAAGTGGAATGTGCACGAGCGCTCGTGCGTCTGCGTGGCGCGGGGAGCCTCGCCGGAATCGACGCGCGCCGCGCGATCGCGGCGTTCGAAGGCCGCGAGGGTGTGCAGCTTTCGGAGGGCCAGCGCCGAGCGGTCGAGCGCGCTCTCGTCTCGCGCGTGCTCGTGATCACGGGTGGACCCGGCACGGGGAAGACGACTCTCGTCCGCGCACTGATCAGGATCCTGGGGCGACGCCAGCGCGTCGTCCTCGCGGCCCCGACCGGACGCGCGGCGCGGCGCCTGGCAGAGGCCGCGGGACGCGAAGCCGTGACTCTGCACCGTCTCCTCGAATGGAGCCCGCATCAGCATCGATTCCAGCGCGACGCCAGGACGCCGCTCGACGCCGACGTTTTCGTCGTCGACGAGACCTCGATGGTCGATCTGCCCCTGATGTATCACCTGTTGCAGGCGATTCGCTCCGGAGCGCGCCTCGTCCTGGTCGGAGACGTGGATCAGCTGCCCTCCGTGGGACCGGGCGCCGTCCTCGCCGACATCATCGACTCCGACGTCGTCGACTGCGTGCGCCTCAGCGAGATCTTCCGCCAGGACGAGCGCGGTCTCATCGTCCACAATGCCCACCTCATCCGTCGGGGGCAGCCGCCGCGCATTCCGCCAGCGGGCGAACGCGCCGACTTCGTCTTCGTCGAACGGCGACTCCCCCAGGAGATTCTCGACACCGTGAGCCTTCTGGTGTGCGAGCGCCTGCCTCAAGCGTTGGGGGTCGACCCGCGCCGTGACGTGCAAGTGTTGTCACCGATGAATCGCAGCAACCTGGGGACGCTCGCCCTCAACCCCGAGCTCCAACACCTGCTCAACCCGAACGGCGAGCCGCTGGGTGCGACCGGGATGCGCGTCGGCGACAAGGTGATGCAGGTGCGCAACAACTACGCTCTCGAGGTGTTCAACGGCGACATCGGGTGCGTCGAGGCTGTCGACGACAACGAGCAGGCAGCCCGCGTGCGCTTCGACGACCGCAGTCTGCACTACGGCTTCGCCGATCTCGACGAGCTCAGCCTGGCGTACGCCTGCACCGTGCACAAGTCGCAGGGGAGCGAGTATCCGGTCGTCGTGCTGGTCCTGCACTCCCAGCACCATCTCATGTTGCAGCGCAACCTCCTGTACACGGCGGTCACGCGCGCACGCCGACAGATCGTGGTGGTGGGGGAACGACGCGCTCTCTCCACGGCACTGCGCAACGAGCGTGGTCTCGAGCGCAACACGCTGCTCGCCGAGCGACTGCGTCGGCTCGTCGATCAGGTGGATCGCAGGTAGCGCTCGACATTCTCCTGCAGCCGCTGCGCCAGCGACTCGAGAGACTCGCCGCGGAGGTCGGCGAGCGCCTGCGCCACCTTTCGAGCCCAAGCTGGGCGCGCCGGCTCGCCGCCAAACTCGACCGGGCTGTCCGTTTCCACGAGGAGGTAGCCCGGAACGATGCTGCGTGCGACGCTCGCTTGCGGTTCGCTCGACAGGATCGAGGGTCCTGGCGAGATGTAGATGCCCTTCTCGCCGCAGACGTGGGCCAGCTTCTCCGAGTGCGTGAACCAGTGCAGGTTGACGCCGAGTGCGGTGCGTTGCACGAACTGCGTGGCGAGATCGACGATTTCGTGCTCCGCTCGGCGGCAGTGCATGCTCAATGGCTTGCGCTCATGCTCCGCCCACTCCAGCTGTTGCCGCAACGCCTGACGCTGCCGCTGGCGCTGCTCTTCGTCGACCGCGTCGCGGTAGTCGAGCCCCACTTCGCCGAGCGCATCCGCATCGCGCAGCGTCTGCTCGACGAAGGCGAGCTCGGCGCGCAGCTCCTCCGCCTCGAGACTCGGGATCTCGCTCGGGTGCAACCCCACCGCGACGCGCAAAGCAGCCGGGTATTTCTCGCGCAGCTCGAGAGCGCGCTCGCTCGAAGCTTGCTCCATGCCGACGGCGAGGATGGGAGTGACTCCCGCTTCCAGCGCTTCCTCCACCGCGCGCTCCGGATCGGCGAGCTGATCCAGGTGGCAATGAACATCCGGTACAGGAGTCGGCGTCATGACGCCATCCTAGAATGCCAGCCGCAGCGGCGTCGAGAACCTTCGGCCGCGCTCCACGGCTCAAAGGTCGAGAAGCGTGCGAATTCGCTTGAGGGGCAGACCGACGCGCTCCGGGTCGTGCACGATCTGATCGTGCAGCTCACGGAAGAGGGCCTCGATCTCGAAGAGGGTGAGGAGCTTTGAGACAGCGTCGCGACGCGGCGGGAGGACCGGCGAGGGTGCGGCGCGGCGCTCTCCCATGTAGCCGCGAAGAAACGCCGTCCTGGCGCTGCGCTCCCACTGGTCGGCGCGCTCCTCGGCGCGACGCCGTGTCGCCGGATCGACGTGCATCCCGACCGCTTCGGTGGCCACGTAGGCGAACGAACGCAGCATGCTGGCCGCGTCGCGTAGCGGGCTCTCCAAACGTCGGCGTTCGCCGAAGAGGAGCGCAGGGTCTCCCTCGAAGCCGACGACCATCAGTCCCCCATCCGGTGTGCGCAGAACGTCCTGCAGTCGATAGCGACCGTGCACGCGCGTGACGATCCCCAGCTGTGCACCAAAGCTGGAGATCAAATGATCGACGCGATCGGCCGCCTTCGTGCTCCGGTTCACGACCGCGCGTGCGTCGCGGTACAGTTTGGCCGGGAGCGCGCCGTCGTCACAGCTGGCGTTCAGCTCGTGCAAGGTGTGGGTGACCAGGCGGCGGACGCGACGCCCCCATTGCTCGAGATCGGAACGATTCGCGGGACGCGCGGCGTCCGACGTTGCAGCGAAGCGCTCCGCCAACGTCTCGTGCAGGCGCCGAGTCAAGCCGCCAAGACGCGCCGCCGTGTCGACGAAGCCGTCCTTCCGCTGCGGCACGCGTTCGGTGAGCAGGTGTTCGTCGAGATCGCGCCGTGCCATGGACCAGAGAGGGGCCACGTCGGGAACGAAACGTCGCAGCACGCCCACCGCGAATGTTGCGTCCCCGCTCTCCAGAGTGAGGCGCGCCACGAGGGGCGGCACCGGTGAGAACGCCGGCCGTTTGCCCAGGATCTCCAGCATCTCCACTTCCGGGTGCGATCCCGGCTCCAGTCTGCGGTACAGCTTCAGGAGCAAGCGCTCGCCGTACACGATCGACGTCTGCGAGCGACGACGGAAACGCGGGAGCACCGGCGTCCCGTCGCCGGGACCCCATTCCGGCACCTCGGACTGCTCCGGCTCGCCGTGCGCACCGAGGCGCTGCGGCACGACTCCGGCGCCCGCCGCCTCCGGCGCACGACGTGCGTCGCTCGCAACCGCCTCGCCGGCGCTCTCGAGAGGTGGGCTGCCCTCGACGGGCTCGTCGTCGAGCAGACGCGCGCCCACCTGCTCTGGAAGATCGAGTCCTCCCGCGCTGACACGGATGCGAATCCGGGCGCCATCCTCCGACGCAATCTCCGGCTCTGCACGCACGATCTCCAGCAGACGAGCTTGGAAGCGCGCGTCGTGTGCGGCATCGAAGAGAAACCCATCACCCTCCCGACAGCGCAGCTGCGCCAGCACGGCGCCGGCGACGATCGCCGATTCCGGTGCGTTCTCGGCAGCCATGAACACGACCAGGTACGACTCGTGGAGCGCGTCGCTGAAGCGCACATCCAGGCGCGCGAACACGGCGCATTCCCCTGCCAACGGGATGACCTCCACGACGCGTGCGGAGCGCGGGGTTCGTACAGAGCCGTCGAACCACGGCTGTTCGAGCAGGAAGCGGATGAGCACGGAGCTCTCCAGCGCTTCGAGCACCGGAGCCGAGGTTGCATCGGAGCGTGGACCCGCCAGCGTCAGCACCGGCACGTCCTCCTGGACGCGCGGCACGATGCGCGGCGGTAGCTGCGGTCGCTCCCCCGCGCGAGCCAGGCGAAACCAGTAGAAGCCGTACGGCCCCAAGGTCAGGAGGTAGGGAAGCTCGCCGACGGCGGGAAAAGCGCTGTTGCCGAAGAGCTCCACGGGCACCCGATCGGCGAACTCCTGCAGGTCGATCTCGACCGCTTGCGCCTGGCGCGACAGGTTGTTGACGATGAGCAGGGTCTCGTCGCGGTACTCGCGCAGGTAGACGAAGACCTTGCGGTTCTCCGGCTCGAGGACGCGCAAGCTGCCACGACCGAATGCCTTGCTCTGTTTGCGCACCCGAATGAGGCTTTGCATCCACGACAGCAGCGACGTGCTCAGACGTTCCTGCGCCTCGACGTTGACCGCCTGGTAGCCGAAAACCGGGTCGGAAATCACCGGGCTGTAGAGCCGGGCGGCGTCCGTTTCGGAGAAGCCGGCGTTGCGATCCCCCGTCCACTGCATCGGCGTCCGCACACCGTCGCGGTCCCCCAGGTAGATGTTGTCCCCCATCCCCAGCTCGTCACCGTAATAGATGACGGGAGTGCCCTTGAGCGACATCAACATGGAGTGCAGCAGCTCGTACTGCCTGCGGTTGCCATCGAGCAACGGCATGAGGCGCCGGCGGATGCCGACGTTCAGGCGCATGAGAGGGTCCTTGGCGTACTCGCCGTACATGTAGTCGCGTTCCTCGTCGGTCACCATCTCGAGCGTCAGCTCGTCATGGTTGCGCAGGAACAGAGCCCACTGGCAGTTGTCCGGGATCTCTGGCGTCTGTGCCAGGATCTCCACGATCGGATGGCGGTCCTCCTGCCGCAGAGCCATGAACATGCGTGGCATCACGGGGAAGTGGTAGGCGATGTGGCATTCGTCGCCCGCCCCGAAGTAGGGTCGCACGTCGGCCGGCCACTGGTTGGCCTCGGCCAGGAAGATCTTGTCCTCGTAGTGCGCGTCGAGCTCATGCCGGAGCCTCTTCAAGATTGCATGCGTCTCCTCGAGGTTCTCGCAGTGCGTGCCCTCGCGCTCCACCAGATAGGGCACGGCGTCAAGCCGGAGCCCGTCGACGCCCAGGTCGAGCCAAAAACGCATCACCTTGATGATGGCGCGCACCACGGCCGGGTTGTCGAAGTTGAGATCCGGCTGGTGGTGGAAGAAGCGATGCCAGAAGTACGACTTCGCCACCGGATCCCAGGTCCAGTTCGACGTCTCAGAATCGACGAAGATGACGCGCGCGTCGGGGTACTTCTGGCCCGTGTCGCTCCAGACGTAGAAGTTCCACTTCGACGACCCAGGCTGGGCGCGACGTGCGGCCTGGAACCAGGGATGTTGATCTGAAGTGTGGTTGAGCACCAGCTCGGTGATCACACGCAGCCCGCGACGGTGCGCTTCGCGGACGAAGCGGCGGAAATCGCGCAACGAGCCGTAGTTCTCGTGAATCCCCTCGTACAGCGAGATGTCGTAGCCGTCGTCGCGCAGTGGCGAGGGGTAGAAGGGAAGCAACCAGATGCAATTGACCCCGAGCCGCTCGAGGTAGTCGAGCTTCTCGGTGAGGCCGCGAAAGTCGCCGAAGCCGTCGCGATTGCTGTCGCGGAACGCCTTGACGTGCATCTCGTAGATGATGGCGTCCATGTGCCACAACGAATGCGGCTTCACAAACACACCCCCAGCTCGCGCTCGCGAACCACACGCAAGACGTGCCCCGGCTGCTGTCGCGGATCGAGGCGCACGAAGTTGCGCTCGCCGCGCCAGGTGAAGCGCCGACCGCTCCACAGGTCGTCGACCTCGTACTCCTGCTCGCGGCCCAAGCCGAGCGCATCGAGCGGGACCTCGACCGTGCCTTCCTGCACCTGTCGCGTGTCCAGGTTGACGGCGATCACGAGCTCGTTGCGATGATGCGGTGAAGATTTCGAGAAGCAGAGAATGCGCTCGTTTTCCGAGCGCAGGAAGCGAACGTTCGTGAACAGCTGCAGGGCGCGATTCTCGCGCCGCATGCGATTGACGCGCCGGATTTCCTGCGCGAGCGCGCCTGCGACCTCACGGAAGCCCCCGTCCCCGACCTGCAACGTGTAGAGGGGGGACAGCGTGGCGGCGAGGAGAAGCTGAACACGTGCTGCTGCGGCGGCGCACGATCCCGGCGTCGATTGGAACGCCTCCAGGAGCAGGTGTGGACGCATGCTCTCGACGCTTCCGGCGCCAAACAGCGGCTCGAGCCGGCGACGCAGCGCAGGCGCCTCCGCGCTCCATTCCACTCCAGGGTCCGTCTGCGAGAAGCCGAGCCGCGCCAGAGCGCGCGCGTGCTTCTCGGGTGAGCGCCCGGCGAGGATCACGGCCTCCGGGTGCTCCCTCTTCAGGCGTTCCAGGAGTTGCGACCAGAAGGGAAAGGGCCTGAGGTGTGGTGCGCCAACCCGGAAGGTGGCGATCCCACGCTCGATCCACGCGCGCATGGAATCGAGCCACAGCGCCCAGCTCTCCGGCTCCTGCGCGGCTCGGGCGGGCGGCGTGATCTCGCATGTGCCCAGATCCAGAGCGACCTCGAGACCCAGAAGGCGCGCGCGCTGCGCCAGCGTCGCGAGGCGCGCGTCCGGAAGCCCGCCTGCGCTCGAGCGCGTTGCACCGCGCGGCAGACAGAGAACGTCGAACCCCGCTGCCGCGATCGCTTCGATCTCCGACTCGAGCGCGATGCGCACGTTCTGGGGCGGCGCCTCGGGCGAGCATGCACACCAGGCCGCGAAACCGGCTCGTCTGCGGTCGACGGTCACGCGCAACGGCGGCTCGCTGCGCACCAGCTCGCGCCGGTCGCCGTGCACGCGCATGCGTTTGCCCAGCTGCGGGTCGAGTGCCAACTGGCGGCTCCGCTGCGGCTCTTCCGCCGTTTCGAGCTGGCGCGCCCGCTGCGCCAGGAACTCGCGATCGAGCCCCGCCGTGCGGGCGGCGGCTCGCTCCAGAAGCGCACGCCCGTCGTCGAGGAGCGCCTTCGGATCGTCGTCGGGGAGCGCCGCCAGGTCGCGCTGCCAGGTGGCGAACGGATCGACCCACGCTTCGACGGCCACTTGGTGCAGTCCACCGCTCTGCAGCCGCACCACGCCACACCAGCGCTCCGGCTCTTGCGCCGGGCGCAGCGGCGCGTAGCGCCAGCGTGGCTCGCCGGGCACCTTGTAGCGGATACATGCGTCGAGAACGGGGGCGCCGTCGCAGAGGATGTCGCTGCTGACTTCCAGGCTGTCGCCGACGAGTCGCTTCAATCCGGTGCGCTGGGGCGCGGGCTCGATGTTGTCGATGCAAATGCGGGGAAGGCTGCGGGTGCGCGCCCGTTGGTCGCTGCGCAGCCGAGCCGTCGCCGCCTGGCGCTGCCCGCCTCGGGCGCCGTCGCGCACCTTTCGAGACACGGCCGCGCGCCGCTCGATTCCCGCTCGCCTCTGCGACCCTTCCCGCAACTCAACCCCGCCGCGACACGGTTCATGTTTTCCTGGAGCGACCGCTCGAAGCAGCAACGCAAGACATTAGCATGCGGGTCGGAAACGACAAAACGGATGGTGCGCGCACCATCCGTTCTGCTCTCGCTCGGCGGCGATACGGGTCGACGCCAACAGCCGCGCGTCGACCCGCGCTCTCCGGCTCACGCGTCCGACGGTTCGGGAACCTCCCAACCGCGCTCGCGCTCCCGCTCCTGGACCTGCTCCAACGTGATCGCCGTGGGCAACTTCTCCAAGTCCGTATCGCTCGTGATCTGCTCCCCCTGCGCCGCGAGTTCTTCGTTCTTCTCCAGCCAGTCGGAGTAGACGTCGGGCAACTCGTCGTCCGGCCAGATGGCGTGGACGGGGCACTCCGGGATGCAAGCCTTGCAGTCGATGCACTCGTCGGGACTGATCACCAGCATGGCCGGGTCCTGGGTGACGTAGAAACAATCCACAGGACAGACCCGGGCGCAGTCCACGTAGCGGCAATCGACGCAGCGCTCGGTCACGACGTGTGTCATCGTCCCCCTCCTTCGGGAACTCCTGTTCGGGCCACACAGGCCCAGCTGGTCACGAGGCGGCCCGGGGAGCGCGCTTCGGCCGTGGATCGAGCCAAGAGAAACTCATTGCTCCACGTGCGTCGCACCGCGCAGGGGCTCGCGCCGAGCGGCATCATAAACATCAGCCCCGCTTCCAGCAAGCACAGGCGGCGGAGATGCGCTTCGGGAGCGAGGCCTCCAGACGCCACCCAGCCCGACGCCCCCCTGCGGGAATCACCTGCTGGCGGGTGCCCGAGGAAGGGTGTCGCGCACCGAGCGATCGTGCCCCGCGGCGTCCACCGATCGTGGCGCTTTGGCCCGCGCCTGCGGGATCAGCCCGGTCGAGCGCTCGAGCTCCGCGTTCAGCTCGCCTCCGACCAGGAGCGAGAGGCCGGCGATGTAGAGCCAGAGCAGAAACACCACCACCGCGCCGAGACCGGCGTACATGACCTCGTAGCGCCCGAATCGCGACACGTACGCCGTGAACATCTGGATGCCGAGTAGCCAGAGAAGCACCGCCACGATCGATCCCGGCGTGATCCAGTGCCAAGGTCGCCGCACGTTCGGGGCGACGTGGTAGATGAGCTCGGTGATGAACAGGAGCGATCCGAGACCGGCCACCTGGCTCGCGACGCGCCAGGAGGTCGCGGCCGCCGCGCCGGCGCTGACGGCGATGCGCTCGCCGATCTCCTCTGAGAGTGACAGGAGCACCGCAGCCACGATCACCGTCACCACCAGCGCCAGCGTCAGCAGGACCGCGAGGACGTAGCGATACCAGAGCGGCCGTCCCTCGCGCACGCTGTAGGCCCGATTCAGCGTCACCATGACGGCGCGCATCCCGTTCGAGGCCACGACGAGCGCGCCGAGTGCGGAGATCGAGAGCGCGCCCGTATTGCGCTGGCTGAGGCCGTCCGCCGTGCGACGGACGAGCTCCATGGCCTGCGGCGGCATAACCGTGCCGAGGATCTCCATCTGCCCGAGCACGTCGATCTTGCGCGACAGCCAGTCCTCCAGAGGTAGATACGCCACGAGCGCGACGAGAAACATGACGAAGGGGAAGAAAGCGAGGAGGAAGTAGTACGCGAGCTGCGCCGAGGCCCCGAAGCAATCGTCGAGGAGCATCTCGGACCAGACGCGTCGGAGCGTCTCGATCCAGTTGCGTTTCCAGTAGTCGCGATAGCTCATGCGGTTTGGTGGACTCCGTCGATCCGGGGCGCCGGCGAGTGTAGCACGCATCGCCGCGGCCACCCCCTGGACGAGGCTCGGCGGCAGACTCTACCGTGGGTAGGAGGAGCCCGCCGCGAACCAACACCAAAGGAGCGCTCTTGGAGCTTCCCCTCGTCCGCGTCACCCGCCACTACCGCTTCACGGCGGCGCATTTCTACTACGACCCGGCCCTCTCCGAGAGCGAGAACCGGCGCCGCTTCGGCAAGTGCGCCAACCGCCACGGACACGGCCACAACTACCGGGTCGAGGTCACGCTTCGCGGGCCGACACATCCAGACACCGGCATGCTGATCGATCTGCGCGACCTCGACCAGATGGTCGAGGAGAGAGTTCTCGAGCCCCTGGATCACCGCAACCTCAACGTCGAGCTGGAATGGTTCAGGCGCCGGCTGCCCACGTCGGAAAACCTCGCTCTGTTCGTGTGGGAGCGGCTCGCAGCGCTCCTCGAGGGCAAGCTGGAGCGCGTCCGCATCCACGAATCGGAAGATCTGAGCGCGGAGTATGATGGTTCGGGCGCAGAGTCCGAGGTGGACGCGTGACGGCGCTCGGACAAGCATTTTTCGGAATCATTCCGGATCACTCCGGGGGGAGGATGCACGCAGATGGGCACCCGAATTGCGCCGCACCGAACGATTCGGGTCGCACGACGAAACCCCGGATGGGGCGGGAATCGACGCCGGCCCAAGAGCTTGTGATGTTTGGAAATCAGCTGGCTTCGGTGTATCTTTGACAGACGCCCAACTCGAGGGCATGCACCGCACCGACTGGGACCGACAGGACCTCGAGCCGGCCGATTCCAGGCTTCCCCTGTGGCTCCGACATCCAACTGTTCAGCGGGAGAGGAATCCGGTGCGAACCCTGAGAATCCTCCAGGCACTGCCGCTCCTCCTGGCGGCACTGGCCGCGCCCGCTGCTGCCCAGTTCGGCCAGAACAAGGTGCAGTACCGCAGCTTCGACTGGCGCGTGCTCGAGACCGACCATTTCCTCATCCACTACTACACGCAGGAGAGCGCCGCCGCGCACGAGGCGGCGCGCATGGCGGAGCGCGGCTACGAATACCTGGCGGAGTTCTTCCAGCACGAGTTCGAGGACAAGATCCCGGTGATCCTCTACTCGACCCACCAGGACTTCGAGCAGTCGAACGTTATCGGCGGCTTCATCGGCGAATCGACCGGGGGTGTCACCGAGTCGCTGAAGGGCCGCGTGACGCTTCCGCTCACCGGCTCCTACGCCGAGCTCAATCACGTGCTGGTGCACGAGCTCGTGCACGCCTTCCAGTTCGACCTGATGAAACGCTCCTTCATCGGCCAGGTGGGCGGCCGCGGGCTGCCGCTCTGGATGATGGAGGGAATGGCGGAGTGGGTGAGCAACGGAGTCGACCCGATCACGACGATGTGGGTGATGGATGCGCAGCTGCGCGACAAGATCCCCTCCGTGCAGGGTCTCGCCAGCGTCCAGGACATCCGCGTCTACCGCATGGGGCAGGCGCTCTACGAAGTCATCGGTCGCAGCCTCGGCCCCGAGCGGGTGCGTCGCATTCTGAAGCCGCGCAGCCGCCGCGAGCGTGCCATCGACTCCGACTCGCTCGGCACCGTGCGCGAGCCACCCCCGGCTGCGACGATGACCGCGGCGTCAGAGGGACCGCCGCCCGTCTTTGCGTCGGACAGCGCCGAGGGGCAATCGCTCGAGCAGCTGTGGCGTGCCTACGCGGAGAGCCTCACGGCCGTATTGAGTGCCGATCTAATGGACCCCGACTCCATCCCGGGTGTGGAGGCGGTGCTGAAGGGGCGCGGGTATGGACGCTCGTTCCACCTCGCGCCGGTCGCAGCTCCCGACGGCTCGCGGATCCTCTACTACTCGTCGACGGGCTTCCACAACGAGCTCTTCGTGGCAGAGCGCACCAAGCGTGGCTGGCGCTCCCGCCCCATGGTGACGGGGCAGAAGACGCCGGATCTCGAAGGCTTGCCCCTCGTTTCCGCCTCGGCGGACTGGTCGGCCGATGGCACGCACATCGTGTTCGTCGCCACGCAGCAGGGTCGAGACGTTCTGCAGATCATGAACTACCGGCGGCGCCGCATCGTGCGCACGCTCAAGCCGGAGCTGCTCACGATCGCCAACCCCTCCTTCTCCCCGGACGGGCGCTGGATCGTGTTCTCCTCGCTCAAGGGGGGCGAAGAGGATCTCTTCGCGGTCGACGTGGAGACGGAACGGCTCGTACGCCTGACCGACGACGCCTACGCGGAGCGCACACCGCGCTTCTCCCCCGCCGGGGACGAGATCATCTTCGCCACCGACCGCGGCGCCGAAACGGATCTGCAGCACCTCGTGTTCGGCCCCTGGAACATTGCGCGCATGAAGCTGCGTCTCGTCGACGGCGACATCCTGGGCGGCAGCGTCGTCCAGGTGATCGACACGCCGTCGGACGATTTCGCCCCGGTGTGGAGCCCGACCGGCGACGCCGTCGCGTTCGTCTCCGATCGCATCGGCACGTACCAGGTCTACACGTACGACCTCGCCAGCGGCGAGGTGCGCCAGCGCACCCGCTTCCTCTCCGGCGTCATCGGGATCGTGCCCACCGGGCCGGCCCTGTCGTGGTCGAAATCGAACGAGATCTTCTACTCGGTGTTCCTGAACGGCGGCTGGCACATCTACCGCACCGACGGCTTCCCGGAGGATCTGCTGGGGGAACCGGACGAGGAGCGCATGCAGCTGACGCGTTCGCATCCGCCGGACATCCACGCGGACGCCGATCTATTCATCAGCTCCGAGGAGCGCAAGTACCGCACGCGCCTGACGCCGGAGTACGCGGTCGTGGGCGCGCTCTACATCGGCAACGCGGGAGCCGCGGGCTCGGGGCAGCTGCTTCTCGGCGACATGCTGGGAAACCACTACCTGCTCATTGCCGGGAACCTGCGCACCGACTTCGACCAGTCGGAGTTCCTGCTGCAGTACGCCAACCTCGGCGGGCGCTGGCAGTGGGGCATGGCGGGCTACCAGTACCGGGACGACTACCTGGTGATCACGGATCCCAGCAGCAATCGCCTCGAGTCGACGATCCGGCGCGGCTTCGGCATGCAGCTCTACTACCCGTTCAATCGTTTCCGGCGCATCGAGTTCCTCATGGACGTGCGCACCGAGAACGAGTCCCACTTCGTGCTCCGCACTCAGGGAATCGACTCGCTCGCGGTGCAGGAGGAGACGTTGAATCGTCGCTTCTGGTACGCGATTCCGGGCCTGGCGTTGGTGCAGGACAACACCTCCTACTCCGGCTTCACGCCGATCGCGGGCGGGCGCTGGCGGGCGGAGTTCTACAACGCCTTCGGGCAGGTGGAGTACCAGTTCGCCTTGCTCGACTGGCGGCGCTACTACAACGTCCATCGGCGAGGCGCACTCGCGGTGCGCCTGCTGACTGCAGCCTCCTGGGGACGCAACCAGCAGCTGCTCCGGATCGGCGGACCGGAGACCTACCGTGGAGCCGATTTCTCGGAGCTTATCGGCACGCGCACGGCGATCGCCAACATCGAAGCGCGCTTCCCGATCTTCCCGAGCACGGAGCTCATTCGCGGTGTGATCTTCTTCGACGCCGCGACGACGTGGTTCGAGACCACGGGTTTCGACGCCGAGCGTATCAATACGGCCGTGGGTTTCGGCGTGCGCGGCTTCATCGGCCTGCCGCTGCGCTTCGATGCTGCGTTGCCTCTGAAGGTGGAGCCGGAGCTCGAGAACGTCATCGTGAAGAACGACTGGCGCACCTTCTTCTCGATCGGCTTCGACTACTGATCCACGCCACTACACGACCTCGTATTTGCGTCCGACGTGCGTAAAGGCTTCGACGGCGCGGTCGAGATGCTCCTGCTCGTGCGCCGCCGAGATCTGCACGCGAATGCGCGCCTGCCCCTTCGGCACCACGGGGTAGCTGAAGCCAATGACGTAGATCCCCTGCTCGAGCAGTTCGTTGGCCACGTCGTGGGCGAGCTTGGCGTCGCCAAGCATGATCGGCACGATGGGATGCACCCCGGGCTTGATGTCGAAACCGGCTTGCGTCATCTGCTCACGGAAGTAGCGCGTGCTCCTCTCCAGCTTGTCGCGCAGCGATGTCGTCTCCGAGAGGAGATCGAAGGCGCGAATGCCGGCAGCCACGACGACGGGCGGCACGCTGTTCGAGAACAGATAGGGCCGCGAACGTTGGCGCAACAGGTCGACGATCTCCTGGCGAGCCGCGGTGAAGCCGCCCGTCGCTCCGCCGAGAGCCTTGCCGAGCGTGGAGGTGACGACGTCGACACGCCCCTGCACCCCGCAGTGTTCCGGTGTGCCGCGGCCGGTGCGGCCGACGAAGCCGGTCGCGTGCGAATCGTCCACCATGACCATGGCGTCGTAGCGCTCCGCCAGGTCGCAGATCTCCCGCAGTGGTGCGATGTTCCCATCCATGCTGAAGACCCCGTCGGTGGCCACGAGACGCCGGCGACGCGAGCGACTTCCCTGCAGCGTGCGCTCCAGATCCGCCATGTCGGCGTGCTTGTAGCGCTGGCGCTCCGCCTTGCACAGGCGCACGCCGTCGATGATGCTGGCGTGGTTCAGCTCGTCGGAGATGACGGCGTCTTCGGGTCCGAGAAGGGTCTCGAAGAGACCGCCGTTGGCGTCGAAGCAGGAGGTGTAGAGGATGGCGTCGTCCATCCCGAGAAAGGCAGCGACGCGCTCCTCGAGCTGCTTGTGGAGATCCTGCGTGCCGCAGATGAAGCGTACCGATGACAAGCCGTAGCCGTGCGTGTCGAGCGCGCGGCGCGCGGCGGCAACGATCTGCGGGTGATTGGCGAGTCCCAGGTAGTTGTTGGCGCAGAAGTTGAGAACGTCGCGTGCCTTGACCTGGATGACCGCTCCTTGGGGCGAGTGCAGCACGCGTTCATCCTTGAAGAGACCTGCGTCACGAATCTCGCGCAGTGAATCGCGCAGACTCTCCTCCACCGCTCCATACATGACGACTCCTTTGGCTGCTGCCTCGAACAGGTGACGCCTCGCCGCGGGCGCCGCTCGACACCATCGCATGCCGGCACGTCACAACGAGGCGAAGCGCAGCAGGATCTTGGGGTGATCGCGCATCATTCTCTCGAAGGTGTCCGCCTCGAAGTCGCGGATGTCGAGAATCGTGCCTTCGCCGTGCTGCAATACGAGGCCGAGGATCTTGTCCTGGATGCCGTTGGCGCGGTCTTCCAGCAGGCGTTGCGTGAAGGTCCACGTGCGAAAGAGCTCGCGGCCGATGACACTGTAGAGGGTGAGCCCCTTGAGGATCACGCTCTCGTACTTGTGGATGGTGAAGTCTCCAGAGTGCAGCCCAAACAGCACCACTTCGCCACCCCGCCGCGTGGAAGCGATGGCGTTGTTGAGGGAGCTGTTGAAGCCCGACATCTCCAGCGCCACGTCCAAGCCCACACCGCTCGTCTCGTCGTGCAGCTGGCGGACGACTTCGGGATCCGGGCTCGGCTCGCGTGTTTCGCGGCGATGCACCGGGAGGACGAGATCGGCGCCGGCCGCCCGTGCCAGGGCGCGGCGTTCCTTCTCCGGCTCGATGCCGATGACGTGTGCGGCGCCGAGCGTTCTGGCGATCATCGCCGCAAACAACCCGATCGTGCCGCAGCCGAAGATGCCAACCGTCTTGCCACGCAGATCCACGCGTGTGCAGGTGTGCACGGCGTTTCCGAACGGTTCCTGGATCGCCGCCACCTCGAGCGCGATCCGTTCTGTGTTGGTCGACCAGAGAACGCGCGCAGGAAGCTTGATGTACTCGGCGAACCCCCCGTCGCGGGAGACGCCGATGATGCGATCGTCGCTGCAGATGTGCTGCTGTCCGAGCCTGCACTGGTAACAGCGCCCGCAGAAGATGTGTGATTCGGTGGAAACGATGTCGCCCGCTCGGAATCCGAACTCGACCGGCACGTCGGACCCGACCTCCACGACGCGTCCGACCAGCTCGTGCCCGACGATGCGCTCGCTCTTCCCCTCTTCGGCAAGGGAGCGCAGGATCGTCTCACCCAGGCTGGTGCGTTCGTAGATCCCGCGGTCGGTGCCGCAGACGCCGGCGTAGAGCACCTGGACGATCACGTGCACGGCGTCCTGAGGTGCGCTCTTCTCATCCAGGCGTGGTGGAGCCACGCGGGTTCTGCGGAAGCCACGCCCCTGGTCCCACGTCGTCGCGTCGACGACCAAGGCCCACATGCGATCCCGCGTCTCCGTGGTGTCGGGCTCCAAGGCGGGCGCAGTCGAAGACTTGGGTGTGGTCACGCATGCCTCCAGGGGATCCTTTCGGACATTAGCCCAAACCCTGGGGGCGATCAACCGATCCAGAGCTTCTCAGTCGGGCAGGGTGATGCCTAGAATGCCGATGGGTCTGGGTGGATCGGTTGGGGCCAGAAGCGCCGGTCGCGTGCTTCTCGTGAAGGGGTTCTGCGGGTGTCGGGTCGAGATGCCGCGAGCGCAACGGGCTCCAAGCCGCGCAGCTTGCTTGGCTCGGCCACGCTGGTCAGCGTGGCCACCTCTCTGTCGCGGATCGGCGGCCTCGTCCGCGAGCAGTTGTTCGCCGCCTTGCTCGGGGCCGGCTTCTACAGCGACGCCTTCGTCGTCGCTTTTCGGGTTCCCAACTTGCTGCGCGATCTTCTGGCCGAAGGAGCGCTCTCGACCGCGTTCGTTCCCACCTTCACGACGACGCTGGTTCAACGCGGGCAGCGCCAAGCGTTCGCGCTCGGCAATCTCGTTCTGACGACACTTCTGTTTGTCACTGCGGCCGTCGTTCTCGTCGGTTGGCTGTTCGCCGATCCGATCGTCTACCTGATCGCGCCCGGGTTCGCAGACACGCCCGGTAAGCTCGATCTGACGGCGACGCTCACGCGCGTCCTCCTTCCCTTTCTCCCCATGGTCGCGTTGGCCGCCGTCTTCATGGGCATGCTCAACGCCCAGCAACGCTTCTTCGTGCCTGCCGTTGCGCCCGCGCTCTTCAACGCCGCCGCGATCGTCGTCGGTCTGTCGTTGTTGTGGGCAGGCGTCGACGGGCGCGCTGCCGTCATCGCGTGGGCGCTCGCCGTGCTCCTCGGCGGGCTGCTGCAGATGGGGGTGCAAATCCTGCCCCTGCGAGCGAGCGGATGGAGATACCGACCACGCTTTCACCCGCATTTCGACGACCCGCAGCTGCGCCAGATCATGCGCCTGATGGCACCGGCTGTGATCGGCCTCTCGGCGACGCAGTTGAACATCCTGATCAACAACATCCTGGCGAGCCAGCTCGAGCAGGGAAGCCCCTCGTGGATCAACTATGCCTTCCGTCTCATGCAGCTTCCGATCGGAGTCTTCGGTGTGGCCGTGGCCACCGTGAACCTGGCCGCGGTGAGTCGTCACGCCGCCGCCGAGGATCACGATGCCTTCCGCGCCACCCTGGCCGCTTCGCTCAAGCTCGTCGCCTTCCTCACGCTTCCGGCCACCGCCGGTCTGGTGGCACTGCGCGAGCCGATCATCGGCCTGCTGTACGAGCACGGTCGTTTCAGCGCGTACGACACCGCTCGCACCGCCGAAGTGCTCTCGCTCTACGCCATCGGTCTGGTGGCGTACGCCGGCGTCAAGGTCATGGCTCCGGCGTTCTACGCACTGCACGCGCCGCGCGTTCCGCTCTTCGCCAGCATCGCCGCCGTCGTCTGCAACGTCGTCGCCAATCTGCTTCTCTACCGGCGTCTGGGCGCGCCGGGTCTGGCGCTCGGCACCTCGATCGGAGCGCTGGTGAACGCCGGCATGCTCTACCTCCTGTTCGTGCAGCGCTACGGCAGCCTCGATGGCCGAGACCTCGCGTGGCAGGTTGTGCGTGTCGCCGCGGCCGCTCTGCCGATGGCAATCGTCTGTCGCCTCGTCGCACGGGCGCTCGAGCAGCGCTTCGGCAGCGACAGCGTCACAGCCGACCTGCTCGTGACGCTGCCACCAATCCTGCTCGGCATCCTCCTCTACTTCGGACTCGCGCACCTGCTGCGTCTGCACGAGACGCGTCAGGTGGTGCAGCTCCTGCGCCGCGTCGTCCGTCGGCGTTGAAACGACGGGCCGGACGCGCGCGCGTGTCCGGCCGTGTCGTGCGCGGGGATCGCGGAAGGTGCGGTCGGCGACGTGCGAAGAGTCGACGCGGGCGCGGCACGGTGTCGACGCGGTTGGGGCGGCGTCACCGGCCGTCGTGAGGACATGGATGTCCAAACAGGCCGGGTGTCGAGTGACGAAGCGCCCTGGAGGGGCGCGGAGGAACGTCCGCCCCAACCGCGTCGACACCGTGCCGCGCCCGCCCTCCTCCAGGCTACGACCAACTCGCCAACTCCTGCACCATCGCGCGCGCCTCGGGCCGGTCGGCGGGCTCGCTGCTCACGTGCGCGAAGCGGACGCTGCCGGCGCGGTCGAGCACGAAGTCCCCACCCATCTGATGGATGTCGCTGCCCACGCCACGTTGCACGCGACCACGCAACGCCTGCCGCAAGTAGAAGAAGAGCGTGCGGCGTGCCACGAGTGCCAACGTATCGACGCGTGGCAATCCGAACGCCTGGTACGTGCGACGCTCGGGATCGGAGCAGATCTCGAAGAAGTCGGCCTGCAGCTCCTGCTGCATCGGCACGATGTCGACGACCGGCTCGAACGAGAGCGCGAGAAAGCGGGCTGCATGGCGCAGCTGGGGGTGCTCCAACTCCACGACTCGACGCACCTCACCGAGATGCTCCCGGCACGGGAGTCAGCGCAGATGACGCAGGAAGAGAAGCAAGACGCTGCGACCCCGCAGCGACTCGTCGGTCACACGCAGGCCGTCCAGGCGGACGACATCGATCGGCGGCGAAACGGCGCCAATCTCCGGAGCTCGCGTTGCGCTCATCCTGGCACCTCACGTTCCCTGCGCGCTCGAGCCGTCGTCGGCTTGCGAGCCGATGCGCGTTGCTGCGCTAGCCGAGCAAGTCTGTCGCGGCCGCCTGAAAGAACCAGCGGTTGTGTCGCGACGCCGGGTGCTCGACGATCATGTGCCTCGCTTCGAGCCTGCGCATCGTCTTCAGCGTCTCTTCCTGCGACCAGCCCAGCAGGCGCGCCACCTCGTGGCAACCCGCCACGATGACGTTGCGAAGATACCGACACACGACCCGCTGCCGCGCGACCTGCAGCGAGATCGTCTCCGCCTTCCGCATCGCCGCCGTCAGCACCCGTGGAAGAAGATCGTACAGCGGCTCTCCGGAATCGGCGGCGAAGCTGCTCTCGACGATCAAGAAATGTCGCACCGCCTCCTGCAGAGCGGCGTCGAGACGCTTCTTTCCCAGCGCTCCGCGCATGCCGAGCCTCTCGACGAGCTCGGAGGCTGTCATGGGCCGCGCCTCCGACAGGAGCCAGGAGCAGACTGCGCTCGCCTCGGGATTCAAAACGCCCGTTTCGCGCAGGCGCTCATGATCTCTCGTGTCGCCACGATTCCCCGACAACACCTGGAACTCGGCCAGGAAGCCTGGGGCGATCAGCGTCGGGTGCCCGCCGAGAACCGCGGCGCAAACCAGCTGTCGCGACGTGACGCTCGCGCGGCGCCAGGCCTCGAGATCATCGGCGCGCTCGTCCCAGGCATGGCCCAGGAGCGGCCGCCCCACGGCGGCCTCCAGGACGCTCGGGAAGTGCACCCCCGGACTCGGATCACGGAGAACGAAGCCGCGGCGTGCACAGAAACGCACGAGCTCATCGCGCGAAGCGATGGCGCGAGTGCGCCTGTGACCGAAGGTCTCCCAGCGAAGCTTCTCCACCTCGTCGGGCGGCAGAGCGGGTGGAAGCTCGTGCAGCGTCACGTCACGCCTCGACCGCAGCGCCGTGGCGTTCCAGAAGCTCGAGCTTCTGCTTCGCCGCGCGGCGCAGCTTGTGGCGTGGGTAGCGTGTGAGCACGTGCCCGAGGAGTTCCTGACCGTGGCTGCGCATCTCCTCGTTGCCCTCGCTGAGATGGAATCCGAGATAGTAGTAGTCGTCGGCGCCGAGGCTGCGTTCCTTGAGCAGCGACTTGACCAACTTGGCACCATCTTGGCGTGCGACCCCGGCAAGCACGTGCAGCGAAGGATCGGCGGCACGCGACTCACGACGCACATCCTTGCGGCTCCGATGCAGAAGCGCCACACCGTAGTCGTAACGCTGATCCGGCGACAGGAGGTTGCGATCGGAGAGAAGGCGTAGAAGCGACGCCGTGCTTTCCCAGCGACCGCGAGAGCTGCCGCGCTTGAGCGTCTTGAGGCGGGTCGCCACGCGCCTCTGGAGCAGCGCAGGATCGACACCGCAGACGAAATCGACGAACACGCGTGCGCGCGGCTCCCCCTTCTCGTACAGCTTCACGGCATGATCCGCGGCGCGTCCCGCGTAGCGTTTACGATCCGCCTCCGGGTATGCGCGCAAAATCCACTGCGCGCGCCGTCCGACGTCCTCGTCCTGCGGCCGCAGCAGCGTCTCGAAAAGCGCTCCGATGGCGGATGGCATCGTCTTGAGCGTGGCTTCCGCCGCCTCCCGCAAACGCGGATGCTCCGACGCGATGAACGGCAGCACCTCGCGTACGACCGCGGGCTTGTCCAAGCCGTGGAGCCGCTCGAGAACATGCAGCTGCACCGCCACGTGCGGCGACTTGCGCAGCAGCGGCAGCAGCTTCTGCAACGCCTGCGGCGACAGCTCGAGGCGTTGCAGGAGCGGCAGGACGTTCTGCGGAACCGGGCTCCACTCCTTCTCCGACAACAGGGACAGGAGCTTGGGCACCAGCGCATCCGCTTGCTTCGGCGCCACCGGGAGCCGCGACATCGAGATCGCGGCATTGCGACGCACCGGTTCCGGCTGCCTCTTGTCGAGGTAGACGGGGAGCATCTTGCGCGCTTCCTCGGCCGCCTTCGGATCGGCCACGCCGCCCAGCAGCACGAGGCCCGCGATCACCGCGTGCGGATTCTTCTGCGTCTTGCGCTCCTTGAGGAAGCTGCGCAGGCTTCGCACCGCGCTGAGGCGCGCAGCGCTCGGCAGGCGACCGAGCACCGCACGTGCACACGCGGTCAGGTGTTTGATCAGCTCGAGATCCTCCGGGGGCATGCTGCGCAGGAGAAAGTCGAACGCGGGACGACCGCCGATCTCGGCGAGCGTCGAGGCGATGGCGCGGCGGCCATGAAAGTCGGCACGCGCGTACAGGCGCCGCAGCACGGGGACGGCGGGGCTGCCCGCCAGCGCCATGACCCGGGCCGCCTGCTGGCGCACGACACCCGGTTCCAGCAGCATGGGCGCCACGAGATCCACCGCGTCGGCAGGCCCCAGCTGCGCCAGTGCATGCAGTGCCTGGATCCGTAACGCTTCCTGCTCCATCTCCAGGTTCGCTCCGAGCGCGGCGATCACCGACTTGTTGCGCATCCCGAGCGCGCTGACGACGCGCATGGCCGCGAGACGCAGGTTGGGATCCTCGCACTGCAGGAGCTTGATCAGGGCGCGAGCCGTCTTGTCCACCTGCACCTCCCGGCTGCCGCGACGTGTCGCGGGGTGGATCGCGAAACGAGCGAGGCCTCGATTATAGCGACTGGCGCGGCACGTCGGAACCGTCGCTCCCGGAAACCAGCGCCTCGAGGAGATCCTGCATGCGCGCGGCGCAGCGATCCCAGCCGTGCTGACGCGCGATCTCACGGCGCGGCTCCGGATCGCCGGCCACGGCGAGAAAGCGGCCGATGGCGGCCACGCTCTCCTCGGCCGTCCGCCCCACCTGCACGTGCGGGGCGTAGTCGTGGATGAAGGGGGAGAAATCGGTGCTCACAACCGGTTTCCCGAGCGCCAGGTACTCGTACAGTTTGTTCGGGTTCACACCGCGCGTCAGTGGCGTCGGGCGAAACGGAATGAGACAGACGTCCATCTCGCGCACGTAGTGCGGGAGCTCCTCGTGCGGCTTGGAGCCGAGCCAGTGCACGTTCCCCAGCGAGCGGAAGCGCGCCTCCAGGTCGACGCCCGGGCCGACGGCTGGGCCCACGAGAACGACGCTCGCCCTCGGTATGGCCTCGGCGATGTGCGCGACGAGATCGAGATCGATCCATGCGGCCAGGGCACCAGCGTAACCGATGCGTGGCCCGGGCAGGTTGCAGATGTCGGCGGGACGAGACGGCTGCCGCCACGCGGCATCGAAGAGTGCGAAGTCGACGCCATTGCCGATCTCGACGATCGAGTCCCGACGCAGCGGTTCGATCTCCTCTCGCAACAAGCGCTGGCTGACGACCACGGCATCGACTCCATGGACGACGCGTTCGAAATAGCCACGCGCCCACGCGGGCGTGCCGGGAAAGGCGAGGTGGTTGTCGTTGCAGTCGTAGACCGCCGCACGCCGCGGCAGCCAACGAAGGATGCGACCGAAGTAGATGTTTGAGACGTACAGCATCACGTCAGCGCGCGCGAACCCGGTGAGCAGCCGCACGAGCCATACCCATTTGAGAAGCATCAGGTTGAGGAGGGCGCGGACCGGCCACCAGGCCAGCACCGCACGCAGGAGCGAGTTGGGGGCGTTCTTGAGCACCGGGACGGTGACGTAGGTCAGGTTGCCGTCGCGACGTGGTAGCCAGGCGTTGGGGCGGCCGCGCACATAGGCCTGGAGAAAGAGGATCGGCCAGTCGGCAGGAAGACGCGACAGGATCTGCTGCTTGCGGGTGCGAACGTAGCGCCACTGCACTTCGGCGCAGACGACGACCTTCATGCAGCCTCCAACGTCACGCCGGCGCATCCGAAGGCGCTGCAGCGAGGAGGTCCGAGCGGCTCGAAGCCACGAGCGTCTCGGGGCTTAAAACAGAGTGTATATGAAGGGAGCCAGAGAGGAGCCCTCGGTAAACACGATGAGCAGGCCGAGAAGCACGAGAACGAGGAGCATCGGTCCCAACCAGAACTTCTTGCGCACGCGCATGAACTGCCAGAGCTCGTGTAGGATGCTGTTGTTCGATCCCATCGGTCCCCCCGGGCGTCTTGGCGTCGAGTGTAGCAGCCGCAGCGCTTCTCGAGCAACGTCCCTCGTGCTTCCGGCTCAGAGTGAGAAGAGAGTGTCCACGTCGGCTCGCAGCGCCTCTTCGCACAGGAACGGTTCGGCGTATTCACACCCCGCAGCGATGCCGTAGTAACGCCGATAGGTTTGAAGGATCTCGAGAATCGCGCGCCCATGGCGCTCGATCGCCATCTGGCTCTCGTACGCCTCGATGGCGCGCACCAGCACCGCGTACTCTGCGGTCACGTCCACCAGCAGCGTTGGATAACGATCGCGCGGCACCATGTAGAAATAGAGGCGCTGCACGTCGTGGGAGCTCGACTCGCGCTCGACTCCTCGCATGCGCGCGAGCTTGACTGCATCGCGCACGATGACACCGGTGGCCAGATGATCGACATGCGCCATGCCGTCGTGGTGACCGAACCGGTTCGAGTGGTAGGGAGCAAACACGATGCGCGGTTGCAGCTCACGGAGAAGCTGCATGATTCGTTCGCGCGCTTCCAGGTCCGGCTCGATGCGGGAGTCTGGAAAATCGAGAAGGCGGTGATCACACTCCAGCACCTCGGCCGCGCGCGCCGCCTCACGCTCGCGCTCCGCTTGCGACCCGTACGTCCCGCACTCACCCCGCGTCAGACTCACCAGGAGCACGCGCCGCCCGGCGCGGGCCAGCTTGGCAACCGTTCCACCCATTCCCATCTCGGCGTCGTCCGGGTGCGCCCCGAACACGACCACGTCGTAGGCCACTGGGAACCTCTCAGCGAAGGAGTGTCATCTTGCGTGCGGCGCTCCAGCGTTCTGCAGCGACGCGGTAGAGGTAGACGCCGGAAGGCTGCGCGCGCCCCTGCTCGTCGCGACCATCCCAGAAGAGAGAGGTCGTTCCCGCTGGCAGAACGTGATCGGCGAGACGCCGCACCAGTCGGCCGCGCGCGTCCAGGATGTCCACACGCGTGTGTCCGCTGCGCGCCAGATCGAAGCGAATGCGCGTCGAGGGATTGAACGGGTTGGGCTCGTTCGGGTGCAAGGCGAACTGCGACGGCATCGGTGTGGGAGGCGTGTCGGTGTCGTCCGTGTCGTCCTCGACGCCCGTGGGGGGCTCGGGACGCACGGCCGTGGTGAAGCCGGAGGACGCACCGCTCGTGCCCACGGCGGCCACGCGGTACCAATGATGGCCCGCCCCGCCGGCGTCGAGGAACTGCACCTGGTCGGCGGCCAGGGCGACGAGGAAGTTCGGCTCCGAGGGCGCGAAGGTGGAATCCGCGTCGCGGTAGAGCGCGATCAGACCGACGTCGGAGGCATCGCCGCGCCTCCAAGACACCTCGATCCCCTCGGCGGTCGTTGTGGCGCGGAGGTCCACGGGTGGTGCAGGCGCGGCGGATTGTGCCTCCGGTCCGCCGAAGCCACCGCGGTCGTTGCGCGTCCCATCTCGGTCGCTGAAGCGGGCGTCCGGATCGCCGCTGTCGAGCGCCGGCGAGTGCAACCCGAGCGCAAGGTCGCCGGCGTCCCGATCCACGAAGCGCGGATCCGCCTGCGTCGCGTGCGCTCCCTTGCTGGCGCCGAACACGTCTCCGCCGGCGTTGTTCCAGGAGAGGTTGTAGTCGAGCTCGGTGTCCGCCGTGAGAACCAGCGCTGCGCTCCCGGAGGCGTGGTTGGAGATGATGCAGTTGCGTAGGCTCCACGCCGACGACGCATCGGGCAGGAAGACGACGATGTTGCCGGAGTTGGCGTCGAGAGTCGCGTTCGCGATCGTCCCGGTCGACTGCGTCGCGTGCAGGACCGCGGCCAGCTGGCTGGCTGCGTTGTCGCGAAAGAGAACCGAGGCCAGAAGCAGCGTGCTGGAGTTCCTCGACGCCATGGCCCCACCGAGGGCGGCGGAGTTGGCCACGAAGTGTGTGGCGCGGATGTCGAGCGTCGCAGCGCTCGAGTAGAGCGCGCCCCCTTCTTGCGCCTGATGATTGGCTTCGAATCTGCCGCCACGGATGGTGAGCGAGCCCCCCTCGACGTGGATTCCAGCGCCGCGTGCATCGGTTGCCCCGCGCGCCGAGTTGCCTTCGATGACGCAACCCGCGAGCTCCAGGTTCGAATCCAGCACGGCCAAACCGGCACCTTGGCGCGCCGCGTTTGCGGAAAAGACGCAGTCGACGAGACGTGCTGAAGATCTCATGAAGAACCCGCCGCCGCCGCCGCCGAAGTCGAAAGGCCCGCCGGCACCGTTGCCCTCGATCACGCAAGCGCGCAGGAGGGGTGATGCGTCGATACAGAGGATGCCGCCACCATAGGCGCCGGACGGCTCCGCCAGCTGCTGCGCACGGCCGCCCGTGATGCGGAGGCTCTCGAGGATCAAGGTCTCATCGACTCCGGGGGCGAAACGCAGGACGGGTCCGGCGCCGGAACCCACGATCGTCGTGTGGTTGCCGGGATCGCGGCTGGCGAAATCGGCGCTCCAGCCTCCCTGCAGCGAACGATCGAGCTGCGACATCAGAAGATCGGTCGAGTAGGTGGCGCCCCCAACCAAGGCAATCGTGTCCCCCGGGCTGCTGGCGGTCAGAGCCTTGCGGATGCTGGGATAGTCGCCCGGGACCGCGAGGAAGGTATCGAAGAAGGTGCGCAAGGCGTTGACGCGACCCGCTCCGAGGAAACCGGCGAAAGCGGGGTTGAGCGCGTCGATGTCGGTCGCCCCATTCTGGATGAGCTGGTGGATGACGGCTCCCTGCACGGACGGCCAGCGCGACTTGACGAGCCCCACGAGCCCCGTCACCACCGGCGCTGCCATCGACGTCCCCTGCAACGAGCGGTAGGTGTGGCGCGCCTCTCCGGCGAGAGCGTGATCGAAGAAGGTGCTGAAGATGCCGACGCCCGGCGCTGTGATGTCGATCCAATCGCCGTAGTTCGAGAAGCCCGCTTTGACATCGGCGCTGGAGCTGGCGGCGACGTCGAAGCAGTCGCCGCGCGAAGAGAGATAGCTCGGATTCTGGCTGTTGTCGTTTCCGGACGAGACCACGACAACGACGCCATCGGCAATGGCCTGATCGACGGCCGCCTGCAACGCGGGCGTCCACGCCGAGCCCCAGCTGCAGTTGATCGCGGTCGCTCCCTGCTGCGTCGCGTAGGCGATCGCGGATGCGGCAAAGCTCATCCAGACGACCCCCTGCTCGCCGCCATCGACCGAAGCGGAGCCGCCGATGCGAAGCGGCAGGATCTTGCAGTTGTACCCCACGCCGGCGACGCCGATGCCGTTGTTCGTGATCGCGCCCGCGATTCCGGCCACGTGCGTGCCATGGCCGTTGAAGTCCATCGGATCGTTGTCCGCAACCGTGGCGTCCTCACCCGGTGCCGGCAAGGAGCCGAGGAAACTGCTGACGAAATCCCAGCCGCGCACGTCGTCGACACGACCGTTCGCATCGTCGTCGACGCCGGGCTCGCCGTGGAGCTCCTCCCAATTGATGGCGATGTTGCCGTTCGTGAACGCCGGCCCGGCACCCCCCAGGTCGGGATGCATCCAGTCGACGCCGGAATCGAGAATGGCGAGGACGACGTTCGTGTCCCCGATCGAGTGGTTCCACCCGCCGGTGACGTGTGCGTCGCGTCCGGAGGTCGATTCTAGATGCCACTGTGAGGTGAAGTCGTTGGTTTCGAGGTGCAGCGGCGCGACCCAGTCGAAGGCTGCGATCTCGACGGCATCCAGCGCCTCGTACGCTGCACGCACGCTTTCGAGGTCGTGTTCCGGCGCGAACTCGAGGATGTAGAAACGCGACAGAGCGGGGACTTGCCCGCTCTTGCGCCGCTGCGGTGCGTGCGGGAAATGCGGCACGAATCGCTCCGCCGCGAAGCGCGCGTGCAGCGCCTCGAGCTCGACGAGAAACGTGCGCGTCGATCCATCCGCTTGCTGCTGGAAACGCTCGGTGTCGATCCGCTCGTGCAGCTGGATGACCAGCCGACCCGGAACGGGTTGCGGCTCGAAGGCCGACGCCTGCGCGCACGGAATCAGGAGTGCCGCGAAGAAAACAATGCGCGGATCCAGTGGTCGAAGCCGGATGGCCAGCCGGCGTGGGCCACGATCCATGAAAAGCGATCCCTTTCTTGGGGCTACCGGCAGGATGGCTGTCGCAAGGCGCGCGTCTACAGTCGTGAAGACTAGCAACTTCCTGGCCAGACTTCAAGTTGAGCGCGGCGAAGTGAGGCGCGGCCTTGAAGCTGCAGCTTGGAGTGTTTGCCCCGCGCCATCGCGTTCCGCAATGGCGTGAGCGGGAGATCAGCCGACGCGGTCGCCCACACCCAGTGCTGCACCCGTGCGGCCGAGGAGCTTCCACGCCGCCGGAAGCAACGCGGCCGCTGCGGCCATCTTCAGGAGATCGCCGACGACGAAGGGATACAGGCCCGCGGCCAGCAGCTGATCGCGCGGGATGTAGACCGCGAGCTGCAGAAGACCGCAAACGAACAGAAGCGAGGAGCCGACGCACATCGCCGCAAACGCGCGCACAGGCGAGCGGTCCCAGCCGCGCTCTGCGAGGAATCCAATGGCGAATGCGGCAGGAAGGAAGCCGAAGAGGTAGCCGCCACTCGGTCCCAGGAGGTGCGCGACACCGGAGGCACCTCCGGCAAAGACCGGCAGCCCGACCGCACCCTGGAGCAGATACGCAGCGATGGCCGCAGCCGCGCGCCGGCTTCCGAGAGCCGCGCCCGCAATGAACACGGCCAGCGGTTGCAGAGTCACCGGGACGGGCGTCCACGGGAGTCGAATCTCCAGCTGTGCGACCGCTCCGATGGCGATGCTGGTTCCCACGACCAGCACGACCTCGCGCATCCATGTCGCGCCCCCAGCCAGATCTGCAAGCGTTCGAGCCCGGGTCTGTGCGTACATCGGGATCCTCCTCGCGGTCGCGGATGCCGCACGCTAGCACAGGCGCTGCCGCACTGCCAAGGTCTCGAGCGCCGGCGCGCTCAGCTGTCGCGAAGTACGACGAGCACCACGACTCCCACGATCAGCCGGTAGACGGCAAACACACGCAGCGAGTGGTGACTGACGAAGTGCAGGAACCAGCGCACCGCTCCCCACGCCGCGAAGAAGGAAACAACGAAACCGACGCCGATCCAGAAGAGGTCTTCGCCGCGCAGGTTCTCGGAGCTCCGCACCAGATCGAGGGTCGTCGCTCCCAGAATGGTTGGGATCGCCAGCAGGAAGGAGAAGCGCGCCGCGGTGGGCCGGTCCAAACCACAGAGGAGGCCACCCAGGATGGTTGCGGCGGAGCGACTGAAGCCGGGGAAGAGTGCCGCGCATTGGGCGAAGCCGACGCCGAGTGACTGCGGGAAGGAGAGGCCCTCCACCTTGTGCGTTCGCGGCCGCAGAGGTAACGAGTCCACCACCCAGATGAGAATGGCGCCCACGATCAACGCGAGCGCAACGTTCCTCGGTTGAAACAGGTATTCCTTGATCGTCTCGTGGAAGAGGAATCCCAGGAGCGCAGCCGGAAGAAAGGCCACAAAGATGTTGAGATAGTAGCGGCGTGAACTGCGGCTCGACCCGATCGTCAACAAGTGCCCGATGAGCTCCTTGCGATACTCCCAGACAACCGCAAGGATGGCCCCGAGCTGGATCACGATCTTGAAGGTGTTCGCGGTTTCTCCCGTGTAGCCGATCCAGTGCCCCACGAGGATGAGATGTCCGGTCGAGGAAACCGGAATGAACTCGGTCAAACCCTCCACGATGCCGAGAAGAACGACGATCAGCAGCATGCGGCTCCGAGCGGTGTCTGGCACAACCGGGAGTGGTCTTCCAGGCGCGAGCGGACGGCATCATAGCATCTCGCGGTGAGGTGCCTCCCCCCCGCGATGACGCACGCGCTCGACGAGATCGTGCGCCAGACGCCCGAACGTCGCCGCGATCGACATGTGCTCGACGACATACGCTCGACCCCGCGCTCCCAGACGCGCGCGCTCGTTGCCATCCTGCAGGAGACGCGCCACGGCCGCCGCGAACGGCTCCGGCGACTCGGCCACGACGACGCCGTCCCCATCCCGGAGCCCCATGCCCCGGACTGCGACTGGCGTCGCCACCACGGGAACCGCGAGGCTCATGACCTCGTAGAGGCGCCCGCGGATGCCCGACCCGAAGCGCAGAGGGCACACGACCAGCGTGGCGCTCGCGAGCGGCTCGCGCACGTCGTCGACGAATCCGGTCACCTCGATCTGTGGATCGCGCTCCGCCAGTGCCACGATGTCGGTGGAGGGAGAGGAACCCACGAGCGACACACGGACATCCAGCCCCCGCGCGCGGATGCGCGGTAGGATCTCTTGCACGAAGTGGTGCACCGCGTCGCGATTCATCGGGTTCGCCATCGCGCCGTAGAAGACGAGGTGGGCCCCCTGCGGGATGGATGCGCGCGGGCTGAAGTGCTCGGTGTCCAGTCCGGTCGGTACGACGACCACATCGGTCCCAGCCGCCATGTGCGCGAGAAGCTCGCGGTCGCGCTCCGTCACCGCCACGACCAGGTGCATCGACTGCAATGCCGAGCGCTCCTGACGCTCGTAGGCGCGCAGTAGTCTCGAGCGCAGCAGACGCAGCAACGGCTGGCGTGTGTGCTCCAGCTCGTTGCGGTAGCGCTCCGTCTGCACGTCGTTCGAGTCGAGGACTCGCAGCGCCGAGGCACGCAGGACGGCCTGTGGCCAGTACCAGTACATGCAGTAGAGAACGTCATAGCGTTTCGCTTGGAGCTCACGCTCCACGGCGCGCGTGACGTTGGGAACCGTGTTGTAGAAGCGGTCGGAGGATTCACACTGAAGCACGGCCCGCGTCCAGAAGAGCGTCTTGTAGGCGAAGCGATGCAGTGCACTCCTCTTGTTCGCAGGAACCACCGTCAGAACACGCGTGCAGATCTGCCGCAGATGGGGCAGGTGCGGCTCGTAGCCGGCTTGTGCCGCGTGGGTCAACAGCGTCACGTCGAAGTGCCGCGAGAGGCTCGCGAGCAAGTGCATGGTGCGCTGCTGGACGCCGCTCGAGACGGGGAGTGGGAACAAACCGCTGAGGAAGAGCAAGCTGGGGCGGGAGCGCACGCGGGAGCATCCCTTCACAGGCCGGGAGCTGGCGCCAGCGCCCGGTGCCTCACCGAACTCCTTGAACCATAACAGATTAACTTGTGGTTCGGAGATTGTGTCCAGCGCCCGAGCGTGCCCACGGACGGCTCCCAGCCCCCCACTTCCAGTTCGCGTGCTGCATCCTGAGCGGCCGGACACATTCTGCGAACCACCACAAAAGGCGCAACATCTCGGGGGCTTCTGCGTCTCTCTGGTAGCAGCCAGTCTGCTCGCAGGCAGCGAGCGATCCCCGCGGGATCTCTCGGCCGAGACGTGCTCCCGGAGCGGCGAGGACAGGGAGCACGTGGCCGGTCCCGCGGGGAACTCCTTTCCCCCGCTGCGCCCCGCACCGTACACCGACCGATCGAGCTGTACCGAACGGTTCACCTCGTTCACGATGCGAGCCCCCGACGTGGCCGCGCGCACTTGCATCAACTCGTTGCCGTAATGTGAGTTAGGTCGTCCTGGGGGAGCCGTCCCAGGCGTGGCACTCGCCGTGCTGTGGTGGCGGTGCACAGAATGAAGCCCAGCGACGGGACGATGAGACAAACGACATTCCAAGGAGTGACAGCACCATGCGAGCGGCTCACCTTCACAATCGACTCCTGGCCGTGGCGCTCCTCGTGGCGGCACTTCCAGCGTGCAACATGCTGACCCCCGGTCCGGAGGGCCCCTCGAGCCCGGAAGCGGAAGCCTGGGAAGCTACGACCGACCTGACGAGCGACTACGGCGGCTACGACTTCACGGATGAAGAGGTCGCCTTCGGTGACGCCGAGCTCATGAAGATCGAAGCGGAGGAGAGCTCGGTCGAGGTGGCCGATGCCGACAGCAGCATCGAGCCGGAGAGCTTCGCGCTGCGGATCCTGTGGGGCCAGCTGCGCGGCAACCGCGAAGCGGAGACGGTGCTCGACTGGAGTGGCTCGATCTCGGTGTCGGCGGGCGCGGTCGCGGTCCTTCGCACGATCGCCTTCGAGCGACCCGCGGATCATCTGCTGCGGCGTGACAGCCGACAGACGCTCGCTTTCGTGTCGCACACGCGGCCGCACTTCGACGGGTTGCTTCTCGTCGTTCGCGACAGCAGTGATCCGGAGGCGACGCTCACCTTCGACACGTCCACGTTCAGCCGCTCGTGGAGCATCCGGGAGCTGCGCGACATCGACGCCGTGATTGCTGTCGACGACGTCGGCAACGCGGTGTCACTCGAGGCCATCCAGATCGATCCCACGTGTCCGGTGGGCGCCGTTCGCGGCCACTGGGTGCAACGTGAGGGGGAGCGGGGAATCTTCCGTGGCCTGTGGCTCTCGGCTCTCGGCCGTCCGCTCGGACACATTCGTGGCCACTTCGGAATCACGCCTGAAGGAAGGCGTGTCTGGTTCGGCAAGATCATCCGGGACGATGGGCGCGTGATCGGTCTGGCGCGCGGCCAGTGGGGCCCGAGTGAGGACCCGGAGCAACCGGGTGGCCGCTTCGCGGGACACTGGATGGCGCGTGAAGGAGAGCTCGGCGGCTCCGTGGCCGGTCACTACGTACCCGCTCGCCGGGGAGAGGATCGCGTCGGCGGCTTCTTCCAGGCCCGGTGGCGCACGCAGTGTGATGCAACCGAGCCGCTTCCTCAGCCCGATGCGCAGCCGGGATCGTGATCCACGCAGCGCCAACGGTGGTCGACACGGGGCCCTACGGGGCCTCGTGTCGTTTTGCCTCGGGTGCGAACCCCAGCAGAGTGTCGAACAACTCCCGGTATGCAGCGACCGAGCGCTCGAGGGAGAACTCGTCGGCGCGCCGGCGCAGGCGCGCACCGTCGGTTGGCACCGCCAGCGTGCGGCTCATCGCCTGCGCCAGACCGGCGACGTCCCCGACGCCCACGAGCTCGCCGTAGGCGCCGCGCTCGAGGATCTCGGCTGGACCACTCCTGCAATCGGTCGAAACCACGGGCGTCCCGACCGCCATCGCCTCGATGAGCGCCGTTGGAAGCCCTTCGTGCCGTGAAGAGAGCACGAAGAGGGCGGCGCGTGCCATGCGCGCGAACGGATTGTCGACGTAACCTGGGAGACGCACGTGCTCCTCGAGGTCCAGCTCCTGCACGAGATGCTCGAGCGCCGGGCGCTCGCCTCCCTCCCCCAGAATGAGGAGGCGTGCGGTGCGCTGCCGTCGCAGGCGCTCGAAGGCACGGATGAGCGTGCCGAAGTCCTTTTGCGGCGCGAGCCGACCGGCAGAGAGAACGACGGGTGGGGCACCCGGGCTGAACCACGGATCGTCGATGGGCCGGCTCGCCTGCTCGAACAAACCCGGCGTCACCACCGGGTTGTAGATCACCGACAATCGATCCGACGTCACACCCAGCTCGACCAGGTCCTCGGCTGCACCGTGCGAAACGGCCACGACGGCGTCGGCCCACGGGTAGAAGCGCCGCGCCAGAAGGGGCGCCACGCGCACCTTCAGGCTCGTGGCCCGCTGCGCCTCGAGCGAAATCGTGTTGTGGACCGTTGCCACGACCCGGGTTTCGACTCGCGCCAGGCGCCGCGCACACAAGGCCACGGTGTTGATGTCCTCCATCGCCGAGAGCAGGACGGCAGGACGCGCCTCGCGCAAGTAGCGAACGAGCGCGCGCACGCTGAACAGGAGCCGGCTCGATTGCAGATCCACGATGCGGACTCGCGCCGGGACGTGCTCGAGAAGTGGGCCTGCGCGGCGCACGAGCACCAGATCCACGTCGAGCCCCTGCTCTGCGAAGCCTCCGGCCAGATGGAGAAAGACGCGCTCGGCTCCGCCCGCGCTCAACACCGGAATGAAGAGCGCCACCTTGCGGATGCGAGGCGCGTGTTGCGACCCCGATCCGGTCCCATGCGCGAGAGGAGCGGACGTCATGGTATCGGGTGGATTGTATCAGGGGGAGTTGCGGTGTCACGCGAAGCCACCAGATGGGGTCGCGCTGTCACCCAAGAAGCCTGGTGGGAGTCGCGCCGGCACGGTCTCCGGCGGCGGGCTAGGCGGGATCCACGCGTGCGACGGTGACGGTGATGTTGTCGGGACCGCCGCGTTCACGCGCGAGCTCGACCAGCTTCTGGCACGCCGTCGCGGGGTCCAGCGTGCCCACGATGTGCCCGATCTCGTCGTCACGAACCATG
>CP070763.1:2358417-2371417 GCA_020349025.1 Candidatus Latescibacterota bacterium | reverse complement strand
TACTACGAGCAGTACGTGAGCCGAGTCCCCGACGTCGACATCCTGGAGCTGCTCGCGTCGCAGGGCCGGGAGACGCTGCAGCTTCTCGAGACGATCGACGAGGAGAAGGCCCAGTATCGTTACGAAGCGGGCAAGTGGAGCATCAAGGAGCTGGTGGGACACGTTTCGGACGTCGAAAGGGTCTTCGCCTACCGCGCTCTCGTCTTCGCGCGCAACGATACGACGCCACAGGCGGGGATCGAGCAGGACGACTACGTGGCTCACGCCAACTTCGACGCCCGCGCCTTGAGGAGCATCGCTACCGAGTTCGCCTCGGTCCGCGCTGCGACGCTGTCGCTCTTCGAGGGACTCGGACCCGACACCTGGATGCGTCGCGGCAAGGCCAGCGGCTTCGACTTCACCGTGCGCTCCATCCCCTACATCCTTGCGGGCCACGAGATCCACCACGTGGCTGTTCTGCGCCAGCGCTACCTCGGCGGCTAGGGTCAGTCACGCCTGTGGATCGTCGTTGCCGACGACTGATCGGCCGACAGGAGAACGAGCTCCGCCACGGCCACGTGCGGCGGACGCGTGGCGCAGAAGAGCACGCACTCAGCAACGTCGTCGGGTGTCAGCGGCCGCGTGCGTTCGTACGGCTTGCGGGCGCGCTCGGCGTCGCCGTGGAAACGCACCAAGCTGAACTCCGTCTCGACCAGCCCCGGATCCACGCTGCTCACGCGCACCGGTGTCGCGTGCAGGTCGCGTCGCAGGCCCTGTGTCAATGCGCGCACCGCATACTTGCTGGCGCAGTAGACGCTGCCGCTCGGGTAGACCTCGTGGCCTGCGATGGAGCCGATGTTGATGACCTCGCCACACCCGCGCTCCAACATTCCTGGAAGGATGGCCCGCGTGACGTAGAGCAGTCCCTTCACGTTCGTGTCGATCATCTCGTCCCAATCGCGGATGGCGCCCTCCTGGATCGGCGCGAGTCCGCGCGCGAGCCCCGCAGCGTTCACGAGCAGGTCGACGGCACGCCAGGCGCTGGGGAGCGCTGCAAGGGTCACGTCAACTGCAGCGGCATCGCGGACGTCGAGCTGCAGCACGTGACTGCGCGTCCCGTACTCCGATTCGAGCTCCTGCGCCAGCTCTTCGAGTCGTTCCACCCGGCGTGCCGCGAGAAGCAGTCGCGTCCCCTCGCGCGCAAAGGCGCGCGCACAGGAACGGCCAATGCCGCTGCTCGCGCCGGTCACGAAGACCAGCCGCTCTTTCAGATTCACCATGGGACCCTCCGCGAGTTCAGCGCTGCTCCGCCATCTGCACGGGAGAGGCAGCGAGGCGATCGGTGTGGAGCACTTGGCCGCTCTTGCGATCGATCTGGCCGAAGCTGAGGACACCGGTGGGACAGCCGTGGACGCAGGCGCTGCAACGCACGCATTCTGGGTCTTCCATCGGGAGCCCCTTGTTGGCGAAGTTCATGATGTCGATCCCCTGGTGGCAAACCGAGGTGCAGACGTTGCAGGAGATGCACTTCTTCTTGTCGGCGAGGATGCGGAAACGCGAGAAGCGTGCGTAGATGTGCATCAACGCCGCAAGTGGACACGCGAAGCGGCACCACATGCGCCCGCTGAACCAGAAGTAGAGGCCGTATCCGAGGACCCCGGCCAGAAACACATCGACAGTCCACTTGTAGCTGAACAGGTGCAGCGCACCCGGCAGGCGTGTGCCATCCTTCGCCGCCTGGTTGAAAGCACGCAGCCATGAGGTGTCGGGCCAGATCCACCAGGCGATGCGGAAGAGGAGGAGCACGACCGCCAAGGCGAGGATCCCCTGCCCCAGCATGTTGAGCCGGTTCCAGCGCGGGCCGTGCGGCATCTTGTGGCGCTGGCCGTCACCGAGCGTCTCGGCCAGCGCGCCGCAGGAGCAGATCCAGCCACAGTAGGCACCCTTGCCCCAGAAGTAGATGAGCACGGGGATGATGACGAGCGTTTGGATCGAGCCGAGGAGAATCCATCCCCAAAGCGGCGCATCCGTGAAGATGTTGTACACCATGAGCGGCCATGCCAGGACGAGGCCGTAGGCGCGCCAGAACTCGCGCCCGTGACCGTAGTCGACGACGGGAAAGAGCGGGTCGGCGATCGCCGCCGGCAACCAGGCATGGTGGTTCAACCAGGGCAGGATGATTTCCGGCAGAAGGAAGAGGGGCACGACCTGTACCAGCATGAGCGTCGTCGTCTGCGCGCGGATGTAGGGCGTGCGACGACTCTGGATGCGTCGGATGCCGAAGAGCACGACCAGGAGCGAGTAGGCGAGCGTGTACCAGAAGGAGGGCCCCTGCGCGGACGTCAGCGTGATGCCGAGCAGAGAGTGCGGATCGAGACCGGACCACCACGATCCCAGGTCGTATGGAAACCCGCCCAGCCTGCGGCCGAGCTGATCCAGGTAGCCTCCCGACTTCCAATCGTAGAGCGCAGTGCAGAAAAGCAGAAAACCGGCAAACGCGAGCTTGCTCCTGCGCGTCCACTCACCACGGATCGCCACGCCGGAGCGGCGGAAGAACTCGAGTGGCGCTTCGCGCCCGATCATGCTGAAGACGACGTCGTTGGGGAAGGTCTCGCTCGAGCCGTCCCCCTTGGCGATGCGCACGCTCTTGTCGTCGATCGATTCGACGGCGCTCGCAAGCAGCAGGTTCACGCTCCCGGGCACGCGGTGCGGCCCGAGGAAGCGACCGGCGGAGGTCGTGACGCGCTCCGAAACCGGCTCCTCCACCTGCACGTCGGCGGCGGGATCCCGAACGAGCGCCAACAGCTTCTCCACGTTTTCCGGCTTCGGGCGCGTGAGTTCCGGCCCGCGATAGGACAGCGTCACGTGGCTGCCGCACTGCGCCAGGGCGATGGCTGTCTCCAGAGCACTGTCTCCGCCGCCGGCCACCAGGACGTTCCCGCCGCAGAAATCCTTCGGGTCGTGGAGGCGGTTGTAGACCTTCGGCTTCTCTTCGCCGGGGACACCGAGCTTGCGGAAGTTGCCGGAGCGCCCGATCCCGACGACGACACGCCGCGCGAGCACGCTCTCCTCTCCCTGCAGGAAGACTTCGAGAAAGCGCCCGCGGCGCACGACGCGCTCGGCGCGCGCGAAACGCGGCTGGATGCCGGCGTCTTGCGTGTGCGCGTAGAGCTCGTCGACGAGATCCTCCTTCAGCGTGGCGGTGAACTGCAGATCGCCCTGAGGCCGCATGTCGGTCGGATAGGTGTAGATCGGCTTCCCCTTCGGGAAGTTGACGATCGTGGAGAAGAGCTCCGTCGCCTCGAGGATCTCGAGCGTCAGACCGCTCTTCTTTGCCTCGAGCGCGGCGGCCATTCCGGAGACGCCCGCCCCCACAACGACGACGTCGAAGACCTCGCGCCCGTCGGGGTCGCGCTCCTGGCGCAGCTTCTGGAACTGTGGCTCGGCCAGAATCGTGCGCACCGCGCGCGCCCCCGTATCGGAGGAGAACTTGAGGAGAGGGATGCCGGTGAGGTCGCCGACGATGTAGAGACCGGGCACGTTGGTGGAGCCGTCCGGGCGGACCTCGGGCAGCTTCTCGACCGTGCCCGCCGGCCAGCCGGTATGGAGCCATTTCATGTAGCGCGCGAGAATAGCCGCACCTCCGCAACTCGGTCCGGGGATTCTAGCCACACGCGAGGTCCGTGCCTACAAAAGTGGCGCGTGCCAGTCGCGCGTCGGAATCCTATGATGGGGTCGCCTGTTTGTGACCGGAGCGCCCGATGCACGAGCGAATCACGATCACCGCACTCGACAGGGCCGCGGCACCGCGTGTGCACGCACCCGGCGCCACCGCGAGCGACCTGCCCGTCGACGTCGTCGAGCGCGGAGCGCGCCGGCTCGCCATCGCGGCGCGCTGGTACGCCATCATCTACTTTGCCGCCAACGTCATCGGACACAGCGTCGCCCACCTGCTGGCCGGCGAAGCCGTCGACATGGGGCCGCACAAGTCCCTCTTCACCATCGCTGCGGTGACCATCGCCGTGTCGCTCGTCGTGATGCGCGTCGCCGGCTCCGGGAAGCTGCGACCGCGCACGGTAGTACGCGTCGGACTCGCGTACCAGGTTCTCGGGAGCCTCGGGATCGGTCTCGCCAGCTCATACCTCCCGTTCACGCAGCCGGTCCGCGTCTGGGGCATCTCGTTCATCTGCGTTTGGATCACGGTCTATCCGCTGCTCGTCCCGACCCCGCCGCGCGCAGCCACGATCGCGGCCTTCGTTTCGGCCAGCATGGGACCGCTGTCGCTCCTCTTCTGGATCGCAGTCATGGGGCAACCCGGCGTCCCGATTGCAGTCGTGGCGCAGATGACCTGGCCGAACTTCCTCTGCGCGATCCTGGCCTCGTTCGTGGCGCGCATCGTCTTCACGATGGGAACCGATCTGCAGGAGGCGCGCCAGGTGGGCAGCTACCGGCTCGAGGAGCCACTCGGCCGCGGTGGAATGGGGGAAGTGTGGCGTGCAACGCACAGGATGCTGGCGCGACCCGCCGCCATCAAGATCGTACGCCCCGAGGTCTTGCACGGGAGCGGCGACCCGCAAGTGATCCTGAAACGCTTCGAGCGCGAGGCGCAGGTCACGGCATCGATGCGATCACCGCACACGATTCAGCTCTACGACTTCGGGATCTCGATCGAGGGCCACTTCTACTACGTCATGGAGCTGCTCGATGGCTTCGACTGCGACTCTCTCGTGCAGCGTTTTGGTCCGCTGGCGCCGGAGCGCGTCATCCATTTGCTGCGGCAAGCGTGCAACTCACTGGCGGAAGCACACGAATACGATCTCATCCACCGCGACATCAAGCCGGCCAACATCTACGTGTGTCGCTACGGGCGCGACGTCGACTTCGTCAAGGTGCTCGACTTCGGCCTCGTGACGGCGGATGGAGCACGCAAGGAGAACACCAAGCTCACGGGGGAGAACGTCGCGGGCGGCACGCCGGCGTTCATGGCGCCCGAGCAGGTGCTCGGGAATCGCCCGGTCGATGCGCGCACCGACATCTATGCGCTGGGGTGCGTTGCGTATTGGCTCCTCACCGGTCACCTGCCCTTCTCCGGCGCGACGGCGATGGAAACCATGATGCAGCAGGCGCACGATGCGCCCGCGCCGCCCGCTCAGCGCGCCGAGCAGAGAATCCCGCGCAAGCTCGAGGAGCTCGTCCTCGCTTGTCTCGAGAAGGACCCGGCTCGGCGGCCGCAAAGCGCCGAGGCGCTCGCAGCGGGGCTCGCCGCCTGTCCGATGGCCGACAGCTGGACGCGCCACCGCGCGCGCTCCTGGTGGGAACTGCATCGGCCGGTGCCGACGTCGTCCCCAACTTCTTGAAGTTGAAGCGATTCGACGTCTGCTCCGGACCAAGCACGCCGCAAGCCACAACTCCGACCTGAATACGCTGAACGTCTATAAAGCGCTGTCAGAGAACCATTTGCATCGATCAGCCCGGTTGCGGAAGCGCACGGAATCCGCGAGCATCCTGATAGACACCTCTCGACAACGTGACCACCGCGCCGGCGCAGCACCACGGGCGCTTTCGCGGCGGCACCTCGACGGTTTCCCGTTGGAGGTCATCACCATGAAGTTGCGTGCTTTGCTTCTCGCCAGCGTGATCGTCGCTTTCACAGCGTCGATCGCAAGTGCTCAGCTCACGCCGAAGGAAGAGCTGGGCAAGAATCTCTTCTTCGACAAGATCGCATCGCCCGACAACCAGTCTTGCGCCGCCTGCCATGCACCGCAGGTGGGCTTCACAGGGCCGATCCCCGGAATCAACAAGAAGGGTGCCGTGTATCCCGGCGCGGTGCGGCAGCGCTTTGGAAACCGCAAACCGCCCACCGCCGCGTATGCCACACCGGCGCCGATCTTCTACTACGACGCGGACGAGGGGTTGTTCATCGGTGGCAACTTCTGGGACGGGCGCGCCACAGGCAACAACTTGGGGAACCCCGCTGCCGACCAGGCGCTGGGGCCTTTCCTGAACCCGGTCGAGCAGAACAACCCGAGCAAGATGGCGGTGCTCGAGCAGATCGCCGCCTCGCAATACGCACCCTTGTGGGAAGTGGTTTGGGGTGAGCCGATCTCCTACGACACGCCGAATGAGATCGAGGAGAACTACGATCGCATCGGCTTGGCGATCGCGGCGTACGAAGGCTCGAGCGAGGTCAACTCCTTCTCGTCGAAGTGGGACTACTTCATGCGCGGCGAGGCGACGTTGAGCGACAAAGAGATGTGGGGAATGGAGCTCTTCAACGGCAAGGCGTTGTGCTCGGCCTGCCACCCCGGGCCTCTGTTCACCGACTTCACCTACGACAACCTGGGCGTGCCGAAGAACCCGGACAACCCCTTCTACCGGATGGACGAGGTGTACCTGGACGACGGGACACCCATCAACCCGCTCGGGGATGCGTGGATCGATCCCGGTCTGGGTGGCTTCCTGGAAACCCTTCCGGAGAGCTTCTTCGACGACCTGAACCTCGACAAAGACGAAACGGTGCTGGAGAACTGGGGCAAGCACAAGGTCCCGACGCTGCGCAACGTGGCCAAGGGCCCCTCCGAGGAGTTCGGCAAAGCCTACATGCACAACGGCGTCTTCACGTCGCTGAAGCAGGTGGTGGACTTCTACAACACGCGTGACGTCGCGAAGTGGCCCGAACCGGAGGTTCCGATCAACGTCAACACCGACGAGCTGGGTGACCTCGGCCTGACCAAGAAGGAAGTGAACGCCATCGTGGCGTTCATGGGTACGCTCTCCGACGGCTGGGTGCCGGAGAAAACGAAGGACGGGGAGGGTGTTCTCAAAGGCGCGACGCCGACTCGCATCGACTTGGAGGTGATCGGCCCCAACCCGTTCAACCCGGCCACGCAGTTTTCCTACTCACTGCCGGAAGCCGGTCCGGTGCGCGTCGCGGTGTACAGCATGAGCGGTCGGCTCGTGGCGACGCTGCTGCAAGGCTGGAAGCCGAGCGGACAGCACGATCTGGTTTGGGCGCCGGGACAGCTGGCGAGTGGCCAGTACGTCGTGCGCCTCGAATCCGGTACGACCACGGTGAATCGCAAAGTCACGCTCTTGAAGTGAAAGGCCGCGTGACGTGACCCGTATCCGTGTTGAAGCACCGGGCTCCGTGCCCGGTGCTTCACTTTCGCGGGATCCAAGGATGGACGTTTGCCGATCACGATTCGGAAAGGATCTCCTCGATCAGTGATTCGAACTGCTGGCGCAGTCGGTCGTACGCAGGACCTGTCGCCGGCCCCGAAAAGCCGGTGTAGATTGCGCGCGCGTTGCCGGCTGCGTCGAGGAAGATCGTCGTCGGAAAAGCGAGAACGCGATCCAGAGCCGGAAACGCCTGCGCGGCTTCCTTCTTGTCGCTCAGGCCCGCAACCAGGATCGGATACTCGATGCCGTGGTACTCGCGGTAGCGCTGCACCTGCGCGGCGTCGCGTTCGAAGTCGCCCGTGAGCTCGAATGCCAGCGCCACGATCGAGAGACCCCGTGACCCGAAACGCTCCTGCAGCTCCACGAAGTAACGCGTCGCGTCGTTGCAGTTCGGGCACCAGGTGCCGAACACCTCGATGATCCGCGCCTTGCCGGCAAGAGCCGGATCCGCGAGCGACCACACTCTGCCGTCGGGGTCGGGGAACCGCAGCGCCTCGAGCGACACCGCTTCCTGCCAACGCGTGAGCCGCATCGGGTCGGGGAGCGCGGCCGTCTCATCGCGACGCGCGGTCCAGGTCTCGTGCCAGGTGTCGCGCGACCAGAAGTCACCCGCGAGAGTGCCATCATCCTGCAACTTCGCCTTGAAGAGAAACGCGTGCGCGCCGTCGAAGCAGGAGAGCTCGAGGCTTCCGTCGTCGAACGTGCGCCCCGCAAGATAGCGATAGTCCCCCTTCGCGGTCAGGAACGTGCCACGAACGTGTGACTGGTTCTCCTGCATCTCGAAGATTCCGACGGCGGGCAGCTCTTCGCTGGAGAAGTCGACGGCCCAGCGTCCTGCGACCGAGACGATCTTGTCGCTCCGATCCGCACCGGATCGAGGGCGTCTTGCGTGGAACTCCAACCTCGACCACTTCTCGAGCCCCGCGCGCTTCGACCACTCGCCGTCGAGGCTCTTTCCTTCCCGATTCCACGTCGCTCGAATCCTGGAGTCGTAGTGGACGAACTCGAGGAGGAGCTCGTTCGGCTCGAAGCGCACGACGGGAACCCGCGTGGTCTCACCGCCGCTCCGAAGAGCGACCTCGAGCTCTCGCTGCGGCGAAGTCATGACGTCGAGCTCGAACGGGATCTTTCCGCCCGGGGACTCGAGCCACGCCTCCCAGACTCCAAGGGGGGAGTCCTCCGGTGTCGCGCCGGTCGGCTCCGTTCCATGCGCCTGCAGCGCCGCGCTGCAGGTAAGAAGAAAGATGCAGAGAAGCAATTGGCGCACTGGGGCTCCTGGATTTCGGGCCCGCGCGATCAACCGCTCGTCGGCCCGGGCGGAAGCGCGTGACCCTCGATGGCTTCCAGCTCGGCACGCAGCCAATCGGGTACGGGCATCGAGCGCTCCGCCTCGTAGTCGTAGGTCACCTGGATCGTGGTCGCCGTGGCAACGATGCGATCGCTGTCGCGTTCGCGCAGCTCGTACTCCATGCCGAAGGAGCTGCGCGACACCCACGTCGTGCGCAGGCAGACACGAGCGACCTCGCCGACGCGCAGCTGATCGCGGAAATCGATCGACACGTGCGCCACGACGAAGGGAACCTCGTCGTAGGTCGTCTTCTCTTCGAAACGCTGCCAATACGCCTGTCGCGCCACCTCCAGGTAGGTGAGATAGACCGCGTTGTTGACGTGGCCCATGGCGTCGGTGTCACGGAACCGCACGCTGATCTCTTCGCAGAGGGCGAACCCGCTCATGGTCCGACACCATAGCAGCACGCTGGATCGCCTGGGAAGCGCCGCCTCACGCGGGCACCGCCGACGGAACGTGGCGCAGGTTGGAGGTGCGCGACGGCGACCGGATCACTATGATCGGGGCGCTCGCGCCCGGGAGGCCGCGCTTGAATTCGGTGCAGGTCACGTCCGAGATCGGACGGCTCCGACGAGTCCTCGTCCATGAGCCGGGGCGCGAGGTCGACCACATGCTCCCCAGCATGATGGAGGAGCTTCTCTTCGACGACATTCTGTTCGGGGACGCCGCGCGCGACGAGCACCGGCAGTTCCAGCGAGTTCTCGAGCTGCTCGGTGTCGAGGTGGTCGAGGTGCAGTCGCTTCTGGCCGAGACGCTGCAGTCCGCAGACGCACGCAATTGGGTGCTCGATCCGTTTCGCAACGTGCTCCCGCGTCCACTCCTGGAGGAGCTGGGTGCCACCGAGCCGGTCGCGCTGGCGGAGATGCTCATCCAGGGCGTGCGTCCGGCGCCGGCGCACAGCGCCAGCGCGATCGACGAGCTCTTCGAGATCCCGCCGCTCCCCAACCTCTGCTTCCAGCGCGACCCGCAGCTCGTCATCGGCTCCCAGATCGTGCTCTCCTCCATGGCGACGCCGGCGCGCTGGCGCGAAGCGCTTCTCGCGGGCACGCTGTTCCGCTTCCACCCGCAGCTCGCACAGATTCCGATCCTGCTCGACCCGATGGTGCCGGGTGGAAACGAGCCGGTCTTGCTCGGGCCGCGTCGACCGCACTTCGAGGGTGGCGACACGCTCGTTCTGTCACACAACGTGATCGCCGTCGGCTACTCGGAGCGCACGAATCGGAGCGGAGTGCACCACTTGGCACGTGCCTGTGCGCGGATGGAGGGCGGCCCGCGCTGGATGGTGCTGATGGAGCTGCCGGGTGAGCGTGCCTTCATGCACCTCGACACCGCGCTCACGCCGATCGACCGCGACGCTTGCCTCGTCTACGCGCCGCTCGTCGAGCCGGGTGGACCGGAGCAGGCGCGCGTATTCGAGATCGACCTGCACGCCCCCGAGAGGACCTGGGTCACGTGCAGCGACTTCCTCTCGACGCTCCGACGACACGGCGTGGATCTACAGCCGATCCCATGCGGCGGCCGCGATCGCGTGTCGCAGCAGCGTGAGCAGTGGACCGACGGCGCCAACGTGTTGGCGCTGGCACCCGGCGTCATCGTGATGTACGACCGCAACGTCGCCACGGCGGACGAGCTCGCCCGGGTCGGATTCCGCGTCATCCGCGGCCGCGACCTGCTTCTGGGGCGCGAGCAGGTGGATCTGGACGCCGGCGAGCGCGTCTGCATTCTGCTCGAGAGCCACGAGCTCTCGCGCGCACGCGGGGGGCCGCACTGCCTCACCCACCCGCTCGTGCGCGATCCGGTGGATTGAGCGCAATGAACGACGGGAGGGCGCGCATGCTGTTCGGCAAGTCCTGGTACGGAACGGGCGACGTGGGGCTTCTGCTGCTGCGGATCGGCATCGGCGCCTCCATGATGATCTTCCACGGCTACGGCAAGATCACGGCCGGCCCGGAGCGCTGGCACTCTCTCGGCGCCCAGATGCAGAACCTCGGCATCTCCTTCGCACCCACTTTCTGGGGCTTCATGGCCGCGGCCTCGGAGTTCTTCGGCTCCTTGCTGATCGTCATGGGGCTCTTCTTCAGGCCGGCCACGGCGCTTCTGGCCATCACGATGCTCGTCGCAGCCACACGCCATCTGAACCTCCCGGAGGGGGAGCCGGGCGCCGGGTGGCGCGGCGCATCGCATGCCCTCGAGCTTCTGGCGGTCTACGTCGCGCTCTTCCTCATCGGACCGGGACGCTATGCAATCGGCGTGCGTTGGAAGCGCGACGATGGAATCGACCCGTGGGAGAAAAACGCTGCCCCGAGCTCCGAGGGCGCAGCCGACGCTGACCCATCGTGATCGTGCGCGTGTATACTGTCGGCGAGACATGACAGAGTTGCCATTCGAAGAGATCGAGCACACCGCCGATTGGGCGATCCGTGTGCGCGGGCGCGATCTGCCGGAGCTGTTCGCGCGTGCCGCGCACGGCATGTTCAGTTTGTTGGCCGATCTCTCCGAGGTCACGACGACCCGCGAGCTCGACCTCGATCTGCGCGCGCTCGACTACGAGACACTTCTGGTCGACTGGCTGAACGAGCTCCTCTATCAGTCGGAGGAGAAACACGTCCTGTTCACGTCGTTCGAGATCCACGAGATCACGCATCAGGATGCAGCCCGGCTCCACGCCACCGTGACCGGGGGGGCGGTCGCGGAGCTGAAGAAGACGATCAAAGCAGCGACGTTCAGCTCTCTCGCGATCGAGCAGGGTCCGGACGGTCACTCGGTCGAGATCGTGTTCGACGTCTGAGGAGGCCGCCATGCCAATCCAGAAGCAGGACTTGAGGCGCATCGACGACTGCGTCTGGGAGATCCCGCGCGAGCATCGCTCGGACATGACGGTGCCGGTGCGCGTCTACGCCGACGATCGGCTGCTCGAGGACGCGCTGGGGGATCGCTCCTTCGAGCAGGCTGTGAATGTCGCGGCGCTCCCCGGCCTGGTCGGGCAAGTCGTCGTCATGCCCGACGTGCATCAGGGGTATGGCATGCCCATCGGCGGCGTCATGGCGTCGTCGGTTCCGGATGGAATCATCTCGCCGGGTGCCGTGGGTTACGACATCAATTGCGGCGTGCGCCTGCTGGCGGCGCACATGCCGTATCGCGCCATCCAGGATCGGATCGGTGAGCTCGCGGCCGCGCTCTACCGCAACTGCCCGAGCGGCGTCGGTTCCGAGGGGCGGCTGCGCCTCTCCCACGACGACTTCGAGGCCTTGCTGAAGAAGGGCTCGCGCTGGGCGCTCGAGCGCGGTTATGCGCAACGCGCCGATCTTCCCCACACGGAGGAGAACGGCACGATTGCAGGCGCGGATCCTGCGCACGTGGGAACGCGCGCCTTCAAACGCGGCCGCCGCCAGGTGGGCACGCTCGGTGCCGGCAATCACTTCATCGAGGTCGACGAGGTGGACGCCGTGTACGACGAGGAAGCGGCCGATGTGCTCGGGCTCTTCGCGGGACAGGTCGTCGTGCAGATCCACTGCGGCAGCCGTGGCTTCGGTCACCAGGTGTGCACCGACTACGTGAGCTATTTCCAATCGGTCGTGCGTCGCTACGCTATCCGGCTCGCGGATCGCGAGCTCGTCTGCGCGCCGCTCGATTCGCCGGAAGGACGCGACTATCTCGCCGCCATGGCGTGCGCCGCCAACTACGCTTTCGTCAATCGCCAGGTCCTCGCACACTTCGTGCGCCAGACTTTCACAAAGGTGCTCGGGAAGAGCGTTCCGGATACCGAGCTGCACCAGATCTATGACATCGCACACAACATGGCGAAGCTCGAGGAGCACGACATCGGCGGCGAGCGGCGACGCGTCTGCGTGCACCGCAAGGGCGCCACACGTGCGTTCGGTCCGGGAGCGGCCGGATTGGCCGACGATCTCAAACCGATCGGACAACCGGTTCTCATCCCGGGCTCGATGGGAACGGCGTCATGGGTGCTGCTCGGAACGCCCGGCTCGATGACCGAATCGTTCGGCTCCACGTGCCACGGCGCAGGACGCGTCATGAGTCGGTCGCGTGCCAAACGGGAGGTCCGGGGAGACAAGCTGCGCGCCGATCTCAAGAAGCGCGGCATCTCCGTGCGTGCGGGCTCGATGCCCGGCCTCGCCGAGGAAGCGCCGCAAGCGTACAAGGATGTCGATCGCGTCATCGACGTCGTGGCCAAAGCGGGCATCGCGCGCAAGGTGGCGCGCCTGCGGCCCGTTGCCGTAATCAAGGGTTGAGCGCGGGCCTTGCGCCCTTGAAGACTTGTCATTGGATCCATTCGCTTCTAGAATGACATTCAGGTCGACAGCACGCATTCCAGCGTTTCGGACGATTGTCAGGGCTTCACGGCCCCTTGAACCATTCCAGCGACTCGAAGGACCTGCCCCCCCGGGTTGGTTTCGAGCCCTCGCGCGGGATGGGCCGGAGTTCTGTCGTCGACCGCTCGTCGTTGGTCATGGGGGGGAGCCATGCGGCCAT
>CP070763.1:2343022-2358317 GCA_020349025.1 Candidatus Latescibacterota bacterium | reverse complement strand
AAACCAGATGGCGGACAAGCGCGAGCACAGCCAGCTCCTGGAGGATGTCCTGGCCAAGCTCGAAGGGCGCACGCCACCCGATCAAGCTTCCGGCATTCGTCTGCTCATCGTCGGAAGCGAAGACGACGATCTCGCCTTCTTCGAGATGGTCGAAAGGGTGGGCGGCACGATCGTGACCGACGAACACTGCACGGGAACGCGCTACTTCTGGAACAAAGTGGAGCGAAACGGCAAGTCGCCGTTGCAGGCCATTGCCGACCGCTACTGCGATCGTCCCCCCTGTCCAACCAAGGACTGGGAGGTGCGGGATCGGGTCGAACACATCCTGCAGCTGGCGCGTCAGTGGGAGTGCAAGGGCGCCATCGTGATTCAGCAGAAATTCTGCGATCCGCACGAGCTGGACATCCCGGCGATCAAGAAGGGGCTCGAGCAGGCGGGCGTCCCGGTCCTGTTCCTGGAGTTCGACGTCACCGTGCCTTTCGGACAGTTTCAGATTCGAGTCGAGGCTTTTCTCGAGATGCTCGAGGCAGAAGCGCTTTTCTGATATCCAGAGGAGGTGAAGAGAGTGAGCGAAACCCCGATCTACCCGACCGAGCCGCTGCGCTGCTGGAAGCGGGCCAAGGAGATCCGCCAGCAGTACTACGCTCGCTACCGCGACATCAAGAACGAGGGCGGCATCCGCTGGGCCGGAGGCGCGTGGAGCCTGGGAGCGGTGCCTGCCGGTCTTGGGCGCGATGTGGCGTCGCTGACTTCGGAGCCGTACGCCGCCTCGGTCGCTTTCGACAAACCGTTGTCCATGAAATGCATGGAAGCGGTGGAGAAGCTCGGCTTCGCGCGCGACCTGTGCTCCTACATGCGCAACTACTGGGGCTCGATCGTCCTCGACCAGTACGCGTTCGGGGGTCCCTTCCCGAAGCCGGACTTCCTGTGGCAGGACCACATCTGCTGCAGTCACGCCAAGTGGTACCAGGTGGTCAGCGACCTCGAGGCTGGCATCCCGTACTACTGCGTCGACGTCGCCGCGGGACCGGCAAACGAGATCACCGACAACAGGATCGACTATCTCGTTGGGCAGATGCTGGACGGCATCGAATGGTTGGAGAAGGTCACGGGACGCACCTACGACGACGAGCTCCTCATCGAAGCGTGCCAGAACGAGTTCCGCTCGACGAGCACCTGGGCCGAGATCTGTTGTCTCAACAGAGCGGTTCCCGCGCCTCTCGACGAGAAATCGATGTACTCGCTCTACGTGCACGGCACGCTCGAGAAGCACTCCGCCGTGGTGGCCGACTTCTACGAGGAGCTTCGCGACGAGGTAAAGGACCGCGTCGAGCGCGGCATCGCCGCGGTGGCACGCGAGCGCTGCCGCCTCATCAGTGACACACAGCCACCCTGGGGGTTCCTGAAAGTCTTTCGTTACCTGGAGGACTTCGGGGCCGTGAGCATCGGTTCGCTGTACACGTTCGGTCTCATCGGCTTGTGGGAGGTGAAGCCGGACGGGACCTGGGGGCCGCGCACGACCCCGATGCAGGCGGGCGTGGATCTCGGCAGCCGCGAGAAGGTGCTGCGCGCCTACGCGGAGTGGAATCTGCACAAGCCGGAGTGGCAGCACTTCTACTCGCCGCACCTGAAGAGCGAGATGATGCTTCGCATCTGCAAGGAGTGGAACGTGGACGGTGTGATGCTGCACTACAACCGCGGCTGCGAGGGACTCAGCCTCGGCATCGCGGAGAACCGCTTGGCTCTCATCGAGGCGGGGTATCCGGTGCTCCCGTTCGAAGGCAACATGGGTGACGAGCGCGAGTTCGACGAGGCCCGCACCATGTCGCGCATCGAATCGTTCATGGAGAGCCTGAACCTGACGAAGCTCGTGGAAGCGTAGAGGAGGCAGCCATGTTCACTGCCGGAATCGACATGGGAGCCAAGACCATCAAGGTGCTGCTGCTCCGCGACGGGGAAGTCGTCGGCCGCGCCATCAAGCTTGCGGGCTTCGAGACGGTGCAGGCCGCCGACGAAACCATGCAGGCCGCCCTGGCGCAGGCGGGCATCGCGCGCTCCGACGTGGACGCGATCGTGGCCACGGGTGCGGGCCGCGACGACGCGCCGCAAAAGGACCGTTGTGTGAGCGAGGTGGGATGCGCGGTCCGCGGCGCGGTGCACATGTTTCCCGAGGCGCGCATGGTGATCGACGTGGGTGCCGAGGAGGGCCGTGCCATTCGCTGCAACGAAAGCGCCAAGGTCGTGGATTTCGCCATCAACGAGAAGTGTGCTGCAGGAGCCGGTGCCTTCACGGAAGCCATGGCGCGAGCCCTGGAGCTGCCGATCGAGGAGCTGGGACCTCTCTCGTTGCAGAGTACAGAGGCCATTCCGATGAATGCACAGTGCGCCGTGTTTGCGGAAAGCGAAGTCGTCTCCATGATCCACAACAACGTCTCGAAACCGGACATGGCGCGGGCGGTGCACGATGCCATCGCCAGCCGCATCATCTCGATGGTGCGCAAGGTGGGGTACGAGCGCCCGGTGGTTCTGGTGGGCGGTATGGCCAAGAACGTCGGCTTCGTCGAGTCGCTGAAACGTGGTCTGGAGATCGACGACTTGTACATCCCGGACGAGCCTGAATTCTGTAGCGCGTTCGGTGCCGCCTTGGCGGCGGCCGAAGTCTCCGGGAGGGTGTGATGCTCGAGCAAAAGACCGATTACTGGCGTTGGGCCGAAAGCAACTGGCATGACGAGGCCATCGACTGGCGCAAGGCGGACATCCTCTCGGCCGGGGTCGACGTCGGCTCCGTCAGCTCGCAAGCAGTCGTGATGGCGGATGGGAAGCTGTACGCGTACTCGAACATGCGCACGGGGTCGAACAGTCCGGACAGCGCTCGCGACGCCATGAGCTGGGCCCTCGAGGGCACCGGCCTGCAGGTAGACGCGGTCCACTTCATCGTGGGCACGGGCTACGGTCGCGTGAACGTGCCGTTCGCCCACAAGACGATCACCGAGATCCACTGTCACGCTCGCGGTGCCAATCTCATGTACGGCGACAAGGTGCGCACGGTGATGGACATGGGGGGCCAGGACTGCAAGGCCATCCGCTGCGATCAACGCGGCAAGGTGGTGGCGTTCCAGATGAACGACAAGTGTGCCGCCGGGACCGGACGCGGCATGGAGGTGTTCGCCGATCTGCTGCAGATTCCCATCGATCAGGTTGGACCGTTGTCGCTGTCCGTGTCGGAAGAGCCGCCGCCTGTGTCCAGCACCTGCGTCGTCTTCGCCAAGAGCGAAGCTGCGGGGCTCCTGCGTCAAGGCTGGCCTCAGGAAAAAGTGCTCGCCGCGTACTGCAGTGCCATGGCGCACCGAGTCTTCAACCTGCTGGAGCGCGTCGGTGTGGAGCGGGAGTTCGCCATCACGGGTGGCATCGCCAAGAACCCGGGTGTGGTCGAACGCATCGAGCGCGAGCTCGGATTCGAGTGCCTGAAGAGCGACGTCGATTCACAGATCGCCGGCGCTCTGGGAGCGGCGCTGTTCGGCCACGCGCTCGAAACCAAGAAGCGCGCTAAAGGAACGAGCTAATCATGCTGGCGCACTACGGATACGAGGATGGCTCCGGACGCTTCTACATCACGATCGACACCGAGCTCTGCACCGGCTGCGACGAGTGCGTGAAGGCGTGTCCGGCAGGCGTGCTCGAGATGATCGAGGAAGACCCGATCGACGAACGCATGGTGGCGGCCGTGGCTGCAGAGCATCGCAGGAAGATCAAGTACTCCTGCAACCCGTGCAAGCCCAGCGGCTACACGTCGCTTCCATGCGTGGACGTGTGCGAACCGCTGGCCTTGACGCACTCCTGGTGAGCGTCGGACGCGCACGGCCATGCGGCGTATGTGCCATGCGGCGCGTGCGGTGGCGTCGCGCCTTTTGCGAGGGGCGCTGGCACGATGAGCACTCCGATCACGATTGACGATCAACGCGTCGACGCCGGGCCTCGTTCGACGATCCTGCAAGCGGCTTCCGAGGCCGACATCTACATTCCCTCGCTGTGTGCTCATCCGAGCTTGCCGCCGCAGAGGGAGACGCCGGCTGCGGATGCGATCTTCCACGGCAGCAAACGGATTTGCCACGACCCCGAAGGTGGAAGCGCAGTCGAAGGCGAATCGGGTTGTGGTTTGTGCGTCGTTCACGTGGACGGCACGGGCGACGTTCCCGCGTGCGCGACGCTCGTGCAGCCCGGGATGCAAGTGCGCAGCGAAGGTGCCGAGCTGGAGTTGCTTCGTCGCCAGCGGCTGGCGGCGATTCTCGCCCGCCATCCACACGTATGTCTCACGTGCGCGCAGCGCGAGGGGTGCACTCGCGAGCCCTGCTCGATGAACGTGCCGGTGGAGGAACGTTGCTGCGAGCTTCTGGGCCGGTGTGAGCTTCAGGCGGTCGCCGAGTATGTGGGCATCGATCCGGCCACCGCGCGCTACGTGCCCAGAAAGCGCGAGCGCATTGCATCCGAGCCGCTGTTCGACCGCGATCCGGAGCTGTGCATTGCGTGTGGCCGCTGTGTGCGTGCGTGCAACGGCCGCGAAGTGCGTGCGCTCGGCTGGGTGCGTGACGGCGAGTCACGCCGCTGGGTCGGCCCCATCGCGCCGACGCTGGTGCAGGCGGGGTGCCGCCTGTGCGGTAGCTGCGTGGAGGTTTGTCCGACCGGCGCGCTGCTCGACCGCGGCGTACGCGCCGCAGAGCGGGCGGAGGCGCTCGTGCCCTGCCGCAGCGCCTGCCCGGCCCGAACGGACGTGCCGCGCTACGTGCGTCTCGTGGCTGCGGGCCGCTTTCACGAAGCGGCAGCGGTCGTCGCGGAGCGCGCGCCGCTCGTCGAGGTCCTCGGGCAGATCTGCTTCCATCCGTGCGAGGACGTTTGCCGGCGTCACGACGTCAACGGCGCGCCGATCTCGATCTGCCGCATCAAGCGGGAAGCGGGTGCAGCCTCCGCCACGGACTGGACCGCGCAGCTGCCTCATCCGCGGCCCGACAGCGGCCATCGCGTCGCCGTCGTGGGTGCGGGACCGGCGGGGCTCGTCGCGGCGCACACGCTGCGTCTTCTCGGACATCGGGTCACGCTCCTGGAGGCGCGATCGACTTTGGGTGGCATGCTGGCGCATGCCATCCCCGCGTTCCGGCTCTCCCGCGATGTGGTTGCGCGCGAGACGGCTGCTCTGGTACGCGACCTCTCGGTTCGCACCGGAGTGCGGGTAGGGAGCAACGGCTTGTCCGTCGCGGATCTGCGCGCCGAGCACGACGCCGTCGTCATTGCGACGGGGGCATCACGAAGCGTGCGCTTGAACGTGCCCGGCGAGGAAGGCGCCGGCATCTGCGATGGGCTCGCGTTCCTCGGAGATCTCGCGCACGGGGAGCTGGCACCGGGAAGCTTCGGCGACCGCAGCGTGCTTGTGGTTGGAGGGGGCAACGTCGCAATCGACTGCGCGCGCGGGGCTCTGCGCCTGGGGGCAGCTCGTGTCGCGATGGTGTGTCTCGAGCAGCCGGACGAGATGCCCGCGTACGCCGAAGAGGTGGATCGGGCCACTGCAGAGGGAGTCCGCATCTGGCACGGATGGGGGATCCACGCCTTCTCCGGCAACGGCGCGCTCCAACGCGTGACGCTCAAGCGCTGCACGCGCGTCTTCGACGCGCACGGGCGTTTCGATCCCGCGTACGACGAGGAGCAGACTGACGAGGTCACCGCGAACGCGATCCTGCTGGCGGTGGGTCAGCGAGCCGATCGCTCGATCCTCCCCGATAACTGCGACGGCGTCTTCCAGGCCGGCGACCTCGCAACCGGTGCCGGGTCGGTCGTCGAGGCGATTGCTTCCGGACGCGACGCCGCGCTCTCCGTGGACCGATTCCTGGGCGGTCGTGGAGACCTCGATCTGCGCTTGGGGCCAGCGTACGCGCCCGTGGCGCTCGGACGGGTCGAGTCGTTCGCCACGCTGCCGCGGTCGGAGCCGCAGCCGCTGCAATGTCTCGAAGTCGACGCGTTGCCGCCCGGACTCGGGCCGGAGATCGCCCGCCGGGAGGCGGATCGTTGCCTGCGCTGCGACCTGCGCCTCGCCTACAAGGCGCCGGCACGTCCTCCCTCGCGTACGACGCGGCTCCCAGTTACGCAGGCCAGCTTGGAGCGCGTTCCGCAGAGCGAGGGGGTCTTGCGCTTCTACGACGCAGACGGAGAGATTGTCGAAATCGTCGGTGGCCCCGACATGCGGCGTGAGGTCCAGGAGCGCTTGGGTGCAGAGCGTGGCGCCTGCTTCGATTTCGAGCCGTGCCCGATGTACACGCAGCGCCAGAACGAGCTGCTCAGTCAGTACATGGAAGCTCACGGGCGGATGCCCCCGGGCGTGAGCGGCGAGGAGGATCTCGATGACCTCTTCTGACCAGGGTGAAGCGCAACGCCGGCCCAGCGAGGCGGAGCTTCGGGCGCACGGTTGGGAGCGCCGCTTCATCTATGACGATCCACGCCTCTCGGAGGCGGTCGAGACCTATCGCGAGCTGGGCTTCGAGGTGCGGCTCCTGCCGGTCGCGCCAGACGACGCCGAATGCACCGAGTGCATGCTGCAGGAGCCGGATCGCTATCGGGTGATCTACACGCGCAAACGGTAGGAAGGTGCAGAGTAGGAACCGCGGCAGGAGAGAGCGCGGCGGCCGGCCCACCTCGCGCGTTGGCGTGTTCAGCCGCCGGCAGCGGGATAGATGATCTCGATCCGGTCACCCGTCTTGAGGATGCACGAATCGTACTCGCGGAGATGCAGGTGCACGCCGTTGACCTCGACCAGGACGTGTCCGATCGGCTCGCCTTCCGCCTCGAGAAGCGCGGCGACCGTCAGGCCGTCTCGCACCTCGCGCTCCATGTCGTTGACGGTGACTCGCATTCTCGCGCGGCCTCTTCGATCCCGGCGTCCACGGAATTCGTTCTCACCATCAGGGAGGGGATCCATTGGTCTGCTCGATGATCCTACCACGCTTCGAATTCGAGGCCCCGAGCCGGCTCGCCGAAGTCTGTGCATGGCTGGCGGAAGCGGGTGACGAGGCGCGTGTCCTGGCCGGGGGGACCGACCTGCTCCTGCGGATGAAGCGCGGCGAGCTCGCTCCACGACTGTTGCTCTCGCTGTGCCGTACGAATGGCCTGGACCAGGTCGAGACGTCGGCGGGTGGCGGCGTGCACATTGGCAGCCTGGCAACCATGAGCCGACTCGCCGCAAGCCGGGCACTTGCGGGTCCATGGAGCGCCGTTGCCGAAGGTGCGGCGGCGGTCGCCGGACCCGTCATTCGCAACCGTGCCACGGTCGGTGGCAACATCGTCAACGCGCGACCGTGCGCCGACACCGTCCCTCCACTCATGGCCCTGGGAGCGCAGCTGCGCTTGGAGAGCGCCCGTGGGGCTCGCACGCTCGAGCTTGATGGCTTCATCAGCGGGCCGGGTGAAACGCGCAGGCGTGCGGACGAGATTCTCACGCGAATCGAGCTGTCCCCCCTTGGTGGAGGCGGAACGGGAAGCTGCTATCTCAAGACCACGCGCCGGGCTGCCATGGAGGTCACGCTCGTGGGTTGCGCGGCTGCAGTGACGCTGGACGAGTCGCGCGAGGCGATCCAGCGCGTGCGCATCGTGTTGACTTCGGTTGCCCCCGTGCTCCTGCGCGTTTCCGGAGTCGAGTCCATCCTCGAGAATCGAGTTCCGAGCGAGTCGGCGTTCCGTGAGGCGGCAGACGCAGCACGTCGAGCTGCGCATCCCATTGACGATCACCGCGCGCCGGCGACGTACCGCCTCGAGGTTGTGGAGGCGCTCACCCGGCGGGCACTGCACCTGGCCTTCCAGCGCGCCCGGGAGGCGACGTCATGAAGCACCTCTTGGAACTCGAATTGAACGGTCAACAGCGACAAGTGCTCGTCGAATCGAACCGCACACTTCTGGACTTGCTGCGCGAGGATCTGGGCCTCACCGGGACGAAGCGGGGTTGCGACGCAGGCGATTGCGGCGCGTGCGTCGTGCTTCTGGACGGTGTCCCCGTGAACGCTTGCCTGGTGTTGGCACTCGAGGCGGCTGGGCGCGAGGTGACCACGATCGAGGCGGTCGCTGCCGGCAACCAGCTGCATCCGATCCAGGATGCCCTGGTCGAGCGTGGCGCGGTGCAGTGTGGCTTTTGCACACCCGGCATGGTGCTGGTCGCCAAGAGCCTGCTCGACCAGAACCCTGGCGCCACGGAGAGTGAAATCCGATCTGCCATCTCGGGCAACCTCTGCCGCTGCACCGGCTATCAGAAGATCGTCGAGGCCGTCGCCGCCGCCGCAGCACGCATGCGCGGTGCGACGCCCGCTCCGGAAGAGACCCCGAGCGAGCGCTTCGCCATCATCGGGGGTCGTGCCAGGCGACTCGACGCCCCCGACAAGGTGGTTGGGCGCGCCGTGTACACGGACGATCTGCGCCGTCCTGGAATGCTCCACGGCGCGCTTCTCCAGAGTCCCGTGCCGCACGCACGCATCCTGAACATCGATACGAGCCGCGCCGAACGCCTTCCCGGCGTCACGGCAATCCTTACCGCGGCGAACTCCTCGAACGTCCGCTTCGGCGTGAGTCCCGCTCGCTACGACGAGACGGTGTTCTGCAGCGACAAGGTGCGTTACGTCGGTGACGAGATCGCAGCCGTTGCGGCCGTCGATCGCGAGACAGCGCTCGAAGCGCTCGAGCTCATTGAGGTGGATTACGAAGAGCTGGAGCCGGTGATGGACGCGCGTCTTGCCACCGAGGAGGGCTGCACCCAAGTCCACGCTCTCTACGCCAACAACATCTGTGCGCGCGTTGAGCAACACTTCGGCGATGTCGATGCCGCCCGCAGCCAAGCGCATCTCGTGCGCACCGATCGACTGTCGAGCAAGATGCAGAACGGCGCTTTCCTGGAGCCGCAGTGTGCGCTTGCCGAGATCGATCTACGCGGACGCCTGACGCTCTGGACGTCGACCCAGTCGCCGCACTACGTGGCGCGCACCGTGGCCATGGTCCTGGGCATGCCGGAGGAGCAGGTGCGAGTCGTGATGCCGCGCGTCGGCGGCGGCTTCGGGCCGAAGGCCTCGGCCTCCACTTTGGAGCTCGCGACCTGTCTGCTCGCTCGCGCCACGGGGCGCCCGGTCAAGATGCGGTTCACGCGGGAGCAGGTGTTCCTGCACTCGCGCGCCCGGCATCAGTTCTTCCACACCATCACCACGGGCGTCGATCGCGACGGCAAGCTCTTGTTCCTCGACCACGAAGCGCTGCTGGATGGTGGCGCCTACTCGAGCTTCGGCATCGCGACGGCCTACTACGCCGGAAGTCTGCTGGCAGCTCCATATCGCCTTCCCAACATGCGCTTCCACAGCACACGCGTGGTGACCAACAAACCGGCGTGCGGGGCGCAGCGGGGACACGGGGGTGTCATCGCCCGTGCGCTGTTCGAGATGCAGCTGGATCGGCTGGCCGCGGAGCTGGGCATCGACCCCGTGGAGCTGCGACTCCGGAACGTCATGGAAGCGGGCGAGACGAGCTGCAACGACCTCTTCATGTCCAGCCTTGGGATGCGGGAATGCCTCGAGGCGGTTCGTGATCGCTCCGAGTGGAAGCGGCACTCGAGGCAGCGGGAGTGCGGCAGCGGCATCGACGCTGCCGGCGGCAAAGGCGTCGAGCGCGGCGTCGAAGTGGCCGGTGGCAAAGGCGCCGAGCGCGGCATCGAAGTGGCCGGCGGCAAAGGCGTCGAACGCGGCATCGGCGTTGCCTGCGGCTTTTTCGTCTCCGGAGCCGGCTACCCGATCTACCGTTCGCGAACCCACCATTGCACGGTGGTGATTCAGGTGGACGACCACGGCGGAGGCGTCGAGGTGCGGACCGGTGCCGCAGAGATCGGCCAGGGTTGCGAGACGGTGATGGCCAGCATCGCCGCCGAGACGTTGGGCATACCGCTCGAGCTCGTGCGTGTGCGCTCCGGCGACACGGATCTCGCACTGGATTTGGGGGCGTACTCGAGCCGCACGACCCTGATGACAGGTCACGCCACCAAGGAAGCGGCCGAGAGCGTGCGTCGGCAGATCCTCGCTGTCGTGGCGGCTGCGATGCAAGTCTCGGTCGACGCCGTCGAGATCAGGGGTGGCCTCGTGCGCGTGCTTGGCAAGAGTGCTGCCTTCGAAGACATTCGTACCGAGTACATCAAAGAACATCGTGGCTGGTCGATGCAGCCGCAAGCGCAGGCTCTGACCTTCGCGGAAGCTTCGCGTTTGGCCTTCCTTGAACGCGGCACCATCGTGGGAACCGGCAAGTACAAGCCGCCTCCTCTGGGTGGGAAGTTCAAGGGGGCCACGGTTGGCACGTCGCCAGCCTACGGATGTTCGGCTCAGGTGGCGCAGGTGCGCGTGGATGTGGAGACGGGACGCGTGCGGGTGGAGCGCATCGTCGCGGCCCACGATTGCGGGCAGGCGATCAATCGCACCGGGGTCGAGGGCCAGATGCACGGCTGTGTCTCGATGGGACTGGGTGAATGTCTGATGGAGGAAGTGGTGTTCACACCCGGCGGCCGCATCGCGAATCCCAACCTCGCCGACTACCGCATCCCGACCGCCGTGGACATGCCGACGATCGACGCCGTCATCATCGAGAGCCAGGAGCCGCGCGGCCCCTACGGTGCCAAGGAGGTCGGCGAGGGGGGAATCATGCCCACGATTCCAGCGATTCTCAACGCCATCTACGATGCCACCGGCGTCCAGATCGAAGAGCTCCCCGCCTCACCGGAGCGCATCCTCGAGGGGCTGGAGCGCAGGGCAAGATCAGCCCGCGGCTCGACGAGCACGACAGGCGAGGCGCCAACCGACGCGTCTTGATGTCGGATTCGTCTCATCAGGGCCAGTTGCGGCTTCTGCACCGCGATTGAGGGGCTTTTCCCGGTTCGTCTCGAATCTCGACCTCTGCTAGGGTGTGTCGGCTGTGGCGCCGTCGCGCGAGCGATTGATCGAAACCCAGCCGCTCGCGGCCGAGCACCTGTTTGCGACGGGCCACTGCCGCGTCTCAATCTTGGCGTGCGCGAGACGATTGAGGTCTCGCGACAGCGGTGACATTCCGACGCTGACTCGAGGTGAGCATGCGCATTGTCTGGGTCTCCCCCCACTGCTGGCCGGATTACGTGCTGCGCGAAGACGGACTGGGCGTGAAGTCGCAGGGCGGCCAGACGGTCGTCATGTACCACGGCACGATCGCCCTGGCCGAGTCGCGCGACGATCTGCAGATTGACATCTACGCGCGCTACGAAGACGGCGAGCCCCAGGAGACCCGCATCCATCCGCGGGTGAGGATCATCCGCCTACCCCTCGGTCCGAGCGACACCTACTTTCCCAAGGAGGAGTTCTGGGGCGCACCGATTGCGGGCTTCGTCGACGAGGTCGTGCGTTACGCGGAGGAGAAAGAGCTGCGATACGACCTGCTGCACGGCCACTACGCCGACGGCTGGTACGTTGCTCACCAGCTGGGCCGCGTTTGGGGTGTTCCGTTCCTCTGTACCACGCACAGCCTGGGAATCCGCAAGCGGGACAACGCGCTGCGAACCGGGCAGGGGAGCCTCGAAGAGCTGGATCGCCGCTACAACTTCTCCGCACGCATCGATGCCGAGCGCCCCGCCTTGCACGACTCGGCCCGCATCTGTCCGCTGACCATCGAGGAGGGTGAGTACATCTCGGAGAAGTACGGCACCGACCCGGAGAAGATCCGCGTGATCAACAACGGAGTTGTCGTCGACAGCTTCTACCCGCCGAACGAGGCGCAGGTGGCCGCATTGCGCGGGAAGCTGGGCCTCGGCCCCGACGACCTGCCGGTTCTACTCATCGCGCGCGTCGACCCGCGCAAGGGTCAGCGCGAGCTGATCGAAGCCGCCCCCCTGGTCATCGACCGCGTGCGCCACAAGAGCGGCAAGAACGTCAAACTGCTTTTCGTCGCTTGGGTCGAGAGCGAGCTGGCGCGCAGCCTCGAGCGGCGCGTCGGCGAGTTGGGCATTCGCGACGACGTGATCTTCCATCCACCCGTTCTCAACGAAGACATCCCGCCGTTCTTTTGGGCCAGCGCGGCCTACGCGCTCTCGTCGAGCTACGACATCTTCCCCATCGTGATGTTGGAGGCGATGGCCTCCGGACGACCGATCGTCGCGACCAGGAACGGAGGTCCCAGCGAGATCATCACCCACGGGGAAGACGGCTACCTCGTCGAGCCCACGGACCGCGAGGAGCTGGCAACCGCGCTCGTCAACGTCCTGGCGAACGACGATGAGCGGGAGCGTCTGGGGCACAACGCCCACCGCAAAGTGGTCGAGCGCTACACCTGGGAGCGCATCGCCGAGCGCACGATGGAAGTCTATCGGGAAGTCCTGCAGGACTGATCTCCGCCCACGGGTGAGCCGGAATTCGGCGATGGAGGCCCGGGTGAGTTCGAGCCCACGGAGGTAACAGGAGATGCAAGGCGACAAGCTGCTGATCAAGCGCGGGCACACCGTCACGGCGACGAAGGTCCTCGAGGTGATCAGCCCCGACATCGAGAAGAGTGACAAGTACACGATCTCGGTCGGCGGCGAATCGGGCGCTGGCAAGTCGGAGGTCGCGTCCGAGCTGGCCCGCCTGCTCGAGGAACGCGGCCAGCCAACCGGCATCCTGCAGATGGACGACTACTTCATCTTCCCAGCCCGGACGACGCACCGCATGCGCGTGAACAATCTGGAGCAGGTCGGCATGTACGAAGCGCGCCTGGATTTCATGCAGTGCAACCTGCGCTCGTTCAAGCGCGGTGACCCGGACATCTACAAGCCGCTGTCGATCTACGAGGAGGACCGCCTGACCACCGAGGTCAAGGAGGTCGGCCACCTGAAGGTGCTGATCGCCGAGGGCACGTACACGACAGCGTTGGATTTCATCGACTGCCACGTCTTCATCGACCGCAACTACCGCGACACTCAGATTGACCGCGAGACCCGGGCCCGCGACATCCTCGACGACACGATGGCCAAGATACTCGAGCGCGAACACGAGATCGTCCGCGAGCACAGGAAGCTGGCCGAGATCGTGATCAACAAGGACTTCACGAACATCGAGGTGGTTCGGCGTTGAGTCGGGACGAGGCGAAATCTCTGCTCGAATCCGACGAAGACCACTCTGCTCGAATCCGATGAAGGGCGGCGACATGAGCGTTGCTGCCATGCGACTCTCTCCGTCGCGTGCGCCTTGGAGCGCGACCGAGATTATTGTTCCATTCTGGGATGGGGAGCGTGAGCGGCAGCACCGATTCCGCTAAGACCCGAGCCGTAGCGCCAGGCCGCCGTGTGGACGGTCGGGGACTCGGCGCGCTCGATGGAGCCAACGCCAAGCGCTCTGTGTCGCTCTCGAGTGTGCGTCACGCATTCCGCAAGATCGTGTGGCCGCGACGCAAGCTCGTCCTGCTCGGGTTGCTGTTGGTGGGGGTGAATCGTCTTTCGGGTCTCGTCCTGCCGGGCTCGACGAAATACCTGATCGACAACGTCATCGCCGAGGGCGACACCGCGCTCCTCAGACTGTTGCTGCTCGTCGTCGGTGCGGCTCTGCTCGTCCAATCTGTGACCTCGTTTCTGTTGACGCGGTTGTTGAGCGTGGAAGCGCAGCATCTGATCTCGCTCCTGCGGGCGCAGATGCACAGGCAAATCATGCGACTCCCGATCGCTTTCTTCGACAACAACAAGTCTGGCGCACTGGTCTCGCGCATCATGACCGACGTGGAGGGGGTGCGGAACCTCGTGGGGACGGGCCTGGTGCAGCTGGTTGGTGGCGTCCTGACCGCGGTCGTGGCTTTATCTCTGCTGATACGGATCAACGCGAAGATGACACTGTTCGCGTTCATCCCGCTCCTGATCTTCGGCCTGATCTCGTTCAAGGCGTTCGCGTACATCCGCCCCATCTTCAGGCGGCGCGGCGCCATCAACGCCGAAGTGACGGGGCGCCTGACCGAGTCGCTCGGAGGGATCCGTGTCATCAAGGGCTTTCATGCCGAGCCGCAGGAATACGAAGAGTTTGAGCGGGGCGTGGATCGCGTCTTTCGGAACGTCAAAGAGTCGCTGACGGCGACCAGTCTCGTGACCAGCATGGCGACGCTCCTGATGGGGCTCACGAGCGTCATCATCATGGGTTTGGGTGGAACGATGATCATCCAGGGGCAGATGACGGTCGGTGACTTCGTGGCGTTCACGTTGTATCTCGCTTTCCTGATCACGCCGATCGTGCAGATGAGCAACATCGGCACCCAGATGACGGAAGCATTCGCCGGACTGGATCGCATGGAGGAGATCCTGATCATGGAGCGTGAGGGGGAGGAGGCGGGCCGCACGGTGACTCTGGAAGACATCCGCGGCGACATCGTCTTCGAGGATGTCTCGTTCGAGTACGAGGAGGGCAAGCCGGTCCTGAAGCGAATCAGCTTCGAGGCCCCGGCAGGGACGGTGACGGCGCTGGTGGGTGGCTCCGGCTCGGGCAAGACCACCGTGGCCGGACTGGCGGCCTCGTTCCGCTTGCCGACCGAGGGCGTCGTACGCATCGATGGTCACACGCTCACGAGCGTGCGACTCGACAGCTACCGCAACCGGCTGGGCGTGGTGCTGCAGGACGAGTTTCTCTTCGAAGGCACGATCCGTGAGAACATCCTCTTCGCGCGCCCCCATGCCAGTGAGGACGAGCTCATGGCCGCGGTCGACGCCGCGCACGTGCGTGAATTCAGTGATCGCTTCGACGATGGCCTGGACACCGTCATCGGCGAGCGCGGTGTGAAGCTATCCGGGGGTCAACGCCAGCGGGTGTCGATTGCGCGTGCCCTCCTGGCTGATCCGAAGATCCTCATCCTCGACGAGGCCACCTCGAGCCTCGACACGGAGAGCGAGGCGTACATCCAGGAGAGCCTCGCGCGCCTGATGGCCGGCCGCACGACACTGGTCATCGCCCACCGCTTGAGCACGATCCGGCAGGCGCACCAGATTCTCGTTCTCGAGGAGGGTCGGATCGTCGAGCGCGGCTCGCACGACGAGCTGATCGCGCGTGAGGGTCGCTATCATCAGCTGTACACAGTCCAGGCGAGAATCTGAGCACCAGCGAGTTCGAGCAGGCGAGAGCAGACGCGAATTCGTGCAGTCGCGACGAGCACGCGCGAATTCGTGCCGGCGAGGACACGAGTCTCGGCACCACGCGACCGGACCGGCAGCGGCTCCGGGCCCACGATCGTGGCGGTGGTCGCAACCTTCCCGGTGTCGTTCGCAGAATGT
>CP070763.1:2314808-2342922 GCA_020349025.1 Candidatus Latescibacterota bacterium | reverse complement strand
ACCCGGAAGACATGTCGAAGGAGGAGTTCGAGGCCTGGATCGAGGCGCACCCGAGTGATCGGGAAGCCTTCACGGGCTTGCACACGGTGATCCGGCGCGATGGCGAGCGTCTCGTTGCCATTCCCTACAGCCAGTACTACGGCGAGTTTCTTGAAGAAGCGGCCGCGAAGCTGCGTGCCGCATCGAAGACCGCGACGACGCCCAGCCTGAAGAAGTTCCTCGCCTCGCGCGCCGAGGCCTTCCTCAGCGACGACTACTACCAGTCGGACATGGACTGGATGGACCTGGACGGCGATCTCGAGGTCGTGATCGGGCCGTACGAGACGTACGAAGACGAGTTGTTCGCCTACAAGGCGGCGTTCGAGGCTTTCCTCTGCGTCGTGGATCCCCAGGACTCCGCCAACCTCGCCAAGTACAAGGGGGAGCTCCCCTGGCTCGAGCGCAACCTGCCGATTCCCGACGAGCACAAGAACCTCGATCGCGGCTCGGAGTCACCGATCCGCGTCGCCGACGAGGTGTACACGGGAGGTGACACGCGCGCCGGCGTGCAGACGATCGCCTTCAACCTTCCGAACGACGAACGCGTGCGCGAGGCGAAAGGCTCGAAGAAGGTCCTCCTGAAGAACATGATGCATGCGAAGTACAACGCCATTCTTCTGCCGATCGCGGAGCGCGCCATACCCGGCGAGCGCTTCGACGACGTCAGCTTCGACGCCTACTTCAACTTCGTCCTCTTTCACGAGCTCAGCCACGGGTTGGGGCCGGGGCGCATCATGAAGGATGGACGTGAGACCGAGGTCCGACTCGAGCTCAAGGACCTCTACTCCGCCCTCGAAGAGGCGAAGGCGGATGTCATGGGGATGTGGGCCTTGTACGAGCTCGCCGACAAGGGCCTCGTCGACGCGGCGATCGTGCAGAGCCTGCCCTGGACCGTCGTGCCGGGGTTGTTCCGCTCGGCGCGCTTCGGCATCACCGAGGCGCACGGGCTCGGGGTCGTGTGCCAGTTCAGCTACCTGATGGAAAAGGGCGCCCTGGCGGAGACACCCGATGGTCGTCTCACTCCGGTGCAGGAGAAGTGGCGCGGCGCGGTCACCGACCTGTGTCGCGACCTGACGATGCTGCAAGCTGTGGCCGACTACGACAAGGCCCAGGCGTGGGTGCAGAAGTATGGCCAGGTTCCGCCCGTCATGCGTCGCATCCTCGACGCGCTGGCGGACATCCCGGTCGACGTCGACCCGGTCTACTCGCACGTGGGGAGTTGAGACGCTTCGTTCGTTGCACGCATCGCGTGCCGGTTCCTTCACAGGGAGTTCCGACATGACACACCGACTCGACCATCGTTCTCTCCCACGTTCCATCTGGATCGGGCTCGCTTTGCTCTGTGTGGCTGCGGGGACCCATTGCAACCTGACGTCTCCCGCTGAGGAGAAGACGTCGGTTGCAGACGCACCCGGTGTGGGGTCCCCCACGTTGCTGGCGGAGAAGCCGGAACCGCCGCCGCAATCCCTCTTCTATCCGCTGCAACTCGGAAACCGCTGGGACTACGCGCGCACCTTCACTGCGCAAATCTCTCCCGACGGCGGGGAACCGGAGTCGCCGATCACGACCGAGGCCACGATCGAGAGCGAAATCACCGGCACCGAAGAGCTGTTTGGTCGCGCCTACTGGGTGCAGGAGAACCGCTGGAATGAAGAGGGGGAGGAGTTCACCGAGTGGGTTCGCTTCCGGCAAGACCGGCGCGGACTCTACGAGGCCGACGTTCCACTCCAGCAGCCACCGGCGTCGCGGGCCGAGCCGCCGTCGAACGGGGGTCGCCGCGCCGTGCGCGTCGCCGCAGCGGCCCCGTCGGGCAACGCGATCCGCCAGCGCTTGGCTCATGTCCATCCCGCCTACGTGGTGGCCCTGGAGAAGATTCTCGCGCGCCGGCACGCCTTGCATGCCGCATTGCGCGCGACGCAATCCGGGCCGCGGATCACCGCGCCTCCGGGTGGCGCGGAGGATCGGGAGCTCGTGCGCCTGCAGTACCCGCTGCGGCCCGGTGCTCGTTGGACCGTTGTGGCCGACCCGTTGATCGAGTCGACAGTCGAAGGACGTGAGGAGTTGCAGCTCCCGATCGGCCGGCGCGTCGCGACGCGCATCCGCATTCACTCGGAGATCCTCGGACCGAACGATCGCGCGGCAGCTTGGGTCGACCGTTGCGGAGAGCTGAAGTTCGAGTTCCACTTCGAGGGTGAAGCGACCAACGAGGATGGCGAGCGCATCGGCGACGTCGTTGCCGACGAGGTGATGGTCGTCACGGGAATCGAAGTGAGCCGGGGGGGCTGCGCGCGCTGATCGATGCTCGACGGGCCGAGGTGCCGGCGCCGCCGGCCGGAGGCCAACGCCGCCCCGAGCGGAGTCGTGAGCCGAAAAGTGCTCCGCGTTACGAGGGGAAGCTGTAGTCGGCGACGACCACGGTGACGTTGTCTTTCCCGCCCCGTTCCAGCGCTCGATCCACGAGGTCGCGGCACGTCTCGTCGGGTTGCTTCCCCTGGCCGAGGATCGTCGCGATCTCGTCGTCCGGGACCATCTCGGTGAGCCCGTCCGTGCACAGCAGCAGCCGGTCGCCGTGCGTGAGACCGAGGCGATGGAAGTCGACATCGACGTCGCGATCGCCCGCACCCAAGGCATTGGTTAGGACGTTGCGCAGCCTGTGCGTGGCCACCTCTTCGCGTTTGAGCACGCCCGCATCCACCATGACCTGCGCGTGTGTGTGGTCACGTGTCAGCTGCTGCAGTTTGGTGTCGCGAAAAACGTAGACGCGCGAATCCCCGACGTGAGCGATGAACAGGTCGGTCCCGACGCTGTATGCGACCGTCATCGTCGTCCCCATGCCGGCGAGCTCCGGCTGCGCCTGGGCGCGCTCGGCCAGTGCGGCATCCACTTGCCGGTAGTAGCCGACGGCCCGGTCCATGAGCTCGCTCGCCCTCTCGTCGTCGAGCTTCATGATCCAGTCGGGCACGTCGAGGACGATGTTCACGAGCGTGCTGATCGCCATGCTGCTCGCCACCTCGCCGCCCGCGGCGCCACCCATACCGTCTGCGACCATCATGACCTGCCCCGCCTCGTCGAAGCGCGCCGGGATCTCCCCCTCCGGCAGGTTGCTCATCAGCGTGTGCATCGAGCGCCCCACGCGCGCTACGATGAAGTGGTCTTCGTTGTTCGGTCGGACTTTGCCCGTGTGCGACAGGCCGGATGCGTCGACGTGCGGTCGAGACGAAAAGGGACGCGGCGGCGCGCCCGGAGGATCCGAAACGATCGGCATGTCCGCCGTGTCGAGGTCGCTCAAGTTGGTCATCGCGGTTCTCCTCGGGGAGAACCGCAGTTTATCCGCTCTCCCGCCGTGCAGCAAGCGTCCTGCGCGGCTCGAGCGTCGTGCGTGGCGTCCGGCGCGCAAGCCCGCACTTCGACCGTTGTGAGTCTGCAGCTCAGAACTCGAACCCCATCCCGATCCGGAAGAGGCGTCGCTGCCCAAAGACGCGCGGGTCGTTGACTGGGAAGAACTCGTCGCGACCGTCGCCATCCGTATCCTGCAGGTAGGCGCCCCCGAACTGACCGGTTTCGGTAGCGTACTCCCTGTACCCCGCCGTCGCGTTCTGCAAGCCCGGGAAGACCCCAGGCGCAACGCCGACAACCACGCGGTCGTTGAGGAGGTTGCGGCCATCGAAGAAGAGACGCAGGTCGCGACCACCGAGCTTGAAGAACTTCTCGCCGCGGAAGTTCAGAATGTGGGTTGCCGGCAGGCGGCGGGAGTTCTCCAACAGCGGATCCTGCTTCTTCTCGAAACGAAAGAGCGGTGTCCACGGCATGCCGCTGCCGAACTGGTGCACGAACGTGGCGCGCCAGTCGCCAGCTCGCGCCACGCTCAGCGTCGTGTTGAGCGTGTGGCGCTGATCCCAATCGAGAGGCAGCTCCCCGGTTGGGACGAAGGCGAAGCCGGTCGCCTGGCGTCCGAAGTCGGGGTTGGACGACACGCCGTCGGCGTAGGAGAAGGTGTAGGCGACGTCGAAGGCGAAGTTGTTGGCGAACGCCTTCGACAGGTTCAGCTCGATGCCACGGCCGCTTGCGAACGCCTTGTTGACGTAGCGGAAGTTGCGAGTGCCGGTGGAGTCGTCTGTGATCTCGATCGACGAGAGAAGCCCGAAGTAGTCCCTCTGAAAGACGGCGAACTGTCCCGAGAGATTGTTCGTGAACTGATGTTTGATTCCAGCCTGGTAGGAGATCGAGGTCTCCGGCTCCAGGTTCGGATTCCCCAGCGTGCCGATGGCCTGGTCCACGTCCTGTGAAGCGAAGATGTAGTCCTTGCGCGGGAACTGGATGAAGCGCCCATAGTGGAAATGGAACACGTCGCGGTCGGTGATGGGGAATGCCAGCCCGAGCCGCGGGCTCCACTGCGTCTGCCAGCGACGCACATCGCTGCGGATCTCCGAGTTCTCGATGTCGATCCCGACCCCCGAACCGGGCGAGAAGAAATCGAAGCGCACGCCGCCGTTCACCACCATGCCCTCGTGCTCCCATCGATCCTGAAGGTAGAAGGAGCCTTCCGGGTGGAAGTTGTGAAAGACGTTGCGACCGAGGCCGAACGCGGAGCCGAAGTCGCGCTGCAGGCCGGGTGAAGTGAGCGCAGCGGCGTCGAGGTCGTTGTACTGGAACAGAAGCCCTCCCTTCACCCGGTGACCCTGCCAACGCTGCGTCGTGACGTCCGCTCGCAGCAGGTAGGTGATCGTGTTGCGTCGGGCGTAGCGCGGGGAGTCGTACGCGGTGGCAAAAAAGGGCACGCTGGGGTCGGTGTAGAAGCCGACGTTGCCGACGCGCACGGGGCCGCGTCCAGGGAGCCAGACGAGCTTGCGGGCCGTTCCGAACTCCCCGGGTGCCTGTTCGTTCACCGTGGTTGCGACGTCGAAGGCGAGACGCGAGAGCTTGACCTCGTAGAATGTCTTGTCTGACACCGTGTGCACGAGCGTGAGCTTGAGCTGCCGGCTGAGACTCTCGTTCGTTGCCACGTGCTCGGCGGAGTTGTAGTACACCTTGTTGCTGTCGCCGGGATCGCCCTCGAGCTCCGGAACCCACGTGGACGTCGGGTTCTGGAAGCCTTCGAACAACACGAGGTCGATGAAGGCGAAGAGCGGGCTGTCCGGATCGGAGCCACGCCCCTGGAAATCGACCACGCGCACGGCGCGAAGCGTACGGTTGCCGGAGAGCGGCAGGAGGCAGTGGGTGCAAGCGGGGTCGTCCTCGAGTGAAGCGTAGGTGGCACGCTCGGCGACCTCGCGCCACGGACCGTCGAACATCGTCACGCTGCCTTGCACGACGAAGAGTCCGGGTCGGAAGCGATTGGGCTGAAGCTGTGGCAAGATGACGACCTTGCTCGTGTACCCCTCCGTCGTCCAGTTGTGAACGTAGGGGTCATTCGTCGACTTCGACAGCATCATCTCGCCGCCGATCTTGACCGCGCGTCCGACGCGCCAGTCGAACCGCCCCTGCGCGCGGACGACGTTGCTGGCGCGATCCTTCCATTTGATGCCCAGGAACTCGCGCTCCTCATAGCGCTTCGTACTCAGGTACTCGCCGTCCATGAAGGTGGCCTCGCCCGACACGTAGTAGGTCAGGCCGTCGAACGGCGTCGGACCTCCGAAGCCGAGCGAGTAGCGATCGAAGTTGGTGTAGGTCTTGTCGGCGCGCCCGTAGTCGTCGGTCATGTAGCGGAAGTTGCCCTGGAAGCGGCTTCCACCCGACTTGGTCGTGAAGTTCAGAATCGCCGAGTTGGCGTTGCCGAACTCCGCATCCATGCCACCCGTGATGAGCTCCGACTGCGCCACCGAGAGGATGCCGAGGTCGACGCTCCCGCCCGAAAGCGGGTCGTCCACGGGGACGCCGTCGACGCGCCGGGAGACCTCACCGGGGCGCCCGGTGCGTACGATGATCTCTCCGCCGTGGACGACGACGCCGGGGTTGAGGGCAACGACTTCCAGGACCTCGGTCACGGGCAGCTCGAGGATCTTCCGGTCGGTCGTGACGTGCTCGACATGAGAGCCCTTCACGTCGATCTTGAGCGGATCTGCGGTGACGACGATGGGCGGCAGCGTTTCCACGACCTCGCGTCGGAGCGCAAACTCGATCTGGGTCTCCTGCCCAGGCTCGACGCGTACTCCGGCGATCGTCTGCGGCGCATAGCCGATGTAGCTCGCCTTGACCCGGTAGCTCCCCACAGGAACGTGCGGGATGTGGAACTCGCCTCCAGGGCTCGCCATGGCCCCCATCGTGGTACCGAGGAGCAGCACGTTGCAGTAGTCGAGCGGTCGGTTCGTTTCACGGTCGATGACGCTGCCGCGAATCGCTCCCGAGGCAAGGGTCTTTGGCATGGCGGTGGGCGGCGCGCCGAGCAGGATCGCGGCCGTCGCGCACGCCACGAGCGGCGCGTGCGCATCGAGGAGTCGGCGTCTCATCGTCCTCCCAGTCGACCCGGCGGTTCCTGGCCAAAAGTCCAACCTGGCGCCGGTCGGTGGGAGCCCGGGCCCGTGCAGCAACGCCTTGCGGCCGTTCGGCCTGTTCGTGGGTGGGGTCACGATGGACGCGACGACCGGAGAAGAAGACGAAGAGTCGCTGGAGTCGTCGCACGGGTGGGACGGCAATATAGGGTCACCGCGTCGAGAGGTCAAACGCGAGCAGGAGAGTTCTCGGAGTCAGCGTGCCTTGCGGCAATCGAAGCACGCCCATGGAACCGTGAGCGAGATTTCGCCCTCTCGGCCGGCGCGTGCGTTCAGTTCCTCCTCGAGCGCGTCGAACACATCTCCCACGTCACTTTCGTCCAAGAGGTTGCGCCAGCTCTGGATGAAGGCGAGCCGGATCAGGGAGTGCCTCAGCATCGCGCTGCCGTCGCTGAATCGAAGCGCAAAGGAATCCAGCGAGACCTCCACGATCTCGAAGCCGACACGTTCCACCTGCGCTCGCGTCCAATCGAGCGGCTTCCGCTTTGCGAGCACGTGCTGCTTCATGCGCTCGCGCGCCCGGCTCAGCCCCCGCGCGGCCAGAAGAGCGTCGAAGAGGTCGTAGAACTCGTGCATCGTCGCCGGCAGATTGCACGTGAACAGAAGCTGGGCGCCCGGTTTGGCGACGCGCGCGATCTCCTGAAACGCCCTCTCCTCGTTTTCGACGTTGTTTGTTCCATTGTTGGAGACCACGAGGTCGAAGGTCGCACTCCGAAAGGGTAGCGCCTCAGCCACGGCCTCGGTCACGACCACGTTGTCGATTTGCCACGTCCGCAACTTGTGGCGGAGGCGCCGCACAGCTTCGCTCCACGGGTCGACGCCGTACGCCCTGCACGTCGGTCCAAGACGTTGTGAGAGTTCGACGATCGGGAAGCCGGTGCCGCTTCCGACATCGAGGATGTGTAGATTGCGCGCCAGCCGAACCGATTGCAGGAGTTTGAGGCCAAACGGCGCCGACCACAGCGGCACGTCGTCGATGGCCGCGACGACGCCGTCGTCGTGCAGATCGCATTCCGATTCGAGGAATTCGCGCATGCCGAATCATAGCTGGCGAGCCGTGTGGGCGCCAAGGGTGTTCGCCCGTGGCGCAAGCAACAACGTTGCCTCGTGACGCATAGAGCCGTAGACTCTCCTCGTGGCGAGCATGACCGCGGTCCGAACGACGATTCCCAACTCCGGAACGAGGTTCAAATGAACGGCAAGATCGGTGTTGCACTGTGTTGTTGGATGATTCTGTCGGTCGGGTGTGGCTCCTCCGTCAGCATCAACCACGACTACGACCCCAGCTACGATTTCTCCGCTCTCACGACCTACGCCTGGCTGCCAATCAAAGCGGCCCCGCAGATGAGCGAGCTGCGCATTCGCAGGTTCGTGAACGCCGTCGACGCGCAGATGCAGGCGAAGGGCATCCAGCTGTCGACCGACAATCCCTCTTTTCTGATCGCAATGCACGGCTCCACGCAGCAGGCGATCTCGGTGCAGGACTACGGCTACAGCTATGGACCAGGTTGGGGGCCACGCACGCGCGACGTCAGCGTGACCAGCTACGAGGAAGGCACCGTGTTCGTGGACCTCGTCGACGGCGAGACGCGACAGCTCTTCTGGCGCGGCATCGCGACGGGCGCGGCGGAACCGTCGCTGTCACCCGAGCAGCAGGAGCGCAAGTTCAACGACGTCGCCGCGCGTCTCTTCGCGAACTTTCCACCTCGGAAACGGTAGGACGTCGTGGTTCGGCCCCTTCTCATCGGAGCGACCCTGCTCGCGTTCATGGCCGACGGCAGCGCAGCTCAGTCCGTTGCCCCTCCCTTTCGCGTTGTCATTGCGCGCTTTTCTCAAGAGACCTGCACGTTCTGTCCCGGCGGCGACACCGACGTTGAGCGCTGGACGCGCATCCGTCCTCCTCTGCAGGGGGACGAAGTCCTCGATGCGGACAGCTACATCCGCGGCTTCGTCGCCCGCGCACGCGAGTATGGCGAGGAGGTCCAGCTCGTGGGTCTGCAGTCCCCGTACGAGGTCTTCGGCAGCTCCTCGGCGAGCTGGATCACACAGGACACCTTCGAGCACTTCATGGAGCTGATCCTGCGCGACCTGCGTGAAGCGATGCCGGTGGATGGCGTCTACCTCGCCTTGCACGGTGCCATGGCGGTGCGCCACATTCCTCGACCCGAGGCGGAGGTTGCACGGCGCGTCCGCGCGCTCGTCGGTCCGGACGTGCCGATCGTCGCGACGTTCGATTTGCACGGAAACGAGGACGAAGAGTTCTTGAAGTGGGCCGATATGGCCTTCGTGACCAAGCGCTATCCGCACTACGACTCGCGCTTGCAGGGGGAGCGCGCCGCACACGCGCTCCTGCGCGCGATGCGCGGCGACTTCAAGCCGACCACCGCGACACGCAAGCCGGGGGTCATCACCGCCACGGTTTTGCAGTGGACGGGTCAGTCTCCCGCCATGGACATCATGGAGCGCGCACGCCGCTGGGAGGCGCGCGAGCGGGATGCCTACGTCAGCGTCTTCTTCGGATACCCGTGGTCGGACGTCCCCGATGTCGGCGCCACCGTCATGGTGGTGACCCACGACAATCCGGAGCTGGCTGGCCACATCGCCGACGACATGTCCGACTACATCTGGCGCGTGCGCGAGGAACTCGCGCGCGGCGATTTCCCGAAGCCGGCCGACGGCGTGCGCCTGGCGCGTGAGGCAATCACGGCGGGTCGCAAGCCCGTTGCGATCGGGGACTACAGCGATCGACCGGGTGATGCGACGCACATCTTGAGGGAGCTGCTCGATCAAGGGGTGCAGAGGTTCCTCTACGCCACGCTCCGTGACGAGGCGGCCCTCGAAGCCCTCGCGGCGGCGAACGCCAAGCCGGGGGAGCGTTTCTCGCGCGCGGTGGGGGGATTCACGCCGAGCGGCGGCGAGCCCGTGAAGATCGAGGGCACGCTCGTCTTCTTCGGCGAGATGGGACCGTACGAACATGTTGCCGCCGTCGAGTTCGGTGAGAACAACATGCTCCTGATCACGCCCGCCTACACGCAGATCACGAGCCCGGAGCAGCTGCGCCACGGACCGATCGACCCCGATTCGTACGACGTCATCGTTGTCAAGTCGCGTGTCCACTTTCGCCGCGGCTTCGACGAGACCGGCTACGCCAAGACGATTCTCGTCGTCGACGCACCCGGGCCGTACGTGGGCACGACCGCCCTCGACGCGCTCGACTACGAATTCGCCCCGATCGACCGCCTGTTCCCGTTCGGCAAGCCCGGACAATCGAGGTAGTATCGGCCGCCCTCGGGATTGCGCCGCCGCCCCCACTGAAAACGGCCGCGCAGTCGGAAGACATCGCGGCCGTTTTCCTCGCAGGTGTTCGATCTTTTAGAGGTCAAGCAGCCTTTTGAAGACCCTTGTCGAGCGTGGCCGGGCGGACGATCCCATAAGCTGGCGCTGACTGACACGGACGCGCCGCACAAGCGACCCAGCTGAGGTTGCGAATTCACCCTTGCGACGGCTCGAGGCCGAGGCGCTCCAGCGCGGCGCTGGCCTTGTCGTTGTCGGGGTCGATCTCGAGGGCGCGGTTCCAGGCCCCGACCGCGTCGTCGACGCGCTCCATGTCGTAGAGCGCGTTGGCCAGGTTGGAGTACGCAGCGCTCGTGTCGCTCGTGCGCTGGGTGGCGCGCTCGTACATCTCCACGGCTTGTTCCAGCTCGCCACGCCGGTGGTACAGGTAACCGAGGTTGTTGTACACCTGTCCCACGTTTGGATCGATCTCCAACGCTCTCTTGAAGGCGTCGAGCGCCTTGGGTTCTTCGCTCAGCTCGGTGTAGGAGAGGCCGAGGTTGTTCCACGCCTCGGCCAGCTCCGGGTCGAGCTCGACCGCCTTGCGGAACTGCTGCGTCGAGGTGTCGTACGCACCCTGGTGGTAGCTGAGGACGCCGGTATTGTTGAGGCGCCGCGCTTCCTCACGCTGCTCGCGCTCGCGCGCGCTGGCGGAGTGCTGCTGCTGCTCGTCGAGCAGCTCGCCGGCACGCGACGACGCCGATTCCAGCTTGCTGGCGATGGCGGAGACCTCGTCCAGGTCGCGTCCCAGCTTGCCGAGCGCAGCCTGTACCTGATCGCGCAGCTCGCGCATCTCCTCGTTCTCATCCAAGACGCGCTTCAAGCTGCGCTCCAGCTCTTCGCGCGTGTCGGCCGCAGCATTCGACAGCAAGTCCTGGACGCTCGTGCTCGTCTGCTCGACTGCGTCACGGATGCCTCCCAGCTTGCCCTCGAGCATGGAGCCGACGCCCTCCTGAAGTTCCTCGAGCGTCTGCTGCAGGTGCGTTCCCGCTTCCGCCTGCTGCAGACGCATCTCGTTCTGCAGCGTCTCGAGTGTCTGCTGCAACTGCACCCCCGCTTGCGATTCCTGGGCGCGCGCAGTTTCCGCAACCTTCTTCAGGCCGTCGCGCAGCGAACGCTCCGTCTTCTGTGAGCTCGTGCGCACGGCGGTCTCGGTCTTCTGCAGACCGGAGCGCAGGAGCTCCGCAGTCTGCTCGAGCACCTCGCTCGTTTGCTTCATCGAGCTGCGCACCGACTCGTGTGTCTTCACGAGATTCTCGCGGATCCCGCGCGTCTCCTCGAGGTTCTCCTGCTGCGTGCGCCGCGATTCCTCCAGAGCGGATTTCATCTCCTGCCTCGAGTCGTCGAAAGCGGCACGCAACTCGCGCCCGGATGTCTGCAGCGTCGACTTCAGACCGTCGCGGACGGCAATCTGCAACTCCTCGCGCGTCTCACCGAGCGCGGCCTGCATGCTCTTGCGCGATTCCTCGAGTGTGTCTTGCATTGCCTGGCGCGAATCGCCGAGCGTCGATTGCATGGTGTCACGTGTATCGGCGAGCGCCGAGTGGATGACCTCGCGAGTCTCCGCCAGTGCCGACTGCATCCCCTCTTGCGCTTCGCTAACCGCCGAGGTGATCGTCTGCTGGGACGCGTCGATGTCCTTGAGCACACGACGCGATTCTTCGACTGCGGAGGCCATCGATGAACTCGTGTCCGCGAGGCTCGACTCCACGGCTTGGTGCAGCGACTCGATCTGTGCGCCGACACTGGATCCGGATTCGCCGAGCACTCCCTTGAAGGAGGACTCGAGCTTGTCGAAGTGCGATTCCAGAAGGCGCGCGAGCTCCGAGGTCGGTTCCGACTGCTGCAGGTCCTCGACGCGCGAGGCGAGGCTCTCGAACTGTCCGGAGAAGCTGCTTTGCTGCTGCGTTTGTGCACCCTCGATCCGCCGCAGGCCGCCGATCAGCTCCTTCAGGCTCTCGCGCTGGAGCGACCACACCTCCTGCAACACGAACCCGAGGGAGGGCCCGTCTTCACTGTCTCCGGCAACGACGGCTTCCAGAACGCCCGGCGCGGGCCGATTCTCGAACAGGCGATCGAAGCGGCAGCTGTTGGCGTGGAAGAAGCGGCAAGGAGCGCCCAGGCACTCGAGCGACGCGTAGGCGGCGCGCTCGTCCACCTCTTCGGCCTCCCAGCTCGAGGCAACCGGCGCCTCTCCCGCTTTCACGACCTCCGGTTCCTCCTCGGAGGTCGGGACGGCGCTTGCAGTCTCCAGGACGATGGCATCCTGGTGGTTTTGCAGGCCCTGACCGGCGACCAGGAATGGACAGATCTTCATGATTCCTCCAGCCGCATCCCCCGACCGCGTTCGGGAGTCGCGCGCATCGGCTTCACCGGAGTTCCAAGCTCGTACGCTTCTCCAGTGCGATGGCCTTCGGTTCGAGACAGCTTTCGAGATGCTTCTGATACGTCGACCGCACCTTGCGATGTGCTTCCTTCGAGTCGGGGAACTCACTGATGATGCGCAGGTAGACTGCGTGTGCTTCGCCGTAGCGACCTAGCTGCTCGTAGCATCGAGCTTGCAGCTTCATCACGCTGCGCCGCAGCTCGGTCTCTGCGATCTCGTTGAGGTCGATGCTGCGCAGCACGGCGGCGGCCAGGTGCGGTTGCTCCCCGTCGGCGTAGCTGCGCGCGAGGAGGTAACGGCGTGTCGACTCGATTGCGGGCGCATCTCCCTTGAATCCCAGTGCTTCCCGTGCAGCACCGAAGTCGCGCGCGAGGATCGACAGTCGCCCCAGCTCGAGCCGGGCCCGTAGATCGCTCGGGGAGTTGTCGATCGCTTCCTGAAGCTGCTTCACCTTCGATTGCAGCCCGCGCATGCTGATACGCTGCATGAACTCATACGCATCGCCGCTGGCGTGGCCCTCCTGAAAGACGCTGCCGAGGACCTCCTTGCCCTCCTGCACGCGACCGAGGTCCACGTACATCGACGCCAGCATCAGGCGCATCTCTCGCGAGGTCGTGCTCTGTGCGGCGCTCGCGCTGGCATCGACTCTCGCCGAGGCGGTGTCCGAAACCTCCATCGGCGCCAGCTCGGCGACGTCGACTTCCGAATCCTCCTCCGCATCCACATCGACGTCGATCAGAGGTTCGACGACGGCCGCCTGCGTCGCTTCGGGCGCTTTCTCGATCGCCTTCTCGAGAACCGAGACCGCTTCCTCGATGTTGCCGCACTTCTGCAGGAGCTGCGCAAGGTCGAAGTCGGCTGCCCGATTCGTTTCGCCCCGGGACACGAGCAGACGCAAGCGCGACAGCACCGGTTCGCTCTCCTCCGGGAACTCTTGCAGGAAGCGTCGGAGCGCCGCATGCGCCTCCTGCCAACGTTCGGCACCGAGCAGGACATCGATCTCGAGCAGGGCGAGCGCCTCCGATGGCGGCACCTCCTGCGAACGCAGTGCGTCGAGGACGTCGGCTTGCGTGCTCATGTCCTTTTCGACCAGGTCGCGCAGAAGCGACTCGGCGCGCGCATCGTTGCCACTGCGCATTTCGAGGCGAGACAAGCGGCACGTGACCCAGGAGGACTCCGGCACCTTCTGGTGCGCAGACTCGAGAAGCTCACGCTGCAGATCGGGGTCGGAGGCGCTCGTCTCCACGGCGAGTCGCATCTGCTCCAAAGCGGCGTCTTGCTGCCCTTGCGTGATCAGGATCTCCCACAGAGCACGGTGCGCTTCCGGCAGAGGCGTCGATTCGACGAGCCGCTCCAGCTCGACCGCCACACGCGTGTGCTGATCGCCGAAGCGCCGAGCCAGGTCGGAGAGCAAACGGCAGGCGCGCCGATGCTGATCGCAGCACACGAGCGCGCGCGCGAGCGCGATCCCCGTGTCGATGCTGTCGGAATCACGGTCCCACTCCACCTGGAGGCTCTCCAGAACCTGGGTTCCGAGCGCCGGCGCCGCGCGCAGCGCCTGCTCGAGCAGCTCCACGCCTCGCGCCCGCTCCCCTTTGCGGAGGGCGAGATCCCCTTCCAGGGCCAGTGCCGGACCGTGGTGCTCGAGCGTGCGCGCGTGCTCTTTCAGCGTGTCCACGACGAGATCCGCCAGCATCTGGTCGAGCCGCACGGCTTCGGACAGCTGCTCCACCGCCTCGTCGACGTCGGCACCCGATTGCAGCTGCGCCCGCGCCAGAACGTAGCGTGTGTGTCCATGCTGCGCGTCGATCTCGATCGCTGCGCGCAGACCGGCTACGACGCGCTCGAGCGCAACGTCCTTGCACAAGAGCGAGCTCTCGAAGGCATTCGTCGCCGCCGCCACCTGCCCCGTCTCGAGCTGGATCGTCCCCAGCGCCACGTGCAGGAAACCCTGGCGATCGAAGGGCACCGACTGTGCGGCGCGATAGCAGAGATCGCGCGCGTGACGGTGTCTTCCGACGTCCACGAGGGCGAAGACCACGGGGCGCCAGACGTCGTCGCGCGCACCCGCATCGGAGAACACGCGGTCGGCGCGTCGACAGATGCGATCGCTCGATTCCGGGTCGGCGCGCAGCGCGCGCCCGAGATAGTCCGCTGCGGCATCCAACTTGCCGCCATCGACGAGGAGATCGGCGGCAAGCTCGAGCGCCTGTGCGGTGTCGCCGCGCTCCTGCAGATAGCCATCGAGAACTTCCAACGCTGGCTCGCGCAGGTTCGAGTTCTCCACCACGAGCGTCGCCAGCTCCCCCAAGGCGGACTGCGAGTCTTCGCTGCTCAGGCGGCTGCGGATGAGCACCATGCGCAGCGACGACGGGATCTGCATCCCCTCGAGCGCGCGCGCCAGTCCGGCGCCGAGCTCGGGCCGCTCCTCGACGAGGGCCAACATCAGCTTTGCAAAATCCTGGATGCGGGTTCCCGGCGATCCGTAGTAGTGCGCCACTGCGGCGCGCGCCTCGTCGTCACGGCCGAGCTCGATCGCGGCTTCGAGAAACACGGCGAGCAGCTCGGCCGAGAGGCCGTAGCGCGATGCGATACTGCTCGCAAGCTCGTACAGCATCGTCGCGGGTGCGAGACGCGAGGCGCGGATTCGCTGCAGCAGCTCCGAAGCTTCGAGGGGCGTCTCCATCTCCACCAGGATGCCGACGAGAACACCACCCAGCCCCACCTCGGACGGAGCCCGCTCGAAGGCAGCCTCGATCTCCTGGCGCAGTCCCGCTGCACGGCTCGGATCGATCTCCAGAACGCGGCCGAGCGACTCTGCGGCATCGGTGTAGCGCTCGAGCTCCAGGCAGAGTCGGGCGCGCAGCTGATGCGCGTCAGCATCGTTCGGTGTCTGGCTGAGCGCCTCCTCGACGATGCGCAGGTTTGCGGCTGCGCTGTCGCGGCCACCAACCGATTCTTCGAGCTCGCGGATGGCGCGGTCGCCGGCGCCTGTGCTGGCGAGAACGCGCGCGTAGAGCTGGCGCAGCTGCGGCGTCGCACGCACCGCACCCTGGACGCTCTCGAGGACGCGCCGCACGCTGGCGGCAGCATCGTCGGACTGCTCCACCAGCTCCTGCAACGCATCGTGCGCGGCTTCGAACTGCTCCTCGTGGAGCAGCAGGAACGCACGCACCTCTCGTAGGCGCGGCGTGCTCGGCTCGTCACCCAGCAGGTGCAGCGCGCGCGCGCGACACGCAGGATCGGCCGCGGTCGCGGCAAAGTGCTCGACCGCCATGTCCGCTTCCCCGACACCGGCGTAGCAGCGGGCGAGCACGAGTCGGAGCGGAACGACGTTGCGAGCCTGTTCGTGCGCCATCCGACTCATGCGACCGATCGTGTCGATCTGCTTCGTGTCGAGATCGAGGACACGGTCGAAGATCTCGGCCATCTCCCCGTGGCGTCGCATCGCAGCGAGCGTGAAAGCCTCTGCCAGGAGCATGGCCACCACGCGCGGATTGGTGTCGGGAACGTCTTCACGCAGCGATCGCACCTTGGCGCGGAGCTTCGAGAGCAAACGCTCGCGGTCGTCGTCGTGCAACGCCTCCACGACCTCCCGCGCTTTGTCGAGGTCCGGGTCGCTCAGGTAGGCGTCGTAGAGGAGCTCACCAACTTCCAGCTGACTGTGCTGCCGAAACTCCTCCTGGGCGAGGGTGAGAATCTGATGTCGTGCTTGCGGGCTACGCTTCATCGCGGCGCGCAGAATGCCCACCGCCTCGACCGTGCGTCCGAGCTGGAACGCGAGCTCCGCCGCTTCGCGCGCCAGAACGAACTCGCGCGGCTGTTCGCTCAACGCTTCGCGCAGCCGTGTCAGCGCACGCTCGTCATTTCCCTTGCTGCGATCCTGCTCGACCTTCTTGAGAATCTTCTCGACCGCGGACACTCACACCCCTCCCGCTGGCGCATGGAGCGCGTGTCCTGACCAGCGAAAGGCGTACCGGAATGGCGAGCAGCGCAACGCGCCTTACCGCAAGGGACTACTCAATCGGCGGCAAACACCGCGGCGCGCGCGGTTTCGGCTCTTCCGGCTGCCGAGTGCGCCGTGGAGCGCGGGTTTCCCGGTTGTGACGGCAGCTGCGCTTCGCTACAGTGCGGTGGCCAGTTTCTGCGCACAGACCACCTTTCGATCGATCCGTGCGAGCGCCGCATCGCCGTTCCAGACCGCGAACGAGGAGCCCCGTGGAGCTCGAAGCCGGCATCCTGGGTGACGAGCAGCGCGCCCGCTTCGAAGCGCGGCTCGCTCCTCGCTCGGACCTGGCGTGCTTCCCGGATGCCGCAACGTTCGCGCGCGTCCACCGCCTCGGAGCCTCGATTCCCGTCATGCTCGAGTGCGCCGATCCGGGCTGGGATCCCGTGGCGCTCGCGGAAGCGATCCCGTGCACGGAACCGCTCTATCTGCTCGAGACGCCCGGCGGACCCGCGGACCTGCCCCGACACACCTTCCTGTGCTGGGAGCCGGAGCGGGAGATCGTCCTGCGTCGCGGCCTGCTCGAGACGCGCGATCGCCGTGGCCGCGTGCGCCGCACACGCTGCGGCGATCCACTGGCGGCCCTGCGTGCGCTCCTGCACGCCGAGGGTGCACACCACGTTCCGTACAGCGACGGCTTCAGCGGTGGTCTCGTCGGCTACGTCTCGTACGATTTCAAGAACTACCTGGAGCGCCTCCCCGATACGGTGCAGGACGATCTCGAGACACCCGATCTGCGTTTCGGATTGGTGCGCCGCGTCGTTTCCTGGGACCACCGCGAACGACGCTTGCGGTTGCGCGTGAGCTGGCGCTGTCGTTCGACACGTGCGGCTACCGACCACAGGCGCGCGCACGAGGCGCTCCAGGATCTGCTCGACGAGCTGCAGGGCTGGTGGAACGCGGCACAGAGCAAGACGCCCGCATCACGCGCGCAACTCGGGGGCACGCAGGCCAGCGCGCCGGGCGCGCTGCGCAGCAACCTCGATCGCAGCGCCTACGACTCTATGCTGTCGCGTGCACGCGAGTTCATCTACGCCGGCGACATCTACCAAGCCAATCTCTCGCACCGATTCGAAGCTCCCTTCTCCGGCAGCGGCACGGCTCTCTATCGCCGACTGCGCGCCATCAATCCATCCCCTTTCGCGGTTTACATGCGCTTCCCGGAGCAGGAGCTCGTCAGCTGCTCGCCGGAGCGGCTGGTGCGCTTACAGCGCCGGCGCGTCGAGACGCGCCCGATCGCCGGCACGCGACCGCGCGGTGCCACGACACACCATGATCGCGCGCTCGAGCGCGAGCTTCTCTCGAACGAGAAGGAGCGTGCCGAGCATCTGATGATCGTCGACATGGCACGGAACGACATTGGACGTGTCTGCGAGCTGGGAAGCGTGAACGTCGAGCACTTCATGCGCGTCGAGCGCTACTCTCACGTGCACCACCTGGTGAGCAACGTCGCGGGTACGTTGCGCGGCGATTGCGACGGGCTCGATCTGCTTGCTGCCACGTTTCCCGGTGCGAGCGTCACCGGGGTGCCGAAGATCCGCTGCATGCAGATCATCGACGAGCTGGAACGGGTGCGGCGCGGTGTCTACACCGGCTCCGCCGGATACCTGGGCCTGGACGGGGAGGTGGATCTCAACATTCTCATCCGCACCTTCCTCCTTCAGGGTGGGCGCGCGAGCTTCCACGTCGGCGGCGGCATCGTTGCGGACTCCGACACGGACGCGGAGTACCGGGAGACTCTTTCCAAGGGTCGCGCGCTCCTGGAAGCGCTCGACGCCAGCCGCAACCGCGGTGCACGCGCAGGGGGCCTGTGAATGCCTCACGGTTCGCACGTCATCCTGAACGGCGAGCTCCTCCCACGTGAGGAGGCGCATCTCGACATCGACGATCTGGGCTTTCTGGTCGGCGATGGTGCCTTCGAGACGCTGCGCCTCTACGGCGGCGTGCCGTTCCTTCTGGAAGAGCATGTGGCGCGACTGTTCGCGTCGTTGCGATGGATCGACCTCGAGATCCCATGGAGCCGCGATCAGCTGCTGGCGCAGGTGCGCCTGCTCGTCGAGCGCAACGATCTGCCGCAACCGGGGCGCTTGCGCATCACCGTCACGCGTGGGCCAGGTGCGCCACCGGCGCGGCCGCGTGGCTCGCCGACGCTGCTCATGACGGCGGATCCTTGGGAGCCGCTCGAGACGCAGGTTTACGATCGCGGCGTCGCCGTCGAGACCTCGCGCCACACTCGGCGCGCGCACGTGTGGCATCGGGTCAAGTCGACGAGCTACCAGACACACTTGCAGCTGCGCCGCGAAGCGCGCACCCCTGGCGTTTTCGAGGTGGTGCAATGGAACGACGAGGGGCGGCTCGCCGAGGGAAGCTTCACGAACGTGTTCGTCGTCGACGCCGGTGGTGTCCTGCATACGCCGCACGCCGGCGATGGATGCCTCAAAGGGGTGACCCGCAATGCCGTCCTCACGATCGCGGGTCAAACCGGGATTCGCTTCCACGAGGGGGAGGTCACGCGCGAGGTGGTCGACGCCGCGCGGGAGATGTTCCTGACCGGAAGCCTCATCGAGATCGTGCCGGTGCGACGCCTCGACGACCGCGACGTGGGCGACAGCTGCCCCGGCGCCACCACTCGCGCGCTGCGCAGTGCCTACCAGAGCTTCGTTGCCAACGTGGTGGGTCGCCCGCCGTGGGGGTGGAGCGGATGAAGAGGCCGGCCCTGCAAAGGGCCGGCCATCCTGGGTTCTCGGTGGCGTCGCCAGCTACTCCGAGAAGTGGTCGTCGCCGCGCTCGCCTGCCGGTGTCCTCACGACGATCCGGTGAGTCGAGACCATGGGGCTCTCGTTGCCGGATTGATCGAACGCCGACACCGAGTACACGTAGCTTGCGCGCCATTCCGCCGACGCGTCGGTGAAGCCCGGGCTCGTCACCGTTGCCATGCGGCGGGAATCGATCTGCGTCTGGCCACGCTTGCCGCGTGCAGCCGGTTCCTCATCGCCCGCTAACACCGTGCGGAAGACATGGTAGCCAGCCAGATCCAGCTCCGCCCCGGCTTTCCAGCTCAGGACGATGCTCGGGTTCACGCCGAGGTCGACGTCTGCCACCAGCTCCGTCACGGCGGCGGGAGGAACGGTATCGATCGACGGGGTGACTGGACCCGAAGCTTTCTCGTCGCCCCAACAGCCCAAGACACCCATGGTGGCCACGAGGGCCAACACAACGAGGATGTCCCTTCGCCTCAACATGGGAATGCCAACCTCCTGTTATGCATCCACGAATCCAGCATCCGAGCCGGAGGGCGTGGAGCGGCCGCGTCGGTCGAGCTTCGCGGCAGCGACACCACGTCGTGATCAATGCGTTAGGTTGTTCGCGCATTGGCACGAGAAGGCAGATCCAGAAACCTGCAGGAATTGCCTCGGCCTGTACGCGATTGCTGCTCCACGCTCGAGCAACGCACATGCCATCGAGGCGCGGTCGAGACGCGCGTGGATCGTGTCGGGAGGGCGAAGCCGTTGCGCCCACATGGGCCCGGAATTTCCCGACGATCAAGCGACCTCGGGGCACGCCCGAGTCGCACGACGTCGTCGCCTGCTCACGCTGCCTTGCCGTTCCTCACATCGGCTGGAGCGCGTGGATTCCGCGCATGGGGCGAGGGCAGCACTTTGCACGCTGCGTGCAGAAGCGGCAAGACACCGGTAACTCCCTGTCGTGCATGATCTTGACACTCGGGCACCGGTCCGTTAGGGTGGGCGGGAAGCCCGAAAAGCCGTTTTCGACTCAGAATCTGGGAGACTCCCATGACCAAGGCCGAGATCGTCGAGGACATCGCCGCCAAGACGGGGCTGACGAAGAAGGAGATTGCCGAGGCGGTGGACCAGTTCCTCAAGACCGTGTCGGACGCACTCGCGGAGGGCAAGCACCTGGAGATCCGAGGTTTTGGAACGTTCAAGGTGAAGCAGCGCAAGGCACGCATCGCGCGCAATCCGCGCACGGGTGAGCCGGCGCCGGTCCCGGAGCGGCGTGTCCCGGTGTTCAAGGTCTCCAAGGAGCTCAAGGATCTGGTCGCTGCCCAGAAGCAACCAACATCGACACCCCAGTAGCGCGGTGCATTCCGCTCCCGATTGGACGACGTGGCGATCGATCTTCGCAGCGACACGGTGACACGTCCGGATGCGGGGATGCGCCAAGCCATGCTGCACGCCGAGGTCGGTGACGACGTTCTCGGCGACGATCCGACCGTTCACGCGCTCGAGGAGCGCGTGGCGCGCCAGCTCGGCACCGAGGCGGCGCTCTTCACACCCAGCGGCACGATGGCCAACCAGCTGGCCCTGCGTTCCCAAAGCGAGCCGGGTGACGAAGTGCTGCTCGACGCGCATGCGCACATCCTGCATTACCAGTCGGGAGCGGGCGCGGCGCTTTCGGGCCTGTCGTTTCGTACGTTCGATTCCCCCCCGGGGGGCTTCACATCTGCCGAACTGCGACCGCTGCGACGTCCCGATCACTACGAGCACCCACATCTCGTGCTCGTCGCGATCGAGAACACGCACAACCATCGTGGTGGTGAGGTCTTCCATCTGGAGCGCATGCGCGACGTGTGGGCGTGGGCGAACCAGGAGGGCTTGCGCGTCCACCTCGACGGCGCGCGTCTTTGGAACGCCAGCGTGGCGACCGGTGTACCGCTCGCCGACTTCGCGGCCTGCGCCCACACGACGTGCGTTTGTTTCTCCAAGGGGCTCGGCGCACCGGTCGGTTCAGCGCTCGCCGGTGACCGAGCCACGATCGAGCGCGCCCGACGCTTCCGGCGCATGTTCGGCGGCGGCATGCGCCAGGCAGGCATCCTCGCCGGCGCTGCCCTCTACGCGCTCGACCACAAGCTGGAGCGACTGGCTGAGGATCACCGCAAGGCGCAGCAGCTCGCCGCCACGGTGGAGCGCTGCAGCGGTGTGCGCCTGGCACGTGCGGTCGAGACGAACATCCTCATGCTCGAGGTTGTCGACCCGGAGGACAGCGCCACAGAGCTGGTGTCCGATCTGGAGCGACGCGGCGTGCAGGCTGGCGAGTGGGCGGAGCGCACGCTTCGTCTCGTGACGCACTGCGACGTCTCGGCGGAGGACGTCGAAAGGACGTCGGAAGTGCTCTTGGAGCTACGCGGCTAGAAATCTCCCGGAGGTGCCGTCTTGAACCGAAGCCTCGTTCCGCTCGTCGTTGGTTTACTCGCTCTCGGAAGCGCAGGACTTCCGGCATTGGCGTCCGCGCAGCCCGCGCTGGCCGAGACGTATGGCGACGCAGCGGAGCGCCTGATCGGGGCGGCGCTCGCCAGCGATCGTGCCTCCGTGCGTCTGTCGGAGCTGTGTGACGGCATCGGTCACAGGTTGAGCGGATCCAAAGGTCTCGAGCGCGCCGTCGAATGGGGCGCCGCGGCCATGCGCGAAGATGGGCTCGACGTCACCCTGCAGCCCGTCATGGTGCCGCGCTGGGCGCGCGGTCGGGAATCGGCCGAGATGCTGTCGCCACGCCGCCAGCCGCTCTCCATGCTCGGTCTGGGGCGCAGCGTCGGCACCCCGCGCCACGGAATCGCGGCCGAGGTCGTCGTGGTGGGGAGCTTCGACGAGCTGGACGCGCTGCCGGAAGCGGTGGTCCGCGGCAAGATCGTTCTCTACAACGTTCCGTTCACGAGCTACGGGGAGACGGTGAAGTACCGTGGCAGCGGCGCTGACCGCGCCTCGGCGCGCGGAGCCGTGGCCATGCTCCTACGCTCGGTGGGACCGGTGAGCTTGCGCACGCCGCACACGGGTGCCCTGGGCTACAAGGAGAAGGTGCCGAAGATCCCCGCGGCGGCGATCAGCATCGAGGACGCCGAGATGATCGCTCGCCTTGTCGGACGCGGAATCCCCGTGCGCGTCAAGCTTCGCATGGAGGCGCGCACGCTACGCGACGTTCTCTCGTACAACGTCATTGGCGAGTTGCGCGGCAGCGAGCTTCCGGATGAGGTCGTGGTCCTCGGGGGTCATCTCGATTCCTGGGACGTCGGACAGGGCGCGCACGACGACGGCGGCGGTTGCGTCATCTCGATGGAGGCGGTGCGACTGATCCACGACCTGGGATTGAGACCGCGCCGCACGCTGCGCGTCGTCTTGTGGACGAACGAGGAGAACGGACTGCGCGGCGGCGTCGTCTATCGCGACTCGTTGGGAACGAACGTGCGCACGCACGTGGCCGCGATCGAGTCGGATGGCGGTGTCGAGCGTCCGATCGGCTTCGGTGTGCGCATCCTCAAGGAGGGCACGCGAGAGATCGACGAGCCGCGCCACCAACGCGCCGTGCAACGTGCGCACGAGATCGCGCCGCTTCTTGCCCGAATCGGAGCCGACCAGATCTTCGAGAATGGCGGCGGCGCCGACATCGGGCCGCTCATGAAGGCGGGGGTGCCCGGTTTCGGTCACCGCACGACGATGGAAAAGTACTTCCACTGGCACCACACGCACGCCGACATGGTCGACAAGGTGGATCCGCAAGAGCTGCGCAAGAACGTGGCGGCGATGGCCGTGATGGCCTACGTCCTCGCCGACATGCCCGGCCACATCGACGACGCGCCGGTGCAGACCACGACGTTGCCCGCGGCCGGCGTGGAGTCACGCTGATCGCTGTGGCTCAGCCTCCGTGTCGCCTCGCAGGATTCATCTGGCGTGGCGGCAGGGCCCTGACTTCTTCGGGAAAGAACTCGACGATGTAGTTGATGACCCGGCGCGCGGTGATGACGCCGGCCGGGCGACCCTCTTTGTCGACGAGGGGCACGTGGCGGTAACCGCCGACGTCCATCTGCGCAAGAGCGTGGGTCAAAGGTTGGTCGTTGCGGAGCGTCATCGGTTCCGTGGTCATGACGTCGTCCACGGTCGCCTTGTCGAGATCCAGGCCGGTGGTGATGACCCGGGTGCACAGGTCGCGCTCCGTGATCAGGCCGACGAGCTTTCCGTCCTCGCCCGTGACGACCACGCAGCTGTTGCCGGGTTGTTGAATGAGTTTGACGGCATCCGCGACGCTCGCGCCGCGGGGCAGTGTCGGCGCCTGCGCCGCGTCGACCGACTTCAGCGGCACGCGTAGGACCTCGATCGACAGGTCGATCTTCGAGGCCTCGCGACCGTAGTTATTCAGCTCATCCTTCAGGATCTCGTCGAACTGGGCCATGTCCACCCCCTTGCTTTGGAAACGGTGTCTCTCCGGTGCGTCTGGACCGGACGTACATCCTAGCCGATCGGGTGCCTTGGCTGAAAGCTCGGCGACGGCGCCCGTCACCCCATTGTAGTAAGCTTGACAGGCGGTTGCGCGCAAGCCTTGAAGACTCGCGATTGCCGTGGACCCGCGCCTCAAAGGCCGGAGGGCGCCCATGCCGACCCGCACCGCCAAGCGCACGCGCACGCAAGAGGGCACCGGATTGCGCTCTTTGCGTCTCGGTCTGGCCCAGCTGGCACCACGGCTGGGCGACGTGCCCGCCAACCTCGATGCGCATCTCGAGCTCGTCGAGGCGGGTCGCGGCCAGCGCGCAAGCCTCGTCCTCTTTCCGGAGCTCTCGATGTCCGGCTACCAGCTCCGCGACCTGGTCCCCGACGTCGCGCTCCAGGGGCGATCCCCCGAGTTCGTGCGCCTGGTCGCGGCGAGTCGCGGCCTCTGCATCGGCTTCGGCTTCGTCGAGGAGACGGCGGATCACCGCTTCTACAACAGCTACGCCTTCTGTGAAGATGGTCGTCTGGTCCACGTGCATCGCAAGGTGTATCTCCCCACGTACGGCCTTTTCGAGGAGGGGCGCTTGTATGCGGCCGGCGAACACATCCGTGCCTTCGACACCCACCTCGGACGCATGGGCGCCATGCTCTGCGAGGACCTCTGGCACCCATCTACGATGTACATCCTCTCTCAGGACGGCGCGCAGCTCGTCATCACCGCGTCGGCGAGTCCGCTCCGTGGTGCCGACGTCGGCGAGGAACATTCGAACATCGACGTGTGGGAGACGGCGCTCAAAATGTACAGCCAGCTTTTCGGTTGCTTCATGGTTCTCGTGAACCGCGTGGGCTTCGAAGATGGGCTGAGCTTTTGGGGGGGCTCGCGCGTCATGGCACCGGGTGGCCGCATCTCGTTCGAGGCGCCGCTCTTGCAGCCGGGGTTGTTCACGTGTGAGATCGATTGGCGTGAGCTACGGCGCTACCGCGTCAGCGATCCCACGCATCGGAGCGAGCGCTTGGACTTGACGCTGGCGGAGCTGCAGCGCATCCAGCGCGAGCGAGCCGAGAGCTACGCCGGGCGCGGCGGCGTTGCGGGTCTGGAGGATGGAGCATGAAAGCCCCCGGCGCACACGCCGCCATGGTGGCGCGCCTGCGTGAAGGGTACCGCCAGCGCGCCATCGACACGCAGCTGCTGCGCCGCGTGCTGGTGGCGTTCATCCGCGACGAGGTGCAGAAGGTTGGGCTGCAGCGCGCCGTGCTCGGTGTTTCCGGCGGCGTCGATTCGGCACTCGTCGCCTGGCTCGCGGCCGAAGCGCTCGAGCCACACAACGTGCGCGGCGTCTTGATGCCGTACCGCACTTCCGACCCACAGAGCTCATCCGACGCCGAGGTCGTCATCCAGAAAACAGGGATCGAATCTGTACGCGTCGACATCACCGCGCAGATCGACGCCTACTTCGGCTCCTTCCCCGAGGCGCCGGCCGTGCGACGCGGCAACAAGATGGCGCGCGAACGCATGAGCATTCTCTACGACCAGTCGGCGGAGTTCTCGGCGCTCGTTCTGGGAACCAGCAACAAGACCGAGCTCTTCCTCGGCTACGGCACGATCCACGGAGACCTCGCTTCCGCCATCAATCCGATTGGCGATCTCTACAAGACGCAGGTGTGGGCGTTGGCCGAGGCGGTCGGCGTACCACGCCGCATCGTCGAGAAGAACCCGACGGCCGACCTTTGGGCCGGGCAGACCGACGAGGCCGAGCTCGGTTTCAGCTATGCGCAAGTCGACGAGTTGCTGCATTTCATGATCGAACGTCGCTACCGGCACGACGAGCTGCTCGATCTCGGCTTCGAGGCGGGGTTCGTGACGCGCATCGAGGAGCTGGTGACGCACTCGCAGTACAAGCGTCGCATGCCGCTCATCGCCAAGGTGTCAGGACGCAGCATTACGCACGATTTCCTCTATCCGCGCGATTGGAAACGCTGAGCGATCTGGAGTATCGGCTTCGGGGGAAAGGTGCGCGCCGGTGCAAAGAGGGCGCCGCCAGGCCGAGAGGAATCTGCTTGGTGTCCTTCGGTACGGCCCGGGCAGCGCCCCGTTTTGTGCGACCGGTGCTTTGGTGCTTCTGTCGCGATCCGTGCGACGGCGCCCGCAGCACCGGTGCAGGAGCAAGGTTCCTTCCAGATCAAGGAGATGGGAGCTTGGAGGGAGCAACGGTGAACGCGGTTCCGCGGAGCGTCGTGTGAGATCCCACCCTGTTTTGACGCTCCGCGGTGCAGAGACAAACGTCGCGCAAGGGTTGGCGACGTCCGATGCGGGGAAAGACCCAGAGCGGAGGATTGCAGTGGACAAGGCGGCTTGGCAGGAACGTGCACGTTCGCTCCTCTCACCCATCGTTTCGCTTCTCGCGCGCGCCGGCGTCGCACCGGCGGCGGTCACGCTCTCCGGGCTCGGGATCCACGTGCTCTGTGGCATCGTGATCGGCGCCGGACACCCCGCGGCGGGAGGGATTCTGCTCCTGGTCGCCGCGGCTTGTGACGCGCTGGACGGCGCGCTTGCGCGCCGAACGGGGCGGACGAGTCGTTTCGGGGCGTTCCTGGACTCCACCGTCGATCGGATCGACGAGACCGTCGTCCTGGCGGGGATCGCGGCGTACTTTCTCGGCCGCGGGACCACGGTGGACGCCGTGTGGGCCGTGGCGGTCCTGATCGCGCTCGCTGGCTCATTGATCACGAGCTACACGCGCGCTCGCGCCGAGGGCCTCGGCCTGGAGTGCAAGGTGGGTATCTTCGAACGCCCGGAGCGCATCGTCGTCACGCTTGCGGGACTCTTCTTCGGCTACTGGATGCTGGTCCTGGCCACGCTGGTACTCGTGGCGCTCTCCTGGTACACGGTGTGGCAGCGCGTGCAGCACGTCCGCCGCCTGCTCCAGGGAGAGGGACCCGTGCCCTTGCCCGCCGTCTCCGCAGCGGCCGGCACCAGCGACGACGTGAGTCGCCGCCTCGCCGAGCTCGAGGCCTCGATTCTGCCCGAGCCGGGCCCCGACGTCGCGCCGGCTTCGCCGGAGGCGACGAGCGCAGCCTCAGACGCCCCGGATTCTGCGGCTGGCGATGCGACCGACGGGTCGCTCGATCTGCACCCGCCGAGCGAGAGTCCTCCGCCTCGGGAGCCCTGAGTGCTCCTGCGGCAACGCCAAGTGCGCGGTCGCACCTGCGGGTGCGCTGGGAGCCCGCCGCGGCCGATGCGCTCCCGTACCACTCGATGGCGTCTCCGAGGCCACGAGAGCGCCCTTTAGAGGCTCCTGAGAAGCGCGCCGGAACGATGGGAACACGCCGGGTAACCCCCGTTGTTTCAAAGGATGGTGGCGGGAGGGTATAATGGGGCGGTGAACGGGTTTCCGGGCCTGCTAACCCGTTGGAAGCCGCCTCCACGCCGGCGTCAGGCGCGCAATCTGCTTGGAACATTCCTTGCGAGAATGCGTTAGCCAGTAGCAGTGACGCCTCGTCTCGCGCACCGTCACCCCGCCCGAAGGCCCCACGCCGGAGGGAAACCAACCCGCGGGAGGTACTCCCCTTGTTCAAACGGAACCGCTGGATCCCAGCTCTCCTCGCCGGTGTCATGGTTCTCTGGCTCTCGAACGGCCTCATGGCGGACAGCCGTCGCTCGCCGGATCACACCAAGGTGATGGAGAGCCTCGAGCTCTTCACCCGGGTTTTCGAGAAGATCAACACCTACTACGTGGACGAGGAAGTCGACCCGCAGGAGCTCATCCAGCGCGCCATCGACGGGATGCTCGAGGGGCTCGACCCGCACAGTCAGTTCCTCGACACGCGCCTGTACGACGACTTGATGACGTCGACGCAGGGCACCTTCGGTGGCTTGGGGATCGAGATCTCGGTGCGCGACAAGTACCCCACGGTGGTCTCGCCAATCGAGGGCACCCCGGCGTACAACCAGGGCGTCCAGGGCGGGGACCGGATCATCGAGATCGAAGGGGAGGACACCTACGGCTGGCCGATCTCGCGCGCCATCTCGAAGCTGCGTGGACCGAAGGGCACCGAGGTGCAGTTCAAGGTGCAGCGTGAGGGGCTCGACGAGCCGGTCGACTTCTCGGTCGTGCGTGACATCATCGAGATCGAGAGCGTGCGCTACTCCTTCAAGATCGGCGAGATCGGCTACGTGCGCGTGGTGAACTTCGCGCAGGACACGGCCGATGAGCTCGAGGCGCGGGTGCGGGAGCTGGAGTCGCAGGGGATCGATGGAATGATCCTCGACCTGCGCTACAACCCGGGCGGCCTGCTGCGGGCGGCGCGTGACGTGTCGCAGCTCTTCCTCGAGTCGGGGAAGAAGATCGTGTTCACGCGCGGGCGCACGCCGCGCCAGAACGCCGACTACTACTCGACGCGACCCAAGTCGAAGGTCCACGGCCGCGAGTACCCGGTCGTCGTGATCATCAACGAGGGAAGCGCCAGCGCCTCCGAGATCGTTGCCGGCGCACTGCAGGATTGGGACGCGGCGCTGGTCGTCGGCGAGCCGTCGTTCGGCAAAGGCTCGGTGCAGACGGTCTATCCGCTCTCCGAGACCGAAGCGCTCAAGTTGACTACAGCCAAGTACTACACGCCGAGCGGACGCTGCATCCACAAAGACGAG
>CP070763.1:2241139-2314708 GCA_020349025.1 Candidatus Latescibacterota bacterium | reverse complement strand
CCGACGGAGCGCACGTCGCATCGATCCGTTCCGGCGACGTCGCGCAGGGGCAGGACGTGCGAGCCGCGACGGCGTGCTACTCCACGGTGACGGACTTCGCGAGGTTGCGCGGGCGGTCGACGTCGCACTCGCGCAAGACGGCGATGTGATAAGCGAGCAGCTGGAGTGGGACCACCGAGAGGATCGGCGTGAACAAGCCGAGCGTCTCCGGGATGCGGATCACGTGGTCCGCCTTTTCGAGGATCTCTTCGTCCCCTTCCGTGGCGACCGCGATGATGCGCCCCTTGCGCGCTTTGACTTCCTCGATGTTGCCGACGATCTTGCTGTAGCCGCTGTCGCGCGTGCAGATGACGACGACCGGCATGTTCTCGTCGATCAGCGCGATCGGACCATGCTTCATCTCCGCCGCCGGGTAGCCCTCGGCGTGCACGTAGGAGATCTCCTTGAGCTTGAGCGCACCTTCGAGCGCGACCGGGAAGTTCGCACCACGGCCGAGGTAGAGGAAGTTGTTGTGATGATGATACGCCTGTGCGATCTGCTGAATCTCGTGATCCTGGGCCAGGATCTGTTCGATCTGACCCGGCAGGGCTTCGAGCGCCGAGATCAACCGGCGCCCCTCGTGGCGTGACATGTTGCGGAAGCGACCGAGGAGCAGCGTCAGAATGGCCAGAACGGTCGCCTGCGAGGTGAAGGCCTTCGTCGACGCCACACCGATTTCCGGACCCGCGTGGATGTAGACGCCACCGTCCGACTCGCGCGCGATGGTGGAGCCGACCACGTTGACGATGCCGAGGGTCCTCGCCCCCTTGCGCTTCGCTTCGCGCATCGCTGCCAGCGTGTCGATCGTCTCACCCGACTGCGAGATGACGAAGGTGATCGTGCCCTCTTCGACGATCGGGTTGCGATAGCGGAACTCGCTTGCGTACTCCACCTCCACCGGAATGCGTGCGACCTCTTCGATCATGTACTCGCCGAGAAGCGCCGCGTGCCACGATGTGCCGCAACCGATCAGCACCACGCGCTTGATACTGCTCAGCTCTTCGTGGCTCATGTTGAGGCCGCCGAGCTTGGCGTCGCCATCGTCCCACAACAAGCGCCCGCGGAAGGCGTTGCGGATCGTTCCAGCCTGCTCGAAGATCTCCTTCAACATGAAGTGCTCGAAGCCGCCCTTTTCGATCATCTCGAGGTTCCACTCGATCTCGGTCGTCTCCTTGGCGAGCTGGGAGTCGCCATCCTCGATCTTGGTGAAGACGGGTCCGTCGTCTCCCAGAACCACCATCTCCAGATCCTCGAGGTAGATGACCTGACGCGTGTGGCGCAGCATGGCGCTGACGTCGCTGGCGATGAGGTACTCCCCGGAACCCACACCGACGATGAGCGGGCTGCCGTTGCGGGCCCCGACGATGCGTCGCGGCTCGTCCGCGTGCACGACGGCGAGGCCGTAGGTGCCCTCGACCCGCGCGAGTGCAGCGCGCACGGCCGCCTCGAGATTGCCGTCGTAGAACTCTTCGATGAGGTGCGCGAGGACCTCGGTGTCCGTGTCGCTCTTGAACGTGTGGTTGCGCTTCTCGAGCTCCTTCTTCAAGGCCGAGAAGTTCTCGATGATGCCGTTGTGGATGAGTGCGAGCTTTCCGTGGCAATCACTGTGCGGGTGCGCGTTCACGTTGGTCGGCTCGCCGTGCGTGGCCCAGCGCGTGTGGGCGATTCCCACGCTGCCCTCCGCCGGCACCTGGGCGATGTGCTGCTCGAAGCGCGCGATCTTTCCGACGCACTTCTCGACCCGTAGACCGGAGTTGAGAAGAGCCATGCCGGCCGAGTCGTAGCCGCGATACTCGAGGCGCTTCAACCCCTCGACCAGGATCGGGAGCGCAGGTGCTTGTCCGATGTAGCCGATGATTCCACACATGTGCTTGCTTCCTCCCGGTCAAACGCTGCGCGTGGCGCTGAGCTGGCGGAGCTGCCGCAAGGCGCGCTCTGCGAGCTCGTTTGCAATCGCCTCGTCGGAGCTCTCGGCAATGGCGCGCACGATCGGCTCCGTGTTGGAGCGCCGCAGGTGGACCCAGCCTTGTGGCAGGGTGATCTTAACGCCGTCACGACGATCGATCTGTGCGCCTGCAAACTCGCGCGTTGCCATCTCCGCGAGCTCCCCATCGGGAAGTGGACGCGCCAACTCCAGGCTGCGTTTGATCATGCGATAGCGAGGCAATGCCGCGTGCAGATCGGCGAGCGTGCACCCAGAGGACGCCATCGACTGCAACAACAGTGCAATGCCGACCAAGGCGTCCCGACCCGCGTGCAGCGCGGGGAGAATGACGCCGCCGTTGCCCTCTCCGCCCACCACCGCGCCGACGCGCAGCATTTCCGCCACGACATTCGCTTCCCCGACCGCCGTGCGGTGCAGCGTCACACCATGGCGCCGGCAGATGTCGTCCATGGCGCGCGTCGTGCTGAGGTTGACGACGACCGGCCCCGGCTGTGCCTGCAACAGAAAGTCGGCGGCGAGCGCCAACGTGTACTCCTCGAACAACGCCTCGCCCGTGTGTGTCACGAGACCGAGCCGGTCCGCATCGGGATCGGTGGCGAAACCCACGTCGGCACCCAGCTCGCGCACGCGTGTCGAGAGCTCCTCCAGATTCGCAGGTGTCGGCTCGGGACGGCGGCCGAAGCGGCCGGTCGGCTCGCAGTGCACCTCGGACACGTGCAAACCGAGTCGCCGGAGCAGGTCGGGCACGACCACTCCGCCGGCACCGTTGCAACAGTCCACCACGGCGTGAAATCGACGCGTGGCGATGGAATCGCGGTCCAACCACTCCTGCTCCATGATGCTGCGGATGTGAACCTCGGCGGCTGCGGTGTCCTCTCGCAGCGAACCGATCTCATCCCACGGCCGGTGCCGCGCGCTACCATCGCGCTCGATGGCGAGCACCGCTTCCCCTTGCTCCCGAGAAAGAAAGAGACCCTCGCCGTTGAGCAACTTCAGGGCGTTCCACGCCTCCGGATTGTGGCTCGCGGTGATGATCACACCACCGGACGCGGCGTGCGTGCCAACCAGGATCTCGGTCGTGGGCGTCGTCGCGATGCCCAAATCGACGACGTCGTGCCCCGTCGAGATCAGACCGGCGACGACGGCGTGGCGAATCATGGCTCCCGTCACGCGCGAGTCACGGCCGATGACGATTGGACCCGGCTCCGCCCAGGAGCCGAACGCCGCGGCCATGCGGCACGCCACCTCGGCATCCAGGCCAGCGCCCACGATGCCACGGATGCCGGAGATGCTGGTCATGAGCACATTGCTTTGGGACGACATTTCCCGCCTCTCCAGGTGCGGACGGCGGTCGGCCGAGGGGGGCAGGTCGAGGATGGAGCTGGTGCGCGGAGTCGAACCGCGGACCTACGCATTACGAGTGCGTTGCTCTACCAGCTGAGCTACACCAGCTCCGGAACCAACGCGGCCGCAGCGCGTGACCGTTGCGATCCCAAAACCTGGTGCGAAGGGGCAGAATCGAACTGCCGACACACGGATTTTCAGTCCGTTGCTCTACCAACTGAGCTACCTTCGCATCGGGCGGCCAGTATAGGAGCACCCCCAGGGTGTGTCAACGCCCGCTCCCCTTCTTGGCGCCCTCCTCGCCCGCGAGGCCCGGACGTGCACTTGCCATTGGCTCTTCACCGTCCGGGGCGGCCCCACCTGCCGACCCGCGCCGGTCGACCTTGAATACGCTTCCCGCCAGCCCTTTTGCGAACTTTTTCATCTCCGCGGCGCGGTTCGACACCTGCATGGCGTCGGTGAAGGTCCTGCTCGCGTTGGTCACGACCCCGATCGACACGCTCATGATCGGAAAACGCACAGGTTGTCCCTGGCGACTGACGCACTCGATGTAACCGCGACTGACGTGCTCGTCACGGTAGTACTGCAGAATCGCCGCATCGAAACGCTGTATCACCTGCTCGCAGCACTCCTCGAAGGAGTTCAGGTCAACGAGGAAGAGAAAGTCGTCTCCGCCGACGTGTCCAACGAAGCTGCTCTTCGCACGCTCTCGCGTCACCTCGACGATGATCTCCGCAACGCGTTTGATGATCTTGTCCCCAGCCTCGAAACCGTACTCGTCGTTGTACGCCTTGAAGTGATCGAGATCGACGTAACAGGCTGCGAAATCACGTTTCCCGGCAATTGCCGATTCGATCTTCTTGGAGATCACGTTGTTGCCAGGAAGTCCGGTGAGAGGATTGGCGCTCATCGTTTCCTGGGTGCGGCGCATGATCATGTGGATCCGCGCCAGGAGCTCCTCGAACTCGAAGGGCTTGACGACGTAGTCATCCGCTCCCTCGCTGATGCCGTCGACCTTGTCGGAGGTATCACCCTTCGCGGTCAACATGATCACGGGAATACGCGACCAGGCGTTGCGCTTGCGGATCTCACGGCATGTGGTGAAGCCATCCATCTTCGGCATCATGACGTCGAGCAGTACGAGGTCGGGGTGATGGGTGTCGATCTTGTCGAGTGCCTCGAGCCCGTTCGCCGCGAGAACGCAGTCGAAACCTTTCTTCTGCAAGCGGAAGCGCAGAATGCGAGCGATGTCTTGATCGTCATCCACGATGAGTATGCGCTTCATGGCCGCTCCTCAGCCGACTCGACCCGTGCGGCGTCGAGCAACGTGCGTACGCGAAAGAGCAACACGCCGAGATCGTACGGTTTCCACAGCGTGGCATCGGCACGTGACCACGCGGAAACGAAATCGAGGCGAGCCGCACTGCGGACGCGCCGCGCCGTCAGCATCAACACCGGAAATGGCGGCAGCACTCCATCTCGCATCTCCTGCTTGAGCCGGCGAGCCACCTCGTAGCCGTTCAACCCCGGAAGCATGACGTCGAGCACCGCGAGATCGGGAGGCTGGGTGCGGGCACTGGCCAGAGCCGCGTTCCCATTCGACTCCACATCGACCGCGTACCCCTCCTGTCCGAGGGCGTGCTGCAGCGTCTCCAGAATGTCGGGATCGTCGTCGACGATCAGGATTCGCGCCACTGCGAAACCTCCCGTTGCGGTCGCGATGCTGGCAGCTGGTGTCGACAGCGGACCGCCGCCTGAAGCAGCAACGGATCTGCCGACGCCCCTGGCCCGGCACGGCGCAGCGCCACACGCAGTCTTGCGGATCCGACCGCGCCCAGCTTCTGGTGCACGGCCGCACCCAGCGCATGCGCGAACTCGCGCATCGCACGTGTGGACCATGCAACCGCCGTGGTGTCGGAAACCGCACGCACGCGCGAGTCGCCGTCGCCGAGCGCGCCAGCGAGAGCCGACCCCACGTCCGCCAGCGGCAAGCTGGTGTCCTGAGCGCGGAGGAGGGCGACGCTGTGCGCATGCTCCGTCAAGCGTGTATCGAGCTCGTGAGTCAGCGCATCCACTCGCGAAACGAGCTGCCGCGTCTCCAGATCGGCAGGCAGCGTCACGACGAAGCTCGCACCGCGCGCTCGCGGCTCGTGGCGCAAGTCACCGTGGAGCAGACGCACGAGCCGCCGTGATACGGCCAGCCCCAAACCCATCCCGTTGCTGTTCACCGCTTCCGCGCCGCGGTAGAAAGGCTGGAAGAGCCGTCGGCGCGTCTCTTCGGAGATTCCAACGCCGTCGTCGATCACCCGGATCTGGACAAAACGGGGCGTGCAACCGAAACCGCCCGCCAGGAGCAGGAGACGCCCCGGCAGGACGACACCGCGGCCGATGCCGGCGACGAGACGGACGTTGCCGCCTGCGCGGCTGAACTTGAGCGCATTGCTGACGAGGTTCACCAACACCTGATCGAGAACGTCACGGTCGAGCGGAATCGGCTGCAAGCGCTCCTGCACGTGGACGCGCAGTCGCTGGGCGCTTCTCTGCGCCTCGGGGGCGAAGCTCTGCGCGAGCTCTTGAAGGAGCGCATGAAGCTCGGTGGGATCGCCGCGGACTTCTGGCTCCTCGAGAAGCGCAAGGCTCGAGAGGTTCTGCAGGACGCGCTCCGCGCGTTCCAGACCGCGCCCGGCGACGGCCAGCAAGTGGTCTTGCTGCGGCGCCAGTTTTCCACTCGAACGTTCCAGGAGCTGTATGGCGTTGCGCGTCGGCGCCAGAGCGTTCCCCAGCTCGTGCGCGACGACAGCTAGATCCGTCCAGATCTCCACGCTCCGCCTCCGGCAAAATGGGTCCTTGGCGGACGAGCAAACGGCAAGCCAGGAGGCTGCGGGCGGCGCGGCTTTTGCAACTCCAGACTCGGATCGGGAAGGTGTCGACAGGGAGGGCAGCTCGTCGGGGTCTCAGGCTTCCGCGTCGAGCGTGCGCTGCAAGCGCAGCGCGTGTCGCGAACCCAGGACTTCGTTGGCGAGCTCCACAAGACTCGAGAAGAGCGTGAAGCCGACGACGCGGATCTCCTCCGCGTGGTAGTTGCACAGCGCCAGCTGCAGGTCGCGGTTCAGATCCTGGGAGCTCAAGGGCCGGGGCGAGACGACGCAGGGGACGATCGGTGTGGCGCGGCGGATGGCTTGCTCGAAGAGCGACGCGGCACCACCTGGCACGTGGCGCAGCGCATCCCACGCGTGCGTGACCTGCCGCTGTACCTCGCGTAGAGCGGCTTCCGACTCGGGCAGTGGTCCCGCGCACGGGCGAGCGGGCTCCGTCGTCAGGCCGCGTGACAGATGCGGCGTGTTCGCCATGGTGCGACCCCCCCCGAAAGCGTCCGTCGAGGCGCCTGCGAGTCTCTGGCGGGGAATTTTGCAAAAAAAGGGCCACGTGCATCGTGGAGGGAAGCGCGCGAGGGCGCTCAGGATGCGCCCCGATCCGCGGGCGCCGCGGCTGCCGTCTCGAGCCGTATCCGGAAGATACTCCCCCAAGGCGGTTTGGAGAGCACTTCGATACGCCCCCCGTGCTCGACCACGATCTGATGCACCACGGCCAGCCCCAGGCCGGTCCCTTCTTGCCGCGTGGTGGCGAACGGCACGAACAGGGTGGCGAGGGCCTGCGAGGGGATCGGCGGTCCACTGTTGGCGACCTCGAGAACCACCGCCTCCTCTTCCACACGCGTCGCGATTCGGATGCGATCCCGGCGCCCGACGACGGCGATCGCGTTCATCAACAGGTTGACCAGAACCTGCTTCATGCGGTCGGTGTCGAGCGCGGTCTGCGGCAGCTCGGGATCGAGCTCGATCTCGACGTCGGCGTCGCACGCTGTGATCTGCTGGCGCAGCAGCTGCAGCGCCTCGTCGACGACGTCGTTCAACGAGGCGGGGCTGCGCTGCAGGCGGGCGCTGCGCACGAACGCCAGCTGATCGTTGAGGATGCGCTCGAGGCGCGCGGTCTCGTGGACGATCACCTGCGCGGCATCGAGCTCGTCGGAACCGAGACTGCTGCTGCGCAACAAGCGGCGCGCGAAGCCTCCCAGTGCGGTTAGCGGATTACGGATCTCGTGGGCGATCTTCGAAGACGCCTCACCCAGGGCCGCGAGCTTCTCGTTGCGGTAGAGCAGCAGGTTGAGATTCTCGATCTGCGCTTGATCGTCTCGAATCGTCTGCAGACGGCGCCCGGACAGCAATGCGATTGCGGCCTGATCGGCGATGATCGAGAGGAAGCGACGGCTGTGGCGATCGAATGGCGCACTCCCAGCCTCGTCGGCGACGCGATAGGTCATGAGCACGCCGACGACGTCGGTGTCGATCTGCATCGGCGCGCTCACGAGCTCCGTGTGCACGTCACCCGATTGGCTCTCGAGGCGCACCATGGTCGGCCCCCTGTCGCTGAGCACGCTCTCCTGCGCCACCTGGTGGCAACGTTGCAGAACCGCCTCGGACAGCTCGGCACCGCTGGTGCTGTAGTGCATTTCCAGATGCGGCTGCGACGGCTCCTCCCGCACGATGAACAGGAGCGATCCGGTCGCCTGCAGCATCGAGGCGCTGATCTGAGCGATGCGGCGCAGGACCTCGACGTAATTGATGCTCGAGAGCATGGCACGATTGATCGACTGGACCTCCCGCAACTCGGCGTAGCGTCGGCTCACGTCCTCGAACATCAGAGCGTTCTCGATGACAACGCCGACGTGGTTCGCCAATCCCGACAAGAGATAGACGCGCTCGGTCTCGAGCGGCTCGCCACTGTACAGGTTGTCCGCCACAATGACGCCGAGCGTGCGCTCGCGACCGAGGATCGGGATGACGACGAACTCGCGCGCCCCGAAGGCATCCGCGAATGGCTCCGGCGCCTCGCCCCGATGGATGTGGATGTTGTAGGGGGTCGAGGTGAGCACGGCGCGCGTCAGGATGCTGGCCGCCGGGTCGAGGGGCAGGCTGAAGGAGCGAATCCGATCGGCCAGCGATCCCGGTGCCGGCTCGACGTCGGGATCCTGCACGGCGCGGCGCAAGACCTCCTCGAGGCTGGTGCGCTCCCGCTCCAGGCGTGTCCAGATCGAGCGCGCCTCCTCGCCGGACGTGGGGCCCACCGCGACGACCCCGCGCAGCACGCGCTGCTCCTCGTCGAGCAGGAAGAGAAAAGCCCGGTTGAAGCCGATCGCCTCTCCCGAAGTCACGCACGTCATGAAGGCGCGAAGCACCTTGGTGAGCTCGACGGAGGAGAGCGTGACATCGAGCCCTTTGAACAGGAGCGACAGGTCCGAGATGCGGCACTCGAGCGCCCGGTTGGCAAGGCGCGCCCGCTCGAGCTCGAGGGTGTCACGCAGTCGACCCAGCAGGTAGCGGCCGGCGCCATTCAACAAGGCGCGTGCTTCGGGCGCGTCGAGCGCGATGGCGGGCCCGAAGGCCATGACGACCTGTGTGTGCTGCGGCAGCCAGAGGACGAGCGCACCCGCCTGTTCGCCGGTGCAAAGATCCAGTCCATCCTGCGGCGCATCCGCGCGCAGAGGCAACGATGCCAGCACGTTCGTGGGATCGGGGCAACCGTGCGCCACCTGCAGGTCGCCCAGAATGCCGCCGCCGCGGCCCACGACGAAGGACCACGTCGCACAAAGATCGCGCTGCAGCTGCTCGAGGCCGCGGCGCAACAGAGCGATCGGGTCCACGACACCCGAGAGTGAGCAGACCATCTGCTCGATGCAGCGCGCGCCGTCGATCGGTTTCGCGTCCATCCTCCCCGCCCTTCTGCAGTTGCATGCGTCGACCACGACCGCAGCGGTCGCGCGCTAGCTCGCCGCCGCCGTCGGCGTGGCGCTCCAACCGCAAGCGCCGCGCCGCTCCAGGCAGCGCCCGGTCCAGGAACGCGGCTCGGTCAGCAGCCCTTCGGGGGGCCCGCTGTAGACGATCCCCCCACCCCCATCGCCCGCTTCCGGTCCCAGATCGATGACCCAGTCCGCCGACCGGATGACGTCTGGATGATGCTCGATCAGGAGAACCGAGTGCCCGCGCTCCACCAGCTCGTGCAGCGTGCGCAGCAAGCGTGAGACATCGTCGAGGTGCAATCCCGTCGTCGGCTCGTCGAAGAGGTAGAAGAGATTGCCGTCGCGCTTCGCCGCCAGAGCGCGCGCGATCTTGAGGCGCTGCGACTCTCCCCCCGAGAGCGTCGGTGCCGGCTGACCCAGCCGCAGGTAGCCGAGTCCCGCGCGCTTGAGCGTGTAGAGCTTCTGCCCCAGGCTCGGTGTGTCGTGGAAGAAGCTGAGTGCTTCGTCCACCGTCATCTCGAGGACCTCGGCGATGTGACGACCGCGATATCTCACCGCCAACACCTCCGGAGCGAAGCGCATCCCGTCGCACTGCTCGCAGCGGACGAACAGATCCGCCATGAAATGCATCTCGATCTGGACGTAGCCCATCCCCTCGCACGCCTCACAGCGTCCACCCGCCGTGTTGAAGCTGAAGTGCCCCGGTGCCAGGCGGGCCATCCGTGCGTCCCGAGTGGCGGCAAACAGGTTGCGGACGTCGATCATCCCCTTCATGTAGGAGAGCGGGTTGGAGCGCGGTGTACGACCAATCGGGCTGGCGTCCACCAGCAGTGTGTCGCGAACGAGATGTCCGCCGCGCAGCGCGTCGTACCAGCCGTGGGCGCCGCGGCTGGGAGGGACCTGTGCGGTCAGCGCCTTGTACAGCACTTCGGTGATCAGAGTGCTCTTGCCGGAGCCGCTCACGCCCGTGACGCACACGAACACGCCGAGCGGAACGCGCACGTCGATCCCCCTCAGGTTGTGCAGACGCGCATTGTCGATTTCGAGCCAGCGGCTGCCCGGAGCGCGGCGCTCTCCCGGCAGCTGCACTTCGGCGTCACCGGCGAGGTAGGCGAGCGTGCGCGACACCTCGGGCGCACCGCGATCCGTGTGCGCGGGCGCGCCGCTGCGTGCGGAGGCGGTGTGGCCTGCGAACACGACCTCGCCGCCGTGCGCCCCCGCACCGGGACCGAGATCCACGAAGTAGTCGGACGCCGCGATCATCTCGAGGTCATGCTCGACGACGACGACCGAGTTCCCCAAGTCGCGCAGACGTCGTAGGGTCGCGATCAGGCGCGCCGTATCGCGTGGATGCATCCCGACGGTCGGCTCGTCGAGGACGTAGAGCGCGTCCACGAGGTTCGATCCGAGCGCGCTCGCCAGATTGATGCGCTGTGCCTCGCCGCCGGAGAGCGTGCGCGTCAGGCGGTCGAGCGTCAGGTAGTCCACGCCCACGTCGCAGAGAAACCCGAGACGTGTGCGCAGCTCCTGCAGAATGTCGCTGGAAACGACTGCAGACTCCCCCTGCAGCTGCAACGACTCGACGAACAACTGCAGCTCCCCGAGGGTCTTGCGCGACAGTGAGGCGATGTCGCTTCCCGCGACGCGTACGCAGAGCGCTTCCGGGCGCAGGCGCGCCCCGCCGCACGTTCGGCACGTGGTTTCGTCCATGAACCGGCGCGTGAAGAAGCGTGCGTACTTCTTGTACGACTTCGCACGCAGTCGCTCGAGGAAGGGTATGACGCCGCGAAAGCCCTCTTCGCCCTCAAGCAGGATCTTCTGCTTCTCGCGTGGCAGCTCGCGCCACGGCTTGCGCATCGAAATGCGCCGGCTGCGGCAGAATGCTTCCATCCGGTGCGCGTAGTACTCGAACTTCCCCGTCGCCCACGGCGCCAACGCGCCGTCCGCCAACGACAGCTCGGAATCGGGAACGATCAACTTCTCGTCGAACTCGAGGCGGTTGCCAAAACCGCGGCAATCGCCACACGCTCCCAGCGGGTTGTTGTAGGAGAAGAGCGCCGGAGAGGGCTCCGGCAAATCGATGCGGCAGCGTACGCAACGTCCGCGCTGGCTGAGAACGAGCGTGTTGCCGCTCGCGGGCGCAACGACGCTGGCGAAACCGTTGCCACCCCGGTACGCGGTCTCGAGCGCCTCGGCGATGCGCGAGCGCGACGTCGGGCGCGCCACGACTCGATCCACGACCACGTGAAGCTGGCGCGGGCGTTTCGGCAGCGCCGGAGGTGGATCGAGCTCCAGCGTACGCCCGTCCATCCACAGACGCACAAAGCCGGCGGCGCGGATCTGCTCGATCAGGTCGTCGACGTCACGATCGGCAGGTCGGTCGAGCCCGAAAAGCAGCAGCAGGCGCTCGCCCGGAGGAAAGGTTTCGAGCACCCGTTGCGCCGCGCGTGATGGCGCGTCCGCCGGTGTGTGCTCGCCACAGCGCGGGCAGTGCACCTCGCCGACGCGAGCGAAAAGAAGTCGCAGGTAGTCGTAGACCTCGGTGGCGGTACCCACCGTGCTGCGCGCCGACTTGACGTGGTTCTGCTGGCGGATCGCGATCGCCGGGCTGATCCCCTCGACGGCGTCCACGTCGGGGCGCTCCATGCGTTCCAGGAACTGCTTGGTGTAGGTGGACAACGACTCGACGTAGCGGCGCTGCCCTTCGGCGTAGAGGGTGTCGAAGACGAGCGAGCTCTTCCCCGATCCGCTCACACCACTCACGACCACGAGTCGCCGTCGCGGCAGCTCGAGATCGATGTTTCTCAGGTTGTGCTGTCTCGCGCCCAGGATCCGGATCGTCTGCACGAAGACACCGCCTCACCGCCGGCCCGCGACACGTGCAACGAGGACGTGCGACGGGCACCGTAGTCGAACGGATTAGCTTAGGAAGCGTCGGCGCTCGCTGTCAAACGACGAAACCACGAAACGGGGCGCCAGCCTCACTCCGGATCCGGCGGCTTCACGCCCGCGACGGCGAGGGCAGGATGCCCGAGCCGTGGGCGTGCCGAGCGACGAGCGCGCAGGAGCGCGCGCGAGGAGCGTCCGCCGGATCCGGAGTGAGGCTGGCGCCCCTTGACGGACCGTCGGTCCGTGCGGCGAGTCCGCCCCCGCATGCAGGCGTTCAGCGGCCAGGCGCTCGCGGCAAACGCGGCGGGCGCACGGCCGGGTAGCGAGCCAGGTGCTCCGCATTACGCGGGTGCTCGCGCAGGAACACGGCGGTGGTGGCGAAGGGGCGCCGCGGATTGCGCGGATCACGGCCGTCGTAGTAGATGAGCCGCCACTCTCTCGAGCGTAGAAGCAGGCGGGCAAACGGGTGCACCTGGAGCGGACCGAAGTCGAGCGTCAGCAGGTGCCACACGATCAGGTTGGCGTCGTAACGCTCGAGTATATCCTGCACCGCTCTGTCGCTCCCGGGCGGCACCCGATGCAGCAGCTCGTACTCGCGTAGCCGCTCGATGCCGTAGAGATCGCCGCGAGAGTCGATCCAGACGAGATACTCCGGGTGCAGCTCGAAGGCGAGGTAGGCTCCCCAGCGGTACGGGTTGATCAGATGGCGTGGCAGTCGCTGCTCGCGCAGCCAGCGCGCAGCGCGTTCCGGATAGCGAGCCGGAAGCAGCCGCGCCTCCGGTCGCGCGTCGCGCGGCAACGCGCGGGCGGCGAAGACGCCGGCCCCGACGACGACGAGCGCAGCCACGATCCACGCCGGGCGCGAACGCAGCCACGGCGTCCGCGTCGCTGCGCGCGGCAGCACGGGTGTCAAGTGCCACGCCAGAAGCGGTGTCCCCAGAAGCAGGAAGAGCGGCGCGTGGCGCTCGGCCGCGAACGGCAGCTCGACCCCCAGAAGCCGCGGCATCGAGATCCACCCGAGGAACACCCCGAGCCCAACGTGGGCAAGCGGCACGCGGCCGCGGCGCAAGGCGAAGAGGAGCCACAGCGCCGCCACCATGCTGAAATGTACCCAGGCGAACGGGCTGTCGAGTGTGCCGACGCGCTCTTCCTGCAGCGTCGCGCCGAGACCGGACGTCACGTAGCGCAACGGATAGGACGCTCCCTCGATGTGGTTCGGATTCGCCAGCGTCGCCACGACGGAGAGCAAGGCGCTCAGCGCCAGGGGGCGCAGGTCCGCAGGCTTGCGCGACAAGCGGCTCGACACGAACTGGGCCAGGAGCCAGAGGCCCACGATGCCCAGCCCGAGCATGAAACCGCCGTGCACGTTCACCCAGAGAGCGAACAGAGGCGGCAGCGCAAGCAGAGAGCGGGTGTGGCCGTTGCGCGCGCGCTCCAGGAGCCACAAGAGCAGTGGTGCGAGCAGGAAGCTCCAAAGCTGCGGGCGGTCGAGCCAGTTGCGCTGGGAGGCGTAGGCGGCGGGAATCAAGAAGAGAAGTGCCGTCAACCCACCGGCGTGCAGGCGTGCAGCGCGGTACGCCACCGCAAAGGCCGCGCTGAGGAGAGCGGCACGAAGGAAGACGACTCCCAGCAACCCCGCGGCCGCGTAGACGCCGTAGAGCACGCGATCCGCCAACCACTCGTGTGCGGTCCAGTGCTGGCCAGCCAGCGTGAAGGAGAAGGGGTCGGAGTGCGGAATGCCCGACTCGGCGATGAGTCGGCCCGTGGCCAGGTGCCACCAGACGTCGGGTGTGAGGATCGGCATGCGCGCGACCACGACGCCAAGAAGCAGCAGCCCCGCCACGACGAGCAGATCCACAGCCGTCGGCGACGACTCCACCAGCGGGTGTCTCTCCCGGTCGCGCTGCGTGTCGGTGGACGTGTGTCGACCCATCCCGAGGTCCGCATCGGCACGTTCCAGAATCGCTTCCGCTCCATTGTAGACGGCCCCCATCGCGCGGCCAACTCTCCTGCACCGCCTCGAGGCTGCATCGGCTAGCATAGCCGCCTGCGCGTCGGCGACGCGCGCCGCGCCTCGGCTCGATCAGCATGGAGGTGGACCATCCGGCAACTCGAGAAGCTCCTCGAGACACTGCGCTTCCTGCGTAGCGACAGAGGTTGTCCATGGGATCGCAAACAGACACTCGTCGACATGTGCCGCTATCTGATCGACGAGGCGTACGAACTCCAGGATGCGGCTCGTGATGCAGATGTCCACGCCTGCCTCGAGGAGATGGGCGACGTGCTCTTCCTGCTGCTCTCTTGCAGTCTGATCCTGGAAGAGCAGAAGCATCCCGGCCTGGAAGAGATTGCTGCGCGGACCGAGGCGAAGATCGTGAGGCGTCATCCGCACGTCTTTGCAGACCGCAGCGCGCGCAGCGCCGAGGAGGGCGTCCGTCATTGGCGCGACATGAAGGCACGTGAGTCGGAGGAGCGCGGCGAGCCGCTTCCACGTCTGCTCGACAAGATCCCGCGCTCGCTCCCACCGCTCCGCCGGGCGCATACGGTGCAGCGGCGGGTGGCCTCGGTCGGCTTCGAATGGGAAACCGCGGAGCAAGTGCACGAGAAGATCATCGAGGAGACCCAGGAGCTTCGAGACGTCCTGGGGGAGGACAATCCAAGTCGCATCGAAGAGGAGCTGGGCGACATGCTCTTCTCCGTCGTGAACTACGCGCGCTTCCTCGGAGTCGACCCCGAGAGCGCGCTGCACACGACGGTCACCAAGTTCATGCAGCGCTTTGGCTATGTCGAAGAGCAGCTGCGAGCCCGGGGTCGTAGCCCCGAGGAGGCCACACTCCAGGAGATGGACGCTCTCTGGGAGGAAGCCAAGAGGCGCAAGCTGAGCTCCGAACCCGAGGGCCGGTCGGCGCCCGAGTAGTCGCGTGTGCGGCGGCGGCGGAGGTGCGCCGCCCGCCGCCACGAGCATCAGTCCGGGCAGCCGTCCGTATCGTCGTCCCCGTCGAAGTCCTCCGGCTCGTTCGGGCATTCATCCTTGTCGTCCGTGATGCCGTCGCCGTCGTTGTCCATGTCGGGTCGCCCATCCTCGTCCTCGAAGCCGTCGGCGTCTTCCGGAAGATCGGGCGCCAGATCGTCGCGATCGGGAACGCCGTCGCCGTCGTTGTCGTTGTCGGGGCAACCGTCATCGTCCTGGAAGCCGTCGAAATCCTCCGCCTCGTCCGGGCATTCATCCTTGTCATCGGAGACGCCGTCGTGGTCGGAGTCACCGAACGTCAACGACATGCGCCAGGTGAAGCCCAGCCATGCACGCCAGTCGGGGATCTTCGGAACCTCGGGCGGAAGCTGATCCTCCTGCAGCGACACATCGACGGCGGCCTTCAAGTTGAAGCCGTTGCGGAACTTCAGCAACGCCCCCTGCGTGATCCACATCGGGTTGTCGCGCACCTCCAGGTGCGTGACTTTCGGAGTCAGGTCCATCGAGAACTCGGTGAACAGGGAGAGCACGCGCGTGGAGAACTCGAGGCTGGAGCGCAGGAGGACCTGATCGTTCCATGTGGTGTTCTCGCCAGACGGAACGGGTGGATACGCAGGCGGCCAGAAACCCTGGTCCTGCGTGCGTTCGAGTCGCGCCAGGTCGAAACCTTCGGTCTCGTTGCGATTCCAGCGGTAGACTCCATTGAAGTGGAGTCGGGTCGGCAGGAAGCTCTGCAGGTGCGTGAGGTCGATGGTCATCAGCCCACCGAGTGCGAGATCGGTGCTTCCGGTGGTGAATCCACGCGACTCGCTTCCCGTCGGCACGCTCATCCAACCCACCGCGCCCAGTCGCAGCCGCTGCCAGGGGAGAGGCAGCTGCAGCTTGGCGCTCGCGAGCAGATCGGAGAAGCCGACGAGCTGCGCCGTCTCGATCTGGCTGTCCGCAGCGCGGTCGGCGAACCAGCCGCGCACCGGCACGTCGACGCCGAGCTCCAGGTAGGGCGAGACCCCGAAACCCAGCTGCAGATCCTGAATCCAGAAGTAGTGGCGGTTGTCCTGCTCGTCGAGCCGCGTCGAGAGGCTGCCGAACGTACCGAACTCGAGTGTCCCGAGCCCCGCGGTGTCCGCCGAGCGCGCGTGCAGCGTGCCGCGTAGGCCGCCGGGAGTCGTGCTGCTGTCTGCGGCGGAGGGGCTCGGCGCCAGCACGAGCGCGAGCAGGAGCAGAATGCGTTTTCGGAGTTGCTTCAACGGCCAGCTCCAGGACGGGGCGGGCTTTGCGGTGCGGACAAGGCGACGTCGGGCGGCAGGCCTGCTTCGATCTGGCGGACGAGCTTTTCGATCTCCGGATGCTCTTCGACGCGCTCCAATCCGTCGGTCTCGACCACGACGAAACGGAGATCGGGAGCGCTGCGGGCGGCCCAGTCGTCGTAGGCAGCGTTCAGTTGTTGCAGGTAGGCGCGTTCGATGTTCCTCTCGCAATCGCGCCCCCGCCGCCCGATGCGTTGCAGCAGCGTGTCCACGTCGGCGCGCAGGTAGATGATCGCGTTCGGTGCCTGCAGGTACGACGTCATGCATTCGAACAACGCGATGTAGTTGTCGAAGTCTCTTTGGTCCATGGCGCCCGTCTCGTACAGCGTGCGCGCGAACACCTCCGCATCCTCGTAGATCGTACGATCCTGCACACAGGAGAGCATGTTGTCGGTCATCTTCCGATGCATCTCGAAACGCTTCGAGAGGAAGAAGACCTGGAGGTGGAAGCTCCAGCGCCGCATGTCGCCGTAGAAATCGTCGAGGTAGGGATTGTCGACGACCGGCTCGTAGAAGACCTCCCAACCGAGTCGCTTCCCGAGCCAGCGGGTCAGGTGCGTCTTGCCGACACCGATGTTGCCGGCCACAGCCAGGAAGTAGCGCTGCACGTTCCACCCTTCTGCGCGCGGCCACCCGAGCCCCTGGATCATGGTAACGCGCCACGATGGTTCAGACCATCCCGGCCGACTCACGCCGGCACCACGCGCAGCCTCCCAACGATGCGGCCTCGGTCACCCCGCAGCGGTGGCTCCAGCAGGTCGCGTGCCGCCTCCAGGGTCGCCCCCTCGAGCCATCCGAAACGCCTGAGCAGCTCGACGAACACCGGCAGAGCGGCTCGCGCGTTGCCATCCGCAACCTTGAGAGCCAGCGCGGCGCGACGCGTCGGGATGGCAGCACACAGCATCCCCTCGGCGCCATGCTTGAGGATGAGCGGAGGGCAGAGGCGTGCCAAGCGTGTCGCCGCGCTTTCGCGGCTCGAGACCCACTCGGGCTGCCTCGTCATCGCTTCCGCGATCCGCCGCAGCGACGCGACCAGATCGTCGAGCGGCGCCACCTGGGCGAGCAGGTCGCGCCGTGTCGCATCGAGCGCGCGCAACGAGTCCGGGTCCGCCAGGAAGCGGTACGTCTGCGCGATCGCGGCGAGCGGCAGATCGTAGGATGGAGAGCCGCAGTTGTCCTCCACGATGTCCGGCTTGTCGCCGGCCAGCGCCTCCACGATGCGATGCGCGTGTTGCTGTCCCGGACCGGCGGCATCGAGATAACGTGCGGGGTCGTCGCTCAGCAGGAGTGCGAGCGCCAGGAACCCTGCGTGGCTCCCGGAGCAGTTGTGGTGCAGCGGTCCGTAGACGCGCGTGCGAGCCGGGTCCTCGCTCGGCAGCGTGTCGAGGAAATAGGGAGGATGGGTGCCGCAACGCAGGTGCTCGGGGCCGAGCCCCAAACGCTGCAGGAGCGCACCAACGCGGGCCGCGTGTTCCGGAGTGCCGTGATGGGAGGAGACCATGAGGGCGAGATCCGCAGGCTCGAAATCGAGCTTCCCATTCTTGGCGAGCAGGGGAACGAGCTGGAACGGCTTCGCGGTCGAGCGCATGCTGACGCGCGGCAGCCGCTCGTGATCGAGACCTGGCAGTGAGGGTGTGCCGATCGCCGCCGCGTAGACCCGATGGCGTGATTCCACGCAGCGTCCGCGGAGAGCCTCGACGCAAAGGAGATAACCTCGAGCGTCCACGTCGAAACCCCGTCAGCGTATGATGGCAAGTCTCCCGAACGACTCCTCACCCGATTCGAGATCGACGATCTTGTAGATGTAGACGCCGGAGGCCACCTCGGGCCCGCTGGGAGGGTTGCCGCGCCCGTTGCGTGTGTTCCAGCGCAGCGTCCCGGGTGGGTCGTCGCGGTTCTGATCGTCCGGATGATCGAAGCGCGTCACCAGGTCGCCTGCCATCGTGTAGATGAAGAGCGTTCCCCGCGGCGGCATGTTCTTGAAGAAGACGTTGCAGAAGAGGTCCTCGCCCCGCGCGTCGCAATCTCTCTGCCGATACGGGTTCGGATAGGCGTTCACGGCCGTGAAGCTCTGCGGCGGCGGGCGCAGAAAATCGAAGCGCAGGATGGTCGGTCCCGGATCCGTCGCCGAAGGCGCCGGCGGCATGCACCCGGCCGCGGAGCTCGGATCGGTGGGACAAACCGGTTCCCAGGGCGGGCTCTCGAAAGGACTCGCACCCGCGGTTCCTCCGGAGGTGCGGTTGAAGCCTTGATCGAAGGTCGTGACCGCGTAGTGGTACGTGGCACCATCGATCACGAAGCGATCGAGGAAGGTGTACTGGGTGGAGAAGGGTGTCGCTCCCGCCCAGGCGTCGGCCGGTCGCGGGTGCTCCTCCGACTCCGGCTCCTCGAACGCGCTCACCTTGCTGTAGGTGCCCACCGCCAGAGGCGGGAGCGTCGGGTTCGAGAGCCAACGCCAGACCCGGAAGCCTTCGAAATCCTCGACGTCGAAGACCGCGGTCCACCCCTTGCCGACACGCAGACCGCTTGGAAACTGGATGCGCAGCCCGGGAACGATGGTCGTGTCCTGCTGCCCCGGACTCTCCACGATGAACTGCAACGGCACGTCGACGTTGGTTTCGTCCAGCTCGAACAGCAACCTCTTCACCCCGAAGGGATCGTCCACCGGTCGGAACACGCTCGACCACGCCACCGTGACATCGTCGACCCCGAGCACGCCGAAATCCAGGTTGGCACCGATTTGGGTGATCGCAATCTCGATCCGCTGATCCACCACCCCGAGATACGTTCCCGTGACCGGGATGTCCGTAACCGTCTCGCCTTCGGCGAGTGAGTCCCCGTCCGCTTCGAGCCACACCACGCTCATCAAGGGACTCATGTAGGTCGTCTGCTCGCGTGGCGGCGCATTCCATGAGATCTTCAGGCCCTCGGGCACGATCTCGGTGACGAGATGGGTCGCAAGCGGCGAGCAGAGCTCAAGCTTGTGCTCGTCTCGTGGTTCCTCACAGAAAAACTGCGCGGACGCCGGTGCCGCCGCGAGGAGGACGCATCCCAGAAGCAGCATTGGAACTCGGGTGGGTCGAAGCATGGGTACCTCACATGCGGGAGGCGATCCACGATCGCCTCCCTTCACGACAACAGTCTTGGCTCGCGCCACGGGCTCAGTTCGCGGGCTGCCCGAGGCGGAAATGACGCACCAGGATGAACTGGGCCAGCAACTTGTGGTTGATCTCCTCCAGCAGGAACGGCTCGAATCCGCAGAAGGCGCGCGAGAAGGTCGGATCCACTGCGTTCCCCCGAGCGAGGAGGAGCGCTGGCTGATTGTCCGCGGTCTGCGGGTACTGGAACGAGTCCTTCTGCGGCTCCCCGCTGATGTAGAGGTAGAGCGGCACGACGACGCGCGGGTCCGGGGTCAGAGGCGGCTGCTCCAGCAGCATGGCGTTCGGCATGTTGTAGATCTCGATGTTCGGCCGCCCGCGCAAGCCTCCCGGCTGCGTGCTCGGCTGCGGCCATCCCGCACCCGTGGTCAAAGGCGGCGCTCCCCACACACCATCCGCATCGAAGATGTCGAACGTGTGGGAGTGCGGGCCCGGGATGTCGGCCTGCGACGTGGGGACGCCGCTTAACGTCTCACCACTCCCGATCGCCTGCAGATCCGCCTGCGACAGCTGGACCTCGTGCGTGTGTGGATCGTCCGCATCCTGCGGCATGAGCTCCGTCGTGTAGGTGATGCCGTCGACGGGCGGCAGCACGACGTCCGTCTCGTCGATGTTGAGATCGTGCGTGTGCTCCTCCACCTCGGTGGAAACGTAAGTCTGCGTGGCGTAGTCGGGCGCCAGGGGGGACGTCGGATCGGAGGCACGACGGAAGCCCTGGCAGTATTGCGCCAGAGCGCGCCGGTCGATCTCGAGCGAGGCGCCCACGTCGAACATCTCGACGCCCATCTTGAAGAGCAAGCTCGTGGTTCCCACCGAATCGATGAAGGGATGCGGCTCGATCGGATCGTCCCAGTTCGTGACGTTCACCGGATCCGACTCGCGTTCGCGCTCGCGTTCGTCCGGCCACATCTGCCGCGCGGGACGGAAGCCGCTGATCCACAGCGCACCCTTGTTCGCGAGGTAGATGTTCACGTAGTTGAACGACTTGGCGGCGTTCTGGTTGCGTTCCGCAAACGGATCGAAGAACTGCGTCAGGTTGCGCAGCGCCGACGTGCGGTCGTCGCCGCTGCGGTTACACCACACCACCGCCTTGTAGTCGAACACCGTCTGGATGGGCGGCGGCTCGCGACGATTCTGCTGAACGTCGAAGACGTCACGCACGGGGTCGAACTGGAATCCGTTCTCCGCGGCGATCTCGCCGAGGATCTTGGTCCAGCGGTCGTCCTGCTGAGCCTCGCCGGTGGTCTGGAACTTGGAATCGTCGACCCACAGCAGGTCGCGTGTCCGCGTCACCGTGTGCACGGTGAGCTCGTACTCCGCCGACGTGATCGTCTCGGCGTTGTCCCGGACCTCGACGCGGAATCGATGCGCACCCGAGGCGAAGGTGCGGGTCGGCGCGCGTCGCGCGCTCGCGCTCCAGTTCTGATCCCACTCCTGGTCGTTCTCGGGATTGCGAATGTTCCAGCCGTAACGGAAGGCCACGATCTCGCCGCCGTAGCGCGTCGCATCGGCGCTCCAGGTGAAGTTGAGCGGCTGCCCCGCGGCGATGTCGAGCTGCACGGGGCGCGAGCCACCGACGAAGGTCTGCGTGCCGAGGAACTCCTCCTGCACCGTGAGGAGCGGACCGACGGCGCCGCTGACGCGAACGAGCGAACAGTTGTTCTTGCCCGGCGTCGTCCAGTCGAACACCGGCGTGATGGCCCCCGCCTCGTCCATGGCCTGCACCGCAAAGACGTAGAAGCCGGAGCCGGGCGGCGGTTCACCCACCTGCTTCAGGTTGGTAACGACGGCACGCTTTCCCGAGCCGTCGATCAGATCCCAGCGCCGCCACGACGTCCACTGGTAACTCGTCGGGAGCGAGTAGAGGGAGTCCGGGAAACTCGTGTACTTCGGGTCGCGCGAGATGTCGATCGCGGAGGTGATCATGACGTGGCGTGCGGCCACCGGGTCCTTGAAGGTGCCATCGCCCACCTCGTCGACGCCGTCCCAGTTGAACACGATCACGGGCGGGCCGGTGAACTCCACACCCGCCTGGATCGGTTCGGTCAGGTTCACGAGCGGGGCAATGTTGGCGGAGTTGAAGGAGCGATAATCGGGCGTCGGATCGGGGACACCCTCGTTGTCGACGGCGCGGACGAAGAAGGTGTGCCACCGCTCGTATGGCGTTTCCCGAACGTCGTCCGGCAGCTCTTCGTCGCCCGGCCTTGGTTCACGGCGCAGTGTGTCCGCCAGCGTGATGAAGGTGGAATCCGTGGCCGCCGTGCCCACCCAGCGCGGGTCGGTCAGTTCGGGAACGGTCACGACCACGCGCGTCGGGTCGTCGTCGTTCGGATCGCCATCGATGTGATTGCGAATCGGCGGGTGGTCGACCATGATGAAGTCGAAGTGGTCGATCGTGCCGTCCCGATCGCTTCCGGACCAGAACAGCTGCACCTTGTAGACGGTCCCATCCGTCGAATCGGGTGGACCGCTGGCCAGAACCGTTTCCGGCGGAGCGTTCGGCCGGCGCTTGTCCACTCCCAGCTCGTTGTCGCCACACCCCACGAGCGTCACGGTCGTTGCGAGGAGGGCGATGATCCACCGTTTCATTGCATCAACCTCTTCCGGTTCGCGAACGGTCTCTGCCTCTGGGATACCGCGGAGGGTGTCTGGATGGGCCGGACGTCTTTGAGCTCCAGCCATACCGTCTCCCGCTCCTCGACCTGGGTGGTGCGGCCGCGCGGCGCGATATCGATCGGGAAGTTGGCAGGCGTCGCACCGAGGTCACTGGGCTGAGTACAGGTTTGCCCGATGAACTCCGTGTCGCGGCCTTGAATTGCGAACACGTACTCCCCGAAACGCGTGAAAGCGAGCTTGGCCCGCGTTGGCTGTCCGAAGCAACCCGGCTCGCCGTCATCCTCGACGCACAAGGTGTCCAACACGATGCGCACGATCAACGAGTCGTCGAAGGCGTCGATCTTCGGGTCCGATCCGGGCCGGTTCTCGCGCCACAAGCGCTCGCCAGGCAAGGCGAAGTCGTTGCAACCCGGTTCTGAGCAATCGAAAGAGTAACGCCAGGAGCGAATGCGACCGATGTCGTCGCTGCCGTAGAAGGGCGGGCCGGTTTCCCGATTCTGGTCGCGCGGATGATCGTGCCCCCACGCCTTGAACGGGAAGACGAAGTCGTTCCAGCCGAGGCCGAATGGTGTCTGCCACGGCGGGATCACCGCGTCCGGAACGTGGCGCCCGAAGACGGCCAACGTGTCGGGGCCGAACGTGACGTTCTCGTACCCGGGACAGAACGTCGGCGCCTGCGCCTGCCCACACGTCGGCACGAAGACGAACACCTTCGGCACGCGGACACTGTCGATCGTGGGTGAGCCGCCGACAAAGAATCCGATCTGGTCGGGCGTTCCGTCGATCTTGCCGTGCTCGTCGACCGCTCCCGCCTGGAACAGGTAGTCGAACGGGCACGTCTGCCAGCCGACGGCCGCGCCTCGGAAAGTTCCACCCCCGAGCAGCGGAGGAAGCGGCAAATCGAGAGCCGGCTGCGCTGGCGCAGAGAAGGGCATGTTGGCGCTGTTGAAGCCGCCCGGTGCAGCCATCTCGAAACGGAAGCGGTACTTCGGTTCGGGAAGCGTGCTCGCATCCGGGTCGATCGGCAGGTCTCTGGGGTCGTCCGAACCCGTGGAGTAGAAGCGCACGCGACTGAGATTCGGGACGGTGTCGCCCGGACAGAAGATGCGCCAGTCGGCGAGCGGGAAGGAGTCCACCTCGCCGATCCCGGTGATGAACCCGACCGGCACCTGCTCTTGGCTACCGCACCCGGGGGGTGCCGTCGGGCAATCGCACTCTGCAACGGTGGCGAGACGCGTGTCGGGATCGAAGTTGATGGTGATCAAGCGCTCGCCGCGGCTGCGCAACGACTGCAGCCGGGCCTGGTCACGGCATTTGGCTCGGAAGAGAAAGTTGCCCGGGTCGAGAGGATTCTCACGGCTGCTGCGCAGGATGACCGTGACCGTGTCCTGGCCCTGGTTCAGCGTCCAGCGCGGCAAGCCGTCCAGATCGAAAGCGATCGTATCGCCGTCCACCGTCGCCAGCTCGAGGAACGTCGTATCGTCCTGCGACGAGAACGGCTCCCAAAAGGTGGGGTCGGTCTGCCACGTGTAGCCCGTGATCCCGCCGTTCAAGGTCGTCCCCGTAAAGCGCACCTGGAAATCGGTGAATGTCGACACCGTACAAGAGTCGGCCGAGGCGCACGGCGTCAGACGCGGATCATCCGAGTCGATCAACACATCCAGGAAGCGGATGCGGGGCAGTCCATTGTCCACGACGCGGAAGAAAGCGCGGGCCGGGGTCTCGTCGAAAGCACCGAAGTCGTCGATGGCGACGATGTTGAAAGCCTGACGTCCGGCGGCAGAGTTGAACAGGAACACGGAGTCAGTCTTCGTGGTGAAGACACCACGCTCGCGATCGAAGGCAAAGTCATGCGGATTCCAGTTCTCTTCGTCGTCCCGACTGATCGTGTCGGTGATCGCGAACATGTACCGGATGACTTCCCCATCCGCATCCTCGCCGCGCCAATGGACGCGGTATCGATAGAACGCCTGAGTGCTCTCCTCCGCCACGATCGTCAACGTCGTCTCCGGCGGACGGTTGCGGCGAAACAGTGGTGGGACATCCTCACGACAGCCGAGTGCAGAGGCGAGCAGCGTCCCCAGGAGAGCGAAACCCAGGAGAGCCCGAGAACGAAGCATGCTGTGTCCTTCTACCTCCGTGTGAAAACGTAAGTTAGAAGCAAAATTGACTCCGAAATATAGGCAGCCGTTTCGGGGGTGTCAACCCCGTTGCCACGCCGGTCGCGGGAGCGAGCGGGGAATGGAGCGCAAATGCCCCGGTCGCGCTCTGTGGCGCTCTCCCGCCTCTGGGGCGGCAGCGTGCTCAGATTGGTCGTGGCCTGAGCTGCATGCTACGCTGTGCTCGACGCCGAGTCGATCCCCCCGGTCCGGAGCCGCCACCCCACGCCGACCACGCGCGCACGCGTTCGAGGCCCTCTACAGCCGTGCGAATCGTCCTCGGCTCGGTCATCGTGCTGGCGACGGCCGTGCTGCTGTACTCGCGGCTGCCGCAACCGCAAGGTGCGCGAACGGGTTCCGACGACGAGCCGACGGAGTCGGAGGCGACCGCGAGCTCGACACCGACGCCGATCGACCCGGAGGCGTGGCCCTGGAGCCGCCCCGATCTGGTCGCGCGCGCCAGCACGCCGGAGCCGGAGAACCTGCCCAGTCACCTGCTCGCCTACCGGGTGGGGCAGCGTCAGATCGACGACCCGACGACTGACGGGTGGAGCACGGAGCAGTGGAGCTCCCTGACACAGAAGCAGCTCGAGCAGCTGGCGACACGGTGCGGGGAGCCGGGTGAGATCGACTCCCTCGCGCATCTGGCGGCGGATTCGTTCCGGTGTTCGGCGCTGCTGCCGAGGGCGTGGAGCACGGTCTTCGACGATGGCCCGCGTCGTCATCCGGCGCGCCCCGCGGATCGAGGCGCGGCAGCCACGCCATCGGGGTGGCGACGGACTGGTGCAGGCAGTCCGAGACTTCGTGACCGGCGCCGGGGGGAGCGGCGAGCTGCACGCACACGCCAAGACGTACGGCATCGTGGCAGCCTCTGCGGGCGTGACCACGCGCGTCCACTTCACCTTGAGCCGCGAGGGCTACGCCATCGGCTCCGACTGGGAGTGCCGCTGGTCGCGCACGGGCCCGCGCGACACACCGCTTCTGCAGGAGATTCGCGTTCTCGAGCTCGAGGAGGTGGCGTGGCAGGGACCGCTCTTCGACGACTGCACGACCTCGGTTCTCGGCGCGACCGACGCTTTCCCCTCCCAGCTCGCGCCCGGGATCCACCAATGGCTGCGGAGCATCGACATCAGCATCGACCCCGACTTCGAAGGCATGCAGGGCATCGCCATCGGCGATGTGGACGGCGACGCGCTCGAGGACGTCTACGTCTGTCAGGGGGGCGGGTTGCCGAATCGGCTGTTCAAGCAGCAGAAGGATGGAACCACGGTCGACATCTTCGACAACGATGGTCGTGAGGATCTCGTCGTCGCCAACGGCTATGTCACCGGCGAGGATCCGGGTGACTTGTGAAGCCTCTACTGGCGACACGTGGTGTCGCGCTCGCCCCTCGATCAGCCGGTCGGCGACGAAATGCCCCAGGACTACGCGGAGAGCTTCCTGGCACTGCGACACATGCTGCGCCAGGGCAGCAGCTGGAGTGGGCGCGAGCGCAACTGCGTCTTCCTGAACACGGGGGGGTACGCTTCGCGGACGTCTCGGCTGCGTCGGGCCTCGACTTCAACGACGATGCCCGCGCCATCGCGAGCGTCGACTGGGACTCCGACGGCGATCTCGACCTGTGGATCTCGAACCGAACCGGGCCGCGCGTCCGCTTCGTGCGCAACGCCAACCGCACCCGCAACCACTTCCTCGCGCTTCGTCTCGTGGGCTCGCAGAGCAACCGGGATGCGATCGGTGCGCGGCTCGAGCTGCACCTCGGCAACGGCAAAGGCGTTCAGCTCCGATCGCTGCGCGCCGGACGCTTCGACGAGGCCGCCGCCGCCGCGCAGAACGCAATCTTTCTGGCGCGCGCTGCAGGTCAGACGCAGCGGGCGCGCGAGATCGAAGAGAGGCAGCGTCTCTACCGTTCCCGGCGCGCGTTCCTGATTCAGGAACGCCCGACGCCGTGAGCTGCCCCGACCTCCTTCCTCCCGGCCGCGCCCCTCAGCCGCCGCGTGGCGTGGTCGCACCGCGCCCCGCCTGACGCAAGATCGCCCGCATCCGAGCGTAGTGAGGGCTCGTTCTGCGAATCGCCAGCGGCAGCGTCGTTCCTGGCCGCAGGGCGTCGTATTCGCTGCGGAACACCGGGTGCGCGCGAATCGCACGCGTCAGGGCAACGTAGTCGGGGTGCGGCATGTAGATCCAATCGGGAGGTTCGTTCTGGAACAAGCGATCGGCGTCGAAGCCGTGGCGCGCGAAGTGGGGATCGTTGAGTCCGGAGAGATCGACGATCTTCTTCTCCAGATTGAGAACACCCGGTAGTCCAATCTCCGTGGCGGCAAGCACGACCTCTTCGGGAAGCGCCGAGACCTGCTCCAGGCGATACCAGTAGCGTCGACCCGAGCCCGCGTGGTTGTCGATCGCCGCGATGCGGAAGAAGGGCGCGGAGGAGCGCAGGCGCGGGACGGCGCGCTGCCACAGGGGTAGAAGCGTGGCGGCAAGCGCGATGCTCGTGACCGTCGCGGCGATCGGCGCTGCAACTCCAAGGCGAACCGGGAGCCTGATCGATATCGCCACGGATCCGGCGCTGCGCACGGCGAGAAGCACGATTGCAGGTAACGTCGGGTAGAAGAACCTCTGATAGTGCGGCATGATCGGCAAGACGAAGAAGCGGTGGTAGCTCACGTAAAGGAGCGTGGCGATCAGACAGGCCGACTCGAAGCGCGTGAGGCTCCAGCGTCTGCGGAGCGCATCCCGCAGCAAGCGGATCGCGATCGGGAGCAGCAGGAGCCAGTAGACGCGCACGAAGGCCGCCAGCTCGCGCGCCGCCACGTCGCGATAGGCGGCGTCCATCGCCCCTTCGTACCGCACGATGCTCTTCACGTAGAAGGAGAGCGGCAGCGGCGAACCGAAGTACGCCCATGCGGCCACGGCCACGATGATCGCCGTAGCCGCCGTCACCGCCAGGAGTCGCGCCGCGCGGCGTGGCGCCGCGACGAGGCCGATGCTGGCGGGGTAGAGGAGAAGCTCCGGTCGCGCCGCCAAGCTCATCCCGCCGACGATCCCGAGCGCCACGCTCCAGCCGCGCTCCGCTCGCCTCTCCCAGCCGACGCCGAGGTGGATGAGGAGAGTGGCCCAGGCGAGGGCGAAGGTCGTGTCCATGCCCGTGACGCAGTGCGCCCCGACGTCGTCGGCGGCCCACGCAAGCGCCAGGAGCACGCAGGCGACAGCGGCGAGCCGCCGCCCACCCGCGCAGTCTGCCGCACGCCACGCGAGCGCGATCACTCCCATCAGGAACGCCAGTCCGCACACGAGACTGGAGAGAACCGCCACCGACGCCGATGCCTCGCCCACGAGCGCGCGCACGGATACGACGACGACGAGGTAGAAGAGCGATGTCGGCCCGTACGTGGGGGGGCCGCCCGGATTCCACGCAATGCGGCCATGCTCGAGGATGTTGTGCGCGTAGCGCACAAACATGAAGGCGTCGTCCTCGACCATGAGGCCGAACGCGCGCGATGCAACCACGACAGCCAATGTCGCGCCAGCGACAACGCCGAAGAGGAGGAGAAGCAGAGCCAGCACCGCCCCGCCCGTCGAGCGTGGCGCCGGTCGCGTGTGGGCTACGCGGGGCAACATGGGCCCATGCTAATGCGGAGGCGTTCCGGAGCGCGCCCCCTTTCCCACCTGGCGCGGCGCGACCCGACGCCCCCGAACAAGAAAAGCGGGGCGTGCCGAAGCACGCCCCGCCCGATTTCAGGTCCAGCGGACCTTACTTCATCATGACCATCTTCTTGGTCGCGACGAAGTCCGGTGCGTTCAGGCGGTAGAAGTACACACCGCTCGACACGCGCTGACCCGATTCGTCGAAGCCATCCCAGACCGCCGCACTCTCGCCGACGTAACGACCCCTCTTCAACGGAGCGTCGATGAGGGTGCGCACGAGGCGACCCGCGACGTCGTAGATCCTGAGCGACACTTGCCCGTCTTGGGCAAGATCGAACTCGATCCTCGTCGTCGGGTTGAACGGGTTCGGAATGTTCTGCCTCAGAGTATTCACACGTACAACGTCGATCTCATCGCCCTGGCCCGTGTCAGTCGGATCCAACGCCTCCTGACAGTCGAGCGGCAAAGCAGCGCTGAGAATCTTCTCCATCAACACCTTCTGCGGCGTATCCAACGTCGGAGTCGGCGACGGATGCACGAAGGTCTGCCGCATGTCGAACCACGGGTGCGACATGAAGACCGTGTTCCAGTCGGCGGCGCCGTTCGAGTTCATCACGACGCTGCCGTCACCGGTCGCTTGCGTGACCGGATCGCGGTACACGTGAGTCTCTACGGAGACACCGGAGCCGGCAGCCAGACCGTCGTAGTTGCGAATGATGGGGCAGCCACCAGCGAGGCTGTACTCATCACCCGTGAAGTCCTTGCTCACCGATCCAGCGCCCTGGTCGAATGTGAAGGAGCTCACTCCCAACACATCCGGGTTGGCGTTCAGACCCTGATCCGTGCTCGCCAACGTCACCTGCATGGTGCTGTTGTACAACGATGCGGTCGGGAATTCCTCCAGAATGTTGGAGCCGATCAACCACAGCGTGAAGAAGCCAGCTTCGCTGCTGGTCGCCAGCGTCAGCCACTGGTCGAACCACTGCTGCTGCGGGACCTTCCCGGCTTCGATGTCGACACCGTCGGGCACGATGTTTCCGGCCGGCCCGACATTCCCGGCGTCGTACACGAGCAGGTTGTACCCCTGGGCCTGAATGGGGTTTGCACGACTCCCGAGGTGGTTGTTGGTGTTCCCCATCCCCTGATGGTCGAACACGTCATACGCCCCACGGTAGCCCAAGGCATCCAGCGTGTACATGAACGACGTCCTGTTCACGTCGCCGCTTCGACGCCGTGAGGCGATGCGGTTGACGTACAGGATGCAGTTCTTCTGCGTCGAACCGGTGATGTATCGATCCGGGTTGGAGTTCGGATCGATCTTGCCGTTCGGGTCGGCCGCAATGTCGTCGAGCAGGTTCGAGTTCCACTCGATCGTCGGCAGGGCGCTGACCTCGTAAATCCCCTGCGTCGCCTCCTGCACCGAGGCAAGATCGCCAACCGGAACCGCGTTCACGCCGGCCGGCATGGACGAGACCCCACCGGCTGCGTCCACTGTCAACCAGAAGTAGTTCAGGACGTCCCCACCCAGCAGGTAGAAGTCGTCGAGGTCGACGAACCACTGCTCGTTGACGACGGCATTGCTGGCGTTGCGGACGCTGTCCGCCGCGATCACGAAGAAGCCGTTTGCACCGACCGTCCAGGGTGGTGGCGCCTTCCCCGCGTGCGGGCCGGCCACGATCGTGCCGTAGAAATCGACGGAGACGATGCCGCCGGCGTTGCGCGCATCCGTCACGCCGACCGTGCACGAGTCACCGGTCACGAGGTTCGGGCCCGACGCATTGATCGTGAGCTCCGAGCCCTTCGAGAACGCCACGGTTCCGAAACGATCGTTGCTCGGCAGGAACGACTCCTGCGTCGGAGGGCCGCTCCACATGACCTGCACGCTCGGGAACGCGTCCTGACCCTGGTTGCGTGAATCGATCCCTTCGTCGATCACGGGGCCGCTGAGGATCAGACGCCCGATGCGTGTGCGATCCGTGAACGGTCCCGGGCCGGGAATGAACTGCGCGGGCGGCGAGGCCCCCGCGATCCACTGCCAGTCGGACGTCCGGTGCCGAACCTGGATCTCCTCCGAGGTCGGATCGAAGTCCGCCGTCATGTCCGCGGAACCCGTCAGCCAACGGAAGGTGCTCAGCGAGTTCCACCGGAAGGCGTGGCCCCAGCCGGAGATACATTCCTCGCCGTCGACCGTGGTCTTGCCGCGTACCGACCAGTTCTGCACACCGCGGCTGTTGACGAAGAAGTTCCCCGGGAAGCGCCGGTACGTCAGAGGCGTTCCGGTCGCCGTCGGAGTCTCGGCCAACGAGACCCACGGGCTGACGATGATGTCGTCGAGCCAGTTGCGGATCACGAAGCCACCCGGGGCAAACGCCATGGATGGATCGTTGGCGAGCGTCGGGTTGCCGTCGAAGCTGCCATCGTCCGTCCACAGCCACGCACACGACGTGTTATCGCTGCAGACGTCGTTGTCCGTGATGCCCTTGAACACGCGCGCCCAGGTTCCGAAAGGAACGTTGTCGGCGATGTTCTCGAACGTCCCGATCGTGATGGTGCCGCCCGTGAACGTCTCGGTGCGCGTCCCGCTGCCGTCGACCAACGTGATGTTGTCGACGACGGTGGCACGACCGATGGACGAGGACTGCAGGCCGTCGCACGGCGACCAGCCGCCATCGGAGAAGAACGCGATGTACAGGCAGCTCTCAATGCCGAAGTCGGGAAGTGCCTGGTTGGTCACGCTACCCGTCAGGTTGAACCCGGAATCGGAGACCAGGATCTGACGGAAGCTCGCCGGGCTCCCCGACGGATCGACACTGAAGTCGACCAGGTCGAAGGATGCGCACGCGGAGTCCACTTCGACCTGGAAGAAATCGAAGCCGCTCTCCGAGTCCACGATGTAGTCCAACGACAGGTCCCCGGCACCGTTGTAGAGGATCACGATCGCCTGGTACCAGTTGTTGTCGTACCCGTTCGGCTCCTCGCAACATGGGTTGTTCTGGTAGCCGAGTGCCGCTGCGTCCCCCGTGATTCCACCGTCACCGTCGAAGTCGAGCGTCACATCCCAGTATTCCACCCCGTCGTTCAGGATGTGGTTGTCGACATGCGTCCAACCCGTGTCCACGCAATCGCCGCCTTCGTCGAACGTCCAGTCGGCGATCCAAATGGTGTCCTGGAGAACCTTCTGCGGCGCCGGCATGGTGCCTTCGATGTCACCGACGCGGTCCACGTCCACCTGCGGCTCTGCAAACTCGTGGAGTTGCTTCACCGAGCGCCCGTAGACCACACCTGCGACAAGAAGGACACTGCAGAAGCACGCAAAGGAGATACCTAGGTATCTCTTCATCTCTTCCCCCCTGAAAACGATATCTTTCGACATCGTGAAATCGAGGACGCAGTGATCGAGCGATCACATGCAGAGGTTATCCTCGAGAGAATTGACCGAAACACGCTGGCTGCAAGCTGTCGAATCCTGAGACGACGCCTACCCCCCCGTTTCGGTCCGTGGTGTTGGATTCGGCAGACAGAATTCTACGTGCTTTCACGTGTTTGGATCAAAAGACAGTTTTTCTCCGATGATCCACGTCACGCTGCGGACCTCGAAGTCAAAGGACCAATGCGGTAGGTTGATTGCGGCTTGGGCACCGGCAAAGGCGCGGATGCTCGGCCCGTCGTGCAGCGCTCGCCGACGCCGAGACAAGCGACACATCACCGCCTCTCGCGATGCGGCCGGCACCCCGCGGTCGCGTCGTCACTCCGGCAGAGAAGACCGGTCCGGGCCGCTGAGCGTATCTTGCGCCGCGACCCAACCGCCGCCGAGCGCCTGATAGAGCTGCACCACCGACGTCAGGCGCAGCTGCAACGTCTCCGAGGCCTTGAGCTGCGACGCGAACAGCGACCTCTGCAGGTCGAGAACCTCGAGGTAGCTGGTCAGACCGCCCTCGTAGCGCACCCATGAGAGATCGGCGGCGTTCTGTGCCGCCGCCACCTGCCGAGAGCGCGCCTCGTGCTCGTCGCGATAGGTGCGCACGGCGACCATGGCATCCTCCACCTCGCGCAGAGCGTTCAGGATCGTCTGCTGGTAGACGTGGAGCAGCTGCTCCGTCCGGGCCACCTCGACGTCGACGCGACGCTGGTTTTCGCCCGCATTGAAGAGCGGGCCGAAGAGCTGCGCTGCGAGACCGAAGACCCCGGTGTTGACCTCGTCGAACTGCGCACCCAGATCCGCCGTCAGCGTCAGCTGCGGGAACTTCAGGGCCTCGGCAACACCAATGCGCGCCGTTTGTGCGTGTAGCCGCCGCTCCGCCTCCATGATGTCGGGGCGTCGCTCGAGCAGCTCGGAGGGCAAGCCCGTGGGAACATCGGGGGAGAGCAGCTGCTCGTCGAGCGGCAGGCCGCGCTCGATCGACATCGGCGGTGCTCCGAGGAGAACGCTGAGGGCGTTCTCGGTCTGCGCGCGCAACCTCTCGAAGGTCTGCACGGAGACCTCCGCCTCCAAGAGCTCGATCTGCGCCTGGTTGAGATCCACCTCGGAAACGACGCCGGCGTTGAAGCGCGACTCCACCACATCCAGAGTCTGCCGCCGTGCCTCGACCGTCTGCTCTGAGATCTGCAGGCGATTGTCGAGGTCCCGCAACAACAGATAGCCGTTCGCCACCTCGGCCACGAGCGCGATCGTTACGCCGCGGTACGCCTCCTCGGTGGCCAGGAGCTCCTGGAGGGCGGCCTCGTTGGAGCGGCGGATGCGCCCCCATAGATCGACCTGATACGAGGCGTTCAGCGCCACCAGCGCGCTTGCGCTCGTCTCCCCCTCCTCGGCCGTGGTTCCGGCGACCGAACCGTCGGCGACGTAATCGATGCGCGGGAACAGATCGGAGCGAACGATCCCGAGCACAGCGCGCGCCTCGTCGATGCGGCCCATGGCGACAGCGAGGTCCTTGTTGCCTTCCAACGCCGTATCGATCAGGTCGACGAGGACGGTGTCCCCGAACACCTCCCACCAAGCCAGGTCGGCGATCGACTCACCCGATGGAAGCTCCTCACGGTAGGTCTCCGGCTGCGGTACGGGCGGGCGCTGGTAGTTCGGCCCCAGCGTGCAGCCGGCAGCGCCGAAGACGACGAGTAGCAGGACGTGACGCACTTCACGCCTCCCGCTCGCGCCGGAAACGCTCGATCGTCCCAAAAGCCGTAACGACGTACACGACAGCGCACAGGATCTGGAGGATGCGCGTGTACACCTTGGCACCGGCGTCGCCGCTCGAGCTCGTGGTCGAGCCGATCACGAGCAGCACGGTCGAGTACGCCATCCCGTACAACGGCGCGGTGGGCTTGCCCGAGAACAGGCGCGCTCCAAACAGCATTCCCGTGAGCAGCGTCAGAAGAACGAGAAAAACGAACTCGGGCACCAGAACGAGCAACTCGTAGAAGAGGATGGCGGCGGCGCCGCCGATACTGTTTCCCAAAACGAGGCCCGCGCCTGCCTTGTAGCTTTTCGCAAAGCCGGGCTGCGACGAAAGCAATGCGACGAACACCAGGACCAGCATCGCACCCGACCACTGCAGCGTGTAGAAGAGCGTCAGAACGGGAAAGACGACGAGCGTCGTCATCATTGCAGTGGCGTAGAGCTCGCCGCGGCCCGGAGCTGGCGCGCTCGGTGCCGCAGAAGGGGCCGAGGCCGCCGCCGGATTCTCGATCGGCAACGGGAGAACCAGGTCGACGATCCACACCAGTGCGATGGTGACGCATGCGCCGACAACGATGCCGGCCGCAACAAGATCCGCGAGATCGGGCGACTGCATGGCCAGCATCGGAATCACCAAGAGGGCGATGAGGAGCCAGGTGATCAACATGGGGGCCTTGCCGCCTGCCTTGGCCAGGAAGAGCCGGAACAGCAGCAGGAACGTCAAGGGGAGGTAGACGAGCGGGTAAGGAAGCAAGAAACGGCTGAGCCACAAGCCCACGAGACACGCCACAGCGATGGTCAGGACGAAAACGCCTCCCTGCTGCAGCGAAGGACGTGGCGCCGGGGAGGCGAGAAAGCTGAGCGCCAAGACCGGCGTCAGAAACGACAGCTGCCAGTCGAAACCGAGCGCGACCGCCATCGCGATGCTCGAGCCGACCGCGTAGCGCAGAACCCTCAACGTGCGCACATCGAAACGCTGGGTGTGAATCGCATCTGCGACGGGCGCGCTCTCAGCGGACATAGGAAAGCAGGCTCCTCAAACGGATCTGAACCCATCCGATGGCGTTCAGAATCGGATGGCTTCCGGTGTAGACGATGACGTCGGCCTGCCCTCCGGCGCGGCGGTAGCCGGTGGCCTCCCCGGCGTTGAGACCGATGATCACCGGAAAGCGCTGCGGGTCGCGCAACCAACCCTGCGAGCTCTTGACGGTTGGCAAGTCACCACGGCTCGTGTTCTGACCCGCGCTGACGCCGAAGCCGACGCTGCGCACGCTCCCCTTGAAGACGCGCCCTGGTGCGACGTCGAGCGTGAACTCGACGCGATTCCCCGGCCTCACCCTGGAGATGCTGTTCTCACGCATGTCGGCCTGGATCCAGACATCGTGCGTCGAGACGAACGTCGCCAGCGGCTGGCCCGGTTGCGCGTAGTGCCCGACGTCCACCTCGAAGCTCTCGATGGCACCGTCGGCGGGTGCGCGCAACGTCGAAAAGGCGAGGTCGAGCTGCGCCTGCTCGAGCGCCACGAGCGCGGCGCGGAGCTGGGGGTTGTCGGGACCCACGTCGCCGAGCTGTTGTTTCGCCTTCTCGAGATCGGCTTCGGCGGACGCGACCCGCTCCACCGCCTGAGCCAACGACGTCTCCGTGCGGTCGCGATCGGCCTGCGAAAGAGCGCCCGGGTTCTGCTCCAGAACCCGCTGCGTCCGATCGTAGTTGCGTTGGGCACGGTCCAGCTGCGCTCGCGCGACGCCGAGTCGACCGGCAGCGGACTTCACCGTCGCGGCGCCCGCGCCGACCTGCTGCGCTGCTTGCTCGACGTTCGCTTCCGCCGAGCGTACGGCGAGCTCGAACGGCGTGCGGTCGATCTGGAACAGGACATCCCCTTCGGAGACGATGCTGTGCAAGCGCACGTTGATCTCGGTCAGGTAGCCGGCGACGCGTGGCACGATCGGGACGACCACCGAGCGGATCCGCGCCTGGTCGGTGTACGGCGTCATGCGATCGGCAAACAGGTACCAGATGAAGACGACCAGGCAAACGCCCAAGAGGATGATCGTGACGCGCCGCACCGGATCCCTGCTGCGCGAGGTCTCGCGGCCCTCCCGCGCGGGCGGCTCTGCAGGCGCCGGATCGGCTGCAGTTGCTCCTTGCGTTTCTTCTTTCTCTCCGACCGACATGGACACCTCGATGCGGAAGCTGGAATCAATCGCCCGCGTCTGCGGCCGTTGTCTGCGACTTCGGGATCAACCCCTCTTCCGCGACCCAAGCTGTGAAGAGCGTGTAGCCGATCGAGAGGATGACGGGCCCGATGAACAGACCGAGCACTCCGGCCTGAAGCATACCGCCGATCGCCCCGATCAGAATGACGAGCATGGGAACTCGAACGCCTCGACCCAGGAACATCGGCTTGAGGAAGCTGTCGCTTCCGCTCACGATCAGACTCCAGATCAGGAACCCGACTGCGATCGCGGTGCTGTCGTTGGCCGAGAACACCCAGATGGCGATTGGGCCCAGGATCAGAATCGGCGGAAGCTGGATGACCGCGACCACCATCACCAGGAGTGCCCACAGCCCGACACCTGGCACGCCCGCCACCCAGAGACCGACTGCAGACATGAGCCCCTGGATCAGCGCCACCAGAATGACGCCTTTGACGACGCTGCGAATCGTGTCGGAGGCAAGATCCACCATTGCTGGACCATGCTCACCGGCCAAGCGCCGCGCGATGGCATGGGCGGCGCGGCTCCCACCTTGTGACGTCATCATCAGAATCCCGGCGATGATGAGCGCAAACACGGTGTGAACCACCGCGCCCCCGACGCCGGCGAGCGCCGACGCCAGCTTCGCGCCGAGCTCGGCAAGCTGCGGCGCGAGCTTGGCGGCCGTGGCTCGCATGTCGTTCGAGGCGGAGAGCCAAGTCTTGTAGGTGGATTCACCGATGACCGGCCACGTCTGCACGTTTTCGGGCGGCGGTGGGATCACCAACGTACCCGACTCCACTCTGTGCACGAGCTCGACCGAGCCGTCGACGAGCGACTCGGTCAGGAGAACGGTTGGAACGAGTACGACGGCGAGACTGATCAGGATGAACAACGAGCCTGCCAGACGGTTGCGCTGCCCGACCGACCTTTTGATGCCCAAGAAGACGGGATAGAGCGCGATCGCCATGATGATGCCCCAGACGACCGCGAGCAGGAACGGACTGAAGATCTTGAGACAACTGATCACGATGACGGCGATGACGGTGATGCGGATTGCGATGTCGAGCACGATGTTCAAGTACTGCTGGTTCTTGGACGACTCTTGTGGGGTACTCATCGAATCTCCTCCTGTTCGAAAAACCGCCACAGCGAACGGGTGGGAATCGACGCACCCCCGTCGCCCGAAGGTCGCCGCGCCGCCCCGCAGTATCCACGTGCTCGTTCGAAGCGGCAAGCGTGAAGGACTTGTTCGCTGAGCGCGTGCCAGCGCCGGAGTTGGTACGCCGCTGGAGAAGAGCGAAGCGAGATCGCGCGTCACTCTCGTGGTTTGGGTCGCGCGTTCCAGATGCGCAACGCGAGCACCAAGCCGAGCGCAGCCAGCGGCAGGAGGAACAACGGCCAGGCACTCCATGCGCCAGGATCCGATTTGGCCTCCCCCGTCGGTGTGATGTGACCGATCACGAACGATTGGAAAGCGGTGCCGAGATAGACGACACCATCCACGATGCCGGTGGCTGTGCCGGCGTTCTTGGCGCCGCCAAAGTCCATCGTGGCCGTGCCCGACATGATGCCGTGCACGCCGATCACCGCCATCGAAATGATGAGCACCATCGAGCCCACGTGCCACAGATTGGCTTCGAGCGTGCGCGACATCCAGAAGGTGGCGACGAGCATCAAGGCGTAGAGGACGGCTGACATCGGTGCGCGGCGGGAATTGAAGAAGCGGTCCGAAGCCCAGCCGGTGAGAATGCCGCCGGTGACGCCCGCGATGAGGAGCATGAGTCCCCAGTGCTGGGTGACGAAGAAATCGGCGTAGAAGCCAGTCTCCTTGGCGAAGATCGGGTACCAGTGCATGACGCCCTGCCGCAGCACGCCGCTGCAGAACTCGATGCCGCAAACGACGAGAAGAACGGGATGCGTCAGAATGCGTCGGAACACTTCGTGGGTGGCGACGCGCTCGCCAACGTCCGTCACCGATTCTTCACCCGTGTCGAAGTTCGCATAGCCGGCTTCGGCGGGCGAGTTGCGAAGAACCGCGAGCATGATGAACCACATCAGCGAGAGGAACATCGCCGGGATGAAGAAGAGCCACCAGTTCTCATCCACGCCCGTGCCGCCGGTGCCGAAGACCTTGGTCACGAGCACGGACAAAGGTCGGAGGTCGTCCCCCAGCGTGCCTCGCGTTGCCTCCATGATGGCGTAGCCCCAATCGAAGGCGAAGTAGATCCCGAGCGAGATCATGACGCCGAAGATCGTCGAGAATGTCCCGCGCTCGCGAACGTGGAACCAGGGTGCTTTCACGGTGACGATCGAGAGTGCGCCAAAGCTCTGAAAATACATGTTGATCGCGTAGAGCAACACGAAGGTCTGATAGATCGGAAGCTCCCAGCCCCTCGTTCCGATGCCGTAGAGAACCACTCCCATGGCGGAGTTGGCGACGACGGCGCCGAGGGTCGCGATCAGCATCATCCGACGACCGCCGTAGCGGTCGGTGAGCGGCCCGTTGATGACGAACGCAAGGCCGTACACCAGCGCCCCGACACCGAAGATGTTGCCGAACTCCGCTTTCGTCATCAGGTCGCCGAGCGCGTTCTTCGTCACGGTGAGGTTGTAACGTCCCATGTAGAGAAACGCGTAGGCGAGACCGATCGAGAACCAGTTGATGAAGCGTCGAAAGCGGAACTGTGGAGTGTGCGCGATCTCGGCCATGCGACCACCCTTCGGCACTGGGCTCTTCTTTTCGATGCAAGATCGCCGTCGACTGCACGAGCCCGGGGATTATAGGGAGCGAGTGCGGAGGTGACAACACGCTCTGCCAGCGATCACGTTCACCGCAGGAGCACGACGCGTCTTGTCGCGGAACGACCCGCTCGATCGAGTCGCACGAGGAACGCACCCGACGGCGCGGCCGCACCACCACGTGACGTTCCATCCCAGGAAACGCTCAGGCCTCCGGCGCCGAGCATCCCGGAAAAGAGCGTCTGCACCAAGCGGCCGCGCAAGTCGTAAACGCGAACGCTTGTGAACGCCGGTTCGTGCACTCCATCGACCCGAAGCGTCACGCGTGGATTGAAAGGATTCGGGTAGGGAACACCCAGGGAGCCGCCTTCTGTGAACGCTGCAGTCGCGATCTCGGGCGAGACGTCGGTCGGCACGCTCAGCGACGTCATGGCCGCGGCGTGCGCTTCGAGGATGGCGACGGTCGAGGTGTCAGCTGGATGGTACACACCGAACCCGTCGTAGTCGGGATAGGTGTCGTGATACAGGATCCACACGCTCGAGCCGCCGGCGGCGTGGGCCAGCAGGGAATCGCAGTAGGCCTGGAAGTAGAAATCTCGCGTTGCCGTGCTCGCGGGCACCGAGCCGTCGCCGTAACGTTGAGGCGCGTGCGTTTCGCCGCGTCGAAGTGGCGTTGCGCCCGGAACGTCGTACGGTGTCACGCCGGGCGAGAAGTAGGTGACTGGATCGTAGTGGGCGCGCTCGTGAGCGGCGAGGCTGCCATCGCGCCACTTGCCAAACTCCTCGAGCACGAACGGTTTCTGGATGATCGCACTGGCGTCGTCGAGCTGGCGCGACAGCAGCGCCATCGTCGTGGCGAAATCGAAACCCCAGTGATCCGGCCAGCTGTGCGCCGTGGCGTAGTCGATCGTCGTGACCTGGTGGTCGCGCAGGAAATCCACGCCCTCGGAACCGTTCGTGTACCAGGGACCGTGGCCGTCGTCGTAGAAACCCTCGATCCCGGTGGTGACCAGGTGGTTGGGGTCGAGCGACTGGATGTGCGCGCTCATCTCCGTGATCCAGGTCGCCAGCGTGTTCCCCTGCGGATCGGACGGACAGCGCGGCTCGTTGGCCAGCTCCCACGCCAGGATGGTAGGATCGTCGCGGTAGAGGAGCCCGTTGAAAGTGTTCACTCGCCCGACGACGCGACTGCAATGGCCCCGATACCAGGTCCGCGTGCTGTCGTCCGAATAGAAGTCGTCGTGGAACTGAGCCCGCGGGCTCCAGGTCACGTACTGGTCCATTCCCCCGTAGTCGACCCAGTTGTTGACGAGCGTCAAGACGAGCCGAAGGCCCAGAGTGCTGCCTTTCTGCACCACGTAGTCGAGGCCCTCGAATACGGCTTCGTCGTAGACCCGAGGCGCGGTCTGGAGCGCGTTCCAGCCGTCGCCATCGTTGAAAGCCCAGGTGCGAACGACCGTCATTCCCATGAGCGCCGCTTCCTCGAGAACTTCGTCGACGAAGGGGCGCAACGACGGTTCGGCGGCCCACGTCATCAGGTAGTAGCAGTTCGCACCCGCGAAGTGGTAAGACCCTCCGTGGAGACGAAAGCGGCTCCCCTCCACAGTGACGAAGTCGGACGGGCTTGCGCGCGGCGCGAGCATCGCAACGGCGGCACACGACAACGCCAACACGAGAATGCAACGTCGTGGGGCGCGTCTTCGCATCGTCAGGATCCCGTCAAGCGACACGGGCTGCACCTTCGGGTCGGGTGACCTCGATGAGAGGCTACCACAGAAGAGCTCCGCTCCCGCTGCATGGAGGCGCGGGACTTGGCGCTGCGCGTGCTGTTTTGCCGTGTCCACAGCCACTGCGTGGCTTGCGACTCTGCGTGACCGCAATCGTCTGCCTTCCATCCATCCTCGGCGCGCCGGTATCCGGCAACGAGCCCGACCCGGTCGACAGCAAGTGGACAACCGTCCCGATTCCGGAGCCGCTCTTCGTCGACTTGGTGCTCCCCCTCGGAGCGCGACGGGGGAGAGGTCGAGGTGAACTCCATCTTCCGTGTCCCGACGGATGGCGGCGAGGTCCTTGCGATCCCCGAGATCGAAGGCGCCGTTCTGGATGGTGTCACGCTGGAGATCGAGATCGAGTTCCGCGGCAGCAAGCATCAGGGGTGGAATGTCGCCTCGCAGCTCACCTTCGGCGCGATCGGGAGGCATTTCATCCACGGGGCGCAGCTGCGGATCGAGCGCGATGAGGAGGCGAAACGGACCAACGGGGCCCTGCTCTACCTGCCGGGCTGTCGTTTCGGTCGTCGCTGGAGCGCGCTCCTGATGCTTGGGGGCGCGCATCCCGGCCGACGGCGGTGGTGACGGAGAAACCACCTTGATCGTGAACGGCTCCCTCTTCGCACAACCGGATGAGCGTCTCGTCCTCGGGTTGGAGGTGGACTACCAGGGGGACGTGCGCCGCTCCGAGTCACTCACCCTGGTTCCGCAGGTTCACCTGGCCTTCGCCGGTCGCTTCAACGTGCAGGCGGGAACTGCGATCGTGTTCGAGGGTCCGCCCACGCGCTCCGCAGCGTTGCTGCGAGTCAGCTTTGCCATATGACCGGCTGCAAACTCGATCCGGATTCTGCGCAAGCAGTGCTTGGGTGGGCTCGAGCGCGGCTGCTAGACTCTGCGCTCTCCGGAACGTTGTCAGATCGACGCCAGAAAACGCCCGTGCGCGTGGCTGCCAACCATGTGGTCGCCACGCAGCCTCTCTCGCCGAGGAGCGCGAAATGCAAGACCGCAGGAAGTTCATCAAGACGACGGCGCTCGCCGTGCCGGCGTTGGGATCTCTGATCGGGGCACGCGAAGCACAGAGCCGCGACGACGCGACATCGACACGGCAGCCAGGGAACGTGCGCAAACCGCTCGTCGTATCGACCTGGAATCATGGGCTCGCGGCCAATGTCGCCGCGTGGCGCGTGCTCGAACGGGGTGGGCGCGCGCTCGATGCCGTCGAGATCGGCGTCAAGGTCTCCGAGGCGGACCCGAAGGTGCAATCGGTCGGGTACGGTGGGCTTCCCGACCGCGACGGGCGGGTCACGCTCGATGCTTCGATCATGGACGCAAGCGGCCGTTGTGGCTCGGTCGCGTTCCTGCAGGAGATCAAGCATCCCATCTCCGTAGCGAGACGGGTCATGGAGGAAACGCCTCACGTCATGCTCGTGGGCGAGGGCGCGTTGCAGTTCGCGTTGCAGAGCGGTTTCGAGAGGCAAGATCTGCTCACACCGGAAGCGCGCGCGGCGTGGGAGAAGTGGCTCGAAGAGAGTGATGCGATGCCGAAGGTGGACGCCCAGCGCCACGATACGATCGGGATGGTCGCCATCGACGCGCAGGGCGACCTCTCCGGCTCCTGCACCACGAGCGGTCTCGCTTACAAGATGCATGGACGGGTCGGTGACTCCCCCATCATCGGGGCGGCGCTCTACGTCGACAACGAGGTGGGTGCAGCGTGTGCGACCGGCGTCGGCGAAGCCGTCATCCGCACCGTGGGCAGCTTCCTGATCGTCGAGTTGATGCGGCAGGGTCACACACCCGAGCAAGCGTGCCGGGAGGCGATCGCGCGCGTCGTCCGGCGCCACCCTGGGGACGACGATCTGCAGGTGGGCTACCTCGCGATGAGCCGCGACGGCGAGATCGGTTCTTGCAGCGTGCGCCCCGGATTCCAGTACGCCGTGCACGACACGAGTGGCAACGAGCTTTGCGACTCCAGCAGCTGGGTCGAGGGCTGAACACACGGGAGGGGGCGTGAGCGACGCCTCGCACACGACACCCGCGCGCGAAGAGCTGGCCGAGGTCCTGGAGCTCGTGGCGCGCGAGGCGGCGGCGTACCTGCACGACGTGGATGCACGGCGCGTGCGCTCGCCGCACGCCAGCGAAGCGGCTCGTGCACTCGCAGGCGACCTGCCGGAGAGGGGCGTGGGTGCCGCCTCCGCCCTGCGCGAGCTCGTCGAGCGTGGTCTCGAGGCGGCGGTCACGACGTCCGGACCGCGCTCCTATCACTTCGTCATTGGCGGCACCACGCCTGCGGCGCTCGGAGCCGACTGGCTTGCAAGCACCCTGGATCAGGTGGCGTACGCCTGGGTGTCGTCGCCGCTCGCCGTGCAGCTGGAGCTGTTGTCACTGCGCTGGCTGCGACAGCTGTTCGAGCTACCAGCCGCTTGGGGCGGGATCATGACGACGGGAGCGACGATGGCCAACTTCGTGGGCCTGGCCGCCGCACGTCAATGGTGGGCCGAGCAACAGGGGATCGACGTGGCCGAGATCGGCCTCGCCGAGCTGCCACGGGCACGCGTCTACTCGAGCGGCTACGTGCATGCGAGCACGGTCAAGGCGCTGGCGATGCTGGGATGGGGTCGCGCCTCACTGCAAGTGCTGAGTCGCGACGCGCTCGGACGCCTCGATGTCGAGGCGCTGGAGCAGGCACTCGCCGACGCGGACGCTGCGCCCGCGATTCTCGTCGGCAACGCGGGCGAGGTGAACGCGGGCGACTTCGATCCGATCGCAACCCTCGCCGACCTGGCCGAGAAGCATGGCGCCTGGCTGCACGTGGATGGCGCCTTTGGTCTCTTCGCCCGCGTGAGCCCTCGCAGCGCCCACTGGACCGCCGGCGTCGAACGCGCGCACTCGCTCACCGTCGACGGTCACAAGTGGCTGAACGTTCCGTACGACTGCGGCTTCTCGTTCGTTGCCGACCCGTCTCTTCTGGGGCGGGCCTTCGCGTACTCGGCAGCGTACCTGCCCGCACCGGACGACCCGCATCCGAACCTGGGAACCATTGGGCCGGAGAGCTCACGCCGCGCCCGGGCGCTTGCGGTTTGGGCCACGTTGCGGGCGTACGGGAAGCGTGGGTATCGCCAGCTCGTGGAGACGCACCTGGAGCTCGGACAGCATCTGGCGCGTCGGATCGACGAGGCACCCGACCTGGAGCGCTTGGCCGCAGTACCGCTCAGCATCGTGTGCTTCCGTTTCAATCCGGGGAACCGGGGTGAGGAGGAGCTGAACCGACTCAACACGGCGCTGGGGCAAGCACTCCTCGAAGATGGGCGCGTCTACGCCGGCACGACGACGTACGGCACGTCCGTGGCGCTGCGCCCCGCCATCGTCAACTGGCGCACCACCGCAGCGGATCTCGATCTCTTCGTCTCGGTCGTGCGCGAGCTCGGCGCAAGCATCGCATCGCGCTCTTGACCAACGCGCGCCGGATTGGGAACCGTTCCTCCGCCCCGGGCCCGAGCCCGGGAGGCCGTTTCAGCGCAGAAGCAGCATCTTCCGGGTGTGGACCCGACCCGCCGCCTCGAGCCGATAGAGATAGAGTCCCGAGGCGACGCTCTCGCCGCGGTCGTCTCTTCCATCCCAGTCGACGAAGCTCCGACCCTCGAGCTCGACACCCTCCAAGAGCGTGCGCACGAGCCGTCCCGCCGGGTCGTAGACGCGCAGGCGCAGGCTTCCAGCGCCTGGCGGTGCCTCGAACGGGATCGTGGTGCCCGGATTGAACGGGTTCGGACGATTCTGCAGCAGTCGCAATGACGTCGGTGCGGCCGCCACGTCGCTCGTGAACGGGGGCTCACACTCGTCCGGGATGCCGTTGCGGTTTTCGTCCGGGCTCGCGAGCGTCGCGATGTCGAACGAGTCGCCGATGCCGTTCTGGTTGCAGTCGTAGTCGCCGATGCGACGATAGTAGACGTCTTGCTCACCATTGAAGGTGGCAGCCCACGCGAGGTGCGCGCCAACGCGGTCTGACACCATGTGATAGTAGTCGCCGATCTTCTCCTGATTGGGGAAACCGACATGACTGTTCCACGCCAGGCTCAGCTTCTCGTTTTGCGACCACGTTGCACCGCCGTCGATGGAGAAAGCGTAATAGAGCTCGCTGACGTGGGCGACGCCGCTGTTGCGGGTGTCGTTCCAAATGGCATCGATGCGGCCGTCCGGCGCCACCGACATCGTCCCGAACCACTGCCAAGCCGCATCGCCTTCGTCGTCGTTGACGCGCACGGGCGTGCTCCAGGTGGCGCCGCCGTCGCTGCTGCGCGCGAAGTGGACATCGAGCGGATCGGGCCCAGGTGGATCGACGCTGCACAACATGTAGACCCACCCCGCTCTCGGACCCGTGGAGCGGTCGACCGCGATCCACACCTGCCCGAGCAAGCCCACCGGGTTCGGGCTCTCTGACCCCTGTCCGACCAAGACCGCGCCCCCCATGTTGACCGTTCTCGAGAACTCGAAGGAGGGAAACGCCATCGGATCACGCACGCTCGTGGAGCGCGCGACGACGAAGCGTGAGGTGTTGTTGGCATCGATCCCCGAGACGAACAGGGTGCCGTCGGAATCCACATCCATGGTGCCCCAGATCGGCGTCGTCGCAATCGGGATGGGAAGCTCGTAGCTCAGTCCGCCGTCCGTCGAGCGTGAGAAGGTGCTGTTGCCGCAGCAGCTCCCCACGATGCTCCACGACTCGTAGATGTTGCCGTCGCCGATCCCACCCGTGCGGTCGACGATCAACCAGTTCTTGTCACCGCCGTGCGCGAACACCGGAGCGGACCAGGTCACCCCGCCATCCGTAGAGCGGAACACGTCACACAAGATCGACTGACCCGTGGAGCGCAGGCTGTTGTAGTAGAAGACACCGTCGGAATCGACACTGAGGACCGGGTCGCTGCGAAAGACGCCGGGCGTGAGAACTCCAGGGAAGGTCCAGGAGCGTCCCCCATCCGTCGTGTACGCGTAGCCCGCCTGCCGGAAGTTGGAGAGCGCGTTGTCGAACTGCCGCCAGCCGATCACCATGCGGTTCGGATGCCTCGGGTCGACCGCGATCGAGGGCTCGTTCGCCGCGTCACCAAAGATGTTCTGCCCTCCGGCCGCCACGTTCACCTGCACGCTCGGGAACACCGCCACGTGAGGTGGCGCGGTCGAGAAGGCCCGAGCGGGGGCGGGCTTGTCGTCGAGGAGCTCGTTGCGGCTGGTGCTGGGAGAGCCTGCTGCAATCGATGTCGTTGCCGCCGTGCCTTGCGCATGCGTTTGGCACGGAACTGCGAGAAGGAGCCCGGCGAGGAAGCTGATGGCTCGCGGTCGTGCGTGGGTCATCGCGATCCCCCGATCGATGTGGTTCCGCCGCGTCCCTGTGCGTGGACACGGTCGGCTGAGCGGCGAGTTCCGGGAGCAATTCCCAATATGAAGGACGCGCGCGACAACCGCAACTTCATGACCTGGGCCTGGGTCCAGCAGGCCGACCATGTGGCAGCAATCGCGCTCACGGTAGCCTCGTGCGCTGGTCGATCGACGCGATCGCCTGCCTCAACGTGCGCATGCGTCCAGACCTGTAGATCGGCGCCTCCGCGAGCGCGATGACGTAACAGCGTCTCGCTTCCCGCAGCTGTCCCAGCGCCTCGAGCCCCGATCCCAGATTGCTGTAGAGCTCGAAATAGGCCCCGCGGCTCTCGCGGATCGCAGCAGCGCTGTAGGCAGCGAATCGGTGCCAATCACCACGAAGGTAGTGGAAGACCGCGAGCGAGTAGCTCGAAACGGGGTAGGTCTGTCGTCGCACGAGGCCGGAGAGCCAGCGCCTGCCGCGCCCAGGACGCCGGGCGCCCAGGCCGGGCACGCTCGTGAGCTCCAGTGCCGGGGGCGGGGCGTGCGCGCGCCGCACGCTGTCGTCGACGATTGCCGCCGAGGTTCGCTCGGCGCGCACGAAGACCACCGCCCGGTCGTCGATGTATGCAAGGCGCCAGCGTGGGGCCTGAGATACCGCCTGGAGCACGTCCGGCCGGTCGCGGTACGGAAAGATCATCCAGCCAATGTCGTAGCGCGACACGCTCGCCTCGATCGCGTCGAGCGAGCCGAGATTGCGCTGGTACTCCCGGAAGAAATCCTCGCCGATCACCTCGAGTCGCCCATCGATGAACACCGGCTCCGACAGGGCCCACATCAGGTAGCCGCCGCTGCCGAGCGTGTTGAGCATGCGTCCAGGAAGATCCGCGTTGCGAGCCCAGGCGGCAGCCTCGACGGGGAGGCGCAAGCGATTCCAACCGGTGCCGAAACGCTCGAGCCGTCGCCGCTGCATGTAGTACGCATCGTTGTAGACGCGCAGTCCCATGACGATGGCAAAGAGCACGACGACGATCGGCACCGCCCTGAGCAGCGCCTGTCGCGCCGGGGCGGTCAGCTTCAGAGCCGCAAGAAGGCGCGGGAGCGGCAGGGCCCAGACGGCACCGGGTAGGCACGCCACCACGAGCAGCGGAGCGTTGCGCACCATGGTGAGAGCGGGCAGAACAAAAAGCAGGCCCAGGAGCACAGCGTGGATGCGCCGTTGCTTCCAGAGCGGAACGATCGACACGAGAGCGATGCCGACGAAGAGGAAGAGGCAGAGGATCGGAACCAGGTAGAATCCAAGCTGTCCGGAAGAGAGCGTTTCCCACGGTGACTCGTACTCTCCGATGCTCTCTCCGAAGAGATGCCCACGCTGCATGCGCGTGAAGAGAATCAGGGATTGGCGCAAGCCGGCCCACCCATACGGGGTCACGATGGCGGTGGCGACGGCGGCGAGGCTCCAACCCAGCACAGAGCGGTCGATCCGCCGCGCGGCAATCCAGGTGCCGACGTTGAAGCACGCCAGCAATCCCCAACCGACGACGAAGAGGCTGTGACTGTTGCTCCAAACCCAGAACAGCGGCACCAGAATCCAGAGGCGTGAGCGCAAGCCTTCCGCGCGTCGGTGCAGCAAATAGGCTGCAAACGCCAGGAAGACGTACGAGAGCAGCTCGGGACGCACTTCGAAGCGCGACTCCGACGCCAGGCCGCCAAGCAAGAGCAACAGGACCAGAGTGCGCGGATCACCCCGGATGAGCCGTGCGGTCGCTGCGAGGAGCGAGAAGATCGCGATCACGAAGGCGACGTGCAGAAACACCAGCCCGCGGACTCCGAATGCTCTCTCGACGAGCGCCAAGAGCACGTCGTAGCCCCAGCTGGTGTCGATGTAGGCGTGGTCGTTGACGGTGTAGGTGAAGGAATCGGTCCGCGGCCAAGCGCGCTCCTCGAGGATCCATTCTCCGGTGGTCAGGTGAAAGCCTGCGTCGGGGCTTCCCACCTGACGCACCGCGAAGAGGCCGAGGAGCGCGATCACCGCCAGCAGGCTGGCAATGTCGAAACGCGAGAGGCGCGACTCCGAAACTGGATCAGGCGCAGTGGAACCGATACGGGAGCGCATGGACTCGGCTGTTGCGTGCGACACTTTCCTCTCCGAGGTTCGAGACCGCGCGGTCCGTGTCCAGCCCATGGGATCGTCCCGTCCACCGCTCGGCTGAATAATCGCTCGTTCGGACGGGCACGCCAATCCTGCTTTTTGTTAGGCTACCGCGCCCCCGGGAGGAACAGAGTTGAGCAGCGACTACCTGGCGATCACGCTTTCCGGTCGCGACCGACCCGGCATCGCGGCCGCCTTTGCTGCCATCCTGCAACAGGCTCGGGCGCGCATCGTCGACGTCGAGCAGGCGACGTTGCAGGACATTCTTGCGCTCTCCTTTCTCGTCGACCTCGCACCCGGTCGCGTGTCGCAGCGCGACGTCCTCGACGATCTCCTGCGTCAGGCGAAAGAGATGGGGCTGGAGCTCAACTCTCGCGCCTTCTCGCCGCAGGAGATGGTCACGCGCAAGGCGCGCTTTCTCTACGTGATCACGTGCATCTCCGAGCGCCCGGTCACCGACGTTCTGGCCGAGATCGCACCCGTGATGGCGCAGCGCAACGTCAACATCGCCACCATCCGTTGTCTGGCCGAAAAGCCCTTCTCCTGCCTCGAGATGATCGCCGACGGCACACACGCCCGGCCGCAGAGTGGCTTCCGGGCCGAAATGCTGAGCGCCGCGGCAGCACACGGAATCGATGTGGGAATCCAGCGGGAGAGCATCTATCGGCGCAACAAACGCCTGATCGTGCTCGACATGGATAGCACCCTGATCTCCCAGGAGATCATCAATGAGCTGGCGCGGGTGCGTGGCGTCGGGCAAGAGATCGCTCACCTGACCGAGCGTGCGATGCGGGGCGAGATCGGTTTCCCGGAAGCGCTGCGCCAGCGCGTCGAACGCCTGCAGGGCTTGACGCTGGACGAGATGAAGCAGGTGGCGGAGTCGATGTCACTGAACGAGGGCGTCGAGCGCGTGCTGCGCGTGGTCAAACGCCTCGGTTACCGGGTGGCGCTGGTCTCGAGCGGCTTCGACTTCTTCACCGAGTACATGAAGCGGCAGGCGGGCCTCGATTACGCCTACGGAAACGTGTTGGAGATGCGCGACGGGCGCGCCACGGGCCGCGTGACCGGCGAGCTCATCGACGCTGCCGCCAAAGCGAGGATCCTGCTGCAGATCGCCGAGCGGGAGCGCGTGCACCCGGAACAGGTCGTCGCCATCGGGGATGGCGCCAACGACATTCTCATGCTCTCGCAGGCGGGCCTCGGCATCGCCTTCAACGCCAGGCCGGTAGTCAAGAGGAGTGCCGATGCCGCGATCTCGGGCGGCATGCACAGCATTCTCTACCTTCTCGGAATCACCGAGCGCGACCTCGCTGAGATCGACGCCGTCTGATCCCCTCCTCGGGGGCGCCCCGAGCGGGCCCGAGCGGGGACGCGCCGGCCCGGGCTCCTCGTTGCCGGGATCGTCCGGCCCGGGTGCCTCGTTGCCAGGGCGCCCGCAGCGCCTGCCCAGGCCCGGGCAGGCGGCTGGACGGGCGAGGCAGCCGAGGCCCCGGCACCCCCTTTAGACAACCGACCTGTAAGATCGTTTGACTCCGGTACCACGCCCCGTATTCTCCATGTGACTTGGAGTGCGACGTCGGCGACCCTAGCAACAGAAGCGCTGGATTGTTGAGATGGGCCGCGCAGGTGGACCCGTGGGATGTCACCCGACGGACCGCGGATGAAGCGGGGAAGAGAGTCCATGACAACGGCAAAGACGCAAACAGAGAAGATGGCGCTGCGCGCTCTACCCGGCGACGAGGTGCGACAGATCCTGTGGCGCTTCGCGGACCGCTACGATCTGCAGATGGCGGTGCAAGCCGTCCGGGCCCTTGCACGTGGACCGGTTGCGCGGATGGTGGCTGACGGAGCGCGCAACTCGCACGAGTGGACCGATGAGAAGGCGGCGCTCCTGAACGAGTTCGATGCTTCCGGCCTGACTGCGCTGGGCATGGATCCGGAGTTCGGCGGCTACGTCGAGGGCCCGAAGAACCTGGCCCTGGCGCTCGCAGCCTTCGAGTTGTCGTGGGTGGATGGCGGCTCGGCGACGAGCGCCATGGCGACCAATCTTGCCCTCGGTCCGATCCACGAGCGTGGCACACCGGAGCAGCAGAAGACCTACATGAGTCGCTGCGTCCCGCCGCAGCCAGGTGAGAAGCGCACGATCTGGCGCGGCGCCTTCGCGCTCACCGAGCCCTTGCCCTACGTCGGCGTGAACACGCGCGTGCTTTCCGGCGGCGTCCGCGTGGCGAAGTGGAAGGAGGGCGAGGAGCCGCTCCTGCAGGTGGAGAAGCGCGGCCGCTTCATCACCAACATGGCCTTCGCCAACTTCGTCACCGCAGCCGTCGACTCGGACGACGAACGCATCAAGGGCTCCTGCATGATCATTCTGCATGAAGACGATCCTGGAGTCTTCGATCGTGGTGCTCCGACACGCAAGCTCGTGCACCAGCTTTCCTCCACGAACGATCCGATCTTCAGCCTCAAGGTGCCGGCCAGCCGCATCGTCGGCGGTTTCAAGGTGCGCGACGGCGTTCTCGTTCCCAACTACGACCACGCCGAGATCATCGCCGCCGTCTTCCGGCGCACGCGCGTGACGGTGGGGCTGATGACGGCGGCGAAGCTCCTCTCCGCGGTGGAGCCGATCATCCGCTACCAGCGCGGACGCTACCGTGGCGGCAAGACGATCGAGCCCGGCTCCGCCTTCCACGAGCTCGGCCTGCAGCAGAAGGAGGATGTCCTGCATCGGCTCGTGGACATCTGGGCCAGCGGCGAGGCGAGCGCCGCGCTCGGCTTCGCGGCAGCGCGCCTGTTCGACGAGTTCGATCCGATCGAGAAGCACAAGGACAAGGTGTTCGAGGAGCGCGGCCTCAAGGGCCGGGCACAGCTCAAGGAGCTGAAGAAGCTCGAGAAGCCCGCGCTCGAGTACATCGAGCTCGCAGCGACGCCGGCGGCCAAGCGCGATGCGAAGCGTTTCGAGGAGCTCGAAGCGGACCGCCTCGTGCAGTTCATGGTGCAGGACGCCGTGGCCAACGTGCTCTGCCCCGCCGTCAAGCTGTGGAACACCGGTCAGGGCACCAACATGATGCGCGAGGCCGTGAGCCTGATGGGCGGCTACGGCATCACGGAGGATTGTCCCGGCTTCATCGGGCAGAAGTGGATGGATGCGCAGCTCGAGGCCACGTACGAGGGCCCCGAAGCGGTGCAGCGTCGACAGCTCGCCATCACGATGACGCAGCCGGTCTTCCTGGCGCACTTCCGCCAGTGGATCGCCGAGATGCGGCGCGTCGCCGGCCGGCGCCCCGGCACCGGAGCGTGCACGGTCGCCTCGGCCATGGAGCTGTGGCTGTGGACGCTGCGGCATCTGTCGGAGGCGGAGGATGCCGACGGCACACCTCTCTACCGCGACAAGCGCCAGGGTGTGACGTTCCCGATGGCGGACGCGCTCTGCTGGCTCCTGGCGTCGCGCCAACAGATCCTCGATCTGCTCGAGCTCGAGCGCCGGGGCCCGGAGAACGAAGCGCTCGCGGAAGGGTTGCCCGGATACGTGCGCTTCTTCACGGATCTCTGCCACGTGCAGGCGGCCCGTGCCGCCGGTGAGGTGGGGCGTCTCTGCTCCGAGCTCGTCTTCGGCTACAACCGCCACCCCTCCTGGGAAGCGGAGGGCGCGTCGTGCTACCAGGCGGACGAGCTCGAGCCACTCGATGGCTTCATTCCGGGAATCGCTGCGTGCGCACGCAGCTTCACCGACGTTGTGGAGGCAGACGGCTCGCACCCGCAGAAAGCGGGTCCATGCGTCTGCTTCACGGGGATGGAGGCGTTCACGAGCATGCGTCGCAAGCTCGATGGCTGCCTCACGGGGGCGCGGATGGCGAAGGATCGCGCCGCACGCGATCTGACGCAGGTGATGATCCCCGAGGTTCCGGACTACCCGACGTAGAGCCGGACTCGCGGGCCGGGGTGGAATCGTGGAGAATCCAGCGCACGTCGAGCGCCAGGTGTTGCCGGTGGACATCGCTTGCGTCGGCTTCGGTCCGGCGACGGGCGGCTTCCTCAGCACGCTCTCCAGGGCGCTCGCCGACGGCGACCCGGCGTTCGAGAGCCGGGCCGTGCCCGGGATGCCGTTGCAGGTGGTGTGCTACGAGCGCGCCGACGACATCTCCTTTGGTGTCTCCGGCGTGGCCACGCGTGCGCACGGCATCCGCGAGAGCTTTCCCGATCTCGATCCGGCACAGATCCCGATGGCGCATCCGGTGGGCCACGAGAAGCTGGTCTACCTGCTCGATCCGCTCGGGACGAGCCGCCGCTCCGCCACCCTGCGCGGGCTCGATCGCACCTTGCGCGCGCTTCGACGCATCCTTCCGCTTCACGACGAGGCGCTGGAGCTTCCGTGGATTCCCGGCTTCATGCGCAAAGAGAACGGGCTGCTTCTCTCGCTCGGCCAGTTCAACGCCTGGGTCGGCGCGCAGCTCATGGGCAGCGGCCAGGTGCAGGTATGGCCCGGAATGCCGGTGAGCGAGCCGCTCCTCGAAGAGGGTGGCGTGGCGGGCGTGCGCCTGGTGGATCAAGGTCTGGACGCGGCGGGCAAGCCGGAATCCGGTTACATGCCCGGCATGGACATCCGCGCCGCGCTCACCGTGATCGGCGATGGACCGGTGGGCGCCGTCGGCCAGCGCCTCGACGAGCACTTTGGGTTGCCGGAAGGCAATCTGCAGCGCGACTGGGCCGTGGGGATGAAGATGGTCGTCGACCTGCCGGAGGCTTGCGTGCTGCCGGCCGGAACCGTTCTGCACACCATCGGCTACCCCGAACCGGAGATTTTCGGATTCCTCTACGTCTACCCCAACAACACGGCGTCGCTCGGCATCTTCCTCCCCTCGTGGCTGCACAGCCCGGTACGGGCCAGCTATCGCTACCTGCAACACTGGATGCAGCATCCGTACGTGTGGCAGCACCTGGATGGCGGAACGATGCGCTCCTGGGGCGCGAAGACGCTGCAGGAGTCGGGCCGGCGCGGGGAGCCGCACCTCGTGGGTGACGGCTACGCGAGAATCGGTGAAGGTTCGGGAAGCACCAACGTCTTGACGGGGTCGGGTGTGGACGAAGCGTGGACCACGGGCACCCTGCTGGCCGAGGGTGTTCTCGAGCTGCTGGCCCAGAAACGCCCCTTCACGCGCGAGAACCTCGAAGCCGCCTACGTGCAGCGCCGGCGCCAGAGCTGGGTGGAGAAGGAGGGGCGAGTCGCCGAGCACGCACGCGACGGCTTCCAGCTCGGTTTCGTGCGCGGTCTTCTCGGCATGGGCCTGGCCGGTCTGACGCGCGGTCGACTGCACCTGGGCGGCCGCCCTCGCAGAGCGCGCGAACACGTTCCCACGTTGGCAGAGTACTACCGCGGTCGGATCCCGGCGGCCGAGATCGAGAGCATTCGCGAGACGTGCGCCTCGAGCGGAACCCCGCTGCACGAGGCGCTCATGGAGCGTGCCGGTTGGCCACCCGTTCGCTACGACGGCAAGCTCCTCGTCTCACACCAGGATGCGCTCCTTCTGGGTGGCAAGGTGCAGGCCCCTCCCGGGTACGCGAACCATGTGATTTTTCTCGACCCGAGCCTGTGTGAGGGTTGCCAGCAGAGGCTCTGTGTCGGAGTCTGCTCCGGGCAAGCGATCACGCCCGGCGACGGCTGCGGCGTGCCGCAGTTCGACCGTGAGAAGTGCGTACACTGCGGTGCGTGCCTCTGGAGCTGCACGCAGGCGCGTGAAGGAGATCCGGAGCGCGGCAACATCGCCTTCCGAGCGGGTGCAGGCGGCCTGCACTCGGCGGAGAACTGAAATCGGTGAACACCGCAAGCCTCGGAGGTGTGCGGATGAGCCAGGGATTCCACCTGGTCGTATGTGGCAGCATCGTGCCCGACCCGTTGCAAACGCTCGAGCCGATTCAGGGGGCCGAGGGCCCGGCGCTGAAGAACGAGATGATGCTGCCTGCGGTCCTCGATCCGTGGGCAGGGCATGCGCTGTACGAGGCGGCGCATCTGGCGGCCGCGACACCCGACAGCAAGGTGTGGCTCGTGAGTCTCGGGCCGCGCGCGAAGCTGCAGCAGCTCATGATGACGATCGCGCCGAAAGCCGCGTTCGAGCTGGTCGCGCTCGACGGCCCCGCCGGGGGCTTCACCGAGGCGTGGGAAACGGCGGAAGCTCTGGCGGAGTGCATCAAGACGATTCCGGGGCTCGACCGCTCGCGACTGCTCCTCTTCGGTGGCTGCGCCTCGGCGTCGCGCGATGCGGGCGTGACGATGCAGATGGTGGGCGAGCGACTCGAGATCAGCGATCAGTTCTTGGCGGTCGATGAGCTGACGCCGCAGGAGAACGGCACGATCCGCATCCTCGAGCGCATCGAGGCTGGACGCTACCAGGTTTCCGAATGCGCGGGACCGCCGCTGGTTGCGGCGTGGGCAACGGGCCGACTCCCGGAACCACCCAACAACGCGCAGCTCGGGATGCAGAACATGCGCAGCATCATGCCGGCGCTGCAGAAGGCGCAGCCGGCCCGAGTCGGCGCGGAGGGTGTGGAGTTTCTCGAGGTCGAGGTCCCGAAGCAACGACGCAACACACGCGTCGTCGAAGACGCCTCCGTGGACGAGATGGCGCGAGAGATCGTCGAGTGGATCCGGAAGTGAGCACGCGGGCAGCAACGCCCGAGATTGGACGAGCATGGAGCGCATTCTCTATCTGACGCACACGGAGGCCGACGGCGGCCTCTCCAAGGTGGCGCTGGAGACACTCACGTCGGCAGTGGAGCTGAGCCGGCAACTGTCCGGCTCGACGCTGCGCCTCGCCCTCTGGGGTGGCGCCATCCAAACGGCGGCCGATGCGGTCGCAGGCTGCGGCGCCGAAGAGACGCTCGGAGTCACGGGGGAGGAATTCGCCGACTCGCGCTACGCCAGCGATGCAGCCGCCGCGGAAGCGCTCGTGCGCGCTGCGGACGCCACGTTCGTGATCGCCCCGGCGAGCGCGCGCCTCGCGCGCACCTTGCCGGGTGTTGCGCTTCGCGTCGGAGGGCGCATCGACAGCCACGTCGTCGGCATGGGCGCTGCTGGCGAAGGCGTGCAGATCCAGCGCTGGTACTACCGGCAGCGCATGTTGGCCACGATGACGCGCTCGCAACGACCATGGTTCGTGCTCGTCGACCCCGGTCTCTTCGAGACCTGGAATGGCGAGGCCGGCTCCGCCACGCCAAGGCTGGTGGAGGTTGACCTGCCCACTCCATACGACCGGACCCGGGTCGTCGGGATCGAGGCCGCCAAGTCGCAGGCGCAGACGATCCGCCCCGACGCCGATCTTCTTTTCGTCGCGGGAGCCGGTTGGACGAAGAAGCAGGCGGATGGCCAAACGCACGTGAAGGACGCCGAGGAGCTGATCCTCGGCTTCCTCGATTCGGCGCAAGCATCGCTCGGCGGCAGCAAATCGATGGTCGAGCAGAGCGCCGAGGGGGAGGACGTGCTCTCTTTCATGAGCCATCTGAACCAGGTCGGCCAGACGGGCTCCACACCACGGCACGCCAAGGGACTTGCGACCTGTTGCCACGGCGAAGAGCCGCACGTCGTCGGCTGGCGTTTCATTCATGAACGACGCGCGATCAACACCGACCCGAACTGCGGCTGGGCGCAGAGCAAAGCGGACGTCCTCTACGTCGCCGACGCCTTCGCGCTGACCGCCAAGGTGAACGAGCTGCTGCGCGGGTAGCGCCGATCAGGCCGGGGCCTCTGCGAAGACCTCCACATGGACCGGCTGCTCGTCAACGACGAGCGCGCCACCATGTGCCTTGTCTCCCTCGAGACGAACGTCGTCACCCACGCCGGGCGACTTGAACATCTCCACCTTCGTGCTCGAGAGCGACTGCAACCACGCGCGCACTTGCTCGCTCGTCACCTTTGCCGGTGCCTCTTCCTCTTCGAGCGCGTCGATCGCATAGCCGCGCGTGATCTTGTCCCAGAGCTTCTGGAGGGTTGCAGGTCGATCGAAGAGATCCATACCCAGGATGCGCTCCCCCGACGTGAACACGGCACCGCTGCAACCCTCCGGCGCAGCGATGTTCTGCAGTACCGAAGCGAGCTTCTTGTCGTAGTCGCGGTAGACCTGATGCAGCTCGGCCGACGGCGAGGTGGATCCCATGCGCCGCATCTTGCCACGGATCGCCTCCCACACCGCACCCTGGTCGGACATGGCGCTCGCGCCCGTCTTGTAGCTCTCGTGCATCTGCTTCGACATCAGCTTGCGGAGGTGCCCCGGGGAGGTCGTGCCCGCGCTCGTGAGCCGGGGCGAGCGGTACGACCAACGACCCGCCTCGACGCAGCTCACCGGAATCGGCTGCTCGCTGGCAGCATCCACCATGAGGCTGACGTTGAGGACGCGATTCTGCTTCGCCCCGATCAGCTCCTCGCCCGCCATCATGAAGACCCTCGAGTCCCCGCTGTTGACGACCTTGAGCTGCGGCACGCTGCCTTGCTCCCCCAACTCCGTCACTTCCAGCTTCTTTGCGCTCAGCGCTTCGTCGAGCGTGACGTACGCCGGACCCTGCGTGGTGGTGCGCCAGCGCACGCCGAACACCCGCAGCGACGCGTGCTCACTCGGCTCCGCGACGTCGAGATCACCCAGTGCATCGATCAGCTGTGGCATCGTCGGGCTCCCTTCGCTACGAGCAGCGACGCCCGCCGAATCCACGACGAGGGCGCCACGCCGGCCGAGTCCACGATTGGATTCGTCTCTCAGGGATGGTACACGCCCGAACGTAGGTCGCACGTTTCCAGGCGTCAAGCCACCGCCGAAGCGCATGCGCCGAATTCTCTGCGGTCGGTCCCGCAAGGGAGCACCGCCGTCGAGCTGGCGGGCAGCAGCAGCTGGGCTTCGCCGCGCGTATGGACACAACCGGCACGTGTGTTGCGGCGCACCTCCCGACAACCTTCAAGCAGACTGGATCGCCTCGATGTCCGTACCCATGCACGAATGCCGCACGCGGTTTCTTCGCGTCGCACTCGCCGGGCTCCTCCTTGGCCTTCTGAGTTCTTGCGGGAAGCGAGCGAAGGATCCACATCTCGACAATCTCGATGATCACAGCTATGGCAACCGTCGTGGGCGAACGTGCGGCTCGAACGCTTTCGGCGAGGCTGTGGCTTTGGAAAATTTCGCGGGCTACTTCGTCTGGGTCGACTTCGCCGCTTCCTGGTGTGGACCCTGCACACGGCAGGCGCCGTTGATCAGCAAGCTCGAGGATGTCGTCGGCGAGGACGTTCTCTTCCTGACCCTGTTGACGAGCGCGGCGGAACCGACGTCGCAGGCCACGGTTGGTACAGCGGCGGCATGGGCCAAGCGCTACCGACTCAATCCATACCTCGTGGTTGCCGGACATGAACGCGCGCGCACCATTCCGCAGCACATTCTCTTTTCACCCTTGGGACAGACTCTGTATCACGCCATCGGCTACCACACGGATGTGCAGATCCGCGCCACGCTGGCGCAGCATATGAATCGCTGGAACCGGCTGCATCCCGAGGTGTCGTTCAGCGAGTAGCTGCGATCGCCCGGGACAGGCAGTCTCAATGCGACAGCGGTCCTCGATGCCGGCCCGGCCGCCTTGCAGATTGCTCCCCGTACCCCACGAAGGTGCTGGCTGGGCTTGGGTTTCACATCGACAGGAATCGAAGGCCGCCACCGCACGTCGTCGACAGGCGGTGGCGGCCTCGTGCCTACCAACCGACGGGATGGCCGGCATTCTGCGCGTCCAGCCACTCCTTGAGCGGTGCGAAATAGTCGATGATGGCGGTCGCGTCCATCTCGCGCTGGCCGGTGAGCGCCTCGAGCGCATCGGGCCAGGGGCGCGACATCCCCATCGCCAGCATCTCCTGCAGGCGCGCACCCGCTTCCTTGCTGCCGTAGATCGAGCGGCGGTGCAGCGGTGCGTCGCCGCCGGCGATCTCGCAGAGCGACCGATGGAACTGGAACTGCAGGATGCGCGCGAGGAAGTAACGCGTATAGGGCACGTTGGAGGGGATGTGGTATTTCGCTCCCGGATCGAAGTCCGCCTCGGTGCGCGAAACGGGGGGCGCGATCCCCTGGTACTTGAGCCGTAGCGCCCACCAGGAGGCGTTGGCCTCTTCGGGCGAGAATTCGCCGGAGAAGAGCTTCCAGCGCCACTGATCGATGAGCAGGCCGAAGGGGAGGAAAGCGATCTTGTTCATCGCCTGCTGCAGCAGCAAGCCGATGTCTTTCGACGGATCCGGCTCGGCGTCGATCAGCCCAACCTGCTGCAGATAGCTCGGCGTCACCGAGAGCGCGATGGCATCCCCGATCGCTTCGTGGAAGCCGTCGTTGGCGCTGCCGAGGTACAGATACGGCTGCTCGTTGTAGGCACGCTGGTAGAAGTTGTGGCCCAGCTCGTGATGGATCGTCTCGAAGTCCTCGGCGTTGATCTCGATGCACATCTTGATGCGCAGGTCGTCGATCTGGTCGACGTCCCAGGCGCTCGCGTGGCAGACGACGTCGCGGTCGCGCGGCTTGATGAACATGGAACGCTCCCAAAAGGACTCGGGGAGCGGCTCGAAGCCGAGTGAGGTGAAGAAGCGCTCGCCGTAGCGCACCATCTCGATCTCGTCGACATCGTTCTCCAGGAGCCGTGCCGTGAGGTCGATCCCGGAGTCGTCCTCCGCCGGTGCCACGAGCGGATAGATGTTGCCCCACTCCTGTGCCCACATGTTGCCGAGAAGGTGTGCCGGGATCGGCCCGTCGGCTGGCACGACATCACCGTAGGTCGCGCGCAAACGCTGGCGCACGTAGGCGTGCAACGACAGGTAGAGCGGTTTCACCTGCTCCCACAGGCGGTCCACCTCGGCGGCGAAGTCATCGGGCGGCATGTCGTACTTCGATCGCCACATGCTGCCGCAGTCTTTGAAGCCGAGCCCCCGAGCCCCTTCGTTCGCCAGCTCGACGTAGCGCATGTAGTCGTCGCGCATCGGCGGCGAGATGGCGCGCCAGCCAACCCAAATGTCGCGCAGCTCCTTCTCGTCGCGGCTGTTGGCCATGATGCGCGACATGTCGCCGAGCGTCAGCGTCTCCTCGGCACCGTCCGCCCCCTTCCGCACCCACTTCCCCTTGCCGTACATCCCCTCCATGCGCGAGACGATCCGCGTCAGCTCGCTGCTCTTCTTCGGATCGGAGGGCGCCGGAAGCGAGATCGAGAGCTTGAGAAGGTGCAGCTTGCGCTTGAGATCGTCGGAAAGCTCGAGCGCGTCGAAGCGGGTGGAAGCGGTGGCGTAGCGCACGGTCGCGGAGAGGAAACGCTCGTATGCAGCGGCGGCGAGGATTTCGGTGTCATCCGTGATGTAGGTGGCGCTGACCCACGCGGAACGCTCCGCCTCGACGGCGAGATCGAGAAGCTCCGCTTGCGCCTCTGCGATGAATCGGCGCGCTTCGTCGGCCGTGGGTGGGCCGCTCTGCGCCCACGCCAGTTGAAGCGGCGCGGTCAGGACCCATGCAGCGATCAGCAGCTTTGTCAGCACGTTCGAACGGGACATGCAGCGACCTCCTTCGTCTCTCGAGAAGTCCCCGTGAGGGCACACCATACCAGCTTTCGGGTCGCGTCCGGGAGGGCTGCAGGAGTGCTGCCCGGCAGCAGGCGTTGGTGTACCCTACCGACCCGGAGCCCAAGCCGTGTGACGCAACGGGCGTCGTCAATGAAGAGATCCGCGCTCGCAACGCCGACGACGAGCAACCGCGACGACGATCGCGGGGAGCGGTTCAAAGTCAATGCGGAGGAACGATATGAGATTGCTTCGATCCACTCTGGCTTGCGTTGCGACACTCGCAGTCGTCGGCCTGCCGGACGTCGGCGGCGCGCAAGATACGCACTACTGGAACAGCCAGTACGGCCCGCGCGCCATGCTCCTCGGCGGCGCCGTCATCGGCGCCGTCGGCGACATGAGCGCCACGTATTACAACCCGGGTGCCCTCGGCTATGTGGAGAATCCCGAGCTGCTCCTCTCCGCAAACGTCTACCAGACCCAAACGCTCACGATCCGCGACGGCGCCGGCGAGGGGATCGACCTCACCGCATCCGACTTCAACATTCTCCCCAACATGCTGGCGGGCGCCTTTCGAAAGTCGTGGCTCGGGAAGAACAAGTTCGCGTACTCGCTCCTCACGCGCTATCGCTACCGTGCGGAGGTCGAGGGGGCGCGCCTTGCGCGCGGCGACTTCCTGCCGGCACCGGGAGAGGAGGAGTTTGCCGGCGCGCTGGCCTTCTCCAACGAGGGGAACGAACTGTGGGCGGGTCTGACCTGGTCGCGTGGCTTTGGTCCACAAGCCGGTCTCGGCGTGACGCAGTATCTGTCCTTTCGCAATCAGAGCCAGGTGGACCGAAGGTTCGCGCAGGCCCTCCCCGACTCTGGAGACATGGCTCTCGTCTTCGACGTCGACAACTTCTCGAGCACCGTCTACAGCCTGCTGTGGAAGGTGGGCATCGGGTTCGACCTCATGCCGCTCACCGCAGGCCTCACGTTGACCACTCCGAACGTTCGCTTGACCGGGAGCGGCGAGGCGGCGCTCAACACCACGATCGTCGAGCTCGACATCGATGACGACGGCATCCCGGACGACGCCTTCGAAACCGACATCCAGACCGACGTGACCGCGAACTACAAGACTCCTCTGTCCGTCGGTGTCGGTGCAGCACTGCACCTCACCAGGACGAGGATCCTCGCGTCAGCCGAGTGGTTCGACGGCGTGGGCACCTACGACGTTCTCGAGCTCGAGAGCTTCGTATCCCAAGCGACGGGCGACACGATCCAGCGCTCGCTGCGGCAGAAACTCGATAGCGTGGTGAACTATGCGGTCGGCGTCGAGCATCGGTTCGGTGAGTCGCTCGTCGGCTACCTCAGCTTCACCTCCGACTTCTCCGCCTTCAATGCCGAGTCGGACGTTTCCAGGACGGGCTTCGACATCTACCACGTGACGGGCGGTGGCACCTTCAAAGTGGGACGGTCGAATCTGACGCTGGGGATCTCCTACGCGTGGGGAAGCGAGAAGATCCTGCAGCAGATCGATCTGAATCCGGGTGAAGACGATCCAGTCCTCGACCCTTCGGACGAGGTCGAGCTCGATTTCAGTCGCGCCACCTTCATCATCGGCTTCTCGGTGGCGATCTAGGCTGCTCGAGACCCGCCCGCCCGTCCCCCTGGCATCTTGGGCGCGCGTGGCGGCCCGAAACCGGCGGAGCGTTCCGATTTGCGCTCCGCCCTCTGAGCCGTTTCATTGCAGCGGGAGTCCCACCCGCCCTCCGCTTCCATTGGTTCACGCTGGGAGGTTCATGCGATGAGGTCTCGAAGGCCACTGGCATTGGTCGTGTCCCTGGTGCTCCTCGTGACTGCGGCGACCCTGGAGGGTGTGGCACGGCCTTCCGAGTCGTCGGCATGGTTCGCCAACACGCTCGAAGCGTATGCGACCCATCTCGCCGAGATCGATCTCGAGCTCGCACAGGCGCTCGCCGACCTCGAGGGGTCTGAGGACCCAGCAGGTCGTGAAGCGCTCGCCGCGCTGCGCGAACGCGCCAACCGGATCGTGTATCGGGTGACGCAGAGCCTGGGTGACGACTATCCGTGTCGCGGGACGACGCTGCCGCAGGCGCCGGCGAGCCACGCGCTTCCTCGGCCGGACGAGTATGTGGACTTCGACGTGGCTCCGGAGCTCGTGTCGATGGATCCGGTGCACGACCCGGAGAGCGCGCGCGAGGCGCAGATTTCTGGCACCGTTCTCGTGCGCGTCCTGGTCGGAACCGACGGCCACGTGCTCCGGACGTTCGTTCTTCGCGGGGTCACCGAGCTGAGCGGAGCGGCGCTTCGGAGCGCGCGCTCGGCCGTTTTCAAGCCGGCACGGGTGGGCGAGGAGCCGGTTGCCGTTTGGATGGTCATCCCGATCGAATTCGCCTTGAAGTGAGGCTCGTGGCCAAACGACCGCTGCTGCCTGCATTCGGAGGCCCTTGCGTGGCTGGAAGGAAGCCCGTTAGATTCGCCCAATCCAACGGGCACGGACCGCCACCCCGGACACCCGCTCGGCCGTGGTGACGGTCGTCTGACTTGCACGGAGAGCGTCCAGTGGAGCACGACACGATTGCGGTTCTCGATTTCGGGGGGCAGTACGTCCATCTGATCGCAACGAAAGTGCGGGCGCTCGGCGTGTACGCGGAGATCCGCGATCCCGACGACCCCGTGCAAACGTTTCGCCACTACAAGGGGCTCATCCTCTCGGGCAGCCCGGCGCTCAGCGCCCTCGATGCCGAGGCGGATTGGAGCCGCGGTGTCCTCGACCTCGGCATTCCGGTCCTCGGGTTCTGCTTTGGACACCAGGAGATCGCCAAGTACGCGGGCGGCGCGGTCGAACACACCGCGCGCGAGTACGGCGCGGCGACGCTGCACCTGGTCGCGGACTCCCCTCTGTTCGCGGGGCTCGAACCGCAGGAAACGGTGTGGATGAGCCACGGCGACAGTGTCACCCGACTTCCGGCGGAGTTCACGGAGCTCGGCTACTCGACAGGCGGCACGGATGGCTCACACGATCACCGCAACGCAGCGATCGCCTGCGAAGAGCGCCGTCTGTACGGCCTCCAGTTCCATCCCGAAGTGGACGACACACCGTGCGGCGTGCAGATCCTGCGCAACTTCGTCCTCGAAGTGTGCGGCGCCAAGGCGGATTGGGCGGTCGGGGATCAGATCGAGGAGCGTGTCGCCGCGATCCGTGACGACGTGGGGGATCGGGACGTGCTGCTCCTCGCCTCGGGTGGCGTGGATTCCACGGTAGCGGCGCTCCTTTTCGAACGTGCCTTCGGCACCGAGCATCTCAAGCTTCTGCACATCGACAACGGGCTCATGCGCAAGGAGGAGAGCACGCGCGTGGCTGCCAAGATGCACGAGCTGGGCCTCGGCCCGAGCCTGCACGTCGTCGATGCCAGCAGCGATTTCCTCGCGGCGCTCGCAGGCCTCACCGATCCGGAGGCGAAGCGCAGGGCCATCGGCCTGACGTTCGTCGAGGTGTTCGAGCGCGAAGCGGCCAAGCTCGACCTGGAACATGCGCTCCTCGGTCAGGGAACCATCTACCCCGACACGATCGAGACGGGTGGAACGAAGCGCGCCGACGTCATCAAAACGCACCACAACCGCGTTCCCGTCATCGAGGAGATGATCCGCGCCGGCAAGGTCGTGGAACCGCTCAAGGATCTCTACAAGGCGGAGGTCCGGGAGCTCGGACGCGCGCTCGGCCTCGATCCGGAAAGCGTCGAGCGTCACCCCTTCCCCGGCCCGGGCCTCGGGATCCGCGTAGCCTCGGAAACCGCGGTCCCCGCCGACTTCGACGAGCCCCGCCTGCAGCGCGACATCGACGCCGTGGTCGCGGGCTCGAGCCTGCGCGCGATCCCGCTTCCCGTGCGCTCGGTCGGCGTGAAGGCGGACCTGCGCAGCTACGAGCACCCCGCGCTACTCGTCGGCGACAACCCGGGATGGGAGAAGCTGACGGCGCTTGCCACACTCCTCACGAAGAGCGTGCCCGGAATCAACCGCTGCCTCTTCGAGCTCAGCGGCCGGCAGCCGCGCCGGGTCGAGCTCGTTCCGGCCACGGTCACGCCGCGGCGGCTCGACCTGCTGCGCGAGCTCGACGCTCTCGTCATGGGCGCACTCGAGCGCCACGGGCTCATGCGCAGCGTGTGGCAGTGCCCCACAGTGCTCGTGCCGCTCAGGCTGGATGGTCTCGGCTCCGAGCTCGTTGTCGTGCGGCCGATCCACTCGGAGCGTGCCATGACCGCGCGGCCTGCGTGGATCGGTGACACGTGCGCGGCCGAGCTCGTCGAAGCGCTCCTGGCCTTCGATCCGGTGGGAGCGGTCGCCATCGACATCACGACGAAACCGCCCGCAACGATCGAGTGGGAATGACGCGTGCGCGGCACTGCGAGCTGGGCTTCTGCGCGCTTGCGGCATCCCGGGCCGAGCTGCCGCGTGCGCTTGATTTCCCCTGCCGGAGCGTGCATTCTCCTGCGCCAGGGCGGTGACCCACGCCCAACCTCTTCGGTCCTCCCCCAGCGAGGGCCCGCGTGAGGCAAAGGGGGGCAGACTCCCGGGTCTGGCATCGCCGGAGCCTTCGTGCGACCGCACGGGCTTCGCTGCTGGGGAGCGTGGTCCGCGGTCTCGACGAAGGAGTTCGTGATGCCGAAGAGCAAGGACTTCAAACGCCTCGTTCGCTCCCGCATGCAGAAGACGGGCGAGTCCTACACCACAGCCCGCACCCAGATCCTCGAGAAGAAGAAACGGAAGAGCGTGTCCGCGCCCGCGATCACAGCCTCGAGCGCAGAGCTCGCGCGCCTCGCCGGGATGTCCGACGAAGCCGTGCGCGCCAAGACGGGGCGTACGTGGACACAGTGGCTGCGCGTGCTGGATGCGATCGACGCCACCGCCATGTCGCATCGCGACATCGCGCGACACCTCCGTGAAGCGCACGAGATCTCGGGCTGGTGGGCGCAGACCGTGACCGTGGGCTACGAGCGTATTCGTGGGCTGCGTGAGGTGGGGCAGCGCCGTGGCGGCGCCTACGAGATGAACAAGAGCAAGACGCTGCACGTGCCGCTGGCAAAGCTCTACCGCGCCTTCAGCACGGCACGCACGCGCAACCGCTGGCTCCCCGGGGTCAAGCCGCAGATCCGCAAGGCCACGCCGGAGAAATCGATGCGCATGACGTGGGAGGATGGAAGCTCGGTGCAGGCCTACTTCACCGCCAGGGGGGAGCAGAAGAGCCAGGTCGCAATCCAGCACGCCGGGCTCCCCACCAGGTCCGCGGCCAACTCGATGCGGGAGTATTGGGGTGAAAGGCTGGGTGCCCTGGCCGATCTCCTCGGCTCATCCACCGCTGGAGGCAAGAGGAAGCAGCGCTGACTCAAGCGGCGCACGGAATACGGGCGGGCTCGCGCTCGCCCGGCGTCCAATGCAACGGCCGACGCATTCAGCGTCGGCCGTTTGTCGGATGCGAATCCGGAAGTGAATCAGCCCGCGTTCGTCGGATCCTTCTCGTGCGCCAGGCGCCTCAGCGTGTCGGCGATCTCCTGCGTCTGCGCGGCGGGTTGACACAGGCGCAGCGCCAGCCCTTCGAGAGTTTCGCATTCGCGCTCGTTCCGATCCTGGAGCGCGTGCAGCATGGCGTTGAAATCGACCGCCAGCTCCTTGAAGTTGTCTTTGCGCCGCAGCGTCACGCGGTGATTCAAATCGCCTTCCACGACACGCCGCATGTGCAGCCGCACCCGATGCACGGGGCCGGCACTCCGGTGTGTGAAGATCACCATGCCCACCGTGAGGCAGACGATGAAACCGGCCGACAAGACGAGAAGGAAGCCGTGGAAAGCCTGATCCTGGTCGCGCAGGCGATTTTCCACGAGCGGCCGGATCTCGGCGATGATCTCTCGGCGCACCGAGGTGCGCTCGAACATCGCCCAGTTGAACATGACGACGAAGAACAACGTCGCGAGCACGGCAAGACCCGTCGCCGGCAGCTGCGAGCGCGAGTTGATCCAGTAGTGTCGGCGCCGCAGTGCTCGCTGCAGCCAGCTTCCCTTGGGCTGCGCGTCGCCCGCCGGCTCCGCCTGACGCGGCTCGCGGCTCGTCTGAGTTGCGGGCGATTCCGCCTGTGTGGAACGACCCTCGGCCAGTTCGGTGCGCATGGAACGACTCCCCGAAGAATACAGTTCTCCCGGGTCGGAGCAGAATGCGCGCCAAACCGTTCGCAACAACTGGGAGCGTTCGGAACTTCTGGGCGCCCGGCGACGCGGCTTGCGCCGTGCGGAGGCGTCGCGCCTGGGCACGGATCGGCCCAGACGCGCGGCAGCGGGCGCCAGGAACGTGATCACGCCGGAGCGAGCCTCACCCACGCCTCGATGCCCGCGCACGGGAGTCGAGCAGCTGCGCCTAGCCGGAGCTTCGCAGGGTAATCGTCCCGTTCCCGGCGCCCAGCGTGATCACACCTCTGCCGGAACCAAGTGTGCCGGAAAGGCTGCCGTTCGTGCGCACCGGGTCTTGCAGCTCCACGCCTGACACGACGATGTCCCCGTTCCCGACCAAAGCGGAGAACTGCGCCGAGGTCGTCGTCGGAATCGACAACTCGATGTCGCCGTTGGCGATCTGCAGGTTGATCGTTCCGTCGAGCGGCAAGGTGACGCCAGCAACGATTCCCCCGTTGGCAAGACCGGCGTCGACGCTGCCCACGATGTCAGCCAGAGCGATCTGTCCGTTCGCGTGTGTGACCGAGACGGTGCTCTGGATCGATGCAACACGGATGGTTCCATTCGCACTCGTGATCACGACCTGGAACGAGCGCGGAAGCGTGACCTCGTAATCGACGATGTAGTTGCGCCCCTCCGTGTCCGCGGGCTGCAGCGTGGCAACGACCACGTCGTCGCCCTGCACCTGCAAGTCCACCTGCAGGCCTGCGAGACGCATCTCGGCGTCTTCCAGCGAAGTACGGGAACCCACCTGGCGCACGCCGGCGACCGAGAGAGAATCCGATTGTGAGCCGCCGTTGACGACGACCGAGCCGTTGATCGCATCGACGCGTAAGCGCGTCTGAGTCGACAGCGCAACGCCGAGAGAGAAGGGTTCACTTGCGATCTCGAAGTTGGGTTCGGTGATCTGGTCGTCACAGCCGCCAAGAATCAGGAGGCCGACTGCGAGCCGGGCCAGGCTCGTTCTCGCCATTGTGACTCCCTCCGACTGGTGCCAATGAGCAGAGAATAGGGAACGTGGGCGATCGGCTTCAAGCGACTCCTCGTCTCTTGTGGGGAAACGGCGCTCTGCAACGCGAGAGTTGTCGACTCGGCTCTCCCCGGAATCGCGCCGGGTGGCTCGCAAAAGGGTCGCCGAGCGCCATGCTCCGATGCTACGCTGCTCGCTTCCAAGATCGACCATCGGGCCGTCGCACGCGACCTGGGCGTGCCGAACGGCCCGCAAGCGCCAGACAACGATGGGATCCGAGAACGTGAAGACGAAGACACGGTCCAAGCGCGGCAAGTTCGCGGGCATGGCCAAGAAAGCCGACAAGTACACGCTGTATCAAGAGGCGGTCCAGGACCCGGAGCACGACGTGCGGCTGGCCCGACGGATCTTCAAGAAGCACTTCGGGCGCGACCCACACCTGCTGCGCGAGGACTTCTGCGGGACCTTCGCCGTTTCCTGTTCTTGGGTCCACGCCGACGGTGACAAGCACGCCTGGGGGATCGACCTCGACCCGGAGCCGCTCGCCTGGGGACGCGAGCACAACCTCAGTGCGTTGACGCCCGAGCAGCAGGCTCGGGTTCATCTCATGCAGGCGGACGTGCGTGAAGCCGAGTGCGAAAAGGTGGACGTCACGTGCGCCTTCAATTTCTCCTACTTCCTGTTCAAGGAGAGGCGAGAGCTGCGGGACTACTTCGCCAAGGCGCGCACCACGTTGCGCAGTGAGGGCATGCTCATGCTCGATGCGTACGGTGGGGCGGACGCGCAGCGTCAGATGAAAGAGCGACGAGACCACGACAGCTTCACGTACGTCTGGGATCAGCATCGTTTCGACCCGATCCAGCACAACGCCATCAACCGGATCCACTTCGAGTTCCCCGACGGCAGTCAGATGAAAAGGGCATTCGAATACGATTGGCGTCTGTGGACACTCCCCGAGCTGCGTGACACGCTGATCGAGGCCGGTTTCTCGCAGGTGGAGGTGTATTGGGAGGGCACCGATCACGAGACCGGCGAGGGCAATGGCATCTATCACAAGGCGGAGCGCGCCGCCGACGACCCGGCTTGGGTCTCCTATCTCGTCGCCTTGCTCTGAGCGCCGGAGTATCCGCCGTCAGTCGATCTCACCCGGTTTCTTCGCCTGCCGCTCGATCAGGTCTCCTCCGGGCGAGAAGACCATCTCGTGCATCATGCCGTTCTTGGCATCGACGACGAGGGCTTCGAAGTATCTCTCGCTCCCCTTCTGCACCGTCTCGGCGCGCTCGTAGGAGAACTCGGCAAACTCCTGTTCGATCGTCTGGCGCATCTTCTCCGGGAGCGCGTCGACCGGAATCTGCTCCTCGATCGTGTTCGTGATTCCGTCGGGATCGAAGATCACGTCGAGCTGTCGACCCTGAAACTCGAAGGAAACTTCGTAGTAGAGGTTCCCTTCGGACACCTCTTCCGAATAGCCTTTGACGTGGGCACCTGGATACGCCTGGTTGAAAGCAGCAAGAACGGCCTGGGGCACCTCCGCCTCGGTGACGTCGCGCTCGGGGGGCGGTATCTGGGCTTCGGGCGCGGGTGTCTCGTGCGAGACTGCCGCTTCGCTCGCCTCCGGCGCTCGCTCCGCAGCCTGGCAGGACACCAGGGAAAGCGCCAGGAGACTGGCCAGCACGAGGTTCGGCGCTTGGTCACGTCTCATCCCCTGCTCCTCTCGAGTGTGTGGATTCCGCCCGGCGCCCGGCCGGCTGGCGACGGCACGCGGCTTCGGATCGTCGTGCCGCAACGCTCTCCAAAAGTTGCCTGGCGCCGCCGTCTCATCGTTCTCCTCCCTCGGATGAATCGTCGGTCTGGAGAATCACGCGGCGCGCCTTGGGAGACCAAGCGATTTCGAGGCCATGGTCGCTCGATCAGGTGACGCGCGGCGTCGCGACGCGTGGGTGCCTCGATCGACCACCCGCCCGAGCCGTCGTGAGGGCCTCGCGGACGATGCGCGCGACACGGTCCACTTCGACCCCACGCTCGACGCACTCGTGTGCGACGCCGGGCTCGTATTGACATTCGCTCTCCGGCTCGACGATCCACGCCTGGTTGCCTTGCGGTCCCCACAGGTGTGGCGAGCACGCGGTCAGCTTGCAGAAGAGGGATACGGTCGGTACGCGGAGCGCCGCAGCCATGTGCATCGGGCCCGTGCTCGGCGAGACCAGCACGGCCAGGTGTGCGATGACGCTGGCCGTTTCGCGTAGCTGCAACTGGCCCATGAGATTCGTGACGCGTCGCTCGTCGAGTGCTTGGAATGCACTCGCGAGCCCTCTCTCCTCTGCCCCCCCGGTGAGAACGAGATGGACGCTCTCCTCCCGCAGGAGCCGCCGCGCCAGATCGACGTAGCGCCCGACGCTCCAGTTCGGCGCCGAGCCACCGCTTCCGGGGTGGATTCCGATGAGCCTCTTCGGCTCGAGCCGCTCGCGCGCCGCACCGACCAGAGTACGCCAGGCCCGATCGCGTTCCTCGGGTGTGAGGAAGATCTCCGTCGAGAGATCGTTTGCGTCGACGCCAATGGCACGCCCCAGGTCGAGACAGTAATCCGCTTCGTGTCGGAGCGGGACGTACCGATTACGGCTCACGGAGCGCATGAAGGTCATCACCTGATAGAGCTTCCTTCCGACTCCGATGCGAGTGCGAATCCCCGCCAGGAAGAGCATCCACGCGTGACGTTTGTTCGGGAGCAGGAGCAGCGCCGTGTCGAAGCGGTGTCGGCGGAGGCTCGCAACCTGACGCCAGAAGCCGCGACCTCCGGCGTCGCGGCCGCCCGGATCGTCGAGCAGAACATCGTCCAGGTGCGGGCTGTTCTCCAGCAGTGGGCTCGTGTACGGGCGCACGAGTGCCGTCAGGTGGGCGTCCGGGAACGTCTGTCGGAGCGCACGGATGAGTGGCGTCGCGAGAATCACGTCTCCGACGCGGTCGGGTCGCACCACCAGGATGCGCGGATGATCCCTCACGCTCGCCCTCCGGTGCCCCTCCAGCGCTTCGAACACCCATCGACAGAACAGGTTACACCATCCGTTCGAGGCGCGCATGGGCGAATGAAAGCGATCCGCGATCGGGCTCTTCGACCGCCGCTCCGCCGTGACGGGGTCTGGACGCAGCCCGCTTCGATGCCATAGCTTGTGCAGCCGGCGCGGCGTCCCGAGCAGGCGCGCAGCGATGACGGATGGAGTGTGGCGCGGGAGGACGCTGAGCCGGTGAGCCAACGACACGGCCCGCTGTTCGAGATCAAAACGACCGAACCGCAGCAGGTGCTGGAATCGGTTTTCGGCTATCGGGAGTTCCGCCCGGGCCAGCGCCACATCATCGACGCGGTGCTGCGGGGACGCGATTGCATCGGCGTCATGCCGACGGGTGCCGGCAAGTCCCTCACCTTCCAGATCCCCGCCAAGATCCTGCCCGGCGCGGTGCTGGTGATCTCCCCGCTCATCTCATTGATGAAGGATCAGGTCGACGCGCTGTTGCGACTCGGCTTTCGGGCCGCCATGCTGAACTCGAGTCTCGAGTGGGAAGATCGCCGTCGCGTGCTCTCCGAACTGCGCCGCGGCGAGCTGGAGCTCGTCTACGTGGCGCCGGAGGGGCTCGAGGGCTCGCTGCGCGACATCATCGCCGAGTGCAACGTGAGCCTGGTGGTGGTGGATGAGGCGCACTGCATCAGCCACTGGGGACACGATTTCCGGCCCGCCTATCGCAGGCTGCGGGGGCTCAAGCAGGAGCTCGGAGACATCCCGGTCCTCGCGCTCACCGCGACCGCGACCCGCCGGGTGGCGCGCGACATCCTGCAGCAGCTCGGGATGTCGAAACCGGAGGGACACAAGGGTTCCTTCTTCAGGCCCAACCTCGTCATCACGGCGCAGAAGAAGGGGAGCGGCCGCAACTCGAGACGCGACGTCGGCGGCGTCATTCTTCGCCACTCGGGGGAGAGCGGCATCGTCTACTGCCGCAGCCGCAAGTCGGTGGACAGCACGACGCAGTGGTTGCGCACGCAGGGGATTCGGGCGCTGCCATACCACGCGGGGCTTGCGGACGAGGAGCGGCGCCACAACCAGGACGCTTTCGCGCGGGACGAAGTGGAGGTGATCGTCGCGACGATTGCCTTCGGCATGGGGATCGACAAGAGCAACGTGCGTTTGATCGTACATCGCGACATGCCGAGAAGCGTCGAAGCGTGGTACCAGGAGATCGGGCGCGCGGGACGTGATGGCCTGCGAAGCGACTGTGTCCTCATGTATTCATGGGCCGATGTCATCGGCTACGACCATTTCCTGAACGCCGTCGACGACCCGCTGCTGCGCGCCGAAACGCGCCGAAAGACGGTCGACCTCTTCGAGCTCCTCGAGCGCGGAGAATGTCGGCACCGAGCCCTCGTAAGCCACTTCGACGAGGAGATCGATTCTTGCGGCGAATCGTGCGACGTCTGCAGCGGACGCGGGCTCGAGGCGATCGTCGTGTCCTCCTCGCGCCTTCCGAAACGCCCGGCGGCGACCGTGCAAGGCTCGGCGCTCGTCACCAGGGGGGCGCGCGCGGCGTCCACCGAGACGGGCGGTGGAGACGCGACGGGTGCGCCGGACACACTCGACCCCGCAGCTGCCGAGGAGCTTTTCCAACGCCTGCGCGTGCTGCGCAAGCGGCTCGCAGATGCGGAGAAGGTTCCCGCCTACATCGTGTTCAGTGATGCCGTGCTGCGCGAGATGGCGCGTCGCGTGCCGCAAACGAGCGCTGCACTCCTCGACATCACGGGCGTCGGGCCGGCGAAGCTGCGTCGATACGGGGATGCGTTCCTCGAGCTGCTGCGCGACTCCTGATTGACCGCATCCACGGCGATCGACAGGCTGTTCGTTTCCCGTGAACTGGCGACGATGCGGCTCCTCGACTTCTTCTCGCTCTCGAGCGATGGCCGTTGGATCTTCATCGGCCCCCACGCCGAAAAGCTCGACATCTGGATGATCGAAACCGATTCGTGCTTGGCGGCGCCCCTCGCGACGCTCATGCTCGTACGCTCGCCGACACCGCCTTTGACCCCGTGTCCTTGAATCAGGGGAAGGAGGAGCCCGATACCAGCAGCGGCTCCCCACCGTCTGTGCTAGAATCTCGCTCGCCTTGAACCGCTTCGTGGATGGCAGCTCTCGAGATGAAAACCCGTAGCAGCATTCGCTTCTTCGGCGCCTGCGCATTCCTGCTGTGCATTGCCGTCGACATCGCCAGTGCGGTGAGGCGCGACGTCGACGGGGACGGCTACGTGGGCGTGAGCCACGGCGGATCCGACTGCGTCGATCAGCTCTCCTCCGTGTTCATCGAAGGAACGTCCGCATGCGACCCGGCCGCTGCACCGACGTTCCTGCACGGAGCATTTCCGATTGCAGACCACGCCTGGATCGAGGACGTCCACGGCGTGTTCCATCTGTTCAACCACGCCGGCGCCCCCTCCCAGAGCATCTTCCACGCGACGACGCCCGACCTGCAGACCTTGATGCTCGAGCCCCCGGGGGCCGTGCTCACACCCAGCACCGGAGCCTGGGACTCGCATGCCCTCTGGGCGCCCAACGTCGTCGAGAGCAACGGGGTCTACTACATGTTCTACACCGGGACCACCGGTCCGGGGACGGACCCCAACGCGATCCAGCGAATCGGCGTGGCCACATCGACCGATCTCGTGCATTGGACGCGGTACCCCATCAACGACTGCGCTGGAGCCGGCGGGGATGGATGCGTGTACGACTGCGACGAGCCGTGGACCGCGTGGAGCAGGGGCGGCGCCTACGACGCGCAGTGCCGCGATCCGTTCGTGATCCGCGACGCAGACACCGAACGCTGGGTGATGCTCGTCACCACGCGGCTCGACGTGCCTGGCACGCAGAGCGATGCAATCTCGGTCGCGACCTCGACCGATCTGCTCCACTGGATCGGCGCCGGATACATCGAGGCCACGAAGACCCTGACCAGTGCCGAAGGAGGCATTCTCGGTCAGCGCTCGGGGGGCGCGGCGGAGAACGCGTTCGTCACCCGCTACGATCGGCTCTACTATCTGACCTTCACCGATTGGCGTGACGAAGATCCTGCGAACCCGGATTGCGCCGACTCCTCATGCTCCATGGTGCAATACGTCACCTCACGCTCGCTCGACGCAACGCCAGACGGCAGTGCCAACTGGGAGTACCGCGGTTATACACCGGATCGGGGGGTCAACGCCATCGAGGTGATCGTCCGCGAAGGCGACACCTGGATCCAGTCGCAGAGTGTCGCGAATCCGAACTCCGGCGACTGGGCCGCTCATGGGCGAGACCTGCGCCTCAAACGAATGGTCTGGCAAGCGGACGAATCGTATTGGACCTCGAACCTGACCGATCTGGCGTGTCGCGTTGCCAGCGCCGAGATCAATCCGGGCATGCCCGAGGTGTGTGGCGACACCTTCGACAACGATTGCTCCGGTGCAGCCGATGATGCGGCAACTTGTGAGTGCGTCGATGCCGATGGCGATGGCTATGGTGTCGAGCCTCTGCCCTCCTGCACGTTCACGGGGCGTGACTGCGACGATGCGATGCCGAACGTCCATCCCGACGCGCGTGAAGTGTGCGACGGCATCGACAACGACTGTGATCGCGAGGTCGACGAGGGCACGACGTGCCTGCGTGGGAACAAGCGCCGCTCCTCCTACGCGACGCAGGCGCAGTCGGCGTCGTCGCAGCCATCGCCGCACGGCGAAGCCGCTCGTTCCTTGCCAAGGCTCACTCTGCAGCGCGTCGAAGACGTGGTGACGGAGGCTTTGGAGATCCACTACTCGATCGAGGAAGCGACGTCGGTTCGTCTCGAGGTGTTCGACGTGAGCGGACGGCGCCTGCGAGGCATCGTCACGGGCCGCCAAAGGGCCGGCCACTACAGATTGAGCTGGGATCGGCTCGATTCCACCGGCTCCCGCATTGCCCGCGGGATCTACGTGCTTCGCTTGTCGGCGGGCAACGAGTCGATCACACGCAAGCTCGTGAATCTGCGCTGAGATGCGGCCACGACCGCCGCCCCGCCCCCGCCGAATCGGGAGCGGCTCCCCCCGCGGGGTGCGCGGGGCGTTTCGAATCCTCTCACGCAACGCTTGCCAAGCGCCCATGCCGAAGACATCATGACCCTTGAACTGTCTGTTGAGTGTCCCCATCCGACCTGCGCTTCGAGCCGCGGGGGTGGAGGAAGACGCATCCGTGAGCGATCTACCATATAATGTTGGTCCTCGCTGTAGCATCGTCTTCGATCCTCAGACGCGGGTTTGAGCAGGCCAAGGAGTCGATCCCATGAGTTCCCGTGCGCGTTTCTCGATTCGGGTCGCCGTGGTGCTGGTGCTTGCGGCCAGCGCTGGCGGGTTCCGCCAGCAGGAGAAGGAGTCCGACGTCGTGCATGACATCGCCAACAATCCGCTTCTCGTGGAGTGGAACACACCCTTCGGTGTCCCCCCCTTCGACGAGATCGAGGACGAGCACTACCTCCCCGCTTTCCGGGCCGCCATGGCCGCCCATTTGGCCGAGGTCGACGCCATCGTC
>CP070763.1:2222750-2241039 GCA_020349025.1 Candidatus Latescibacterota bacterium | reverse complement strand
TCCCGTACGACCAGCTCGAGGAAATGAACCTCGCCGCCAAAGCGGAGCGTTTCGCCCGCACCGACCCGGGTCAGATCCGGGAAGCGCGCGAGAGGGCCCTCAGCGACGAGAAGCGCATCAAAGCGGTCACGATCTGCTTCAGCGATCTCGAGGGGCGGCTGCACGTGTTGGACTACGACAAGAAGTTCCTGCTCAGGGCCTCCGACAACCTGACCTTCGACGGCTCCTCGATCCGTGGCTTCTCGCGTCAGGCCGAGTCCGACCTGCGGCTCGCCATCGACTGGCCCGCGATCTACTGGCTGCCCGCGGACGTCTTCGGCCCCGGGAAGGTCCTCGTCTTCGGCCAGGTGCAGGATCAGGACGGATCCCCCTACGCCGGCGACTTGCGCGCCAAGCTCCAGGCCAAGTCTGCCGAGTTGGCACAGCAGGAGATGGTGGCTCACGTCTCGAACGAGATCGAGGGCTTCGTCTTCAAGGGGCGCGATGCGGAGCGGCATTACCGGGAGACGGGCGCCTTCGATTTCATTTCGACGGGTGGCTACTACCATTCGCTGCCTGGGGACACGCTGCGCCAGTTCATGGACCGTGCCGCCGAAGTGCAGCGCGCCCTCGGGTTCTCAAACGAGAAGGATCACCCGGAGGTGGCGCCGTCGCAGTTCGAGATGAACTACGGCTACACCGAAGCCACGATCGCAGCCGACCAGGTGCAGCTCTACAAGCTGGTGGCACGACAGGTGGCGGCACAGATGGAGCTGACGGCGTCTTTCCTGCCGAAACCGGTGGCGGACGTGAACGGCAACGGGATGCACACGAACATCTCGTTGGCGAAGCAGGGACAGAATCTCTTCTACGACCCGAACGGGCGCGAGGGCCTGGCGCAAATCGCGTGGAGCTTCATCGAGCGCATTCTCCACAACGCCAAGGACATCTGCCTGACGTTGAACTCGAGCGTCAACTCTTACCGGCGCCTGGATCCGAACTACGAGGCACCGAACCAGGTCATGGTCTCGCCGAGCGATCGGGGTGCCATGGTGCGCCTTCCGATCGGCAACGAGAACAGCGCGCGCATCGAGGTGCGCTCGATCGCGCCAGACGCCAACCCCTACCTCGCCATCTACACGCTGCTCTGCACCGGGCTCGACGGACCGCTGCCGGAAGGGGGCGGCGCCGCGGACCAGACGCAGTTCCTTCCCGACAACATCTACGATGCATTGGAGCTCTTCAAAGGCAGCGCGTTCATGCGCGAGGCCCTCGGCACCGAGGTGCACGAGAAGTACGCCGCTGCGAAGCTCGCCGCCGCCGATCGCTCCCCGAAGGCGCTCGGGTCGCGCATCAAGCGTAGCGAGGTGATGTTCCACCACGAGGTGACGAACCAGTTCCTCTGGTCGCAGTTCTGAGCGCCACGCCTCGCATTGGCCGCCTCCAGGGTCCGCTCGGTGGCGGAGCCCTCGGCGTCGCGAAGTCGCTTGTGTCTGGCATCACGCGCGCAGGAGCCTTGCGGCGTCGCGCGCGAAGTAGGTGAGGATGATGTCCGCCCCGGCGCGGTGGAACGCGGTCAGCATCTCCAGGATGATGCGATCCTCGTCGATCCAGTCGTTCCGCGCCGCCGCTTTGACCATCGAAAACTCGCCGCTGACGTTGTAGCAGGCGATCGGCACGTCGAAGCGGTCGCGCGCCTGGCGAATGATGTCCAGATACGCCAGCGCTGGCTTCACCATGAGGATGTCGGCGCCCTCGTCGAGATCCAGCTCCATCTCGTGCAACGCCTCGCGCGCGTTCGGCGGATCCATCTGGTAGGCGCGGCGATCGCCGAACTGCGGCGTCGACTCCGCCGCGTCGCGGAAGGGCCCGTAGAACGCAGAGGCGAACTTCGCCGCATACGACATGATCGGGATGTGCTGGTAGCCGGACTCGTCCAGCGTCTCGCGGATGGCGGTCACGCGACCATCCATCATGTCGGAGGGAGCGACGCCGTCGGCGCCCGCTTGCGCGTAGGTGAGCGCCGCCTTGGCGAGAAGCGGCAGCGTGGCGTCGTTGTCGACCTCTTCCCCCTTCAGAACCCCGCAATGCCCATGGTCGGTGTACTCGCACATGCAGACGTCGGCCCAGACGACGAGGTCGGGGACGCCCTTCTTCACCGCTTCGATCGCGCGCGGCACGATGCCATCCCGGGCGTAGCCCTCGCTCCCGACCGCATCCTTGGCGGAGGGAATGCCGAAGAGGATGATCGAAGGGATTCCGAGATCGAAGCTGCGCTTGCACTCCTCGACGAGAACGTCGACGCTCATCTGCGCACACCCCGGCATCGAGGCGACATCGCGTCGAACGTGTTCGCCCGGGCAGGCGAAGTGCGGCTCGATCAGGCCATCCAACGTCAGACGCGTCTCACGCACCATGCGACGCAGGCCGGGTGTCCGACGCAAACGACGCAGCCTCTCGATCGGGAACGGCATTCTCTCCTCCAGATCCGGCGCGTCTCGCTCGACACGAGACGCGATCAGTTCTTCCGTGCGCGGCCGATCTCGACCGCCTTGCGCGCGAGACACGCGAGGCTGCGGCCGCCTGCGTCCACGCTTTGCAGTCCCAAGGCGGCCACCGCCCGGCCCGTCGTGGGACCGATCACGACCACCGGGATGCGCTGCAGACGTTCGAAGACCTTCGCCGTCCGCGCGATTTCGACGAGCGCGCGTGCTGCCGAAGGGCTGGCGCACGTGGGTACGCAGCCGTGCTCGAGCGCTTCGGCGATGCGTGTCGCGAGGCGCGACTTCTCTTGTGGGCTGCGCGTCCAGGGTGTCTCGGTCGTGTAGACCGGAACGACGTCGACATGCGCGCCCGCGTCCCGCATTCCCTTTGCGAACGTCGGCTGGGCGATCGCGGAGCAGGGGAAAAGGACGCGCGCACCGCCCACGCCGCGCGCCTTCAGGCAATCGACGAGGCCGGATGCGCTCGCCTCGTCGGAGACGCACTGCGGCATCCAGCCTTGCGCCTGCAGTTCGTGCGCCGTGCGGTTGCCGACGGCTGCGCAGGCAACTTGAGGTGGCCAGCTCCAGCCCGCGGGCGAAGCCCTCTTTGCGATCGCCTGCAGCGCGCGAACGCTCGTGAACGCGACCCACTCGTAATCCTCGAGTGTGCGTCCCTCTGGAATCTCGAAGTCGAGCCAACGCGTGACAAGGAGAGGGATCTCGACCGCTTCGCCCCCCGCCAGGCGCACCGCCTGCGACACCGGCTCCGGCTCCTCGCGGGTGACCAGAACGATCGGTCGATCTTCGTAACCTTTTGTCATGGCGTAGCCTACACGTCAGCCCCTGCACCCGTCCGCCGCCGCGCGCCGACGTTGGAGCGCTGCGGCACCCGCGCTCGTCGAGCGCGAGTATTGTATGCGAGAGGGCGCCGGGTTGCAGTCGAATGAATGCGCGCCGCGCGGCTCGGCGCCCGACGCCACGGGCACACGGAAACACGCGAGGTGGAGTGGCATGGTCGAAGCGGAGGGGACTCGAGCCTCGACGAGCGCCGGTTGGAGCATTCGCGCGATGACGTTAGAGGACTACGATCGAGTCTACGCGCTCTGGGAGACGTGCGCCGGACTCGGCTTGAGCGCTGCCGACTCGCGCGCGGGGATCGCCGCGCTCCTGGGACGCAATCCCGGCATGAGCTTCGTCGCCGTGAGTGGCCGCGACATCGTCGGCTCGGCGCTCTGCGGGCACGACGGGCGGCGCGGCTACATCCACCACCTTGCCGTCTCGACGACGTGCCGCCACCAGGGAATCGCGCGCGCACTTCTCGACCGCTGCTTGAATGCGCTCGCAAACTGCGGCATCGACAAGTGCCACGCCTTCGTCTACGCCGACAACGAAGAAGGTGCACGATTCTGGCTGCACGTGGGTGCCGCCCGACGAGTCGAGCTCGAGCTCTTCTCCGTCTACACACCCCGGTGTGATCCCGAAGCAGACAAGCCCACGCTGAACGCCCGCGAGCATCCGGGGCCGTCCACTCTTCCCTGACCGATCCACGATCTCTCGACAACACCATGCGCGGGACCCCAGGCGCGGCTGCCAGTACGACGACACTGCACGCGTGACGGCGTGTGCCTTTTGACCATCGTGGCAGTTTGAGGCTATGATAGGTCTTCCTGAGCACTCCAAGACGTCCATGCTGACTCGGAGGTCCTGATGCCGAAAGCCGTGCAGTTGAATCTGAAGCTCACCAACGAACCGGGCACCCTGGCTTCTCTCTGCCGCGATCTGGCCCATCACGGCGTCAATCTGCTGGCGCTTTGGGCGCCCGAGATCTCGGCGAAGAAGGGACCGGTGCGTCTGCTCGTAGCCAACCCGGAACTGGCAGAGCGTAAATTCAAAGACGCAGGGTACTCGTTCACGATGGAGGAAGTGCTCTTCCTCGAGCTCAAGAACCGTCCGGGGGCGTTGGCCAAAGCGATGGAGAAGCTGGCGCGGGCCAAGATCGACGTCAAGTATGCCTACGCCACAGCGTACACCAAGGCGCAGAAGACGGCAGCCGTGGTCGCGGTGGATCCTGCGCAGCTGCCACGCGCGCTCAAGTTGTTAGGCTGAGCCGGCAAAACGAAGCATCAGAACTCCACACCGATCCCGAACGACATGCGGAAGTCGTCCTGCTTCGGCACGTTGCCCTCGGCATCGGCGCGCGGTTTGCCGACGTGATCCCACGTGAACGCAACCTCGACGTTCCAGTCATCGGTCACGTCGTAGGAGGTGATCGCCATCAGATGGTGGAAGGTGTCCCTGACATCGGGAATGCCGATCCGGAGCTCGTACTCGACCCGCAGCTCGATGTTCGGGGTAAAATCCCACTCAAGACGAGATGCGGGGATGATCGATGCTTGGGAGCTTTCCGAATCCTCCCCCTCCTCAACGGAGGAGAACTTGGTCCACTGGTACCCCGCTCCGAACTCGATATCCCAGGTCACGGTCCGGTTCTCGATGGCAGTGACCCCCACGCCCATCGAGGGCGAAAGACGCAGATCGATGTTCGTGAACACGTCGGAGAAGATGTCCATGGCGATTGGCGTCAAATAGAAGCGATTGGAAATGAACGCATCGAGCTTCAGGCTCCCGCTGTGGTTGTTGAGGTTTTCCTTTCCATTGACGCGCCCGAAGTTCCCGTCGTATCCCAGCTGCAGGCGGGCCACCGGGCCCCCGCGATTGATGCGGACGACCGTCCTGAAGTCACTCTGGTTCGTGTTTCCGGAGTGCACGACGAAGCTCAAGTGACCCGTGCCATACCAGAAGTCGATTTCACGCGTTCCCCCTGGGATGATCGAGAGCAGCGTCGAGCGTGCGAATTGCACCGCGCCAGTAGCGGTGCCCACGACCAACACCGAGTCCCGCATCGTGGCCGTCCCCAACGCCGTGATCCGACCCTGGAAGACATACGTGTACTGGTGGGGCGAGCGGATCTCGGCCACGTCGTCCATGTCCAGCATTAGAAGATCCAGCTCTTGGCTGTCGAACTCGAGAATCTCGCTGCGCAGCCTCTTGATCTCACCGCGAAGCCACTCCCCCGAGTTGAGCCGCACCCAATCCTTGGCTTGGGCGTTCGGCGTCGGCGGCTGCCAAAGGGGCTCCTGGGCCAACGCACCCGCGGCGGAGAAGGCACTCAGCATGCCGCACCAAACCAACAACCGACGGAAGGGTTGTTTCCGCATCGCTCCTCCACTTCGTTGCAGATCCGAGTGCGATCGAGACGGTCGACGGCTAGATTACACAAGTGTGGTGTGGGAACAAGGACCCGAGATTCACGCGGGCGATGGGGCCAAGTCGGGGATCTCAAGCCTGAAGACGGAGCCTCCGTGACGACCGTGGGTCCAGGTCGTCGTGCCATGCAGGAGCGTCGCGCGATCGCGCAGGTTGCGCATTCCCATGCCGCCTTCCGGCCCGGCCGCCATGGTGCTTCCGTCGTCCTCGACCGTGAGAAGCAGCGATCCTCCGTCCCACATGAAGCTGACGTGGACCCGCGATGGACGTGCGTGGCGGATCGAGCTGGCGACGGCTTCCTGTACGATGCGATAGAGATGCGTCTTCTGTGTGCGGTCGAGCGCAGGCTCCTTCCCGACGACTTCGCAAGTCACATCGGGGCGCTCCGATCTGGTGCACAGGTATTCCTCGACGACCGCTCCGACTTCTCCGAGCTCGAGCTCCGGCGGGTGCAGCTTCTTGGAAAGCTGTCGGACGGTGGAAATCGCCATGCGGAGCGTACCAATCTCGGGAGCCAGGTCGCCGCGGTCGCGCCGCTTTGTCTCCAGCGAGACCTGCAATGAATAGAGAGTCTGGCCGAGGCTATCGTGCAGATCGCGCGAGAGGCTTGCGCGCTCGCGGTCCTGCGCCTGCACCACCTGCAAGCGCATCTCGAGCTCGTGCTGCCGCCGTTCCGCCTCGAAACCCTCGAGCTGCTCCTTCGTTCGCTTGCGCTCCGTGATGTCCTCGAAAGTCGCCACCAGAAAGAGAGGCTGTCCACTGACATCGGGGACGACGGAACCGAAGACGCGCGCGTGGATCGTCTCGGCCTTCTTGGTGATGTAGCGCTTCTCGATCAGCACCTCGGTCAGCTCTCCGCTCTCGACGCGCTGGCCCAGGACGCGCGTCCTCTCGATGTCTTCGGGGTGGGTCACATCCATCCAGGTCATTTGCAGCAGCTCGCTCGCGCGATACCCCAGCAGGTCGCAGAGCGCCTGGTTCACTTCGAGAAAGCGGTCGTCCGCCGCAATGATCGCCATCCCGAGCAGGCTCACCTCGAAGATGCTGCGAAAGCGCTCCTCGCTCAGCCGCAGCGTCTCCTCCGCACGGTGTTTTTCGGTGACGTTGCGGACAATTGCGAGCACCTCCTCGTCGCCGTGCGGCAGCAGGCGCGCCTCGAAATAGACCGGTTCACCCTCGATGTCGAGCTCGTACTCGTAGAACTGCATCGTGTGCGTGGCGAGCGTGCGCTGCAAATGCGCCAGCGCTTCTGCACTCTGCTCCGGTGTGAAGAAGTCCTGGACCTTCTTCCCCAATAGCTCTCGTTGCGGAACGAGAAGCTCCTTCTCCGATTGCGACCAGACGTCGAGGTACGTCCCGTCTCGAGCAATGCGGAAGAGGATGTCGGGAACTGCGTGCAGCAACGCTCCGTAGCGTGCCTCACTCGATGCCAACGCGCTCTCCGAACGGATCCTCTCGATGCCGACACCGAGCAAGCCGGCCGCGGTGCGAAGGAAGGCGGCATCCGCGGGGTTGAAAGCGTTCACGCGCTTGGAGTGTGCAGCGAGGACTCCGAACGTACTCTGCTTGCATTGGATGGTCGAAAAGGCACTGCTCTGCAGCGCATGTGCCTGCAGGAGTGGGGACGGGGAGAAGCGCTCCTCGCGCGAGAGATCAGGCGAGACGACGGGAGAGCTTCGACGCAGCGCGTAGCCGACACTCGACGTGGGACCGACGTCGACGACGGCAGCCCCAACGTGTCCCGGATCCCATCCCACGCCGGCACTCAGGAGCACCTCCCCTTCGGGGAGCAGCTCGGCGACGCCGGCGCAGTCCGCGCGCACGGCACGCGACACGAGCTCACTCACGGCATGGAGAAGATCCGCGACCTGTGTGGCGGCCAGGGCTTGGTCCGCAACTTGCGCCAGCGCCTCGCCGTGCGAGAGCGGCTCGGGGCCCCGTGCCGCCGTGCGGGCCGCGGGGCTCGGGGACCCGACGTTGGGGTGCGCACTCCGTTCGGGATCCATCAGGACCTTCCTCACGGCCGTCAGAGTGCAGAGGATCGCGGGCGTTGGGATGACTCGAATCTGCACCCCAGGCAGGCGAATGTCAAGGTGTGTCGAACGGTCGAGTCCCGTCGGATGCAGAGCTCGCCTGCGCGCGGGGGGCTGGGCGAGAGCGACCGCAAGAACAGAGCCGAGGCCGGATCAGCCTCGGCTGTTGTTCCAAGCGACTCTGCTGGGGACGTGTCGTCCGGACCTCGAAATGCACCGTCAGTCGTGCTGCGAGTCTGAGCTGGAATCCTGCGACTCCTCGGCGATCGACTCGCTCATCTCCTCGAAGCCCTTCTGCATTCCATCGGCCACCGTCTGACCCATTTCCTGCATCGCGTCGGTCATGCCTTGCATCATCTCCGCCATCGCCCCGCCGAACATCGACATCATCGTCTGGTTCACATCCACCTTCCACGCGCCATCGCTCTTGACGAGGACGGTCTTCATGTCGATGGTCATCTGCGCGTCCGCTTCGCCGGTGTGGAGCGTGGTCTTCACGTAGGTCACACCATCTTCGACGGTCTTCTCTCCAAACTCGACGTCGACATCCTTGTGCTCCCAGTCAGAGTTCTCCTTGATCATCGACGCGGTCTCCGGAGTCGCGTAGGTGCGTGCGGTCGCGATGTCGCGGTTCTGGAGTGCGGTCCAGAAGTCGTTCGCCGTGTCCATCGCTTCGTCGCCGCCACGACCACATCCGGCGATCAGAGCGAGCGTCAGGAAGAGTGCATACAGTTTCGCGCTTCGCATGTTCCGCTCCCAGCAGGTCCTTCGTAAGGATCTCGGTGGTGTGTCACCAAGATCAGAGATTGCTCGGAAGGAGCGATCCGCACGTTCTGTGCCAGCCCAAGGAGCGGTCCGTGCAGCGATTCCACCCACTCGTTCATTTTCCATGCGCGGCGGCAGAGATCTGCTCGAGAGCGACCTTGGTGCGTTTCTCCATCCCGGCGGTCAGCTTGCCGCGCGTCACCGCGCCGAGCATGCCCGTCAGGCCGTCGGCTCGCGTTCGCTCCAGCGAGACGACGTACTCTTTGGCCTCAGCGCCGCCGAGCGGCTCACGTGCCAACGCATAGACCGCGAGTGAGCCGCGGTAGTAATGGCTGGCGTAGAGCAGCTTCGTGGCCACGAAGATCTCGGCGTCATCGTCCGACTCGAGCTGCAGAACGGTGACGTGTGTCATTCGAATCGTGGGCTTGAGCCCGAACTCCTCGACCGACCAGTAGAAGAAGTCGCGCACACCCGCCGGCGCCGACTGCGGATAGCTCTCGAGGTAGGCGTACAGCTCCGGAAGCGCTTCGTAGAGATAGGGGGAGTTACCGAGCAGGTGGCCGAGGGACTCGGCGAGGGGTGCGGGATCCTTCTCGTGATGGTAGACCATGAGCGCTCGATTTCCCGCCTTGCGATACGCCGTCGCATAGTCGAAGAGAATCTCGCGGAAGAGCGCATTGGCGGCGGCAGCGTGGTCAGGGGCCTTCCAGTCGATCTCACTCTGGAAGCGCTCGATCGCTGCACCAGGGAGCTTCACATCGCACTTTCCGGGTCGACACTCTGCGAGCGACTCGATGTCCTTCTCCGGAAGACTCAGCAGAGCGAAGTCCTCCGGCCGCGGTGGGTCGCTGATGGCGGCGATGCGTGTCGTATTTTCGTTCGCGTAGCCTTCAACGTCGAGAACGAGCTCCGAGGCGTGCGGCAGTGAACCAGCAAGGCGCACGATCCCGAAGACCGCAACCTCACTCTTCTCGCTCGTCTTCAACACCTCGGTGACGACCTTCCCCTTCTCGACGTCGCGGATCTCGTCGTCCGAAAACCCGATGTGCTCTTCCAGAAACCTGTGCGGTGTCAACGGCTCCTGCGCCGCTGCGGTGTGGTGCGCGAGCACAATCGTCGCGCTCGCCACGAGTAGGAGTCGACGCCGGGACGGCTTCATGTTGCACCTCCAGGTTGGCATGCGATTATTGTCGCGCCTCCCGCGGTCGCCTGCAACCGGAGCCGCAACGCCCGGCGCCATGCTGGCGGCGCGCCGCGTGAAGTGCTACCCTGGCTCGGCGCGCGAGAATGGAACCTTGGAACTCGAACGTGGAGCAAACGATGCGGGCGTTGCGACTCTTGTTTGTGGCCCTCGTGGCGAGCCCGGGAATCACAGCGTGCGAGCCTGCGAACGGCTACGAGGAGGAGATCCGAGCCTGGCGCCAGGGACGCATGGAGCGACTTCTGTCGGACACGGGCTATCTCACCCTCGCCGGTCTCTTCTGGCTGCAGGAGGGCGAGAGTACGTTTGGGAGCGCTCCCGCGAACGACCTGTTGTTCCCGGCGCACTCGGCTCCACCCAAAGCGGGTGTTTTCATCCATCAGAATGGTGTGACGACCGTACGTGCCTACCCCGGGACACCGCTCGAGCACGACGGGGAATCGGTCGTCGAGACGCGCATGGCCCATGATGGCGAGGACAACACGACCCTGCTGACGCTCGGTGATCTGACCTTCTACGTGATCAAGCGCGGCGATCGCTACGCCATCCGCATGCGCGATCTCAACAGCGAGATTCGCAAGAACTTCCGCGGCATCGATTCCTATCCGGTCGATGCGGCATACCGCGTCACCGCGCGCTTCGAGCCTTACGAGCCTGTGAAGCGCGTTCCGATCGTCAACGAGGTGGGAACGGTGGATACAATGCTGTCCCCGGGAGCGCTTGTTTTCGAGCTGCTGGGGGAGGAGTGTCGGCTCGATCCGGTCGTGAGCAGTCTCGAGGCGAAGTCCTATTTCCTCATCTTCCGTGATGCCACGACCGGCGTCGAGACCTACGAGAGCGGCCGCTTCCTCTACACCGAGCTTCCCGTCGACGGCGAGGTCATCGTCGACTTCAACAAGGCGTACAACCCGCCTTGCGCGTTCTCTCCCTACACGACCTGTCCGCTGCCACCGCTCCAGAACGATCTGAAAGTCAGCGTCCGCGCGGGAGAGAAACGATACGCAGGAGAAGCGAAGACGGGCCACCCCTCCTCGTCTCCTTGACGTTGCAGGAAGAGCGAGGCCGAAAGAAACGAAGCCGTCGCACACGCGCGACGGCTTCGCTGCTTCGTTCGAACACTCGGCTCGGCTTCAGGCGCCTGCGATCACCATCGAGTCGAAGACCAAGCTCGGTGAACGCACGGAGCTGTAGCGGTACGGGTCGTCCCCCATCCCCAACAGCTTGTGCCAGAACTCGAGGTGGTTGCCCGCGATGTTCATCGCTGCAATGGGCTGATGGATCTTCCCATTCTCGAACAGGAAGCCCTGAATCCCGGTCGAGAAATCTCCCGTCGAGCTGTTGGAGTTCCCGCCCAGGAAGCCGGTGATCAGGATTCCGCGCCCGAGCTCCGCCATCCACTGGTCGACGCTCTTGACGACGTCGCACTCGAACACGGTGTTCGAGGGCCCACCGGTCGTGGCGCGCATCTTCAGCTTCCGGCCGTAGTAGGTGTCGATGTAGAAGTTCTGCAAGACACCGCGTTCCAGGATCGGCATCCGCCGCGCGGCGATCCCCTCGCCGTCGTAGAGGCGCGATCCCTGGCCGCGCACGATGAAGGGATCGTCGAATACCGAAAGGTGCGCCGATGCCACCTGTTCCCCCTGCTTCCCCTCCAGGAAGGAGCGTTTCTGTTGCAGGTTTCGCGCCTGGAATGCGCCGCCGTAGAAGCGCAGGATGCGCCCGGCGGCGCGGTTCTCGATGATCACGGGAACCTCGCCGGTCGGGATCTTGTCGGCGCCCACGCGCGACAGCGCGCGATCCACGGCCTTGCGTCCGATTGTGGCGGCATCGGTCAGGTCGCCGCGATAGCGCTCTCCTTCCCACCACCAATCCTCTGGACGTTTGTCGCCGTCGTCCTTCGCTGTGACTTCGGCACCGCACCAGAAGTTGGTGCGCTCCTGCGCGCCTTCGAAGCCGTTCGTCGAGACCATGGCGCTCTCGGAATTCGACTCCGAGTAGCCCGCCGTCACCGAGATGATCTTGTCGCCCCCACGCGACAGCGCGGCGTCCTCGATCTCGCGCGCCACGCGGTGGCGATCATCGGCGACGATCTGCTTCTGCGCCGCGTCGAAGAGCTGCAAGTCCATGTCACGACGACCCTCGTAGTACTCCGGCTCCGGCAGTCTGCGATAGGGGTCTTCGGTCAGATGCTTCGTCAACGCGACCGACTCGCGGATGAACTTCTCCAGCGCCTGGCGTCGAAGATCGCTGGTGCGGTGTGCCGAGTACCTGCCGTCGGTGTAGAACGACAGGCTCAAACCCTTGACGGTGCTCTCCTGGAGCGTCTCGATCTTGCGTTCGCGGTACTCCAACGACGTGTCTCGGGTCCGCGAAACCGACGCTCTCGCCTCTTGAGCTCCCGCGCGCTTCGCCTGGTCACAGGCCCAGCGTGCCAGCTCGAGATTCTCGTTCGCTGCCATGACTGTCCTCCTCCCGGCTCAGCTGCGCGTTCCGCCGACGGTGACGGAGCTGTCGATCTTGACGGTCGGTTGCCCCACGCTCACCGGGACACGCTGACCGTTCTTGCCGCAGGTCCATCCACCGATGGCCATCTTGAGATCGTTGCCGACCATCGAGACGTTCTCGAGGGCCTTCGGTCCGTTGCCGATCAGGTTGATGTCCTTGACCGGCGCGGTCAGCTTGCCATCTTCGATCAGGTAGCCCGCCGCCACGTAGAAGCTGAAATCGCCCGCTCCGATCTGCACCTGTCCGTTGGTGAAGTTGATGGCGTAGACGCCCTTCTTCACCGAGCGGATGATGTCTTGCGGGTCATCGGGACCCGGTTCCATGTAGGTGTTGCGCATGCGCGGCATCGGCTTGTGCCGGAACGATTGCCGGCGGCCACTGCCCGTCGGCTCGACACCGTAGTGTCGAGCGCTGATGCGGTCGTGCATGTAGCTGCGCAGGATGCCATCCTGCACCAACACCGTGCGCTCGCCGGGATTTCCCTCGTCGTCGACGTTGATCGAACCGCGCAGGTTCAGGTTCGTCGCGTCGTCGATGATCGTGATGTTCTCGCTGCAGATCTTGCGGCCGATCATTTCCGAGTAGATGGAGATCGCTTTGCGGTTGAAGTCCGCCTCCATCCCGTGTCCGATCGCCTCGTGCAGAAGAATGCCCGACTCGCCCCCGGCGAGCACGATGGGCATCTCACCCGCGGGCGGCTGCACCGCTTCGAAGAGCGCCACCGTGCGCTCGACGGCCGTGTTGGCGACGTCGTCGATGACCTTCGCCGAGAAGCTGTGGATGTCGCGGCGGCCGGCGACGCTGTAGCCGTTGCTCTCGCGGCGGCCATCCTGCTCGGCGGTGCAATAGGCGCCGAGGTAGGAGCCGGGCTGCGCATCCTCGACGGCGAGGCCGTTCGAGTTGACCAGAAGGAAGTGGCTCGTGTCGTCCGAAAACGTGATCGACGCTTTCACCACGCGTTGATCGCGCTGGAAAATGTTCGCATTGATCTTCTCGAGGAACGGAATCTTCTTGCCGATCCCCACCTCTTCCCAGGCGGTCTCGATCGGATAGTAGTTCTTGTGCCCCGCGATCTTGAACGTCTCCGGCACGTGCGACGGAGAGCCTTGTGCAATGGAAGCGGCCATCTCGGCCGTCTTCACGATGCTGTCGAGCGTCAGCTCCTCCGTGAAGGCGTACCCCGTCTGGTCGCCCACGACGACGCGGATCCCGACACCGAGATCCACGGAGGAGTAGGCGCGATTGACGTCGCCATCCTCGAGTCCGACGTAGTTGCTGATGCGATGCTGGAAATAGAGGTCGGCGAGATCACCGCCGCGAGACAGCGCCACCTGCATGGCGCGCCGAATGGTTTTCTCGTCGATTCCGAATTGTGTGGCGAAATAGGTGTGATTGAGATCGGCCGCAAGCCCAGCCGCGCTGTCCGGGGATGCGAACAGCAGGCCGTTGCGGCTCAGAAAAGACGGGACGACCAGAAGCCCGAGACCACTGGCGGTACCCATCAGGAAGCTCCTTCGGGTCCACTCGGACATGTTTCTCTCCCGGAAGAGGTCAGACGATGCGAGATCGGGTCCGCGCGCCCACACGCGGGATCGGCAGGCGCTCGGCCGCCTCGCAGGATAAACCCCGCAAACGCAATATCGGAAACAATTTGCGCCGACCCCTCCCCAGCGGACCGGGCCGTCCGAGGTTCGGCGCAACTCCATGGGGACTACGCCGTGACGAACGCAGGGGTTGCAGCCGGAGGAGGCCGGCCCGGCGGCGACGGCGGCGTTTTCTGGCGCCGCGGTCGCCCGGTCGGCTAATGTCGACGCCCTCGGCCCCGCGTGCGCCTCGAGCCGAGCGCAGAGGCACGCTCTCCGATTCCGGACAGCTTGGGTGTGGAGATGTCGCAGGAACCCGCCACGTTCACGCCGCACACGACGGCAGAAGTGCAGGCGCCGGAGTTCACCTTCCGCGCGGCGCTCGCGGGGATCATCTTCGGCATCCTCTTCGGTGCCGCGAACACCTATCTCGGTTTGAGAGTGGGGCTGACGATCTCCACATCCATCCCCGTCGCTGTGATGACGGTGGCTGTTTTCGGCGCGCTGCGCTGGGTGACGCGCTCCTCGCCCCACATCCTCGAAGCCAACATGTCGCAGACGATCGGTTCGGCGAGCTCGAGCGTGGCGTCCGGCACGCTGTTCACGCTGCCGGCGCTCTTCCTGTGGGGCATGGACCCCGAGCTCCTGCAGATGACGGCGCTCGGCTTGATGGGTGGCCTCTTCGGCGTTCTCTTCATGATCCCGCTGCGGCGTCTTCTGATCGTACGCGAGCATCGCAACCTCCCCTACCCGGAGGGAACGGCATGCTCCGAGGTGCTCAAGGCGAGCCTCGGCGGCGGCGCGCGCGGGCGCTACGTCTTCGCCGGGCTCGGTGTCGGCGCGCTCTACAAGGCGATCGCCGGCGGCTTCAAGCTCTTCACCGAGACGGTCCACCTCAAGGTGCCGCTGCTCCCGAAAGCCGTGGTGGGAATCGACGTCTCCGCCGCGCTCACGGGCGTCGGCTACATCCTCGGCTTCCGTGTCGCCACCGTCATGGTGAGCGGGGGGCTGCTGTCGGCGCTCGTCATCATTCCAGGCATCGACATCTGGGGCGCGGGGCGCGACGTGCCGCTCTACCCGGAGACCGAAGCACTCATCCGCGACATGAGTCCATCGCAGCTTTGGACGCGCTACGTGCGCTACATCGGCGCCGGCGCCGTCGCCACCGGCGGCCTGCTCACGCTCATCCGTTCGCTTCCGACGATGATCGCGTCCTTCCGTATCGGCGCGCGTGAAATGCGCGAGCGCATGGGCGAAACGAACGTGGCCGTGCCGCGCACGCAACGCGACCTGCCGTTCCGCGTGACGTTTCTCGGCGCCGGCCTCCTGGCGCTGATCATCGCCGCCTCTCCGCAGCTCCTGGGGTACGCGGAGAGCTCAACGATGCGCTTCGCCGCCGCGATTCTGGTCGCCGTCTTCGCCTTGTTCTTCGTCACCGTTTCGTCCCGCATCGTCGGTCTCGTGGGTGTCACCAGCAATCCCACGAGCGGCATGACGATCGCGGCGCTGCTCGGGGCGAGCAGCATTTTCTACTTCGTGGGCTGGACCGATGCGTTTGCGAAAGCCACGGTCCTCATGAGCGGCACGATGATCTGCGTCGCCACGTCGATTGCCGGGGATACCTCGCAGGATCTCAAGACCGGCTTCCTGCTGGGTGCCACGCCACGCAAGCAGCAGCTCGGCGAAATGGTGGGTGTGATCACGAGCGCCACGTTCGTGTGCTTGACGCTGATCTTCCTCGATCGCGCCTGGTCGCTCGGATCACCCGAGCTGCCCGCGCCACAGGCGACGCTCATGAAGCTCGTCATCGAGGGCGTGCTGGATGCGGAGCTGCCGTGGACGCTGGTCGCAATCGGCGCCGGGCTGGCGATCGTCGTCGACCTGATGCGTCTGCCCACGCTTGCGTTCGCCGTCGGCGTCTACCTGCCCGTGTCGACGATGGTGCCGATCTTCCTCGGCGGCACCCTGCGTCGTTTCCTCGAGAAGCGCTCCAGCACTCCCGAGGTCGCCGAAGCACGCGGAGAGCGCGGCGTGCTCTTCGGCTCCGGCCTGGTCGGCGGCGAAGGCTTGCTCGGTGTTGCGATCGCGGCCGTCGCGTTCAAGCTTGGGCGCACGCCCGGCATCGGCGCCGAGTGGGCCGGAGCGTTCGAAGACCTCCTCGGATTGGCCTTGATCGCGCTCCTGCTGTGGTTGATCTCGAAGGCGGCGCGTGCGGAAGAGAGCTGAGCCTCACGGCGCCCTCCGGTCGCTCCAAGGAGTGAATCGTGAAGCTCGACATCGGCTCCACGATGACACTGAGGGGTGGCGTCGAAATCCCGCGCCTCGGGCTCGGCGTGTACCAGACCGGTGCCGGGGCCGAAACGCGCAACGCCGTCGAGTGCGCGCTCGCTTGCGGCTACCGGCACATCGATACGGCGCGCATCTACAACAACGAGCGCGACGTCGGCGCTGCGATTCGAGCCAGCAGCGTGCCGCGCGACGAGATTTTCGTCACCAGCAAGCTGTGGAACGCGGATCATGGGCGCAGCAAGACGCTGCGCGCGTGCGAAGCGAGCCTCGAGCGTCTCGGCGTCGACTCCCTCGACCTCTTTCTCGTGCACTGGCCCGTGCAAGAGCTTCGCGGCGAAACGTGGGAGGCCATGGTGGACCTCCTCGAGTCGGGGAGATGCCGCGCCATCGGTGTGAGCAATTACATGCTGCGCCACATGCGCGAGCTTCTGGCCGCATCGCCTGTCATCCCGGCCGTGAACCAGGTGGAGTGCAGCCCCTTCTTGACGCAGACGGACATCCGCGACCTCTGTCGAGAGCAGGGGATCGTCGTGGAGGCGTACAGCCCGCTCACGAAGGGGCGGCGCTTGCAGCATCCGACGTTGCGTGAAATCGCCTCGAGTTGCGGGCGGACGCCGGCGCAGGTGCTGATCCGCTGGGGCCTGCAGCACGATCTCGTCGTGCTTCCGAAGTCGGCAAACCCGGATCGCATTCGCGAGAACGCAGACGTCTTCGATTTCGCGCTCGCGCCGGAAGAGATGTCTCGCCTGGATGCGCTCGACGAGAACCTGCACACCGGGTGGGATCCGACCGACGCGCCATGAGCGCGTCGGGACACGAACCGATGTCTTCCACCCGATTCCGCGCGCCTTTGCAGACACGCACGTCGATTCATTGCCGCCGCGAAGCCGGAATCGCCCCTTTCGGTGTCCCCAGCCCGATGCTACCATTGCCGCCATTGTCCGACCCGGTGCCAACAGGAAGGCTCAGCGATGACCGATACCTTGACCCGACCCGCGGCGGCTCCGCCTCCCCCACCAGGAAGCGAGGCGCAGTGGATGGGCCATCCGCGTGGTCTCTCCACGCTCTTCTTCACCGAGCTATGGGAACGCTTCAGCTATTACGGAATGCGTGCGCTGCTCATTCTCTTCATGACCGATTCCGCCAACCATGGACTCGGCATGAATGCCGAGCGTGCCGGTGCCATCTATGGTCTCTACACCTTCGGAGTCTACGCACTGGCCTTGCCGGGTGGCTGGATTGCAGATCGACTCGTCGGGCAGCGCCGTGCCGTTCTCTATGGCGGCATCCTCATCGCGCTCGGTCACTACAGCCTCGCCATACCAGCTCTGCCCACCTTCTACCTCGGACTCTGCTTGATCGTCCTGGGCACCGGGCTTCTGAAGCCGAACGTCAGCGCCATCGTCGGCGATCTGTACACCGAGAAGGGTGCGCGTCGCGATGCCGGCTTCTCCATCTTCTACATGGGCATCAACATCGGCGCCTTCGCCGGACCTCTCGTTTGCTCCTGGCTGGGCGAACCGCGAGAAGGGGCCACCTGGGTGAACTGGCACTACGGCTTCGGCGCCGCCGGTGTTGGGATGACCTTCGCCCTGATCCAGTACTGGATGGGGCAGAAGTACCTCGCGGGTGCGGGCGAGCTGAAGGACGACTTTGCGCGCCCCGATATGGTTCAACGGGCGCGCGGTCAGTTCTCGAGAGGCCTCCTCTTCGCCATCATCCTGACTGCGGCCATCGTCGCACTCGGTGCGACGCAGGTGCTGCCGATCACGCTGGTGAGATTTGCTCAATGGACGGGTGGGATCGTCGTCGTCCTCGCAGCGTTCTACTTCTTTTACGTGATCCAGTTCGTCTGTCGCGATCGCGTCGAGAGAATGCGAATCGGTGTTTGCGCGCTCCTCTTCCTTGGCGCTGCCATGTTCTGGTCCGGGTTCGAGCAGGCGGGATCGTCGATGAACCTCTTCGCGCGCGACTTCACCAACCGCGTCGTCGGCGGCACCGAGATCACGGCCGGTACGCTCCAATCCGTCAACCCGATCTTCATCATCCTGTTGGCCCCCGTGATGGGAATGCTGTGGGTGCGGCTTGGCACGCGCAATCCTTCGATCCCGGCGAAGTTCGGCTACGGGCTCATCCTCCTCGGTGTCGGCTTCATGGTGATGGCGTGGGGATCGACCTTCCTCG
>CP070763.1:2210299-2222650 GCA_020349025.1 Candidatus Latescibacterota bacterium | reverse complement strand
CGGAGTCGAGATCGCGCGCGGACACAGCCGGCGCCATGGCTGCAGTTCAGAGTGAGGAGCGTCGCGATTGAGGCCCGAACCGGCAGAGCAACCACGCGTGAGCGTGGTCATCCCTGCCTACAACAGCGCCGCGTTTCTCGCAGAGGCTTTGGACAGTGTCCTCGGTCAAACGTGCGCCGTCGCTGAAATCGTCGTCGTCGACGATGGCTCGACCGATCAGACACCAGCCGTTGCTGCTTCCTACGAGGCGGCTGGTGTGCGCTATGTGCGCCAGAAGAACAGCGGTCCCAGCGAAGCGCGCAATACCGGCGTTCGAGAGACGTCGGGTGATCTCGTCGCATTTCTCGACGCCGACGACATTTGGCTTCCGGACAAGGTGGAGACGCAGGTCGGTCATCTCGAGGCGCATCCGGAGGTCGACCTGGTGAGTGGCGACCTCTGGTTCTGGCGTGTGGATGCCGACGCGCGGCGCTTGATGAAAACCGGTTTCCGATACGGATCGAACCCGAAGCACGAGATCGCGGTGCGCAATGTCGTCGGCAACACCTCGGCCGTCATGGTACGACGGGCGGCGCTGGAGGCGGTCGGTGGCTTCGACCCCGCACTTCGCTACGGAGAGGATTGGGATCTGTGGATACGGCTGGTCGAGCGGAGCGGCGCGGGGTTCCTCCACCAGCCTGTCATCGTCTACCGGTGGCATTCGGACAGCAGCTCCTACTTCAGGGACTGGGCGCGATTCACGATCCTGTCGGAGCTGTCGCGCCGCGCGATTCGGCGAACGCAACCGCCGTGGTGGCGGCCGATCCTGCACGCGCGTCGCATCGGCTACGTCGAGTCGCAACGCACCGCGTTTGCCGCGTGGACCCACATGCCGCGCTGGAGGCAAATCCGCCATGCCGCCGCGGCCGTCTTCGCCTTCCCGTTCGACGATACGGTCGCAAGACTCAAAGCGTTGTTTCACGCCTGTGTGGGTGATGCGTTGTTCTGGTGGCTGCACCGGCTCACCCGCTCACGTCGATCGAGTCGCGCCTCGCAGTAGACGTGATCCAGCATCACCGTCCCGCGAGCACACGAGGTCGTGCCTCGCGACGGCTGCGGCACCGTCAGGTGCCGGCTCGCGTGTGTGCCTCCGACTCGCCGTCGGGACGCGGGCTGCCCGAGCTGGTGGCGAGGCGCACCACGGCGTGTGCGGGCGGATGATCGAGGCCGTAGCGCTCGAACGACACGTGCCATCCCTCCTGCCAGCGACGCAGGAGCTCCATCTCGCTGTCGCGTTCGGCATCGTCGAGCAGGATCACACAGTCCGGCGCCATCCACGACGCCATCACCGGCAGCAGTCCGTAGCGGCCGCCGGCGGTCTCACTCGGTGGACCATCGCAGATGACCAGGGCGAAGTCGTGGGGCACGTGACCGCTGGGGCGCTCGTACCAGTCGAAGCCGTCATAGGCGCGCAGCGGTGCGTGACGGAGGTGGACGTTGTCGACTCGGGCGCGACGGAGCCACGTGTGCACGCGCGCATGCCACGCACGGTCGTGTTCGAGCGACCACACCTCGAGTCCGCGCCGCGCCACGACGACGCCGAGGAGAAAGGTCGTCAAGCCGCTGCCGCATTCGAGGATCGGACCCTGCGCCTTGCTTGCTTGCTGGCACATCTCGACGAGATAGTGGAGGTTTGCAGACCACGCGGGGTTGCCCCACGCACGGCTTGCCGCCACGAGCGATTCCCGGCTCGGCATGGTATCTTCGCGATCCTGGACTTCGCGACGGATTCGGTCGAGCTCACGACGGAACCACGTCTCGCGTATCAACTGCCTCACGCGTCCTGGCACCAAGCTGCGTAGCATGTCCGCGACCTTCGTCTAAACAGGCCCAAAGATCCCGACGCCGAGCTTACATGCGGAGCCCCACGTCGGTCCAGCAGACGCAACATCGCTGCGAGGGCTTGCGGATCATCAAGATCCTAACGCACCGGTCTGCCCACGATGGCGTTGGCAGGATGGGGAGGGCGCACGAAGCGGAAGAGCTTGAGGTCGGACTGTTTCATGGTGGGAGCGGGCACTGAGACCACGAGCTGCAGGCGCGCATCCTGCCGCTCTTCCGCGTAGATCGTGTTCAGGGCCTCGCGCGGCGCGGGCAGAAGCAGGTGCGTTGCACCGCAGCGGTCGGCCACTTCCAGGATGGTGTCCAGGTCGTCGTTGGGAATCTGAACGCTCCTGCGCCGCGTCCAATGGTAGACCTCCCACGGATCACGAGTCATGACGACGAGCTCTTGCTCCGGCATCGCTGCGGCCAACTCGTCGAGCACGTCGCGGACACGCACGAGCTCGCTCGCGATGCGATTGTCGCGCTGGATCCGCGCTCGAGCCGACTGCACGCCCTGACAGGCGAAGAGAAGAACCAAGAGCCCGACCAAGGCGATCGCGGTCTTGCGGTTGGGCGTACTCCGCTCGATGCCGGACGCGACGGCGACGAGCAGAAATGGAGCCATCGCCGGGATCGTTCGCCAGAATGCCCACTCAGCCACCGCCGTGCCGATGATCACGTAGAAGCCGAGAAGCGTGAGGAGAAAGAGGAACGGTGGAATGTAGGCATACCGGAAGCGTCGCTGCACGCCGAAACGCGCCAGGTCGAGTCCGGCCAACACTACGAAGGCCCAGGCGAATCCGCCCAGCAGGTTGAAGACCTCCGTTGCGCACCGTGCTGCCCGATCGAGCTTGGACGCCACAATCTGGGTCGTGCCCCAGTCGAGGTATGCGCCCAGCGACAGCTCCTTCGAGTAGGAGTACAGATCCTCGTATGCGGTCAGGAAGGGCGTCTTCCCAGGTCCAGCCGGTAACGGAGAACCGAAGGCCCGGTAGTTGCTCACCAGCAGTGGTGAGAGCGTCGCGACATAGACTGCAAAGACGAGAACGAGCCAGAGGATCCGATGGCGATCGCGTGGCAACTTTGGCGATGCGACAACCGCGATCACGAGCGTGACGAGGAGCAGGATCCCATCCTGCCGTGTCAGGTGTGCCAGGGCTGCGAAGAGAGAGGCGAGGAGAAGGAAACGCACGTTCTCAGCCGCGAGGATCATGCACAGAAGGCTGGCGACGGCGAACACAACGTAGTACGCCGTCGAGTCGGATACGAGAGAGTGTTCGAAAAGGGCCGGTAGAAAGAGAACGAGGGACGCCGCAGAGAGGGCAACGAAGCGAGAGCGCGCATACGCCCGACCGACGCGATAGGTCAGCGGAAAGAGCGCCAGCACGAAGAGGACCGAGGGGAGCACGGCCGCGAAGGTCGACCGACCAAACAGAATGAAAGAAGAAGCGATGAACACGGAGGGCAGGGGCATCCAATAATCGTTGCTATAGTGGGTGAGTGCATTGGGTCTCGCCAGGAAGTGCCAGATGTAGTCGATGACGAACCCTCTGCCGTCGACGAGGTTTTCCGCGACCGTCGTGTAGTACGCAGGATCTGCGTGCCCCGGGTTCCGCGCGCCGGATGCGATGACGAGACGCAAAAGGAGCGCGATTGCTACGATCGCGAGCGCACACAAGCACCAACGTAGCGTTGGTGACACGGCGGCTGTCCCGAGAGACATTCTCCGGTTCAGCGAGATCGTGCACATGGATCGATGCGAGTTGGCAGGCCACCAACAAGCTGGGCAGTGATCGGGTGAAAAGCAAGAGCGCGCAGGACGAAATCGGACTTTCTGCGAGACGCAGGCCGGAGATTTTCGCGCTCCAGTTGCGCTACAATGACCTGATCTCGCTGCCGATTGGAGGTATGGGATGCCGCGCGTGGTCTTCACGCCGAATCTGGAACGGCATGTCGCCGCGCCATCCGTCGATGTGCCGGGCCGCACCGTTCGCGAGGTTCTCGAAGCGGTCTTTGCGAGCAACACGCGACTGCGCGGCTATGTGCTGGACGATCAAGGCTTTCTGCGCCAGCACGTCGTGGTGTTCCTGAATGGCGAGATCGTCGAGGACCGGCGCCATCTGAGCGACGCCGTCGGCGAGTCGGATGAGCTCTTCGTGATGCAGGCGTTGTCGGGTGGCTGATTGGCGCGCTTCGTACTCTTACCGAGGAGGTGGACCATGAACGACCGGATCCTCGTGGCAACGCGCAAGGGTCTTTTCACGTGGGAGCGCCGAGATCGATGGAAGATCACCCGCACGGCCTTTCTCGCCGACCCGGTCACCATGGTTCTCCCCGACGCTCGCGACGAAGCGCTCTATGCGGCGCTCAACCTGGGACACTACGGTGTCAAGCTGCATCGCTCGGATGACGGTGGCGAAGCGTGGGAGGAGATCACGCCCCCGGCGTACCCGCAGGCGGATGACGACGACACGTCGCTCCGGCTCATCTGGTCCCTGGAAGCGGGTGGCGGCGACCAGCCGGGCCGCCTCTGGGCGGGCACGCTCCCGGGCGGGCTTTTCCGCTCCGACGACCGTGGCTCGACATGGCACCTGCAGCGCACGCTCTGGGAGCGCCCCGAGCGCTGGAAGTGGTTCGGAGGTGGATACGACGTCCCCGGGATCCACTCGATCTGTGTCGACCCGCGCGACAGCGGCGTCGTAACGCTCGGGGTCTCCTGCGGTGGAGTGTGGACGACGCGTGACGATGGCGAGAGCTGGGAATGCACCGGCAAAGGGATGTTCGCTGCGTACATGCCACCGGAGCGTCGCGACGATCCAGCCATCCAGGATCCGCACCGGCTCGTGCAGTGCACTTCGCAACCCGATTCACTCTGGGTTCAGCACCATAACGGGGTCTTCAAATCGAACGATCGCGGCGCGACCTGGCACGTGCTGGAGAACGTCGAGCCCTCGGTTTTCGGCTTCGCCGTCGGTGTCCACCCACACGACCCGTCAACCGCGTGGTTCGTCCCGGCGGTGAAGGACGAGTGCCGCATCCCGGTCGACGCGCAGCTCGTCGTGGCGCGGACGCAGGACGGTGGCGAGAGCTTCGAGGTCTTGCGACAGGGGCTGCCGCAGGAGCACGCGTACGACCTGGTCTACCGGCACGGGCTCGACGTCGATCGCAGCGGCGAGCGCCTCGTCATGGGCTCGACGACAGGAAGTCTGTGGATCAGCGAAGACCGGGGCGATTCCTGGAGCTGCCTGTCGACGCACCTCCCGCCCATCTACTGTGTACGCTTCGCATGACATCCGTGGCGCCGGCTGATGCGGCGCGAGCGACCACGCCAGCGCGATGTCTCAGCGCGTCTCCAAAGAGAGCTCGTCGATGAGCTCGGCGATGCGCTCGAGCGCTGCAAGCAGCTGGTCGCGTGGTAGCCCGAAGCTGACGCGCACGAACCGATCCATGCCGAAGTGGTCGCCCGGGACGAGAAGCACGCTCTTCTGGCGGCGCAGGCGTTCGGCGAGCTCGGTGGAGTTGATGTCGAGAGCGTAGTGCAGGAAGGCGATGGCCGCCGCCTGCGGCGGAACGACGCGGAAGACCTCGCCACGGGTACGCAACCACTCTTCGAGCGTTCGGAATCCATCGCGGACGTAGCGACGCGTGCGGCCGAGAAGGCGCGCGCGTGTCGCTGAGGAGAGGGCGATCGCTGCCAGCTCGTTTCCGAGCATCGTGGCGCTGATCGTCGTGTACTCGTGGCGCGCCCAGATGGCATCGACCGTCTCCTTCGGTGCGACGACCCAACCGATCCGCAGCCCGGGCAAACCGTACGCTTTGCTCAGGCTCCCCACCGCAATCACCCTGTCGTAGCGGCCGTAGAAGGAAGGCGTCGGCTCATCGTTGAGGCGCTCTGCCCCGCTGTAGACCTCGTCGGCAAGGATCCACGCGCCCACGCGCGCGGCGCAGCCAACGATCGCGTCCATTTCCGCAGCCTCCAGTACCGCGCCCGTGGGGTTGTTGGGGTTGCAGACCGCGATCAGCTTCGTTTCGGACGTGACGACCTCCTCGAGCTCGGCCAGGTCGGGAGCCCAGTCGCGTTCCTCTCGCAGCCGGAAGCTCTTGAGCCCGAGCCCCAGGTTCCGCGCGATTCCCCAGATCTGCATGTAGTTGGGCAGCATGATCACGATCTCGTCCCCCGGGGAGAGGAGGGCCTGGATCGCGTTGTAGTTCGCTTCGATCGCGCCCACCGTCACGAGGACGTTCTGCGTCGCCGCGCCCGCATACAGGGCTGCGATGTGCTCCCGCAGCTGCGGTGTGCCGTTGACGCGCGGGTAGTTGAGCGGCGTCGCGACCAGCGCCTCGAGCGCCCCGGGCTGCTCCTCCAACAGCTCGCCCAATGCGACGGGATGCACGCCGCTCTCCGACAGGTTGTACTCCACGTCGTGTTCGTACATCGACATGAAGCGTTCCATGAGAAAGGGTTGAAAGTCTGTCATCGTAGCACTCTCGGTTCGGGTTGTTGCTACGCGCCGGCATCATCGCAAGCGCAACAGCTCGCATTCCGCGGCAATGTAGCCGAACGCCGGCCAGTACCTGCCTTCGACGACGCGCTCGAAGGTGGCCCGCGCCGTCGCCGTGTCGCCGTTGCAAAGATACCAGTTGCCGACGCCGTACCCCTGCGTGGCCAGGTCGAGATCGCTCGCGCCCTCCGGCGACAGGAGGGAATCGGCCGCGAGCTCGCCTTTGTACATCAAGAGGCGCTTGTGGTACGCGTGGTTCTCGAGGATCTCCATTTCGGCACGGATCGGTTGGAGCAGCGCGCGCGCGGCCTCGCCCTGGCCGAGCCTGCGATACGTCATGTAGAGCCAGTCGGTCGTGGCGCACAGCATGTCGTCGTTGCCCGAGTACCGCATGCACTCCCGGTAGCAGCGTGCTGCCTCCTCGAAGTCCCCACGCAGGTAGTAGGCGAGGCCGAGGTGGTACCAGATGTTCGAGTGCGACGTGCTGCGCGGAATGTTGTAGGGATTCGGCGCTCCATCCGGCTCGATTGCATCCGGCACCCCCTCGATCAGCGTGACCGCACGCTCGAGATCGGCGATCGCTTTGTCGAGCTCGCGTACGCTGATCCAGCGGTGCCCGCGGTGACGCAACAGCCGGTACGACATGGGCCAACTCTCGAGACCACGCGTGTAGACCACAATCGCTTCTCGATAACGGCCGAGGTACGCCAGGCGCCGGCCGAGCCAGATGACATTGTCGAGAGCATCCGGATTGTCGTCGAACGCCGCCTGCGCCCGTGCCAGGTCCTCCTCGAGCTTCTGGCTTCTCTCGGGTGTGAGCACCATCGGATGAAGCGGTTTCCCCAGAAGCGAGACGGCTTCGGGCTCGCGGCCTTTCTGCGCCTCCCGTGCGTCCGACGCGCGCGTCGCTCCGGCGCCCGCGCCAACCGGGCGTGCCGGTGACGACAGGGCCAAGGTGACGGCCCCGAGCAGCAGGAGTGCGTTGTGTATCGATGCCATGGGACTTCGCGCCATTTCGATCCCTCACCTCCAAGGCTGTCAGCGAGTCGTGTGCTCGCGGGCGGCCGCAGCGAGCGCGCGTCGCACCGCATCCTCGAGGCTGGCGGCCGCCACCGCATGTCCCGCTGCGTTCGGGTGTGCATCGCGTGCGAGAAAGAGCGGTTGCTTCTGGTGCGACCTCTGAAAGTCGTCGAGCGCGCTGATGAAAGGGACTTCCAAACGTTCGGCGAGACGCTGCACGCGTTCGTAGGGTGCCATCAGGTCGAACCAGGAAGGGTCGTAGCCGTAGTGGTGCAGCTCACGCTCTCGCGCGACTGGATCGACTTCGAACTTCATGGGGAAAGCGAAGAGAATGAGTGCAACGCCGCGCGCCGTGCAGGAATCGAACGTCGCCTCGATGAGTGCTTCGGTGACCTGGAAGGCGGCCTCGAAGCTCGGCGTGTACGGCTTGCGGAACGCGGCCCAGTGCGACTCGCCCGAATCGAGATCCTCCGGGTGGTAGGGAGCCACCGGCGCGCTTCGGCTGCGACGTTGCGATTGCAGCGTTCTCAGGTGGCGCCCCACGTAGTGCGCGAAGCGACTCTTCTTGAGAAGAGTCCCCAGCCTTTGACGCGCCGAAGCCTCGCTTTGGATCGCGGGCGGCTCGTGCACCAGCACACCCGCGTCGAGAACGAAGCGCGGCTTCGGTGCGAAGCCGAAGAGCTGGTGTTGGAGCCTGTTGTTGCTGACGTCGTTCGCCAGGCAAAGGGCCAGGACAACGGCGTCAGGCTCGAGGCTGAGCCCTTCACGACACAGGTAGAGGAACTCCTGGTCGGTTCCCCAACCGGGAACGGCGGCGTTGACGACCTCGACGTCACCGCCCAGGCTGGAATCGAGTAGGTCGCTATAGCGCCACCCGATCTCGATTCCCGTGCCGAAGGCCATCGAGTCGCCGAGCAGCAGAACCCGCTGAACACCGGGCGGTTTCCGACGCGTACGCTCCGGGTCGCGCAACCCCAACGCGTTGACCTCGATGGTGAAATCGATGCTGCGGTCGGTGTCGACGGCGTGCAGCCGCGTGCCCGGGTCGAGAGCCCAGCCGTAGACCGGATCGGCACGGATCACGGGCTGGTATCCGCCCGGCTCCCACAGGAGTCTGGTCACGGCTTCCGCCACCGCGAACAGGAAGAGGAGGGAGGCGGTGGCGAGCAGTGCGTTCTTCTGCCAGGCGCGGAGACGGATGGCGAAGCTCCGGGGTTTGTCTCGGCAGCCAGCGTAGCAGAGGGGCCGAGCGCTTGCGAGGCTTGCGCAAACGACGACCCACCCCAATCCGAAGACGTGGAACTCCTTCTTGACCCGATCCGGGAAAAGGCGAATGATGCGGAGGCGACGGCGCAACCGCGTCAAGAGCCGATTCGTCTGTGCAGAGAGAGACACAGGGTTCGTGCTGTGCGGGAGCCGGTTTTGGAGATTGCCTTCATCGTCGTGATCGTTCTGCTCCTTCTGTGGGGCGTCGCGGTCTACAACAAGCTGGTGGGCCTGCGGAATCGCGCCGCGGGCGCGTGGGCCGACATCGACGTCCAGCTCAAGCGGCGCCACAACCTGGTCGCCAACCTGGTCGAGACGGTGAAGGGCTACGCGCAACACGAGCGTTCGACGTTGGAAGAAGTCGTGCGCGCTCGCAACCAGGCGGAGTCGGCGCGCGGCGGTGGCAGCGTGCGCGAAACCGGCGTTGCGGAGAGCCTCCTGGGACAACAGATCCGCTCCCTTTTTGCGCTGGCGGAGGCGTATCCAGATCTCAAGGCGAACGAGGGTTTTCGCGACCTGCAGGCTTCGCTGGAGAAGCTCGAGGCCGATATCCAGAACGCCCGACGTTACTACAACGCCGTCGTGCGCGACTTCAACACACGCATCCAATCCGTCCCCGATACCTTCATCGCGCGGACGTTCGGCTTCAAGGAGCGCGACTTCTTCGAGCTCGAGGATGCGGCCGAGCGCGCCGTCCCGAAGGTCGATTTCGGCACCGGCTCATGAGTGCTCGCGCGAGCATCGCGATCCTCGCCTGTGCGGCCACGATCTTGGTCGCCGCCGCGGCGAGAGCCGATCTTGGCGGCTTCACGATCGCCCGCTTCCACACCGATCTCACCGTGCAGGCGAACGCCGATCTGCTCGTCGAGGAGCGGATCGAGGTCGACTTCAGCCAGGCGCGACACGGAATCTACCGCTCGATCCCGGTGTGCTACACGGATCGCATCGGGGTCGGGTACTCCTACCGTTTTCGTCTCCTCGAAGTCGTGGATGAGCACGGCAAGGCGCACGAGACGCGGGTTCGCCGCAAAGGACGCGACGTGCGCATCCGCATCGGCAGCGCCGACCGTCGCGTCCGCGGGCGTGTGGTGTACATCCTTCGCTACGAAGTGCGTGGTGCGCTGCGCCGCTTCGAAGACAGCCAGGAGCTCTACTGGAACAGCACCGGACACGAGTGGAATACGACGATCCGCACGGCGTCGGCGACGGTGCGCTTGCCGGTGGCGTTCGATGCCGACTCGCTCGTGACCGTGGCGTACGCGGGGCGCTTCGGCAGCCGCGAGCAACCAGTGGAGATTGTCGTTCCGGGGCCAGGGGTGGTGACCTACACCGTCACCCGACCACTCGCGCCGCGCGAAGGTTTGACCATCGTGGCCGCGTGGCCTCCTGGCGCCGTGGGTTTTCCCGGGCGCGTGTCACGCGCTCTCGGCTTCCTGTCCGACAACTGGATCGTGCTCGTCCCGCTCGCCTGTCTCGGGCTCTTGTGGCGTCGCTACGTTCGCTCGGGTCGCGACCCAGGGTCGTACTCGGTGGCGGTGCGTTACGAGCCGCCAGCCAACGTCTCGCCGGGCGGGATCGGTACGATCCTCGACGAGCAGGTCCACCTGCGCGACATCACGGCGACGATCGTCGATCTCGCCGTGCGTGGATACCTGACGATCCGCGAGTCGAAGAAGGAACTGCTTTGGGGTCTCGTGAGCAGCGAGGAGACGCGTTTCGCGCGCAATCCCGACAAGAGCGACGCTGATCTGCATCCCCACGAACGCCGTATCCTGGAAGGTCTCTTCGAATCGGGGCACGACGTGAGCACGAAGGACCTCGAGAACGAGTTCTACAAGCGGCTCCCCGGCATTCGCAGCGCCCTCTACGACAGGCTCGTCGACCAAGGCCACTTCGCCGGCAATCCGAGCACGGTGCGCAGACGCTACGTTGGTGGCGGATTCGCCGCCGGAGCGCTCACGGCGGGCGTGGGAATCTTGTGGGTATTCTGGAGGGGTGGCGTCCTCCCCAACGCGCTCATCGTGCCGATCGCGTCTGGCGCCGTGACCTTCCTGCTTTTCCTCTTCTTCTCGCCCGCCATGCCGCGCCGTACCCACGCCGGCACGCGCCTGCGCATGTGGGCTCTCGGTTTCCAGGAGTTCACCGCTCGCGTCGACAAGCATCAACTCGAGCAGGCGGACGCGCGCAGCGTTTTCGAACGTTTGCTGCCTTATGCGATGGCTCTCGGCGTCGCATCGAAGTGGGCGAAGAAGTTTGAAGGCATCTACGACCAGGCGGGCCCGGTCTGGTACGCGAGCACCCATCACCACCACGGCTTCTCGACCCACGCCTTCGAGCAAAGCCTCTCCGGTGCGATGAGTCGGGCGGGCCAATCGCTGGCGACCTCACCGCGCTCGAGTGGCAGCGGTGGCGGCGGCTTCTCGGGTGGCGGCGGCGGCGGTGGCGGCGGCGGCTCCTGGTAGACGACGATCCCTGGCGCGCCGGCGCCGTGATCATCCTCACAAGCGCGATCAAATGGTGGGAGTGCTGGCTTCGAGGTCGTGAAGAGTGTCCGACGCGTGAGAGCGTGCCCGGCGCACGCTCCACGCGGGACGATCTCGGCCTCGTAGAGGTCGCTGGGTCGTTGCGAGCCCGAAGGCGACGGGCAAAGAGGAAACGGTGAGACGCCGATGACGGGCAAGCAAGTGCACGCAGAGTTCGTGCGTCACTGGGGTCGGGCAGGCGCCGGAGACGGTGAGCTGCTTCACCCAGTCGATCTGGCCACGGGCCCCGGGGGAGACGTCTTCGTCGCGGACACGTTCAATCACCGCGTTCAGCGTTTCGATGCGGAGGGACGATTCCTCGGCACGTGGGGTGATGCCGGATCAAGTGACGGGCAGTTTCTCGGACCGATGGGGATCGCAACCGACGAACACGGAGTCGTTGTTGTCGCCGACACCGGCAACCGTCGCATTCAGAAGTTCGATTCGCAAGGTCGTTTCCAGCGCGCATGGACCGCGACCGAGGACCCCAATGGTTTCGTGCACGGTGTCGCAGTGGCAAGCGACGGTCGTGTCTTCGTGTCGGATCGGAATGCACATCGCATTCTCATCTTCGATCGAGGTGGGGCGCTGCTCGAAACATGGGGCGGTTCCGGCAGCAAAGCAGGCCAGCTTCGATTTCCGCATGGCGTTGCGCTCGACGCGGCCGGCAGCGTGTTGGTCGCGGATCGCGACAACGAACGCATCCAGTGCTTCGATCGGGACGGCGCCCCCGGGGGCACTTGGCCGTCGGAGCCGGTCGGCAGCGAGATGCGCGATCCACGCGGCATCGCCGTCGACTCCAGCGGGCGCGTGTACGTGTCCGACTTCTCCGCTCACCGCATCTTCGTTCTCGTCGGCGGCGCTTTCGCCGGCTCCTGGGGATCCGAGGGCGTCGGTCGTGGCCAGTTTGCCCACCCGATGGGAATCGCTGCCGACGCGCACGGGCTCATCCACGTCTGCGATTGTCGCAACAACCGCGTACAGACGTTTCGAATCGGCTGAGCGGCCGAAGAGCACGCGCCACTTCTCATCCGCAGCCGGGTCTGGCATTCTCCCAGGACGATGACGCGCTGTACCTCTTGCTCGTCCGAAGTCCCGGTGAACAGCCGCTTCTGCGGTGCGTGTGGAGCTGTGGTCGCGCCCGTTCCCGATGACGCGACCCTCCCGAGCGCGCGCGC
>CP070763.1:2193723-2210199 GCA_020349025.1 Candidatus Latescibacterota bacterium | reverse complement strand
CTCGACTGCCCGTGCGCACGGCCAGCGCCACAAGCAGAAGCGCACACGCCGCCAGAAGCGGTGCATCGCCGCAGCGCCTGTAGGCGGTCGCGCACGAGGGCGGCAGCGTCGCCTCCACCACGCCGCGCGACCGGAACGCCGCCACGCCGCGAACCTCAGCGCTCGGTCCGCAGACGAAGGAGAATCCGTTGTTAGCGCAGCGCAGCAGCGGCAATCCGGTCTCCACGGCGCGCAAACGCGCCTGCGCTGCAAGCTGCAGGGCCACCGCCCTTCCGAACCAGCCATCGTTCACGACGTTGACGAGCAGATCGGCACCCTGGCGCGCGCGCTCTCGCGCCAGCGACGAGAAAGCCGATTCCCAGCACACCAGAACGCCGAGGCGCGTCCGAGGCGCCATCTCGAGCGGACGCGACGCGGCCGTGGCCACGAAGTTGGAGCCGGAGCGCCCCGGCTGCATCAGCACCCGCGGCAGACGCTCGCCGAGCGGAAGGAGCTTCTCCTTGCCGTAGCGTCCCAGCAGTGTGCCATCGCGAATCAGCGCCGCACTGTTCGCATAGCGGGCGTCACGCCGCGCGCTGGGGAAGCCACACAGAAGCGGCGTGACGCGTGACAGGGAACCGAGCCGCTCGAAGACCTCCGGCGTCTGCAGGATGTCGCACGTCACCGCAGTCTCGGGCCAGACCACGAGGTCAGGGCGTGAGGGCGCGGCCGCATGCGTCAATCCCTCCAGCAGCTGCAAACCGTAGTCGCGCATCGTCCACTTCACCGTGAGCTCGACGTCCGGCTGCACGAGCGCCACGCGCAGCGCCGAGCCCTCCACGGCAGCGGCATCCCAGGCAGACGCCAGCTTCTGCGCGCGGCGCGCACCGGGAAGAGCGAGCGCGGCGAGAAGTGCGAGCAGCAGAAGCGCCCTGGAGCGCTGCGCCGCCACACAGAGGAGGGCGAGCTGCACGTTGACCAGCGCCACCCAGGCGGAGAGAGCGAGGACACCCACGACGCTGGCGAGTTGTGCAAGCGGCAGCAGCCCGACCTGCGTCGCGCCGAGACGAACCCACGGAAACGCGAGCGGACCTTGTGCCTGCAACCACTCCGTCCACGGAATCAGGGCTGGAAGCCAAAAGAGCGCAGCCGCACCGAGCCGCTCGCGCGATCGCACCACGAGAAACGCGACCAGGCTCCAGGGCAGAGCGAGCCAGGTCGCGAGCGCGAGGTACGACGGGATGAGGAACCAGGGGCGTGCGAACTCCGACGTGGGATCGAGGAGAAGAAACCAGTGCAGCGTGGCGGCATGCAGGAGGAAACCGAAGAGCAGACCAAGACGCATCGCGTCCCTGTCGCGGACATCGCGGCGCATCAGAACGATCAGAAACGGAACCAGCGCGATCCACGCAAGCGGCGCGATGCCGAGTGGCGCCTGCGACGACGCGAGCATCACGGCGCTCACGAGCACGACCGCACTCAGCGGAAGGCGTCGCATCACGGCGTTCCCGTTGCGGCGCTTCCGGAGATGGCCGGCACGACCGAGTCGCTGCGCCCGTAGAAGAGGAACTCGAAGCCCTCGAGCGGCACGCGCCGCAGCACGTAGTCGCGCTGGAACTCCGCCGCGGCTGCGATCTGCCGGTCGGCGGGGAAAGGCCACGGCGTTGCCGATCCCTCGGGTCCACCCAGAACGATGATGTCGGGGGCTCGCCGCAGAACGTAGGCGCCATCCCCCTTCTCGTGTCCGAGCCACTGGGAACGATCGGGCCGGGAGCGTGCGACGTGCGCGTCGGTCAGGCCCAGCATGTCGACTACTCGCACCTGGGAGAAGTAGGGCAAGCTGCCGGCGCAGTTGGTCGCAACGAGCGTGCTCTCCGGAACCTGCTCACGCAGCCACTCCCCCACCGGGCGACCGTGCACCACGGCAGGATCCGGCTGCAGGCAGACACGCAGCGAGGGGTCCCTCCAGCCAGGCAGCAGCGTGATGGCGAGCGTGATCAACAGCGCGATCCCCATGGCGTGGCGCGCGTGCCCGCTCTCGTGCACGGGACGCGCAAACCGCGGTGCCTTCCGGCGCGCGCTCTTCGAAGCGTCGACCTCCTCGACGTCGCGCAGAGCAGCGTCTCCACGATGTAGAAGCGCGAGGGCGATCCCTGTCGCCAGACTCATTGCACCCACAAAGCGCAACTCGCCCACGAGCCTCGGCGCGTGCTCCGTGGCATCCCGGTACGTGCGCGCCAAGCTCAGGAGCCCGTTCGCCAGCGGCAGGAGTGTGCGAGGAGCCACCAGGATCAGGATCCCGAGCAGCATGGCGACAGTCGAAAGGACGACGAGCCGAGCGGAGCGCATCGGATCGCTCCGAAGGCGGCGCAGCGCTACCTCCACAGCAACCGCCAGCGCAGGAAGAGCCGGCACCAGGAACCGGTATCCTGGAAAACGCTCTCCACCCACGAGCAGGGTCAAGAACACCTGGACCGCAATCCATCCGAGCAGAAGGCGCTTTGCAGACGCGGCGACGCCGGCGCGCGGCAGCAGAAGGGTGGCGCCAAAATGGAGTGGGTAGGCGAGGATCATCTTGGCCACGTAGAGCGCCCCCGCCCCGAGCACGGCGATGCCCAGAGTGGCCTTCGCATAGACCGGGTTCGGAACCCAGGCGCCATAGAAGAGAAAACGGAACAGCAGCAGCGGCACGACGACGCACGCCGCTCCCAGAAGAAGGCGCGCTTGCCAGCGCGGCGCGTGCGACGACGCCAGCAGCAGCGGCGCTGCGAAGCAAGCACCCTCCGGGCGCATGATCGCCACGCAGCCGAGGAGCAGACCCGTGGCGGCTCCGCTGCGCTCCTTTTCCAGGGCACGCACCGCCACGAGCCCAAGCAGAGTCAGCAGACACGTGTAGGCGAGCGTCTCCATTCCGCTGACGCTCCAGACCGCAACCGGCGCCATCGAGGCGAAGAACAGTGACGCAGCGCCACCCGCACGACGATCTCCGATCACGCGCGCCGCCAGCTCCGCCACCAGCCCCACGGTCACAAGGCCACAGAAGAAGCTGAGCAGAGGCGCGTACGTATGCGGTTCCAGACCGAGCGCCGCGGGCAGGCCAAGAAGTGCCGTCCACGGCAGGTTTGACACGCCTTCGACGCGCTCCCCCGGATTCATCACGGGACCGAGCCCGGCTCCGATGTGGCGCGCATAGCGGTAGGCGATGAAGGCGTCGTCGAGACTGAAGCGCCGGAAGATCAGGCTCTGTGCGACGAAGAGGATGCCAGCCGCGAAGGAGATCGAGTCGCGCTGCGCAAGAAGATCTCGACGCTTGCGTGCCATTCGACGACGACCACGACCCGGCGTGCTGGAACGACGATTGCTGTGCGCTCGTTGGCGGCGTCATCGTACGCGGCCCCAGCTGCCCCCGACAAGAAGATTCGGAAAGGTGGCGCGTGCTGGGCCCGCACGGACTGCGGGTCGCGCGTCGGATCGCGTTGCAACCTGGAGGTTCCCCGCGCGCGCCCACCTGCTTCCCTCTCGCGAACCGATCTCCTTCCAGAAACGTTGCGTCACTCTGCGGCGAAAGCGTAGACCTCTGCGCCTGGAGCCGGGTCGCTCCACTCCTCTGCAAAGGGCAGTTGCAGCTGACATGTCGCTCGAGACCCCTCCTGCCCCGGCGTGGCTGCATCCGGCCGCAGCAGCTGCAGGCGCTTGATCTTCTTGATCAGGCCTTGCCGGCTGACACCGAGCTCCACGGCGGAGCGCGACTTGTTCCACGCGTGACGTTCCAGGCTGCGTGCGATCATGGCGCGCTCCAGATACTCGGTCGCCCGGTGCAGGTCGTGTATCTCCTCCAGGCGCTCCAGAGACCAATCGACAGTCGAGCCGTAACGAAGGCGCTCCGACAACATGTACGGGTGGATCTCGCTCGCGTCGCCATGCAGCGCAACGAGCCTCTCCATCTCGTTCTCGAGCTCGCGCACGTTGCCGGGCCAGTCGTACTCGACGAGCCGCGAGAGCGCCGCGTCAGTGAAGCGCAACGCGTCGCGCCCAAGACGTGCACATACCTTGTCGCAGAAGAAGCGCGCGAGCAGCGCAATGTCCTCGCGGCGGCGCCGCAGAGGCGGCAGCTCGAGTCGAACGACGTTCAGCCGGTAGTAGAGGTCCTCGCGAAAGCGACCGTGCGCCACCTCCTGAGCCAGGTTCTTGTTCGTTGCTGCAATGATGCGCGCTTGCACTCGCCGCGTGCGCGTCTCTCCGAGTCGGCGAATCTCGCCATCCTGAAGCACGCGGAGCATCTTGATCTGGAGCGGGAGTGGCATGTCGGCGATCTCGTCGAGAAAGAAGGTGCCACCATTCGCTTCTTCGAAGAGGCCCTTCTTTTCGAAGTTCGCACCGGTGAAGGCGCCTTTGCAGTGACCGAAGAGCTCGCTTTCCAGCAACGCTTCCGGGAGTGCAGCGCAATTCTGCGCCACGAAGCGACGCCCCGCGTAGAGGTCGCTATCGTGCACCGCGCGGGCTACGAGCTCCTTGCCGGTGCCGCTTTCCCCGAGCAGGAGGACGTTGACGTCGGACGCGGCGAGCTTCTCGATGGTGCGGAACAGAGTCCGCATCAGGCGCGATCCACCGACCAACCCCGCGAACCGGTGCCTTTGCCAGCGGGCGTCGAGCTTGCGCGGCGGCGCCGCTTCTGCGGCGCGTCGACGCACCATCAGGGCGAGGTCTCGAAACACGGTGTGTGCGAATCGGAGTCGCGCTGGAACGACCTGCTCGTGAGGCCGCAGCCGCATCAGCGCCAACCCGAAAGCTGCGTCGCGATGTGCGCGCTCGGCGAGGATCCAGCTGTCCGCCACCGGAGAGTGCGGCAGCAGGGTCACCTGCGAATCACCGTTTGCGGCGACGGGGGCACCGAGTATGCAAGGACCCTGGACGAGCTCGTGCAACGCCTCCGCCTGATGCACCAGCTGCTGTGCCAGCCGCGCCGAGTCGTTGCCGGCGGCGGCATGAAAGAGGAGTCCCCGCGGCAGGATCGAGAAGAGAACGGAGTTGCTTCCGTTCAGAAGCTCACGCACCACCCGGAGCCCTTGCGACAAGGGTTCCCCCACATCGGCCCGCCCCGAGACGACGTGCCACTCGTTCGCCTGCGACCTCTCGTTGCGCTCCGCGCCGACCGCGGTCGGCGTCGCCTCCATCTGCGACTCCTTTCGTGTTGCTCGCCGGAGTAGGACACCTCCGACACAGAGCAGAAGTGATCCGCAGCTCAGTCGGAACGTCCGCGCCATGGCAGGCTTCGTACCAGAAAGCCGGGACCGTGCCGGGAATGCTTCACGCGTGCAGGCGTCGCGCTCCAGATCGCGCACGACGTGCGTTTGCGAGCCGCGCCGGTCTGCGGATTGGCTCGTGGAGGCGCAGATCGCTCGCTCCGAGGGCGGGGGTGCGTGAATCACGCGCGCGCAGGCGCGAAGCAGATCTGCACAGTCAGCGTGCATGCTCCTGGTGCAGCCGAGACGTGGGGAAGAGGAACGCTGCCGACTAGCGGAAACGCACGCCGCCGGTGCCAGCGACGACCCTGCCGATGCGGCGCGCCTCGGGGCAGCGTGCGAGCAGTGGCTCCACGTTCGCCGGGTCGACGAGGACGACCATGCCGATCCCGAGGTTGAAGACGCGACGCATCTCCTCGGTGGCGACGTTTCCGAGCCGCTCGATCAGACGGAAGAGAGGAGGGATCTCCCACAGGGTCGGATCGACCTCCGCTTCGCAGTGTGCCGGCAACACGCGTGGGATGTTGTCGAAGAAACCACCGCCCGTGATGTGCACGAGAGCGTGCAGGCGTTTCTCCTGCAGCAGGGGCCAGAGCGGCTCGAAGTAGGAGCGGTGCGGCTCCAGGAGTGCTGCACCGAGGTTCGTCTCGAGACCGTCCGGGGTGGCGTCGAGGGAAAGCCGCGCCTCCTCGAGGAGAATGCGGCGCGCCAGCGAGTAGCCGTTCGTGTGCAAACCGCTCGACGGCAGCCCCCACACCTCGTCCCCCACGCGGACCTGCTCACCCGTGAGCAAGCGATCGCGCTCGGCGACGCCAACGATGGAACCGACGACGTCGTAGTCACCCGCCGTATACGTGCCCGGCATCTCTGCAGTCTCTCCGCCCAGGAGCGCGCAGGCGTGCGCGCGACACGCATCGACCATGCCGCCGACGATCTCGAGCACCGCGCTCTCCTCCAGTTGCGCGGCCGCGACGTAATCCATGAACAGCAGCGGTCGCGCGCCCTGGACGAGGATGTCGTTCACCGAATGGTGGACGATATCCACCCCGAGCCCGCGGTAGCGGCCGGCGAGAGTGGCCACGTGCGTCTTGGTGCCGACGCCATCGACACTGCACACCAGCACCGGGGCACGCCCCAGGTCGCTGGCGTCGAAGAGCCCGCCGAAGTGGCCGATGCGCGACAGCACGCGCGGCCCCCAAGTCGGCGGTGCCAGTTCACTGATTCCCCGTACGATCTGGTTGGCGCGGTCGATGTCGACACCGGAGTCTCTGTAGCGCACGCTGCACCCCCGCCGGCACCGTAGGATTCGCGCGACTCAGCGGTCAAGCGCTGCGCGGCGGCGCCAGCGCTCCAGGCGGCGTCACGGGAGCGAAAGCGAGGGCAGGAGGCCCGGGCCGCGCGCGTGCCGAGCGCAGGCGGAGCCCGGGATGGGCGCAGCCAAGCGTCCGCCTAAAGCGCTTGCTCCGGCTCGCGCGGGGCCGCGTCGCAAGTGTCAGGTGATCTCGTAGTCGGTGGGGGGGTCGGCGAGGATGCGGCCGAGGCGGCGGTTGACGGCATCGAGCGCCGCATAGGCGGCGGCGCGAGACACATCGGTGGACACGCGTGCGGTGCCAACGAGATGGCGTTCGTCGCGGCCCCGCGTCTCCTGAACCAGAACGCAGACGACGTCCTCGGCGCCGACCGTGGTCAAACGGAAGCCGACGAGTCGAAAGACGACGCGACCATGGCAGAGGTTCTCGGCGGCGTCGAGACACGCGGAGGCCAGCAGCTCCGGCGCTTCACCCGGCCCGCGGCTCTTGGCGCGGCCCCGCGCCACGCGCGACCCGTGCGCCAGCTCCACCTCGGCCTGGGAGCGCTCCTCGCCCACACGTGTGGAGTGTGAGAGCAGGCGCAGGCGCGCCTCCGCCTCGATCTCCTCGACGACGAGTTCCTCCGCGGGCTCTTCGAGCACTGCGACGTGGATCTGCTCTTCGAGAACGTCGAGACGCGCCTGTGCGCCCAGGACGGTGATCACGTCGGCACGCACCTCCTGCGCGTTGCTCCCGGGCACCGCGGTCACCATGATTGCAACCGGGTGGCCCTGATCGTCGGCACGAATGCGGCAGGCGACAACGCGGGGCAGGAGGCGGACGAGTTCCTCGGCCTGGGTTGTGGACACGTGGATTCCAACTCGAATGGGAACGAGGCAACGCGCGGACTTTGATTGTAGCAAACGAATTGAAATGCTCTCAAGGAGAGCACCTGGGCTGGGTTGACGCGACGCGTGCGTCTACGCGTGCGTCTTCTGAACTGGATCCTCCACGCCGAATTGGGTGAGAAGGCGCAGCTCTCGATAGCGCTTCTCGATGTCTGCGCGCTCGACGTCACGCAAACCGGCGACGCCAAAGTCCTCCACCGTGTAGCTGGCGAGCACGGTTCCATAAGCAATGGCGCGACGCATGGCGTCGTCCGAGAGATCACCGCTGGCTGCGAGGTGCCCAACCAGACCGCCCGCGAAGGCATCGCCCGCGCCGGTCGGATCGCAGACCTGCTCCAGGGGCACTGCGGGGCTGCAGAACATGCTGCTTTCGCCCAGCATCAGGGCGCCGTGCTCCCCCTTCTTGATGACGACACAACTCGGCCCGAGCTCGAGCAGCCCGCGACCCGCGCGCACGAGGTTCGGCTCCCCCGCCAGCTCGCGCGCCTCGCTGTCGTTCAGAATGAGCAGGTCGACCGATCCCAGCACCTGCAGAAGCTCGCTGCGCGCCGTTTCGATCCACAGGTTCATCGTATCGAGCGCCACCAGGACTGGATCCTCCACCTGCTCCAGAACCTCCGCCTGCAGCGCGGGATGGATGTTCCCGAGGAAGACGTAGGGCGAGCGCCGAAACGCCGCGGGCACGCTCGGATGGAAGCTCTCGAAGACGTTCAGATGGGTGAACAGCGTCTTGCGTGCATTCAGGTCGTATCCGTACTCGCCGCCCCAGCGGAAGGTGAGTCCGTCGGCCACCTCCACCCCACGTGTGTCGACGCCTTGGGCCTGCAGGTCGTCGAGGTGTTCAGCCGGGAGATCGTTGCCGACGACCGCGACCATGCGAACGGGCGCAAAGACGCGCGCCGCCAGTGAGAAGTAGGCGGCGGAGCCTCCGAACGCTTCGCTCACCTCGCCGAAGGGAGTGCGGATGTCGTCCAGCGCGACGGACCCGACGACCAGAATCGGTGGTGCCGACACGTCGACCTCCTACATGGATTGAGGCGCTTCGATCGCCATCAGGTGCAGCGCCGAGGCCAGCACCCGGCGCGTCGCATGGCACAGTGCGAGGCGGGCGAGCCCCAGATCGCGGTCTTCCTGGATGACGCGCTGTTCATGATAGAACCTGTGGAAGGTTCGCGCCAGCTCTTCGCTGTAGGTCGTGAGCCGGTGCGGCTCACGCGCTTCTGCGGCGCGGCGGACGAATCCGGGGTAGTCCACCAGCTGCTGGACGAGCTCGCGCTCGGCGGGCTCCTCGAGGCGCTCGAGCGCCGCCGCCTGCGGCAGCGGGGCGTCGGCGCCCGGGTCGAGCCCGCTCCCCTCCAGCTCCGGGGCACGCAGGCGCAGCCCGCTGCTCGCGGCTTTGCGAATGATGCTGCAGATACGCGCGTACGCGTACTTCACGTAGTAGACCGGGTTCTCGTCGCTCTGCCGTCGCGCGAGATCGAGATCGAAGTCGAGGTGCGACGCGTGTTGGCGCATGAGAAAGAAATAGCGCGCCACATCCTCTCCAACCTCGTCCATGAGCTCCGCGAGTGTGATCAGCTGTCCCGCGCGCTTCGACATCTTCACCTTCTCGCCCCCCTCGACCAGATTCACCTGCTGCACGATCACCACCTCCAGCCACTCCTCCGGGTACCCGAAGGCGCGCGCCAGAGCTTGCATGCGCTGGATGTGGCCGTGATGGTCGGGGCCCCACACGTTGATCACTTTGGCAAAGCCACGATCATGTTTGTTGCGGTGGTAGGCTGCATCCGCGAGGAAGTACGTGGGCGTGCCGTCGGAGCGCACGAGGACACGATCCTTGGCGTCGTTCCACGTGGTGCTGCGGAAGAAGAGTGCCCCGTCTCGTTCGTAGACGTATCCACTGCGCTCGAGCTCGTCTCGCGCTTCGCTGACGGCATCGCTCCCGTGCAGCTCCGACTCGCGGAACCAGCGATCGTAACGAACGCCGAAGCGCGCCAGGTTTCCCCTCTGCGAATCCACCATGCGTTCGACGGCGAAGGCGCCGAAGGCAGCGTCCGATTCGGCGTCTGGCAGTGCGAGCCAGGCGTCCGCGTCGGCGCCGGGGATCGCCGCAGCGATTTCGCGCACGTAGTCCCCCTGGTATCCACCCTCGGGCACGGGTTGCGCACCGCCGCGAAGCTCTGTCAAGCGCGCGCGCACCGACGCCCCGAGAAGCTCGATCTGGCGGCCCGCGTCGTTGACGTAGAACTCGGACTGCACCTCGTAGCCGCACAGACTCAGCATCGCGGCCAAGGTGCTGCCGTACGCCGCTGCGCGCGCACTGACGACGTTCAGCGGTCCGGTGGGGTTGGCGCTGACGAACTCGAGCTGCACGCGCGCACCCGCCCCAGCATCGCAGCGTCCCACCTCGACGCCCGTGCGCAGCAGCTCGCGCAGCGCCGCGCTGACGCCGCTGGAGTGCACGCGGAAATTGATGAAACCGGGTCCTGCCAGGTCGACGTCGGCGCCGCAGTCGTCGCGCTCCTGCAGGCGCTCGACGATGCGTGCGGCCAGGGCGCGGGGGTTCAGCCCGCTTGCCCGCGCCAGGATGAGAGCCACGTTGCTGCTCAAATCTCCGTGGCGCTTGTCGCGCGGCGCGTCGAGCTGGATCTGCGCTGGGGGTTCTAGCTGCAGGTCGCGCAGCGTCGATTCGAGAGCCGCCCGAATCTGCTCCTTCAACTCGCTGCCTCCGGAAACGCGCCTCAAGTCCCGTACATCTCGACCGGTGCGTCTCCCCACAGCTTCTCGAGCGCGTAGTAGGCGCGGGTCTCGGGAAGGAACAGATGCACCACGACGTGCACGCAGTCGAGGAGAATCCAGCTCCGCGCCTCGTACCCCTCCGAATGCCACACCTTGTGCTGGATCTTCTCCAGTCCCTCCAGAATGGCGTCGGCAACGGCCCGGAGTTGGACGTCCGAAGTTGCGGTGCAGAGAACGAAATAGTCGGCGAAGTTGGTGACGCCGCGGAGGTCCATGATGGTGATCTCCTCCGCCTTCTTGCCGGCGGCCAGCTCCGCAACCTTCTCCGCGAGCTGGCGCGATGTCAGCGTCAACTGGACCTCCGGAGCACAACGCGATCGCAGGGCTCCACGCGCGTGGAACGAGAACGAAGCGGAACGTACCGCAGCCTCCAGGGAGGGTCAAGGGGAGCGCTCCGGCGCGGTGCGCGTGGCCAAGTCCAAGCGTGCCAACACGATGTCGGCGACGACGCCGGTGCACGTCCCGGTGAGCAGGGCCATGCCGACGAAGAGCGGCAGAAGCAGAAAGACGCCCTGTCCTGCAGCGAAGAGTGCTGCCACGACGACGAGCTGCGCTACAGCATGCGTCGTCGCACCCAGGACTGAAATGCCAAGAGGGCTCCAGATGCGCGCGCCAAACTGCGCGGCGACCGCCATCACCACCAGACTCGCGGCGCTGCCCGCGGTCGCGAGCAGGAACTGGGGTCCGAGAAGCGTGCCAGCGAAGAACCCACCCAGGAGCAAGCGCAAGAGCAGCACCCAAGCCGCGGCGCGAAAGCCGTGCGCGAGAAGCACGATCAGCGTGACGACGTTCGCCAGGCCGAGCCGGAAGAACGGGAGCGGGTTCGGGAGCGCTCGCTCGAAGAGGAAGAGCAGCGTCGCAGCCGCCGCGAACAGCGCCAGGCGAGGCCAGAGACGCATGTCGCTCGCGTGTGACATCGTCATCCCTCTCTTCACCGGGTCACTGCATCCACGTCCCCGGCCGCAGCGCTCGCGCGCACGACCACGCGGTTGGGGATACACACGAGGCTGCGCCCCGGTCTCAGGCGTCCCATCGTTTGACAGAGACCTCGCTCGCACGGCGACTCGACGATCCAGGCGCTGCCGTCGCGAATGCGCAAGCGCGTCGTACCGAGGGGTCCGGCGATCTCCACATCGCGCGACTCGGAGAGGGTCAACGCGCGCGCTGGCGCCGCCGCGCTGAGCACGACGAGCTCCTGCGGCGCCCCGGCGGAAAGCAGGAAGGAGCGCATCCACGGGATCGCGGCGGCCAACAGCAGCAGCAGGATCACGTCGCCGCGGGTGGGTGCACGCCGCCTGGATGCGGCTGCCGGCTCGACCGACATCGGCTCAGTTGCAGCGATGGAGGATGAAATCGACCGCGTCCGCGAGCGCTTCGCGCTCCGGCGTCGACGGCAGCCGCAACAGTGCGCGTTTCGCCTGGCTACCGAATCGGCGTGCGCGGGCCAGCGCCGCTTCGATTCCACCATGGGTGTGGACGAAGCGAACCATCTGTGGCCACCGCTCCTCGAAGATGGCCCCGGAGCGGATCTCCGTTTCGATTCTGCGGCGCTCCGATGGCGGCGCGTTGCCTAGCGCCGTGATGAGCGGCAGCGTGACCTTGCCGTCGCGCAGGTCGCTTCCGACCGGTTTTCCGACCACGTATTCGTCTCCGAGATAATCGAGGAGGTCGTCCGTGATCTGGAACGCGAGACCGACGTTGTTGCCATAGGTCGAGACCGGCTCGACGGAATCGGCACCGGCGAGCAGCGCACCGAGGCTGCACGACGCCTCGATGAGGGATGCGGTCTTCTCGCGGATCAGGAGCAGGTACTCCTCTTCGCTCATGTCCAGCTTGGTGTGATACTCGAACTGCATCATCTCGGCGACCGACATCCGGTTCGTGGTGTCCGCGAGCACGGCCATCTCGCTCTGGAGCCCGGCGGCGGTGAAGAGCTGGAAACCCTTCGAGTAGAGGAAGTCGCCCATCATGAGCGCGATGCCATCGTGCCAGCGCCGGTTCACCGTCGGCTGCCCGCGCCGCACGGTCGCCTTGTCGACGACATCGTCGTGGATCAGCGTCGCCGTGTGGATCATCTCCACCACGGCGCCCGCCATGACGGTATGGGAGCCCACGTGACCGTGTGCCCGTGCTGCAAGCAGAAGCAGGATCGGCCGCAGTCGCTTGCCGGGCGCCGCCAGCAGGTGATCCCACACCTCTTCGACGAGCCCGACACCGCTGGCCTTGCAGCAGTACTTCAGGAACTCTTCGACCTGCGCGACATCTTCTTCGACCAACGCACGGAAGTCGTGAACCCGTGCGTCGACATTGAAGCGTGCCTCCACGCGACTCCGTTTCGCTCGGCGTAGGGGGGGCCTGCGTGCCCACCCCACGGCCGGGTGGCGGCCCCGCATCTCCAATCACCCAGAGAATACACACGTGCCGTCGATCGGCAAAACGACGGCGTGCCGGCTCACTTCCTGTAGTTTCTGAGGTCAGAGGCGGAATCGTCAGGTAGAGTTCGACTTGAGCTCTCGACGCGTGTGTTCCTTGCCGTCGTAGCTGAGGACCTTCCGGCGCTCGAAGATCACCGTCTCGAGGTGAACCGGGCGCTGCCAGATCTTGAACAGGTTGCGCAGGGTGTCCTCGGCCTGGTCCAGCTTGAGATCGACGCCCTCGTGCTGGTGCTTCAGGTAGAGCTCGCCGCGGTTGCGGAAGTTGCCGTTCTGCACTGCGATGATCGGCTGACCGAAGTTGGTCAGCTGGAAGAGAAGACGCTGCTTGATCTTCCTGAACTCACGGCTGTCGATGTGATACATGTCGGTCTGCTTGTTGTAGCTGTAGTGGAACAGCTTGCGTTCGCGGCAGAAATCCTCGGTCAGGAACGTGTCGATGAAGGTGACGTCGTTGTACAGCTTGCGCACGTCGAAGACCTTCTGGAGCCCGAGGCCCAGCTGTTTGTCCCAGCGCCGGCGCTCCACGTAATCCTCGCACTCCTCCCACTCGGGACCGAACTGCCCGCGGTTCCAGCGCTCCTCGATGTCGCGGAAGAGTTCCAGGCCCAGCTTGTAGGGATTGAGGCCACCGGGCTGGGTGAACACCGTACCCGAATGGTGGTCGGCGTAGTCGACCACCTCGGAGGCTTCGAGCAGGTCGCGCGTCATCATGCGCGAGTGCCAGAAGGTCGCCCAACCCTCGTTCATGATCTTCGTCTGTCCCTGCGGCGCGAAGTAGTAGGCCTCGTCACGGGCGATCGAGAGCACGTCTTGCTGCCAACGCTCGAGGGGAGCGTTCTCGAGCAGAAAGAGCAGGATGTCACGCTCCGGCTCGGCCGGGAACTTGCGCGCAGCGACGCTCTTGCGCCGCTTCGCTTCGCGCTGCTCCTCGAGGAAATCCTCCGGATTGATGTAGCGGTCCATGTAGTTCTTCGCTCGCAGCTTGCCCACGCTGCGGTCGGGCTGCTTCTCTTCGTCGCTCAACGAAACCTTCGAGCGCTCGCGACGTCGGACGTAGGGGGAGTAGTAGTCGATCAGGTTGTCGAGCGATTTGCATGCGTCCAGGAACTCCTCCACCTCGTCGACACCGTGTTTCTCCGCGTACTTGCGCACGCGCGTGCCGTGGTTCGCCATCGCGTCCATCATCTTGCGGTTCGTGTGCTTGAACCAGGCGTTGTGCTTGAAGAAATCGACGTGGGCGTACACGTGCGCCATCACCAGCTTCTGGTCGACGAGCGTGTTGCACTCCATGAGGTAGGCGTAGGAGGGATCGTTGTTGATCACGAGCTCGTAGATCTTCTGCAGCCCGTAGGCATACCCCTTCGACAGCTGGTCGTACTCCATGCCGAAGGACCAGTGCGGATAGCGACTCGGGAAGCCGCCATAGGAGGCGATCTCGTTCATCTGGGCGTAGTCGACCTGCTCGAAGATCACGTCGAAGAAATCGAGACCGTAGCCGCTCGCGATCTCGCGGATCTCCTGCGCCAGAGGCCGCAGGTCGGTGGATACACGCGTGCCTCGGTTCATCGTCCCTTACCCAGAAAGTCCTTGATCGAGTCGTAGATCGCTTCGCGATCCTTGATCTGCGAGGTCACCAGCTCCTCCTGGTTCTTGAACTCCTTGTCGAGATCCTTGATGAACTGGCCACTTCCATACGGGCTTTCGACCTGTCCGTACGCAAACTGGTTCACCTTCTCGAGCAACTCCTCGCGCAGGATGCGGATGCACTCCTTGGTGTCGCCGCCGCCCCAGTTGTCGCCGTCCGAGAAGTGGAACGGGTAGATGTTCCAATCGGTGACGGGATAGTGCCGGTCGATGATCTCGTTGCACAGCTTGTAGGCACTGGAGATTTTCGTGCCACCACTTTCGCGCGTGGAGTAGAACGTCTTCTGATCCACCTCGTAGGCGACGGCGTCGTGGATGATGTAGCGGCTCTCGATGTGCTTGTACTGCGAGCGCAGCCAGGTGTCGATCCAGAAGGACTCGATGCGCACGATCTCCTTCTGCTCGTCGCCCATCGAGCCGGAAACGTCCATGACGTAGATGATCACCGCGTTGTTCTCCGGCAGGCGCACCTCGCGCCAGGAACGGTAGCGGCGATCCGGTTGCAGGGGAACAACGATCGGGTTGTCGGGATCGTAGGTCCCAGCGGTCATTTCGCGCTTGAGCGCCTCGCGGAAAGAGCGCTTGAAATGGCGCAACGACTCCGGCCCGCTCTGGCGGATGCCGACGTAGCGCTCGCGCGTCGCCGCCACGTTCTTCTTGCCGCGCGGCTTGATCTTCGGCAGCTCGAGCTCCTCCCCCAGGAGCTTGGCGAGCTCCGTCAGGGGAACATCCACCTCCATGATGTGGCGCCCGGGAGCGTCACCCGCCTGGCCGGCGCCATCTTCCCCCGGCGCCGCACCAATCGGATCCCCCACGTTCCCCTCGCCCTGGCCAACGCCACCCTCTTTGTTGCGGCCATAGCGGAAGCGTGGAATCTCGATCTGCGGCAGCGGGATGGAGACGAAGTCCTTGCCGCGACGCCCGATCATCTCGCCGTGCGTGATGTACTTGCGCAGCTCGCGCTTGATCTTGCCGCGCACGATGCGATCGAACCGGCTCTTGTCCTCTTCGATCCTGCGGACCATGAGATCCTCGTCAACGCTACCAGGGGAAGCGGCGAAGGTGCGTGTCAGGAGCCCTTCACATCACCGCGCGCGAAGATGCTGGCGACGTAGTTGAGCACGTCCGTGGCGCACACGTCGCAGTAGTTGTAGTTCTTGATCATTCGCGACTTGATGATGTCGATCTTCTCCTGCGTGTGTTTGTCGACGACGCTCGACACGAGGCTCGTGAGCTTGATCGAGTCCTTCTGATCCTCGAACAGCTTCAATTCCAGCGCCTTCTGCAAGCGGGCGTTCGTCGTGTAGTCGAACTGCTTCCCCTCGATCGCCAGCGCGCCGATGTAGTTCATGATCTCGCTGCGGAAGTCGTCCTTCCGGCTCTCCGGAATGTCGATCTTCTCCTCGATCGATCGCATCAAGCGTTCGTCCGGATCCTCGTCTTCACCCGTGTATTTGTTGCGCACCTTCTCCTTGAGCGTGTACGCCTTCACGTGATCGATGTAGTTGGCGCACAGCCGCTGCACCGACTCCTCGTCGGCCGAGATCGCGCGCTGCACCTCGTTCTTGACCAGATCCTCGTACTCCGACTTGACGACCGAGAGAAGCTCGCGGAAACGCTTGCGCTCCTCCTCGCTCGTGATGAGCGAATGGTGCTGGAGCCCCGCCTCCAGCTCGTTCATGACCATGAACGGGTTGATGCACCCTTCACCCGTGTCGCTGACGAGCGCATTGGAGATCTTGTCCTGGACGTAGCGCGGCGAGATCCCACGCATCCCCTCGGACGGTCCCTCCGAACGCAGCTCCTTGATCGAATCCTCGGTGTAGCCGGGGAGAATGCGACCATCGTAGAGCTTGAGCTTCTGCATCAGCGTCATCTTCGCCTTCTTCGGCTCCTCGAGCCGCGTCAGGACCGACCAGATCGACGCCACGCGCAGCGTGTGCGGAGCGATGTGCTTCCCCTTCACCGCGTTCTCGCTGTAGTCTTTCTCGTAGATCTTCATCTCGTCCGCGAGCTTGGTGACATACGGCACGTCGATCTTTACGGTGCGATCGCGCAGGGCCTCCATGAACTCGTTGTTCTGCAGCTTGCGGTACTCCGGCTCGTTCGTGTGGCCGACGATGACCTCGTCGATGTGCGTCTGAGCGAACTTCTTCGGCTTGATCTTGTGCTCTTGCGA
>CP070763.1:2156502-2193623 GCA_020349025.1 Candidatus Latescibacterota bacterium | reverse complement strand
GCGGCGTCACACGCCCGAAAGCGAGGGCAGGATGCCCGAGCCGGGCGTGTGCCGAGTGAGCCAGCGCGCGCTGGATGCGCGCGCGCGAACGTCCGCCCGAACCGCATGGGACGGAGCACCGAGCTGAAGCTCGCGCAAACGACACGGGCCGGAGCGAACTCCGACCCGTGTTTGCGAACTGTGGACGTCGCTCAGGTGATGCGCACGAAGAATGGAGCGTGTTGACGCAACAGGTTCGCCAGCTTCGGCGTCAGGTGGTTCTGCACGCTCGTGCCTGGACGCGAGCGCATCTTCACGACCAGCTGCACGACCTGGCGCGTCTCGCGGCAGCTCAGATTCTTGTCGAGAATATCGAACACCAGGGCTCTCTGGTCCTCTGGGTCGCGCAACCGGCAAACCTCGATGATCGTCGAACGCGGCACGTCGCTCTCGAGCAAGACCTGTTTGATGTCGAGCTCCAGCCGTTCGATGGTCTTGGAGTCGTAGTAGTAGCTCTTCGAAACGGCGCCGCCGGCTGCTGGCAGCTGGCAGTCGGTCCGGTACTTCTGCGACAGGCGGCGGTTGATGTCGGCGTTCTCCTCGGCAATCGCCTCTGGTGAGAGATTGCGGTAGGTCTCGCGACAACTGCTCATGCGCGACATCGCCTGCCGGACTTTCGGATTGGTGGACTCGGTCGCCGGCACGTGCAGCGGACGCCCGCCCAGATCCAGCGTCATGGGCGCCGTGGCCGGAGCCACCGTGCCCGCCACCTGGCCAACCGCCGTCGCGATTCCGTTCACCAGCTCCTGAGCCTCCGCCGTATCCACCTGGATGACGCGCGGTGTCTGTTTGTCGCCGGGTTTCGGGGGGACGACCGTCTGGTCTTTCTGGGTGTTGACACTCGGGCCCTCAACGGTCCAACCCTGATCCAGATCCTGACCGCCCAGAACCTCCTGGTCTGCAGCCACCTTCTCGTCGAACATCACGTCCTCCTCCTCCACATCATCCCACGGGCTCAGGCAGCTTGCCGGAGCGTCCGCGGCACCTGGCGGTCGGGTTCGACCGGCCTTGTCCAGATGCCACGCAATCCGGGTGCCATTATCGGAGGACTCGACTTCCAGTCAATTCCGACTTTCGCGCGGAAACCCGTTTGGAATCTAGGCGCGCGCCGTATGGTCTGCATCTCCAGACCAGTTGCGGCCACGCGCGTGCCCGCGACGTTTGCACGAGAACGCTGTGCACGCGCGGTTTTGTTCTCCAGACTTGCACGCGAGCTGGCCAGGTGTCAGGCATGGTGGTGTGGAAGGATGCGGACCGTCGAGTGTGGAATGCGTGGCTTGAAGGGGCTCCGCAGCCGCGGGACGCGGCCGGGCGAGTCGGATCAGTGTCGCGTGCCGGAGCGATCGAGCAGCCTTTCGACCAAAACGATCATCTGGTCGACGTTGCGTTGCGCGATTCCGACGAAACGCCGATCCGAGTACCGCAGGTCGCTGTTGTCCAGGATATCGATCGCGCTCTTGAGCGCCGTCAGGGGTGTTCGCAGCGAGTGCGCGAGCTCCAGGTCCACACTGGGAGCACCGGCATCATCCAGGGCGCGCTCGAGCGCGCTGCGCAGCTCGCGGTCCGACCCCGCTTGCTTGGTGATCACGGCGCGCACGCCCTCGGCACGTGCGCGCTCGACGAGCTCGGGGGCGGGATCCGCAGTCATCAGCAGGACCGGGAGATCGGGGCGTCGAAGGCGCACGGCACGCGCCAGCGAGAGGCCATCCGCCTCCGGCATGTAGACATCGGAGATCAGCGCGCTGACTCCTTCATCACGCAAGCAATGCAGGGCGTCGCTGGGGCTGGCAAAAACCATGGGCTCGAAGCCCCAGCGCTGCAAACGGCGCGCAACGACGTAGCGAGAGAGCTCGTCGTCATCGACGACGACGATGCGCCGCTCGCTGCCTTGATCTTCACCCGGACGCAATCCCATGCTGTTGTTCCCAGGTTGAGTCGGGTCGTGACTGCAGTTTTTCCAAGCGCAAGGAGCATGCCACGCTCCCAGGAGTTCCCCGGGAAGACCGCGGCGTGCCCAGAACGGCGCACGCGACCGACCCGGCCGAGCCTTCAACGGATGCGCATGGCGAAGCGCAGCGTCACCGCGTTGTCGAGAATGCGGTTGGGCCCGAACTCACTCATCCATTCGAGCGCCACGCTGAAGCCGCGATCGGAGCGACGCACTACGCTGGCGCGTCCGCTTCCGCGCCAGTCGTCCTTGATCTCGAAGAGCAACGTGTCAACGCGCAGCGACAGGAGAAGGGAGCGAATGGGCTGCGTGAAGAGAATCCAGAAGTGATTGGCACGGGGGACGTCCGCGGTCGTCAGATCGGTTCCGGAGGGCGGATAGGTCATCACGCGTCCAGCGCCCAGCGCCAGAACGATCGGCCGCAAGGCCAAGCTGCCTCCCAGCTCGATGTCCTGACCACCGAGTGCGTACGGGAACAGGCTGGCCGAAGCGGTGCTCAGCCGCGCTGCGGCATCGATGTAGATGTCGAATGGCCAGCGACGCTGGAAGGGGATGCGCACGCGGCCGAACAGCTTCGGGTCGCCCGCACCGAAGCGGTGTCCGCTCGCGTCGCGCATGAAGATGTAGCTCCAGTGCAAAGCGAACTCTACCGGGCCGCGGCGAATCGGGGTGAGATCGACGACGTAGAGGTTGGCGGGATCAGGGGCATCGACATGGGTGACGCCGAGACCCATCGATAGGCTCGTGTCTGCGAGAGCGGCATCGTACCAGGGAGGGATCTCGAGGTAGACGCCCCGGGGCGTGGCTCGGCTGGACGGCGCCGAGAGGGTCAGCGCCGTCAGCCAGAGCGCGACGAGGGTCAGCGCACGCGGGATCAGACCTGCTCCCGCAGCGTCATTTCGTCGCCATCTTCGAAGCAGACACGGATCGCCGCCCGCTGTCCGGCCAGAGTCGTCTTCTCCACGACGCGGCCGAATTTGTTGAAAGACCGGTGGTAGACGACCTGCCCCACCTCGAAGGTACCCGACGCGTCGTAGTCGCTTGCCGCCGAGCGCTCCGTTTCGTCGAAGCCAGCTTGCGGTTCCTCGACGACCGCCTCGGGCTCGTCCTGCTTCGGCGGGTCCTCCTCGCTGGAGAGCATGTGCGGGAGGATGCCATTGCAACGCGGACACTTGAGCCACGTCACCTCGTGATCCTGGACGGTGTCAACGACGCCCATGTCCAGGGTGGCCTTGCAGACCGAGCAGTACTGGCGAATCGTGCGCGTCGATACCATTTCCCCACCTTGCATCATGACCTCTCAAAAGCAGGATGGGTCATCAATGTCTCGGAACCCGCGCGCAGCAGTCGTAGCTCTCCTTCTCATCCTTGTACCGCATGCCGCACACCTGGCAACGGTACCTTCCATCGATGCGTCCCTCCGAGACCGCTTTTTCGAGAAGCCTCGTGAACTTGACGTATTTCTCGTCGTTCTCGAGCACCAACGTATCCCCACGCCGCATCATTTTTCCTCCTCTTCGGGGGAAGAAATGAATTCCCCAACACCACCGATACGAATCGTGCACTCTCGATAGATCACTCCCGTTCAAAAGGTGCGCGTTTGGTGCGGCAACATAACAGGAACTCTCGGAATCGGTCAAGACTCCACACACGGCATGTCAAGCAGATGTGTTCCATCGACAACATCTCATCACACTCGCGTCGTTGCCGCTTGCACATGCTCCAACGCGTCCTGGACGTCGCGTACCAGATCCTCCACGTCCTCGATCCCAACCGACAAGCGTACTAGGCTGTCGGTGATCCCGAGCCGCAGTCTCTCCTCCTCGGGTACGGCGGCATGCGTCATGCTGGCGGGGTGACAGACGAGACTCTCCACGCCACCCAAGCTCTCTGCGAGCAGGAAGAGTCGTAACGACTCCATGAAAGCCTTGGCGTTCTCCAGTGTCCCGAGCTCGATCGAGATCATTCCGCCAAAGCCGCTGGCCTGGCGACAGGCGAGCTCATGCTGTGGATGGCTCGCGAGTCCCGGGTAATACACCTTCTGCACCTTCGGGTGAGCGGCCAGAACACGCGCCAGCTCGCGCGCATTGCGATCATGCTGCATCATGCGCAACGCCAACGTCTTGACGCCACGCAGAACCAACCAGCAATCGAAGGGCCCCGGCACGGCTCCGGCGGCGTTCTGGAGAAAGCGCAGACGCTCGGCGAGCTCCGAATCGTTCAGGACGACCACACCGCCCACCATGTCGCTGTGCCCGTTCAGGTACTTCGTGGTGCTGTGGACGACGATGTCGGCGCCGAGCTGCAGCGGACGCTGCAGATAGGGGGTCATGAACGTGTTGTCGACGACCAAGAGGAGATTGCGCTCGCGCGCGAGGCGTGACAGCTCCGTCAGATCGGACAGCGTCAGCACCGGATTCGTCGGCGTCTCGACGAAGATCAGGCGCGTCCGCTCCGCGATCGCCGCCGCGACCGCGTCCTGCTTCGAGGTGTCCACAAAAGAGAACTGCAGGCCGAAGCGTCGCCACACCTGGTCGGCCAGACGATAGGTGCCACCGTAGACATTGTCCGTGCAAACCACATGATCGCCAGCCTGCAGAAGTTGCAGGATGCTGCCGATCGCAGCCAACCCGGATGCGAAAGCGATGGCGTGTTTGCCTGCCTCCAGCGTCGCCAGGTTGGTCTCGAGTGCGGCACGTGTCGGGTTCTGCGTGCGCGCGTACTCGTACCCGGCGCGCGGTCGCCCCAACCCCTCCTGCTCGTATGTCGAAGTCTGGTAGATCGGCGGGATGACTGCGCCGGTGCGCGGCTCCGGCTCCTGGCCGGCGTGCACCGCATCGGTACTGAAGCCCATGCTGACTCCTCGGTGCGCGCGGGATCGGGTCGGCCTCAGAGAATGAAGTCGATCAGATCGTAGCGTGTGAGAATGCCGACGAGACGCTCACCGTCGCGAACGAGAACGGCGGCGTCCCGGTGGGCAAGGAACTCCTTGACGCGATCCGCGGTCTCGTTCAAGGCAATCTCCGGCAGAGGTGGATCCATCACCTCCGCGGCTCGTTTCTCGAGGAAGGTGCCATCCTCGAGAGCGAGGCGCAGAAGCTTCGCTCCCAGCAAGACACCCCGGTTGTCGTCGCCGCGCAGGACCGGTAGCTGCGAGACGTCGTACTGGCGCACGAGATTGATGGCGTCGCGCACGGGTGTCGCTTCCTCCACCTGGACCAGGGGTGGCACCCCATCCGGGTGTCGCTCCAGCACATCGCGGATCGTGGGGTCGAATCCCTCCAGCAAGCGATTCTCCTTGAGCCACTCCTCGGAGTGCACCTTGCTGAGGTAGCGCTCCCCCGTGTCCGGAATGATGACCACGACGACGGCGTCGTCCGGCAACCGGCGCGCCACCTCGAGCGCGGCAGCCACCGCGGTTCCGGCCGAGCCACCCGCGAGGATCCCCTCTTCGCGCGCCAGTCGTCGCGCCATGGTGAAGCTCGCCTTGTCGCTGATCGTCAAGACCTCGTCCAAGTACTCCCTGTGCAGCGTGGTCGGGATGATGTCCTCGCCGATTCCTTCGACCTTGTAGGTCTGCGCCTCGCCGTGCGTGCCTTTGTTGACGTATTCCGCCAGGATGGACCCTTCCGGATCGACACCGACCACGCGAATCTCCGGATTCTGCTCCTTGAGGTAGCGCCCGGTGCCACTGATGGTGCCGCACGTTCCCATCCCGGCGACGAAAGCATCGATCCGGCCTCGTGTCTGTCGCCAGATTTCGGGCCCGGTCGAGCGGTAGTGCGCTTCCGGGTTCGCGGGGTTGTGATACTGGTTGGCGTGGATGGCGTTGGGTGTCTCCTCGACGAGACGCTTGGCCACACTGTAGTAGCTCTTCGGCGAGTCGGCGGGCACCGCCGTCGGCGTGATGATGACGCGGGCGCCAAAAGCCTTGAGGAGCCGGATCTTCTCCAGGCTCATCTTGTCGGGCATCGTGAACGTGGAGCGGTAGCCTTTGACGGCGCAGGCCATCGCCAATCCGACGCCGGTGTTGCCCGACGTGCACTCCACGACGGTGCCGGCCGGACGCAGCAAGCCGCGTTTCTCGAAGTCCTCCACCATCGGCATGCCGATCCGGTCCTTGATGCTGCCCCCAGGATTGAAGAACTCGAGCTTGGCAAGAACCGTGGCTCCGATTCCCTCGGTCACGCGGTTCAAACGCACGAGCGGAGTGTTCCCGATCGTGTCGATGATGCTGTCTTTGACGTCCCAGTCGGATGGTATCGGTCGAGGTGTCATCGGGCTCCGGGATGGCTCCCGTCCTCCCTTGCGCGTGATGGTTGCGAACGCGACGCACGGCCTGCGCGCAGGGTAATGAACCCTCCCCCGGGGCGTCAACGCCCTGCAGTGTGTAGGGCTTCGGATCGGACGACGTTTGCTCCAACGTTGACCGTGCTCCCAGGTGGTCGGATAATCGCCCCCGGAGGTCGATGGTGCAGACGCGCGCGTTGTGTGCCCGCGTGCGTGGCGTCGTGCAGGGCGTGGGCTTTCGCTGGTTTGTGCTGCAGGAAGCCCGAACCCTCGACTTGCGCGGTTACGCCCGCAATTGCCCCGATGGCAGCGTCGAGGTTGTTGCCGTGGGCGAGGAGGGCGCGCTCGAGCGTCTGGTCGACAGACTGCGCCAGGGGCCGCGCGCCGCGCGTGTCGAGTCGGTGCAGTGCGAGAACCTGACCCCGGTTCCGCAGTACGATGCCTTCGACATCACCGGCTGAACGACAGGAAGGCTCTCAACCGAAACGGAGATCTGCAGTGATTAGGCTGCCGCAGGCTGGCTTCGCGTCCGCGGACGCCATCGAAGTCCACCACAACTGTGCGCGCTGCGCAGCGCACTGCTGCCACTACGTCGCCACCGAGATCGACCCGCCGACGAGCGCGCGCGACATCGACATCATCCGCTGGTACCTGATGCACCCGGGTGTGCGCGTCTACGTCGATGCCGAGGGCTGCTGGTTCCTGCAGTTCGCCTCGACCTGCCGCTATCTCGGTGACGACGGACGGTGTGGCATCTACGAGACGCGGCCGCAGATCTGCCGTGACCTGCAACCGACCGCCTGCGAGTTCGCGCTCGGCCCGGGCGACCGCCACTACTTCACCTGTCTCGAAGAGTTCGACCAGTGGCACGACGAGCGTCAACGGCTCCGTCGTCAGCGCGGCCGCAAGCGCGACAGGGCCGTGGCGCGCAACGGCCGTCGAGGCGTTGAAGGCTGAATCGGGGGCGTCTCAGACAGGGCAGGAGCCCTTGCCGTTGCCGTCGCGGTCGCGGTCGCCTTTGGTCGCCAAGGGCACGCCGGATTCGTACAACTTCATCTCACCGACCGTGCGCACCTGCCGCTCGCGCAGGCGCGTCGTGAGCTCGACCAGGATGCGGGCCGTCGCGTACGCGTCGTCGTAGGCGCGATGACGGTTCTTGAGCGGGATGCCGAGCTGTACGGCCAGGTGGTGCAGCTTGCGGCCGCCGGAGCGCGTCTCGATCAGATGCTGACTCAGCTTCACGGTGCAGAGGTGGGGCGTTGTGAAACGGTCACCGGTGGACCTCTCGATCCAGGTCTTCACGAAGTGGTAGTCGAACGCCGCATTGTGGGCCACGAAGATCCCACCCCGGAGCACCTTCAGCAGGCGCGGCAACAGATCGGCGAATGTCGGAGCTCCATGCACCATCGCCTGGCTGATCCCGGTGAGGCGCTGGATGCTGGGTGGAATGGGAATCTGCGGGTCGACGAGGCTCGACAGCAGCGGCCGCACCTGGTTGCTGCAGACACCGAACACGGCCACATCGATGATGGCGTGACGCCGCGGGTCGCTGCCGGTGACCTCGAGGTCGAGCACGCGGAACTCGGCATCTTCGAGGGGGACACCGCCGTAGTCGTGGTTCAGCGTCTCCCAGTGGCCGGCGTGCACTTCCTGGAAGCGGTTGTCCTGCGAGAGCAGGTGGCGGACCGCACGCCGGATCTGGCGCCGGTCCCGCGACCTGAGGTCGAGGACTCGTGTGCCGATGAGATACGAGGGGGTCGGGCGGGCGTTGCGGCTGACGAACTCGTAGACCTCGTCCAGCTTGGACGCCCTCACCTGCGGATCCATACCACCATCTCAGACAAGCATTGAGCGCGGACGTTCTAATGCCTTCATTGTACGGGAATTAGCAAGAGGGTGTCAAACGCGCCATCCGCAGCCCCGTTCAGACATCAGTCATGCGGTGAGCTGCCATGATCGGGGGCTCCGTTCTGCGTGTATTCGAGCAGTTCCAGCGCATAGTGGGATACACGCGGCCCGCGCTGCGGCACACCCGGAATCGGCTGCGAGAAGCGCCGCTCGCTGCGCACGACCGCCCAGGCGCTGACGACACCGAGAATGGGAGCTTCGGGCGCGGTCCAGATCTGCAGCCGGCGTTCCTCCGCCTGGGTGACTTCGACCTCGCCCATCCGACGTGTGCTGCTGCGCGCCTCTTCGAGAAAGCGCCCGTGGCATTCCAGTCCGGTTCCGGGGTGTCGCTGCACTCCGAGACTCGAATCGGCGACGACTGGAAGCTGCGGTGCCGGAGACAACGCTGGCAGCTCCTGCCAATCCTCTGGCTCCAGCCTCTGGGCCCGCCCCTTTTCGATCTGCACCACGCTGCGCACATGCTCGAGCAGCGATCCGCCACCCGAGAACATCTCGGCGGCCAGCTCGACGCGCGCTTCGAGGCTGTCTCCCGACCAGAGATGCAGAAGCACGGTGTCCCGCTCCGGCCCCTCCTCGATACAGGCACGGAACTCGACGCTGCGCTCGCCGCTCGGCTCACGCGCTTCGAAGCGGTACAGGCCGCACGCACCCACTCGCGGCTCGGTGGGCTCGACGCCGCGCAGCAGCACTTCGAGCTGCGCCTCCGCGCCGCGCGGCAAAAGCAGCGCCAGCGCCGCCGCGCACAGGAGCGACAAAAGAGGAGGGGAACGGTCGAGCCCGTTCCCCTCGCTGCACATCCCCTGGTGGAGTCGTCGGATGCTAATGGGCGATCGTCTCCCAGTAGGAAGCGTAGTCGAAGTGCGGGCTGTTCTCGGTGTCGTGGCACGTCTTGCACGACTCCACGGTCGGCCGCGCCACGAAACCATCCGAGCCGTGGAGCGTGCCGTAACCGTGGCATTGCTCGCAGGTCACCATGGCCAGATCGGTCTTGTTGACGCTGTAACCACCCGGATCTTTGTGCCCCGTGACATGGCACTGCAGGCAATCGCCCGACTGCTCCATCGACTTCCCTTCCAGAGAAGCGAGCGAGTGCGCGTGCGAGCTCTCCCGCCACGATTCGTAGGCGGACTCGTGGCAGCGGCCGCAAACACTGGCACCGAGGAACTTCTCCTTCGGCCCGGCCGTCTCCTGCCCGACCACGGACTCGACGCGCTCGCGCTTCTTCACCTCGCGGAGCTGCTCTTTGAAGTCGTTCAGACGCGCGCGCATTTCCTCGTTCTCCGGCACGTTCTTGTCGAGCGCGTGCAGCTCGTGCGTGTGACGCAGAATGTCGCCATGCTCGCTGACGACCAGGCGGAGCGCACCCATGTACTTGCCACGGTCACCCGCAGAGCACACCAGGGAGAACCCCACCTCCTCGTTGCCAACCTCGAACGGGCGCGAGTTGACGAGCGGATCGCCACCGTTGAATGCGACGTCGATGCCGTCGATCTCGTCCACCAGCTTCTGGCTCGTGCGGCTTCCGAGATGGCTGAAGAGCACCACGAGGTCCGCCTTCTCGCGCACCTTCGGGATGATCTCCTTCAGCGACTCCTCGACGTCGGCCACGGCGAAGTCGTCCGTCTCCTTCGTGGCGCTCTGGAGCCGCGCGTTCTCGCGCACGACTCCGAGGAAGGCCACCTTGAACCCGGCCATCTCCTGGATCACGTACGGATCGAACAGGTGCTTGCCCGTCGACTTCCGCAGGATGTTCGACGAGACCAGTTTGAAGCCGCTCTTCGCGGCTGTTTCCTCGAGGGTTTCGAGACCGTAGAGCAGGTCGTTGGGTCCGACGTTCACAACGTCGTAACCCAGGACGCCCATCATCTCGGCGACGAACAGACTCTGGAACTTCTGGGACTCCCTCTGCCCCAGCGCCCAGCTGCCGCCCTCGACCAGGAAGACGTTGGCGTGGTTGTTTCGGTATTTGTCAATGACCGTTGCTCTCCGAGCAAGGCCGCCTTTGCGTCCCGACTTTCACCCACACTCCTCGATCTCGCCCTTCGTGTCACTGTGGTACAGGAAGACGAGCTCGGTTTCGGGTGGGCGGTCCTTGCCCTCGATCTGTGTGCTGGAGAGGCCCCAGGACGCTGCGATCACGGAGAGGGCGAGAAGCACCCGTCTCGTCACGACTTCACCCCTTTCGGTCGTTCAATCCGCGCTTGTAGACACCATCTGTGCCAGGGGATGCGCCCACCGGCTGCGGGCGCTCGCTCGAGTGACTGCAGCACAGATTATACCGGATCGGCCGGCCCTTGAAGGCCGTTCCAGCCTGGGCCGAACGGCGTTCTCCCTCACCCAACACCTGCGGACCCCCGCGGGTTCCGGGCTGTGCCGGCCCGATTTCCCAAAGCGCCGCGCCGCTCCTCAGCGCTCCGCGCTCCCAGGCAGCGTCTTGAGCGCCGCCGCCGGGCGGAATTGTGCCTGGACCCGAGCGGGAATCAGGATGCGCTCTCCCGAGCGCGGATGCACTCCGGCTCGAGCGCTGAGGCGACGCGGCCGGAAGGCCCCGAAGCCGGGCAGCTGCACGCAGTCGCCGGCTCGCAGCGTCTCGGCGATCAGACCGGGCCGCACACCGGTGCCGAAGAGCAGATCGACGAGCTGACGCACGACGGGCGCTGAGAGACCGCTGCGCTGTGATAGCGCCTCGACCAGATCGGTTCGATTCAAACGGGTTCACCCCTGCAAGCGAAGCGGGAGAACGTTTCGGGCGAAAGAGACGTCTTGGTCTCTTGCGCGAGCAAAGCAGCACGCCGCGTGCCGCGTGCGGAAACGACCGCCGGCGGCGACGGCCACCGACCGGGGCGCCGTCTCGGAGCCGCACGTCGTCCACGCCGTGGACGATCGGAGCGTCCGCGCTCGCCTGTCAGGCCGAGCTGGGCGTTGCCGCGGAGCGAGCTCGACGCGAGTGGGTGTCACCGGGGGCCGGCGCCGGCGGTGCCTTGAACTGCAGCGGCGGCTCACAGGAGGCGGCGACTTGGAGAGCCGCTTCTCCCGAGTAGAGAAGCGGGCGCGCGACGGCGTTGGCGCCGCGCGGGTAGCGCCAGTAGCGCCAGGGGATGGTGAGAAGGCGGCGCAGGGCGAAGCCACGCAGGATCTCCGGCACGTCGTCGATGAAATCGGGCCCCTGGAGCCGGAGGTGGCGCACGATGCCGCGGTAGTCGCTCGGGTTGTCCGATTCCACCTGGATCCGCAGCGAACTCGCCAGCTGCTTCCAGCGTGCACGCCGCCACCCCTGTCGCAACGGCAGCAGGAAGACTCCCCGGAGCTCGGGCACGTGGCCGACGAGATTCACGTCGACCTCGATCACCCAGGCGGCAGCTCGATGCGGCTTGGCGCGGAGCTCGGCGAGGAGGTGGCGCTGCTCCGCTTCGGTTCGCTTCGACACGGTGCGCTCGTACGGGATCCAGAGCTCCCTGAAATGAAAGTCGTGCACGATCCACTCGATGGCGCCGGCGTCGTCGCCATCGGCGCGCACCCACACCTCCACGCGCTCCCAGTCCCTCTCCCAGAACTTGTGCACCTCGGCCGGGGTCGCCGAGACGAAACGCCAGACCCAGTAGCTGCGGCCCCGCAACCAGGTGGGCGCTTGAGAATCTTCGTACGGGAAGAGCGGGCTCTGCGGGTCGTTGACGTAGAGGTAGAGCGTCGGAGAAGTGCTGCGCGGGACGAGGAACGCGTCCACGACGAAATATGCCACGGCCAGACCAGCCAGCACGGCGGGGAAGGTTCCGAGCGGCAGCTCGCGCACGGGGCTCAGGAGCGCCACGACCCACAGCACGACGAAAACGGGCAGCGGCGCCACCAGCGCCGTCACCCAGTCGCGGAAGATCAACCAGAGCAGTGCGGCGAGGAGCGGGAAGTTGCCGAACAGGAGCAGCTGGCCGAGCCACGCCTCCAGGCCCGGCCGTTTCGACACCCAGTGCGAGAAGAGCGACAGCGCCATCGCGAGCAGCGCCGCGACCAGGATCTCGTAGGCGGGGTAGACGACGCTGAAGACCACCTCCGGCCGTTCCGGGTCGGCGAGGCCCGATGCCAGTCGCTCCCCTTTCCACGTGACCTGCACGCCTCCTTCGGCCTCTCGCGTGAGCCGCAGCCGGTAGGGGGCGAGCAGATCGCTCGCCTCCGCTTCCCCCGCGAGCGGCACGTGCAGCCGCGATGCGATGCGCTGGATCATACGGTAGGGGATGAGCACGGGACCGAGGAAGAGCACCAGCAGGTAGTACCCGATGCCAGGCAGCCGCGTCTCGGGCCGGTTCAGGCAGGTCCGGAAGATGTCGAGATCCACGAAGCCGTGGCGCTGCACCTCGCGGCTGACCACGCCGCGCATCCCGAGCACCGAGGCCCAGTAGTCGGCGTAGAGATGTACGTCGGTCAACGCCACGTCCTGCCCTCCGTACGGCGCCGGCCACCTACAGCCCGTAGCTGCGGTCGCCCGACTCCAGGAACAGCTCGTCCTGGTGCCGTTTCACGTAGATGCGGAAATAGTAACGCCACTCGTCTTCGAAGGCATCGAAGACGCGCGCGAAGCTCGCGGTCCAGCAGTGCAGGTCGCGCTCGATGGAGATCCCGGGGTTGGTCATCTTGTTCGTCCTGGGGTCGAAGCTGGCGCGGTAGCGCAGCGTCCAGTTGCGCGTTGGACGAATCCCAGCCGACACCCCGATACTGCTGGGGATGTTGCGCCCCTGGGCTCGCCGGAACGAGTAGCTCAGCCCCACATCCCAGCCCAGCTCGCCGCCCGGACCCGCCCGGGTGATGGGTTCGATCTCCCGGAGCGGGTCCTCGGCTCGCGGCTGGAACCCCCACTGGTCCTCCAGGCGGAGCGAGTCCGTCGGTGCTTCCGGCTCCCCCTCCTCCCGGACGACGCGGTTCTGCGGCGCATCCTCCTCGGCGGCAGCGAAGTCGGGAAAGCGACCGGAGAAGCGCAGCGTGAGCGGGACCGAGGTGCTGACGATCTTGCCGCTGTACGGATCGAACACCTGCGTCACCGTGACGCGGAAGGGCCCCTGGCGATTGAGCGTGAGCGTGCTGGCGATGTCGGCCCACTCTCGCCCCACAGTCTGACCATCGATGAGCGCGGTCCGATCCGGATCGTAGCTCGTGCTCAACGCCCAATCCAAGAGGCCGTCGCGTCGGCGCTCCTCCTCCTCGGCGCGGTACTTGATGTCGATCCGGTTGCTCAGGCTGAGCGCCACCGACTGGCGCGGGCGCCGACCCGGGGCCGCCGTCCACGACCAGGTCGCACGCGGTTCGATCGTGTGTCGCAGCGCCGTCAGGCTCCCGAGCTTCGGATAGAAGAAGCCGAAGAAGCGTGTCTGTGTCGCGATGCTGGCACGCACGCTGCGCGTGAAACGGTCACCGAAAGCGAGCGGGTTGCGGTCGTCATCGACGTACGACTCGGAGTAGGACACCGACGGCGTCACGCTCAGGAAACCCACGGTGCCCTGGCGCGCCAGCGCCACCGAGGTGGAGGCCTCGTATCGCCGCAGCGTCTCCTCGAAGAGGATCGTCGGCGTGCGGTTCGTGCTCTGCAGGGAGTCGCCGCCAACCACGAGCGTGTCCGCGCGCCCGGGGTCACTCGGCCCGGGCACCGTGCCGGTCGGTCCGACGCCGATCTCCAGCTTCCTCAGGATGTCGTCCATCGTATGCCGGAAGTTGAGGTTCGGCGAGAACTGCAGCTCGCTGAGGAAGTTCTGGATCCAGGACGCGCTGCGCGGATCGCGCGGGCGTGGGGCCAAGCGGATCGAACGGAAGCGCACCGAGAAGCTGGGGAGCGTCTGGCTCACGATCGGGCGGTCGATGAAGCTCTCGTCCGGCGTGATGATCTGGCGCCGCTGCAGGCTCATGGTCGTGGTCGCCAAGCCTCCGCGTCGCGTGAAGGTCAGGCTCGAGGTCAGCTGTCGCTGGCGGGCACGTTCGAAGTCGGTGTTGCGGTTGTTGACGCGCACCGCCAGATCGTTGCTGGCGAAATCGAGTGTGCCGTTCAGCGTCATGTTCTGACCGATCGTCTGGCGGTGCGAGCCACGCCAGGTCACGAAGCTGGCATCGGAGTCGATGTCGTCGGAGCGGCTGTACTGCAGATTGCCCTCCATGTTGTAGCGAACCTTGTAGCGCAGGTTTGCCGACACCTGGATGTTGCGCGTGCCCTGCAGGTTGGCGAGCACCGCCTGCACGCTCGAGCGATCCACGCGATCGCGCTCCGTGTAGGAGCTCGACAAGAGAAGATCCCAGTACTGGCTCGCAGCCCAGTAGTAGTCGAGACCCCGGATGAAGCGGCTGTTGCTGCCGAGTCCGAAATCGACGCGCGGCTGGATGAACCCGGAACGCCGCCCCTCGTTGACCGAGTTGAAGAAGAAGGGAAGGTAGAGCACCGGGACGTGGCCCAGATGCAGGACCACCGGTCGGCCCACGACCATGTCCTTCAACTCGATCTTCATCTCTTTGCTCTTGAAGTTGTAGTGCGGACCCGCGAGGTCGCAGCTCGTGTACCGGGCCTCGCCGACACGAAGCGAGCCGTCCGGCTGGCGCACGATGCGCTCGCCGCGGTAGTAGCCCTGGTCGAACTCCGTTTCACCAGCGTCCACGTAGGCGTTGCGGCTCTCCATGTCGTATCCCATTTCGGTGCCGTAGAGGCGGTCCGTGCCCTCGATCAAGATGGGGTTCTCACGCGCCGTGAGCTCGTCCGTATCGGCATCGAAAGTGATCCTTCCGGCTCGCAGCGTGCGGTTCTCGTAGAAGACATCCGCCGAGCCGCTGATGTGCAGATCGTTGATCGGGGTCAAATAGAGAATGCGTTCACCGCTGTACTCGACGACCTGCGCCTCTTTGCGAAAGTCGAACGCGGTCGTGTCCGCAACCACGACGCCGAAGACACTGTCCACTTGTGCGGGCCGGCGCTGGCGCAGCGAGTCCACGTTGCCCTCGTAGAATCGGTAGGTGCCGCTGGCGTTGCCGATGAACAGCACCTCCTCGACATCGTCCTGCTCGAAGAGGATGACGATGGAATCGGCGGTGGCTTCGTTGAGGGCCAGACGGTCGCGTCGATCCATCGCCGGAACGAAGGTGCTGGAACCACGACCGCTGACCACCGCGCGCCGGAGCTGGCCCGACTCGAACTCCATGACGGCGGCATTGCCCTGGACGACGTTGGGTTCGGCGACGAGGAGCGTGTCGGCGCGCGTTTGCACCAGGCGTGCGTTTCGCCGCACCACGACTTGCTCCACCTGGCCACCGCCGTAGTCGACGTCGATCTCGTTTCCGGTGATGCGCGAGTTGCCCTGATGCACCGACGGCCGCCCGCGCAGCTCGAGGTCGTTGCTGTCCTGGAACAGCAGTGCCGAGTCGGCGAGCGCTTCGGTGTCGCCATGCAGGATGCGAACGTCGCCGTACGCACGCACCACGTTGCGCTCGGTGTCGTAGTCCACGCTGTCGGCGTAGACCTCGGTCAGCTGGCCGGCGTCATCGCGAAGCGACAGCACCGACTCGCGCAGGAGCTGCGCCTGGCCGCTGTTGCGGTCGTAGGTGGCGTGGGGGCCGCGGCCGATGGAGCCGCTCTCCATGTCGGTGATGACGACGTGACCGAAAGCTTCGCCGATCGCCTGGTCCTCCATGTAGTGGACGCTGTCGGCCTGGACACGCGTTTTCGGGTCTTGGAAGTCGACGTCGCCCCACAACCAGAGCGTGCGTTCGTTGCGGTAGTATCGCGCCCGCTGCGCGCGGATGATTCCGGTCGAGTCACGAATGACGACGTTCTGCCGCAGCTCTGCGTAGTTGAGCTCGCGTACGAATTCGCCGACGTCGCCCGTCATCTCGACGGCGCGGTCGGTGATGCGCACGTTGTCGTAGAAGTAGACGTGCTCCTGCCCCTGCGAGCCGTGCGACACCGCACGGTCGCTGACGACGGTGGCGGTTCCGTACTCCAGACGCACGCTGTCGGTCAAGGTGTGGACGTTGCGTACGGGGTCGATGCGCATCTGCTTGCCGGTGAGCTTGTAGCGCCGCCCCTCCTCCTCCTGCGCCGCACCGAGCACGGGCAGCAGCGCAACGCACGTCAGAAGCGCGCACCACCCGGCGAGCGGACGCACGCCCACTCGCGCCGAAGCACGGCGCGCGCGTGCCGCGTCGGCAGGATGACGAGTTTCGCTTCGGGGTCTCACGTCATCCGGCTCCACGCAGGGGTGGACCCGGGCAGGCTCTTCAGGGGCAACGGGAGCGGGCCCGCGCCTCCACACATCCACCCTTCGCCTCCTGCGCACGCCGGCTCTCCCCGTCGGAGGACCGTCGTCAATATAAGCGATTCCATGCTGCAACAACACGCGTGGCGGGCAACGCGGGTGCCATTCGGCCGCGGCGGCGGCGGCGATGAGCCGTTCCGCACGACGTGCTGCCGCCGTCCCTTGGTCTCTATACGCGCAGATCGATGCGATCGCGTACAGCCGACCGGCGCCGGGTGGAGTGCCGACGAATCGGACGCGCCGAGTGGGAGGCGGGTGCGGTGCGGGTGTTTGCGACGGCGTCACGTGGCCGCAAGCCGGGGCAGGATGCCCGAGCACCACACCCCGCCGCCTCCGCCGCTTCAACCACGCGTTGGATGCTGCTCCAGCGCCAGCAGCGTCGCCCCGACCACCGCCGCATCGTCGCCGAGCTCGGCGGGTACGATCTCCACCATCGAGGCGGGCAGGCTCATCGCGTGCCGCCGCACGATCTGTCGCGCTGGCTCGAGTAGACGATCGCCCGCTTTGGTGATGCCGCCCCCCACCACGATGCGCTCCGGGTTGAAGATGTTGACGAAGCTCACGAGCCCCTTGCCCAGCAACTCCCCCGTTTCGCGCAGAACGGCCGCGGCGACCGGGTCCCCCGCGTCGGCCGCCAGCGTCAGGTCGCGCGGCGCCATGTCCTGCGGTTCGAGGTCACGCAGACGGCTGGGAGCCGCGCTCTCCTGCAAGTGACGCAGGGTGCGCTCGACGATGTACGCCGCGCCGACGTGGCGTTCGAGGCAGCCGATGTTGGGGCAGGTACAGCTCGCGCCGCGGAGATCGAGCGTCGTGTGACCGAGCTCGCCGGCGGCGCCGTGCGCACCGCGATAGAGGCGGCCGTCGAGAATCAAGCCACCGCCCACGCCGGTGCCGAGAGTCAGACAGACGATGTGGTCCGCACCGCGCCCCGCGCCACAACGCCACTCGCCGTAAGCCATGGCGTTGACGTCGTTCTCCAAGTAGACGGGGACACCGAGTCGGTCGGCGAGGCGCTGCGCCAGCGGGTCGTTCTCCCAGGAGCGCAGGTTGGGCGAATCGATGACGACGTTTCGCTCCGGATCGACGATGCCGGCGCAGTCCATACCGACGGCATGCATGCCGCCGGGGTCGATCCCCTCACGCTGCAACAGCGCCCGGATCGTGACAAGGATGCGCTCCGCCGCGTCGACCGGCCCGCGCTCCGCGCGCGTCGGAATGCTCTCTGCCGAGATGACGCCTCCGCCGTTCCAAAGCGCCGCGATCTTGATGTTGGTCCCACCGACGTCGATCCCAACCGTGCGAAACTTCACGACGTCCCCCGGCATGCGTTGGGTCACCCTGCGGCTCGAATTGCAATCTCGGGCGCACTGCCATCCAGCAACGCCTGTGTCGTCAGGCCACGACGAGCTGCCAGAAGAGGCAGTGCCTCACCGACGAGATAGTGGCTCCCAAGGAGCAGGACGGGTGCCGTCCCGCGCGTCGCGTCGAGCGCTGCGCCCACATTCGCCGACACCTCGATCGACAGACCGGGAGCGCGGCGTCGAAGACGCCTCGCGATCTCCTCGAGCTTCCACGCACGCGCCACGCGCGGCGTCGTCAGGCGCAGGCCGAGCGCCCAGCTCTCGAGTCGAGGAACGACTCCGTCGAGGCGTTTGTCCCGCAGCATTCCGAGAATCACGATGGGTCGCGCATCAGCGAGAAGCTGCTTCGCGACATCGAGCGTGGCCTGCAACGATTCCGGGTTGTGCGCGACGTCGAGAATGAGAAGCGGCTCCTTGTCGGTGGCGGGCAAGACCTGGAAGCGCCCGGGGAGACGCGCCTGCGCCAAGCCAGGCACCGGATCGAGCTCGACGATGCCGAAGCGCTCACGCGCCAGCTCGGCCGCGGCCGCGCAGGCGAGCGCGGCGTTGCGCGCATGGTGCCGGCCGATGAACCGGGTCCACATGCAACGCGGCGGATCGCCGAGCTCGAACTGCATCCCCGACCACAGGTCGAGATCGAGGACACGGACGGCGGTTTCGGGTACGAGCCGTAGGGGCGAGCCGACACGGTCGCAGTGGCGTCGGGCCTGACGCACCAGCGCGGGGTCGTCGAGAGCTGCGTGAAGCGTGACGCCGGGCCGGACGATCCCGAGCTTCTCGCGACAGACGGCGCCGAGGCCGCGCCCCAGGATCGACTCGTGGTCGTGGCCCACACCGGTGAGGATGGTGACCTCGGCTGGAAGCGCGGTCGTGGAGTCGAGCCGCCCGCCGAGACCCACCTCGTACACCGCGACATCCACGCCCGCATCGCGGAAGTGCAGTGCCGCCATTGCAGTCACCGACTCGAAGAAGGACGCGTCGGCGCGCTCGATCCGCGTGCGCATCTCGCGCACTCGGGCGCGAAACGCGTCGCTCGTGATCGGCACGCCATCGACACGGATGCGCTCCTCGACGCTGAGCATGTGCGGTGAGGTGAAATGCCCAACGCGCAACCCGGCCTCGCGCAGGATCGCCGCAGCCATGGCCGTCGTCGACCCCTTGCCGTTCGTGCCGGCCACGTGCAGCACGGGCACACCCCGCTCCGGGGAGCCGAGCGCACGCAGGAGATCGCGAGTCGATTCGAGACCGAGTCGGGTCTTGCCGCGCCGGCGCTTGTAGAGGAAGTCGATCTCGGGTGTCAGGGATTGGGCGTGGCTAGGCAGGTCCATGCAGACCGATCTCGCGCGTGGTCTCATCGGGCGTTCCGAGGACGTCGGGTGGTGATGGCGTCGGATCCGCTTCCCGGGTGGGTGCCTCTTCGGCCACCGGGGGCTCCTCCACCTCCGGCTTCAGCATCTTCTCCTCCTGCTCGGAGCCGCAGAGGAAACAGAGCAATCGATGCAGGACGGAGCGCATCTCGCCCCGGCTGACGATCAGGTCGACGAAGCCGCACTCCTGCACGAACTCGGCCGTCTGGAATCCCGGCGGCAGCTCCTGGTTGATCGTCTCGCGGATGACGCGCGGGCCCGCAAAGCCGATCTGTGCGTGCGGCTCGGCCAGATTGACGTCCCCCAAGCTGGCAAAGCTGGCGGAGACGCCGCCCGTCGTCGGGTTGCTCATGACCGAGATGAAGGGGACGCGCGCCTCATGCAGCTTGGCGAGCACTGCGCTCGTCTTCGCCATCTGCATGAGGGAGAGCACCGACTCGTGCATCCGTGCCCCACCCGAGCGCGACAGCACAATCAGGGGCGAATGGCGCTCGAGCGCGTCGAGTCCGGCGCGTGCGATCTTCTCCCCCACGGCGGAGCCCATGCTGCCGCCGAGAAAGGAGAAGTCGAAGACCCCGAGAACGATGGGGCGCCCGTGCAGCCGGGCGCGCCCCGTGAGCACCGCCTCGGTGAGGTTCGTGCGCAGCATCGTCTTCTTGAGCTTGATGCGGTACTTCTCCTTGGCGTCGCGGAAGTTGAGCGGGTCCAGGGAGGTGATGTTGCGGAAGGTCTCCTCGAAGGTCCCCGCATCCGTGAGGACGTCGACGTACTGGTGCGCGTTCAGCGGGAAGTGGTAGCTGCAGCGTGTGCAGACCCACAGGTTCTTGTCGAGCTCGACCCGATAGACGATGTCGGAGCATCCAGGACACTTGGTCCACATCCCCTCCGGAAGCTCCTTCTTCTCCGCGGTCCGCTGGATGCGGACACCCTTCTTGGCGCGGTGCAGCCACGACATCGCTCAAGATCCCTTCGCTACGCCCGGCGCGCCGAGGCGTTGAATCGAAGCGATTATAGGCGGGGCCCCGGGTGCCACAAGCATTTCGACGCCGGGGGAACGGCGCGAAAGACGTGGCCGGGGCCCGCCCCGTTGTCGGGACCACGCGTAAGCAGTTGATCTGAGTGCGGTTGAGACGTCGGGCGCGGCTCCTCCCGTCTCACTTTCCGCGCAGTCTGCGGATGTAGCGGGAATCGACCCCGTGGATCCGCAGCTCCACCAAGTCGTCGACCGACAGCTCCTCGTAGCCCATCTCGCGCAGCTCTTCGACAAAATCGGCGTCGACGTCGTGGATCGCCATGGCGACGAGATCGTCGGCGTCGAGATGGGTGTAGCCGAGCGCCGCCATCTCCTCGACGAAGCGCGGCCGGACGCCATGGATCCGCATGCTGATGCAATCGTCGGCCGCGGGGCGCAGGCCGAGCTCGCGCATCTCCTGCACGAAGCGCGCCGTGACGCCGTGAATGCGAAACGAAAGCAGCTCGTCGACGCTGGCGTCATCGAAGCCTAGAGCGCGCATTTCGCTGACGAACTGCGGATGCAAGCCATGGATGCGCATCGACACGACATCTTCGGCACGCAGGTCGGCGAAACCGAGCGCGCCCATCTCTTCGACGAACTCTCGACTCACTCCGTGGATGCGAAAGCTCAGCAGCTCGTCCACGGTGGAGCGCCCGAAACCGAGGCCTTCCATCTCTTGAACGAATTCGGCATCGACGCCATGGATGCGCATGCTCAGAAGCTCGTCGACGTCGAGGTTGGAGTAACCGGCCTCCTGCATCTCACGCACGAAGTCTGGGGTGACCTCGTGGATTGCTACCGCCATCAGCTCATCCCGGGTGAGATCGTCGTAGCCGAGCTCCGCCAGACGGTCCACCCACACGAGCGTCATGTCGTGCAGCGCCAGGACTGCGAGCTCGCGCTCGCGCAGCGAGCGATGGCCGCGCTTCTCCAGCCCCGCCTTGAAGCTGGGATCGACCTCGAAGCGGAAGCTCCCGGAGCCGATCCCGTCGTCGAACTCCCCCTCGAAGTGGAAGCGACCCGGCTCACGGACGAGCGCGAACTGCACCTCCTGCTTGCGCGCCGCCAGCACCTGGCGCTCGACACCTTCGAGCTTCTCGATGGGCACCTCGATACTGGTCTGGAAGCTGCGGCGGCCCGACCGCGAGCGCATCTCGATCCAGACTTCGTCCACCTCCAGCTCGGCGAACCAGGTGCCGCGCACCTCACCCAGCGCCCAGGCGGGCATCAACGCCACACCCACAAGGGCCCACGCGATCTTTCTCTTCATGGCTTCGCCTTCCGCATCGAGTCGAGCAACTCACCGTCGACACCCGCATTCTTCAGCGTGACGAGATCCTGGACTGAAAGTCGCGAGACGTCTCCGTCGCGAATGGCACGGAGGTGCCGTGGCACGACGCCGTGCCGATGCAGATGCACGAGCACCTCCAGCGACGGCTCGAGGCCGGCGTCGATCATCTGCTGCACGTAACGCGCGTGGAGTCCCTGGCTTTGCAGTCCCACCAGATCGGTGATCGTGAGCTCGTCGAGGCCGAGATTGCGCATCCGTTCGATGTCGCGCGGGTCGACTCCCTGATTGCGCAGCTCGATCCACTCTTCGACGTCGAGCTCCTGCAGGCCGAGAGCGCGCATGTCGCGCACGTAGCGCGGGTCGATTCCCTGATCGCGCAGCCACACCAGCTCCTCCAGAGACAGCTCTTCGAAACCAACCTCACGCATCGACTCGATGTAGTGTGCGTTCACACCGCAGGTGAGGAGCCGCACGAGTTCATCCGTGTCGACGTTGTCGTAGCCCTGCCGCCGCAGCTCGCGCACGAAATCGGCATTGGCGCCATGGATGCGCAGGGTCACGACATCGTCGACGTCGAGCCCCTCGAGGCCGGCGCGGCGCAGCTCGCGGATGAAGCGTGCATCGACGCCCTGTACGCGCAGCCCGACAAGCTCATCCACGCTCAGATCCTCGTAGCCGGCGCGGCGCAGCTCGCGGATGTAGCGAGCGTCGACTCCCTGGATGTGGAGTGCCGCGATCTCCTCGAGGCTCAAGTCCTCGTAGCCGATGCGGGCGAGCTCGCGAATGCGACGCGCACTGACGCCGTGGATTCTCAGTCCGACGAGCTCCTCGACGCTCAGCTGCGTGTGACCGAGGTGCGCCAACTCGCGGATGTAGCGCGCATCCACGCCCTGGATCTGCAGTGTGACGAGTGCGTCGGCATCCAGGTCGTAGCCGAGGTCGCGGAGCGTACGGATTCCGGCCGGCCGCACCCCATGCTGATGCAGGGCCAGCACATCGTTCAGGTCCACGAAGCCCAACGCTTCCATCTGGCGCAGGAATTCGGGCGCCACACCCTGGGACGTGAGGCTCACGATCACGTCCACCGACGCTTCGTGGGCGCGGTGCGGCGCGGGCTGCGGCTCGACGGCGGGCCGCGCTTGGGGGTGTGCTGGGCTTCGAAGCTGCGACGCTGGCTGAGCTTCCCCATGGAATGCAGTCTCCGGGCCCAGCACCCCAGTGTCGGAATGGTTTGCGTGGCTCGATCCCGCGACCACCATCTCCCCACGCTGCGACTCGATCGCAGCGCCCGCGTCGACCGCGCGCTGCAACCCCACGCCGAGGAGAAGAGTCGCCACCAACATCGTGGGACCGAGCGCGCCGCGAGGCGCTCCGGAGCCGCGTGTGCGGCCGAGCAGGCGTTGGATGCGCGACACGAGGCTGCCGCCGTTCGCCGCGATCGCCACACCGGGATGGAGCGGACTCAGACGCAGCTCCTCCATCGCCGTGAGCGCACGTGCAACCAAGACGCGGTCGCCGCACGCGTGCACGGCCAGATCGTCGGCGCAGTGCTCCCTCTCGTGACGGATGCGGCTCGACACCCACCACACCGCCGGGTGGTAGAAGAGGAGCGTCTCGACCAGAGTCTGCAGAAGATTCACTAAGTAGTCGTGTCGCCGAACGTGCGCGAGCTCGTGCGCCAGCAACGCCTCGAGATGTTGCGGTGGCAACCCCGCGATGGCGCCAGCGGGAAAGAGAACGACCGGCCGGAGCCAGCCCACGACAGTGGGCACCTCAGCGACCGTCGACTCCAAGACGCGGATGGCGCGTCGCACTCCCAGCCGCGACGCCAGACGCGCCGCGTTTGCCTGCAGCGCGGCAGCCGCCGGACGCGTGCCGCGTCCACGCAGTCGTTGAGCCTGCGCCCAACCGCCCGCCAGACGCGCACAGAGCAGAAGGACGCCTGCAATCCAGATCGCGACCAGGCGTGGCAACTGCGATTCGAGCACGCCCTCGGCAGCACGCAGCCAGCGGCGCAGAAGCGTGGCCGTGTCTCCTGGCGCCGCTGCTTCGGCCGCGAACGACGTGAGATGGCGTCTCTTCTCGTCGTGTGCCAAAAGGTGAGGCGAACTTCCGCGCCTGCGGCTGTCGAGCGAAGCCGCGTCGACCGGAGCCGACACCGGTGCGGACCGTGACGCTGCGTCGATGCGCTCCAGCGTGCCGCGGTCCACCGGCGTCACGCGGCCGCTCTCGTGCTGCGTTAACCAACCGCTGTCGAGCGGCGTTGCGCCTCCGCTCGCGGGTTGCGTCGTGCTCGCGCTCTCGACTTGCGCCAGGCGCGCACCGTCCAGCTCTCGATGCAGGGTTCCGATGGGGGACCACGCCATGAGGAGCATCGCGCCGCAGGCGGCGACGTAGCGCGTGTGCGGTGAATGCCTTCTCAAGAGCAACAGGACGCCTTCGAGCACCAGGAAGATGGCGGCGCCCTGCCAGAGGAAGTGCACGAGTGTCCAACCGAGAGCCTGCAACTCGTGGGGCTCGAGGAGAGCGCTCACGTGGCGTCGCCTCCTTCCAGCTCATCCAACATGCGTCGAATCTCGGCGAGCTCGCCGGCTGTGGCCTTGCGCGTCGACAACGCCTGCATGACGAGCTTCGCAGCCGAGCCGCCGAAGGCGCGGCCGAGCAGCTCACGAACGAGCTGGCTCTGCGTCTGCTCCTCGGAACGCCGCGTCCTGTAGACATGGGTGCGCTGGCTCGCGTCGCGGTCGACCAAGCCCTTCTCCGTCATGATCTGCAGGAACTTGAGGACTGTCGTGTAGCCGGTGGGCCGCACCCCGTTGAGGATCTCCTGGATCTCGCGGACCGTGCTGGGCCCGCGCTCCCAGAGCACCTTGAGGATTTCGAGCTCCGCGTCGGTCGGCCGGGGTGTGCTGTCGGACATGACATCCTCACGCGAAAATGGCGACCGTCGTCTCGACCCACCTCTCGAAGGGCAGCGTCCGACAGACGCTCTGCGTGCAATCGACCTCTCTTACGGACGCCTCCACGAAAAGTTTCGTACTTTCTCCGCGACAACCTGAAACGGCTCAAAAACAACAACTTCGAGCCCTGCAGCGGGACCACTTGCTCGGCTGCTCTCGGCATCACATCTTGCCAGCACCACCCGGACGCCACCCGGAGCTCCAGCCCACCCGGAGCCTCTCACCGCGGGTCACCGCGGGTCACTGCGGGTCGACACCTCGCCGGAACGATTGGGGGGTCCATCATGGCCGCTGCAGCTGCAGGCCGGCCCGGCTCCGGGCGCTATCCACGCTGGGGCTACCTGGACAAGTTCGAGATCAACGAACACATGGCGCCAGCACTCCTGGCCACGATCCTTCTGCACGCGCTGGCGCTGGCGCTCTTCCTGGCCTGTCAGTGGCTCGGCGCACGCCCGCGTGAGAGAGTCCCTGGCCCGGTCCCGATCCGGCCGGTCGTCCTGATCGACGCCGACGTGGTGCCACTCCCTCCAGCGCTCATGGTGCGAGTCGAACCCAAGCCACCCGCACCGAGCTCTTCGAGTGGTGCACTCAGAATGGTCGAAGACGACGATGTATTTGCCGTGGACTACGTTGGCCCGTCCGGGCCGGGAGTCGACACCCGGCCGCTTTGGGATCCGGACTTCGACGGCGTCCTGGTCGTGGAGGTGAAACAGGCCTCGTCACCCGCTGACGAACCGTTCGTTGCCGTCGAGGTCTACCCGCAGCTCGTGCAGATGGACGCGCCGCGCTACCCGGAGCTCGCGCGCGAAGCAGGTGTCGCGGGAGAGGTTCTGGTTCGAGTTCTCGTGGGTCGGGATGGTCTCGTGCGCGACGCCGTCGTGATTCGCAGCGTTCCGATGCTGGACGCTGCGGCGCTTGCGGCGGCGCGGACCGCCGTGTTCAAGCCGGCTCTACAGTCTGGCACCCCCGTCGCCGTGTGGATCGTGATTCCGATCCGGTTCGAGCTGCATGACTGATTCGTGACCTGCGTGAGAGGGTCTTTGTGACGTGCAGTCTCGTGCGACGGCGTGGTCGCAGAGCGTCACGGCCAGGAGGTCTCCGGCACGAGCGGCTTGAGCATGACGATGGCGTCTTCACCGTTGTCGGCATAGTAGGACTTGCGGATGGCGATCTGCTTGAAGCCGAGGGACTCGTAGAGGCCGATGGCGGCCTCGTTGCCGCAGCGCACTTCGAGGGTTGCGATTGCCATGCCGCGAGCGCGGGCTCGCTCACACACCTCTTCCATCAAGCCGCGCCCCACGCCGCGACGGCGCAGCTGCGCGTACACGGCCAGATTGACGATGTGGATCTCGTCCGCCACGAACCAGCAAAGCACGTAGCCGATCACCGTTTCGGCGCGCAGTGCGACGAGCGACTCCGAGGCCTCCCAGCGCTGTCGCAGCTCCTGTAAGAACATCTCGCGCGTCCAGGGAGCGGCAAAGTCGCGCTCGATTGCGAGCACCTGATCCAGGTGGCGATGTTCCATGGGTCGAATGTCCAGCTTCTCGCATCGCACGGACATCAAGGCTCTCCCGACTCGCGGGGGGCGTGCCCCGGTTGTCGCCTTGTTTTTGGAGCCTGCGTGCGCCCTGGCGCGCGCACGTCGGGGCGCCTGAGGTACTCCGGCGTCAACATCTCCGCGCCGCGCGGGACGCAGGCGCCGCGTCGCGCCAGCTCGTAGAGCGATGCCGCGATTCGGGCGCGCTGCGGTCGCGCTACGACCTGGAGCGGACCGCGCGCGCTCCACTCCGGCTGCAGCATCGAAGCGCCGCTGCCGAGCGCCACCACGGCTCGGCGCTCGGCCGCCGCACCCAAGCGGGTCGCGGCGACATGCGGCGCGGCACAGAAAGGTGACACCAGTGCTCGAGGCACCGGCTCCCGTACATCATACAGAGCCGCGTACACCTCGTGGCGGCGCGCGTCCTCGACGACCGCAACCGCTTCCAGACGCCCACTGTGTGTTGCAGCCTCCGGCACGAGACTGTCGCACACCCAGACCCGCCATCCGCGCGCTGCCGCGAGCCCCTGGCACGTGGCCAGACCGACGCGGATCCCGGTGAAGCTCCCCGGACCGGTCGTCGCCACGATCGCCTCGAGGTCGTCCACCCGGATGCCCAGTCGCTCCAGCACCTGTTCCACGGCACCGAGCAGCGTGCGCGCGTGCTGCGCCCGCGCGTCGAGAACCTCGACCTCGAAGCGCCCGCAGAAGGCGGCGGCCACGACCGCCTCTGCGCCCGAGGTGTGCAGCACGAGAACGTCGCGCGGCGCCTCGTCGTTCATGCCGACTCCTCCGGCGCGGCGTGCACTTCGATGCGACGCGTCGCGTCGGTTTCGATCGTCAGTTGCACGCGGATTGCATTTCGCGGTTGGGGCAGGCGATCACCCCACTCGACCACACGCACGGCGCGCTCATCCTCCTCCTCGAGGAAACCGATCTCCATGAGCTCCTCTGCGCTCTCGACGCGGTAGAGATCGTAGTGCACCAGCGGCCAGTTGCCCTGGTAGTGCACGGCCAACGTGAACGTGGGTGAGACGATCGGAGCGGTCACACCGAGAGCGCGGCCGATTCCCTGTGCAAACTGCGTTTTGCCGACACCGAGATCCCCGCACAACAGAACGATCTCGCCGCCTCGAAGTGTACGGCCGAAGCGTTCGCCCAGCGCTTCCGTCTCGGCGGGCGACCGACTGCTCCAGATCTCGCTCACGTCGGCTCCGGGGCTTGGCCCGAGCGGGAACGCGAGCGGCCCCACCCGGTGAAACCGCACTCAGGCGCGCGGATGCAGGTGCGCGATCGGCAGGATCAGCTCCTCCAGCGACACGCCTCCGTGCTGGAAGCTGCCGAGGAACTGCTTCTCGTACTTGCGGTACTTCGTCGGGTAGACGAAATAGAAGTTTTCCTTCGCGATGATGTAGTTCTCGGTGCTGCGGGTCTTCGGCAGCATGAACTCCTCCGGCTCTCGCATCTTGAAGGCACCCTTCTCGTCGTAACCGAGGTTCTCGCCGTACTTGTAGCGAACGTTCGTGGAGGTGTCGCGATTGCCGGTGGCGATCGTCGGCCGCTTTCCCTGCACCGCCCCGTGGTCGGTGGTCACGAACACCTCGATCCCGGCGGAGCTCATCTGCTTGAGCATCTCGAAGAGGGCGGAATGCTCGAACCAGCTGCGAGCGAGGGTTCGGAACGCGGCTTCGTCGGGGGCGATCTCCTGCAGAATCGACGATTCGCTGCGTCCATGCGCCAGGATGTCGATGAAGTTGAACACCAGCGCGAAGAGGTCGATGTCGCTCTTGCGCCGAATCGCCCTCTGGAGCTCGTTCGATTCGTTGCTGCCGAATACCTTCGCGTAGCGCAGCTTGAGGTTGGGAGGGGCTCCGAGCCGTTTCATCTGCAGCTCCAGGAGCTCGCGCTCATGGCGGTTCAAGCTGTGCTCACCGCGATCCGTGTCCCAATACTGCGGATGCTTGCGCTGGATGTCGAGCGGGAACAGCCCCGCGAAGAGCGCGTTGCGCGCGTAGGGCGTCGCCGACGGCAGGATGCTGTAGTAGTACTTGCGCTCCACGCGAAAGTAGGGGTGCAGGAGCGGCTCCATCGTGATCCATTGGTCCAGGCGCATGCAATCGATGACGATGAAGGCGGTCTTTTTGCCCTGCTGCAGCGTCGGGAACACGTGGTTGCGCACGATGTCGGGCGACAGCTCCGGGCCGTCGCGCCCTTGTACCCAGCTGCCGTAGTTGCTCTCCACGAAGCGCGAAAACTCGTAGTTCGCCTGGCGCTTCTGGTCTTCGTGCGTCTGACTCAGCCCGGTCTCGCGGTAGCGGTCGAGCTGGATGTCCCAGTCGATCATGCGCAGGTACGTCTCGATCCAACCCTGGTGGTCGAGCTCGTCGAAGCGTGTCGGATCGAGCTCACGGAACTGCGACACGTAATCGCGCGCGACCTGCGTCTCCGTGAGCTTGTGATGCTCCAGGATGCGCCGGACCGCAGCCAGAATCTGGGTCGGGTTCACCGGCTTCAAGAGGTAGTCGTCGGCCCGGCGCCCGATCGCCTGGTCCATGACGTACTCCTCCTCGTTCTTCGTGACCATGACGATCGGGATGTTGGCGTTGACCTGGCGGATCTCCTGCAGCGTCTCCAGGCCGTCCTTTCCCGGCATCATCTCGTCCAGGAGGACCATGTCGAACGCCTCGCTGCGCACCATGTTCACCGCATCGTCTCCATTCGACACGGGCGTCACGCTGTAGCCGCGCTGCTCGAGGAACTTCAGGTGCGGCTTCAGCATCTCGATCTCGTCGTCCACCCACAGGATCGACCGCTTGTCCGTCATGCTCCCTCCCGGTGCCGGTTGCGACGGGCGCACTCATCATACATCGTTCGCCACACGTCTCACTCCCCCAACCAGTAGCGAGCCACGCCGAGCACCTGCAGGTCGTGGTCCAGGAAGATGAACTGTCCCATGTGCGAGCTCCGCGCCGCCCGGCACACCCAGACGCCGCTGCCCGTGCGCGACGTGGACGCCGCGGCCGCCGTGGCCTGGCGCAGGCGTGGCTCGAGCGTCTCCCATCCTTCGATCTCGTCGTGCAGGAAGGGCAGCCTCGAGCGCAATCCACGCAGATCGGTGAGAATACAGTCGAGATCGTGTTCATCCGCGCCGGGGAGAGCGGCCGCCGCCGCGCGGCGCGCCGCATGAGCGCGCCTCACGAGCGCAGCGAACTCCGCCACCTCGGGGGACGCCGGCACCTGTCCCACGCCGTCGAGGATCAGAAGCGCGTGGCGGCTCGGGCTGCTGCTCGGCTCCCACTCCGAGCCCGCCGCGATCCCGTACAAGCGCCCGAGCGCGTAGAGATCCGTGCCCGGATGCCAGCCGAGGAGTCGGATCCCCTCGCGCTGCGCGCGGCCGTCCGGCTGCAGAGGGATCTCGAAGGCGGCGCGGATGGTCGGGTCGCGCCGCTCGTGGCGACCGAGGCTGTCGGCCGGCGTGGGAGGGGGAAGGTGCAGCAAGCGCGGCGTCTCGGTGCCCCCACATGCAGCGAAGGTTGCCGCGGCGAGCGCGGCGAAAAGCCCCCGGCGGCGCCGGCCGTCACGGTGCGACGCGCAGCCGAAGCGCGAAGCAGGTGCCGCGCTCGTCCGGGTTGTCCTCCACCCAGATGCGTCCACCGTGATACTCCTCGACGATGCGGCGGACGAGCGTCAGACCCAATCCCCAACCGCGCCTCTTCGTCGTGAAGCCCGGCTCCCAGATGCGTTGCCGTGCCGGCCCCGGGATGCCGCGCCCGCTATCGGATACACGCAGCTCGACAGAACGCTCCGACGCCGCGACGCGACCGTGGACGCGGATCTCGCCACCGTTCTCGAGCGCGTCGAGCGCGTTCTTCAACAGGTTCTCGAACACCCACTCGATCAGCTCGCGATTACCGAGAACGGGCGGCAGAGGCTCCAGCGCCGCCTCGATGCGCACCTGCGCTCCGAGGTGCGGGGCTCGCTTGCGAATGTACTCCACCGTGTCGTGCACGACCGCGTCGATCTCGAGCGGCGCCAGGTCGGCGGCCGACCCGATCTTGCTGAAGCGTGCGCTCACCTTCGACAACCGGCCGAGATCGTGCGCCATCTCGGCGTAGGTCTCACGACGCCGCTGTCGTGCCGCCTCGGGCGACTCTCCCGTGCGTGGCTCGTCCTCGCTCTGCAGCAGCTGCACCCAACCGAGGAGCGAGGTCAGCGGTGTCCCGAGCTGATGCGCCGTCTCGCGCGCCATGCCCACCCAGATGGAGCGCTGCTCCCCGAGCTTGATCGAGCGAAAGCCCATGAAACCCACCGCCACGAAGAGCGTGAGCGCAAGCAGCAGGATCACGGGCATCCAGCGCAGCCGCCGCGACAGACTCGAGCGCCCAAAGTGCACGTAGCCCTGCACGGCACCGGCGACCTCGATCGGATACGGTTTGTTGTCGCGATCGAACTCCTGCACGAGCGCCGCGAGCCGTTCGCAATGCCGCTCTTGCTCCAGGCTGCGTGTGCTGTCGCACAACGCGCCCGGTTGTTCCGACTCCTGCGGTGGCACGTCGACCCCGGACCAGACGAGCGGATCGCCGTTCGCCGTCGTGATGATGACCGGAAAGTCGACCTCGGCGAGGATGTCGCGGATGATCTGGAAGGAGCCCTCGCGCTCCACCTGGAACGCGGTCTCGCTGATGAACTGGGAAAAGACGTTGGTCAGAAGCGCGGCCTGGCGTTCCATGCGTCGTGCCGTCTGTCCCGCAAAGAGAATCGCGACGAAGCCGACCACGACCAATCCGACGAGAAAATAGGCAGCGAGCAGAACGTTCCGACTCGAACCGAAAGCAGTCGGCCTGCGCAGGAGTCCGAACAGCGATCGCTTCACGTTCTCCCCTTCGTTGCGGGGCGCGCCCGGCGCGAGTATAGCGCTCGGCCTCGGGTCGCCCGAGCGCCGTTTTGCGGGTTGCGAGGCGCTGCGGCGGCGCGTTGACCCCTTCCAGGAAGCGGGCTACGATGCAGCAACGGGAACCGGTCCCAAGCCGACACCCCCGCCCCGTGCCGGATGAACTCGAGGACCGCCCGTCCTCTCCAGCTGCGCCGTCCTGTTCGTAGGAGGAGTCGCTCCATGTGCACCGAGGTCCTCGGCATGGTCGAGAAACCCGTGCGCTACATCGGTGGCGAGTGGAACCAGGTGGTCAAGCCGGCTCGGGACGATCTCGTGCGCGTTGGGCTCGCCTTTCCGGACACCTACGAGATCGGCATGTCGCATCTGGGGATCCGCATCCTCTACGACTTGCTAAATCGCCAGGATGATCTCGCCGCCGAACGCGTCTTCTGTCCCTGGGTGGACATGGAAGAGGTCCTGCGCCGCTACGAGCTGCCGCTCGCCACGCTCGAATCGCGCATCCCGCTGCGCCAGCTCGACGTCGTCGGCTTCTCGCTGCAGTTCGAGATGGAGTACACGAACGTCCTCACCATGCTCGACCTGAGCGGCATTCCGCTGCACAGCCGGGAGCGTGGTGTCGAAGTCCCGTTGATCGTCGCCGGTGGCCCCTGCGTCTTCTCCCCCGAACCGATGGCCGATTTCATCGACGCTTTTGTCATTGGCGATGGTGAGGAGGCCTTCCCGCAGCTGGTGCGGCGCTGGGCGGAGCTGCGGCGCGAGGGGGGACGGACCCGAGAGCAGATGCTCGTCGAGCTTTCGCGGCAGAGCGGAATCTACGTGCCCTCCCTCTACCGCACCGAGCTCGACCCGGAGACCGGATTCGAGATCGTCACGGGCGCGCGCCCGGGTCTCGATCCGCCGTTTCCCGTGCAGCGAGCCGTCGTCGAAGACCTCGATCGCTACCCCTTCCCGTCGGAGACGATCGTCCCGTACGGCGAGATCGTGCACGACCGCGTCTCGGTCGAGATCGCGCGCGGCTGCACCGAGGGGTGCCGTTTCTGTCAAGCGGGAATCATCTATCGGCCCGTGCGCGAGCGCAGTCCGGCCGAGATCATCCGCTCCGTCTCGAAGGGGCTCATGCAGACCGGATACGACGAGGCATCGCTCACCTCGTTGTCGACGGCGGACTACTCCTGCGTCACGGCGCTCGTGAAAACGATGATGAACCGCTTCGAACAGGATCGCACCGCCATGGCCGTGTCGTCGATGCGCGTGTACGGGCTCACGAAGTCGATCGCCGAGCAGCTGGCGCGCGTGCGCCGGACCGGTTTCACGATCGCGCCAGAAGCGGGAACACAGCGCATGCGCGATCTGATCAACAAAGGAGTGACCGACGCCGACGTCGAAATGGCGGCGCGCATCGCCTGGGAGCAGGGGTGGGGACAGCTCAAGATGTACTTCATGATCGGGCTGCCGACGGAGACCGACACCGACGTTCGCGCGATCGCGGAGACGGGCATCCGTGTCTGGCGGCTGGCGCGCGAGATGGGGCATCGTCGCGCCCAGGTCACGGTGAGTGCTTCCGCGCTGGTGCCGAAGCCGCACTCCACCTTCCAGTGGGAGCCCATGGAGCGCCCCGACGAGCTGCGGCGCAAGCAACGCTTGATTCTCGACGCCGTGCGCCCCTATCGCCCGGTGCGCTTCAAGTACGACGACGTCGAAGAGGGCGCCGTGGAGTGCATCCTGTCGCGCGGTGACCGCCGCATCGGCCGCGTCATCGAGGCGGCGTGGCGGCGTGGTGCGCGTTTCGACAGCTGGTCGGACCACTTCGACTACGCGCGTTGGATCTCCTGCCTGGAGGAAGCGGGCCTCGACCCGGAGGTTTTCCTGCGCCGCATCCCGTTGCACGCGAAGCTGCCCTGGGACCACATCGACTCGCGTGTGCAGAAGGAGTTCCTCATCCGCGACCTGCACGCAGGGATGCAGGGTCGTTTCCTGCCCGCGTGCGAGAAGCCGTTCATCCCGCGCGATCCGAACAAGGCCGTGAAGCCGCTCGAGCACGCGAATCTGGTGTGCTACGACTGCGGGCTCGACTGCGATCTCGAGGCGATCAAGCAGGAGCGCATCGAGGAGCGCGACAGCCTCACCCATGCCGGAGAGGCAATCGAAGCCGCATTCCGCGGCGAGCGCGCCGGGAGCAGTGGCGACGGTGCCAGCGCGCCCGTTCCGCGGCGGCAAGCCGCCGCGCGCAGCGACGGTCTCGCAAGCAACGCCTTCGAGGCGGCGAGCGGCTCGTTGCACGGTGAAGCGGGCGGACGTGAGCCCTCGCCCGTGCGGCAGACGGCGGACGCCCCGGCGCGCCCGCAACCGCAGCTCAGACTGCGCTACCGGGTGCTCTTCGCCAAGCGAGGCGACCTGCGCTGGCTCTCGCACCTGGACCTGATGCGGACGTTGCAGCGCGCCTTCAAGCGCGCCAACGTCCCTGTTTCGTACAGCCAGGGCTACCACCCCCAGCCGCTCATGGCGTTCGGTCCAGCTCTCGCAGTGGGAATCGAGGGCGCCCGTGAGCTCTTCGATTTCGAGTCGAGTCGTGCACTCGATCCCGAGTCGACGCGCGCGCGTTTGAACGCGTCGCTCCCCGCGAGCGTGCGCATCCTGCAGCTCGAGCGCCTGTCTGCGCGCAGCGCGACGCTGTCGAAGTGCATCGACCTGGCCGAGTACAGCGCCTGGCCGAACGAGGAGCGGCGCAAGCTGACCCCGGAGCTCTTCGATGGGCTCGACGACTTCGGCGATCCTGCAGCGCAACGGCGGCGGATCTCGGCTCTCATGGAGCGGCAGACCCTGGTCGTGACGCGCACGGGGAAGAAGGCCCGCACGCTCGACATTCGCCCCTTCATCCGAGGCCTCGAGTACCGTCCAGAGCGCCGGCAGCTGCGACTCTGGTTGCGACTTGGCGACCATGGGCAGGCGCGTCCGCGCGAGGTCCTCGAGGCGCTCTACGGCGTCTCGGGCGCGTGCTTCCGCGTGCGCCGTGAGTCGCTGCTTTCCGAGCAAGACACCGGCGTCTCCCCCGAGACGGTGATCGCATGACCGACTTCGACACCCGCATTCCACGCGCGGCGCTGCATACGCTCGGATGTCGCTTGAACCAGTCGGAGACGGCTGCGTTGGCTGCCGCCTTCACCCGTCGCGGCTATCGCATCGTCCCCTTCGGGACTGCTGCCGACGTCGTGGTGATCAACTCCTGCAGTGTCACGGCGCAGAGCGAGTCGGAGTGTCGACGCCTGATTCGTGGCGTCGTACGGCGATTCCCCCAGAGCTTCGTCGCGGTCACGGGGTGCTACGCGCAGCTCGGCAGCGACACGCTGCAGCGGATTCCTGGTGTGGATCTCGTCGTGGGCAACCAAGACAAGCCTCGCTTGGTGGAGCTTCTGGATCGCGAGGGCACGCGCAAGAAACACGACGCGGCGCGAGTCCTCCTGCGTCGTCCCGGCGGGGAGGTCTTCACCCACGCCGACGTGGGCCTCTACGTCGCCCAGACACGCGCCAACCTCAAGATCCAGGATGGCTGCGACGTGGGTTGCAGCTTCTGCGTCATCCCGCGGACGCGAGGCCGAGCGCGCAGCCGCGCCTTTCACGATGCCCTGGAGGAGGCGCGCGCGTTCATCGCGCGCGGGCATCGTGAGATCGTCGTCACGGGCGTCAACCTGGGCAGCTATCGTGACGGCCCGCGCGGCTTCGCCGATCTCCTGCGCGCGCTCGACGCGCTTCCGGGACTGGAGCGCCTCCGGATCAGCTCGATCGAACCCTCCACGCTCACCGAGGAGGTGCTGCGGATCGTCGCGGACAGCCCGCGCCTCTGTCGCCATCTCCACGTGCCGGTTCAAAGCGGCAACGACCGCGTGCTGGCGGCGATGCACCGCCCCTACCGCGCGCTCGACGCCGAGCGTCTGTTCGAGCGTGCCAGCAGGCTCGTGCCCGACCTGGCGCTCGGGACCGACGTGATGGTCGGCTTCCCGGGCGAAGACGATGCGGCGTTCCGCGCCACGCGTGAGCTGGTGACGCGTCACGATCTGGCGTACCTGCACGTTTTCAGCTGGTCCCCACGTCCCGGCACGCGAGCCAACCGCCTTGCGGATCCTGTCCCGCGCGCCGTGGTGCGGGAGCGCAGCCAACGGCTGCACGAGGTGGATCTCCGCCTGCGGTGTCGCTTCGGCACGCGCTTCCTGGGGCATGAGTTTCAGGTCCTCTTCGAAGAGCGCAAGCCGGACGGGATCTGGGTGGGCCTGACCGACAACTACGTGCGCGTCGGCGTCGACGCGCCATCCGGCATCGACCTGGGGAACCGGATCGCCACGGTCGAGCTGCTGCAGCAGGACGGCTCCCGCTGGAAGGGTCGTCTGGTGCCGAGCGCGTGCTACGATGCGCGCGCGGAGGGTGCGTGAACGTCTACCTGGAAACGTACGGCTGCCAGATGAACGAGTACGACTCGGAGATCGTGCGCGCCATCCTGAAGAACGGCAGCTTTCGTATGACGCAGTCGCTTCCCGACGCGGACGTCATCCTGCTCAACACCTGCGCGATCCGCGAGAGCGCGCACTCGCGGATTCACGGGCGTCTCGGTCACGTCCACCAGCTCAAGCGACGCAACCCGGCCCTCGTGGTCGGGCTCCTCGGGTGCATGGCTCAGAGCCTGCAGGAAGAGATCCTGGAGCGGCACCCCGTCGTCGATCTGGTGGTGGGCCCCGATTCGTACAAGCGGCTGCCGCGGTTGATCCACGCGGTGTGCGATGCGGGTGGCAAGGGTCTCGAGATCGACCTTTCAGAGTACGAGACGTACAGCGACGTCTACCCGGAGCGGCGGCCCGGCGTGAACGCTTGGATCGCGTGCATGCGCGGCTGCGACAACTTCTGCACCTTTTGCGTCGTGCCGTACACGCGCGGGCGCGAGCGCAGCCGCGATCCGGAGAGCGTCGTCGCGGAGGCACGCAGGCTGGCAGCGGAGGGGTACAAGCAGGTCACGCTGCTCGGCCAGAACGTCAACTCCTACCGCTTCGACGACACCGACTTCGCAGCACTGCTGTTGCGCGTTGCCGACGTCGACGGAATCGAACGCGTGCGCTTCACGTCGCCCCACCCGAAGGACTTCCCGCGGCCTCTTCTGCACGCCATCGCGTCGCACGCCAGAGTGTGCAAGCACATCCACCTGCCACTGCAGGCCGGAAGCGACCGCATCCTCGAGCGCATGCGCCGCACCTACACGAAGCAGGAGTTCCTCGCCCTGGTCGACGAAATCCGGGAAACGATCCCAGAGGTATGCCTCTCCACCGACATCATCTGTGGTTTCCCCGGCGAAACGGAGGCGGAGTTCGAGGACACCGTCGACGTCGTCGAGCGCGTGCGCTTCGATTCGGCCTTCGTTTTCAAGTACTCCGAGCGACGCAACACCATTGCGCAGCGCAAGTTCGACGACGATGTCCCAGACGCGCTCAAGACCGCGCGGGTCGTACGCGTGAACGCCATTCAGAAGGCGATCTCGCTGGCGCGCAACCGCGACCGGATCGGGCGCCGCGTGGAGGTTCTCCTGGAGCGTCCGAGTCGCAAGTCGGCCGACGACCTCCTGGGACGCGACGACGGCAACCGCTGCGTCGTCGTGCCTCGGGGTGACCTGAAACCGGGTGATTTTGCCCAAGTCCGAATCGAAGCCGCCTCCGCCAACACTCTCCTCGGGCACGCCTTGCGCGGCTCGCTCGGCCGCGTACGAGAACGGGTGTGACCCGGCCGAGCCGTGCAGGTCACCGGTGCGAGGGGTATGCGTATCCACGCGTCTCGGAGTGCCGTGGGCGCTTGACGCCGTACATCCGAGAGAGCGAGAATAAGGCGCCCCCTTGTGCAGCCGAGGCAGACGTCGGTCCGTCTTTGTGTCGGAACGAGATGCCGGGCGGCCGTCGGTGACGGCGGTCGGAGCGACGTGATCGTGAAGTCGCGTTGCGTCACGGGCGTGGTGGCCTCGCGCCGAAGCCGGCTGTCGGTGAGGCGCCAGGCACGGCGCCGCCGCATCGCAGCGTTCGCGTCGGAGCGTTGTCGGATCGCACGGCAGCTTGCGTGTGGCGTCGGTCACACGAGAATGCTTGACGCGCGACCGGTTTCGATCCAAAATGAGCTTGTTCTGTAAGATCTTACGAACACGCCGCGAGGCACTCTGCACCCTTGTTCGGGCGCAGGGAGGTCTGAACGACGAATCGCAGCTGTGGATTGG
>CP070763.1:2144228-2156402 GCA_020349025.1 Candidatus Latescibacterota bacterium | reverse complement strand
ACATGATACGTGGCTTGGAAGGCTCCGGGCCGTGGGCGTCGTTGCCGCCGGAGATCGAATCGAATGCTTGGCGGCTCGTCGGATGAGCAGTAGCATCCAGCGATGCCGTCCACGCATCGCGAATCGACGACTTCCACCCCCACTGCTCGTAGCGTCCGTGTGCTCGACAACGACGGCGACCAGCTCTACGATCAGGCTGATCCCGACTGCACAACCGCGGTCCAGAAGTCGGCTTGGGGAGCGATCAGAGAGCTGTTCAAGTAGAGCCCGTTTACATCTTCGGCAACCTGAGCCCCACCCGCACGGGGCTCTTTTCGGTGCGGCGGTTCGGATGCGTGCACTCTGGCTGGAAGAGCAGCAGTTGCGGCTACGTGAGGATCTGGAGATTCCGGAGCCACCCTCGGGCGAGGTGCGTGTTCGCGTCCTGCGCGCCGGGATCTGCAACACCGACCTGGAGCTTCTGCGTGGCTACTACCCCTACGCCGGCATCCCGGGGCATGAGTTCGTCGGCGTCGTCGACGCTGGACCGTCCCGGCTCCTGGGGCAGCGCGTCGTCGGCGAGATCAATGCCGCATGCAGCGCTTGTGCTGCATGTCGCGCCGAGCGTCGGACGCACTGCGAGAAGCGTACGGTTCTCGGCATCGTCGGGCGCAACGGCGCTTTCGCCGAGTATCTGCTTCTCCCGGAGGAAAACCTGCATGTGGTTCCGGAGGAGGTCGGCACCGATGCAGCGACTTTCACCGAGCCGCTCGCGGCCGCGCTCGAGATCCAGGAACAGATCACGATCGACGCGAACGAGCGTGTGCTCGTCGTGGGTGATGGCAAGCTCGGGCAGCTGATCGCGCAGACGTTGGCGCTCACGTCGTGCGATCTCACCGTCGTCGCGCGCCACCCGAGAAAGGCGAAGCTCCTGTTGCGGCGCGGCATCCGCGCGCTCCAGGCGGTGGAGCCGGGCAGCTTCGACATCGCGGTGGAGTGCACCGGGAATCCGGAAGGCTTCACGCTGGCCCAGCGGGCGTTGCGCGCGCGCGGAACGCTGGTCATGAAGAGCACGTACGCCGGTTCTCTGCCCGTCGACGTCGCCGCGGTCGTCGTCAACGAGCTCACGCTCGTGGGCTCGCGCTGCGGTCCTTTCGTGCCGGCGCTGCGCCTTCTCGCCACACGTGAGGTCGAAGTCGAGCCGCTCATCGACGCACGCTACGCTCTCACCGATGCGCTTGCCGCGTTCGCGCACGCGCAGCGACGCGGCGTCCTGAAGGTTCTCGTCGACGTCGCCGATCCGTGAGCCTTCGACCGGCGCCAGCGACGACCCGATCTGGAGACAGGTGGTTGTCAGGTGGGTTGGGGAACCCTTGGGGGGCTCTTTGCTGTTTGCGTCAGGAGCGCCCGATCGATGCCGAGCGGTGGTACGGATCTCGCAAGCTTGCACGGTTCTCCGACCCTGTCTAGACTTCGCCGTCTTGCCGCGATGACTCGAGCCCGGGAGCGCTGCTTCCAGATGAAGGCCCACGAAGTGATGCGCCCAGCGGCCCCACGCCGCAGACGCTTTGTGCGCCGGTCTGCGCTCTGGCTCCTTCTCGCCCTCGCCACCCTCTGTCGAGCAGCCTCGGCCGGCTCCGTGGCCTCGCGAGCCTCCGATTCCTGCGTCCTGTGTGAGCCGCACGTCTCCATTCCGATCGTGCCCCTTTCGGCCGCCTGGCTCGACTCGCTGGCTCAAACGCACGCGCGCTTCAACGCGCTGCAGATCGCGCGAATCGACTCGCTTTTGAGAACGGGGGCCTTCGGTCCGCGCGGTCACGCCAGGGCAAAGCGCAAGGCGCACCTGCTGGCGCGCATCGTCACGACGAACGCTTATCGCGACCTCGCGCAGCTCTCGAGCAGCACGACAGCCGTCTACGAAGCGGACGAGGAATCGCTGCGCGACCTGTTCGCCAACTACTCGGACGCCGGCCTCTTCAGCGCCGCGCGCCTCGAGCGCGTGCGCTTCGGGTTGGGGCGCGTCTGCATGCGCTACGCGGTCGACGAGATCGCCGAAGGGGAGGTGTCCCACGGCGGCAAGCGCCTGCGCTGGCGCGTCGTCGACGAGGAGATCGGCGGCTCGGAGCGGCGGCTTCTCAACCTCGGCCTGCCGACCGGCACGGATGACGTCGTGCAGGTGTTCCTCGCACCGCACCACACTTTCGCGGTGGACTACGTGCGCATCGACGGACCACCCGCCCCATACGAGTGGTTCATCGTCCACGACATCCAGGGGGGCTGGCTGCGCAAGTTCGGAACGCATGAGCCGAAGGCGTACATGTTCTGGGTCTCTGCGACGCAGCTGCAACGTCCGAGGCTCGAGCTCGCCAGCCAAAGCGCTTCCACGTTGGCTTTGGCCCAGATCCCCCTGGAGGATCCGTCGTCGCAGCTGGCGTCCGACTCCAGCCGCACGCGCATCGACTCCTGGGACAGCGCCGTGGACCCTCACGGTTTGCGCGCCGCCCCGCGCCCGCCCGCGATCCTTTCGCCCGCCGCTGCAACCGACGGGACCCTCGAGCTCCCCGACCATCCGCTCGTCGGGGTGCGTATCTACATTCCAGACCTGCGCTTGCGGATGCCGGTGCTTCCCGACATCAACTTCGACGACCTGCGCGAGATCGAGCTGCCCATGCCGATCCTCGAGGTCGACTACATCAAGCAGAAGCGCCAACCCTCGTGGCTCCGGACCGACGAACTCGGCTTCCGCAGCTGGAAGGGAAACGGCGCCGTGCCCCCCGCCGTGCGACGTCGTTTCCCCGACCGCTGATCGCGCCATACCAGAAGAACGGCGACTACGGTCTGCCGGCGACCGCGCTCTCCTCGTTGACGCTGCGTGCCTCGACGGGCCATGCCTCCGGCAGCGGCTTGCGTGGCAGCAGCTCGTCGCGGTTGGCCGTGTGGTAGACGAAAGACGCAATGATCGCGGACGCTTGCATGAGGTCTCCCGGTTGCACGCGATCGTAGACATCCATGTTGGAGTGATGCGTGCGCGAGCGATACTCCACCGGGTCCTGGATGAACTGGAAGCCAGGGATTCCGAGCCGATCGAACGGCAGGTGGTCGGTGCCTCCCGTGTTGCGCCATGCGATCGTCTCGGCGTCGAGGTCCGCGAACGGCCTCAGCCACGACCTGAAGATCGGCTTCACCATGTCGTTCTCCTGCAGATACACGCCGCGGATCTTGCCGGTGCCGTTGTCGAGGTTGTAGTAGGCCGACACCTTGGCATGCGCCGGTTTCAGCTCCATCGTCTGCACGTCGCCGTAGTGCGCCTTGACGTAGGCCTTCGAGCCGAGAAGGCCCTGCTCTTCGCCCGACCAGAGCACCATGCGCACGGTGCGGTCCATCTTCAAGTCGAGCTTTTTCAGGATGCGCATGACCTCCAGCATCACCGCGCACCCGGCGGCGTTGTCGGTGGCACCGGTGGCGTACACGACGTCGTCGAAGTGGGCACCGATGATCACGACCTCGTCGCGCTTCTTGCCACCCGGGATCTCGGCCACGGCGTTGGCGGGCTCGTGCTCGCGGTGAAAGGTCGCGCGCGTTTCGACCTGGACGCGGCACCCCACACCCTCTTTGACGAGTCGCGCCAGGCGGTTGTAATGCTCCGGCGTGAGGGCGATCGATGGCGGTGGATCGACGGCATCCTCGGCATGCCACCCCACACGCGGCGGAAAGATCGTGCCGCCGTCACCACGCCACGCCGGATGAATCACCAGCCGCGCACCCTCCTCGACGAGGAACTGGTTCAAGCGGTAGAGCTGCTGGCGGCGTTTTTCGCGCATCTGCTCGCGCACGGGGCGCGGCGCATGGGCGTAGAAGCGCTCGCGGTCGTACGGGTCGTCCGGGACCTGCGGGTCGGCGGGATCGATCTCGATCGGCTCCACCAGCTTGGGTGCCTGCGCGCGCTTCGACAGCTGCTCGTGGTTCAGCCGCTCCGAGGGCGCCTTCGCGCTCTCCTCCAGGTGCGGCGGATGGCGCAGCAGCAGGATCTGGTCGCGCAGCTGGCCCCGGTACTCCTCGATGAAGTCCGCGAGCGCACGCTCGCGCTCCTCGATCTTCCAGCCCCAGTCCAAGGGCGTCAGCATCGGCGTCCCGGAGATGACCCCGTCGGTGCCGGGAGTCCACGCCAACGGCATGCCGATCAACGGCGCGTATTGCGGCTCGAGGAGATGCGCCGAAAAGTAGCTGGTCGACCAGCCACGGCCGTAAGGTCCCCATGGCTCCAGATGCACGTTGTCGAGCCCCCACTCCCGCACCTTCTCGAGAACCCACTGCGCCCCGTCCTGGATCCCGGGCGAGCGTGTCAGCCGCGGCCCGTAGACGTCGGTCATGTAGAAGAGATGCTCCATGACCTGCGACTTCTTGAACGCTTCCTGGCGGATCTTGTGGACCACGAACAGATCGGGTGTGTCACCCGCCCAGCCGGCAGACGCTGCGAACAGAAGTGTCGAAAGCAGGAGCAGACGTGAAAACGTGTTCATGACCGGTCCTCCGATGGCGAGAGCGGCGTGGCGCCCCGATGGACCTCGTCGCAGTGGAGACTGCTCGGTGCGGGAGCGCAAAAAGGAAGCGCGTGCGCCGAATGCGTCCAAGCGACCAGGGTAGCGTGAGCTGTAATCGTTGTTCATGTTCGCGCGATCCAGACCAGGCAGCAAGGGCTTTCTCGCGGACCCGCCCGAGGTCTCGCCGATGCGGCCACCGTCGTTGCACCCTCCCGTCTCTTGCACTAGGGTGTCCTACAATCCGATGGCATGGACACGCGTGCCGTCGTCACCGACCGGTGGGGGGCATGGCGCACTCGAACGACGACGCGGGTGTACGCAAGGCGCTCATCGCTGGCATCGCCGCCAATTTCGGTGTGGCCGTGGCGAAGTTCGTGGCTTTCCTCTTCACGCGGAGCGCCGCCATGTTCGCCGAGTCGCTGCACTCGGTCGCCGACTCGAGCAACCAGTTCCTCCTCTTCGTGGGCATCAAGCTCAGCCGCAAGGCGCCCACGGAAAGCCACCCCTTCGGCTACGCCAAGGAGCGCTACTTCTACTCCTTCGTCGTCGCTCTCGTGATCTTCCTCGTCGGAGCGCTCGTGGCAATCTACGAGGGCGTGCAGAAGATCCGCCACCCGCATCCAATGGAGAACGTGGCGTGGAACTACGGAGCCTTGGCAATCGGATTCCTCTTCGAGGCTTTCGCGCTGCGCATCGCCTGGCGCGAGTTCCGCCACTGGCGCGCATCGAGCAACGAGTCGCTGCTCCAGAGCCTGCGGACGGCGAAGGACCTCGCGTTGCCGACGGTTCTCTTCGAGGATTCGGCAGCGCTCGTGGGTCTATTGGCCGCGGCCGTCGGGGTGACCATGACGCAGGTCACCGGCAACGGCGTCTACGACGGCATCGCCTCGATCGTCATTGGTATGGTGCTGCTCGGGGTCAGCGTTTTTCTCACCGTCGAAAGCCACAGCCTGCTCGTGGGTGAGTCTGCGTCGTTGGACGATCGGCAGAGGATTCGTGCTGTCGTGCAGGAGGATCCCGCCGTCCTGGGTCTCATCGAGCTCCTGACGTTGCAGCGTGGTCCCGACAGCATCGTCGTCGCGCTCGAGCTCCACTTCGCCGATCACCTCACGGTCGACGACGTCGAGGACGCGGTGCGGCGGCTGGAGAAGAAGATCGGGGCCGTCGTGCCCGCCGCCTCGCACGTCTTCATCGAGGCGGGCTCCTTTCGTCGGCGCGGTTCGCACGACCCAGCCCCCGAGGGCACTTGATCCCTCTGCTTTCTTTTCTGTGTGATTCCGAACCGCTCGGGTCGTCTCCCGGGTCCCGGCGCGTATCTCTCGTGCAGCGGCAACCTCTTCGGTGGCATCTCCTGCTTTGTGCCGCAGGAGAGGCTCTGAGCCCGAGACAGTGCGAGGCCTTCGACGGATCGAGCGGAAAGCAGCGCTCAAGGACATCGAGTCTCCCGAGAGGGTTGGGTGAAGGTCAGGCCAGAACCACCTCCTCGATCTCGGCAAACGTGGCGCGTCGTCCACGATGGTGTCAACCGATGCCGAGCGCGCGGGCTGTACGACTTCTTCTCCGCGTATTGAAAAAGGTCCCCTGTCACGCGGTCGTCGCGGAGATCACGCATCCGTACCCACGCATGGCTTGTGCATGAGGTTTCCCGTTCGGCTTCGACCCCCGTCGAGTCTCTCGAGAGCCGCGAGTCGACCGCGCGCTCCGCTCGGATGCGCCGATCGCACGGGGGTGGCCGGCCCACGTGCGTGCTGCGGAGGTGTGCGACTTGGCGGCCTACGGCCGCACCTGCGCAACGCAGGCTGTGCGTTGCAGAACGCGCGGCCGTGCTCGGAGCGCCGCGGGCAGTGATCCGCCTACGGGTGCGTCACTCCGGGGGTGGGTTCGAGGCGTCTACAGCGTGGGAGAGGACGCCGCGAGCACCAGCTCCCCTGGCTGTGAGCGACTCGATCCGGGCAGCCGTCTCGGCTGCGGGACCGTGTCGCCCGCAGAGGTCCCGGATTGCGGGCTTTCGATTGCTCCCGCTCCGGTCTGCATGGCGTCCTCCTTCGCAAGTGAGGGTGACTCCGCTGGTCACTTCGACCAGCTTGGCAACGATGCGCCGTCTCCACGGGAATGTCAAGCGACTCGGTGGGTTCCGGAACCGGTTTCAGGAGCCGGGCTTCTGCGGCCGACGCAGGTGCCGCTCGATCGTTCCTCGAAAAGCCTCGACGTCGGTGATCGGTTTGGAGATGTAGTCGTCGAAACCAAGCTGCATGTACTTCTCGCGGTCCCCGACCATGGCGTGCGCCGTCAGGGCAATGACGGGGACGGCGCTCAGGCTTTCATCCTGGCGCAGCTTCTGCAACACCTGCCCGCCATCCATCTTCGGCAGCGAGATATCGAGCAAGATGAGATCTGGCTTCGCGGCTGGGATCGCGGCGAGCGCCTCGGCGCCGCTCTCGTACTCGAGCAGATCGTAGTTGGCTTGCAGGATGGCGCGGACGAGAAGACGGTTATCCGCGTTGTCCTCCACCACTGCGATTCTCGATCTCGAAGCCATGACGCTCCTTCTCGAGGCGGGTCCGCGTGTGTGCCCACACGTTCTCGATCTTGTCGAGAAGCTCCAACGCGTTGCCCGGAACCGATTCGTTGGGGCGGATCCTCTCGAGCGGATGCACGCCCTCGTGCAGTGCAGCGAGTCCGGCTCGTGCCAGCTCCATGATTTCGACGGCACCGAGGATGCCAGCGCTCCCCACGACCGCATGCAGTGCCAAACGCGCTGTCCCGACGTCCCCGGCCAGCAAACCACGGCGCGCTTCCGCCAGTTGCTGCGAGATGTTCTTCGAGCTGCGGTCGATCATCTCCGCAAGAAACTCGTCGCCCCCAAGCTCGTGCAACAGGGCCAAGGCTTTGCGATCGATTGGGAATTTGTTCATGTTCAGCTCGAGGTCTGTGGAGTCGAGACGAACTCCTTCACCATCGTGATTTCGTTTCCAGTCTCGTTGTGCGAGACGCGGTCCATGAAGGAGTGGATCAGGAAGAGCCCGCGTCCACTCAGCTTCAGAATGTTCTCGGGGTCGGTGGGATCGGGCCGCTTGCTGTAGTCGAAACCGGGACCTTGGTCGCGAACAGTGAAACGCACCTCGGTGTCCGCAATCTCGGCGTGCACGTCGATGCGTCGATCCTTGTACGGCGCCAGGCGGGCCTGCTCACGCAACGCCTTGCGGTACTCCTGGGGATCTTGCTCGCGCAGCTCCGGGTCGACCTCCAGGTTGCCGTGGTAGATCGCATTCAGCAGCGCCTCGCTGAGCGCAACACCCACGCGGAACACCGGTCCATCCTCCTCCCGACCAAAACGCGCCGCCAGGATCTCCTCCATGTACGACACGAGGGGTGCAACCAACCCCGTGTCGTTCGCCAAGCGAAAGTCGAAGTGCGATTCCACGAGCAATCTCAGTACGCAAGCACGCTCCCGTTTGGCTTCGTCCACCGCCAGGAGGGATTGGACCGTGTCGACGAGCTCGTCGTGCAGTCGTCTCTTCGGGATGTAGCTCGTTGCACCCCTCTTCAACGCTTCCACAGCGATCTCCTCGCTTCCAAAAGCGGTCACCAGAACGATGGGGAGACATGGGTCCTTGGCAGCGACAGCCTCGGTGAGATCGAGGCCATCCATTTCCGGCATCTGCAGATCGGTCACGACGAGATCGAGCTGCGTGTCGCTGATGACGTCGAGCGCTTCGCGCCCGTTCTCCGCGATCTCCACGATCATTCCCTGCTTCTCCAGCAGGAACGCGACCAAGCGTGCCTGGTCCGGACTGTCGTCGACGACCAGCACCTTCGGAACGTGAGCATCATCCGCCATGAGCCCCCTCCCGAGCAGCTTGTCGTGGCTTCCGCGGCTTTCTGCCGCGGCGGGGCCGCGCGGCGAGTTGAATGATGAAAGTGGATCCTTTCCCGACCTCGCTTTCAACCTCGATCTGGTGCCCCATCCGCTCGCTGAGAGACTTGCAGATGGCCAGACCAAGTCCCGTGCCGCCGTGCTCTCTCGAGGTACTGCCGTCCACCTGGCGGAAAGCGTCGAACACGCGCTGCAGATCCCGCTTCGGAATGCCAACGCCGGTATCGACGACCTCGATGCGCACGGGCACCCGCCCCTCCGCCGCCACGCGCAGCGTGACGCCTCCCTCTTCGGTGAACTTGATTGCGTTCCCCACCAGATTGATGAGCACCTGTTTGAGTCTCTGCGGGTCGGTGCGCACGGGTTGCAGTCGTTCGGGAACCTGGGCTCGCAGCTCGATCCCCTTCCCCTTCGCTTGCACGTCCAGCTCCTCGACGACACCGGACAAGAGCTTCTGCAACTGCACCGGCTCGACCTGGAAGTCGATCTTTCCCGCTTCGATCTTCGAGAGGTCGAGCAGGTCGTTCACGAGCTCGAGCAGGTGCAGACCATTCTTGCGGATACGCTCAATGTAGTCGCGCTGCTGGTCGCTCAGTGGCTGGTGCTCATCATCCGCCAAGCTCTCGCCTGAGAGGACGACGTTGGCGAAGCCGATGATCGAGTTGAGCGGTGTGCGGAACTCGTGGCTCATGTTGGCCATGAAACGCGTTTTGGCGTGACTCGCCTCCTCCGAGAGCTGGATCGCGCGGCGTAGCTCCTCCTCGGCACGGTGGAACTCCGATACGTCGCGCGCCACAGCGTAGATGAGCTTCGCGTCCGGGTCGGGCGCCGCGCTCCAGAGCACGTGCTTGTAGCGACCATCCTTGCAACGGTACCGGTTCTCGAAGTGGACGGTGAGCCGGCCGCCAACCAGCTCCTTCGTCTCCTCGATGGTCTTGCTGCGATCGTCCGGATGTACGAAATCGATGAACGGACGCTCGCAAAGCTCCTCGAGCGAGTAGCCGAGCGTTTCCGACCACGCCGGGTTGAGGCTGGTGAAGTAGCCATCCCAGTTGGCGATGCAGAGCATGTCGAGCGACAAGGTGAAGAACTTCCGCAGCCGTTCATCCGCCTGCTCTACGCTCCGGCGCAGCATCTCGTTCGTGATCCCGTTGAGCTCGGTCTCGGCAAGCGTGGCGAGATCCCGCAGCAAGCCAATCTCCCGTGGTGTCAGCGTCCGCGGCTCGTGGTCGATGATGCAAAGCGTGCCGACGCGATGTCCGTCGAGCGTGCTGAGTGGCTGCCCGGCGTAGAAGCGAATCGCCGGATCTTGTGCGACCAGAGGGTTGTCGGCGAAGCGTGGATCCAGCGACGCATTCTCGACGATGAACGGAGCGGCCTCGAGAATGGCATGCCCGCAGAATGAGATGTCGCGTGTGGTCTCGGTGGCACTCAGACCGTACGCCGACTTGAACCACTGTCGCTCCGCGTCCACCAAACTGACCAGGACGATGGGAACGTCGAAGAGCTCCTTCGTCAGCCGCGTGATGCGGTCGAAGCGCTCCTCCGGCTCGGTATCCAGGACCTTCAGGGCATGGAGGGCCTCGAGACGGGCACTCTCGTTTTCGGGTCGTGGCGGCTGGCGCACGAGGATCCTCAAGCGATGGGACAGCCTTGCGCCCCGACGATCCGGGCTGCTTCCGGGCAACGAGGGAGCAACAGGGCGATTGGGCGAAGCTTAGCAGAGGGGTATCGGACTGTATAGCACCGGCTTGTCCCAGTGACCCGTGGACCGAGGAGCTGCGATGGACTGGTGCTACAGGCTCGGGATCGGATAGATTCTCGCCTCGACGCGCCCGTCTCCGGCCTCCACGAGGCTGCAGGCATCGTTTCCGCCCTCGAGACCACGAGGCTGCTTCGCTGTATGGACATCCGCAACGTCGCCATCATCGCCCACGTGGACCACGGCAAGACCACACTCGTGGATCAGATCCTCACCCAGTGCAACGTCTTCCGGCAGGGGCAGGAGGTACGCGAGCGCATCCTCGACTCGCACGATCTCGAGCGCGAACGCGGCATCACCATCATGGCGAAGAGCATCGCCGTCCACTACAAGAACGCCCGCATCAACCTCATCGATACACCGGGCCACGCGGACTTCGGTGGTGAGGTGGAACGCGTGCTCAAGATGGCCGACGGCGTGCTGCTCCTCGTCGACGCTTTCGAAGGCCCCATGCCGCAAACCCGCTTCGTGCTGCAGAAAGCATTGCAGCTCGACTTGAAGCCGATCGTCGTCATCAACAAGGTGGACCGTACCAACGCGCGCTCGCACGAAGTGCTCGACGAGGTGTTCGAGCTCTTCGTCGAGCTGCATGCGAGCGACGACCAGCTCGACTTCGCCGCCATCTACGCTGCCGGGCGAGACGGCTGGGCGGTGCGCGAGCTCGAAGACGAGCGGCAGGATCTGACGCCGCTCCTCGACACGGTGCTCGAGGTCGTGCCCGCTCCGGCGCGCGTCGAGGGACCACTTCAGATGCTGGTCACTGCGCTCGACTACAACGACTACGTGGGTCGCATCGGAATCGGGCGCGTCTTTCGCGGCAGCATCCACAACGGGGAAACGATCGCCCAGTGCCGTCGCGATGGCTCCATCGCGACGGTGAGCGTGCGGCAGCTGTTTCTCTTCGAGGGGCTGGGGCGGCGCGAGGTGGAGGAGATCACGTGCGGCGACATCGGTGCCGTGGTCGGGCTCGAGACGGTCGACATCGGCGATACGCTGGCCGATATCGAAACAGCGGAGCCGTTGCCGCTCATCTCCGTCGACGAGCCCACCCTGACCATGAGCTTCATGGCAAACAACAGCCCCAACTACGGCAAGGAGGGGCGCTTCGTCACCAGCCGGCAGCTGCGTGAGAGGCTGTTCAAGGAGACGGAGCGCGACATGGCGCTGCGTGTCGAGGAGACCGCTTCAGCCGACACCTTCAAGGTTTCGGGGCGCGGCATCCTGCACCTTTCCATTCTGATGGAGACGATGCGGCGCGAGGGATACGAGTTCATGGTGGGGCAGCCGCGCGTCATCTTCAAGGAGATCAACGGGCGCAAGGCGGAGCCAGTCGAGATCCTCACCGTCGACGTACCACAGGAGCACGCGGGCACCGTGATCGAGTACGTGGCGACTCGGCGCGGCGACATGCTTCACATGGAGCCGGTCGAGAACCGCACGCGCATCGAGTTCCACATTCCCAGCCGTGGGTTGATCGGCTTCAGAACCTCGATGCTTCGGGCTACGTCGGGGGAGATCGTTCTGCACCACCGTTTCCTGCAATACGAGTACTTCAAAGGCTCGATTCCGGAGCGACAGACCGGAAGCCTCGTGTCGATGGGAGCGGGGCTTACCACCGCGTTCGCACTCGACGCGCTGCAGGATCGCGGCCGCTTCTTCGTCGAGCCAGGCGACAACATCTACGTGGGGCAGATCGTCGGCGAGAACAGCCGCGAGGGGGACCTCGTCGTCAACGTCCAGAAGGCCAAGAAGCTGACGAACATCCGCGCCGCCGGATCGGACCGCAACGTCAAGCTTGCGCCCGCCGTGAAGTTGAGTCTCGAGGAGTCACTCGAGTACCTCAACCACGACGAGTACGTCGAGATCACGCCCGCGAGCATTCGCATCCGGAAGTCGCTTCTCGACGAGAACTCCCGTCGCCAGGCGCAGAAACGAGCCGCTGGCTTATGAAACTCGCGGATCGCCGGTTTTGGATCTTCGACATGGATGGCACGCTGACCGTCGCCGCCCACGAC
>CP070763.1:2082561-2144128 GCA_020349025.1 Candidatus Latescibacterota bacterium | reverse complement strand
AGACTCGGGCGCAAACCGACCGCACCGAGCGCCCCGGATCGCTGTTCGCGTGCAAGCCGGCGAGGCCCCGGCGAAGGAGGCTTGCGATGCGAATGACACGGATCGTCTGTCTGGGAGTCCTTTGCTGGATCGTCGGCGCTCCGCTCGCGGTTCGAGCGCAGCTCGATCTGGAGAGTCCGTTGCCGTTCGACCCGAAGACGCGACTGGGCAGGCTGCCGAACGGCATCCGCTACTACATCCGCGAGAACGCCGAGCCGCGCGAGCGCGCGGAGCTGCGGCTGGCGGTGAACGTCGGCTCGCTCCTCGAAGCGGAGGATCAGCGCGGGCTGGCGCACTTCGTCGAGCACATGGCGTTCAACGGCACGCAGAACTTCGCGTCGCAGGAGCTCGTCGATTATCTCGAGAGCATCGGCATGCGCTTCGGTGCCGACATCAACGCCTTCACGAACTTCGACGAGACGGTGTATCGCCTCACCGTCCCGACCGACGACGAGGAGGTTCTCTCACGCGCCTTTCTCGTTCTCGCCGACTGGGCGCGCGGCTCGACGTTCGTCGGCGAGGAGATCGAGAAGGAGCGTGGGGTCGTCGTCGAGGAGTGGCGCGGTGGCCGCGGGGCACAGCAGCGGATACGGGACAAGCAGCTCCCCGTTCTCTTCAAGGGCTCGCGCTATGCCGAGCGGCTTCCCATCGGCACGCTGGAGGTGCTCGAGAGCTTTGAGCACGAGACGCTCGTGCGCTTCTGCCGCGATTGGTACCGCCCGGAGCTGATGGCGGTGGTCGCCGTGGGGGACTTCGACGCCGATCGCATCGAGGCGCTGATTCGGGAGCAGATCGGCAGCATCGCGAGCTCCGAAGAGATGCGCGAGCGCCCGCTCTACCCGGTCCCGGATCACGAGGGGACGCTGTTCGCCATCGCCACCGACCCGGAAGCGACCCGCAGCCGCATCACCGTGTACACGAAGTTCCCGCGACGCGAGATGAACGACGTGGCATGGCTGCGGCAGTCGATCGCCGAGCGGCTCTTCAGCAGCATGCTCAACTCGAGGTTGGGGGAACTCGTCCAGGAGGCCGATCCCCCCTTCATCAACGGCTGGGCCTTCAGCTCTCCACTCGCGCGCACGCTGGAAGGGTACGGGCTCGGCGCCATGGTCGAGAACAACGGGATCGAGCGCGGGCTGCAGAGCGTCATGACCGAGGTGGAGCGCGCGGCGCGCCACGGGTTCACCTCCACCGAGCTGGAACGCGGGCGCAAGCGACTGTTGAGCGGGATCGAGCGCCAGTACAACGAACGCGACAAGAGCCACTCCGCCCGCTACGCCAGCTCGCGCGTGGCCCACTTTCTCCGCGGCCAGCCGGTCACGGGAATCGAGTACGCCTTCGAGGCCTACCAGTCGCTGCTGCCCGAGATCCGCCTGGATGAAATCAACGTGCTGGCACGAGAGTGGAGCGTCGACCACAGCCGCGTCGTCCTCGTCAGCGGTCCCAAAAAGGAGGGGGTGCACATCCCGTCGGAGCAGGAGCTGCTCGCCGTCTTCGCCGCCGTTGCCGCCAGCGAGATCGCACCCTACGTGGATGAGACGGTTGCGAGCGCTCTCGTCCCGCGCCCACCCGTGCCGGGCGAGATCGTGCAGCGGCAGGAGTTTGCAGATCTGGATCTGCAGCTGTGGACGCTCTCCAACGGCGCGCGCGTGTACGTGAAGGCGACCGACTTCAAGGACGACGAGATCGTGATGAACGCCTGGAGCGCTGGAGGGATCTCGCTGGCGACGGATGCGGAATATCTCTCCGCATACGTGTCCGACTGGCTCATCCCCGCCATGGGGATCGGCGAATTCAGCGCGGTGCAGCTGCAGAAGCACCTCGCCGGCAGGCAAGCCTTCGTCCGCCCGACGCTCGGGGAGCTGACCCAGGGCTTGCGGGGGGGCGCGAGACCGCAAGACCTCGAGACGCTGCTGCAGCTCCTCTATCTACACTTCACCGCCGTACGGCGCGACGAGGAGGCGTACCAGGGTTGGGTCGAGCGCTACCGCGGCATGCTGGAGAACCGCGCCTCGAACCCGAACGTCGCCTTCGGCGACACGCTACGGCTCCTCCTCAGCCAACACCATCCGCGCAGCATGCCGATCACGACCAAGAGCCTGCAGCAGGTGGAGCTCGACGTCGCCTTGAAGTTCTACGAGAACCGCTTCGCCAGCGCAGGCGACTTCACCTTCGCGTTCGTCGGGGCGCTCGACCTCGAAGCCCTCGAGGCCCTCGTGTGCACCTACATCGGCGGGCTGCCGGCCAGCGATCGACACGAGAGCTGGCGCGACGTCGGACGGCGTTTGCCGCTCGGGGTGGTCCAGAGCCGCTTCCGCCGCGGCGTGGATCCGAAGAGTCGCACGGTGATCGTGTTCAACGGCACGTTCGAATGGACGCGTGAACAACGTTACGCCATCGAGTCGTTGGCTGAAGCGCTTCGCATCCGAGCGCGCGAGGTCCTTCGTGAGGATCTCGGAGGCACCTACGGTGTGCGTGTCTCCGCCTCGAAGTCGCAGCATCCGCGTGCCGAATACCAGCTGCACATCGGCTTCGGCTGCGACCCGCAGCGGCTCGACGAGCTCACGACGCAGCTCTTCGCTCTCATCGAGGAGATCCGAGAGCAGGGGGTCTCAGCGGAGGAGGTGACGAAGATCGCGGAGATCCAGCGCGAGAATCGCGAGGTCAGCTTGCGCCAGAACGGCTTCTGGATGGGACAGATTCAATACCGCGACCAGAACGACCTCGACCTGCACAAGATTCTCGAGCTGGAGGAGCTGGTGCAGAAGCTCGACACCCGCTTCATTCGTGACGCCGCGCGACGCTACCTCCGCACCGACAACTACGTTCAGGTCTCCATGGATCCCGAGAGGGACTCGGAGGCGGACGCAGAGGTCGAAGGGAATGGAGGCGGTTGACAGCGGCGGTGCTTCGTTCTTCGCAGGAGCCCGGACACGGGTGGCGTATCACAGGGTCCAACCAAGGTGAGGGAGAGCCGACATGGAAGACTTCATGCAATCGATCATTGCGTTCGCGACGACCTATGGCATCCGGATCGTGGGCGCGATCGCCGTTCTGATCGTCGGTCGCATTGCCGCCGGTCTGGTGCGCGGCTCGGTCCGCCGCGTCATGAGCAAGCGCGCGGCCGATCCGACGCTGGTCAACTTCGCCAGCAGCCTTGCCTACTACCTGATCATGGTCTTCACGGTGGTTGCGGCGCTCGCGAACTTCGGCGTGCAGGTGGCCTCCTTCGTGGCCGTTCTGGGAGCCGCGAGCTTCGCCGTGGGTTTCGCCCTCCAAGGTTCGCTGGCCAACTTCGCCGCGGGTGTCATGATCCTCCTGTTCCGGCCTTTCAAGATCGGCGATTACATCACCGCCGCGGGTGTGTCGGGGAGCGTCAAGAACATCGATCTCTTCTCGACGACGCTGGCGACGCCGGACAACGTCAAGATCATCGTACCGAACGGCAAGCTCTTCGGCGACACGATCCACAACTACGCCGGCTACGACACGCGGCGCGTGGATCTGCTGATCGGGATCGGCTACACCTCGTCGATCGGAGGAGCGGAGAGCACCATCGAGAGCATCATCCAGGCGGACGACCGCATTCACGCCGATCCGGCGCCGATGATCGCCGTGTCGGAGCTCGCAGACTCGAGCGTGAACCTGGTCGTGCGCGTGTGGGTCAAGCGCGAGGACTACTGGGGCGTGAAGTTCGACCTGACGCGCAAGATCAAGGAGCAGTTCGACGCCAACGACATCGAGATTCCCTTCCCGCAACGCGTCGTGCACAACGTCGCCGTGACGAGCTGATGCGGCCCGTGCTCAGGCGCGAAGACTCTTCTCGAGCCGGCGGCCGCCGTAGAAGATGGCGACACCGAGGGCCAGGAGGAGAACCTCGGTCTGCATGTCGTGCAAGCGGATGCCGACGTAGAGGCCGTCGAGCGTGATGAAGAGGCCGAGCACCTGGAGGATCTTGGCGACCCAGTACATGCACGCCCCTCACGACTCGCGTCGTACGTAGATTTCGCGCGCCACGTCGCGATCGAGCGCCAGGCTGGTGCCCTCGATCTCGATGACGACGGAGGGTTGCGTTTGTCGCAGGCGGATCGTGCTCCCGGGCACGACGCCGAAGAGACCGAGACGATCGAAGCGCTTCTGGTAACGCGGCGTCATGAAGACGATGCGCCCCGAGCGTCCGCGCTTCATCTCGTGGAGCGGCACCACGAGCGGGCGCAGCAGGCGCTCGTCCCGCTCTTTGCAGCAGGGGCCCGCCGGGATCTCACGACCCTCCGGACAGCGCGGTGGATGCCCGAGGAAGGAGCAGACGGCATCTGCAGCGGCGGGGCCGAGCACGTGCTCCATCAGGCAGGCGGTCTTCTCCGTCTCCTCGGCCGGGAGCTCGAGGACGTCGAAGAGCAGACGTTTGGCCAGACGGTGGCCGCGGATGATCGTGCGCGCCCGCACCTCACCCGCGCGCGTGAGCTCGACGCGATCGTCCACGAGGCGCAGAAGCTGTTGCTGCTCCAGTGTCGTCACGAGCTCGCCGGCGTTCTCCTCCTCGGCGGAGTCGAGCAAGCCGGAGAGAGTGGCGTCGCCATCTTCGCGTCTACACCAGATCTGCTCCAGGATCTCGTCCTGGGGTTGGGCCTGGAACTCGGGATGCACGACTTCCCCTGGGCCGGCGGCTGATGAGCCGCTTGAAGAAACGCACGGTCACGGACTCCGCTGCCACGGTGGAGTAACCGCAGCGCTCGCAGCAGAGCATGGCACAGCCGCTGTTCATTGGACAGGTCCCGCATCCCCCCACCTGGTCCCGCAGCGTGCCGCCGCAGAGTGGGCAGGCTGGATGCGTGGCGCTTGCCGGCATCAGAAGGTCACCCCCAGGAGCCGCAGGCCGAGGTTCAGCGCGCCGCCCACGACCAGGGCGAATGGCACGATGAAGGCGACCATCGCGAGCGCGGTCCTCATGCCGCGCTCCTTGATCATGATCAGGAAGTTGGCGATGCACGGCACGAAGAGCGTGATCGTGACCATCGACACCACGAGCTGGACGTCGTTCAGCTCCCCTTCGCGCGCCATGTCGTAGAGGCCGGCGGCGCCGTAGTCGCGGCGCAGAAAGCCGACGAGGAAGGCTTCGGCGGCGCGCGCGGGCAATCCGAGAATGCCCACGACGAGCGGCGCCGCAGCGCGCTCGATCGCCTCGAGCAGCCGCAGTCGATCGAAGAGGAAGAGCATCAACGTCCCGAGGAGGAAAAGCGGCGCGGCTTCGCGCAGGTACCACTCGATGCGCGCCAGCGTCTTCACCACCATGTTGCCCAACTGCGGACGCCGGATCGGCGGCAGCTCGAGCACGAAGTCGGAGCCTCGACCGGGGACGACCTTCGACGCGGCCCAACCGACGATGAAGAGCGTGGCGAAGATGCTGCCGAGCCAGACGAGCGTCGCCGACAGCGACAGCGCGCGCATCATCCCGAGGATGACGCCGAGCTGGGCGGAGCAGGGGACACCGAGGGCGAGGAGAAGCGTGACCAGGACACGCTCCTTGCGCGTTTCCAGGATCCGCGTGGTCAGCGTCGCCATCGTGTCGCAGCCGAGACCGAGCACCATCGGCAGGACGGCTTTGCCGTTCAGCCCCATCGTCCGGAACAAGCGATTCACCATGACGGCGAGGCGCGGCAGATAGCCGGAATCCTCCAGAATGCCGAAGGCGATGAAGAACGTGGCGACGATGGGGAGAATGAGCGCGATCGCATACGACAGCGCCATCGTGATCTGACCGTACGGCCCCACCAGGAAATCGTGGATGAAGCGGAGCACCTCCTGACCCGTGCCCAGGGCGGGATGCGTGTACATCGAGGTGAGAACACCCTCCTCGATGCCGTGCCGATGCGGGAAGGGGAGCAGCGTGTCGGCAGCTCGGATCGCCCAGGGGGAGAGGTGCTCGCCGAACACCTTCGTTTCGAGCAGATCCACCAGCGTGCCGGCTCCCAGCACACCGACGAACTGGTACATCCCCCACAGAACCACGAGCAGGACCGGGACGCCCCAGACAGGATGCATGCTCAGCGAGCCGAGCGTGTCCGCGAGCGATCCGATGCGCTGGCGCGGGCGCACCTCGACCTGGCGCATGATCTTGTCGATCTCGCGCAGGCGGTGCTTGTGGATCAGGCCGCCGAGCGGCTCGCGCAAACGCTCCTGCGCCTGGGCGCGCACCTTCCGGAGCGCCTCGAGCGCGGCCTCGCCGATGCGCTCGCGCAGCCACGCGTTCAGCGTGGAGTCGCCGGAGAGCAGCATGATCGCCAGCGCGCGACGCGCAACGTGCGTCTGCGGCAGCACCGGCTCCATCTCCGCGATCGCCTTTTCGATGGCGTCCGGGTAGCGCACCTGGAGCGCCGAGTGGCGTTGGTCGAAGAGAGCGCGCTCGACGGCGTCGAACCCCTTGCGTCGGACCGCCACCGTGGCCACGACCGCGACGCCGAGGAGCTCTTCGAGGCGCTCGCGATCGATGCGCAGTCCCAGATCACCCGCCTCGTCCATCATGTTGAGGTCGAGCGCGAACGGCAGACCCATCTCGGCGATCTGCGACGAGAGGATGAGAGCGCGACGCAGGTTCTTGGCGTCGGCAACCTGCAGAAGCGCACCGGGTGGCTCGCGCAGGAGGATGTTGCGCGTGACCTCTTCATCCTCGGACATCGGCGTGAGGCTGTTCGTCCCGGGCGTGTCGAGGACGTCGACACGCCGACCGTCCAGCAGCGCCTTGCCGCGCGTGATGGTCACGGTGGTTCCGGGGTAGTTGGAGACGGTCACGTAGCGCTTCGTGAGGGCTCCGAAGAGAACGCTCTTCCCCACGTTCGGATTGCCCACCAGCACGACGTGCGGGTGGACGGCCAGCCGCAATGCGTCGTGCTGCTCCTGCGGTGGCTCGACGGCTGTGCTCATGCGTGTCCCGAATGGTGTGGCGAGGCGTTGGGCGCGCGCTTCTCGACGGCCTGGCAGGCGCTGCAGATGCCGAAGATTTGATGCACGTGCCGCAGCTCGCGGAAGTCGTGCTCTCTGCACACTTCCTCCTGCAGCGCCTCGATCTTGTCGTTCACGAACTCGATGACCCTGCCGCAACGGTCGCACACCATGTGGTCGTGGTGATCGCGTCCGTGGACGTGCTCGAAGAGAGCATGCCCCTCCTGGAAGTGGTGCTTCTTGACCAGTCCCGCTTCTGCAAGGTGATCGAGCGTCCGATAGACGGTGGCGCGGCTGACGCTCTTGTTGCTGCGGCGCAGGTGCTCAAGAAGCTCTTCGGCGTCGAAGTGCCCTTCTCGGGTCAGCACCCCCTCGAGGACCAGGAGCCGCTCGGGCGTCAGGCGCAGGTTGCGCGCGCTGAGATGGTCGCGCAGGCGCTCCTGGGCGCTCCCGGCCTCCCCTTCCAGACGTCTTTCAGCAGACACGGCAAGCCTCCTGAAATTGAGACTCAGTCTCAAGAGGAATCTACATGCGCCGCCTCGGCAACGTCAAGACGCCGCCCTTGTTTGAAGGTGCCGCCCGTGTATGCTGGTGAAGTCATGCTCGCCGAGCCACGGCTCGGCCTCCCTCCCGTTGGGGATGACGCCTATGAGTCCCGCATCGATTCCAAGGCAGGTGGGTCGCGGCATCTTCGTCCTGCTGCTTCTGGCCGCAGGCTCCATCCCCACACTCCACGCCGCACAACACGACGACCCTGAAAACCACTGCTTCGTTTGCATCGTTGCCCACGCAGGTGCGCCGGCGCTCATCCGGCAGTCGGTCTCGTTGGGACCGACACCGGATGTGGAATACCTGCCGGTGTCGGACACGCAATTGGCACAACACGATCGCCACTGGTCGCCGGTTGCAGGTCGAGCCCCTCCACACTCTCCCGTTTGAGAAGGTCGAAACGTCGCTGCGCCGACACAGCCGGTCCGTTCGGGGAAAGGCTGACGCGCGTCATCCGGTTGTCTGGACCGCAACGCGCCCGACGCGGCTCGAGGATTCACGTTCAAGAAAGGGGAGCATGCCGATGCGTTGGCTTCTCGTTCTGGTTGTTTTTTGCCACGCGGGTGAAGCCTGGGCTCAGTCAGGTGAAAGCGGCGCGACGGCCACGGGCGTCTCGCGCAAGTTCAATCCGGCCATCAGTCTGAATGGACTGTTCCTCGGCTCCGGCTTCTCGGGGCGGAGCGAGATGCAGGGGCAGGAGGGAGAGGAGGGGGAAGAGGGACTCGAGAGCGGCATGCGGGTTCAGGAGATCGAGTTCAAGTTCACGGCCGCGATCGACCCGTACACGTCCGCGGACTTCGTGTTCACGTACGAGGATGGCGAGTTCGGACTGGAAGAGGCGTACGTGAGCAGCGGGATTCTCTCACACGGCATCGGTTTGCGCGCCGGACAGGTGTTCGTTCCGTGGGGACACGAGAACCCGTTGCACGCCCACCAGCTGCCGTTCGTCAATCGGAGCCTGTTTGCGCAGGCGGTGTTCGGCGGCGAGGCGTTGTCCGAGTTCGGTCTGGAGGCGCGTTGGGTGCCGCCGCTCTCCTGGTTCTTCGAGCTGCGCGGCGCCGTGTTCAACGGCGACGATGCTGCGCTCTTTTCCGGGCCGGAAGAGTGGGATCTCGCCTACCACGGCGGCTTCGACGCGCTCTGGGATGTCAGCGAGGGCGGCACGATTGCGCTCTCCGGCGCCTACCTCGGCGGACCCAACGCCTCCGGGACGGCCGAAGGTGCGAAATGGAGCCATCTCGGTAACGGCGTCCTGCGCTACAAGTGGGTCTCACCGCGGCGGCCGCAGTCGCGCGTGCTCGACGTCGTCGCCGAGTACCAGTACGCCGAGCGCGAGGCCGGCATGATGGAAGAGCAAGGGATCCGCCGCGGCGCCTACGGCTACGCCATGCTGAAGTTCGCTCGCCGTTGGTGGATCGAGGGGCGCTACGACGCCCTGAACGAGAGCGGGGCGAGCGCCGACACGCAACGCGCCAGCTTCATGCTCGCCTTCGTGCCGAGCGAGTTCACAGCGCTCCGCTTCCAGACCTCCTATGTCGACACGCCGGAGGATCAGTTCGTCGAGTACCTGCTGCAGCTGAACTTCATCATCGGATCACATCCGGCCCACAACTACTGAGAAAAGGGTGATCATCGTGATGCATGTGGAATACGCAACGAAGCGGTTGCTCCCGCTTGTTGCGATCTGCGCCGTTGTCTCGGCGCCGCTGCAGGCCGCCGAGGTCCGCGTGGTGGCGACCACGAGCGACGTGGCCGCGGTGTTTCAACGGGTCGGGGGGGAGCGTGTCGAGGTCACGACGCTCGCCAAGGGATATATGGACCCGCACTACTTGCAGGCCAAACCGAGCTACATCGTGTCGTTGCGGCGCGCGGACATCCTTGCCTACAACGGCTTGCAGCTCGAGATCGGTTGGTTGCCGCTCATCCTCCAGGGTGCGCGGAACAACAAGATCAACCTGGGCCAGCCGGGGCACGTGCCGATGAGTGTGCGCCTCGATATCCTCGAGATCCCCATCGGCGAGGTGAGCCGCGCGCAGGGCGACGTGCATCCGGAAGGAAACCCGCACTACACGCTCGACCCACGCAACTTGATCGAGATGGCCTCGACGGCCGAGGCGGCGCTCGTGCGTGTGGATCCGGAGGGGGGCTCGATCTATGCGGGCAACCGCGCCGCGTTCGTGACGCAGCTGCAGGAGCAGATTCCCATCTGGGAACGGAAGTTGGCGCCGTACCGTGGTCGACCGATCGTCTGCTACCACAAGCAGTGGGAGTACCTGCTGAACTGGCTCGAACTGGTTCCGATCGACTACGTGGAGAACCGGCCCGGCATCCCGCCGTCGCCGCGGCACGTCGAAGAGCTCGAACGCCGCATGCGCGAGCAGGGAGTCCCCATCCTGCTTTCCTCCACGTTCATCGACAGCGATCAGCTGGAGCGCCTCTCGGAAAAGACGGGCGCGAAGCTGCTGGTGCTTCCGGCTGCCGTCGGGGCGGAGGAGGAGCTGGACGAGCCGGTAGCGTTCTTCGCACACCTGGTCGAGGAGCTCGCAGCAGCGTTTGCAGACGGGAGTTCGGATTGACCGAGTCGAAACGGAGTGCCGCGGTTTGAGCGATCTTCTTTCCATCATGTGGTTGCCGTTCGTGGCTTGTCTCGTACTGGTCACGATCCACGGTTATCTCGGAATGCACGTCCTCTCACGCGGCATCATCTTCGTCGACCTGGCGCTCGCACAGTTCGCGGCCCTCGGCTCCACGGTGGCGATCCTGCTCGATCTCGAAGCACACGGCTCCTGGCCCTACGTGTTGTCTCTCGGCTTCACCTTCGTCGGTGCCGCGATGTTCTCGGTCACGCGTGCCCGCGAGCGTGAAATTCCGCAGGAAGCTTTCATCGGGGTCGCATGGGCGGTGGCGAGCAGCGGCGCCATCCTGGCGGTGAGCTCGGCGCCGCACGGGGCGGAGCACATCGAGGCAACACTCGTCGGCTCCATCCTGTGGGTCACGCCCGCGGACGTCCTCAAGGCGGCGGGCATCTACGCCGTCATCGGGCTCTTCCACTGGATCTATCGCGCGCGCTTCTTCCAGCTGACGTTCGATGCGGATGGCGCCGCGGCGGCAGGTCTGCCGGTGCGCTGGTGGGACTTCCTCTTCTACGCCTCGTTCGGTGTCGTCGTCACGAGCTCGGTGCAGATGGCGGGCGTCCTTCTCGTTTTCAGCTTCCTCATCGTTCCGAGCATCGTCGGCGTCATGTACGGCAGGAGCGTTCGTGGTCGTTTGCTGATCGCGTGGGGATTCGGCTGGCTGGTCTCGGTCCTCGGTTGCGTCGTCAGCTACACGGCGGATCTGCCCACGGGAGCCACCGTCGTGTGCGTCTTCGGGGCTGCGCTTCTCGTCGTGCTCTTGATGCGGTTGCGCAAAGCTTCAAGCTGAGCGCGCGATTGCTGTTTTCATCCATCAGCGCCCCGGTACCGTGCCTTGACGGCGCCACGCTTCACGCTTAAGCTCCTGGCCACAAGGAGTACAGGATGCTCGATTTCCTCGACCTTCTTCTCGATTGGAAGAGGCTCGTTGCGCTCGGCACGGACGTGACGATCTACTTCATGATGGGTCTGCTGGCGACGCTCCTGTTCATGATTCGCCTCGCCATCTCGCTGTTCGCCGGCACCGACGCGGACTTCGATGTCGACGCCGACATCGGCGACGCCGGCTCCGGCTTCACCTTCTTCTCGACGCTGTCGATCCTCGCCTTCTTCATGGGGGCGGGCTGGATGGGGGTCGCGTGTCGCGTCGACTGGCAGCTGTCCGGGCTGCCCTCCGCGGCGATCGCATCCGGATTCGGCTTCGGCATGATGCTGCTCGCCTCCGGCCTCATGTATCTGACACGACGGCTCAATCGCACGGTGCGTTACGACCCGAGCACCGCCGTCGGTCGCACCGGTCGCGTCTACATGGCCATCCCCGAGAAGGGAATGGGGCGCGGTCAGGTCGAGGTGTCGGTTTCAGGGCGGCGCAAGATCATGGCCGCCGTCAGCAATGGAGCGTCGATCGATGCGTTCACCGATGTCATGGTCATCGACGCTCAGGACGACGAAACCCTGGTCGTTGAACCGAAGAGCTGAACCAGATTGAAGGGAACCCCATGAGCGAGTTCACCCCAGCCCCGATGATGATCGTCGTATCGATCATACTACTCGTCGCCTTCTTCTTCGCGATGCTGGTCAAGCAGTACCGGCGCTGTCCATCGAACCGCGTGCTCGTGGTGTACGGCAAAGTCGGTGGGCAGCGAGCGGCGAAGTGTCTGCACGGTGGCGGCACGTTCGTCGTGCCCTTGATCCAGAACTACGCCTACCTGTCGCTCGAGCCGCTCACGATCGAGATCGAGCTGACGAGCGCTCTGTCGAAGAAGAACATTCGCGTGGGCGTGCCCTCGACGTTCACGATCGGAATCTCGACGAATCCCGACATCATGAACAACGCGGCGGAGCGACTCCTCAATCTCAAGGAGGATGCGATCGCGCACCAGGCGCGAGACATCATTCTCGGGCAGATGCGATTGGTCATCGCCACGATGTCGATCGAGGAGATCAACCAGGATCGCGAGAAGTTCCTCGACCTCGTCAACAAGAACGTCAACTTCGAGCTCAACAAGATCGGGCTCGAGATGATCAACGTGAACATCCGCGACATCACGGACGAGTCGGGGTACATCGAGGCGCTGGGGCAGAAGGCGGCGTCCGAGGCGATCAACCAGGCGAAGATCGAGGTGGCCGAGGCGGAGCGCCAGGGCTCGATCGGGACGGCGACGGCGCGGCGCGAGATGGACGTGCGCGTCGCCGAGCAGACGGCGCAGTCGGCGATGGGGCAGAAGGAAGCGGAGCGCGATCAGCGCATCAAGGTGGCTTCCTTCGAGGCGGAGGGCGTGGCCGGTGAGGCGGACGCCAAGCGCCAGCAGGAGATCGCGGTGGCGGAGCAGGCGGCGCTGTCGGTGCAGGGGAAAAAGGAGGCGGAGAGGGATCAGCGCGTCGGCGTGGCCACGCTCGAGGCGGACGCCGTGAAGGGGGAGAACAGCTCGAAGGCGCAGATCGCCGACTACGAGGCCACGCTGGCGGAGCGGCGCGCCGATGCCAAGCGCCGCGGCGAGGTGGCGCTGGCGCAGGCGGCGCGCGACGTGCTGCAGGCCGAGAAGGAGCAGGAGCTCGCGAGGCTCGACAAGACGCAGATCGCGCAGCAGATGATCGAGCGCAAGAAGATCGAGATCGACGCCGAAGCGGAAGCGGAGAGGTTGCGGCGCATCGCAAGGGGTGAGGCGGACGCCATCTTGGCGAAGTACACGGCGGAAGCGGAAGGGATCCGCAAGGTCCTCGAGTCGAAGGCGCAGGGATACCATCAGCTCATCGACGTGTGCGGCACGCGCACCGACCTGGCGCCGGCGCTCCTCATCATCGAGAAGCTTCCCGACCTGGTGGCCGAGCAGGTGAAGGCGATCCAGAACCTCAAGATCGACAAGATCACGGTGTGGGACTCGGGCGCCGCCGGCAACGGCATCAACGGCGGTGGCGGGCACGGCTCGACGGCGAACTTCCTGCGCGGTCTGATCGGCTCGTTGCCACCGATGCACGAGCTGGCGCAGCAGGCCGGGATCGATCTTCCGGAGGTGCTCGGGCACGTGCACCAGGATCGCGCCACGGGCGACGCGGCGGAGAAGTCGGCACCCTCCGCCGAGGGGGAGGCGCATCCCACGACGTGACGTCGTGGGTCGGCCGCCGTCAGCGCGCGTACTCCTGCATCAGCAGCTCGATGAGCGCGCGCGCGTGATCGGGCTCGAGGTGATCGACCTTCGCCTCGATCTCGTCCAGGATCTGGCGCGCCTCCTGCGACTTCTCCATCTCACGCGCCAGCTGCTGCACGCGAAACGCATGGTGGATCCCGACCGCACCCTCCGCGAAGAGCAGGATCGCCGCCGGCACGGGCGCGACCTCGGCGAGGATCGGGAGGGCGGCGCGCAGAAGCTTCTTGGCGTGGTGATGGTGGTGGTGCTTGTTCTGCTCGACGTCGCGTTGAATGCGCTCGATGCGTTCGTCACGCACGACGGACCGGGTGCCGATCCGCTGCTCCTTCCAGGCGTCGCGAACCAGTGCGCGGTGGTCACGCGCACGGCGCTCGACCGCGGCCTCCCCGTCCGAGACCACGAAGAGCCCGTTCTGTCTCCAGGTCTCGTAGGCGCTGGGATCGTCGCCCAGCCCCACGTAGGTGCCCTCCGCGTTGCCGCCGCGTGAATCGAGGCTGTAGATGCCGCAGAGGATCTCGGTGTCGCGCTCGTGACGATTGATCGTGACGCATGGGAGAACGAAGTAGAGCGTCGGTGAGACCGGCTCGTAGTCCTGGATGTCGAGCGTGGCCTTGCGAGCCTGGAGCCGCGCCGAAACGATCGCGGCGTGCAGGGCGCGCAGCGTCGGGTCGACCCGGGTCGTGTCGCGCAGCATCGCCACGCGATCGCGCCCCTCCGAGTGAAAGCTCTCGCGCAGCTCTTCGACGAAGGGCGCCGTGCTCCCGCCGAGCAGCTCAGCCAGTGCTCCGCAGCAGGCAGATTCGCTGTCGTAGCGCTTCCAGAATCCGAAGCGGTAGGAGCGCTCGGCCGGCCCTCCCGAGCGCACGACGGGCGCCGGCTCCTCCTCGAACGCCACGTGCGCGTTGATCTTCACCACCAGGAGCTTGCCGGCGTCCTTCGTGGGTGGGGTGGCGAAGTGGTCCTCCGCGATGCGCACCGAGCCCCACTCGTAGCGGCCGCCGAGGTTGGCGATGCGAAACGCCGACTGGCGCGCGAACTTCAGCGCCGGCAGCAGGTAGTGCACGAACCCGTGCTGGAACGCTTCGACGCATTCATGCTCCGACTCGTCCGCACAGGTGACGTGCATCGCCCCCACTCCCGCGGCGGCGACTCTTCGCGCACCGAAGTGCAACGCTTGGCTCACCTCGCGCAACGCTTTCTCGCGCCCGATGAGCGCCCGCACCCTTTCCACGCAAGTTCCTCCCGGGAGCGACCGCCGCAGTATGACGCAAGGTCCCGTTTTCGAGAAGAGAGCTCTGCGTCGGTTCGGTCCGGGTTTCGCCGAGGGTGTCGCGACTTGCTGCAAGCCTCCCCCACGGCTAAGCTTCGTGACGAACCGTGGCGTCAGGACAACATGCAACGCGATTCGCCGCGTTGTGGGACCAGGGGATGAACCCGGCTCCGTGAAGCTCGTCTTGCATCCGTTCTTCTTCGCCGGGTTTCCGGTTCTGTTCCTCTATGCGCGGAACGCGACACAGCTGTCGTTCGCGGTCGTGTGGTTGCCGCTCGTCGTCACACTCGCAACGGCGGGGGCGCTGTTGCTCCTGCTTCGCTGGCGGCTTGACGCGGCGAAGAGCGGTGTTCTCGTGACGTGGGCGGCGCTCCTCTTCTTCAGCTACGGGCACGCGGCGCGGGCGTTTCGCAATCGCGACATCGATTTCCTCAACCTCGGCGTGGACGGAGCGACGCTCCCACTCTGGTTCCTGCTTCTCTCGATCGGCACGATCCTGGTCCTGCGCACGCGCCGTGAACTGTGGAGCGTCACACGTGTCTTGAATATCGTCGGTGTGACGCTCGTCGGGCTGCAGATCGCGACGGTCGCTTACGCGCACGTCACCCGCCAGCGAACCGCGTCGCGCGAGGCGGAAACCGTCGCAGCACGACCGCTCCTCGCCGACCTCCCCGATATCTACTTCATCGTGCTCGACGGCTACGGCCGAGCGGACGTGCTGCAGAGAATCTACGGGTTGAACAACTCCCGATTTCTCGCGACACTTCGTGAACTCGGATTCCAGGTTCTCGAGGAGAGCCGTTCCAACTACTGTCAGACACTGCTCAGCCTGGCCGCAACGATGAACCTGGATTACATCCAGCACCTTCTCGACGTGGATCCCACCTCGAAAGACAAGCGACCCGCCGCGCGACTCCTGCGCGACAACCGGCTCGTCGAGCAGTTGAAAGGGCTGGGTTACACCTTCGTGGCCTTCGAGTCCGGGTACGAATACACGGAGTTTCCTGGCGCCGATCACTATCTGCAACCGGGGCGGTCGCTCAGCGAGTTCGAAAACATCCTCGTGGCAACGACGCCCCTTGCGCTGGCCATGCGCCTGGGCAAGTCGCAGTACGATCTGCATCGCGAGCGCCTCGACTTCATCCTCAGCAAGCTCCCGAACGTCACCGAGGGGAGGTCGCCACGCTTCGTGTTCGTGCACCTCGTGGCGCCGCATCCACCATTTGTCTTCGGCCCGAAAGGCGAGCCGGTGTCCCGACAGCGCAGTTTCGATTTCAGTGACGGCTCCTTCTATTATCAGACCGGTGGGACGCGTGGCGAGTACGTCGGCAAGTTCCGCAATCAGACGATCTACATCACTTCGCGTGTGGAGGAGAGCGTGCGCCAGCTTTTGGCTCGAACTGCCGACGATCCACCCGTGGTCGTGCTCCAATCAGACCACGGCCCCGGCTCACAGCTCGACTGGTTCAACCTTCCGAAGACCAATCACCTGGAGCGCTTCGGGATTCTGAACGCCATCCACATGCCCGGCCACTCCACGCAGATCGACGCGCGCCTGTCACCTGTGAACACGTTTCGACTGTTGTTGAACGCGTACTGCGGGGAGACGCTGAAGCCTCTCGAGGACCGCAGCTACTTCACGGTCTTCACCCGTCCGTACTACTACTACGACGTCACGCGGCCCGACAGCCTCTCACCGTGGCCTGGCGACATCGACCTGAGAATCAGAACGCCGCCGCGGCGCTGAGCCGCGTCTCGGCGACGCCGTGGAGCGCAGTCGCGCGTCACCGCCCCAGCTTCCGCGCCAGCGTATAGGTGCCGAAGAGGTCGTTCTCCAAATCCATGGCGTTTTCCCCGTCGGCCCAGCCCAGGCGCTTCCCCATTTCGCGCGCCGCGACGGAGTCGTCGACGTCGTAGGCGAGAATCTGGAATCCCGCCGCCTCGAGCAGGTCACGAGTAAACGGGCAGCGACCGTCCGCCCATGGAATGTAAGGCTGGTCGGGAGGCGCGGGTGCGGGCGCGAGGTTGTAGATGAGAAAGTAGCCGCCCGGCTTCAACGCCTCGAAGACGGCTTGTACGTAGGTGGAGTCGTCGACGCCGAGCTGGATCGTCATGCGCTCGTCGACGGCTCGCTCCGGATGGATGTAGCCGCGCTTGAGCGTGTTCTTGGAGAGGAAGAGGTCGTAGTCGTCGCCGACCTGCGCTCGCAGCTGCGACTCGGCGGGGTAGCGGCCGTGCAGCAGCCGGATCGATCCGGAGCGCCCAGCGATGCCGTCGATGCTGCCCTGGTCCATGGGCTCGCCGTAGAGCTTCGGGTAGAGCGGATTGACCTCGATGCCGACGACGTGCGCGCCGAGCGAGGCGAGCAGGCGCAGGTGTCCGATCGTGCCGTAGCCGAAGTCGAGAATGCGCTTTCCGGCGAAGCTGGTGACGCCCGTGCGCGCCACGAGATCGAGCGCCCGACAGTACGCCAACGGGCTGCCGTAGCGCGTGGTGTAGTAGTAGTACGCGTCGAAGACCACCTCCTCCAGCGCGTCACGTTCCCCCTGCGGCAGAGCCCGCGCTTCCGCCGCCGTGTAGTAGCTGCTTGTGTCGTTGTCGCGCAAGAGGGTGCGTGGCTCGATCTCCGGCAGGAGCGACGTCGCCGCAAGAAACTCTCGCACCGCCGGGGAAGCGACGAACGCCTTCAGCTTCTCCGCCTCCTCACGCAGCTGCGCGGTGGCGCTCGCCTGCGCCTCGGCCGACGGCCTCCCGAGCCCGATGCCAATCAAAAAGAGCAGGCTGCAAAGCGCGCCGGTGTTTGCTCTCCTCATCCTGCAGCTCCTTGGACTCGCGGTGGGGTTGGCCGGCGGCGGCGTCCGGACGCTCGAAATGCGCACCATTCTACGGCTGCCGCATCTCCAGGGGGGAGGTCGATCGCTCTGCGGGCCCTCTGGCGGCCTGCGACGGGCGCCGGCGCACACCCGACAACCGGCCGCAAACCCGCTCCTGGCAACGGTCTGCGGGCCGTGCTAGCATGCATGCTCGATCGACCTCCGCGGCTCGGGTCGTGGGTTGACCTGGAGCCGGTTCGCCTCGACCTTCCATCCGGGACGGTCCGGTGCACCGCTTCCGTCAACGGATCGTCCGGGTCACGCAACTCACCCGAAGAGTGCCTGGTCGAGTGACGCCTCGACCCTCGTCCTACACCCCATGGTGTTCATGTCGTGCGCGCTGCACGGAGGAGGAACTGGAGCGATGAGCGGCTACGCCGAATCACTGATGCAAGACGTCAAAGCGAAGAACCCGGCCGAGCCGGAGTTCCATCAAGCCGTCGAGGAGGTCGCTGAATCGCTGGAACGGGTGCTCGAGCGCCATCCCGAGTATCGCAGCGCGAAGATCCTCGAGCGCATCATCGAACCGGAGCGTGTGATTCTCTTCCGGGTGCCCTGGGTGGACGATCGTGGAGAGGTGCAGATCAACAAGGGTTTCCGCATCGAAATGAACAGCGCCATCGGCCCCTACAAGGGCGGGCTGCGCTTCCACCCGTCGGTGAATCTCGGCATCCTCAAGTTCCTCGCTTTCGAGCAGGTGTTCAAGAACTCGCTGACAACCTTGCCCATGGGTGGGGGCAAGGGTGGTTCCGACTTCGACCCCAAGGGGAAGAGCGATCGTGAGGTCATGCGCTTCTGTCAGGCTTTCATGCAGGAGCTCTTCCGCCACATCGGGCCGAACACCGACGTCCCCGCCGGCGACATCGGTGTCGGCGGTCGCGAGATCGGCTATATGTTCGGCCAGTACAAGAAGCTCGCGAACGAGTTCACCGGCGTGCTCACCGGCAAGGATCTCAATTGGGGTGGCTCGCGCATCCGGCCGGAAGCGACGGGTTACGGCGCCGTCTACTTCGCCGCCGAGATGCTCAGCACGCGCGGCGAGTCGCTGGAGGGGCGCACCTGTCTCGTTTCCGGGAGCGGCAATGTGGCGCAGTACACCTGTGAGAAGATCCTGGAGCTCGGCGGCAAGCCCGTGACGCTGTCCGACTCGAGCGGCTACATCTACGACGAGGCGGGAATCGACACCGAGAAGCTGGGCTATGTCATGGATCTGAAGAACGTGCGTCGTGGACGCATCAAGGAGTACGCAGCGCAGTACAAGAGCGCCATGTACACGGAAACGGACGCCTCGCTCGATTACAATCCGCTGTGGAACCACAAGGCGCACTGTGCGTTCCCGAGCGCGACGCAGAACGAGATCAACGACAAGGACGCACAGAACCTGCTGGACAACGGCGTCTACGTCGTCTCCGAGGGCGCCAACATGCCCACGACACCGGAGGGCGTGCGGCTCTTCGTCGAGAACAAGATCCTTTACGGTCCGGGGAAGGCCGCCAACGCCGGCGGCGTCGCCGTGTCCGGCCTGGAGATGGCGCAGAACAGCATGCGCTACGCCTGGACTCGTGAAGAGGTCGACAACCGCCTGCAACTCATCATGAAGGACATCCACACGGCGTGCGTGCATGCGACCGAGCGCTTCGAGACGCCGGGCAACTACGTCGATGGGGCCAACATCGCCGGCTTCCTCAAGGTGGCCGACGCCATGATCGATCAGGGAGTCGTCTGAGGCGGTTGCCCGCGGCGACCGCTCCGGCGCGCCATGCAGGGCGCCGAGACGGCTCGTCCGAGATGGCGTATCCTGACGGGGCGCGGGACTGGCCCGCGCCCCGATTTCATTGAGGTGGAGAGCCGTTGAGCGACCTGCCGGTGTCCCAAGTCGAGGCACACTCCCTGCCGCGTCGTCTGCGCTTCCAGGATCTGCAGCGCCACCGCGTGCGCCGCATCCTCCTGGTCTCCAGCCTCTACGACTCCTTCATCCTGGCCGAGGATGGTCAGCTCAGCGAGACGATTCTCAGCCAGTTCGTCGAGCTCAATCTGAGCATCACCCCCGATCTGCAACGCGTCAGCTCCGGCGCCGAAGCGCTACGTGTGGTCCGGCACGAGGGGAGCTTCGACCTCATCATCACGACGCTCCACGTCGGAGACATGCACGCGGTCGATCTGGCCAAGAAGGTGCGCGAGGCGGGGCTCAACATCCCGGTCATCCTGCTGGCCTACGACAACCGCGAGCTCACCGACTTCAAGGCCACGCACGACCTCGGACTCCTGGAGCGCACCTTCCTCTGGCAGGGAGACGTGCGCATCCTCCTGGCGATGGTGAAGTACATCGAAGATTGTTGGAACGTGGAGTTCGATACCGGCGTGGCGGGCGTGCCGGCGATCATCGTGGTCGAGGACAACGTGCGCTACTACTCGGCCTTTCTCCCCGTCATCTACACCGAGCTCGTCAAGCACACGCAGGGACTGATCTCGGAGGGGCTCAACCTCTACCAGAAGATGATCCGCATGCGCGCGCGTCCGAAGATTCTCCTGTGTGAAACGTACGAGGAGGCGCTGCACTACTTTTCCACCTACGAGGAGCACATCCTCGGCATCATCTCCGACATCGAGTTTCCGCGCGGCGGGCATCCGGAGCCGAAGGCCGGTGTGAGGCTGGCGAAACGCGTGAAGGAGGTGCGCTTCGACATTCCGATCATGCTGCAGTCGAGCTTCCCGGAGAACGAGGCCCTGGCACGCGAAGCCGGTGCCGTGTTCGGGCTCAAGAACTCGCCGCTCCTGCTGCACGAGCTGCGCAAATTCATGGTGGCGCACTTCGGCTTCGGTGATTTCCACTTCAAGATGCCGAACGACAAGAAGATCGACCGCGCCACCGACTTGAAGTCTCTGGTCAAGAAGCTGCGCACGGTACCGCCGGAGTCGATCGCATTCCACGCATCGCGCAACCACTTCTCCAACTGGTTGAAGGCGCGCGGCGAGTACACGCTCGCCAACATGTTGCGCCCCCGGCGCGTCGAGGACTACGCGACGCTGGAGGACCTGCGGCAGGATCTCGTGCGTTCGATCGAGGAGTACCGGCGCGAGCGCGATCACGTGATCGTGGCCGACTTCGATCGCGAGCGCTACGACCTCACCACGCGCACGGCGCGCATCGGCGGTGGCTCGCTCGGTGGCAAGGCGCGGGGGCTGGCGTTCGTGAATCGCCTGCTGCGCGATTCGCGCATCGGCTCGAAGTTCCCCGACCAACGCATCTTCGTCCCCGAGTCGGTCGTTCTCGGCACCGACATCTTCGACCAGTTCCTCGAGGAGAACGACCTCGAGGACTTCGCGCTCACGTCGGAGTCGGACGACGAGACGGTGCGCCGCTTTCTCGAGGCGAAGTTCCCGGCCAAGCCGCTCCGCGACCTGGAGGCGATGCTCAACCAGGTGCGGTATCCGCTGGCGGTGCGCTCCTCCGGCTTGCTCGAGGATTCCCCCAACCAGCCGTTCGCCGGCGTCTACCAGACCTACATGCTGCCGAACAACGACCTCGATACGAAGGTGCGTCTGCGACAGCTGCTCGCGGCGGTCAAACGCGTCTACGCATCCACGTTCTCCATCCAGGCCAAACAGTTCCTGGACACGACGCCGTTCCGCCTCGAAGAGGAGAAGATGGCGGTCATTCTCCAGCGGATCGTGGGTGCCAAGCACGGCCGCCGCTTCTACCCGCACTTCGCCGGCGTGGCGCGCTCGTACAACTTCTACCCGACGCCGCCGCTCGAGGCGGAGGATGGCATCGTGGCGGTGGCCATGGGGCTCGGGCGCATGGTCGTGGAGGGGGAGTGCTGCGTACGCTTCTGCCCGCAGTACCCACACCTGGTGCCGGCGTTCACATCGGTGGATGAAGCGCTGAAGAACTCGCAGCGCGAGTTCCTCGCGCTCGACCTCGAAGGAGAGGTGGAGCTCACGGAGCAGGGAGCCGAGCTGCGCCGCTACGCCCTGCCAGAGGCGGAGGGGGATGGCACGTTGTGGGCCATGGGCTCGACCTATTCACACGAGAACCACTCGATCGTGGATGGGTTGTCGCGGCCTGGCGTGCGGCTGGTGACCTTTGCGCCCGTTCTGAAGCACGGCGTCTTTCCGCTCGCGGAGACGTTGCACGAGCTGCTGGAGATTGCGACCGCGGGCACCCGCACACCGGTCGAGATCGAGTTCGCGGTCAATCTGTCGGTGCCGAAGGGGGAGCCGGCCGAGTTCGGGTTTCTGCAGATGCGCCCGCTGGCGATGTTCGACGATACCGAGGAGCTCGACATCGGCAACGTGGACGATGCCGAGGTCGTCTGCCGCAGCGACAAGGTGCTCGGCAACGGTCGCATCGAGGACATCCATGACATCGTCGCCATCGACTACGCGGCTTTCGAGCGCCACCGCAGCCGCGAGGTGGCGCTGGAGGTCGCGCGTCTCAACGCCGTTCTGCAACGGGACGCAACACCCTACCTCCTGGTGGGTGTGGGGCGTTGGGGGTCGGCCGATCCCTACCTCGGCATTCCGGTCACCTGGAACCAGATCTCGGGCGCTCGCGTCATCGTCGAATCGGGGTTCCGTGACTTCAAGGTGACCCCATCCCAGGGGACGCACTTCTTCCAGAATCTCACCTCCTGCAACGTCGGCTACTTCACGGTGAACTCGCAGGTCGGCGAAGGCTTCATCGACTGGAGCTGGCTCGAAGCACAGCCAGCGCGCAGCAGGAACGCGTTCGTGCGCCACATCCGTCTGCAGCGACCGGTCTCGATCCGCATGAGCGGGCGCACGGGAGAGGGTGTGATCCTGAAGCCGGAGGCGTGACGCCCGGATGCGAGACGAGTAGAATGCGTTTCTTTGCCACGACCACGACGTCGGCTGTGACGGGCTTGGCGCTTCTGACCACGGCGCTCGGGATGGCTCACGCAGATTCGCATTTGACCGCAGAGACGGCGCAGCGCTTCGCCCAGCTCGCGCTCGATTGTGTGCATCGCGAGTACCCGAACAAGATCGCCCACGTTCTGCAGAGCGACGCGGATGCCAAGCCGCCGCGCGAGCTCACCCCCGCCTTCTACGGCTGCTTCGATTGGCACTCCGCCGTGCACGGGCACTGGCTTCTGGCGCGATTGAGCCGGCGTTTTCCCGACGCTGCCTTTGCTGGCGCGGCGCGTGCGGCGCTCGATCGCAGTCTGACCCGGGAGAAGATCGCAGCCGAGGTGGCCTATTTCGAAGGCGAGGGACGCAACACGTTCGAGCGCCCCTACGGCTTGGCGTGGCTCCTCCAGCTCGCCGCCGAGCTCGGCGAGTGGGAGGACACGCAGGCGACGCAGTGGTCCCGCAATCTCGAGCCGCTCGAACGTGCGGTCGCTTCGCGTCTGGCCGAGTGGCTCCCGAAGCTCTCGCACGCCATTCGTGAAGGAGAGCATCACCAGACCGCGTTTGCGCTCGGGCTCGTCCTCGACTGGGCGCGCAGCGTGGGCGACACCTCGATGAGCGCGCTGGTCGAGGAGCGGGTTCGCACGCTCTATGGGCCCGACCGCGATTGCCCACTCGAGTACGAGCCCTCCGGCCACGACTTCCTCTCCCCATGCATCGCAGAGGCCGACCTGGTCCGGCGCATTCTCGAGCCCGGCGCGTTCGCGGCCTGGCTCGGTGCGTTCCTTCCCGGGATTCCGCTGCAGGCCGACGGCGCCTGGCTCGAGCCCGCGGTCGTCACCGACGTGACCGATGGCAAGCTCGTGCACCTCGATGGCCTCAACCTGAGTCGCGCCTGGATGCTGGAGGGGATCGCATCCGGCCTGCCCGGCGCCGACCCGCGGCGCGCCGCACTCGAGGCGGCGGCGGCGACGCATCGCCGCTCCGGTCTCGCCTCCGTCAGCGGCGAGCACTACGAAGGCGGCCACTGGCTCGCGAGCTTCGCCGTCTACCTGCTGACACGGCGCGGCCTGCCTGAGGCCGCCTCCAGATGAGGTGCGTGGAGCGCCGCGGCGGAATTCACGAAAAAGAGACGAGCGGCGTAAGTGGATCGGCCGCTAGGCTCATACGCGAGGCGTGGTAGCCTGGCGCGCCGCGGCGGCCGCGCGACGGCGCCCAACTGATTCTCGGACAACGGCTTGCCGGCGTCTTGCGGGTCCGGGGCGGCGTGCAACCTTGGCGCCGTCGGGCGCGTCTGATAGTCAAGCGCTGCCGAAGAAGATTGCAGCGGGTCAGCGTGGGGTCCTGGGTGGAGGCGATGGAGGTCGATCGGATGTGGCGCATGCTCGACAAGGCGTGGACCGGTGTTGTGGCGCTCTGCGTTCTCTCGATGCCCGCGGCGGCAGCAGCGGGCGCGCTCGAAGAGGCACCGAGCGCGCGGCAGAAGGCGCATGCAGACGCGGGAGCCACCTTCGTGGCGCAGGAGCAGTCGGATCCCGCGGTCTGCGAGACGCCTCGCTGCACGGCCGTGGACGGCAGGGAGGCGTGCACGGCCTGCCGCTTCTGGGACTACGCCATGCTCAGCTTCCCAGAGGATGCAGTCGCGTTCGACGCCCGCGTCATCGAGAACGGAGTCGTCCTCACTGCGACCTCACGCGACCCGCGCGTGCAGCAGCTTCTGTGGAGCGTGGCGCGGGCACGCCACCAGCTGCTCGAGGCGCTGCGCTCCGGCCAGGAGGCACCGCTTTGCGCAGCGTGCCTCGTCAACGTGGAGGCGTTCGATGCCCTCGACCTCGGCACGAAACGCATCCCGGAGGGCGTGCTGCTCATGTACACCTCTTCCGATCCGAATCTCGTGCAGGAACTCCAGGAGATGGTCCTGGCGGGTCGCGATCTGCCCCTCTAGGCGCGTCCGCGCATGAAAGCGCTACACTGTGCCGAAGCCCCGGCGAGCGGCCGCTGGCGCCGCGCGACCGCAGGTCGATCCGGGCTCTGGAACGGTGTGCATGCGCGTCGACTTCACACGCAAACGTTTTCTGCTGCTCACCACGGTCGGCATCATTCTGCCGGTGGCCTTTCTCGCGTACCTGAGCGTCAAGCTGCAGCGCGAGATGTTCAGCTTCCAGAACTACATCCTGCAGGAGTACGCGCGCTTCTCCGTGGACTACGCCGTCTCGCAGGTGCAGGAGCTCGTGCGCGCACGCGAACGCGAAGTCCACATGCACTACCGGCTGGTGGCGAAGCTGCAGGAGTTCGATCCGGGGCGGGAGCTCCAGCGCGTGGAGGCCAGCTATCCGATGGTGGACAACGCCTTCCTCAAGCGCGCGGACGGTGTCGTCGTCTTCGCGGACGAGAACCCCGACGATGCGGACGTCGTGCCCACCGTCTCGACACCGATGATCGATCCACCCTTCGGCAGCCTCACGAACCTGGCGCGCGAGCAGGCGGAGAGCATTCTCGACCAGGTGCTCGACTCGCAGACCTACGTCCACCTCCTCGGCTCGACCGACACCCACTTCTTCCGCGGCGAAGATCCCCCCTTCCACCTCGCCGCCTTCGGCTTGTTCGATGCCGAGGGTGAGCCGTACGGTGTCGCGGGCTTCTTCCTCAAGCTTCCCTACGTGCGCGAGAAGTTCCTCGCCACGCTGCTCGAAGAAGCGATCGAGGCGGCCGAGGGTCGCTTCTCGCCCGAGTTCGGACGCGAGGTCACCTTCGTCATCCACGATCACAACGATGCGCTCGTCTACGTCCACAAGCGTCCGGGGCAGGAGATCAAGCCGTACGTCGACGACTACCTCTCCAAGGCGGAGCTCTGGGACGTCCTCCCCGGCTGGGACGTGCGCCTCGTCTACAGTAATCCGAAGGGGCCGCGCTACCAGCGTACGATCTGGGTGTCGAACACGATTCTGATGCTGGTGATGGGTGCCATGGCGGTCGTGGGCATTCTGCTGTCGATGCGCTTCATCTTGCGCCAGATGGAGCTCGCCAATCTCAAATCGCACTTCGTCTCCAACATCACGCACGAGCTCAAGACGCCGCTCGCGGCGATCCGCCTCTACACCGAGACGCTGCAGCAGCGGCGTGTTGCGGATACGGAACAGGAGAAGAAGTTCCTCGGCATCATCAACAAGGAGAGCGTGCGCCTGACGCATCTCATCAACAACATTCTGGATTTCTCGCACATCGAGCAGGGAAAGAAACGTTACCGCTTCGAGTCCGCGCGGGTGGGCGACGTCGTGCGTGATGTCGTCGATTCCTATGCCTATCAGCTGCGGGCCAAGGGTTTCGAGCTGCAGGTGGAGATCGAGCCGGAGCTCCCACCCGTGTGGCTGGATCGCGACGCCGTGAGCCAGGCGGTCCTCAACCTGCTCGACAATGCGGTCAAGTACTCGCGTACCGAGAAGGAAGTGCACGTGGCGGTGCGCTCCTGGGACGGCGCCTCGGCGGGTGGAGCGGCGCGGCGCACCGACCCTGAAGCCTGGGTCGAGATCGTCGTGCAGGATCGCGGCATGGGGATCCCGGCGAGCGAGCAAGCGAAGGTGTTCGACGCTTTCTACCGCGTCGAGAAGGGCCTCGAGCACGACGTCAAGGGCTCCGGGCTCGGCCTCGCCGTGGTGAAACACGTTGTGGAGGCGCACGGGGGGCGCGTCCAGCTCGAGAGCGCAATCGGTTCGGGGACCACGTTCACGATCCGGTTGCCGGTCGGAACCGATCCGCCGCACGGCGACGCAAGTGGGTGAATCAGGGCACGCATCGAGGAGGAGTCGATGAGCGCTCCGAAGCCGCTCATTCTCATCGTCGAGGACGAAGAGGACATGCTGCTCGGCCTGCAGCACAACCTGGAGTTCGAGGGGTATCGCACGATCGCGGCGACGACGGGTCGCGAGGGCTTGGAGCGCGCGCTCACCGGGGTCGCCGATCTCGTGGTTCTGGACGTCATGCTCCCGGAGCTGAACGGCTTCGAGGTGCTGCGCGAGATGCGTGAGCACAAGGTGAGAACACCGGTGATCCTGCTGACCTCGAAGAGCCTGGAGAACGACAAGCTGGAAGGGTTCTCCTTGGGCGCCGACGACTACGTCACCAAGCCCTTCAGCATCCAGGAGCTGCTGGCGCGTGTCCGTGCCGTTCTGGCTCGCACGCGCGATCGCCCCGATCCGGGGCGCGTGTTTCGCTTCGGCGACATCGAGGTGGATTTCGAACAGCACGTCGTGCGCCGCGATCAGGAGCCGTTGACGCTGGCGTTGAAGGAGTTCGAGATCCTACGCCTGTTGGTGCGATACCGCGGCGAGATCGTCACGCGCGAGCAGATGTTGCAGGAGGTGTGGGGATACGCGCCCGGCAACTTCCCGGAGACGCGCACGGTCGACAACCACATCGCCAAGCTGCGCAACAAGGTGGGGGCGCAGTTCATCGAGACGATCCCGAAGCTCGGGTATCGTTTCCGAGCCTGAGGGAGCGTCATGCAACCAGATCACTACGGCGACGTCGCGGCCGAGTATGCGGCGCTACGCTCAGGCGTCGGTCTCCTCGACCTGTCGTTTCGCGCCCGCCTGCGGCTGACTGGCGCCGATCGCGTTCGTTTCCTGCACAACATGCTGACCAACGACATCCAGGCTCTGTCTCCGGGATCGGGATGCAACGCGGTGAAGGTGAGCGTGCAGGGGAAGATCGAGGCGGCGCTGCGCGTGCTCTGCCTGGAGAACGAGTTGTGGTGCGACCTGGAGCCGGGAGCGCGAGAGACGCTGCTGGCGGGTCTCGGCAAGCGCATCGTCCTCGAAGATGTCGTCCTCGAAGATGCAAGCAACGAACGGGCGTTGCTCTCGCTCCAGGGACCGGAGTCGGCGCACACGCTGCGGCAGATGGGTGTCGACGTCGATGCCATTCCAGAGTTGCACCAGCATCTGGCCGCGAGCCTGGCCGGTTTCGCGGTGCGCGTCGCGCGCAGCGATCATACCGGCGACGCCGGCTACGACATCTGGGTGGCGCCGGAAGCGGCCGCGGCGCTGCGCGACGCTCTCCTCGCCGCGGGTCCGCGTGTCCAGCGCGTCGGCCGGCAAGCTCTCGACCTGCGCCGCATCGAGGCGGGAATCCCGTGGCACGAGCGCGAGCTCACGCCGGAGCGTTTTCCGCAGGAGGCGGGTCTCGACAACGGCTGGATCAGCTACACGAAGGGGTGCTACCTCGGGCAGGAGACGATCGCACGCATCCACCACATGGGCCACGTGAACCGTTCACTGTGCGGTCTGCTCTTCGACACCCAGCCGGTTCCGGAAGCGGGAAGCCGCGTGTGGTCGGGTGACAAGGAGATCGGAATCGTCACCAGCGCGGCGCACTCCTTCCGGCTCGATCGACCCGTGGCGCTGGCCTATCTCAGGCGCGAGGTCGCCGCCCCCGGGAGCGCGGTCGAGGTGCGCCTGGGCGCGCGCTCGCGGGCTGCCCAGGTGGCTGCGCTGCCCTTCGCCTGAGCGCGGTGGGAGCTCCCCTGGAGCGCCAGCCGAAGCGAACGAGCGACGTCCGCCCGCCAGAATCGAAGCGCACCCCCTCGCCCTCGAGAAGCTGCCGCTGGAGCTCCTCCCAGCCCGGCTCGGCCCGCCGGCTCACTCGGCCCTGGGCGTTGATCACGCGATGCCATGGCACGCCGCTCGCGTCCGGCAGCGCGTGCAACGCGTAGCCGACCTGTCGCGCGTGGCCGGGAAGCCGGGCCAGGGCGGCAACCTGTCCATAGGTCGCGACCCGACCCCTCGGGATGCGCCGGACGACGGCGTAGATCGTTGCGTACGTGCTCTCCGTTTTCACGCAGCGACCATACCGTAGCGTGCGACCGAGTGGGTGTCGAAACAGCGCGCGGCTCAACCGAAGCGGAAGACGACGAAGCTCGCACCCAGGTAGAGAGCGAGGAGGAGGAAGAACTCGGTGCGGCCGACGCGCTTGCGCCTCCCCGCCGCCGGTTGCTGCCGCCTCAGAAGTCCGACGACGACAACGCCGGTCATGACGATCGCGATGCCGCCCGTGAAAGCGTGGATCTGCGAGATCTGCGACCAGATCGAGCCGCGCACGTAGGCGAGGTCGTTGGCGAAGAGGACGAAACCCATGTTGAAGAGGTTGCTGCCCAGGACGTTGGAGAGCGCGAGATCGGGCGCGCCGATTCGCAACGCGGCCAGCGACGTGGCCACCTCCGGAAGCGAGGTGCAAAGCGCCAGGAACTGGGTGCCGACGAAGCTCGCTTCGAGTCCGGTCTGCTCGACGAGACCCTCCCCCGTTTTCGCCAGCCAGATCGACCCGGCGATGACGATGAGCGCTGCGATCACGTAGCGAACGAACGCGGTGATGAGCGCGGCGTCGGCGCCGCCGCGGCGCCGCATCTCGACCGTCGACCGCGGCGTCGCGACGCGATCGTCGGCGAAGAGGGCATGCATCGCCCAGACGAAAAGGGCCAGGACGAGGAGCGAGACGGGGCTCACCGGGAAGCCTTCGATCGTGGTCACGGCCCGCGGCAAAACGAAAGCGAGGCAGGCGATCGAGATGATCAGGATGCCGAGCCCCGCGACCAGGACCGATGCCCCGCTCACGGCGGCCAGAATCGGACCCTGACGCCACGCTACGTCGAGCAAGCAGATGATCACGAGATTGAAGAGGTTGCTGCCGAACGCCGCTCCCATGGCGAGATCGGCGCCATTCTCCACGAGCAGGATCGAGCTCACGCCGGTGCCGAGCTCCGGGAGCGAGGTGGCGGTGGCCAGAAGCAGCACACCCACGAAGGAGCGTCCCAGCCCGGTCTTCTCGGCGATGATGTCGGCCCACCGCGTCAGCTGATGGGCGCCCCACAGGATGATGATCGTGGAGGCGATGAGCTGCAGCGACAGGATGGGAAGGGTCACGTGCGCGACGCCTTTCGTCTGGAGCGCGCGCGCGGGGGGTCGCCACGAACGCGCCTCGGTCCACGGTAATAGCCGCTCCAACCCGGCGTGACAAGTGTCGGCGAGATGCCGTTTCGCTAGAATGCCGCCATGCATGCGCCAGATCGATCACGCGCGTTCTCGGTCGCGGAGGGGACGGCGCTCGCGACGCTCTGCATCGCGGCTGTCGTTGCCGCGTGGCCGATCCTCACGGGTGGATTCCTCACCTACGCGGACAATCCAGTTCATCTCGGCGAGATCCACAGCCTGGCGTTCGAGGCGCAACGCGGCTGGTCGAGCATGGCCTACTGCGGTTTCCCGCTCGGGAACCTGCATTCGCCTCTCTGGTACGGCGGCTTGGGTTTGGCGGCACGCCTGGGTCTGCCGGCGCAGCCTCTCTACGCGGCTGCGCTCCTGCTCGGTTTCCTCGCTCCGGCGCTGGCGCTCTACGCCGTCGCGCGACGGCGGCTTTCACCCGCGCTGGCCTGCGCGCTCGCCTATCTGCTCCTCGTGCAACGGCCCGCGCTCGTCGGCCTCGGCTCCGCCCTCGGCGGCATGTGGACGTTCTATCTGGCGAGCGCGTTCTGGATTCTCCTCGTGGACCGCATCGTGCAGCCCCCTCGGCCCGGTCGCGACGCCTGGCGGGATCTCGTGTGGATTGCCACTCTCGTCGCCCTCATCGTCTTGACGCACCTCTTCCTCGTCATTCCCACCGCGTTCCTGGGGCTGATCCACGTCGGCTGGCGCTTGCGCCGTTGGCGCGAAGACGCCGAGCTGCTCGTCAAGCAGACGCTCGCCGGCATCGTCGGTGTCGTCGCCGCGGCGGTCTACTGGGTGCCACTCCTCTACACGAGCGAGCGCCTTTCGGTGCCTGGAAGCACGCTCTCCTTTTCCATGGTGCTGGCGCGGCTCTTCGTTCCAAGTCAGATCCTCGATCTGCTCACGCGTCGGTTTGCGACCCCCGACACGGGAGTGCTTCTCGAGGCGCTGCCGATGTGGATCCTCTTCGCCGTGGGCTTCCTCGGAGTTCTGTTTCTGCGCCGGCGCAAGGACGACACGCCGCTCTATGGAATCCTCGTGGCGCTTTTTCTCTGGGCGACGTTGACATGGGGTCCGCAGATCGCCGGCTCCATCTTGAGCGGGGCGCTCACCTGGAGGCTCCTCTACGTCGTGCGCCTCGGTCTGGCGCTGGCGGCCATTCCCGCGCTCGCGGCGCTCCCAGCGCTGCCGCGCCGGGCGCGCCGTCCCGTCTGGCTGATCGCCGCGCTCGTCGGCGTGGCCGCGACTCCCTTCTGGAGTCGCGCCCTGCGCCACGACGTCCTCGACCCGCGCGGAGTCGAGATGCAGGGCGTGCAGCAGGTGTGGGAGTGGCTGCGTGCGAATCGCAGCGACGCTTGGGGGCGTGTCTATCTGCAGGACACGTTCTGGAGCCCGCGCGTGCCGGAGGAGTTGCTCCTCTCGCACGTTCTGGCGCGCACGGCGGCGGAGACCGGCGTGCATCAGCTGGGCGCCGGCTACTCCGCGGTTCCGTATCCCACCGCTCCCTGGGTCGCAGCGGAGTTCGGTCGCATCTTCGGGAGCGCCGTGCGCAGCCGCGACGACCTGGGTCGGCTTCGCGCCGCAATCGGCGCCTCCAACACGACGCATCTGGTGACGCGCGATCCGAGGATGGCGGCGGGCCTCGCTGGCACCCGCCTCTTCGCGCCGCTGTATCGAACGCAATCGTTCACGATTCTGGGTGTGCAGCAGACGCTTTCGCAATGGGTGCAGGTGGAGGGATCGGGTGTCACCCCGCACGTCGAGTACGCCACCGGGCAGATCGCAATCGAGACACGTTCCGGGTACGGCGGCGCGCCGCTACTCGTGAAGGAGTCGTACCACCCTTTCTGGCGACTGCAGGATGAAAGCGCAGCGCGAATCGAGCCGAGCGAACGCGGTCTCATGCGCATCACCGGTGCAGCGCCCGGCGCACAACGCTTGGAGCTGCGCTACGTGCCGCCGCGCTGGCCGCTCGCCGTGTCGCTCGTCGTCTGGATCGGCATCGTGCTCGTTGCCCTCCGTGCTCGCCGCACGCGACATCCCGGCCGTGCGGAGCTTCTCGACGTACCGTGACGCTCTTGACCGGGTGGCGGTCGCGCGTACACTGGCAGCAACCCTTCCGCCCCGGACCCGCAACGCCGGGCTGTCGTTTGGAGCGCCCGCTATGAACGATCGGATCGACGTGCAGCTGCAGATTCGTGCTGCCCTGGCGAGCGACTACGCCGACATCTTCACACCCGAGGTCACCGCGGCGCTCTCCGCGCTCGCCCATTTCAATCGCGACCGCAAGGGGTTGATGGCGGCCCGCGTCGAACGCCGCGCGGCGCGCGCGCGCAATCGCGAGCGCATCACCTTTCTCGACCCCGACGGCGTGATCCCACGCACGTCGATCACGGTGCGCGACGCTCGGGAGGGGCGCTTCGTCGGCGCCGAGATCCCGGCGGATCTGCAGCGCCAGTGGATTCAGGGCACCGGCCCGGGCGCGAAGCCGCGCACAGCGCTCGAGCAGAGCATTCGCAACGTCGCCTACGCCCTGCTCTCGGGCGCGGACGGCTGGATGTTCGACGGTGAGGATGCACTGGGCCAGGTGTCGACGATGTCGCTCGACAACCAGCGTAACCTCAAGCTCGCCATCGCGCGCGACGCCCTCTTCCTGCACGTGGCCGAGCAGGTGGCTGGCGAGATGAACGCCTGGGCGCAGGGCTTTTTCGGGCGTCCGATCATCCACGATTGGAAAACACAGCTCGACTTCACGACGAAGATCTTCCGCGCGCGCGGCCTGCACCTGGACGACCGCCACGTGCGTTGCGCGGACGGCAGCGGCTTCTCCGCTTCGATCGTGGACACGGTGCTCTACGTCGTCAACAACCAGCGCGCGCTTCGCGATTCCGGCGCGTCGATCGTGCTCTACCTGCCGAAGATCCAGAGCGCCGAAGAGGCGGCGTTGTGGAACGACATCCTCGCGGCGCTGGAGCACCACCTCGACATGCCGATCGGTTCGATCAAGGTGTACGTCCTGGTCGAGCAGCTCGAGGCCAGCTTCCAGCTCATGGAGATCCGCGCCGCCCTGGGCAGCCACTTCGTCGGCTACAACACCGGGCGTTGGGACTACATCAACAGCGTTGCCGATGCGATGGCGTGGGACCCCGAGTTCCACGACCCGAACATCGATGCCATTACGATGACCTACGGCTACATGCGCTACTACGAAGACCGCGTGCGGCGCGCGGTGAACACGCCCGATCTCCACGGCCGCTGCGCGCTGTGGCAGGGTGGCATGGAGCCGAACATCCCGGTGGGCTCGGAGGCGGGCGTCGAGAACGGCATGACGCGGGCCGTCGCCGGCGGCGAGCGCGAGCAGCGCGAAGGTGCGAGCGGCAAATGGGTGGCGCACTGGAAGATGGTGCACATCGTGCGCCCGGTGTGGGAAAGGGCCGGAGAGGCCAACCAGCTCGGGCGAGACTTCCCGCGCCTCACGTACGAGCAGGCGGACGCCGACGGGTTGTTGCTGCTCGAGCCGGCACCGCGTACGGTGCGCGGCGCACGCGATCTGCTCAGCGTGGCGCTGCAGTATGGCAACGCCTTCGGCCAGGGTTTCCAGGCCGCGGCGCTCAAGCCCGCCGACTTCTTCGGCAACGACGACATCCTCTATTTGATGGAGGACATGGCGACCGGCGAGATTCGGCTGAGCATTCTCTGGGAGTGGCTCCACAAGGATGCGGCGCTGAGCGAGGATGATCCGGAAACGGGTGTGAAGGCGGGGGAGCGCTTCACGCCCGAGCTTTTCACGCGCCTTCTCGACGAGGAATACGACAAGCTGCGCCGCGCCAGCAACCGCGACGTCCACGACGTCTCCAAAGACACGACGCTTCCGATCGCACGCGAGATCGTCGCCACCTACGTGCGCGACGACGTCAAGCCGCCCTGGTACATCGATCTGCTCAACATCAACCTCGACAACCACGACCTCGAAGAAGCGAAGAGACGGATTCGCTTGTACATGGACGCATTCCGCCACGATGGCACGCGCATCACCGAGAACCTCGACTTCGACGCGACGAGTCCCGCAGGCACGACGGAAGCCCGCCCCAGAACGAACTCGCAGCCGCAGTCCAACGCGCAGCCGAAAACGAACTCCCCTCCGAAAACCCTGGAGTCCACGATGAGCGTGTTCGATCAGCAGGTCGCCGCGGCTCGAGAGTGGTTCGAGAGCCCTCGCTTTGCCGGGATCGTGCGTCTCTACTCACCGCGCGAGGTGGCGCAGCAGCAGGGGACGATCGACGGCGATTACACCGTGGCCCGGCAGGCCGCTGAACAGTTCTACGCGCGCCTGCGCCAGCTCTTCGAGCAGCGCAAGTCGATCACGACCTTCGGCCCCTACTCGCCCGGACAAGCGGTGACGATGAAGCGGCTCGGAATCGAGGGGATCTACCTGGGTGGGTGGGCCACTTCGGCGCGCGGCTCGATCGACGAGGACCCCGGCGCGGATCTCGCCAGCTATCCGCTGAGTCAGGTGCCGAACGAGGCGGCGCTGATCGTACGCGCGCTGCTCACGGCCGACCGCAACCAGCACTTCGCACGCTCGCGCATGAGCGAGGCGCAGCGTGCGTCCACTCCTGTCGTCGACTTCCGCCCCTTCATCATCGCCGATGCCGACACCGGCCACGGCGGCGATGCGCACGTGCGCAACCTGATTCGACGCTTCGTCGAGGTGGGAGTGCCCGGCTACCACATCGAGGACCAGAAGCCGGGCGTGAAGAAGTGCGGTCATCAAGGTGGCAAGGTCCTGGTGGCGGAGGATGAGCAGATCAAGCGCCTCAACGCCGCACGCCTGCAGCTCGACATCATGAAGGTGCCGGGCATGATCGTCGCGCGCACCGATGCGGAGTCGGCGACCTTCCTCGAGGGCCGCGGCGACGAGCGCGACCACCCCTTCATTCTCGGTGCCACCAACGTCGAGTTGCCCAGCTACAAGGCGGGTTACGTCGCCATCCTCAGGAAGCTCTCCGAGCTCGGAATCGAGGAGATCCGTGGGCACCTGCTGTTCGCGATTTCGGAGGCGGAGTACGTTGCGGCGTTCGCCTGGCTCGAACGCACCGGACTGATTGCAGCGCTCGAAGAGAGCGCAGCCCACTTCAAGGCGGATGGCGTGGGCATCGACGCCATGCTCGACGGCGTCGTCACGCGCTTTCTCGACCTGTGGGAGGCGGAGGCAAAACTCAAGACGTACGGTCGCGCCATCGCCGACGTCATGGAGTTCCGCGCCAATGAGGGGGAGCGTTTCGACATGAGCGTCGAGGAGTGGATGCACTTCGCGGCGCGCGCCTCCTTCTACGAGGCACGCGAGAAGGCGAGATCGATGGGGATCCACACGATCTGGGATTGCGAGCTGCCCAAGACTCCGGAGGGCTTCTATCAGATCCGTGGCGGCATCGAGTACGCCATCGCCAAGTCGTTGGCGGCGGCTCCGTTTGCGGACATTCTGTGGATGGAGACGAAGACGGCGAACTTGCAGGATGCGCGTCAGTTCGCAGACGCGATCCACGCGGCCTATCCCGACAAGATGTTGGCGTACAACCTGTCGCCGTCGTTCAACTGGGACACGACCGGCATGAGCGAAGAGGAGATGCGGCGTTTCCCGGAGGAGCTCGGCAAGCTCGGCTTCGTCTTCAACTTCATCACCTACGGCGGACATCAGATCGACGGCCTGGCGGCGGAGGAGTTCGCGACCGCCCTGCAGCAGGAGGGCATGCTGGCCCTGGCGCGCCTGCAGCGCAAGTTCCGCCTGTTGGAGTCACCCTACCGGACGCCGCAAACGCTGGTGGGCGGCCCGCGCCTCGATGGCGCCTTGATGGCGTCTTCGGGACGCGCGGCGACGACCAAGGCGATGGGGAAGGGGTCGACCCAGTTCCAGCATCTGGTGCAGACGGAGGTGCCGCCCAAGCTGCTCGAGGAGTGGCTCGAGAGCTGGCGCAAGCACTACGCGATCCCGGAACAGCTGGGCGTCGAGCTGCGTCCCCACACGGCCGGCTCGGAGCTTCTGGAGCTGCGCGTGATGAACGGCGTGCAGAGCAAGCTCGCCAACGTCGTTTTCGCCAGCATCCACGACCGGCGTGGTCGCAGCATTCTATCGGTGCGCGACCAGAACACGTTCGAGGTCACGCTGCGCAAGAAACGCCTGATGACGTTGATCCACCTCTTCCTGATCCATCGCTACAAAGCCTCCTCGGTGCACTACGTGACACCGACCGAAGACAACCAGTACCAGACGCAGAAGATGTGGTCGCAGGGCATCTTCACGGAGGTCAACACCGAGGTGGGCCAGATCATCGTCGCGGACGTCAACGCCGAGCGCATCAGCCAGCTGCTCGCTCCCGACGGCGAGGCGCTCGAGAAGCTGATCCGCAAGACCGCGCCGGCGGTGTGATTCCGTCCCAACCGTCGAGCCGCAGACGGGGAGCGGGCCCGCCCGTCAGCCCCAAAAGAGCCCCATGGCAACCAGGACGGGCGTGGCAATCGTGATCAGCACGTTCAACGACATGAACGGGATCAGTCGCGTCACGTCGTCCGCGTATCGACGCGCACCCACGAAGGCGGGGACAGCCGGAACCAGCGCAATCAGGCCAATCAAGCAGGCGCTCGGCAGGTACCCGAAGCGGACGCCGAGCACGATGGACAGAAAGGCGCAGAGGAGGAAAGCACCGTAGATCAGGCTGCTTGCTCTTCTGCCGATGAGGATCGGGTAGTGTCTTCTGCCGACGCTGCGATCGGCCTCCACGTCCGGGAACTGGTTCAAGAGCAACAAGTCACTGACCAGGAAGAAAGGCACGCACGAGGCGAAGAACGCCGTCCACGAGTAGTCGCCCGTGAGAACGAAATCCGTGCCGCCAACCATGAGCCACCCGAAGCCCAATCCCGGGGCGATCAGACAGAGAAACGGCATGCGCGTGATCCGCGTGGTGTAGGTCGCGACGACGAGCAGACCGATGAGACCAAACGGTAAAACCGAAACGCCTCGCACACGCAGGAAGTAGACACCGATCAAGCACGTGAGCGCGAACGTCGCCGACGCAATGCCCAGAGGCCAACGTGCGAGCTCGGGTCTTGCGGGAAGCGTGCCACTGCCGCCGCTGAAGGGTGTACGCTTCGTCTTCGAGTCCAAGCCGCTCTTGAAATCCCAGTACTCATTGAAGGCATTGACGCTGATGTGTGCGCAGACAGCACCGACCAGCGCCAGAAGGAAGTACGAGGCGCTCACCTCGTCGCTCGACCAGACTGCCGTGGCGAGCCCCAGCACAACACAGGCAGGGGTCAGGAGCAAGAACGGCGGTCGCACGCTTCCCAGAATATGTCGCAGGTGCGTCACCCTGGCCGTCCCCTCTCTAATGTTCGCGCCGCACCACCGCACGAGCCAGCGCCTCGAGTTGATCTCGCCACAGCGGCGCCGGCAGGCACTCGATCCCCGTGGTCGCTCGCTCGGCGCATTCGAGCGCCAGCTCGCGCGTCGCTGCGAACGCTTCGACACGTCTCATGCCGCGACACAGCCGTGCCACAGCCGAAGCTCGGTTGCGTGAGGAGCGCCAGACCTCGAGCACGACGTCACGCAGCTTCGGATCGCGCTCGAGCGCGATGGCCACCGGCACGGTGACGCACCCTGCCGCAAGGTCCATTCCGTTCGGCTTGCCGAGCACGTCGGCGTCGCCCTGGAGGTCGAGAAGATCGTCCGTGAGCTGGAACGCCTCGCCCAGAGCCATCCCGTAGGCACGCAACTCGGAGCGCACGTCACGCTCGACGCCGCCGAGGATTGCCCCTGCTTCCGCGGCGTACGCAAAGAGCGCCGCCGTTTTGAGCCGATTGACGCGGCGGGCGTGTGCAACGCCCACCGTCGGATCGAAGCGGCGCTCGCGCTCGAGGGCCTCGCCGGTACAGACATCCTTGAGGGCCGCGCTGAAGCGCACGCGAAGGGCGCGCGAGCCGGCCCGGCCCGTGCGCTCGATGGCGGCGGTCAAGAGGAGGTCGCCGGCGAGGATCGCCGTGGGAATGTCGAAGAGCAGATGCGCGGCGCGACGCCCGCGACGCATGCGCGCTTCGTCAATGATGTCGTCATGCAGGAGGCTTCCGGTGTGCGCCAGCTCGACGGCCGCGATGACGTCGACGTGCGGGGAGGGATCGCGTCCAAGTGCCCTGAGGATGACGCAGGTCAGCAACGGGCGCGCCCGCTTGCCGCCGCTGAAGAGGAGATGGCGGGCCGCTTTGCCGATGCGAAGGCCCGGCTCGGCACAGACGGCGGCGAGGCTCGCCTCGACCGCCTCGAGATCTTGCTTCACGACCTCGCGCGCGCCCGGCAAGAGCGTCGCCTCCGGCACCGCGACGCGAGGGGGTTGGGTGGAGGGGCAACTCACGATCGACGCCCCTTGCGGATGGGCCGCACGTCTCCGACGATCTTCGTCAGTTTGCGTCCCATCTTCAGGACGCGGCGCTGCGACGCAGGCGACAGGCTGCGCATCTGTCCATACCAGGCAGCGAGCATCTCGAGCAGCTCGAGCAGGCTCCGCATGCGAGCGAGAGCAAAGGCGTCACGGCCCTGCGCTTCGTGCTGCGCAACGCATTCGCGCAGCATCTCGGTTGTCGGATCGACTTCGCGGCGTTTGCGTTGCTCGAGAATGGTCAGGAACATGTCCCAAACGTCGGAGACCGACTCGAAGTAGTCGCGCCGATCGCCGAGCTGGTGGACGACGCGTACGATGCCCCAGGCCTGCAGCTCCCGCAGGCTGTTGCTGACGTTGGAGCGGGCCAGGGACAACCGCTCGGAGATCTGCTCGGCGTTCAGCGGCTCTTCGGAGAGGTAGAGGAGCGCATGGATCTGAGCCACGCTGCGATTGATCCCCCAGCGGCTGCTCATCTCGCCCCAGTGCAGGACGAACTGCTCCTCGGAGGAGTGGGCGGGCGGCATCCGACGCCTCCTTACTGCTATTTCAGTAATTACAGAAATTAATGGAATTTGTCAAGCGCGGCTCGAAGGCGCCGGGGCCTGGCGGCCGCGGCAAAGGAGCGCTCACACCTCGAAGAGCTCCGGCTGCCACTCGATGCCGAGCTCGCTCGGTGGGGCCATGTAGCCGAGGAGCGCCGAGGCCGCGACGACCGCGGGGCTCGCCAGGTAGCCCTCGCCGCCGTAGCCCATGCGGTTCTGCCAGTTGCGGTTGAACGTGGTGATGGCACGTTGCCCCGGCTGCAGCGCGTCGGGGCCCTGGCCGAAACAGGGGCCGCACCAGGAGTCGCGGATCTGGCCGCCCACCGTGCGCAGGACCTCGGCAATCGACTTGCCGCCGAGGCGCGACTCCGGCTCCTCGATGCGCCGCTTGACGCCGCCCGAGCCGGGGAAGATGACGAAGTCGGTGACGGCGCGCGCGTGACCGTGAGCGCGCGCGACGTCGAGAACGAGCGCCGCGTGCAGCAGGTCGGAGTAGCTGCCGTTGGTGCAGGAGCCGATGTACGCCTTGTCGAAGCGGATGCGTTCGCGCGCCACCTCGGCCGCCGGGAAGGCGTTCCCCGGGCTGAACGGCTTGGCGATCATCGGCACGACGTCGGAGAGGGAGAGCTCCTCGTCGAGAACGTACTCGGCGTCCTCGCCGGGAGAGATCTGCGGATAGGGCAAGGAACCGAAACCGCGCTCGCGATACCATGCTTGCGTGATCTCGTCCGGCGCAAAGATGCCGTTCTGCGCCTCGCCCTCCGCCATCATGTTGGCGATGGTGTTGCGATACGCAATGGGAAGCTGTCGACCCGCGTCGACGAACTCGACCGACATCCCCTGTGACTGCTTCTCGCCCCAGCGCTCGAGCAGCTTCAGGACGATGTCCTTGCCCGTCACCCATGACTGCAGCTTGCCGCTGAAGACGACGCGGCGCGCCGGTGCCAGCGTCATGAACACGTACCCGGTGGCCCAGCCGAAACCGAGCGTCGTGGAGCCCACGCCGATGCCGACGGCACCGTAGGCTCCGTACGCACGGCTGTGGGAATCCGCTCCAGGGATGAGCTGCCCCGGGAACACGAGCCCCTGCTCCGGGAAGTAGAAGTGGAAGATGCCGTCGCCCGGAGTCGCATAGTACGGCTTGCGCATGCCGTGCAGTGCGGCGAAGGCGCGGCCGATCGAGGTCTGCTTGTCGTCCGATTCCTTGCCGGTGAAGACGAAGTGGTCGTTGGCAATCGCGGCCTGGCGCGGCTCGATCGTGTTGCCACCCGTGATCTGGTTGAAGGTGTGGATGGCGAAAGGGGCCGTTCCATCCGAAGAGGGCAGAAGGTCGGCGTAGACCCGCAGCGTCGCTCCCGGTCGCACCCTTTCGCTCTTGTCGACGCGGTGCGACCACACGATCTGCTGCGTCGTCGTCAGCCGTCGCGCGCTCGTCGCGTCGGGCCACTCGATCGCCGGCGGCGTCGTCACCGAGCGCTTGAACTCACGACGGCCGATGGCGAAGACGCCGCCGCTCTGGCGGATCTCCTCCTCCTTTGCCGTCAGCGGCGTGGGCTCGTACGTCTTGTCACGCGTCTCGTTGGTGAGCTGGCGCGTCGCGACGTCGAAGGAGAAGACGTCGCCATCCTGCGCATCTTGCACCGCTTCCTTGCACTGCACGACCTGGAGCCCGAGGTTGAGAGAGTTGCGCCGGAAGATGTCGCCCATGTTGTCGCCGCAAACGATCACCATCTCGGAACCGCACTCTTCGGCAACGGCCTTGAGCCCGGCGGGACTCATCTCACGCGACGAACCGATCGCGAAGCGGTCGCCTGCGATCAGGAAGTTCTCCCCCGCGTGGACGCGTTTGCGGAAGTCGGGCATCAGAAAACGGAAGGCGCCCTCCTTCCACTTCTCGTCGAGCGAATCGAGACTCTCGGAGACACAATCGGCCGCGGGGGTGATCTTGTCGGTGTCGATGGCGTCGAGCTTCTTCCCCGGTCGTTCCGGATCCCAGAAAACGAGCGCACGGCCGCGAATGACGCGCTTCGACTTCTCCCTGGGCAGCGCGCCGTCCGCGCCTGAACCCAGATCGTCGATCTCGACGCCTGCCTTCAGGCGTGCCGGTTGAATGCCGTGCATTGAATCCATCGCTGGCGCGAGCTCCGAGATTGGGGACGGGAAGCGCGGCGTGAGCGCCGCAGCCGCAGAGACTGCCAGATTCGCGCCGGGCACGCAAGGGCGCTGGGTTTGAGCGCGGCCTCAAGCGTTTTCGAGCAACTTCTCGTTGGTGGGATACTTGTGCACGAGCTCGAGCAGGATCTCCATGGCTGCGCGCGGGCTGCGATCGACAAGCACGCGCCGCATCTTGGTGATGCGCGCCAGATCTTCTGGGGTGTGCAGGCGCTCCTCCTTGCGCGTCCCGCTCGCGGCGATCTGGAAGGCGGGAAACACGCGTGCTTCGGCAAGCTCGCGGTCGAGGACGATCTCGCTGTTGCCGGTGCCCTTGAACTCCTCAAAGATCAGTTGATCAGCGCGGGAACCGGTGTCGACGAGCGCGGTTGCGATGATCGTCACCGAGCCTCCCTCCTCGGCGTTTCGCGCCATGCCGAAGAACTTGCGCGGCACGTCGAGCGCGCCCGCGTCGACGCCGCCCGACATCGTGCGACCGCGACTCACCGTCTTCAAGTTGAACGTGCGTCCCATGCGCGTCAGGCTGTCGACCAGAACGACGACGTCACGACCCGCCTCGAACTCGGCGCGCACGTGGGCGAGCGTCAGCTCGGCCAGATCGATGTGCTCGCGTGGCGATTGATCGATCGAGCTGGAAAGCACCGTGGCGTCAACCGCCCGCCGGAAGTGCGTCACCTCCTCCGGTCTCTCGTCGATCAGGAGCACGATCACGAGCGCGTTCGGGTCGTCGGTCATGACGGCCTTGGCGATCTGCTCCAACAGCATCGTCTTTCCCGCCTTCGGCGGCGACACGATGAGACCACGCGTGCCTTTGCCGATTGGAGCGATGAGGTCCATGAGCCGCATGCTCACCTCACCCGTAGCTGCCAGATGGAAACGGTCGTTCGGGTCGATGGCGGTGAGGCGGTTGTAGGGTGTGCGCCGTTCGAACTGCTCCAGCGACAGGCCGCAGATCGACTCCACCTGGGCGAGCTCTGGACCGCGCCGCCCCCTGCGCGTGGTTCCGACCACGGAGGCTCCCGTCACGAGCCGGCGTGCGAGCGCACGTGGCACGAAGACGTCGCTGCGATCCGGCCGAAACGACAGCCGCGGATTGCGCAGGAAACCGGAACCATCCTGCCGTTGTTGCATGACACCGGTCACCGTCTCCGCCATGGGAGCCGTCCTCCTGCTGTTGTTGTGGGAAAGGAACCACGCTTCGCGCGATGCGCTTGCGCTCGGTCCAGCGGCCGCAGTCATCCTATGGGACTCCGACGACACGTCTGGAAGCAAGTTTTTATTCGCCCCCTGGCGCTCTTCCTGGTCATGGCTTACGCTTGGGGTCGGAGGGATGCATGAAGCGACACGCTCTGCGACTGACCCTGCCGGCGCTGCTTCTCCTCTTCGGCTGTGGCGAGGATTCCCCCTCTGCGCTTTCCGGGCCGGGGCCGGACTCCGCCTCGCCGGTTCCCGACTTCTCCATCCCGGACGTGAACGCCACCTCCCCGCGCTTCAGCGATATGGTGTCGCCACGCGACTACCTCGAAGCGGTCTCCGCCTGGTACTTCGGGCACGCCACTTGAGGCTACTGCAGTGGCCAGTTCGGCCACCTCGATCGCATGCAGAAAGAGCTGGCCGACGAAGGTCTCCCCGTGATGCTGCAGATCCTCGGCGTCAACGAGGCGGGGCACGAGTCGGGGAACGACGCCATCAGCAACGGCCGTGATCTTCCGTGGCTGCAGGAGGGCGGCGGTCACTCCGTATGGACGCAGTGGCAGGTCACCTACCGCGACGTCATCCTACTCGATGCGGAGAACAAACCCACGACGATCTACAACCTGACCGAACATAGCCTGGCGAACGCAAGCGACTACGACACCTTGAAGAGCCTCCTGCGCCAGGCCGCCCAGGCTGCCGCATCCCGCTGATCGCTGGACTCAAGCCACTCGAAATCAAACGCTTGCGAGCCTCCGTCGACGCCAGTGCATCCACGGGCGCCGAGCCATCGAAGTCAAAGTCGAGCAAAGCGGCTTGAGAACGCCAGAGCTCGTGGCCGAGTCGGCGCGCCTGAGCCAGCCCTCTCGATCTGACTGCGGCGGTGGTGTAGGATCGCCGACATTCGACGGGACGTGGAGCTCCGCACAAACATTGGATGGCGTGCACGATGGCGGCCCAGTTCGACTACGTGCTCGTCGGTGGTGGGCTGCAGAGTGCGCTCATTGCTCTCGCGCTGCACGCCGAGGGCAGCAGCGCGAGCGTGGCGCTCGTCGAGAAGAGCGCGCGTCTCGGCGGCAACCACACGTGGTGCTTCCACGCCGGCGACATCTCGAGCGCGGCATCGGCATGGATTGCGCCGCTCATCTGCAACCGGTGGCCGGGCTATCGCGTTCGCTTTCATGGACGTGAGCGCTGCATCGAGCGGGGATACGCTGCCATCACGAGTGAGCGGCTCGACCGTGTGATCCACGACGTGCTGTCGGCCAAGGAGGGTGGACGGCTTTTCCAGAGCGCTGCGGCGAAATCGATCGGCCCGAACCGGGTGGAGCTCGAGGATGGCACGTCACTGGAAGGCAAGGTTGTGATCGACGCGCGCGGCCCCGGCTCCGGCTCCAACGGCAGAGCCGGATACCAGAAGTTCGTCGGGCTCGAGCTGGACCTGGCTCAGCCCCACCGCGTCGATCTGCCGATCCTGATGGACGCGACAGTCGAACAAACCGACGGTTTTCGCTTTCTCTACACGTTGCCTCTGTCGCCGCAGCGGTTGCTCGTGGAGGACACCTACTTCTCCAACGATCCGGAGCTCGAGCGCGAGGCGCTGCGCGCGGGCATCCTCGACCACGTTGCAGCGAACGGCCTCCAGGTCAAGCGCATCGTGCGCGAGGAGGAAGGTCTGCTGCCGATGCCGTGGGCCGGCGAGTTCCAGTTGCCGCACACGGGGCCGCTCGTCGCGGGATACCGCGGCGGCTTCTTCCATCCCGGAACCGGCTACTCGTTGCCGGTTGCTGCACGCCTGGCCGAGGTCGTGGCGTCTTGCGCACCGGAAGAGCTCTTCGGCAAAGCGTTGTGGGACTTCGCGCGCGCGCACGAACGCCAAGCCTCCTTCTGTCGCTTCCTGAATTCGATGCTGTTTCGCTGGTATCCACCGCATGAACGCTGGCACGTGTTCAAGCGTTTCTACGGCCTTTCGGTGGAGACGATCGAACGCTTCTATGCGCTGCGCCTGCGTCCCATCGATCGCGGGCGCCTGTTGATGGGGCGGCCGCCCCGGGGTTTCTCACCGCGTTACCGTCTCGCAAGAGGAGTGCAATGATGGATCGGGCTGCTGCCGTGGGGGCTTCCGACCCCACGCTCAGATCACTCGTCGCCGAGCTTCTGGCCGAAGCGCCCGCCGAGCTTGCGATCGATGACGGCCTGCATCCCCGCTTCCTGGACGCAGCGCTTCTCGATCCGGCGCACGACATCCTGCGCCGGCGCGGCAAGGAGTTCCGTAGTCGCATGTTCGAGAGCTGTTGGATTCTCGCCGGCGGTGCGCCCGGGGAGCATCCGGAGCAGCTCCCGCTCGTCGTCGAGCTCCTGCACACCGGTTCGCTCGTGATCGACGACATCCAGGACGACTCGGCGCTGCGCCGCGGCGAGCCGGCGCTGCATCGCCGCTTCGGCGTTCCGGTGGCGCTCAACACGGGGAACTGGCTCTACTTTCTGGCGCTGGCGCTTCTGTCGCGGCTGGGTCTGCCGGAACCCCTGACGCTGCGACTGTACGCGGACGTCTCCGATGCGGTGCTGCTCTGCCACAAGGGGCAGGCGCTCGATCTCTCCACGCATGTGGCTGCAGTGCGCCAGAGCGAGATGCCGCAGCTCGTCGCGCACGCGACGCAGCTGAAGACAGGCTCGCTGATGCGACTGGCGGCGCTTCTGGGGGCTCGCGCTGCCGGTGCGGAGGGGGAGCGGCTCGCGGCGCTGGCGCGCTTCGGTGCAGAGCTCGGTGTCGGGTTGCAGATGCTCGACGATTGGTCGGGGCTCACGGTCGAGGCGCGGCGTCGCAAGGGTCTCGAGGACATCAAGCTGGGGCGGCCCACCTGGCCATGGGCGTGGTTGGCAGAGAGCAGCGACGAGGTGAGCTACGCCAACCTGGCGCAGCAGGCACGCCGGCTTTCGATCGATTGGGAGGCGGAAGGGTTGCTGCTGGAGCTGCAGTCGCGACTCCACGATCGAGCGCCCGAGACCATCCACCTGCGCCTGCAATGCGCTCTCGAGGCGTTGTCCGCGACGCTCGGACCGGCCGCCGCCATGCAGGGTCTGGCGCAGCAGATCGCCGATCTGGAGATGGCCTTTGGTTGAGCTTGCACAGCAACCACGCGCCGCCGTGATCGGCAGCGGCTTCGGAGGTTTGGCCGCCGCCATTCGCCTGCAGGCGGGCGGGATCCACACGACCTTGTACGAAGCGCGCGATCGCCCGGGTGGCCGCGCCTACGTCTACGAAGACTCCGGCTTCGTCTTCGACGCCGGCCCCACCGTGATCACCGCGCCCCACATCTTCGAGGACCTCTTTACCGCGGCAGGTCGCAGGCTCTCCGACTACGTCGAGCTGCTGCCGGTGGAGCCGTTCTACCGGCTCGTCTGGGAGGATGGGGTCGCCTTCGACTACAGCGGCGACAGCGCCGCCATGATCGAGCAGATTCGCAAGCTGCGCCCGCAGGACGTGCCCGGCTACGAGCGCTTCGTCGAGTACGCGAGACGCGTCTTCGAGGCCGGCTATCGCGAGCTGGCGGCCAAGCCTTTTCTACGCTTCTCCGACATGGTCCGTGTCGCGCCCGATCTCATCCGGCTGCGCGCCGACCGCTCGGTGTATCGCACCGTCAGCCGCTTCGTGCAGGAGGAGCACGTGCGCCAGGCGCTCAGCTTCCATTCGCTTTTGGTGGGTGGCAATCCGTACGAGACCAGCTCGATCTACACGTTGATCCACTACCTGGAGCGCGAGTGGGGCGTGTGCTTCCCGCGTGGTGGCACCGGAGCCCTCATTGCTGCTTTCGTGCGCCTCTTCGAGGAGCTGGGTGGTGCAGTGCACCTCTCCACCCCGGTCGAAGGGATCGAGCTCCTGGAGACTCAAAACGGTTCTCCGCGCCACCGCGTGCGCGCCGGTGGGCTCGAGCCCTCCGACTTCGACCTGGTGGTTTCGAACGCCGACCTGCACCACACCTACTCGAGCCTCTACGGAAGCACTCCGGCCGCGCGCAAGATGGAGCGGCGGCTCGAGCGCATGGATTGGTCGATGTCGCTCTTCGTTCTCTACTTCGGAACAGACCGGCGCTACGTCGATGATGTGGCGCATCACACGATTTTGTTCGGACCGCGCTACAAAGGCCTGCTCGACGACATCTTCCACGGCAAGTCGTTGCCGCACGACTTCAGCCTCTACCTGCACGCGCCGACCGTCACCGATCCGTCGCTGGCGCCGCCCGGGTGCGAGACCTTCTACGTGCTCTCACCCGTGCCGCACCTCGGCAACGCTCGCGTCGATTGGGACGCCGTCGCGCCGGAGTACGCTGAGCGCATCCTCGCCTACCTGGAGCGCGTTCTTCCCGACCTGCGCAGCCACGTGGTGACAAAGCGCTGGTTCACACCGCTCGACTTCAAGAGCGAGCTGCGCAGCTACCTGGGCACCGCCTTCTCCTGCGCGCCGAAGCTGACGCAAAGCGCCTGGTTCCGTCCACACAACCGCGACGATTCAATCCCCGGTCTCTATCTCGTGGGTGCCGGAACGCACCCGGGCGCGGGCGTCCCCGGCGTCGTCAACTCGGCGAAGGCGACCGCGCGCCTCATCCTCGAGGACTTCCACCCATGACCTCGGATGCTCTGGCGATCAGCCGGCAAATCATCGCAGTGCACTCCAAGAGCTTCGCGCTGGCCTCACGGCTGCTGCCAGCGCGTGAACGCAACCGTGCCGTCGTCGTCTACGCCTGGTGCCGCCGCGCCGACGATGCCGTCGATCACGCGGCCAACGTGCCGGGGGCGAGCGCGGCGCTCACCCAACTGCGGCAGGAGCTGGACGCCGTCTACGCCGGCGAGGCGATGGCCGATCCCGTCCTGGAGGCCTTCCGGCAGGTGACGCAGACGTGTCGCATCCCCAGGCTCTACCCGGAGGAGCTGCTGGAGGGGCTGGCAATGGACGTCGAGTGCACGCACTACGAGGACCTGCCCAAGCTCTTGCGTTACTGCTATCGTGTCGCCGGCACCGTGGGCCTCATGATGTGCCACGTCATGGGTTTGCGTGAGGAGGCGGCCACCCGCAACGCGGTGCACCTGGGCGTGGCCATGCAGCTCACCAACATCTGTCGCGACGTTGCCGAGGATTGGGAGAGGGGTCGGCTCTATCTTCCCGACGATCTTCTCGGACAACACAGGTGCGGCGAGCTGCACACGCAGCTGGGAGGTCCCTTCCCGCGCCCAGCCCGGGAGCCGGTCGCGCGCGTGATTGCCGATCTCCTGGATCGCGCCGACGAGTACTATCGCTCGGGGGATGCCGGGATCCCGGCGCTCTCCTGGCGTTGCGGCTTGGCCATCCGCACCGCTCGACGCGTGTACGCGGCCATCGGCGAGCGGATTCGAGCGCGCGGCTGCGATCCGCTGGCGGGACGTGCCTGGGTCTCGACCGGCGGCAAGCTCGCGCTCGCGGGACGCGCCGTTGCCGCGTCGGCGTGGAACGCACCCCACATGTTGCGACGCTCCGGCGCGCACCTCGAGACTCCGCGTCGCGAAGTCCGAGCCGAACAGGTCCTGCCGCTCGGAGCGGGAGCGGTCGCAACGAATCGCGGGAGCCAGCCGACTTGGGACGACCGACGCAACGCATGTTGAGCCTTCTGAAGCGGATCCCACTCTTCCTCCTGGCAACGTGCGGAGGATCGAAGGCCTCCGGTGGTGCCGATGTTGCGTGCGACGAGCCCGCAACCATTCAGGTCGTCGCGCAGGGATTGCAGCACCACAAGGGAGAGGTGCGCGTGGCGCTCTTCGAGTCGGGTGAGGGATTCCCGGGCGAGCCGGAGAAGTCGCTGCAGCAGGGGATCGCGACTTTGGAGGGGGAGACGGCCTCGTTCGAGTTCCAACCCGTGCCGTGCGGCCGCTACGCCGTCTCCGTCTTCCACGACGAGAATGGCGATGGAGTCATGCAGCGTGATTGGCTCGGCCGCCCCAAGGAGGGGTGGGGAGTCTCACGCGACGCGCGCGGCCGATTCGGACCACCGAGCTTCGACGATTCCGCATTCGAGGCCGAGGGGGAGACGCTCTCGGTGCGCTTGAACCTGCAGTACTGAGGTGAACAGGATGGCGCCCGAAGGCACGAGCATGCTGCAGGAGGCGAAACGCCACGTGCCACGCGAGTTCGACCGCGTGGCCCGCGGCTACGACGCCTTGTCGGCCATGAACCCCGGCTACGCCAAGCACCTCGGCTGGAGCGCGGCGCGACTCGATGTGGCAGACGATGCCGATCTCGTCGACCTCTGTTGCGGGACCGGGCTTTCCACGCTGGCGCTGAAGCGCGCGTACCCGAACGCGACGATCACCGGTCTCGATGCCTCGCAGGGCATGCTCGAGTACGCGGCCACAAAGGAGGAGCTGACCGGCGTGCGTTGGATCCACGGCGACGCCATGGACCCGGCTGCCGCCGGCGCGGTCGGGCCATACGATGGCATCCTCATGGCCTACGGCATTCGCAACGTTCCCGATCCCGATCTCTGCCTGCGGCGGCTGCGCCAGCTCCTGCGCCCGGGTGGCTCGCTTTGCCTGCACGAGTACTCGGTGGCGGGCTCGCCCTGGAGCCGCTGCGTGTGGCAGCTCGTCACGCTTGGGGTCGTCATCCCGCTCGGAACAATCGTCACCGGCTCGAGCCAGATCTTCCGTTACCTGCGCCGCAGCGTCATGGCGTTCGACAGCGTGCCGCAGCTGGAGGAGCGCCTGCGTCGCGCCGGCTTCGTCGACGTGCGCACAGCAGCCATGGATGGCTGGCAGCGCGGCGTCGTCCACACCTTTTGCGCCCGCAGGCCCCGCGAATGAGCACCACACCGCAGACGTTGCTTCTGCCCGCGGCGGGTGGAAGAGAGCAGGTCGAGACAGGCCATCACGTGGTCGTCGTCGGTGGCGGCATCGCCGGCGTGGCCGCGGCGACGGTGCTGGCGGAGCGCCGCGTGCGCGTGACGCTGGTCGAACGCGAGCGCTTTCTCGGCGGCCGCGCCGGTGCCTGGACCGAACGCCTCGCGAGCGGCGGGTCGTTCGAAATGGAACGCGGCTTCCATGCCTTCTTCCGTCAGTACTACAACCTGCACGCACTGCTGCGCCGGATCGACCCGAAGCTCGAGTTCCTGCAGCCGCTCGACGACTATCCCATCCTGGGGCCGAAGGGGCAGGTGCAATCGTTCGCGGGTCTGCCGCGCACGACGCCGCGGAACGTCATTTCGCTGACGCTTCGCACCCAAACGATGGGATGGCGCGATCTCCTGCGAGTCAACAAGCGCCACGCGCTCGAGATGCTCACGTTCGAGATGCAACGCTGCTACCAGCGTTGGGACGGCGAAAGCGCGCGCCACTATCTCGACTCGCTGCGTTTTCCGCCCGAGGCGCGGCGGCTGCTCTTCGACGTCTTCTCGCACTCCTTCTTCAACCCCGAGGAACGGATGTCGGCGGCCGAGCTCCTCATGATGTTCCATTTCTACTTCACCGGGAATCCGGAGGGGCTTCTGTTCGACGTCTCGCGCCGCCCCTTCTCCCAGAGCATCTGGGATCCCTTCGCGCGCTATCTGACGCAGCAGGGCGTGTCGCTGGACCTCGGTGAGGCAGCAACCGAGGTGCGCCGCGGCGAGCAGGGCTGGCAGGTGGTCACGCTCGATGGCGTGATCGATGCGGACGCGGTCGTCCTCGCACTCACCGTGCCGGCTCTGCAGAAGCTGGTCGAGCGCTCGCACGATCTCGATGACCCCGCCTGGAGGCAAGCGGTCGCGGATCTGCGCCTGACCCACCCCTTCGCCGTGTGGCGTCTGTGGTTGGACGGCCCGACGCAGCCGGGGCGCGCACCCTTCGTGGGCACGACCGGGCTCGGCATTCTCGACAACATCTCGCTCTACCATACGTTCGAGGACGAGAGTCGCGACTGGGCCGCGCGTCATGGCGGCTCGGTCGTCGAGCTGCACGCGTATGCCGTCGATCCGGGCGCGTCGGAGGAGGAGATGCGCGCCGACATGCTGCGGGCGCTGCACTCTCTCTATCCGGAGACCGCTTCACACCGCATCCGCGAGGAGCGCTTTCTTCTGCGGCAGGATTGCCCCGCCTTCGAGCTCGGGTCGTGGGCGAAGCGCCCGCAGGTGCAGACGCCGCTCGACGGGATCACCCTGGCGGGTGACTTCGTCAAGCTCCCCATTCCCAGCGCCCTGATGGAGCGCGCCACCGCATCCGGTTTCCTCGCCAGCAACGTGTTGCTGTCGCGCATCGGTGTCCGACCCGAGCCGATCCTCTCCATTCCGGAGCGCGGCATTCTGGCGAGCATGGGGTGGCTTGCGGCGCGTCGAAGCCGTTCCGCACCCGAGGTCGCCGCGAGCACGAGTCGGAGCAACCCATGAGCGCGAAGGCCAAGTTGAGGACTTTCGGACGCGCGCTGCCACCCGTCGAGTTCCTCTCGAGCGCACCCGATTGGCAACAAGCGCGCGTGGGCTGGATCGAAGCGGCGCTACAGCGGGCGCGCTCGCTGCCCGACACGGGCTGGGTCGTCGTCGATGCCTCGCGCGAGGTGGGAACGACACCGCGCCGCTATCGGCTGGATGGTACCGACTACGCCGTGTGGCGCTCGCCCGCCGGGCCGCGCGTCGCACCCGACGCCTGCCCGCACATGGGGGCGTCGCTCTCGCCGGGGCGTGTGTGCGAGGGGGAGCTCGTGTGTCCGTGGCACGGCCTGCGCCTCGGCAACGCCGCGCACGGGAGCTGGCGGCCGCTTCCCGTCTACGACGACGGCGTGCTCCTGTGGGCGGCGCTCACGACTGCGCATCGAGACGTTGGACCCGTTTTGCCCCAGAGACCGGAACGCTACCTCGACGCCGTCATGCGCAAGGAGGCGCGCTGCGATCCGGAAGATGTGATCGCGAATCGACTCGATCCGTGGCATGGAGTCCACTTCCACCCCTACTCCTTCGCGCGCTTGAAGGTGGTGGAGCAGGAGGAGGAGTCGATCGTCGTGCGTGTCGTCTATCGGGTCGTGGGCCCGTACGGTGTCGAGGTGGATGCGCGCTTCCACTGTCCGGAGCGCAACACGATTGCCATGACGATCCTGCGCGGGGAAGGGGAGGGCTCCGTCGTGGAGACGCACGCCACTAGAATCGAGAGCGGGCGCGCCGCCATCATCGAGGCGACGCTGGCCACCTCCGACCGGCCGCAGTTCTGGCACTTCGTGCGGCCTTTGTCCTGGCTCCTGCGTCCTCTGGTGCGCAAGGCGGCCGATCGTCTCTGGCGTGACGATGCAGCCTACGCCGAGCGGCGCTACGCCTTGAGGAGTGGATCGAGAGCCTCGATCAGCCGCTCCACCTCGTCCAGCGTGTTGTAGTGCACCATGCTGACGCGGACGACGCCGTTTTGCGCCTGCAACCCGAGATCGTCGATCAAGCGCTTGGCGTAGAAGTGGCCGTAGCGGATGCCGATCTTGTGACGATCCACCGCCGTTGTGATCGTGTCGCTCGCTCTTCCGTCGACGACGAAGGAGATCGTCGGGACACGCTGGTTGCGATCCGACGTCGCGGTCCCGATCACGCGGACCGACGGCTTCTCCGCCAGGAAAGCCAGGAGTCGTGCGGCGAGCCTCTCCTCGTGCCGCGCGATGCGTTCGAAGAGGAAGCGGAGTCGCTCGCGCGGGTCGTCGGCAAGCCCCGCCGCAGAATGTCTCGCTGCCAGCTCGTCGAGGTAATCCCACAACCCGAGCATGGCGTAGCTGAGCTCGTAGTTCACGCTTCCCGGTTGGAACTTGTAGGGGACGTCCGTCGGTGCGATGAAGTAGTGGTTCATCCCGGGGAGGCGCAGGAGGTGCTCACGCTTGCCGTAGAGGAGGGCGTGATGCGGTCCGTACACCTTGTAGAAGCTGAAGACGTAGAAGTCGGCGTCGAGCTCCCGGACGTCTACTGGACGGTGCGGCGCGTACGCCACGCCATCTACACAGATCATGGCGCCCCGCTCGTGGACCGCGCGTGCGATCTCTGCGATCGGATGGATGCTCCCGAGCACGTTCGAGACGTGCGTGACGGCGACGAGGCGTGTGCGCGCCGTCAGGAGCTGCTCGAGGTCCTCCAGGCGCAGCTGGTACGAGTCGGGATCGAGCCTCCACACCTTGACGCGCACGCCGCTGCGCTCGAGCTCCACCCACGGCCCGATGTTGGCTTCGTGGTCGCAGTTGGTCACGATGATCTCGTCGCCGGGCTGCAGGGTCTGCACCAGCGAGCCGGCCAAGATGCGCAGCAGCTGCGTCGACGAAGGACCCATGACGATCTCGGATGGGTCGGCGGCGTTGACGTAGGTTGCCATCGCCGCGGTGGCGGCGCGCAGTCGCGCGCCCGCTTCGTGTGAGACGGCGTAGGATGCGCCGTGCTGGACGTTGCAGCCGACGAGGTAGTCGCGCATCCGTTCCAGGACCGGCGTGAGGATCTGCGAGCCCCCGGCGTTGTCGAAGAAGATCCACTCTCCATCGAGGGCAGGAAATCGGCTGCGGACGAAGTCGACGTCGAGCATGTTTCCGCTCCGTTGGGTCGGTGTGAGCGCGCGCGCCCGCAGCGTAGCAGACTTGCGTGGGGTGCCGTCGGCTCCGGTCAGCGCTCGATGCGCGGCATGTCGACCGGGAGGGGCAGGTCCTCCAGCGCGCGGGAAGAGGGGGGCGCCTCTTCGATCGGTGTCACGAAGTCGTGTGCCGGATCCGGGTGCAGCGCCAGGACGTAGGCGGGTCGCTGCGGGTGGCGCGCGCGCAGCGTCGCGACGAGCTCCGGATGGTACTCCGCGTAGAGGAGCTCACCACCACGTCGCTCGATCCACATCGAGCGACGCAGGAAGTCGGGGAAGATCGCCACCAGACCCGCCGTGTTCGGCAACGGCTGGCGCACGGCGTACGGGGGGCCGGAAGCGACGAGCATGAGAGCGGGTCCGCGCGTCCACAGGCGCTCGAAACGATCGAGACGGTCGTCGACGCCCCAGTAGCGCTCGAGCTCCGGGAGAGTCGCGTCGAGTCTCCAAACGAGTGCGATCAGGGGGAGCAATCCGACGATCTTCGGCAGGCGCAAGCGCTGGACGACCCACGCCGTGCCGAGCGCGAGAGCGACCAGCAGGAGCGGTGCCGCCGCGTGATGAAAGCGCGGGCCGTAGCAGAGCCCCGGATACCAGTAGAAAGCGTACGCCGCCGCGACTCCCCCCCACGTCGAGAGCGCCATCACACCGAATCGCCGCAGCCGAGGCGCGAGCACGGCCGGAAGCAGGAGAAGCGCGAGCGGCCACGCGCCGAACCACAAGCGCCCCGCGAGGCGCACGTTGTCGGCGACGAACTGCAGCGCCTTCCGCGGCGTGTGACCGACCGATCCCGAGACGACGAAGCAGCCGCGATCGGCGCCGAAGCCGAGACGATTGCACCCCTCCGAGTAGCGCCAGCCGTGGTCGGCGGTCGGCGGCTCCATCCGTGCAAACCACGATGTCTGCGGGAAGCGCGCGACGCTCCCCTCGAGAATATGGTTTTGCGCCGCAATGAGGAGGAGCGCGACGGACAACGGTGCGAGTGCCGGCCACCAGCGTGGGAGCGCACGCGTGAGCACGATCCATGTCGCAGCGAGTGTCGCGACCACCACGCCATCGAGCGTGCGGGTGAGAAGAAGCCAACCCAACACAGCACCCAGCAGAAGAGCGCGTCGACGCGAGGCGCTCCCCAGCAACAGGATGGCGGCCGTGAGCGTCAGAAGCGCGCTCAGAGTGTGCGACATGCGCGATGCGCTCTGTATCAGGAGCCCCGGGCTGAGCGCCAGGATGGGTGCCGCGAGCCAGCGTGCGCGCGCGTCGATCCGCCCCGCCAGGTACGCGCTGGCGACCACGGTCAGGCCGTGCAGGAGCGGGTTGACGAGCCAGGGCAGGCCGACCAGAACACCGAGCGCAAGAAGGAGCGGCCACCCGTTCGGCATCACGCCGTAACGTCGGCCGTCGGCGTTGATGATGAACTCGTACGGGTACGCGGCACGCGGCAGGCGCTCCTCTTCCCACAGTCGCCCTTCCGACAAGAGGCGCGCCTGGAACTCGTAGACGACCTCGTCCTGCACGTGCGGAACGCCATCGAGCGGCCCGAGCGCAATGGCGCTCGCCAACGCGACGGCGGCAACGGCCCAGCCCACGAGCCAGAGATTGGATGGGGAGGGCAGGGAGGTCATGGTGTCGTCGTGATGACTTCTCGCGCGGCGCGGAGATGCTCCGGCGATGTGCCGCAGCAGCCGCCGATGATTCGGGCGCCGAGCTCGCGCCAGGTGGCGACGACGCGACCGTAGTCGGCGGCTGGTGTCGTGGTGTCGGGCGTCCAGCCATCGGTTACGTTCTCGCTTCCGAAGTTGGCGTAGGCCCCGATCGGGCGCGCGTCGCCGCGCCACTGCATGCGCCCGAGCGCCTTCGTGAGGATGCGATGGGGTGAGCAGTTGACCAGGAAGCCCGCCACCGGCAGCGGCCGGATGTGGGCCCACACCACATCGAGGTCCTCACCCGACAGCAGATCGCCTTCACCCTGCGGATCGAGAATGAGGCTGACGAGGACTGGGAGTCCCGTTTGCAGTGCAGCCTCGGCGGCAGCGTGCGCCTCGCGCGTCGTGTTCATCGTCTCGACGAGAAGGAGATCGACTCCCGCGTCGCGCAGGTTGCGCGCGTGTGCCGCATGCTCCGCAGCCAGGACGTCGTGGGCGGGCACGAGCTCCGGATGGAAGCAGTCCTCGAGCGGGGCCAGGCTCCCCGCGACGAGGCCATGTGCCACCTCGTTGCACGCCTCGCGCGCCAGCGCAACGCTGCGCTGGGTGAGCTCCACGGCATCGTCGGCGTTGCCCAGCTTGCGCATCGTGTACGGCGTCGTCCGGAAGGTGTTCGCCGTGACCACATCCACACCTGCAGCCAGATAATCGAGGTGGATCTGTTTCAGGACCTCCGGCGCACGCCGCGCCGCGTCTCCCGTCCACAGCGGCAGCGGGGTCGGAACACCGCGGCGCTGCAGTTCGGTGCCGGTGGCGCCGTCGAGCAGAATGACTTCTCGTTCGTCGAGCAGCTGCGCGAAACGCTTCGACACCCGCTACCTCCAGCACGCCGTTCGTGGCAAGTTGCAGGATCCAACAGCGACGGCAAGAGGAACAAGACCTTTTCTACTCGGGAGGAGGCGGCTTGCCTGGCGGCTTCCGGCCCCGGGAACCAAGCCAACCCTTGCGCCGGAACAGAAAAACCATGACCACGGCTACGATCCCCATGAGAGTCATGGCAAACGGATAGCCCCAATACCATCCGAGCTCCGGCATGTTCAAAGGGGACCGGTCCGGATCGAAGTTCATGCCGTAGATTCCGGCGATGAAAGTCAAGGGGATGAAGATCGTCGCCGTGATCGTCAGAACCTTCATGACTTCGTTCATGCGGTTGCTCAAGCTCGAGAGGTAGAGGTCCATGAGGCCGGCGCTCGTATCCCGATACATGTCGAGCAGATCGATGAGTTGAAGCGTATGGTCGTAGCAGTCTCTGAGGTACACACGCGTCGCATCGGCGATGAGCGGTGTGTCTTCTCGGAGAAGCTCGGCGAACATCTCGCGAAAAGAGGACATGAGACGCCGGCGCGGCGCAAGCGTCCCCTTCAAGTCGTGGAGCCGGCTTGGGACGCTTCCCTCGGCAAAGGTGAGGATCTCGTTCTCGAGGGCTGTCAACTGCTCCCCATCCCGGTCGAGAAGTGGAAAGTAGGAGTCGACCACGGCATCCAGCAGGGCATAGGCCAGGTAGTCGGATTGGGAGTTCCGAAGACGCGGCCGGCCTCTTCTCGCCCGCAGGCGCACCGGCTCCAGGCAGTCGCCCTCGCGCTCCTGAAACGTGAGCACGAAGTCCTTGCCCAGAAACAGGCTCAGCTGCTCCGTTTCGTCCGACCGATCGGCAATCGGCATCCGCACGACGATGAACAGCTGCTGGCCGTACTCTTCGACCTTGGGTCGCTGGGTCACATTGACGACGTCCTCGAGGGCAAGCGGGTGAAGCCCGAAGAGCTGCCCCAGGTCCTGGATGGTTTGCGCGTCACCAAGTCCATCGACGTTGACCCAGGTGACGGGGTGCTGTGCAAGAAAACGCGAGATGTCGGCGACGTGATCGATCTCCTCTTCGACCAGAGCATCGGGGCCATACGCCATGAGCCGAATCCTGGGCTTTGGAGCTTCCGGGTCGACGACGACGGTGCCCGGCGACCTGCCGGGTACCACGCTTTGGCGCTGACGTTTTCTCTTTTCCCGAGCCATTGAATCCCTCCTCGCGCGCTCCTCCGAGCCCTACAACTCCAGTCAAGGTATACAAAAGGCCCCGCTCCAGGCGACCCGTGTGTTGCGCCGTAAACCGGCTTGGGGTAAGGTCTTCGGCCGAACGCGCATGGAGGGCCGATGGCCGTCGCAACCCTGGACAACATGCTGCAGGAGGCCGTGGGCGGGCGCCGGCTGACGCCGGATGAGGCGGTTCGTCTCTATCGCGAAACGGATCTTCTGACGCTCGGCCAAGCGGCGCAGAGCGTGCGCTTCCAGCGCCACCCAGAACGCCGGGTCACCTATCTCATCGACCGCAACATCAACTACAGCAACGTCTGCATCACCGATTGTCATTTCTGTGCTTTCTATCGCCCCAGCGAAGAGCATCCGGAGGCGTACACGCTGTCGCGCGACGTCATCGCGGCCAAAATGGAGGAGCTCTTGCAGGCGGGCGGCACGCGCATTCTGATGCAGGGGGGACACCATCCCGGCCTGCCGCTCGCGTGGTACGAAGAGCTTCTGAGATGGCTGCGCGCCACCTATCCGGAAGCGGAGCTCAACTGCTTCTCTCCATCCGAGATCGATCACATCGCACAGGTGGAAGGGTGCGGCATCGAGGCGGTCCTGCGACGTCTGCAGGCGGCCGGCCTCGCCGGGTTGCCGGGCGGCGGTGCGGAGATGCTCGACGACGACATTCGGATGCGTGTCAGTCCCAAGAAGCAGAGCGCCGCGGGCTGGCTCGAGGTCATGCGCGTGGCGCAACGCCTCGGGCTCGCCACCACGGCGACGATGGTCATCGGTTTCGGCGAGACGGTGGAGCAACGCATCGGTCACCTGGCGAAGATCCGCGATCTCCAGGACGCGAGCTTGCACGCGCATGGCAACGGCTTCGGTGCCTTCATCGCCTGGACGCTGCAGATCGAAAACACCTCGCTCGGCGCCGGCAAGGAGCGTGAGCGCTACGGCGCCAGCGCGCACGACTACCTGCGCACGGTGGCGGTGGCACGCCTGTTTCTCGACAACGTCGAGCATCTGCAGGCCTCGTGGCCGACGCAGGGGACGCGGCTGGCGCAGGTGGCGCTCGAGTTCGGCTGCGACGACTTCGGCAGCACCATGATGGAGGAGAACGTGGTCTCCGCGGCCGGCACGTCGCTGCGCAACGTCGCCGAGATCAATCTGCAGCGCCACATCCACGCCGCCGGGTTCACACCCGCCCAGCGTGACACGCGCTACAACATCGTGCGGGTGATCGAGCGCGTCCCCGAGCCCGCGGCTCCGAGGCGCGCTCCGGCGTGAGGGGCGCGCTTTGACCTCTTGGGGGATTGCATGGTCGGACGCGCTCTCGTCCTGGCTGGCTTGATCGCCGTCGCTCTCGCGAGCCCCTCCGCGTCGCAGGAGCGCGACCGAACCGTGACGTCCGACTCGCTCCGCCGAGCCCAACCCATCTACGGCTACACCGACACGACCGAGGTCATCACCAAGCCGCTGACGCTGCGCGAGATCATCGCGCGCTCCGTCGAGGGTGAAAAGCGCAAGCTGGGTGGCCACAACGACATGACGTACACGATGACCGTGCGCCTGGTTGCCAACTGGGAAGAGCGCAAGGAGATTCGCGACGTCGTGTCGCGCATGTACGCCGACGTCACCGGATTCAGTCGCGCCGTCATGCTGGGTGAAACGGTACGCAACTACAAGCTGGAGGAGGGTGAGTGGGTGGTCGACGAAAAGAAGGGGGACGAGAAATCGGGCGTGCGCGTCGAGTCCGATGGCTACAGCGATTTCGCCGAGCTGCCCTTCTTTCTCGAAGAGCAGAAGGAGTTCGACTTCGAGCTCCTCGAGCGCACCATCGAAGTCGATCACGTCATCTTCAAGATCGGGTTCAAGCCGAAGTCCGACTTCAAGGCTCTGCCGTCGGGGATCGTCTACGTCGATACCGACGACTACCGGATCATTCACGAGGAGTTCACCTTCGAGCAGAACCCCTTCCCGCTCTTCCTGAAGGACATTCGACGCATCTCACGTCACTGGGAGGAGCTCCCAGGCGGCGAGTGGGTCTTCACCCGCCTCATCATGGAGGTCGAGCTACGCGGTGGCTTCTTCGGCAAGATCCCCGATCGCGCCGCAGTGTCTCTGTTCCGTGACGACTTCCGTTTCGATGAGGGCTACGATGCCCGCACCTTCGGGGAGCGCTAGCCGTGCGCCGTCCCACAGGAGCGCTCTCCATCTGCACGAGTCTGGCGTTGCTGCTCGCACTCGCAAGCGCGGCCGAGGCGATGCAAGCGGTGGCCGACAGCGTCGAAAAGGGCGACCTCCTGGAGAAGCTGCAGAGAGAGGATTCGGAGTTCTTCGATCCGGACCTGCTGGAGTTCGACACCACCTTCCGCGATTCCGTGATCGCTGCGCTCGATTCGCTCGGTCTTGAGACCTTCAAGAAGCAAGCAGGTCAGCGCCAATTCCGGCTCGGGCTCAGCTACGATCTCGCCACCCGGCTCTGGAACTACAACCGCGTCGAGGGTCTGGTGCTGGCCAGCGGCCTCAACTGGAAGCCATGGGGCGAGGATCACCTGTGGCTGCAGCTGCAGGGCGCCTACGCCACCGGCTCGAAGAAGTTTCGCCATCATGAAATGCTGCGCTTCCCCGTGGGGCGGGATCGTTGGCACCTTCACGCGCGCTTCCACTACCAGGATCGCGTCCAGGCGTACGGATCGAATCGCCCGACGCTGAACAGCGTGCGCGCCTTCGTCGGCGGCGAGGACGCACAGGTGTACCTGCGGCGTCAGGGCGGTGCCGGGATCGTGGGGTGGGAGCCGATCCGGTTCTTCGAGCTCACGGCCGGGTACGCGGCGGGGAAGGAAACGAGCGTCGAAGCGACGACCGGGTTCTCCATTTTCGGCCATCTCGACGAGTTCAACCCAGCGATCGAAGAGGGGACCGATCGCGCCGTCGTGGCTGGGATCCGGCTCGGGTCACTGCACCGGCATCGCTTCCGGCTCGACATCGATCACCGCACGGCGGGGGGCGGCCTCGGGGGAGACTTCAAGTACGACTGGACCCAGGCGACGTTCACCGGCCGCCGTTACGTGGGGCGTCAGGAGTTCGTTCTCGACCTGCTGTGGGTCAGCATCGGTGGGGAGGCTCCCGTCCAGCGCCTGGCCGACGTCGGGGGGTTGAGCACGGTGCGCGGCTACAAGCCGCGAACGCAGGTGGGCAACCAGTCGTTCGCGTCGCGGCTCGAGTATCTGGTGCCGTACAATTTCTTCAAGGCGACTCGAGTTCCGCTTCTGCGACACAGCGAGCTGCAGGTCGTGCCGTGGTGGGATATCGGACGCACGTGGCAAGGGAACGGCACGGCGTGGATCCAGTCGGCGGGAGCGGGTTTGCAGCGTTTCCTCGGTCCCTTCCGCGCGGCCTCCTACCTGCGCTTCGATTTCATCTTCCCGATTGGCCCGGATCGCCCCAGCAACTTCCGCTTCGAGATTCACTTCACGCGTGGGCTTTTCTGAAGCGCTTCAGTCGCCGAGACCGACGAGGCGATTCGCACTTTTCATGATGTCGCCGATCCCGCTGGCATGAGCGTCGGCGCCGACCCACTCCCAGATGCCGGGAGCTGCAGCGAGCGCCAAGCCGCCCACGAGGATCTTCACATCGGCGTTGTGCGCGCGGATCGTCTCGACGGCGTGACGCAGGTTCTTGAGCTGGGTGATGAGCGTCGCCGACAAGGCCACGAGGTCCACCTGGAAGTGCGACACCGCTTGCGCGAGGTCCTCGGCGGGGAGGCTGGGACCGAGGCCAATGGCGCGCCACCCGGCAATCTCGAAGAGGTCGGTGAGGACGCGCGGTCCGAGATCGTGGGCGTTGCTGGCGACCGAAGCGAGGAGAACCGACTTGCCGTTCGGCTTGTTTCGACTGCCGCGCTCCGCCAACAGCGCCATCACGCTCTGGGTGGTCGCGGTGACCACGTGCTCCTCGTGAATCCCCATCTTGGCCGCGTGCCACATCTCGCCGACTTCTCTCTGAGCCGGGACCAGAACGTCGAGATAGGCGTCCTGCACGTCGAGGCCGGAATCGACGGCGTCCAGGACGGTCCGGATCGCGCGGTGCCGATCACCCGTGAGACAGGCCTCCAGATAGGTCAGCACGAGATGGGAACGCGGATGGTTGGGATCGAGACGCTCGACCGGCGGCACCGGCTGTTTGAAGCGCTGCAGCGCCTGCTCGAAGCACGGCTCGATGGCTTCCGTTGCGTTTTCGGGCAGCTCCGCCAGCAAGGTTTCGCGCAGGCAGACCAAGCTCGCCTCGAGGTCCTCTTGCGGAACATGGCGCGCCTGGAAAGACTGCCGGGTCCAATCGACGGCGGTCGCGAACAGCTCCGGCGAGTGTGTCTCGACGGCGATGGACAGCTCGAGGACGCGCATGCTCAGGTGCGCCTTCCAGTCGGCGAATGACTCCGGTGTGAACCTGTCGCTCGTTGCGGAGTGACGCTCGAGGAGCGCGTTCGCGGCATATGCCCCGTAGGAGGCGGCACCGTTCTCGAGAAGTGTGGCGGCAAACTCTTTGAATGCGGTCATGTCCACGACTCCCCGGCCGCGCTTGCGACGAGCGCGGGGCCCAGAAGATAGCAGAGAGGGGGCGGCCGCACCAAGCGGAAGACCCGTGCGTTGGATGGCGAGAGTGCGGGACATGGTCTGCTCCTAAAGCGACGCCGGGTTCGGGAACACCTGGACGCGATGATTGAAGGTGTCGGCGACGTAGATCGCGGCGTCGGACCCCACGGCGACACCGAGTGGTTGACTGAACTCCGCATCACCGGGCCCGTACGAGCCCCAAGCCGTCATGAAGTTGCCCAGCGCATCGAAAACCTGGACTCTGTTGTTGTCGTGATCGACGACGTATACGCGCTCCTGCTGGTCCACAGCGAGCCCGCGTGGATTCCGGAACAAGCCTGGCGCCTCGCCGTACCCGCCCCAGCTGGTGAGGAAGGTTCCCTCACGATCGAACTTCTGCACTCGATGGTTGTCGAAATCGGCGACGTAGACATCACCGCGCGGACTCGTGGCGACGGCGATCGGTCCGAAGAACGCGCCCGGGTCCACTCCCGGTGTGCCCCAGGCACGAATGAAGCTGCCATCGGTGTCGAACTTCTGCACGCGGTCGTTGTTGCGGTCGGCGACGTACACCCTGCCGTCCTGACCGGCCGCGATCGCCCACGGTGAACGGAAGTGGCCGAGTGCGGGGCCCGCGTTGCCCCAAGTGCGCACGACGATCCCGTACGCGTTGAACTTCTGGATGCGATGATTGGCCGAGTCTGCGACGTAGACGAAGCCCTCCGCATCCACGGCAATCCCCTTTGGCTGTCGAAGCAGGCCCACGTCGCCACCCGTTCCTCCCCATTCGCCGAGGAAGACACCGCGCGAATCGAACTTCTGAATGCGGTCGTTGCCGTGGTCGGTGACGAAGACGTGTCCTTCACGATCGACGGCGATTCCCCATGGATGCTGGAATTCACCATCGCCGCTTCCCCGACGCCCCCAAGAGTTCGCGGTTTTCGGGGAGGCGATTCTCGATGCCATCGTCATTACGTCCTCCGCGCGCCCGAGTCGTATCCATTCGTTTACCCGGGCGCGAGATGTGAGGAGCGGGCGAT
>CP070763.1:2074640-2082461 GCA_020349025.1 Candidatus Latescibacterota bacterium | reverse complement strand
GTCGTCGAGCGCTCCATCGGGCGTGATGGGACCCTGACCCTGCGCGACGCGCTCCTCCACCTCGGCGCGCAGCATGCGGTAGTAGTCGATCCCCTCCTGGGTGCCGCGAAAGGCCGTGAAGATCGGTCCGATGTAGTAGACGCCGCCAAAGTAGGCGTCGATCGGCGAAGGTACGTTGCGCGCGCTCTCGAGCACGGCGACGAAATCCTCCTCGGCGCGCGCCGAGAGCTCGAGCATCTCGCGCAGACGATCCTCGTCGTACTTGCGGCCGCTCACCTCTTCCATCTTCGGGATGACTTCGTTCCGCAGCTGGTCGACCACGTACTGCACCTGGTGTGGATGGATGCGACCATCCGCCTGGTAGGGCACGTGCAGCATGGCAACGGGGCAATCGTACTCCTCGCGCAGCAGCTCGAACCACTTCATGAACGTGAAGCAGCCCGTGTAGGAGAGAAGGAGCAGATCCGGCTCGGGAAGCTTCGTGCCGGTGGGCCCGACGTTGCCCTTCTTCAGCATGCCGATGTCGCACTTCACGTAGGTGCAAACGTCTTCGCTGTGACCCAGCTTCTCCGCTTCCGAGATATACCCGCCCGACTGCTTGCGCATGCCGGACTGCAGCGCGTTGATCTCCGGCAGCACCGGCAGCAGATCGAAGGAGCGCATGAGCTCGGTGAGGTTCCCCGGCACGAACGTGTAGACGACCTTGCGCCCCTCGTCGTGCGCACGCGCGAGCGCGTCGTAGTGCGCCGCGATCATGTTCTTCTGCAGAACCATGCTCTCTTCTTTGGCGACACGGTCGACGTTCATGCCCCGCTCCAGAGTCGAATCGAATCGGAAAACGTTCCCGCCTGCTCGCGGATGGCGGCGAACTGGCCGGTGTTCTCCGCGTACTTGAACTGCGTGTGCGGGATGCCGGCGCGATCGAGCGCTGCGACCAGCATCGGTTGATCGAGAAGCGCCGGATCGCAGAAGCTCGGCGCACAGAAGACGACCCCCTCGGCTCGCGTGCCGCGCACCGCCTCGACGAGTGCGTTCCCTTTCGTGCGCTCCGGCTCGTAGCGCGAAGCGGTGGCGCTGCTGTGGCGCAGGAACGCCTGCGCCAGGTTGCGAAGCGGTTCTCCATCCACCGGCACCTCCTGCGTCAGCCAACGCAGGCCGAGAAGCAGGTCGTCGTCGACGATCCAGCAGCCGGCGCGCTCCAGCGTCTTGATCAGCCCCACGGGCGGCTGCTCGCAGAAGGTGCCGCGGATGACGATGCGGCTGTGATCGCGGTCGCGGCGCTCGCTCTCGCGTGGCGCCTCTTCGAGATAGGCGCGCACGAAGCGCGTGTGCTCCTCGGGCGGAAGCACGCATCCAGCGCGCAGGAAGAGGTACATCTCCGAGGTGGGGAAGACCCACGGCCGCTCGCTGCGCGCGCGACAAAGGTCATCGAGGGCACTGCGGTTGTCGTTGTAGACCTCGATCGATCGCGCTAGATCGTCATCTGTGATCTTGCGTTCGGCGAGACGCTCGAAGTCTTCGCGCAGCGACTGCAGCTCCTGCATCCAGAACGCGCCCCCCACGGCCGCGTCGTAGTTCTGCGGCACGTCCACGTAGCGCACGTAGCGCTCCGGAAAGAGGAGCGACCACATTCCGGAGAGGTTGCGGATGACGTCGCAGATCGAGGGGAAGAGCATTCCATCCAGAACGTCGAGCCGATGCGTCACCGCCAGCTCGATCGTGCTGCGCGGGATGTGACAGATGTAGCTCTGGAAGTAGGCATCACCGCGGATGATCTCGATCTGGTCGCCGCCTCCCACGATGCCGACGGGCAGCATGCCGGCCGCGTGGATGAGCTCGCGCGGCACGTAGATCGGCATGTAGCCGATGGCGCGGCGAGCCGTGCCCTTCCACTCGCGCACGCTCTCGAGCTCCAGGTCCTCGTGCAGACGCTCGGCGCGCGCCACGAGCTCCGCCAGCGCCGGCCGCATCAACTCCCCTCCTGCCACTTCGGCTCGCGTTTCTCCAGGAAGGCGCGCACCCCCTCGACGCCGTCCGGCTCCGCCATCAGCTCCTCCAGGTAGGTCTTCTCGAGGCTCGGAAGCTCCGCTTCCAGAGCACGCAGGCGACCTCGGCGTGCGGCGCGCGCGGCGTGCCGCAGACCGACGGCGGATCGGGGAAGGAAGTCGTCGCGCAGCCATTGCTGCAGCGTCGCCTCCAGCTCCTCGTCAGGCGCGACGCGATCGACGAGACCGGATGCCATGGCCTGGTCGGCGCTCCAGCTCGCCCCCGTCAGCAGCAAGCGGGTCGCCGGGCCGGCGCCGATACGCACCGGCAGCAGAGCCGACGCCGCGGGTGCGAAGACTCCGAGCTTGATCTCCGGGCAGGCCAGCTTCGCGCCGCGCGCGGCGAGAATCAGGTCGCACGCGAGCACCACCTCGAGCCCGCCGCCGAGACACTGCCCCTGGACCACCGCCAGCGTCGGCGCAGGGAGCGTGTGCATTCGCCGCAGGAGCGCGTGCAGCTTGGCCAAGGTGCCTTCGATCGCATCGGGAAGATGCTCCTCCACGCTGGCGCCGAAGCTGAAGTGCGGACCCTCGGCGCTGAGAACGACCACCTTGACGCCCGGGGTCGACTCGATCGTGTCCAACGTCTGTTCGAGTGCCGTCATCATGGTGGCGTCCACGATGTTGGCCTTCGGTGCCGCAAGCTCGACGCGCGCCACGGCGCCCCCGTGCTCGAAGCGCAGATTCGCCTTCTGGGTCTTGCGTCCCGAGGACGCAACGACACCAGCTGCCTCCCTCTCTGTACCCATGGTGCGATCTCCCGGATCAGGTCCTCGTTCCACAAAGCTCCTGGGCCAAAACGCCGGAGGAGCAGTCTGAATCTCGGCCTCGTGCGCCAATGCGTGTCGTGCTCACGTCGAGGGCGCCGAGGCCTTGCGGTTCCGTGTGCGTGGCCGGCTGCTGCGCGAATCCCCCTTGCGGCGCGCGCTGCGCCGCTCCTTGCGCGTCAACGACAACGCCAGATCCTCCAACGTGCGGTTGTTGAGCGCCGCGCTCATCTTCGTGCGCAGGTCCTTCCACGCGTGGTGCACGGGGCAGGGCACCGCATCGTTGCAGTGGGGAAGCCCCAGCAGACACTTGTCGCTGAAATCGTCGCCATGGACCGAGACCACGATCTCTTCCAGCGTGATGCGCCGCGCCGGACGCGTCAGGCAGATGCCACCGCCGCGGCCGCGCATCGTCTGCACGAGGCCGCTCCGCGCCAGCGCCTGCGTGATCTTGAAGAAAAACGGCAGCGGCACGCCGGTCGCAAGCGCGATGTCGCGCGCGCGCACGTACTTTCCCGACTCCATCGTCGCCAGAAACGCCATGGCGCGGATCGCATACTGGGTGGAGCGCGAGTAGATCATGGAACCTCGGCCCTGGTGGTGTCCGATTTCTGGACCTCAATATCCACTTTTCGCGTCGGGGCTGTCAATCGCCGTGCGCCACTCAACCGAGCTGCGGAGTATTGAGAAACAGGCCGTTGCGGAAGGCGCGGAAACGTGGCGCCTACGAGCGCTTGTCGTCGTCTGTCTGGCGCCTGTGTTCTTCGACGAGCACGTGGATCTCGCTCGGCGTGAGAACGCGCGGCGTCTCCTTGGCGGCCGTCAGGATGCGTTGCACCAGCTCCGGCGTGCTCTTGTAGCCGTGTGACTCGAGCCAGTAGTCGACGTTGGAGCGCCCCGACATGTAGCCGATCTCCACCTCTTGCGCCTCTCCGACCATTCCGGCCGGAACACCGCTGTAGACGCGATCGGCCAGCCATTGATCGCCCTTGCGCAACGCCTTGACCACGGCCGCGGCGTGCACGCCCGTGGCGGTGCGGAAGGCGTCCTCGCCGAACACCGGGTAGTTGCGCGGGATCGGTGTTCCCGTCGACTCCGACACCAGGTGCACGTACTCGGAGAGCTTCTCGAGCGAGCCGTCGAAGAGCCCCTCCAGCTTCAGGTTCACCATCAGCTGGTCCATCGGCGTGTTGCCGCAGCGCTCGCCGATCCCGAGACCGCATGCGTGCACCCGATCCACGCCGGACGCGATCGCCATCATGGTGTTGGGGATCGCAAGACCGCGGTCGCAGTGACCATGCCAGTCGATCTTCACGTCGGGATCGATCTCGTCGACCAGCTTGCGCACGTGGTGCAGCAGGTTGCGCACGCCGACCGGCGTCACGTGCCCCACCGTATCGCAGACACAGATGCGCTTGGCTCCGGCTCGAATCGCAGTCGAGTAGAGGGCGCGCACGTCGTCCGGCTGAGCCCGCGTCGTGTCCTCGGTGACGTACATCACCGGCAACCCATGCCCCACGGCGAAGCTCACCGCCTCTTCGGTGAGCTTGAGCAGGTGATCGAGCGTCCAATCCTCGACGAACTGGCGAATGGGTGACGAACCGATGAACGTCGCGGCCTCGATCGGCTTGCCGGTGCGCTCCGAAATGCCCAGCAGCGCCTCGATGTCGGAGAGCACCGTGCGCACGGCGCAGTTCGGCTCGATCTCCATTCTGTTGTCGACGATCTCGCGCATGAGCGCTTCGATGTGCTCCACCGCGTGCGCACCCGCGCCGGGCAGACCGATGTCGAGCGAGTGCACTCCCAGCTCCTCCATGAGATGCAGCAGTCGGATCTTCTGGGAGAGCTCCGGATCGCGTACCGAAGGGCTCTGCAAGCCGTCGCGCAGCGTCTCGTCGTTGAGCTGGAAATCCGGCTTGTGGCGGAATTCGAACCCGTCCAGCTTGTTCCAGTCGTAGATCAACTGCGAGCTCGGAAGCGAGTCCATGTCACCCTCTCTCGGTCACGCCGTGGAATCCTCGGCACAACACGCCTCAGGGAGTGGCTCATGCGGCGTCTCGACGGCGCGAGCCGTCATGCCGAGTGAGCACGCCCAGAAGCGATTGAAACAGTGTTACCTGCGCGTCCAAGGGTGTCAAGGGAGCGGCGGGAGGCGGCGGTGAGCCTCAGCGTATCAAATCGCAACCACGCAATCGCTGCAGCCTGCCAGGCTGTGCTGCAGGGGGCATTGCATTCGCGTCATCCAACCGGATGTCCGACGCGGCCTTTTGCGTTATCCAATTGGACAACCTGAGGTTGGGTGAGCCGATTGCAGCGCTTTCTCGCATTGTATCGTGTGGGTACACAACTCAAGCGCAGTGCGATCCCATAAACCGTTTCAACGTATCGACACACTTCGCTGAGTCGACGTGGACTTGACAGGCTCTGGTGGCATTCCTACAATCCGTGTGCTTCCCAAGCCTGTATGTGTACCTACCGACCGAGTTGTACCTGCATTTTGAGCCTCTATATTCTTCCTTCAGCGCAGGCCTCACGGCCTGCGCGCGCTTTCAGGGGTCATTCGCAAAAAAGAAATCGCGGCGAGGACGCGATCTTCGTTGCGAGGTTGTGACGTCTCAGGACGTGCGGCACAGGCGTGCACGTCGTTTCAGGACGTGCGGCGCAGAAGCAGGTCGAGCGGTCGCGGACCCCCGTCGTAGCGCACCAGGACGAGCGCCGCGACAAGGAAGGCCACGTCACGGACGATGTACCACGTCATCGATCCATGCTCCCCTTCGGCTCCGACCTCGAAGCAGCCGCAGCTGATGTCGAGGCCGCGCACCGCGGCGGAAACCAGCGCGATCATGAAGACGATCATCAGGGCGGCCATGATGAACGCGCTCGCACGGCGCCAGATGCCGAGCACGAGGCAGATCCCGACCACTAGCTCCAACCAGGGCAGGTAGAGAGCCATGGCGTTGACTCCCCAGGCGGGAAGCATCTGGTAGTTGTGGATGTCGGCCGCAAAGAGATCGGGCGCAGCGATCTTAGGGAGCGCGGCCGCAATGAACACCACCCCCAAACCGAAGCGCAGCAGGAGCAGCACGACATCACCGACACGGTGGCGCGCGCTCGACTGTGGAATCTCTGCGACGCTCATGAGCCCAGCCTCCGCTCACTCCACCGGCAGTCGGGCATCAAGCCACGCCTCCCAACCACCCTCGAGAATGGGCGCGTGGTAGCCGCGCTCGGCGAGGTACTTCGACACCCGCACCGCCAGCGGCAGCTCTTTGCTGTAGACGACGAGCGTCATCTCCGTGTCGAGGAAATCGCGTAGCTCTGCGTAGCTCGAGTCCAGCGCATCCGCCGGGAAGGAGACCGCCCCAAAAACACGGCGCTTGCCGAACTCGCGCGCGGGACGGGCATCGAGAAAGAGCGTCGTGACCTCGTCGTGCAGGGCGCTCGCATCTTCGATCGAGATGAACTCGACGTCGCGATAGCGAAAGGTCTCCGGGTCGCTGTCCAGACGCAGTCCACCCGAGCGCAAGGCGCTGCTGACGAGCGCAAGCCCCGCCGAAAGAAGCGCGAGGGTCAACACCTGGAATGTGAGACGTGCCACCATGTTCGAGCCTCAGCGCACGATCCCCATCACCGGAACGGTGAGATCGGGGTGCGACCCGTCGGGCATCGAGACGATGATCCTGGCCATCAGGCGGCCGGCGCGCGCCTCGGGCGCCAGGCTCAGCTTCACCCGGTAGTGCAATTCGGCGACGGCCTCAAGCTGCGCGAGAAGGCTGCTGGACGAGCTGCTCACCTTGAGGTTGGAGCCGCCGTGGACATCGAAGCTGCCGACCTCGGAGCCCGCCGACGCGCTCGCAAAGACGACCTTCTCCGGAGCTGCGCTCAAGCCTCCCGGGCCCCGACCGTGCACCGGAATCTCGATCGTCGGCAACGAAGGATCCGACGTGTGCACGACGATCGTGCCTTTGAAGGCGCCAGCGGGCGCCCCCGCGAGGACGTCGACCCAGACTCTCGCACCGTAGCGATCCTCGAGCTCGAGCGGCTCCCACTCTGCCGACATGTACTCGACCTGGCTGACGACCTTGGTGATCTCCAGGTCGCGGTCTCGCGGCACCTTGATGTCCACCTTCAGACCCTGGCTCGAACCCTCCGCGCCCACGGCACCGAAGTCCAGCTCGGGCGGGACCACGGCGATGCCGGGCCGGACGTGGATCTTCGCACCCACGAGGAGAACCGGAGTGTCCGGATCGTTGGTGAGGATCTCCACCCCCTTGTCGAGATCGCCGACGAAGTCGCTCGGGTCGACGCGGACGTGGATCGTGGCCGTGCCGCCGGCGGGAACGTCCCAAAGCGTGGTGCGCGCGGTGACGCAGTAGCAGGTGGGTTGAAGATCCTCGATCGCAAGCGTGGCATCGCCGTCGTTGCGAAGCGTGAACTCGTACTGCAGCACCTCGGTCGGTTCGATCGAGCCCGCATCGACAACCTTCTCACCGACGATCGTGGCGCGCGGGCCGGCCCATGCTACCGGGCCCCACATCTGGAGTGCCACGAGCGCCGTCGCGAAGAGCAGCGCCCGAGCCGGAAAACTTGGGGTCGATCGAGCTGCGCGAATCAAGAGAATCCTCCTACCTTCGAATGCGAATCCATGTCTTGTCGTCACGCCACGTTGTGGAGGTGACCCGTCATGGGTTCGTGCCCCAGATCTCCACGTCGCGGATCATCGTGCGCGCGGGAAGCGTCAGACAGTGCAGCACGGTGGCCGCAACATCAGAGGCGTGGGGCTTGACGCCTTCGACCGGGCCCGGGTCGGGTGTTGCGGCGCGCGTGTCGATCGCGCTCGGCGACACCACGACCACGCGGATGTCGTGCCGCCGCACCTCGTTCAGCAGAGAGTGTGCCAGCCCCATGACGCCGAACTTCGAGGCGGCGTACGCGCTCCCGCCGGGATCGGCGCGCTTCCCCGACGTCGACGAGATGAACACGATGCTGCCCGCGCGTCGCTCGATCAT
>CP070763.1:2003426-2074540 GCA_020349025.1 Candidatus Latescibacterota bacterium | reverse complement strand
GCTCCGCATCACGCGCCGCGGTCAGTGGCTCCGGCACCAATCCCGAGTCGTACAGGAGCTTCCAGAAGCGATTCGAGTGGCCTGCGTAGTGGTGACCCGTCGCGGCGGAACGCAGACCCGGGTTGATCCCCACAAAGAGCAGGCGCAACCCGGGTTGCACGTGGTCGGGCAGAGGGGCGCTGCGGCCCGCGCTCGCGCTTCGGCGGGATGGTGGCTTCGCCATCGGACGACGGCTACCAGAGCTCGGGGGTTCCCTCCGCCTCGAACTGCTGCTCGATGGCGCGTGGGATCACCATGATCTTCAGAAGCTCGTTCGCACCTTCGCCGATGCGCGCCAGCAGCGCGTCGCGCAGGTGACGCTCGATGCGTGACTCGCGTGCGTAACCGTACCCTCCCGCCAGCTCGATGGCGCGCTCGCCGCAGAAGACCGCGGCCTCGCTGGCGGCGACCTTGGCGACGGCGGCGTCGCGGGCAATGTCGAGGCCGAGCGATTTGTCGAGAGCGGCCGCGTAGGACAGCGCACGCCCCGCGTGGATGCCGATCAGCATCTCGGAGAGCTCGCGTTTCGTGTTGTCCAGATCGGCGAGACGTTTGCCGAAGAGTTGTCGTTCGCTGGCGTAGCGCACGAGCTTCTCGAACGCGCCCTGCGCCACACCCGTAGCCCAGGCTCCGATCGTGACGCGGCCGCCGTTCAGCATCTGCATGGCGTAGCTGAAGCCGCGCCCCTCGTCACCGACGAGATGCGCCTCGGGCACGCGGTAGCCGTCGAACACGAGCATGCCGGTGTTCGACCCGCGCACACCCATCTTGTCCTTGATCGGCTGGATCTCGAACGTGCCTTCCCAGCCACGTTCCACCGCAAAGGTCGAGATTCTCCCACCGTCTTCATTGCGCGCGACGACGAAGAAAACGCCCGCGGACGGGGCGTTGGTGATCCAGTACTTGGTGCCGGTGAGAACGAAGGAGTCTCCATCGCGCCGATACGATGTGCGCATTCCCTTGGCGTCGCTTCCCGAGTCGGGCTCGGTGAGGCAGAAGCAGCCGAGGAGCTCTCCGGACGCCAGCTTCGGCACGTAGCGTTGCCGCAGGGCCTCACTGCCGAAGCAGTTGATCCCATCGGCGGTGGTGCCGTGGATCGCAACCGCCAGGGCGAATCCGGCATCGGCCTTCGCCAGGCTCTCGAGTCCGGCGACGCTGTAGCTGTAGGCGGCGCCGAGGCCGCCCATCTCTTCGTCGATGGAGAGCGCCATGTACCCGGTCGCCCCGAGCGCCTGGAAGGCCTCTTCGTCGAACTCCTCCACGTCGTCACGGTGTGCGGCGCGAGGAGCGAGTCGCTCGCTCACGAAGCGGTCCAGCGTCGTGCTGAGAAACCCGACGAGGTCGGAGTGCTGCGGCTCGTTTCGGTGCAGGTGATCCAGGGCTCTCTTCTGATCGTCGATGAAGAATGGCATCGTCTCGGTCTCTCCGGTGAGGAATCGGGAATCCGCTCTCCGCGGCGCAGCACTTCATGGTCGAGACCCACGCCTCCGGAGTCTCGGCCACGGCTGGCAGGCGCCCAGCGCCCCACGTCCGGGGTAGTCCCGGCAGACTAGCACAGGCCGCCCGAGCCGCGCGACCAGCTCGATTCCGGAAGCCCATGTCTCGTCAGAGTTTCCAGATCCGATTCGGGGGAGACGGCGGAAGGCGCGCCGATCCGGCCACGTTCGCCGGCCGGGCGCTCTCGAGAGCATTGAGCGCGCGTCGGCGGGCCGTTACGCTTGCCCGGCTCTGATCGTCGCGCGCGCCGAAGGGTAGGTACATTTGGCCGAAGCTCGCCGACACCGCATGCGGCATCCGTGGATTCTGTCCATTCTGGGCGGTTTCCTCTATGCGCTCTCCTTCCCGCCCTTCGACTTCGCGCTCCCCGCCTGGCTGGCGCTCGTCCCGCTGATCGTCGCGGCACGAACAGCACGCAGCGGGCGGCAGGCCTTCCTGGGTGGGGCGTTGGCGGCGCTCGTGATGTGTGGCTTCGGTTTCGCCTGGATCGCGGATATGGCACACCGTTTCTGGCTCGTGCCGTGGCCGGTCGCTGGCCTGCTGCTGCTCGCGTATGCGACCTTCGGCGAGATCAACTTCACCTTCTTCCTGTTTCTGGCGTGGCGGTTGCGCTCGCGCCTGGAGCGATGGCCGGCCGCAGCGACGGCGGCGCTCTTCGCGGTCGTGGAGCGCGTGGTGCCGAAGGTGTTCCCCGATGCTCTCGCTCACACGCAGATCAACGTCCCGGGACTGCCGGCCGCGGCGGCGCTCGTCGGGACAACCGGGCTCTCTTTCCTGGTGGCTTGGTTTGCGGCCTGTCTCGCCTGGCTCCCCGCGCAACAGAGCGTGAGCCTTCGCCGGCGGCTCGTAGAGCTTGCCCTCTGTCTCCTCGCCGTCGCGGGGATGACAGCTTACGGTGGGCAACGTTTTCGCCATGTCGATGCGCTGGAGCCGGCACGTCAGCTCGACATCCTGATCGTACAGACCAACATCGGCGATCCGGAGATCCTGCTGCGCCAGTACGGCAACGTGAGCGTCGTGTACGACACCATCGTGGCGCGTTACGTCGACATGACGCGCCGTGCGCTGAAGGATGCGGACGCCGATCTCGTGTTGTGGCCGGAAACGGCAATCCCGGGTGTGCCGCGCGGTGTCTCTTTCGAGCCGGCGCGAAGGTTGATCCAGACCTTCGGCACCCCTTTCGTGCTCGGCGGATTCGACTACCAGCAGCCGAGGCCGGGCGTTTGGCGCGTCTACAACACGATGTTCCTTCTCGGTCCGCGCGGGATGATCCGGGACCGCTACTACAAGCACAAGCTCCTGCCGCTCGGGGAGTACGTCCCTTTCTCCGACCACTTCCCCGTGCTCCTGGAGTGGATCCCGGACGCGGGGGACTTCTCATCCGGTCCAGGGGCACGCCTCTTCGACATCGATGGGCTGCGCTTTGCGCCCTTCATCTGCTACGAGATTCTGTTTCCGCGCTACGTGCGCCGCGGCGTGCGACAGGGTGCGGACGTTTTACTCAACATTACGAACGATTTCTGGTTCGGACGCTACGCGGAGCCGGAGCAGCATCTGAAGCTCGCACGCATGCGCGCGTTCGAGACCGCGAGGCCGATCATTCGCGCAACGAACACAGGCTTCTCCGCTCTGATCGACGCGAACGGTCGCGTTCTGCGGCGCACGGCGCTGTGGCAGCCGGAGGTGCTGCGCGGTACACTCGAAGTGCCACCACCGCAACAGACACCCTACCTGCGTGCCGGTGAGTGGCTCACCGCCACGTTCCTCGTTTTGACCCTGGGTCTGACGGCCCTCATCTGGAAGCGTGTGCCGTGAAGCCCGGTCTTCGATTCGCTCGCGCGGCGATCCTGATCCTGCTGGCGCTGTTGGCCTTCGCCGCAGTGGTTCCCGGCGGTGACTTCATCTTCGACGATCACGTTCTGATCGAACGCAACACCGACCTGCAACACAGCGACGTCTGGTGGCGCTCCTTTGCACGCGACTACTACGCAACCAGCGAGCAGCCGGGGATCTCGGGTTACTACAGACCGCTCGCCGTTCTCTGCAACGCCTTCGACGTCCAGGTCTGGCGCTCGGGTGCGCGCGGCGGGCACATCACCAACATCCTCCTGCACGTTGCTGCGAGCGTGTCCTTGGTCGCGGCGCTCGGAGCGCTCGGTGTGCCCGCCGCCGCGGCCTGGGTGAGCGCGCTATTGTTCGCGGTGCATCCGTCGCACGCGGAATCGGTGGCGTTCATCTCCGGGCGCGTCGACGTGCTCGTGACCCTGTTCGTCCTGCTCGCCATGATGGCAGCCGCATCGTTGCGATCGCGTTCCTGGATCGGCGTGGGGTTGGCCAGCTTCGCCGCCTTTCTGTCGAAGGAGATGTCGGTGGTGCTTCCGCTCCTGCTCCTGATCGTCTGGCAGCGGCGTGCCACGCAGCCACAATGGGAGAGCGCGGGACGAGCGACCCGTCGCGGCAGGAAGACGCAGGCCGGCGCGCGCGGCTGGCCCGTGGCGCAGATGCTCGCCGTGGCGGCCGCCGTCGTCTTCATGCTGTTCCTGCGCGAGCGGGCGCTGACGACGCTTCTTCCCAGCTCGGCACACGGGGAGCGCCCGGCTGGCGCCGCGCTGCTGCCTCTGCAGAGCATGCTCTTCATGCTCTCGGCGCTGTACGCACCAGCGAAGCTCCTGGTCGTCGAGCCATCGCCCGCCGCACTCCACGTGCTTCGCCTCGCCGTGGGATGCGTGGTGGGCGTCGGCCTGTGGGTTGCGGCGTGGCTTGGGGTCCCGAGGTCCCGAGGTGCGCTCGCGCGTGCGGCCGTCGCCGGCAGCGTGACCTTGCTCCCCGTCCTCAACCTGCTGCCGCAGGAGACACAGTTGTCGGAGCGCTTTCTCTACCTCCCTTCGGCCTTTCTCCTCGTACCCGCCGGAGTGCTGGCCGCAGCTGGCTGGAGACGCGGTGGCGTGGCGAGCGCGGTCACGGCCGCGGCGGTGTCGGTCGCCGTGGTCGCACTGCTGGGGTTGTCGAGCTGGCGTGCGAGCATGTGGCGCACCGACGTCCAGGTCTGGCGGCAGGCGGTGCGCGAAGAGCCGGAGCGAGCCGCATTCTGGGACCGACTAGGCCTGGCGCGGATGGAGCAGCGCAACTACGCCGCCGCGGAACAAGCCATGCGGCGCGCGGTGCAGCTGGATCCGCGGCTCTTCAACGGCTGGTTCAACCTGGGTGCACTCTACGAACAGAGGCGGCGCTATCCGGAGGCGATCGAGGCCTACCGCACGGCGTTGCAGTTTCAGCCGCGCAGCGTAGGCGCGCGTGTGGGCCTCGGGCGCGCGCTCGCGCGGTCGCGCGACTTCGACGCTGCCTACGACGAGTTCGTTGCCGCTTTGCAGGTGAAGCCGGACCACCTCGATGCGCGACGCTGGGCAGGGATGACGGCGCTGCAAACGGGCGACCTCCAAAGCGCGGAGGTGCACCTGCGTGCAGCGCAGCGCCTGGCGCCGAACGATCGCGCGGTGCAGCAGGCGCTGCGCAAGCTGCAGCAGCGCCGAGGCGACTAGCCGGCAGGGCATCCGACCTTCCACGCGCCGCGGTCGCGCGCATCGGTGGGTCAAAACCGACAGAATGGACCGGCCCGGAGAGTCCTCGAACGACTCGCCCGGGGCCGATTTCGGCCGCAGCACTCGATCCTGTACAATCGACGATGGTATGCCGTTGCTTTTGCAGCCCCCACATGACGCCGGAGTCTGCTCCTCCGGACGACTGTCGCACCGACTCCACCCGCGCGTCACACGATAGTCCACGATGCAGCTCATACGACTGATTCTGCTTCTGGCTCTCCTCGTCTGCGCCGCACCGGCGTACGGTCAGGCGCAATTCGTCGGTGCCTGGGGCACCGAGGGTGGCGCCAACGGAGAGTTCTGGAACCCGACCGGCATCGCCGTCGATTCGCGCGGTTTCGTCTACGTTGTCGACACACACAATCACCGCGTGCAGAAGTTCGATCTCGCCGGCAGTTTCGTCGCCACGTGGGGCACGGAGGGGACGCGACCTGGGCAGTTCGACGGCCCGACAGGTGTCGCGCTCGACGCCGAGGGCAACGTCTACGTGGCCGATCGCGGCAACGACCGCATCCAGAAGTTCGACTCGAGCGGCGACTTCATCATGCAGTGGGGTTCGGAGGGGAACGCACGCGGGCAGTTCAATTGGCCTCTCGGGGTCGCCGTCGGACCGGACGGCTCGATCTACGTGGCCGACTACAACAACTACCGCGTGCAGAAGTTCGACCGCAGGGGTCGGTACGTGATCCACTGGGGCTCGGAAGGAACGGGGTTCGGGCAGTTCATCGAGCCGACCGGGATCCTGGTGGACGAGTCGGGGCTCGTGTACGTCAGCGATTACACCAACAACCGCGTGCAGAAGTTCACCTCCGATGGGACATTCCTGACGGCGTGGGGCACCCCCGGCACCGCACGCGGCGAGTTCTCCGGTGTGGGCGGCCTCGCCGTGGACGCGCAGGGGCGGATCTACGTCGCAGACCCGGAAAACCACCGGGTGCAGGTCTTCGACAGCTTCGGCAAGCACTACCTCTCATGGGGCTCCTACGGCACGGAAGAGGGGCAGTTCGACTCCCCGGCAGCGGTCGCACTCGACGCGGACGGGAACGTCTACGTCACGGATCTCTTCAACTCGCGGGTGCAGAAGTTCGCGGAGCCGACGCGTGCGACCGCGGCGACATGGAGTCGCGTCAAGACGTTCTACCGCACCGATCCCGATCGCTGAGCGAAGGTTCGAACTGCAGGCCAACCGCGATCGTACGGCCCACGGCGGTGGCACACGATATGCGTGACGCGCGTATCGATTCCCGAGTGTGACTCACCCGTTCTCGCGAGGTCGGCCGCCATGTCTCGCCTGCAAAAACTCTTTGAATTCCGCAACGCGCGCCGCGATATGCGCGCTCCGAGACCAGCCGCCGCCCTCGTGGCGGCGTTCTTTTTTCTCGCAGCCTTGGGTGCCTGCGATTTCTTCGTTCCGGACCAGATGCCGTCGACGGAGCGCGAGCAGCCGCCGCGAATCGATCCGCCGCCCAACCCGACTCCGACCACACTCACGCGCGCTCCCTACCTGCAGGCCCTGGAGGAGACGTCCGCTCTGATTGCCTTCCGCACGCAGGACGCTGTGGGGGCGAGCGTGGACTACGGGCCCACGACGGCGTACGGCTCTTCGGTGCGCGGCCCCGTCACCCAGCTCCATGCAATCCGGATCGAGGGCTTGTCGCCGGGTCGACGCTACTTCTATCGCCTGCGCGCCGGCGGCGAAACTCTCGTCGAAGGGGAGGGCTACTTCTTCGACACCGATGCCGGAGCCTCGGACCCGGAGTTCAGCTTCTTCGTCACCGGCGACGTTGGGGAGCCGGGAGGCTCCCAAGCGCTGACGGGGAAGCGTGTGCTGCTCACCTCGCCGCGGGCCGAGATCGGTCTGATCACCGGGGACGTCGTCTATCCAGACGGCGCCGCCGAGGACTATGACGCCCACCTGATGACGCCGTGGGCTCCCTTGATGCGCAACGTCGCCATCTACCCTGCGCTCGGCAACCACGATTGGCACGTCGACCCGGACCAGAACTTCGCACAGCAGTGGTACCTGCCGAACAACGAGCACTACTACTCGTTCGATCGCGGCAACGCGCACTTCATCGCACTCGACACGCGCAACGGCAACATCTGGGATCGTGAGAATCAGGTGGCGTGGTTGCGTGCCGACCTCGAGGCGCACCGCGACGCAACTTGGATTTTCGCCTACTACCACCACCCCGGTTACACCTGCACGTACAAAGGCAACGAGGACGCCGTGATCGACAACTTCCACCCGCTCTTCGACGAGTACGGCGTGGATGTCGCCTTCATGGGGCATGCGCACACCTACGAGCGACTCTATCCGATGCGCGGCCCGACGCCCTTGAACCAGGAGCAGGATCCCCACTACAACGATCCGGATGGCACCATCTACATCGTGACGGGATGCGGTGCGAAGCTGAAGAGTACGAGCACCGAGGATTGCGACATCAACGCGGTCGCGATCGACGAGACGATCATGTTCACGCACGCGACGGTTCGCGGCAACGAGCTCCACATCCAGCAAATCGAAAGCGAGACGGGCAGCGTGCGCGACGAGATCACCGTGACCAAGAGCGGCCCGTAGCTTCGAGCTCGTCACACCTCTCCACCCGGAGCGCCGCACCCGCGCTCCACTCCCGAAGGGGAGTGGGCTTTCCTCCCAGCCGGTCGCCACCTATAATCCCCACCCGGTCCGCATTGGATCTGCGATTCGAAGACGCGGGCGTGTGCCGGCCGACGGGCATTCCGTCTGCAGGAGGAGCTGATGGACTACAAAGAGATCAAGAAGATGACGGCGGGGAAGCTGCGCGAGGAGATTGCGGCGAAGTTTCCCGATGTCGATGGTGTAACGTCGATGAAGAAAGAGCAGCTCGTCGAAGTACTCGCCGAGAAGCTCGGGATCGACACGCACGCCCACGCTGCGGTCGATATCGACAAAACCGCGATCAAGCAGAAGATCAAAGCGCTCAAGAAGGAGCGCGACGAGGCGTTGGCGGCGCACGACAAGGCAAGGCTGCACGAAATCCGCCACGCCATCCACAAGCAGAAACACATCCTGCGTCGCGCCGTCAAGAAAGCCGACGAGGCGGCTGCACACGCTTCGAAGTCGTGATCATCGCGGCTCGGGTTTCGGAAGTGGTCGGCTGCCGCGTCGCGTGCCCCTGCGAGGCGGACGGCTCAGCTTTTTGAGGCGCTGTCGCCGGCGAGCGAGTCTTCGAGCTCGCCGGCGTCCGTGGGCGGGCAACCGACGCCTTCGTGCGGCGACCTTGCGTACAAGCTCTCGATCAGGTCGGCGTGTGTGCGTGCGACGACGTTGCGCTTCACTTTCATGGTGGGTGTGATCTCACCCGTCTCCAGCTGCAGCTCGCGTTCGAGGAGGCGGAAGCGCTTGATGCGCTCGTACGGCGCCAGGCGCACGTTGAGCGCGCCGAGGAGCTTCTCGTACAGCTGTACGATCTCGGGCGCTCGAACGAGTTCCTGCGCCGACTTGTGCTCGACACCCAGCGTACGCGCGTGCGCCTCGAGGTTGGCGAACTGCGGCACGAGGAGCGCCGACACGTACTTGCGCTGATCGCCGACGAGAACGACCTCGGCGATGAATCGAGACGATTTGAGGCGCGACTCGATCGGTTGCGGCGCGACGTTCTTGCCCCCCGCGGTGACGATCAGATCCTTGATGCGGTCGGTGATGCGCAGGTAGCCGTTGGCGTCGACCTGGCCCACGTCCCCGGTGTGGAACCAGCCGTCACGCAGGGCCGCCTCCGTTTCCTCCCGCAAGCCGAAATAACCCTGCATGACGTTGGGGCCGCGCACGAGGATCTCTCCATCCTCGGCTAGGCGCAGCTCGACGCCATCAAGCACAGGGCCGACCGTGCCGATCCGCGGTCGATCGATCGGGTTGACCGCGATCACCGGTGAAGTCTCCGTGAGCCCGTACCCCTCGAGGATGAACAGCCCTGCAGCGTGGAAGAACTCCGCAATGGCCGGCGCGAGCGGCGCGCCGCCCGAAACCATGAAACGAATGCGCCCACCCAGGCGTTCACGCAGCTTCGCGAAGACCAGTCGATCCGCGATGGCGTACTGCAGGTGCAGCCATGGGGGCAAACTGCGCTCCGCCTGCTGCGCCTGCACCTTGCGCCGCCCGACGTCGGTCGCCCACGCGAAGAGCTTCTGCCGCAGCGGGGGCGCTTCGGCGATCGCTGCCAGCACGCGCGCATTCATCTTCTCGTACAGGCGCGGCACGCTGATCAGGATCGTCGGACGCACCTCGACCAGGTTCTGCGGCACGGCCTCGACGTTCTCGGCGAAGGCGATGCACGTCCCCGCGTGCCACATCGTGAAGTGCCCTGCCATGCGCTCGAAGATGTGCGACAGAGGTAGAAACGACAGACAGGAGTCGGTCGGGCCGATCGGCAGCCGCTGCAGCACGGTCAGAACATTGGAGACGATGTTGGCGTGCGTCAGCATCACGCCCTTCGGGACGCCCGTGGTTCCCGACGTGTAGATCAGCGTGGCCAGAGTGTCGGGCGTCACCGCCGCCCAGGTGCGGGTGAAAACCTCCGGATCGTGTGTCGCGGCGCCTCTCGTTTCGAACTCGCCGAGAGACAGGATGTGTCGCGGTCCTTCCGTCTGCGGCGCCGGAGGGTCGAAGAGGATGGCGTACTGCAGGTGCGGGAGGTCTTTCGAGGTGCCGAGCTTCTGCAGCTGCTCGGCGTCGGCGACGAACGCCGCCATCGCACCGCAGTCGTTCAAGATGTGCTGCACCGCTGCAGGCTGGAGCGTGGGGTAGAGCGGAACGGTCACGGCTCCGCAGTGCAGGATGGCGTAGTCGGCGGCCGCCCACTCGAGTCGGTTGGGGGCGAGGATCGCGACGCGGTCGCCAGGTTGCACGCCGATCTGACGCAGCGCCGCCGCGATCACCTCGACACGGTCTGCGAAAGCGCGGCTCGAGACGGGTCGGTAGCTGCCTTGGACCTTGTGCAGGTAGGCTCGCTCGCGCGGGCGATCGGCCAGCGAGTATTGGAAAAGCTCGCACAGTGTTCGGGGCTTGCGCATGCGCCCTCCAGTTCGCGCACGGAAGAGCATACGATGTACCACGGAGCGTCAGGAAGCGAGGCTTCGCTCCGTTGCGATTCCAGACCGCGTGTGACGGGGCTCGCACGTTGGCAGGCGCCTCCGGACCGGCGTCGCGCCGCATGGCGATGCGCGCAGCGCTCAGCGTGCGAAGTGCTCGTAGCCGCCAGTGCGCAGCGGGTGGCGATCGGCGTCGTGCAGGAGCCAGCGTCCGGAGCGTGCGGGGAGGACGACCCCGATATCGGTCAGAGGCAGGTCGCCGAGCGCTCGCCGCAAGCGTGCGACGCGACGGGGTGGAGCGGTGCAGAGGAGCTCGTACGCCTCACCGCCGTTCAGGATCCAGGCGTGGGCCTCGGCACCGAGACGGGTCGCCGCGCGCCGCATCACCCCGGAGACCGGCACGTCGGAGAGATCGACCTCCGCGTCGACACCGCTCGCGTCACACAGGTGGCTGAGATCGGTGGCGATGCCGTCGCTGATGTCGATCATTGCCGTCACCCCGCCCGCCGCGAGCGCCTGCCCGGCTCGCACTCGAGGCTCCGGCTCGAGATGACGTCGCTGCAGCTTGCCGCGCGGCGCACGCGCCTGCAGGAGAGCCAGACCTGCGGCGCTTTCTCCCGGCCATCCCGTCACCAGGATGCGGTCCCCGGGGCGCGCGCCCCGGCGGCGTGTGAGGCGCCGACGTGTCACACGACCCAAGAGGGTGATGTCGATGGCGAGCCGCTGCGCCGTTTGCGACAGATTCCCGCCGACGAGCGCGGCGCCGTAGGCCGCGAGGCCTTCTCCGAGCCCGCGCAGGATGCCATCGAACCATCGCAGCTCCAGATCGGCCGGCAGCATGAGCGACGCCAGGGCCACGCGCGGCTCCCCACCCATGGCTGCGATGTCGCTCAAGTTGACCGCCGCGGCGCGCCGCCCGAGGGTTCGAGGGTCGATCCAGGAACGCTCGAAATGGCGCCCCTCCTCCTGGACGTCGCACGTCAAGAGCGTGAGATGGCGTCCGGGACCTTCGAGCACGGCGGTGTCATCCTCGCCCCGGCCCGCCACCACCCAACCCGGCTCGCGCGGGAGGAGTGACCCGAGGCGTTCGATCAGGCGCATCTCACCCAGGTCGGCAAGCGTCGCGACAGCCGAGCGGGCCCGCCCTCTTCTGAGCGGAGCGCTGGAGCTACGCTGCATGAGAACACCTCGTGTCAGAGGCCCTGTTTCGATGCGCCGGTCGAGTGCGACGCATCGCTCGAGCTCGCTCGCTCTCGATTGACGCCGACCGTCGAGCCTCGCGCCGTACGATAGCAGCCCGTCGATCGCCGCACACCAGAGCGTTTCGGGGAAGAAGCCGGTCAAGCGCCCCATCAGAGGCCCCGGCTGTGATAGGCTTTGATTGTGCCCCACACAATGCAGCGGTAGCCCGCAGCCCCCACGGGTGGTCCTCGTCGGCGCTGGTTCGCACGCAGGTCGCGACGACCGTCATGGACGGATGGCCGCATTGGAGTGCATTGGACGCCAACATGGGGTCGGCTCCATCCCGAGCAGAGTCCGAGGTGCAAGCACCGGTGGTTCCGGAGGCGCCGGCGCGCGTCGTACCGATCTGGCGCGGCAAAGGACTCCCGCTTGCGCGCGCGCGCACCTCGCTGCGTCTCGGCGGCGTGCTTCTGCTGCTCGGGTTCCTCGGTTTCCTGCTGTGGGAGGTCCACACCTCGACGCTGCAGTCGCGCTGGCTGTCGAGCTATGCGGCGCGCCTCACCTGGGAGGTGCGCGAAGGCGCCAGTCCAGCGCCGGTGCGCGCAGCCGAGGGGCCGTACGATATCCGCCACGGCTACACGGCGCTCGGCGGCATGCAGGAGCGGCTCGACGCGTGCGGCTTCCCCGTGGCGCGACAAGCCGATCCGTCGCCACAACTGAGGGATCTGGCGCAACGTGGGATCACTCCCCCCTATGACGAGAAGAGCGAGCCCGCGCTCCTGATCGAGGACGTGACGGGGCAGGCCGTCTACGATGCGCGGCCGATGCGCAACCTCTTTCGCGAGTTCATCGACATTCCTCCCGTCGTCGTGCAAGCGCTTCTCTACGTCGAGAACCGCCAGCTGCTCGACGAGACGCGACCACACCTGAATCCCGCGCTCGAGTGGGACCGGCTCGTGATCTCCGGCTGGCGCTACGTGCTCGACAAGATGTTCGGCACCGGCAACCGCTCCGGCGGCAGCACTCTGGCCACACAGGTGCAGAAGTTCCGGCACTCACCGAACGGGCGCACATCGGGTGTCTTCGACAAGCTGCGCCAGATGACCGCCGCTTCGGTGAGCGCGTATCGCGACGGAAGCAACACCCTTGGGCCGCGCCGCCGCGTCGTCGTGGACTACCTGAACGGTCTGCCCCTGGGTGCGGCCCCGGGTACGGGGGAGGTCGCCGGTCTCGGCGAGGGGATGTGGGTCTGGTTCGGCAAGTCGCTCGAGCAGCTGGTCGTGGACCTGTCGCTACCGGAGGATGGCGACCGCGTCGGGCGCAAGGGGGAGAGCTTCAAACAGGCGCTCGCGCTGCTACTCGCCACGCGACGCCCGGCGCTTTATCTGGACGAGGCTCCCGCCGCGCTCGAGCGGCGCATCGAGTTCTATCTACGCGAGCTCGCGCGCGAAGGCATCATCAGCCATCGCCTCGCGGCGGCGGCGCGGGTTGCTCCACTGGCGCTGCGCGAGCGTGCACCACGCCGGCACCAAGTGCGCTTCGGCGAGCGCAAGGCCGCGAACGCGATCCGTACGGATCTCCTGGCGATGCTCGGCGTCCGCAGCCTCTACGAGCTCGATCACCTCGACCTGCGCGTGCGCACGACCCTGGACGTTGCGGCGCAAATCGAGGTGATGAACACGCTGCGGAAGCTGCACAACCCCACGTTCCTGCGCGACAACGGGTTCCTCACGGATCGCCTCCTGGCGAGCAACGACCCGGCTCAGGTGGCGTACTCCTTCACACTCTACGAGAGCGACACGAACGGCAATCGACTGCTCGTCCAGGCCGACAACCTCGATCGGGCTCTGGACCTGAACGAGGACGCCAAGCTCGAGTTCGGCTCCACGGCGAAGCTGCGTACGCTCGCCACCTACCTGATGATCGTCTCGGAGCTGCGCGAACGCTACAGGGGCAGCTCGAAGGCGAAGCTGCGCAGGCTGCAGAAGGCGGGGCTCGACCCGATCACGCGCTGGAGCGTCGGCTACCTGCGCTACCACCCCGGCGCCTCGTTGGAGCGCATGTTGTGGGCCAGTCTCAGCCGTGGTTTCTCCGCCGACCCTGGGGTCACGTTCTTTACCGGAGGAGGCATGCACTCCTTCCAGAACTTCGACGGCCGTTTCGACGATGTGATCACGCTACGAACGGCGTTCCGACACTCCGTGAACCTGGTCTTCATCCGTCTCATGCGTGACATGGTGCGCTACTACACGGCGGAGCTCGGCTACGACGAAGCCTCCATCCTCGACGATCAAACGCACGCGGATCGGCGCGAGCTTCTCGACGCCGCGGTGGAGCGCGAGTCGCGCGAGCATCTCCGGCGCGCCTACAGGAGATACGGCAGCCTGGAAGCGAACAGTGCGATCCGCGCGCTGGTGGGTGAGGACAAGCGTGCGCTCGAGCGCTTTGCGATCTTCCACCTGGGCACGCATCCGGAGGCGTCTCTGGAGGAGCTGCGCCGTGCGGCGCGCCGCGTCTTTCCGCAGCGCAAGGTCGATGCGGCGATGCAACGCTACTACGTGACCCATGCACGCCGTGGCCGCGGTCTGAGCGATCAAGCGTGGCTCATGAAACGGGAGCCGCTCGCGATCTGGTTCGTGCGCGACCGCATCGGCAATCCAAACGCGACCTGGTCCGATCTGGTCGAGCGCAGCGCCGTAGCACGCCGCGAGGCGTACGACTGGTTGTTCCGCAAGGGCGCGTGGCGAGCGCAGAGGCTGCGGCTGCGCACCGAGCTGGAACGACGCGCCTTCGACCGCATCCATGCCTCGTGGCAGAAGCTCGGCTATCCCTTCGACTCACTCGTGCCCTCGCTGGCGACGGCGATCGGGAGCTCAGCCGATCGGCCCACCGCGCTGGCCGAGTTCGTCGGGATTCTCCAGAATGGAGGCTTGCGTGCTCCGGTGCTGCGTGTGCAGGCCATCCACTTCGGCGAGAAGACACCGTTCGAGACACACTTCGAAGCGTCACCCGCGCCGTCCGAGCGCGTGATGCCGGAAGCGGCGGCGGAGGTGCTCAAACAGCTGATGCAAGACGTGGTGCAGAACGGCACGGGACGGCGCGTGCGCGGTGCCCTGCAGCACACGGAAGCGGGCCGCGTTGCGATCGGCGGCAAAACGGGTTCGGGGGACAATCGCTTCGAGCGCTTCGGCTCGAGCGGCGAGCTCCTCTCGTCGCGTGTCGTCAACCGCACCGCTTCCTTCGTCTTCTTCCTCGGTGAGCACCACTACGGCGTCGTGACGGCACTGGTTCCGGGTGAGGCCGCGCGCGACTACTCCTTCACCAGCGCGCTGGCGCTGCAGGCCTTCAAGGTGCTCGCGCCTGCAATCGAGCCTCTGGTCTCGAACGACGTGCGCCAGGCGGACGCGGGCCCAGCCGACGCCCGCTGAGGATCCTCCAGCCGGCCTGGGCCGGCCGTCCAGCCCCCACCCCGCGCGACCGGGCCAGCCGACGCTTGAACGCCGGGCGCGAGAGGATTATCCTTTCTAGTTGGATCGACAGCATCGCGCCAACATCTGCCACGAGTGGGATTGGCGTGTCGCGGCCGCGGCCCCTGTGTGCGCGCTTCCGAATCCATCCCCCCGGATCGGAGTCGCAAGGTGGTGCCGCGACCGGCCGCGAGACCGCCCAGCCGGCAATCGATCCCCACGCTTCAAGGGGGGACTATGAAGCGTTCTTGCCTTGCCGTCACACTCGCTTTCTCCATTTCGCGCACGTGTGTCGAAGAGTCCACCGCAGCGCCGGTGCGGGAGACAGGCGTCGGCGCGGAGCGCTTCTGAACGGCCGAGCTGTCGGCCACGAGAAAGATGGTTCTCATGCAGTAGCTTCGGGATTCGGCATCGTCCCCGAGCCTGTCTCGGGGCTACCCGAGACCATCTCGAGCGGGACGTCCTCTGGCCGTCCCGCTTTTTCTCGCTGTGGTGGGCATGCCAACGTGCCGTCCGTGCCTCGCCAGGCCGTGATCCGTGTGGTACAACGACTCGTCTCGCGCAGTCGGATCGACGATCGAGGAATGCCGTGGTTTCGTTTCGCAGCACATCCGGTGAGGGGCCGAGCGTCTCGTTTCGCGAGGCGCTGTTTCGCGGCCAAGCGCCAGATGGGGGTCTCTACGTGCCGGAGAGCATCCCGCCGTTCGATCCGCCGGGGGTGCGTCATGCCAGCTTCGCCGCGCGCGCGCGCGCGGCCCTGGGCGCCTGGTTGGATGCGGAGCTCGGTACGCAGGCGACGGCGGCGTTGTGCCAGGAGGCGTTCGACTTCCCCGTGCCGCTGACGCGGCTGGATGAGGGCACCTGGCTTCTCGAGCTCTTTCACGGCCCCACCGGGGCCTTCAAGGATTTTGGCGCGCGTTTCATGGCGCGTGCTCTCTGGCGTCTGCGCAACCCGGGTGCGACCGTCACGGTTCTCGTCGCCACGTCGGGGGACACCGGCTCGGCGGTGGCGCACGCATTCAGTGGCCTCGAGGGCGTGCGTGTCGTTCTTCTCTATCCCGCCGAAAAGGTGAGCCCACTCCAGGAAGCACAGCTGACGTCCGCACCCGGGAACGTGCACGCCCTGCGCGTCGCGGGGACCTTCGACGACTGCCAACGCATGGTGAGGGCGGCCTTCCGCGACACCGCGCTGACGCGCGACCTGGAGCTGACGTCTGCGAACTCGATCAACGTGGGGCGGCTGTTGCCGCAGATCAGCTACTACGTCCACGCCAGTCTCGAGCTCGCGGCGGCGTTGGGCGAGGTGACGCCCTCGCCCGAGCTGGCCGAGCCACTCGTGGTGGTGCCCTCGGGGAACCTGGGGAACCTGACCGCTGGGCTGTGGGCGCGTCGAAGCGGCGCACCGATCGCGTGCCTGCTGGCGGCGACGAATCGCAACGATACCTTCGCGCGCTACCTGCAAAGTGGTCGGCTCGAGCCGCGCGAGGCGGTGCCCACGCTCAGCAACGCCATGGACGTCGGCGACCCGAGCAACGCCAAACGGATCATCGCGCTGCATCAGGGCAAGGTTGGAGCGTTGCGGCACGAGGTGGTCGCCGAGAGCGTGGACGATACCCAGACGCGGCGGGCGATTCGCGACACCTACGTGGCGACCGGACGCGTGCTCTGTCCGCACACCGCCGTGGGGCTCGTCGCGCGCCGGCGCCATGCACGTTTTCGGCCCGCGATTCTCCTGGCGACGGCGCACCCAGGCAAGTTTCCCGAGGTCGTGCATGAGGCGACGGGTGAAGAGGTGCAGCTGCCGGAGCCGCTCCGACGCGCACTCGGGCAGCGTCGCGATCCTATCGACGTGGAAACGGATTCCGCGCGCTTGCGGGAGCTCCTGCGCTCGCTCTCCTGAACGCTGGCAGGGCCTGCGTGCTGCGCCGCAGGCGGCGTGACTCAGCCACGCGCCGGCGCTGCTTCCGGCTGCGGCACGGCCGGTTGGTGGTCCGGCGGAAAGTAGGCGTTGGTCAGGTACTGCAGCAGCATGCGCTGCGTGTTGAAGAAGGAGCCGTTCAGCGCGATGGCGTTGCGCATCACGTGTGCGAACTCCTCCTGCTTACCGTAGTAGAGCGGGACGATCACGTTCTCCAGCTTGTCGTACAGCGATGCGATCTCTCCCGGCGTGTCGGCATCGCAGCCGGGGCAGTCGCCGAAAGCCCAGCCGGTCACACCCTCCTGGTGCCCCTCGACCCACCAGCCGTCGAGAACGCTCAAGCTGGGGACCCCGTTCAAGGCAGCCTTCATGCCGCTGGTGCCGCTCGCTTCCTGCGGGCGGCGCGGCGTGTTCAGCCACAGGTCCACACCGGCGACGTACTTCAGAGCCAGGTTCATGTCGTAGTTCTCGAGGAAGACGATCTCGACGTCCCCGCGCAGCTCCTCCCCGGCCTCGAAGATGCTGCGGATCATCTCCTTGCCGGCGGCGTCCTGCGGGTGCGCCTTGCCCGCGTACACCAGCTGCAGCTTGCCGACTTCACGCGAGATGCGTCGCAAACGATCGGTGTCGCTGAAGATGAGGTTGCCGCGCTTGTACACCGTGGCACGGCGCGCGTAGCCGATCGTGAAGGCGTCCGGGTCGAAGCGCACGCCGGTGCGTTGCTCGATCTCGTCGACCAGCGTGCGCTTCGCCTCGGCGTGCGTGCTGCGAATCTCGTCGGTCGGGATCTTGAGCGCGTAGCGCAGGTAGAGATTGTCGCGCCGCCACTGTGAAATATGTTGATCGAAGAGCTTGCGGAAGGGCGCGGAGGTCCAGTGCACCGCGTGCACACCGTTGGTGATCGCGTTGACCGGGAAGCGCGGGAACATGTCACGCGACACCTCGCCATGCAACATGGCGACGCCATTGATGTAGCGCGAGAATCGCAGGGCGACGTGCGTCATGTTCAAGCGACCTTCGTGCACACACTCGAGCTTCTGGAGCACTTCCGCCTGCTCCTGCCCGAGCACCTGCTGCACCAGGTCGAGCGCGAACTTGTCGTGTCCGGCCGGCACCGGTGTGTGTGTGGTGAAGATGCAGCGTGAGCGTACCGCCTCCACGTCGGCGTCGGTGAATGTTCGCAAGCCGCGCGCGCGCGTTTGGCGCTGGAGGAGTGCCAGCGTCAGAAGCGCCGAATGTCCCTCGTTCATGTGGTACTGCAGGTCGGGGCCGTGCCCCAAAGCTTGCAGGATCGCCACGCCGCCCACACCGAGCACCACCTCCTGGCACAGCCGGTAGCGCGCATCGCCGCCGTAGAGCTGGCCCGTCAGCGTCCGATCCCACGCATCGTTCCCGTCGACATCCGTGTCGAGGAAGTAGACCGGGATCGTGTGCCCGGTGACGCCGGCGACCATGAAGCGCCAGGCCCGGATACGCACCTCGCGCCCCTCGATCCGGATCGAGATCTGCCGCTCCAACGGCTCCAGCATCTCGGCTGGATTCCAGGGGTAGGGAGCGTCCTGCTGCATTCCGTCCGCGCCGAGACTCTGGCGCATGTAGCCGTTCCGGTGCAGGAGGGTGACTCCAACCATCGGCGCGTGCAGGTCGGCGGCGGAGCGCAGCGTGTCCCCCGCGAGAACGCCGAGGCCACCGCTGTAGGTGCGGATGCGCGGGTCGAGACCGATCTCCATGGAGAAGTACCCGAGCTTGCTGCGGATCACGGCTGGTGTCAGACGCATCGAACACGTCCCTTCGGTTGTGGCGATCGGAGCATCGGAGCGTCTCGACGCCGCAAGGAGGAACACTATATCGAGCCGCCGCGGGGTGTTTCCACAGCCGGGCGCTCTGCTCATGGGCGTGCCGCCTGGAGCACCGCGCACCGGCCCCCTCTGCATGCTGAGAGCGTGCCGAACGCGCCGTCTGGGCGCCAAAAAAGCGGGCATGCTGCCGATTCAAAGGACCTGGCGGGGCCGAAACGGGGTTGGCACGATTGCGCGGTGTGTCAAGACGGACGCGCTGGCGTTGGGAATAGGCGCAGGCCTGCCGGGTAGGTGACTCGAGTGGCCAGTGGGCGCCACCCAAACGACAGCGAGGCTCGAAACCGACACGACGGGAGGACCCCATGCCCCGCAACGCAACGACGCGACTCGCGAGATCGACGAGTCCGCACACGCAACCAGCGCGACATCCGCTCGCACGCAAGATCCTGCCGCTCCTGACGCTGGGGGCGCTGTTCCTGGCAGCGGAGGCCGAGCCGCAGGAGAAGGAGCGTGGCTGGTGCGGCAATGGGCCGCTCACGCCAGATCTGCAGGTGGTGGATCCCGACGGCAAGCCGATGGGCCGTTTCCCACTCGAGCATACCGAGGTGCGAGCGCAGGTGGCAGGGCAGACGGCGCAGGTCACCGTGGAGCAACGCTTCTCGAACCCGTATGCGACACCGATCGAAGCCGTGTACGTCTTCCCGCTGCCGCACGAGGCGGCCGTGAACGATTTCGAGATGCGCATCGGTGAGCGCATCATCCGTGGCGAGATCCACGAGAGACAAGCGGCACGCGAGATCTACGAGAGCGCCAAGCGCGCCGGCCGGACCGCGGCACTTCTCGATCAGGAGCGTCCCAACATCTTCACGCAGAGCATCGCCAACATCATGCCGGGTCACGAGATCGTCGTGCGCCTGCGCTTCGTCGAGAACTTGAAGTACGAGGATGGCGAGTACGAGATGGTGTTCCCGACGGTGGTCGGCCCGCGTTTCATTCCGGGCACGCCTCTCGGGAGCGGGATCACGCCGGCAAGCAGCGGCACGCAGCCGCAGCGACGCGGCAGCGGATGGGCTCCCGATACCGATCGCGTCCCCGATGCGTCGCGCATCACCCCTCCCGTCCTGCCGCCTGGCATGCGCTCGGGACACGATCTCGGCATCACGGTGGAGCTGGACGCCGGCGTCGCACTGCGTGACTTGCGCTGCGACAGCCACGCCGTCGACGTGATGCGCGACGGCCGCAGCCGCGCGCGCGTGTCGTTGAAGGCGAGCGACACGATCCCGAACAAGGACTTCATCCTGCGCTGGACGGTTGCAGGCGAAGGTCCGGAGTTCGGGATGCTGGCATACCGCGATCCGAGCGAGTCGCCGGAGGGATACTTCTCCTTCCTGCTGCAACCGGAAGCGACGGTGACGGCGCAGGAGGCACGTCCGAAGGAGATGATCTTCCTGCTCGACACCTCCGGCTCGATGCGCGGCGAGCCGATGGCCAAGGTGAAGGCCGCCATGCGCTGGGCGCTGCAGCATCTCAACCCGGACGACACCTTCCAGATCATCCGTTTCTCCGAGAGCGCCTCCCCTTTCGCTGCCAAGCCGGTGGCGAACACGCCAGAGAACGTCCAACGCGCGCTCGGCTACATCGAGCGCCTGCGTGGTCAGGGCGGCACGCACATGCGTGCCGGAATCGAGGCGGCGCTACGCTACCCGGCCAATCCGGAGCGCATTCGCCTGGTCTTCTTCATGACCGATGGTTACATCGGCAACGACGCGGAGATCCTCCACCTGGTGCGCACTCTCGTTGGCGACGCGCGCCTCTTCTCCTTCGGCATTGGCAGCAGCGTCAATCGCTACCTCCTTGACGGCCTGGCCGAAGAGGGTCGCGGTGCCGTGGATTACGTGGCGCTGCACGCAGACACGCGTGAGGTCGTGGAGCGCTTCTACGCACGCGTGTCGCACCCCTACCTCACCGATCTCCGAATCGACTGGGGCGATCTGAAGGTGCGCGACGTGCAGCCGGCGCGTCTGCCCGATCTTTTTGCTGGACAGCCCCTGGTCGTGAGCGGGGTCTACGAGCAGCCGGGTCGTGGCACGGTGACGGTCCGCGGCAAGCTGGGACGACACGACTTCGAACGTCGGGTGCGCGTGAGACTGCCGGAGCGCGCGCAGGATCATGAGGAGGTCGCCGTGCTCTGGGCGCGCAAGCGCATTGCGGGCCTGACCAGCCGCATGCTCGCGGGCGAGCAAGCAGAGCTCGTGCGCGAGGTGACCGACCTGGCGCTGCGCTTCCGGCTGGTGTCGAGCTACACCTCGTTCGTCGCCGTGGACAACCAGGTCGTCAACGAAAGCGGCGAGACGATGCTCGTGGCGCAGCCGGTGCCGATGCCGGAGGGCGTGAGCCACGAAGGTGTTTTCGGGGCGAGCGCTCCGCATCGGGGCCAGGGTCTCTCCAGGAAGCTGTCGTCGGTCATGGGGCGCGCGAGCCTGGCGCTGGCGCCGCCGCCGCCGCTGGCCTCGCCCGTCGAGCGCGAGGAGGCATTCGACGCCGCGACTCGGGTGCCGCAGACCGAGCCGAAGGAGCGCGAAGTGAAATCGGGGGAGGGGTCGACGTCGGTCGGCTTCGCGCTCGTGGTCGAACCGTCACGTGCCGAGGTATCGGCCGCTTCAGCGATCCACATTCGCGTGACGCTGCACAACCGCAGCGCGCGCCCGATCGAGGTGCCCGCGAAGCTCGATCTTCGCGATGGCAGTCTGGTTGCTCGCGTGCAACTCGACGGCAACCCGATCCCCGCACCGCGCCCCTGGAGCGTGGCGACTCCCGCGACGGTGCAGCTGGCACCGGGTGCATCGCGCACCTGGACTGTCACGCTGAACGGAGCGGGCGGCTATGCGTTCGCCGTGCCGGGGCTCTACCGCATCGAGATCGGGCTCGGAGCACCCGACTTGATCGGGATCGTGGCGACGTGCGAGCTGCAGGTTCGCTGAGCGCAGGCAGAGGGACACCGCATCGGGCCGCCGGATCGAACCGGCGGCCCGTTGCGATTCAGAAGGCGTAGGAGACGGTGACGCCGCCCCAGACCGGATTCTTGTCATTCACCGCATCTTTGAGAGTCACCTGGTAGTTGAACGACGGGATCACGGCCACGCGGCCCGACTTGAGGGAAGCCGCGGCCCCCATCTGCCAGACGGTGAAGCCGGAGGAGAGAACCTCGACGTCGTTCTGCTTCATGCCGGTGGTGTAGATGACGTTCGTCGAGACGTCGAGATCGAGTCCGAAGCCACCCGGACCGACGACGGGAAGCAGGGGCACCTCGTAACCGAGCTCGCCGAGGAAGAGCGTGAAGGGGTCGAGGCCCTCCCGCGTCGGCTTCTCCCACTTCGCCGCGAGAACAATTCGTGAGCCCACCGGGCTTCTCGCTTCGAGGGATCCCCAAACCTCGTGTGCGTCGGCGCTCTGCTCGTCGGGACCCAACGCAACGCGATCGTCGTAGTAATTGTAGCCGAGGCCGAGACGCGTCAACGGCGTGGCGTCGCGCACCACGCTGACGCCGTAGATCGTTTCGTGCAGCTCGCTCTGCTCGTTGACGACGAACGAGCCGGCCACGTGGGCGCGGAGTGGCGAGTTTCGCATTCCGACCGTGACCTGCGGTTGCACCACGGGACCGGACTCCAGACCGCGGGCTTCGACGCGGTCGAATCCGTTCCAGATGTACTGCGTCAAGAACGCACCGGAGACCTCGAGCTGCACGGGAACCTCTTGTGAGGACGCGGTCGTCGCGATCCACACGCTCGCGATCATTCCCAACAGCGTCTTGCGCAACATTCCAACCACCTCTTCGTGACCCCATGTCTGTGAGAACCGCAGCTCCACGCGGCTGTACGCGGACGGGCGAGCCTCTTCTTCCCAGGCTCGCGACCCGACGGCACGTGGAGCAACTCCGCAGCGGGGTCGAGCAACGCACATGCCACGCCGAGCTCGATCTACCGCAAGGGCTTGCAGGGAGTCCGGCGCAGGTCTACGCTTGGCCAGTCGGCAGTGTTCCGTCCCTTCCGTTCGCACCACGCAACGCGCGTGCGCAGGCGCTGTCGCTGCCGACAGGAACGCCGCGGCCGCCGAGGGATCCAGTATGTCGGGCCAGGATTTCCAACCGACCGGAGCCCGTCCCGCCACAGTCGCGGGAAGCTGGTATCCGGAGGAGCCGGGGCATCTCACCTCCCAGGTCGAGGTGATGCTGGACGCAGCGCGTCCGTGGCGGCGCAGAGCGCCCCTGCGCGCTCTGGTTGTACCGCATGCCGGGTTGCGCTACTCCGGGCCGACCGCCGCTCACGGCTATGTCGCCGCGGGTCGCGATCATCACGAGCGCGTCGTCGTTCTCGCACCCAACCACCGCTTCCCTTTGACGGGTGCCGCGGTGGATCCGTCGTCGCACTACGAGAGCCCGCTCGGACAGGTGGCCGTGGACTTGGAGGCGGTGGAGGCCTTGGCGTCGCAACCTCACTTCGTCTGCACGCCGCGCCCCTTCGCGCAGGAGCACGCCATCGAGATGCAGCTGCCCTTTCTGCAGCACCGGCTCCCGGGAGCCAGGCTCGTTCCGGTGTTGGTGGGGGAGCTGCGCGGCGACGAGTTCGACGAGGTCGCGGCAAGTCTCTCGGCGTTGCTGGATGCACGCACGCTCTTCGTCATCAGCAGCGATTTCATGCACTACGGCAAGGCCTTCGGCTACGTCCCGTTCGTCGAGCGGGTGGAGGAGAACATCCGCAACTTCGACGCGCAGGCGATCGACGCCATCACGCGCGGTTCCTTCGACGAGTTCCACAGCGTGCTCGAGCGCACCGGCAATACGATCTGTGGTCGGCGACCCCTCGGCGTCCTGCTGCAGATGCTGCCGCGCACCTGGAAGGGGGAGCTGCGCGGGTACACCACGAGCGGCGCGATCACGGGTGACTGGTCACACTCGGTGAGCTACGCAGCGTTGGCGTTCACCGAGGGGGATGACGAGAGCGAAAAGCTCGCTGCGGAGGCTGAGGAGATGGTCCGGGAGGCGGATCGGATGGGATCGTTCGATGGCGGCTCTCCGCTCGACAGCCCGTGGCCGCGCGCCTCGATCCCGGAGCAGGATCGGCGCGCGTTGCTGCGCCTCGCACGCGAGAGCGTGACACACGCGGCGCGTGGAACCCCGTTGCCGTCGGACCTCTACGCGGCGTCGGAGCTGTCGCCCGACCTGAACGTGCCGCGCGCTGCTTTCGTGAGCCTGCACACACGGCGAAGCGGCCGCCTCCGAGGTTGCATCGGTTGGCTGGAAGCGCGCAAAGCGCTCGTCGAAGCGGTCATCGAGAACGCGCGCGCCGCGGCCACACGCGACCCGCGTTTCGCCTCGGTCGCGCCCGAAGAGGTGGAGGATCTCGACATCGAGATCTCGGTTCTCGGTCCGCTCCAGGATGTCGAGGACGTCGCCGAGATCGAGGTGGGACGCGACGGTTTGCTCATCGACAAGGAGGGACGGCGCGGGATCCTGCTGCCGCAGGTCCCCGTGCAGCTGCATTGGGGACGTGAGGAGTTCCTCGACAACGTCTGCCGCAAGGCGGGACTTCCCGCCGACGCATGGAAGCGTGGAGCTCGGATCCAGCGCTTCGAGGCGGTCGTCTTCTCCGAAGCGGAGCTCGGGATCACCTGATCGCCCGAGTCCCCGTTTCCTCCACCCGCTCCGAGCGCACCGGATTCGACAACGTTCCCAGGCCTTCGATCGAGACCTCGACGCGGTCCCCATCCCGCAGGAAGATCGGCGGATCACGAAACACACCGACGCCGGCCGGCGTTCCGGTGGCGACGATGTCGCCGGGAAGGAGCGTCATCGAGCGTGTGATGTACTCCACCAGCTGCGGAACCTTGAAGACGAGCTGGCTCGTGTTGCTTTGCTGCATGACGCGGTCGTTGACCCGCGAGCCGATGGCGAGTGCGTGCGGATCGGCGATCTCGTCGGCGGTCACGAGGTAGGGTCCACACGGCGCGAAGGTGTCGAAGCCCTTGCCACGGAAGAACTGCCGATCGGAATACTGCGCGGCGCGCCCGGAGACGTCGTTGAAACACATGTAGCCGGCGACGACGGCGTCGGCATCGGCAGCGCCCACGTGGCGTGCACGGCGCCCGATGACGAAGGCCAGCTCCGCTTCGACGTCGACGCGCTCCTCGTTCACCGGCAAGAGGATGGCATCCCCCGTGCCCCGCAGCGCGGTGGTGGCCTTGGCGAAGAGCAGCGGAACCTTCGGCAGTGGCCGGTTCTGCTCCGCCGCATGATCGGCGTAGTTGAGACCGACGCAGACGATCTTGGAGGGCCACGGGATCGGGGGCCCGAGGCGCGTGCCGGCGAGCGCCACGTGCGCTTCTGCAGGAGCCTCTCCGCTCTCGACGATCCGGCGCGCGTCGTGCAAGCGCTCTTGATCCAGAATGTCTCGGATGCTGCCCGGCAGCGAGACGTCGCAACGCTGCAGGTCGACGATGCGGTCGTCGATCACGACGCCGGGTCTCTCCGAACCCGGCTCGCCAAAGCTCACCAATCGCATGAGTCTCCAATCCCGGCAGCGTCGCCGCGATTCCTGCAGCGCCTTACGCGCGGCGTGCCGGCGTGAGCAGGATCTCGTCCGTCGAGGCGCTGCCCACCTGGGTGCAGACGTGCGCGACGGCGCGTGCGACGGCGTCGGGACGCAGCATCGTATCACGCTCCCAGTGGCCCGGAACCTCGTCCCAGATCGGCGTATCCACGGCACCCGGCAGAACCGCACTGACGCGGATGCCGCGCGGACGCAGCTCGTCGCGCAGCGCGTTCGTAAAACCAAGCAGGCCCCACTTCGAGGCACAGTATGCGCTGTTGTCGGGGAAGACGATGCGTGCCGCGGTGGAGAGGATGTTCACAATCTGTCCTTTGCGACGCTCGAGCTGCGGCAGGGCGGCGCGGGTGACGAGGTACGTTCCCTTCAGGTTGGTGTCGAGGATGTCGTCCCACATCGTTTCGTCGGTCTTCTGCAGGGGAGCCATCCGGAAGACGCCCGCATTGTTCACGAGGATGTCGAGATTGCGGAAGCGCGCCACGCTGGCTGCGAGGAGCTCTGCAACCTGGCGCGAGTCGCGCACGTCACAAGGGTGTGCGAGCGCCTGTCCACCCTTGCGTTCGAGAGCGCGGGCCGTGGCGCGAATCTCGCGTGCGGTTCGCGCCGTGAGGACCATGCGGGCACCGTGCCGCGACAGCTCCGAGGCGATGGCGCGCCCCAGTCCGCGCCCGGCTCCGGTCACGAGCGCCACCCGGCCACGCAAGGCTCGACCCTGCTCCGGTGCTCTCTTGCGTGCGCTCAAGGCTGGATCAGCCCCATGAACTCTTCGCGCGTCCGGTAGTCCTGCAAGAAGCTCCCGTGCATGGCGCTCGCCACGGCATGCGCGTTCTGCTTTTCGACACCGCGCATCGACATGCAGAGGTGGTACGCCTTGGTGACGACAGCGACGCCCGAGGGCTCGAGCGCTCGCTCGAGGCAGTCGGCGATTTGCTGCGTCAGGCGTTCCTGCATCTGCAGGCGCCGAGCAAAGATCTCGACGATTCGGGGGACCTTGGAGAGCCCGATCAGTTTCCCGTCGGGGACGTACGCGACGTGACACCTGCCGTAGAACGGTAGGAGATGGTGCTCGCACATGCTGAAGAAGTCGATGTCACGAACGATCACCATCTCGTTGTAGTCTTCGCGGAAGACGGCTTCGTTCAGCGTTTTCTCGACGTCCTGCTCGTACCCCTGCGTCAGAAAGCGGAGCGCTTCGGCGACACGCTCCGGCGTCCGGCGCAGGCCCTCGCGCTCCGGGTCCTCACCCATCTCGAGAAGCAGCTTTCGTATCAGATCCTGCATGGTCCACGAATCCGGGGAGAGTCGGATGAGCGGCAACGAGAACGTCGAATCCTAGCGGCGGCACGGCGAGGCGTCAATCGGGTCGCAGGCCGATCCGCCGCGTCGAGGAAGAACAAGGAAGCGGAGCGCACGTCGCGGCGGCATGGTCACAGACGATTCCAGCTTGGGGGATCGGCACCGATTGGGCCCGTGACATTGAGCCATTCTTCCCGCTCGTGACGCCCGCCGTTGCGTCTGATTGCCGTACCGGCGTTCCCTGCCGCTCCCAAGCGGTTGCGCTGCAACGGATTCAGGTCGGGCCGCGAGCGGCGGCCTGTTGCTTCCAGACCGGGGAACGGGGATTGCCTGTTCCACCACTGCATCGCGCGAGTGGTGCGTCCGGGGCGTTTGTTCGTACCGAGACGCACACGAGCGTAAGCCGAAGCCTGATTCCGTCGATGGAGCGATCCACGGACGCGGGTACAACGTGCGGGCACATCCGGGTGGTTCCCACTACCCGTGGCGTATCCGGTCCCCTCTGGGTGCCGGTCGCTCCCGCCCGACTGTCCCACTCACCCTGCGCCTTCGATTCGCCCCGCCCCAACGCTTCGGGAAAGCGACCGCGGAGGCGTCGCAGGTGGGCGCGCCGTGGTGGCTTCTCCCTGTTCGCGCGGCCCGATTCGTCGGTTGCCTGAAGCGGAATCGGACGCTGCGTCCGCCCCTCGGATCGTGCGTCGCGCAGCTGGGTTTCGGGTCCGTTTGGGTCGAAATGGATGTGCGGCGGTGTAGCGAGAACCGGATGTCGTTGGCTCCGCGCTAAGATACTCCGGATAACACTTGCCATGCCGCCGCCTCGTTCGGGGCGTGGAGCACGCCGGCCTCGGCAGCGCGCAACGGCCGGCGGCTCCGCCAGCCCCGAGCAGAGCGACCAATGGAGCATGGAAGCTCCACCGACGCATCACTCGCCGTCTCCCCCCTGGCCCGCCTGGCCCCCCTCGGCCGGGCGGGCTTTCTCTTCGTGATATGCTGCGCGCGTGAACGCCCCACGCGTCGCGCGCACACGTCCGCCATCCACCCACCTGAATCGCGAGATCCTGCGCCTCGCGATCCCGAGCTTCTTTGCCACGATCACCGTGCCCCTCGTGGGCATCGCCGACACTGCTCTCGTCGGGCAGCTGGGTCCCGTGGCGTTCATCGGTGCGGTGTCGATCGGCTCCATGGTCTTCGACGCTCTCTACTGGGTGTTCGGATTCCTGAGAATGGGGACCACGGCGATCGTGGCACAGGCGTACGGCGCCGGCGACGACGCGCGCGCCGGGCAAACCCTGCTTCAGTCGGCGACCCTCGCGCTCCTGCTCGGGGTGTCGATCATTCTCCTGCGCCAACCGATCGCGACGCTGGGGTTGCGTCTCGCGGGCGGCACGCCGGAGGTGCAGCGCTGGGCGTACTCCTACATCGAGATTCGTATCCTCGGCGCGCCCGCCGTGCTGCTGCTGTTCGCGCTCTCCGGTTTCTTTCGCGGCATGAAGGATGCCGTGACGCCGCTCGTGGTCACTCTGGTCCTCCACGTCGTCAACGTGGTGGGGGACGTGCTGCTCATCCATGGGTTGCTCGGGCTGCCGAAGCTGGGTGTCGTCGGGGCGGCGTGGGCGAGCCTCTTCGGTGCGCTCGCTGGGGTGAGCGTCGCGTTGGCGGTGCTTGCAGTGCGCTACAACCACGCGCTGCGCGCAGGTTGGCACGCCGCCGGGCTCTTCAGCCCACGTCGGCTGCGAAGGCTCCTGGCGACACAGACACACCTGTTCAATCGCACCTTGCTTCTCATGGCCGCGTACTTCGTCATGGTCGCGGTGGCGGCGCGTCTCGGCGAGGTGCCGCTGGCTGCGAACGCGATACTCCTGCAGCTGTGGTATTTGTCCGCCTACTCGATCGACGGCGTGGCGCTGGCGTGCGAGACGCTGGTCGGGAACGCGCTCGGAGCGGGCGAGGCGTCGCTGACGCGCCGTCTGATCGGGCGTGCGACCCTGTGGGGGCTCGCGATCAGCGGCGTGTACGCGCTCCTCTACTTGTTCGGGATGCGGCTCATCGCCGCCGCTTTCACCCGCGATCCTGAGGTCGTCCGCACCGTCGTCGGCTTGACGTGGATCATGGTGCTCCTGCAACCGATCAACGCCATCGCCTTCGTCTTCGACGGCGTGTTCATCGGTGCCAACGACACGCGTTTCCTCTCGTTGCAGATTGCTGTTTCCTGTCTCGGCGTCTTCGTCCCGGCGGTTCTGCTCCTGGCGGGCGTTCTGCACCTCGGGCTCGCTGGATTGTGGATCGCGATGGCTCTGTTCAGCACGGCGCGCGCCGTGATCCTCGCCGCTCGCTGCAAGCAGCCTGCGTGGATCGAAAGGCGTCTGCGCGAGGCTGCGCTGGTTTGAGGTGGTGTTGCTCGTTCGTTGCGGGCTCAGCTTCCCGTTTCGCTTGCCGTGTCGACCTGCGTCGGGGGACGGATGGATGCACGTCGTCTGCTGCTCCCTCCTGGCGTCCACTCGTGGAGAAGCTCATCGGCTCGGGATGGTGTGCGCGACTAGGCGCTCCGCCGCACCGACCTCGGCCGTCGGGGGCGCCGAGCCCGGGCCCGCTCGGTCGGCGAAGCGACGTTGTGACCGGGAGTTGCATCGCTTCCCGATGGCTCTTCCCGGCGTCCCCGAATCCGTGTAGAGTAAACGGAGAGAGAGGCATCGCTGATGCTGCGACTTGGACATGGATGGTCGGTTGGGGTCTCGAGGCTTCACCGCAAGCCTGCGCTCCACAGCGCCTCTCTCGTCCGCCCACCCCCGTCAAGGCCCCGTACTGCCAGCTCGTCCGTCCCTGGACACCGCAATGGTGGATTCCCCCCTACTCGAGCTGAGGGAGACCAAGATGCCATACACCCGAGAGCTTCGGGACTTGCAGAGCCTTCCACCCACGTATCCCTTCCTGAGCGTTTACCTCGACATTGGCCACAACGAAGAATCCGCAGAGGCGATGCGCGTGTTTGTTCGCGGCCAACTGCGCCACGCGCTGACCGATGCACGCAGGACGCGAGATCGCAACTACATCGACACGGACGGTCGCCACGTCCTCGCCTATCTCGAAGACGTCATTCATGCTCGCGTCGAGCGCAAGAGCCAAGGAGTTGCACTTTTTGCCTGCGCCCGACAAAAGGTCTTTCATGTCGTCGGCTCGAGCGAGCCGTTTCGAAGCACGTTCGTCGTTTCCGACCGCCCTTACCTCGACCCGCTGCAATCCGTGACGAGCGGTGCGCCGCGTGTCCTCGCGTGTCTGGTGGACTCACGCTCGGCACGCATTCTCGAGCTCGGCGCCGGCAGTATTCAACCGCAAGCGGAGATCCACAACGACGTGATGCGACGCCACCACCAAGGGGGCTGGTCGCAGATGCGTTTCCAGAGACGCGTCGACGACCAAGTGGATCACCACCATCGTGAGGTTGCGAGCGCGCTCACACAGCTCTCCGATCGAGAGCCCGCGCTCGCCGTCGTCATCGCCGGCCCGGAGAAGGTGGTCACCGCATTTCGCGCCTACCTGCCGGAGCGTGTTGTGCAGCGTGTCGTCGTGGGACTGCCGGTGTCTTTGAAGGCACAGGAGCGCGAGATCGTCGGCAGGATCCTCGCCAGCTTCGAACGCGGTGAAGAGCGGCGCAACGAACTCGAGCTGGAGCGGCAGCTCGACGATGCGCTCTCGCCCACGCGTGGAGCGCGCGGCACCGCCGAAGTGCTGCAAGCCGCCAACGAGCACGCGATCCGGCGCCTCTACGTCAGCTCTGACTTCGATGCGCGCGGCTGGCGCTGCACCGGCTGCAGCTCGATGGGGACACACGTTCCGCTCAGCTGCCCCTTCTGTGCGGGCATTGTCGAGAGCACCGATGTGCGCGGGGAGTTGATCACGAAGGTCCTGGCGAGCGGCGGTGAGGTGGCGGCGGTCCCTGCGAGCTTGCAGATGCAGACCGGCGTGGCTGCGTTGCTGCGTTACCGGACGTAGGCAGGGCCGTCGCGTGCTTTGCTCGGCACGTGCGCGGCTCTGCGAGCGCCCACGGGCTTTCAGCGCAGCAGATCGAAGTTGAGAACGCCCCACGACGCGTCGCGCGGCGGTGCCCACGATCCCGCCCAGCTCTCGACGAGGCTGGCCCAGAGAAGATCCCCCTCTTCGAGGAGCAGGTCCATGAAGCCGCGCTCCTCCGGGTAGTGCACGATGCGCGGGCGCGCATCCTCGGCCAGGCCTGCGACGTCCTTCGCCACCTCGATCGCCAGCTCCTGTCCCCCGAGCGCATCGACGAGACCGTGCTCGAGCGCCTGCAGGCCGGTCCAAACGCGGCCGCCCCCGAGACGGTCCACCGTCTCCGGCGTCAGGTTGCGATTGGCGGCGATGCCGGAGATCCAGCGATCGTAGTCCTCTCGCTGCCGGCTCACGATGAGGCTCTCCTCCTCGGCGCTCCAGTCGTGGTAGTCGCTGAACAGGAAGGGAAAGGAGCCGCGCGTGACGAAGTCGCGCGTCACGCCGATCTTGCCGTAGAGGCCGCGCAGGTTGAGCTTGCCGGTGTAAGCGCCGATGCTGCCCGTGATCGTCGTCGGCAGTGCGACGATGCGGTTGGCCCGGAACGACATCATGTAGCCGCCGGACGCCGCCACGTCGACCATGGAGACGACGACGGGTTTGCGCGTCTGCACGCGTTCCACCGCGTTGCTGATGATGTCGCTGGCGATGATTTCACCGCCCGGGCTGTCGATACGCAGCACCACGGCCACGACGTCGTCGTCCGCCGTCGCGGCCTCGAGGTCGCGCACCACCGAGGCCGCGCCCAGGATGGTTCCGACGTACGGGTTGTAGCTGTTGCGCCCGCGCAGAATGAGGCCGCGCGTGTGCACCACGGCAATGGCGTCGCCGCGCCTTGGCGCACGCGCCTCCATCCCCTGGTGGTAACCCATCAGAGGGACCAGGCGCGGATCGTTCGCGTCTTCCACCAGCTCACCCAACAGCGCTTCACGATAGCGCACGCCATCGATCAAACCGAGATCGACCGCCTGGTGCGGTTGCAGGAGCCCGAGGTTCAGCGCTTCTTCCAGGTCGGCGCGCCCGATGTTGCGACTCGTGGAGAGTGTCTCGAGGAACTCGACCCAGATGCCATCAAGCAGCCAGCTCCACTGCTCGCGCGATTCGGGTGACATGTCGCGGCGCAGGCTGGTTTCGGGTGCGTCCTTGTACTCGCCGGTACGCGCGAAGTTGGGACGGACACCGAGCTTGTCGAACGTGCCCTTGAAGTACATGGGACCGATGCCGATCCCATCCATGTAGATCTTGCCCGTGGGTGGCAGGAAGATCGAATCGCACGCGGTCGCCACGAAAAGGCTGATTTCGTCGAGGAAAGGCGCGTAGGCAAACACCGGTTTACCGCTCTGTCTGAAGCCCAGGATCGCTTCGTGCAGCTCCGAGGCTTTGCCCCAGCCGATGCGCGGATAGTCGATGTCGAGGACGACGGCGGTCATGCGATCGTCGCGCTCCGCCATGTCGAGTGCTTCCAGGATGGCGCTCTGCGATAGGGGTCTGCGGCGCAGAAAGGGAACGCGTGGCAACGTGGGGTACTCGACGATCTCCCCCTGCAGCTGCACCCACAGCACACTCTCCTCTTGCACGCTCGGCACGGACGAGAACGTCGCGACGACGCCGAGGAGCAGAGCCAGAAAGAGGAAGAAGATCACGATCTGGCTGAGAATCAGCGCCAGGAGCAAGCGCAAGAACCGCCACATGTGGAATCCCCCGTCGCGCCGGTGGCTTCGAAAGCGGGTGATTGGAGAATCGGGTACGCCGACGCGCGCAGCATAGCAGGAGTGGCGCGAAGCGGCCAGGGTGCGCGTTGAACGCCCCGTAGGCGTGTGCTAGCGTGCGGCTCGGACATTGCCGGGCACGTCCACGGGCGAAGCCCGTCGCGGTTCTTTCCTGGAAACTTCCGAAGAGGAAACGACCGGTTGGCCACCAGCGCTTCGCGGGGAAAACGTTTCGAGGAACGCCTGCGTCGGGCGGTGGTGGCGCTCGGCAGCGCCGAGCTGCAGCACGGCGCACGCTGGCTGCTCTACTGCGCGGCGGTCGGCATCGTTGCCGGACTGGGTGGACTCCTCTTCGATTATCTCAGCCGCGCTGGCGTGCACTTCTTCCTCGAACGGCTCGCCGGTTGGAGCCCCGCGCTCCCGGCCGGTGAGGAGCCGCTCTTCCACTTCGTTCCGGATACACGTCGGCTCTGGGCTCTGGCACTTGTCCCAGCGCTGGGTGGCTTGCTTTCCGGCGCGCTGGTGCGCTGGCTTGCGGCGGAAGCGGCTGGACACGGGACCGATGCTGCCATTCAGGCCTACCACACACGCGCCGGGTACATTCGCCCGACGGTTCCGTTGGTGAAGATCCTCGCCTCGGCGTTGACGCTGGGCTCCGGCGGCTCGGGCGGGCGCGAAGGACCGATCGCGCAGACTGGTGCCGGCTTCGGCTCCTTCATCGCCACACGCCTGCGGCTGTCGGCCGAGGACCGCCGCATCCTGATGGCGGCGGGAATCGGTGCCGGCATCGGCAGCATCTTCAGGGCACCGCTCGCCGGGGCACTTTTCGCATCGGAGATTCTCTACAGCTCTTCGGAGTTCGAGGCCACGGTGATGATTCCGGCTTGCATCGCGTCGATCATCGCCTACTGCACGTTTACGCTCTTCCACGGCACCGGGACTCTCTTCCGCACTGGGGCCCTCACCTTCACGAATCCGCTGGAGCTCGCCGCCTACTTCGCGCTCGCCCTGGTCCTTGTCGTCTACGGGTTCCTCTACGTGCGCACCTTCTACGGCGTGCACCGCTGGTTCGAGCGCTGGAAGGTACCGGTTGTTCTCAAGCCGGCGCTCGGTGGCCTCTTCACCGGCCTCCTGGGTGTCGGGCTCCTGGCCGCGTCGGGACGCGAGGAGTCGCTCTCCGTTCTCGGGTTCGGCTACGGCGTCATTCAGGATGCGCTGGATGCACCCACGACGCTCACGGTCGGAGCCGGGCTGCTGGCCATCATCGCCCTCGGGAAGATCGTCACCACGTCTTTCAGCATCGGCTCGGGTGGCAGTGCGGGGGTCTTCGGACCCTCGATGGTGATCGGGGGATGCGTCGGGGGCGCTGTCGGCCTCATCCTCCACAATCTCTTCCCCAACGTGGTGCAGCAACCGGCTGCTTACGTCGTCGTCGGGATGGCGGGCTTTTTCTCCGGCATCGCCAAGACGCCCATCTCCACGCTCGTGATGGTGAGCGAGATGACCGGCAGCTACTCGCTCCTGCTGCCTTCGATGTGGGTGTGCGCCTTGACGTTCGCGATGTCGCGACGCTGGAAGCTGTACTCGAGTCAGGTGCCGAATCGCGTCGACTCCCCCGCACATCAAGGGCGTTACGCCATCGACGTCCTGCGCGGGATCCGCGTTGCCGAGGTGGTGCGTGCCGATGCAAAGGTGCACGTGTTGCACGAAGGGGAGGGCCTCGGCAACATCCTCACGGCGATTGCCTCCACCGAGCAGACGACGTTCCCCGTCCTGGACTCGGGCGGCGTGCTCGTGGGCGTGGTGTCGCTCGAGCAGATCCGCAGGGTCATCAACGAGCACCTGCCCGCCGACGTGATCATCGCGCAGGATCTCATGGTCAGCGATTTTCCGCATGTGACGCCCAACACCGATCTGGCGGCAGTTCTGCGTCTGCTGGCGAGCGTGGATCTGGACGAGATCATCGTGTGGGATGAAGCCGAGCGCCACTTTCTCGGCTTGCTTTCACGCAAGCAGGTAACGCGGACCTACGTGGAGCGCATGGCGGAGATGGAGCTGACGCGCTGAGCATCGAACACGCGTCGCATCCTGCTATACTGCGCCACGATCCTCGACGAGCGCGACAATGGCGGAGGTCACGATGCGCAGCGGTGGAGGCTTCGCGGCTCTCCGGTACTCGTGGCGCAAGGCGCGCGAAGCGGGCGGAGTTCTGCGCTTCTATCGACGCATGCGTGCCCGCAATGCGTGCAAGACCTGCGCTCTCGGTATGGGGGGACAGCGTGGCGGCATGCGCAACGAGAGCGGCAACGCTCTCGAGGTGTGCAAGAAGTCGTTCCAGGCGCAAGCCGCGGACATGATGCCGCCGATCCCGGAGGAGTTCTACGCCCAGCACTCCCACGAGGAGCTTCTGGGTTGGGATCACAAGCGGCTCGAGGACGTGGGTCGCATCGGCTTCCCGGTGCTGTACGAGGAGGGCAGCACACACTGGCGCCGCATCGGCTGGACCGAGGCGCTGGAGCGTGCGGCGACGGCGCTGCGCGACACGCCGCCGGCGCAGACGATGTTCTACTCCTCGGGTCGCAGCAGCAACGAAGCGGCCTATCTGCTGCAGTGCTTCGCGCGCGTTTACGGCACCAACAACATCAACAACTGCTCCTACTACTGCCACCAGGCCTCCGGTGTCGGGCTGGGGATGGCCATTGGAGCCGGAACCGCAACCATCGACCATGAAGACGTCGAGCATGCGGACTTCGCTCTCCTGGTCGGCGCGAACCCCGCCTCCAACCACCCGCGTCTGATCACGCGCCTGGTGGACATCCGCAAGCGCGGCGGCCGCGTCGTCGTCGTCAACCCGCTACGCGAGCCGGGCCTCGTGCGCTTCCGCATTCCGTCGCGCCCCCTGAGCCTGCTCTTCGGCTCGCGCGTCTCCGATGTCTACGTGCAGCCGCACATCGGCGGCGACATTGCTTTCCTGAAGGGGGTCGCCAAAGGAGTGCTCGAAGCGGACGCCCTTGATCGCGACTACATCGAGCGCTACACGACCGGGTTCGATGCGGTGGAGGCGGACCTGCGCGCGGCCGCATGGGGCGAGCTGGAGCGCGCGAGCGGTGTCGCGCGCGCGACGATGCAGGAGGTGGCGCGTGCCTATGCGCGTTCGGAGCGGGCGATCTTCATGTGGGCGATGGGGATCACGCAGCATGCGCACGGTGTGCAGAACGTTCTGGAGATTGCCAACCTGGCCATGTTGCGCGGCATGTTGGGTCGACCCTACTGCGGACTCCTGCCCATTCGCGGTCACTCCAACGTGCAGGGCGTGGGCTCGGTCGGTGTGACGCCGGCGCTCAAGGCGGCGTTTGCCGACGCCTTGGAGCAAGCGTATGGGATCGAGCTCCCCACGACGAAGGGTCTCGACACCCTCGAGAGCATCGAGGCGATGGAGGCGGGGAGGATTCGAACCGCGGTCTATCTGGGTGGCAACCTGTTCAGCGCCTCGCCCGATCCGGAGTGGGCGGCGCGCAGCATGCAGCAGGTGGAGTCGGCGCTCTACATCTCGACGAAGCTCAACCCGGGCCACTTCCACGGGCGGGGCCGGAGCACGCTCCTCCTCCCCGCGCGCACGCGCGACGAGGAAGCGCAGTGGACCACGCAGGAGAGCATGTTCAACTACGTGCGCCTCTCCGAGGGTGGTGCGGCACCGCTGTCGCCCGAGATCCGCTCCGAGGTGGACATCGTGGCTTCGATTGCCGCCCGCGTGCTGCCGCGCGAGCCGATCGACTGGGAGCGTTGGAAGAGCCACCGGACCTTGCGCCAAGAGATGGCGAAGGTGGTTCCCGGGTTCGCCGAGATGTACGCGATCGACTCGACCAAGCGCGAGTTCACGATCAGCGGACGCGTGCGCCACGAGCCACGCTTCGCCACCGAGGACGGGCGGGCACACTTCCACGCCACGACGACGCCTGAGTTCCCGCTCGCTGAAGGTGAGATGCGCTTGATGACGCTGCGCTCCGAGGGGCAATTCAACACTGTCGTGTACGACTACGAAGACCTGTACCGCGGCGTCGAAGGGCGCGACATCGTCTTCATACACCCAGACGACGTGCGCCGGCTCGGCCTGTCGGCAGGGGAGCGCGTGTTCATCTCGGCGCAGGCGGGGAGCTACGGTCCCGTGCGCGTGCAGCCGATCGACATCCGCCCCGGCAACCTGGCGGTCTACTTCCCGGAGGCGAACGTGCTGGTCCCGAGACGCATCGACCCCAGCTCGCGGACGCCCGTATTCAAGTCGGTTGCGGTGCGCGTCGTTCCCGCGCGCGGCGAGAGGGCAGAAGCGGCGGTCGCGGCCACGGCGGCGGCGCCATGAGCGTGTCCGCAGGAGGCTCCGTCCCATGACGGCCTCTGATGCGTGCACGTCGCTGCTTGCGGTGCGCGTGAAGCCGCGATCGCGTCGGGCCGGCCTGCTGGGGCGCCATGGCGAGGGCGTCAAGGTGGCGGTGCGCGCCGCGCCGGAGCGTGGGCAGGCGAACCAGGAGCTCGTGCACGTCGTCGCCGCGTTGCTCCAGGTGGAACGGAGCGCGGTGGAGATCGTGTCGGGGGCGACGTCGCAGGAAAAGAGGCTGCGGGTCCACGGCGTGAGTCCAGAGGAGCTGCAGCGTCGGATCGACGCGGCGCTGCGATCGCGGTAGCGATCGGATCGAGCCGACGAGTCCGGGAGAAGTTGCGATGCATTACGAGATCGAAGCCAACGAACTGAAGGAACTCCTCGATTCGGGTGAGCCCGTTGTCCTCGTGGATGTCCGCGAGCCGTGGGAGCACGAAATCGTGCGCCTGCCCGATTCGCGACACATCCCGATGTACGAGCTCGGGAGGCGCGTCGACAAGATCGACCGCGACCGCCTGCACGTTCTCTACTGCCATCACGGTGTGCGCAGCTTGCACGCCGTGCTGGCGTTGGCCGAGCGTGGCTTCGAGAACGTCCGCAGCCTGCGCGGCGGCATCGACCTTTGGGCTGCCGAGGTCGACCCGGAGATGCCGCGCTACTAGAGGCGCGCTCCTCCTGCTCGACCTCGCATGGAGGGATTGATGATGAACGAAGCGAAACGTGCTCGCACGAGCCACTCGATCCACGAGTTGATTGCGACGCGCTGGAGCCCGTACGGCTTCGATGCGCGGCCGGTTTCGGAGAGCGATCTGCGTTCCCTCTTCGAAGCGGCGCGCTGGGCGGCGTCCTCCTACAATGAACAGCCGTGGCGCTTCATCGTGGCGCGCAAGAAGGACGCAGCTGAGTTCGAGCGCATGCTCGCGTGCCTCGTCGAGGGCAACCAAGCCTGGGCACGTCGTGCACCGGTCCTGGCGCTGGCGGTGGCGAGACTGCACTTCTCGCACAACGACAAGCCGAATCCTGCCGCCCAGCACGACATCGGCATGGCGACGTGCAGCCTGCAGTTGCAAGCAACGGCGCTCGGTTTGTCGGTGCATCCGATGATTGGAATCTTGCCGCAGAGGGCGCGCGAGGAGTACACGATTCCGCAAGGGTACGAGGCGCTCACGGCTCTGGCTCTCGGTTACGCGGCGGAGCTGGATGCCCTCGACGACACGCTGCGCCGGCGCGATGAGGCGGTGCGGTTGCGCAAGCCACTGTCCGAGCTCGTCTTCGCGCGCACGTGGAAGCGAACGGCAGCTTGGGTGGAGGATCCAACCGGGGAGTCGTCATGAAGGCGGAAGAGGTCTACCCGAGCTTGCCACTCGCGGAGTGGGAAGAGACGAAGATCACCTTGCACCTGTTCTGTCAGATCGTCGGGAAGATCCGACTGACGCTGTCCCCGAAGCTGAACCACTGGTGGCACGCTCCGCTCTACCTGTCGGCGCGCGGATTGACGACCCGCACCATCCCGTGCGGCAACCAGAGCTTCGACCTCGAGCTCGATTTCGTCGATCATGAGCTTCTCTTGCGGACCAGCGCAGGCGACGTGCGGCGCATGCCGTTGCGCGGTGTCTCGGTGTCGCGCTTCTACGTCGCGTTGTTCGAGGCGCTGCAGGAGTGCGGCATGCGTGTGACGGTGCTGGCAAAGCCGTTCGACCCGGAGCGCGTCAAGAGCCGCGAGCTCTTCGCCACCGACGAGACGCACGCGACCTACGACCCCGACTCCGTGCATCGCTTCTGGTGGATCCTGTCACACCTCGAGCCGATCTTTTGCGAGTTCCGCGGACGCTTCCTCGGCAAGTGCAGCCCGGTCCATTTCTTTTGGCACAGCTTCGACCTGGCCGTGACGCGCTTCTCGGGGCGCGCCGTGGCCGTGGCCGCCGATGCCGACCCGGTGACTCGCGAAGCGTACTCGCACGAGGTCATCAGCGCCGGCTTCTGGGTGGGCGACGACCAGGTGCGCGAGCCCGCCTTCTACGCCTACGCCCACCCGCAGCCGCAGGGCTTGACCTCGCAGCCACTTCGCCCCGCAGCCGCGTCGTGGGCGCCGCAGGGCGGCATGGCCCTGCTGCGCTACGAAGACTTCAGACGCGCAAAGGACCCAAGGGCCGCGCTTCTCGATTTCCTGCAAAGCTCGTATGAAGCGGCCGCCAAGCTCGCGGAGTGGCCGCGGGCGCAACTCGAGCTGCCGAGCTCGTGAGGCATCGAGCTGCGACGCCCGGCCTCCTTGTGACCACCCGCGCCGAAAGAAGGCGCCGCTCCGTCGCTGTCGGCGGAGCGGTTCCCGGTGGGCACGGTACGAGCACCCTGTTGGAAGCGTCAGGCCACGTGGGTGAGCATCGCCTTGCGCAGCTGCGCGTCAGTATCCAGAACGCCTTCCAGGAACGCGTAGATCTCGATTCCGCCTTCGTACAGCCTGCGATAGCAGGCGCCGACGGCGTCCGGGAAGGCGAAGTCCACTTTGAAGGAGACCGGGAACGAGTTGATTTTCCCGGCCAGGAAACGCAGTTTCGGATCGGTCAGGCGGGCGCGGACCGAGAGGGTTCGGGGACCGATCTGCTCCACCACGTACTCGTACTCGGGCGGCTCTCGATGGATGCCGTACATGTACACGAGTCGGTGGTTGGGGATGGTCCGCGGCAGCTCGATGCGTAGGCGGAAGCCCTTCTCCTCCTTGAGCAGGTGCACGATGCGCCCGTAGCGGCGCTCGCGCTCCAGGAGCTCCTCCGGCTCGTTTCGATGCTTCGCCCACTCTTCGCGCCAACCCTCCACGATGTCGAGGCTCGTGAGCTCCTCTTCTCCCTCGTCCATCTCGCCGGCAACGAGTGAGATTGCATCGACCGGACAGCACTTGATGACCCTCGTAGGTCGGACGCTGCCGGGCTCCGCTTTGGCGTACGCGACGGCCTTGTCGTCCACCATCTTGAAGATCTGATCATAGGCGTCGGCGCAGGCGACGCAGCCGATGCAGGTCTCCTTGTCGACGAAGAACTCGAGCATCTCGCCCGCGATCTCGGTGTTCGCCATGATTCACCTCTGGAAGCAGCGCTGTCGCGCGGCTAGTACATTTCGATCGGTCTCTTGATGTAGGGCGTGTCGCGATCGACCCAGATCGCGTTCTTGGCGCAGACCATTTCACAGAGCTTGCAGCTGACGCACTTCTTCTCGTTGACGACTGCGAGGAGCTGACCCAGGTGGCCGTGGGCGTCCCCCTCCTCGCGCTGCACGAGCGCGATGCAATCCTCCGGGCAGATCTCGATGCAGTAGTCACAGCCGGTGCAGAAATCGGGGTCGACCTTCGCCTTGGGAATGTCACGCGGCTTGATCCGTTTGACGATGTTGCCATCGGGGTCCATGATGGCATCCACGGGACAGTAGATGGCGCACACGCCGCAGTCGATGCAGTCTTCCGGGTGGATGACGTAAAGCTCGTTGCGCTGCCCGCTGATCGTGTCGGTGGGGCAGTTGGTTTCGCACACGGTGCAGCCGATGCACTTGTCGGTGATGAAGAACGCCATGCTTCTGGTCCTTTACGGCAGCCGCAGAGTGGCGCCAGAGTACGGCAACGGGGCCACTGCAGACACCCGGGAAAGACGAGGCCGGGAGGGCGGGCTGTGCAACCCGCACGGCAGATTCCACCATAGCGAGCCGCTCGGGGGTTGCCAAGTGAATCCCTTCACAAACTTCTATCAAGTTTGGCTGAGAGACGATTCTAACATGTTCTATGGCAACGGTTTGAAAGGGCGTCCGATCGCTCGTCCAGACTCCGAGCCGCGGGTCAGGGGGTGAGCCGGGTGTCGGCGCGCAAGAGCACCCGCAAGGGCGGCGCCGCGCGGGCCTCTGCTCCGGGCGCGCGTCGCAAGCGCACCTCGCGCAAGAAAACAGCGGCAGCGCCTGCGGCTCCGGCGCCCGAGGCGCTCGCTCCGCCCGTGGCTCTGAACGCGGAGCAGATCGCGGCCATCTTGCAGGAGATCGCGGCCCTCCTGGAGATCACGGGCGAGAACCCGTTCAAGGTGCGGGCGTACGAGAACGCGGCGCGCATCCTGCCCGGCGTCGGGGACGAGCTCGTGGCTCTCGTCGACAGCGGTGACCTGCGCAAGGTGCGCGGGATCGGCAGCGGCATCGCGGAGCGCGTGGCGATCCTCGCCCGCACCGGACGCCTCGCCGATCACGAGGAGCTGCGTTCCCGCGTCCCGGATGGGCTGCTCGAGATGTTGCGCATTCCCGGCCTCGGCCCCAAGAAGGTGAAGCTCCTCTACGACACGCTGGACATCGGCACGGTGGACGCACTGGAGACAGCATGCCGTGAGGATCAGCTGAAGGAGGTGCGCGGGTTCGGAGCCAAGACGCAGGAGAACATCCTGCGCGGCATCGCCTACCTGCGGCGCGTGAGCGCACGTTTCTTCTGGAGCGTCGCCGCCGAGCACGCGACACCCGTGTACGACTCCTTGGCGCAGCATCCCGCCGTCATCCGCGCCGCGCTGGCGGGAAGTCTGCGGCGGCGCAAGGAGACGGTGCACGACGTCGACATCGTCGCGAGCACCACGGACCCGGACGCCGTGACGCAGCACTTCGCCTCGGGCGCGTGGGTGGAACGCGTCATCGGCAGCGGGCCGACGAAGACGAGCATTCTGCATCCGAGCGGTCTACAGATCGACTTGCGCGTCGTGACGGACGAGCAGTACCCGTACGCGCTGCACCACTTCACCGGCAGCAAGGCGCACAACGTGGCGATGCGCGGCCGGGCTGTGCGCATGGGGATCAAGATCAACGAGTACGGCCTCTTCCGCGGCGAAGAGCTCATCCGCTGCGCCGACGAGGAGGCCATCTTCGCGGCGCTGCGATTGCGCTACGTTCCACCCGAGCTGCGAGAGGATGAGGGCGAGATCGAAGCCGCCGAGAGCGACTCCCTGCCCGCAAGGCTGCTCACGCTCGCGGACTTGCGCGGGACGTTCCACGTGCACACGCAGGCCAGCGACGGGCGCGACTCGCTCGAAGCGGTGGTGCGCGCGGCGCGCGATCGCGGCTGGGAGTACATCGGCATCAGTGATCACAGCCACTCCGCGGGCTGGATGCCGCGTGACGCGGCCCTGGCACAGAGCGGGGAAGTGGCGCGTGTCGCCCGGCGTCTGCCGGGGATTCGCATCCTGCACGGGATCGAAGCAGAGATCCGGCCGGATGGGAGCCTCGACGAGCCGGCAGACATGCTGCAGCGCTTCGACTTCGTCATCGCGGCGATCCACGGCCACCTGGAGCTGGGTCGCGAGGCGCAGACTCAGCGTCTGCTGCGCGCGCTCGAGAACCCGTACGTGTCGATTCTGGCGCACCCGACGTGCCGCATCCTCTTCGAGCGCCCCGCGATCGACGCCGATCTTGCAGCCGTCTTCGACGCCGCGGCGCGTCACGGTGTGGCCGTGGAGATCAACGGGCAACCGAAGCGGATGGACCCCGACGGCTCGCTGATCCGCGCGGCACGCGACCGTGGCGCTCTCCTCTGCGTCGATCCAGACGCGCACGACGTGCCGGGCCTGGCCCACGTGGAGTACGGTGTCGGCCTGGCGCGGCGCGGCTGGTTGGAGCCGCACCACGTCCTGAACACACGCGACGCAGCGGGCATCGACGCGCACTTCGGCGAAAGACGTGCGCGTGCGGAGGCGAAACCAGGGTGAAGGCGAAGCGAGCACGTGCCGCGCGCGCCGCGCACGCCGGCGGCACGAGAAAGCAAAGCTCCGGCCGCAAGAGGAGCGCGCGAGGCGCCAAGCCCGAGCGCGATCTGGCCGCCGAGAAGCGCCGCGCTCGCACCATCCTGGCGCGGCTCGAGCGTGAGTATCCGGACGCCCGCTGCTCTTTGGACTACGACAGCCCGCTCCAGCTCGTCGTTGCCACGATCCTGTCGGCGCAGTGCACCGATGCGCGCGTGAACAAGGTGACGCCGGCGCTCTTCGAGCGCTACCCGACGGCGCTCGCCCTCGCCGAAGCGGAGATTGGAGAGGTCGAGGAGCAGATCCGCAGCACCGGCTTCTTCCGCAACAAGGCGCGCAGCATCGTCGCCTGCGCCCAGGAGCTCGTGGCGCGGCACGGCGGCGAGGTGCCGGCCGACCTCGAGAGCCTTGTCCAGCTCGCCGGGATCGGGAGGAAAACGGCGAACGTCGTCCTCGGGAATGCCTTCGGGATCCCCGGGGTCGTCGTGGACACGCATGTGACACGCATCTCGCGGCTCCTGTCCTTGACAGTGCAGAAGGAGCCGAACAAGATCGAGCTCGACCTCATGGAGGTCGTTCCACGAAGCAAGTGGACACAGCTTGCGCACCTCTTCATCGAGCACGGACGCCGGGTCTGCGTGGCGCGCCGGCCCCGGTGCGACGCCTGTGTTCTGAACGATCTCTGCCCCTCGAGCGAGGTGTGACGGGGCGGCGGCGGCCGGCGTGAGTCCGGCCCGACGCCGCGTGGGAGGGTGTGGATGCGGGGAGTCGCGTTCGAGCTGCCGAACCGGGACGGCTTGCCCCTGCGGGGCGACGTCCTCCTCCCAGACGGGGAGGCTGCAGGGCGCCCCACCGTGGTCGTCTGTCACGGCTTCAAAGGCTTCAAGAACTGGGGCTTCTTCCCGGAGCTCGGACGCCGCCTGGCCCAGGGCGGCTTCCTCACCATCCTCTTCAACTTCTCCGGCTCCGGCATCGGGCCCGATCTCGAGAACTTCACCGAGCTCGATCGCTTTGCGGGCGACACGATGTCGCGGCAGCTGGACGACCTCGGCTGCGTCCTCGATGCACTCGAGGCGGGGAGGCTCCCCGAAGCCGCTCCCGACCTCGAGCGCGTCGCCCTCCTCGGACACTCGCGCGGCGGCGCAGCCGCTCTGCTGCGCGCCCGCGACGACCGGCGCATCGGCGCCGTCGTCACCTGGGCCGCCGTGTCGACGCTGTGGCGCTACTCGGAGCGCGAGCTGGGGGCGTGGAAACGCCAGGGCTTTCTGGAGTTTCTCAACACGCGCACGCAGCAGCAGATGCGCATCGACTACACGGCCGTCGAGGATCTGGAGGAGAACCGCGAACGCTACGACGTCGTGCGCGCGGTGGCGGAGCTGCAGATCCCGCTCCTCCTCGTACACGGCGAGCAGGACCTCTCGGTCCCGGTGCAGGAGGGGCGCGAGCTCCTCGCGGCGCGCACGCCGGGGAGCGCCACGCTGCACGAGGTGCAGGGCGCCGGCCACACGTTCGGAGCCGTGCATCCGTGGGCGGGGACGACGCCCGCGCTCGAAGAGGCGATGCGCGTCTCGCTCGAGTGGCTGCAAGCACATCTCCGACTCGCCCCAAGAAGAGAGGGGCACGCATGAGCACCCGGCGCGACGGCAACACGCGCACGGTCGCGCGCGCCGCGGAGCGTGGGCTGAGCGCGCACGAGCGCGCACGCGGCAGTGGAGCGGTGCCCGCGGCGGAGCGGCCGCGGCGCGCACGCCGCGGTGCCTTCGACCCGGTGCAGATCTCGATCTCAGACGCCGAGTGCCGCGACCTGTCACGCGGCTCCAAGAAGGAGTGGCTGCTGACGAACGGCACCGGCGGTTTCGCCATGTCGACGGTGATCGGTCTCAACACGCGCCGGCATCATGGGCTCCTCGTGGCCGCGATCCGCGGCTCGGTGGGGCGGGTCGTGGTCCTGTCCAAGATGAAGGAGACGGTTCACGTTCCGGGGGCGTCGCGCTCGATCGACACGAGCTTCTATCCCGGAGTGGTCCACCCGCGCGGCTACGAGCTGAGTGGCAGCTTCACGTTGTATCCGGTGCCGACGTTCCTCTACACCGGGCGGCGCTGGCGCCTGGAGAAGCGTCTCTCTCTCGTGCACGGTGAGAACACCGTGGTGATGCAATACAAGATGCTGCCGTTCCCGAGCGAGCCGGGGCGACGCGCGAAGCTGACGGCGGCGGAGGCGCGCAAGAGCCTCAAGCTCGCCCCGCTCGAGCGTATCCGCGTGCGCGTGCGACCGCTGTTCGCCTTTCGCGACCTGCACGCGCTCGGGGAGAAGAACAACCGGATCCAGAGGAGCTACGGCGTGCGCGCGCTCGGCACCGACGGTTCCGTGATGCGCTGTACGCCCTACCCGGACTGGGAGCCGGTCTATCTGGTCTGCCCGGAGGCGCGCTTCAGCGAGGGGCTCGATTGGTACAAGCGCGTCGAGTACCCGCAAGATCGCTACGCCGGCTTGGAGTTCAGCGAGGACTTGTGGAGCTACGGATACTTCGAGCGCGAGCTCGAGGTCGGGGACACGCTCACCGTGACCTGCACGCTGCATCCGCCGGAGACGCAGGCCAGCGTCTGGTCGGAGTCGCGCGAGGTGGAGCGGCTCGAGCAAGTGATGGCACGCGCTCCGGACGAGACCGTCTTCGCCCGGCGTCTGGCTCTGGCCGCCGATCAGTTCGTGGTGCGTCGCGAGCGCGATCTACCCGCCATCATCGCCGGCTATCCTTTCTTTGCCGATCAGTCGCGCGACGCGCTCATCGGGATGACCGGGCTTCTGCTCGTCACCGAGCGCTTCCGCGACGCCAAGGCGATCCTGCGTGCCTACGCCCGCGCCATGGAGCGCGGTCTGCTGCCGACGCGCTTCCTGGACGGCGTGCGCCCGGAGTACAGCGCCGTCGATACGACGCTCTGGTTCTACGTCGCGATCTTCAAGTACCTGCAGTACACGGGCGATTTCGACTTCGTACGCACCGAGCTTCGCATTCCACTCCTGGAGACGATGCGCTACTTCGAAGAGGGCACGCGTTTCGGCATCCGCGTCGATCGCGATGGCCTCCTGACGTGCGGCGAGCCCGGCGTGGCGCTGACCTGGATGGATGCGCGCGTGGCCGGCGAGCCGGTGACGCAGCGCGCCGGCAAGGCAGTCGAGGTCAACGCGCTGTGGTACAACGCGCTCAAGGTGATGGAGCGCCTGGCGGAGCGCTTCTCGATCCCGAGCGACATGGCCCGCTTCGCACGACGCGCCGAGCAGGTGGAGGAGTCGTTCATCCCCACCTTCTGGAACCCGCAGAGGGGCTGCCTGCGTGACCTGGCGACGCCGCACGGCACCGACGACGCGATCCGTCCCAACCAGGTCTTGAGCGTCAGCCTGCCCTTCCCGCTCCTCGACAGCGAGAGCGCCGAGAGCCTGGTACGAGTGGTCTCCGAGCGGCTCGTGACGCCGCTCGGACTGCGCTCGCTCGAGCCGGGTCACCTGGCGTATCAGGGCACGTACGACGGCGACGGGGAGAAGCGCATGCGCGCGAGCCACCAAGGCACGGCGTGGCCCTGGTGGATCGGTCCCTACATCTCCGCCCTGGTGAAGGCGCGCGGCGCCGAGGGGAAGAAACGGGCGCAGCAACTGCTGGAGCCGGTCCGCAGCCATCTAGAGGCGGACTGCCTGGGCCAGATCTCGGCGATGGCCTGGGGGGATCCTCCGCACTGGCCGCGCGGCTGCGTGGCCCATGCGGCCGCCGTCGGCGAGATCCTGCGCGCCTACTACGAAGACGTGCTGGGCCGCAACCCGGGCACCCGTTCCGGCACGCTCGTCCCCGGCCTACGCCGGCGCTGAAACGATAAATCTAATTGAATCAATGGTTTAGGACATCCAAACGCCGGTTCGCGCGGGCACCCGGATGGGTTGCCCCGAGGAGCCGCTTCGGCGCCCGGGATCTCTTGACCTCGCTCCAGCACCGATCCAATACTCTGGCCGGATCTGCCGCATGACAGGTTCGTCGAGTTCCAATCGAGCTTCTCCATCCGGCGCACGCGGCTCGGCGCCAGAGGAACGCCATGAATCTCCTGAAGACCACGCTGCTGATGAGCGCGATGACGCTGCTCTTGGTGTGGGTGGGCAACATGCTCGCTGGCCCCCGCGGTGCCTGGTTGTTTCTCGTGATCGCCGGCGTCATGAACTTTGCCGCCTACTGGTTCTCCGACAAGGCCGTGCTGGCGTTGTATCGGGCGCAGCCCGTGTCGGCGGCTCACGCGCCAGCGCTGCACGCGGTGGTGCAACGGCTCAGCGAGCGCGCCGAGATCCCGATGCCACGCCTCTACATGATTCCCAACGATTCGCCGAACGCCTTCGCCACTGGGCGTGACCCGCAACACGCAGCGGTTGCCGTGACCGCGGGGATCCTGCGCCTCCTCAACCAGGAGGAGCTGGAGGGCGTGCTCGCGCACGAGCTGGGTCACGTCAAGAACCGCGACACCCTCATCAGCAGCATCGTGGCGACGATGGCCGGCGCGATCACGCTGCTCTCTCGCACCGCCATGTGGGGCGTGTTCCTGGGCGGCGGAGGCCGCGACCGGGGTGGTAACCCGATCGCCATGCTTCTGGTGATGATCCTCGCGCCGATTGCGGCCGTCATCGTGCAGCTCGCGATCTCGCGCAGTCGCGAGTTCGCCGCCGATCGCACGGGTGCAAGCCTCTCAGGCAAGCCGCTGGCGCTGGCGTCGGCTCTGCGCAAGCTCGAGCGAGGTGCGGCGAGCGTTCCCTTCCGCAGCGCCAACGAGGCCACGGCGCATCAGTTCATCGTCAACCCGTTGCGTGGCAAAGGGATGTCGAGCCTCTTCTCGACCCACCCGAGCACGGCCGACCGGGTGGCGCGTCTCGAGCGCATGGCTGCCTCGATGAGCGTCGCCGCGTAGTGCTTCCCGCGTTTCAAACCGGATGGCGCCGTCTTGACACCTCGAGCTGGGTGCTCCTACGCTGCGCCAACGGCTTCCACAGCGTGTCCCCATCAATCCCGTGCTTTCCGGCAGGTCGGACGTGACTCCCGATTCCCACAGCGGTGACCCGCCGCGTCCAGAGCAGAACGCGCCCGACCCGGCTGCGAAGCTCGGCGACGAGGCCGCGCCGAGCGACTCCCCAGCGCGCGAGAAGATGGGCGCCTGGGTGAAGGAGTTCGCGCTCTATCCCTTCTTCATCGTCCTCGGGATCGTCGGCGTCTTCACTCTCTTCAGTCATCTGCTTCGGAACGACGAAACCGCTCTCGACTACCTGCAGCAGCTTCGCACCTCAGGGGGCAACGACCGCTGGTACGCTGCGTTCCAGCTCTCGAACCATCTCGCGCGCGACGAGGAGGATCTGCGCGGAGACCCGCTCTTCGTGGCGGAGGTGGAGCGCGCCTTCGAAGCTGGCGCCAGCGACGATCCGCGCGTGCAGCGCTATCTGGCGATCGTGCTCGGCCGCATCGGCACCGCGGAGAACCTGCCAACGCTCGAGAAGGCGTTGGCGAGCGACGAGGATGTCGAAACGCGCATGTGGTCGGCGTGGGCAATGGGCTCGATCGGGGACCGCGCCGCGGTTCCCGCCCTGATCGCCGCTCTCGAGGACGCCGATCCGGCCGTGCGGAAGACGAGTGCCTACGCGCTCGGCAGCCTGCGCGATCCGCGCAGCGTCGAGCCGCTGACGTCGAGCCTGCAGGACACCGCCGAGGACGTGCGCTGGAACGCGGCGATCGGGCTGGCGCTCCTCGGGGATGGGGCTGGCTACGCGGTCCTCAAGGAGATGGTGAACAGCCTGCACCTGAGTCGCATCGACGGGATGACCGACGAGAGCGTGAAGAGCGTGATGCTCAACGCCGTCAAGGCGTTGGGTGTGCTGCAAGAAACCTATCCGAGTGCGCGTGATCTCCTCGAGGAGACGATGGAGAGCGCGCCCTTTCCCGTCGTGCGCCAGGAGGCGGAAAAGCAGCTGGCAGCGGGCGAGTCGGGAGCCAACAGTTGAGGCGTTTGTCTTTCAACCGGCTTCGAAGGGGCACAGACGGCGCGCGGCGGGCGGCGTGTTTCAAGCGACGCCACTTGCGCTTGTCCGAATGAGCCAAATCACATAGTGTTAGTCCGTTTTTCAGGACCTCCGGCCGCCACAGGCAAGGCCGCCGTCGACGCGGCTCCGAGAGACATTCCTCGAGGCTGAAATGAGCGAGTCGAACCCGCCCACCGAGTCGAAGAAGCCCTCCGAGTCGACGCCCGGGGTGTCCTCCGAGCCGAGCCCCGGCGCCGCTCCGGCTGCCGCATCGACAGCGACCCCGAAGGCCGCGCCGGCAGCAGCGAAAGCAAAGCCCAAGGCGGACGGCAGAAGCGGCGCTGCAGCCAAGAAGAAGCAGCAGGAGCCGACGGCGCCGGTCAGCCGGCGCGAGTTCTTCCCCTGGCTGGGCGCAGCTTGGGCCGTGTACACAGCGTCTTTCTTGGCGGCCCTCGGCGCCATGACCCGTTTCATGTTCCCGAACGTTCTCTTCGAGCCGGCCATGACCTTCAAGGCGGGCTTCCCGGAGGAGTTCAGCGTCGGCAGCGTCGACGAGCGCTTCAAAGAGAAGTACGGAGTGTGGCTCGTGCGCAACGATGATGGCATCTACGCGCTCTCGACGGTTTGCACGCATCTGGGATGTACACCCAACTGGCTCTCCAACGAGAGCAAGTTCAAGTGTCCCTGCCATGGCAGCGGCTTCTACATGACCGGCATCAACTTCGAGGGACCGGCGCCACGTCCGCTCGAGCGCTATCGCGTCGTCATGGCGGAAGATGGACAGGTGCTCGTCGACAAGACGAAGATCTACCAGCAGGAGAAGGGGCAGTGGAGCGACCCGGAGTCGTTCCTGAACCTGGCGTGATCATGCAACGCGAGAGCGTCCGCGCGGAGGAACCATGCTGAGCCGCATGTGGAACGGCCTCATCAAGTCGCAAGTCTGGAACTCCTTCTTCCGGCACGGGATGCCGAGCACCAACCGCAACCGCGTGCTCGTCATGATGTCGAACGTCATCCTGCACCTGCATCCGGTCAAGGTGCGCAAGTCGGGCGTCAAGCTCGAGTTCACTTGGTGCATGGGTGGCATCTCCTTCTTCCTCTTTCTCGTCGAGACCGTAACCGGCGTTTTCTTGATGTTCTACTACCGCCCCACGATCGAGTTCGCCTACGCCGACATCGTCGATCTGCGCGAGCAGATCCCGCTCGGCATGACGCGCGAGTTGCACCGCTGGGGCGCGCACGCGATGGTCATCACCGTGTGGCTGCACATGTTCCGTGTCTTCATGACCGGCTCCTACAAGCCGCCACGCGAGTTCAACTGGAACGTGGGTGTGATTCTCCTCGTGCTGACGCTGCTCCTGTCGTTCACCGGTTACCTCCTGCCTTGGGATCAGCTGGCGATGTGGGCGGTGACGGTGGGCACGAACATGGCTCGCGCCACACCGTTCGTGGGGCATGAGGGGCCGGGAGCCGCCCTGCTCAAGCTCGGTGACATCAGCATGGTGCATGCTGGCAGCGACATCCGCTTCGCGCTTCTCGGCGGGCGCTTCGTGGGGGCAGGAGCGTTGCTGCGCTTCTACGTGCTGCACTGCATCGCCTTCCCGCTGGTGGTTGCGCTGCTCTTGAGCGTCCATTTCTGGCGTGTGCGCAAAGATGGCGGCATCAGTGGGCCGCTCTGACCCGGGTTGACCCCGTTCGCGAGAATCTTCGAAGCCGGCTGCGGTTCCGCGAGGAGGTGGCATGACCGAGACGATCGAGGCGATCATCAACTGGCTTGCGCGACCGTCGATCTACGTGACGGTGGCGACGGTGCTGAGCTTCGTCATGTTCTTCAACCGCGTCTTCTGGACGAAGCGAGCCGGGCTCGTCGGTCTCCTTCTCGTCATCGTCTTCTTCGCCTTCAGTCTGCGCAACGACAACTTCCGCGGCATCGTCACCTACCCGGACAACGTGCCGATCATCAGCATGCTGATCATCGTCTTCTTCTTCACCTGGCTGTCGATGTTCCAAGCCTACCGCAACGACGCGCGCATTCAAGCGGGCGGCAGGCCGGTGGAGGCGGATGAGACGCACGACAAGGTCTTCACCTGGCCCGACCTCGTCTACCCGGAGTTCATCGCCGCGATCCTTTGCACCGCGATCCTGGTGGTGTGGGCGCTGGGGTTGCCGGCGCCGCTCGAGGAGCCGGCGAATCCCAACGTCACGCCCAACCCGTCGAAGGCACCGTGGTACTTCCTCGGGTTGCAGGAGATGCTGGTGTACTACGACCCGTGGCTCGCCGGAGTCGTCTTCCCCGGTTTCATCATCATCGGTCTGATGGCGATTCCGTACGTCGATCTGAACCCGAAGGGGAACGGCTACTACACGTTTGCCGAACGCAAGTTCGCAGTGAGCTTCTTCCTGTACGGGTTCATCGTGCTGTGGTGCGCGCTCATCATCCTCGGCACCATCCTCCGAGGTCCGAACTGGAACTTCTTCGGTCCCTACGAGCAGTGGGACGTTCATAAGCTGGAAGCGCTCGTGAACGTCAACCTCTCCGAGTTCTTCTGGGTGAAGGCGCTCAATCAGGGGCTGCCGGCCAACTGGCTTTTGCGTGAGCTTCCCGGGATCGTGCTGGTGGTGGCCTACCTGCTGATCCTGCCGAAGCTCCTGGCGCAAACGATCATGAAGAAGATGTACGAGCAGCTGGGCGCGGCGCGTTTCTACCTGGTCGCGTTCCTCCTGATCTGCACCGTGGCGCTACCGATCAAGATGTATCTGCGCTGGTTGTTCAACTTGAAGTACATCGTTGCGATCCCGGAGTTCTTCTTCAATATCTGACACCGGGGTGGTGACGGGGGCGATGCCTCCCGGAGGCACCGAGTGCGAGACGAGGTGTGGCGGTGAAACCGAAAAAGGCGCAACCGGATCACGCGTACAACATTCCTCGCCTGAACAAGATCTTCTTCTGGTCCTCGTTGGCGGCTCTGCTTTCGATCGTCTGGTGGGTCGTCGACGTCGACTACGACAAACCGTGGAAACGCTACCAGCGGGAGTTCCGCTCCCTCTCGATGGAGAAGGTCCGGGCCCAGCTCGAGCGCGAGCAGAATCGGCTCGCTCGCGGCCGTCGCAAGCAGCAGCTCGAAGAGCTGCACGCGCAGCTCACGACGGCGCAGGACGGCTTGCGGCAACGGCGCATCGAGCAGGAGGAGGCGCGTGCGCGCTTCGGCGACGCCGAGAAGCGCTACTACGTTGCAGACCAGGCCAACCGTTTCGCACGCGCCGTGTACGACGCGTACCGCTACGAGTTCGAGACTCTGCGAGAACACGTGGAGGAGGGGCACGGTGATCACGCGCAGCTGGAACAAGCCGAAGAGCGTTTGCACGAGCTCGATTTGGAGCGGCAAGAGACGTTGGTCGAGTTCCAGGAGGCGACTGCCGAGCGCGACGCCGTGCAAGCAGAGCTCGCGGCGCTGACCGCCGCGGTCGACGAAGTGGAGAGTGGCATCGCGACGCTCGAAGCGGAAAAGACACGCCTCGAAGGGCAGCTGGAGAGCCTCGAGGGTGGCGTGGTCACGACCGTCCGCAACAGCCCGATGCTCGATTTCATCTCCCCGAACATCAAGATCCAGCAGGTCGTCGTCGAGGACCTCCGCTTCGACGTCAACTTCCAGACCATTCCGCGTGTCGACCGCTGTCACACCTGCCACCAGGGGATCGACAAAGAGGGTTGGGAGGAGGCGGAGCAGCCGTTCCGCTCGCATCCGAACCTCGATCTCTTCCTTACCTCGCGCTCACCACACCCGATCGAGGACTTCGGTTGCAGCGTCTGCCACAGCGGCTGGGACCGGTCGGTGGATTTCAAGTATGCGGCGCACTACCCACGCAACGCCGAGCAGAGGGAGGAGTGGGAGCAGAAGTACGAGTGGGAGACGATCCACAAGTGGGACCATCCGATGCTGCCGGTACAGTACGCGCAGGCCTCGTGCTACAAGTGCCACAAAGACGAGGTCTACCTGGCCGGCGCGCCGACGCTGAACATGGGACGCGAAACGTTCGAGCGTGTCGGCTGCTGGGGTTGTCACAAGGTGGAGGGGAAGATCGGGCCGAAGGTGGGACCGTCGCTGCGCGTGCTCGCGTCGAAGAGCGATCGCGATTGGGTCCGACGTTGGGTCGAGGATCCCTGGTCGTTCCGGCCGACGACGGCGATGCCGCGCTTCTTCAACCTCTCCAACACGAGCGACGAGCGCTCTCTTGCGCGCAACGACGTCGAGGTCGCGGCGATCACCGAGTATCTGTTCGCCAGGTCGGAAAGGCGCAGCGTTCAGAGGATGCCGCACGGTCTGCGCGGCGATGCCTTGAACGGCGAGCAGTTGGTGAACGCTGTGGGGTGCAAGGGGTGTCACCTGGTGGGCACACCGGAGGGTGGTCTCGACTCGATCACCACGCGCCAACGTTTCGGACCGAACCTGATCGGATTGTCCGAGAAAACGACGTCGGACTGGGTGTACTCCTGGATCCGCAATCCGAAGCACTGGAACCCCGACACGCGCATGCCCAATCTGCGTTTGAGCGCGCAGGAAGCCGCCGACATCACGACCTACTTGATGGGTCTGGCGCCAGCGGAGGGATTCGGTAGCGAGGCGTTGCCGGACCTGAACCCACAACTGCGCGACGAGGTGACGCTCGAGTACCTGCAGAACTCGATGTCGAGACGTGTGGCCGAAGAAACGATCGCCACGATGTCGAACTACGACAAGATGCTCTTCCTGGGCGAGAAGCTGATCGGGCGCTACGGCTGCTACGCCTGCCACGACATTCCCGGCTTCGAGACGGCAGAGCCGATTGGTGTGGAGCTCACGACCGAGGGCAGCAAGATCATCACGCGTTTCGACTTCGGTCTCATCCACGACGTGCCGCACACGCGCTGGGATTGGATCGAGACCAAGCTGCACGATCCACGCATCTGGGATCGTGGCAAGGTGAAGGATCCACAAGAGAAGCTGCGCATGCCGGAGTTCAATCTCTCGGATGAGCAGATCACGGCGGTGACGACCTTCGTTCTCAGTCTCGTCAAGGATGAGATTCCCGCAACGAAGCGCAAGATGTACGATGCGCACGAGCAGGCGCGCAACGAAGGCATGCGGCTGGTCTCCAACAACAACTGCATGGGCTGTCACCAACTGATGGACTTCGGCGGCGACTTCGCCCAATACGTCGAAGATCCGTCGAAGGCTCCACCCCTCATCACACCGACCGGTGCCAAGGTGCAGCCGGAGTGGCTGATCGAGTTCCTGCACGCGCCGACGACGATTCGGCCGTGGCTCGAAGTGCGCATGCCGAGCTTCCACTTCGAGCGCGAGCAGATCACCACGCTCGTGTCGATGTTCCAGGGGATCTCGCGCGTCGACGAGCGCTATCCCTTCCTCGACAGGGCATCGATCACGCCGGCAAGCCTGCGGCGTGGGCGCGCCCTATTCGGCCAGAAGGGGACCTCGAATTACGCCACCAGTCTGAAATGCAACTCCTGCCATCCGTCCGGCAACGTCTTGCCGGAGTCGCCGCCGACGCAGTGGGGCCCCGACCTCAACATGGCACGCGAGCGCCTGCGGCCGGAATGGGTGCCGGATTGGCTGCGCAACCCGCAGGCGATCCAGCCCGGAACGCGCATGCCGAACTTCTTCTACGACGAGGACACGCCGCTCGTCGAGAACCCCGAGCAGGACCTGATCGACCTGCGCAACTTCCTGTGGAGTCTGGGCGACAGCGGTCAGGTCAGCTCGCGCCGATGAAAGACACCCCCACCACCCTCCCACGGGGCGCGCACGCCGCTCTCTGGCCAGGGCGCGCGCTCGCGGCGTGCGACGCGGCGAATTGGGATGCGAGGCGCGGTTTCGCCACGTTAGAATGATCCCAGTCCGCCTGATCGATGTGTGGGTCATGCATGAGGTTGGCGATGCTCTTGAGCATTCTCCCGCTGTTGCTGTTGGCCGCGCCGGTGTGGGCGTACGAGGGAGTCGAAGTCGAGAACGCGGGCAGCTTGACGGGGCGCGTGCGCCTCGAGGGGCAGCCGCCGGCCGCCGTGGTCACGGAAGTGCACAAGAACGTCAGCGTGTGCGGCACCACGGTCGAAGATCGCACCTTCGTCGTCGGCGAGGGAGGCGCACTCGCGAACGTCGTGGTCTACCTGGCGGCTGTCGGGGTGGGGCGCCCGATCGATCTCGAAGCGATCGGCGAGCTCGACAACCGCGAGTGCCGCTTCGAACCACACGTGCAGTCGCTCACGGTGGGGCAGAAGATCGAGATCAAGAACTCCGACCCGGTGCTCCACAACACGCGCACCGAAGTGCTCGGGGGCGGCATCGGCAATCGCATCAACCTGGCCATGGCCAGGGCGGGAACCACCATCCGCAAGCCGATCCGCTACCCGGGAATCCACCGGCTGCGCTGCGATGCCGGACACACCTGGATGAACGCCTATCTTCTCGTCTTCGAGCACCCCTACCACGTCGTCACCGGCACGGATGGAACATTCGAGCTGGACGAGGTCCCGCCAGGGGAGTACACGCTCATGACGTGGCACGAGAAGCTCGGCACCAGCGAGACGAAGATCGGGGTGAAGGCGGGTGAGCTGGTCGAGGTGCCGGCGATCGTCCTGAAGCAATCGCAGTAGCGCGCCCTGCCTTCGGCGTCGTGGAGGTTCATGGATGTCAGGCGACGGATCGATCACACTGCGCTCGTACGTGTTCCTCGACAGCCTGCAGCCGCAGCTGGCCGCCTTCCTCGGCGTGACCGGTCGCGGCTTCCCACCCGTGAAGGACATGGCTTCGCTGTGGGTGGAGATCGCGCCGGGAATCGCCATCAACAAGATCACCGATATCTGTTTGAAGGCGACGCGCGTGCAGCCCGCGAACCAGGTCGTGGAGCGCGCCTTCGGTATCCTCGAGCTGCACGACGTCGACCAGGGCGAGGTGCGTCAGGCGGGGCAGGCCGTGCTCGGCCACCTGGAGATGGAGGAGTCGGATCGACTCAAGCCGGCCGTGGTCTCGAAGCAGATCATCCGCGCCATCGAGCCGATGCACGCCCAGACGATCAATCGCAACCGCAACGGTTCGATGATCATCCCGGGTGAATCGCTCCTCATCTTCGAGACGGCACCGGCTGCCTACGCGGTCTTCGCCGCCAACGAGGCGGAGAAGGCGGCCACGGTGAAGCTCATCCACGTGCAGCCGTACGGTGCATTCGGACGCCTGATGATGTCGGGCGACGAATCGCAGGTGGACTCGGCCATGGACGCGGCGGCGCGCGCCATCGAGGGCCTCAGCGGTCGCGAGCACGAGGTGCCGCGCACGGCCTGAGTGCGGCCCAGCAAGATCACTCGCCGAGCCGCGGCCACCCCGCTGGTAGCTCCATCACCGACACCAGCTCCAGCCCCCACATCGACAGACGCGACTCCACCTCGGCGCGCGCGCGCGTCGACGTGAAGACCCAGTAGTGTCCTTCCGGGAGGCGAGCGCTGTAGACCGACACGCCCGGCTGCACCCAGGGCACGACGCCGCGCCGCTGGCGCGGATCGAAGGGCGCCGGAAACAGGAAGTGGTTGAAGAGGTCGCAGAACATGACGCGATTCGCCCTCAGGTCGCTCCAGAGCGCGTGTCGCTGGTGGAAGACGACCTGGGTCGGGTCGAGGGGCCGGCGTGCAATCTCCGGAGTGTTCAGTCCCCAGGGGTCGAAGTGCCAGGCGCGCGTGAAGTAGGGGATGGCGCCGGCCCAGCCGGTGCAGATGCGCTCGCGCGGTCCGAGATAGCGTCGCAGCAGGCTGGCTTCGAGCCCCACATACTCGGCGCTCTGCAGCAGCTGCGCGCTCGAGAGCACATCCCCAAAGGAGCGAAAGGGGCGGTGCAGGGCAGGCGCGGAGGTGGCGACGAGCAGGAGCGCCAGCAAAACGGCGGCGCCCGCGCGGATCGCGCGCTGTGAGCGCGGCGCCGCCGCGTCGCGCTGCGCTCGCCCGCCGCCGACCTGCGCTACGGCGACCGCGGTCAGAAGCGCGAGAGCAGGGAGAATCGGAACCAGGAGGCGAAACTCCCAGCGGCCGCCACCGAGTGCCGCGACCCAAGTGAGCCACACGATTCCCTGCATGCCGAATGCAGCAAGCGGCAGGCGCGCGCGCTTCCACGTCACCACGCTCGCCCCCACGATCACGCCGAGCTGGAGCAGGATGTGGCCCTGGGTCACGAACGCCGCGACAAACTCCAAGCCGCGATCGAGCTGCAACGCGCCCACCTTGGCGTAGAACGTGTTGGGCAATGGCTGGCCGAAGTAGAGAAGGCGCCAGCCGGTGAGGAGCAGGAGCGCGACCGCGTGCAGCAGCGTCGAGGTCGCGACGGGTCGCCAGGCGCGCCGCCCTCCGACCAGGAGAATCCCGGCGGCTGCTGCGGCGTGCAGGAGGGGTGATTCGGGACGCAGGAGTGTGGCCATGGCGAAGAGCAATCCACTGCCCCAGCCATCCTTCCAGTGCGGTATCGCGCCCTGCTCGCGCAGCATGCGGATGCTCGCGAGCGCGAGAAGCATCGTTGCCGCCGTCATCTCCATCCCGGAGACGCTCCAGAGAACCCACTGTCGCTCCGCGCACAGGAGGGCCGGGGCGACGAGCGCCGGCAGGGGGGCGAGAGCGAGTCCTCGACGCGCGCCGACGAAAAGGAGGAGAAGGGTGCATGCACCCGCCAGCAACCCGAGGCCGTGTGAGAAGGGGAGCGGTTCGAGCCCGGCGCGCACGGCGGCCGCGTTGAGGAGCGTCCACGCCAGCGAGGTGCTGCCTTCGACGCGCTGCGGCTCGACGACGTTCCACACGATCCCATGTCCGGCGGCGACGTTGTGCGCGTAGCGGAAGGTGATGAAGGCGTCGTCGTTCACCCACGCGCGCGCGCTCGCGAGCCATAGAAAAAGAGCAATGCCCAGGAGCAGCAGAAGCCAGGCGGCAACGCGATCGGCAGCGAAGTTGCGCAATCCGACGGCCATCTTCGTCACTCGCCGATGCGCGGTGCTTCGTAGCGAGCGCAGGGATCGACCCGCTCCGTGTAGGGGCTGTTCCACGTCTTCATGAAGAAGCGTTCCAGCTGCTCCGGCACGCGACCGCCGCTCACGGAGAGACCGACGTTGCGGCTGGCGTAGAAGTAGTCCCTCTCCCAGTTGCTCGTTCCGAGCCACGCGCTCTCGCCGTCGACGACCATGTACTTCGCGTGGATGACGCGCGCGTACGGGATGAAGCCGCCCGACCACTCCGGGATCGTGGCCAGCTTCACGTCGATGTTCGGAAGGCTCTGCAGGCTCTGCAGACCTTCGATCGTTCCAGCGCGCTTGCTCCAGTGCGACAGCAGAAGCTGCACCTGGACGCCGCGCGCCGCGGCGCTGCGCAGCGCCGTCTCGAGGTCGGCAAAGTAGGTGCCGTCGCGACCGACGCTGCGATAGGAGAGCAGCTGGATGCGGATGCTCCGCTGCGCGCCTCGCATCAGCTCGAGAATGCGCGGTAGATCCCACAGACGCTCGTCCGGCAGACGTCCACTCGGGCTGAAGAGCGGCGAGACGCGTGCCGTTCCCTGCACGCTGGGGACCTGCACCGGGAAGTCGGCGTCGGGCGCCGCGTCGGGCGGCGCCTCACCCCCGGTCATCGACCAATCCAGCTCGAAGGTGTGCTGCAGCATGGCGACCACGCTCGCAATCCGTACACGCAGGCCGAGCTCCTGGATGTGCATGAGCGCGCGCCAGTCGAAGTTCTGGCTGCCGACGAAAGCCTCGCGCCCGTCGACGATGAAGTACTTCGCATGCAGAACGCCGCCCGTCGACTGCGAAGTGTCGTAGCGGCGCACACGAATGCCGTCGCGACGCCCGAGGCGTTCGAGTGTCTCGGGATAGACCGAGTAGAACCTCTGCTCGGAGAGAAAGCGCACGCGCACGCCGCGCTCGGCGGCCGCCTCGATCGCCTGCACGATCGGCTCGAGCCGGCTGTCGGCCGCGTTGCTGGCGTAGAACTCGGCGAACTCGAGGCTCGTGGTGGCGGATTCGATCATCTCGAGCCAGATTTCGTGCGCCTCCGGGAGATCTTCGTTGTCGAGCGATGTCTCGATCGGGAAGGTCTCGACGAGCTGCAGAGGCGGCTGCGCTTCGGCGCCACCCCCGGGCATCGCCGTAACGAGAGCCACCAGGGCTGCGACGAGCGTCCCGATGGGGCGTCGGCAGAATGCAACGGGGTGCGCGCGCATGTGCGCGCATCGTAGCACCGGCGCCATGCGAGACCAAGGGAGGGAATGCTTCCGGCGCCTCGAGCGATCCTCTAGGATGGAGAGCCGTCGCGGGCTCCCGAAGCATCAGGGGGAAGCATGAGCAGCCGTGTCCTGGTCCTCGTTGCTCTGGTGTTTCTTCTGCTCGGTTATCGCCTCTACGGGCGCTTCATCTCGCGCTTGCTGGGGATCGATCCCGAGCGTCGCACCCCGGCACACACACACTACGACGGTGTCGACTACGTGCCCGTGCGCCACTGGCTCGTGCTTTTCGGTCACCACTTTTCGTCGATCTGCGCGGCCGGACCGATCGTGGGACCGGCGCTCGCCGTCGCCTACTGGGGCTGGGGTCCGTCGCTCGTGTGGATTCTTCTGGGCGGCGTGCTCATGGGTGCGGTGGCGGATTTCTCCTCGCTCGTCGTCGCCGTGCGCCACGGCGGCAGCTCGATCGCCCAGGTCGCGGGAAGCGTCATCGCGCCGCGCTCGCGCCGGGCGTTCACCGTGTTCATTCTGGTGGCGTTGGTTCTGGTGCTCGCGGTGTTCGCAGAGCTCGCCGCCGGCACCTTCGTTGCCAAGCCGCAGATCGTACTCCCGAGCCTGGGCATTCTCCCGGTTGCCGCGCTCGCAGGGCTCTTCCTCTACCGCGGCATCCAAACGCGCGCGCGCCTGGTGTCGGTGACCTTCCTCGGGCTGGCGGCGCTGGCGGCGGCCATGGCACTGGGTGAGACGCTGCCGATCCGCTTTCCTGGCGCCGATCCGCACACGGGGTGGATCGTGCTGCTCTTTCTCTACTGCTTTGTGGCGTCGGTGTTGCCGGTGCAGTATCTGCTGCAACCGCGCGATTATCTTTCCGCCTACATTCTGTTCGCGACGATCTTTCTGGGCCTTCTCGGTGTGGTGGTGACCAACCCCAGCATGTCCGCGGCGACGGCGACCCGCTTCGTTCCGTCGCAATGGCCGGCGGCGGGTCCGCTCTGGCCGATGATGTTCGTCACGATCGCGTGCGGCGCCATCTCCGGCTTCCATTCGGTCGTCTCGTCCGGGACGACGTGCAAGCAGCTCGACAACGAGCGCAACGCCTGCCGCGTGGGCTACGCCGCGATGCTCGTGGAGTCGTTGGTCGCGGTCCTGGTGGTGGTCGCCGTGGGGGCCGGGCTTGGCATTGCCGAACACGCAGAGCTTCTGCGCGGGCAGGGTGGCGCGATCACGGCGTTCGGCGAAGGGTACGGGGCGATCACGCGCGTGTTCTTCGGGGAGTACGGGACGGCGTTCGCCGTCATGGCATTGAACTTCTTCATCCTGACCACGCTCGATACCGCTACACGCCTGGGTCGCTACCTGACGGCAGAGCTTCTCGGGACCGAAAGACGTTTCCTGCCCACTCTTCTCGTCGTGGGTGCCGCCTTCCTGCTCGCCTACTCGGGTCAGTGGCGCAGGCTGTGGCCTGCGTTCGGCGCCTCGAATCAGCTCGTCGCCGGGTTGGCGCTGCTCGTCGTCTCCTGCTGGCTTCTGCAACGTGGTCGTGACGCGCTCCCGACGCTCATCCCGTCTCTGTTGATGCTGGTGACGACGATTGCCGCTCTCGTTCTGCAGATCCACGCTGCTCTGGTCGGTAGCGATCGTGGCGTGTCGGAGTGGATCATCGCCGGCGTGGACCTGCTCCTCATCGCGCTGGCGTTGTCGGTCTTCGCCGAGGCGTGGGGAATCCTGCGCGGACGTAGACGAAAGCCGGAGATTGCCACGACCGGTGCTTGACGGGACGGACACCGCATGTCGGCAAGCATGGCTGGGTATCGATGACGCTCCAGGGTCGGACCGACTGGAAGGTGGTGGCGTGCCGTCACGGTGTGAAGCGCCGCACTCGCACGCGATCCGATTGCATCGAGCCGATGGAGGCGAGTGCAGCACGGATGCGCCGCGACGCCAGCTGCGGTGTCGGGACGTTCCCGGTCAGCAGGATCCTGTTGACGTACTCGTCGAGGTGGACCACGAGCCCAGCGCCAAAGGGGCGTGCGATGCGCGACAGGAGTCGCTGCCACGAGTAGCGAGGTCGGGGCAAGACGTTCGTGACCGCGATGCCGTCGGGCGTAAGGCGACGCTTCACGAGGGCGGGGAGCGTGTTCAGACTGATGGCTGGCTTCACCGCGTCGCGCCCGGACGAGGTGGAGAGGTCTTCCAGGATCAGGTGGTAGCGTCGCCGTGTCGCGCGCAACCAATCGACAGCATCCGCCTGAGTCACCTCGACCTGCTCCTCCCACGCGGAGGAGAGCTCGCGAAACAGGGTTTCGGCGGCGACCGAGCGATCCACCGCTTCGATCGGGTGCGCAAACCCCATCGCCCGCAGCGGCGCGACGACGCCGCCACCGGCGAAGCCGAGTATGGCCACGCGCGGCCCCGGCGCGAGCGCCTGCACGCACGCGGCCAGGACGTCGAAGAGGGTGTCGGTCGGTCCCGGATGATCCAGGATCTCGCTCAAGACGTCGTCACCGTCGAGGATGCGCACGCGACGGCGCAGGCGAACGATCTTCAAACGCGACCTCCCCGCACTCGACAAAGCGCACACGGACTGCGTCAGTATATCGCGGAGTGGCGGCGTCTTCCCCGGGCACGTGCCTTTGTGCTTTACTCGTCCGATGAGTCTGGAACTCTTCCATCCAGCGGTTCGTGAGTGGTTCGCGAGCCGCTTCGAGTCTCCAACCGTGCCACAGGCGCAGGCGTGGCCGTCGATCCACGCTGCGGGCCACACGCTGATCGCGGCCCCCACCGGCTCCGGCAAGACGCTCGCCGCTTTCCTCGCCGCCATCGATTCACTCGTGCAGCAGGCGCAGGCAGGAACGCTTGCGGACGAAACGCAGGTCGTCTACGTGTCGCCGCTCAAGGCACTCAGCAACGACATCGAGCGCAACCTGCAGGAGCCGTTGGCCGGCATCCGCGCCCAGCTCGAGACGCGTGGCGACGCGGACGCCGAGGTTCGCGTCTTCGTGCGCACCGGCGACACGCCGGCGTCGCAACGCGAAGCGATGGTGAAGCGCCCGCCCCACCTCGTGGTCACGACACCGGAGTCTCTCTACATCCTGCTCACGAGCCGGCGCGGCCGCGAGATGCTGAGAACGACGCGCAGCGTGATCGTGGACGAGATCCATGCTCTCGTGGGCAGCAAGCGTGGCTCCCACCTGGCGTTGACGCTGGAACGTCTCGAAGCGCTCTGCGGGCGCAAGCTGGTGCGCATCGGACTCTCGGCGACGCAGCGTCCGATCGACGAGGTGGCTCGCTTCCTGGTGGGTCGCGACAACGTGAGCGCCGACGAGAGGCCGGAGTGCACGATCATCGACAGCGGTCATGCGCGCCGGCTCGACCTCGCCATCGAGGTTCCCGGGTCGCCCCTCGAGGCAGTGATGTCGGGTGAGGTGTGGGAGGAGATCTACGACCGGCTGGCAGCGCTGATCACGCAGCACCGCACGACGCTCCTCTTCGTCAACACACGGCGCCTGGCGGAGCGCGTGACGCGTCACCTGAGCGAACGACTCGGCCCGGAGAACGTCACATCACACCACGGCAGCCTCTCGCGCGAGCATCGACTGCACGCCGAGCAACGCCTCAAGCAGGGGCACCTGCAGGCTCTCGTTGCGACCGCGTCGCTCGAGCTCGGCATCGACATCGGCGACGTCGACCTCGTGTGCCAGCTCGGATCGACGCGCTCGATTGCCACCCTCCTGCAGCGTGTCGGGCGCTCCGGCCACGGGGTCGGACGCATCCCGAAAGGCAGGCTCTTTCCGCTGAGCCGCGACGAGCTCGTGGAGTGCGCGGCGCTCGTCGACGCCATCCGCCGCGGCGAGCTCGACCAGCTCGTGATCCCCGAGCAACCGCTCGACATCCTGGCGCAACAAATCGTCGCCGCGGTGGCGTGCGAGGAATGGCGTGAAGAGGCGCTGTATACGCTCGTCCGCCGCGCCCACCCGTACCGCGACCTGAGTCGCGACGACTTCGACGCGGTCGTAACGATGCTCGCCAACGGCTTCAGCACCCGCCGCGGGCGTCGCAGCGCGCACCTGCACCGTGACGCGGTGAACGGCCGGCTGCGCGCACGCCGCGGCGCACGCCTCGCGGCGATCACGTGTGGGGGCGCGATCCCCGACAACGCGGACTACCAGGTGGTCCTCGATCCCACCGGGACCTTCATCGGCAGCGTCAACGAGGACTTCGCGGTCGAGAGCATGCCGGGCGACATCTTCCAGCTCGGCAACGCCTCCTGGCTGATTCGCCGCGTCGAGCCGGGGCGCGTTCGGGTGGAGGATGCAAAGGGGCAACCCCCCAGCATCCCGTTCTGGCTCGGCGAGGCGCCGGGGCGCAGCGTCGAGCTCTCACTCGCCGTCTCACGCCTGCGCGAGGAGCTGGCGACACGCATGGCCTCGGACGCGGCGGCGGTGATCGACCCGGACCGTGCCGGTCCCGACGCGGCGAGCCAGGGCGAAGCGTTGTCGCTCGAATCGTGCCGCTGGCTCGTCGACGAGATCAACCTTGCACCCGCGGCGGCGCGCCAGATCGTGGACTATCTAGCTGCGGCGCAGGCGGCGCTCGGTGCCATGCCGACGCAGGAACGCATCGTCCTCGAACGCTTCTTCGACGAGACGGGTGGAATGCAGCTCGTCGTGCACGCACCCTTCGGCAGTCGCATCAATCGTGCCTGGGGGCTGGCGCTGCGCAAGCGCTTCTGCCGCAAGTTCAACATCGAGCTGCAGGCGGCAGCCACCGAGGATGCCATCGTCATCTCTTTGGGTCCGACACACAGCTTTGCGCTCGCGGATGTTGCTCGCTACCTCAACGCGGCGACGCTGCGCGACGTCCTGGTGCAAGCACTCCTGGCGGCACCGATGTTCGCCGTGCGCTGGCGTTGGAACAGCACGCGCAGCCTGGCGGTGCTGCGCTTCAGCGGCGGTCGCCGCGTGCCGCCGCAGTTGACGCGGATTCAGTCGGAGGACCTGCTCTCCGTCGTCTTCCCCGATCAGGTCGCGTGCGCAGAGAATCTGCCCGGAGATCGCGAAGTACCCGAGCATCCGCTCGTGCAGCAGACGATTCGGGATTGCCTCGAAGAAGCGATGGACGTCGAGCGTCTCGAGTCGCTGCTTCGGGCGATCGCTGCCGGTGAGATCGAAGTCATTGCTCGCGACGTGAGCGAGCCCTCACCCCTGTCGCAGGAGATCCTCAACGCCCGACCGTACGCGTTTCTCGACGACGCACCACTCGAAGAGCGCCGGACCCAGGCGGTTCTGAGTCGGCGCTGGCTCGACCCGGAGACGGCGGCCGACCTCGGTGCGCTCGACCAAGCGGCGATCGACCGCGTGCGTGAGGAGATCTGGCCCCAGGTCGAAAGCTACGACGAGCTGCACGACGCACTGGTGCTCTACGGCTTCTTGACGGCCGCAGAGGGGCGCAGCTGGCAATCGCAGTTCGAACAGCTGGCGACGGAGCATCGCGTGACGACGCTGTCGATCGGCGGCGGCGACGAACTGCGGCTGTGGGTGGCGGCGGAACGCTTGCCCCAGTTTGCGGCACTCTTCCCGAGCGCACGACTCGAGCCGCACATTGCACCGCCCGAGTGCGCGCGTGCCACGCAGTGGTCTGCCGAAACGGCGTTGGTGGAGATCGTGCGCAGTCGCCTGGAAGGGTTGGGACCGGTCACCGTGCACGATCTGGCGACGTCGCTCGGAGTGCCGAGCGCGCGCATCGACACGGCGCTTGCGGCGCTCGAGTCGGAGGGGTTCGCGCTTCGCGGCCGCTTCACGCCGGGTGGGGCGACCGAGGAGTGGTGTGACCGGCGCCTCCTGGCGCGCATCCACCGCTACACCTTGAAGCGGCTGCGAAGCGAGATCGAGCCGGTGACACCGGCGGACTACATGCGCTTTCTGCTGCAATGGCAGCGCGTCCTTCCCGACGCCGAAGCGGAGGGAGCGAGCGCTGTCGCGGCGGTCCTGGAGCAGCTGGAAGGGTTCGAGGCGGCGGCGGCCGCGTGGGAAGCGGAGATCCTGCCGGCACGCGTCGCCGACTACGATCCAGCCTGGCTCGACTCGCTGTGTCTCTCGGGTCGATTCGTGTGGACGCGCCTCTCCCCTCCGAAGGGGCGCAACGGCCAAGGCGCAGAGCGTGGGACGGGGCGTGCGCGCACGTCGGGTCCCGTACGCACGACGCCGATCACGTTCCTGCCGAGGCAGCACGTGCCGGCATGGCGATCCGCGACGGCCGAGGGCGCGGACACCCCGCAGCGCTCGCCCGAAGCGCGTGCGGTCGAGACCCTGCTTCACGAGCGCGGTGCGTGTTTCTTCGACGACATCGTGCGGGGAAGCGGTCTGCTGCACACCCAGGTGGAATCGGCTCTGGGTGAGCTCGTGGCTTGTGGTCGCGTGTCGGCCGACGGCTTCACCGGCTTGCGCGCGCTGCTCGTGCCATCGGACCGGCGGCGGCCGTTGCGCGGGGGGGGGAAACGCCGGCGCGCGCTGGCGCGCTTCGGCGTCGAGGACGCGGGGCGCTGGGTTCTGGTGCAGCACGGCACCGCGCCGGAAGAGGGCGCAGCGGAGCTGGCCTCCGAGTCGGTGGAGCACGTCGCGCGCACGCTGCTGCGGCGCTACGGTGTCCTCTTCCGTCGCATGATCGAACGCGAGCCGGCGATCCCTCAGTGGCGCGACATTCTGCGCCTCCTGCGAAGGATGGAAGCGCGGGGTGAGATCCGCGGCGGCCGCTTCGTCTCCAGTTTCACGGGGGAGCAGTTTGCGCTCCCGCAAGCCGTGGAGACCTTGCGACGCGTGCGCCGCACACCGCTCGATGGCCAGATGCTCTCGGTGAGCGCAGCCGATGCACTCAACCTCGTGGGCATCGTCACGCCGGGCGAGCGGGTGCCGGCGCACACGCGCAACCGCGTTCTCTACCGCGACGGCGTGCCAATCGCAGTGCGCGTCGCCGGCGAGGTGCGCTTCCTCACGCAGCCGCCTCCCGGAACGGAGTGGGAGGTGCGACAAGCGCTCGTGAGGCGCCGCGTCCCGCCGCAGCTTCGCGCTTATCTGCGCTTGGCGTAACAGAATACGCCGAAACGACGTACGCCCAGGGTGAGCCACGAGTGCTGACCCCGCGCCCGGTCGATGCTATGCTGCTCGCGCACGTGCCTCGACCCCTCACACAACGAAAGGACCGCCTCCATGAAGCTCACGAGCCGGCTGATCCTCTTCGCCGCGCTTCTGGTGCCGGCGGCAGCCATGGCGCAGTCAACGCACGCGCCGACGGACTTCGCCGAGGCGAAGAAGGCTGCGGCCGAGCACGATGCGCTCCTGCTTCTCGACTTCTACACCGAGTGGTGAAGCTCCTGTAAGAAGTTCACCCGTGAGGTGGACACTCTCCCAGAGCTGCAGAAAGCACTCGGACGCGTCGTATTCCTCCAGCTCGATGCCGAAAAAGGTGAGGGGAAGGAGCTCGCCAAGGAGTACGGCATCGAGGGGTATCCCACCTTCCTGCTGGCGAACGCCAAGGGGGAGACCGTGGAACGTTGGTGGGGATACGGCGAGGCCGCGGAATTCATCGCGACGCTCGACTCCGGCGTGAAGGATCCCACGACCATCGATCAGAAACGAGCGCGCTACGAGTCGAACCCCAACATGAACGATGCTGCGAAGCTGGCCACCTTCTACGAGACGAAGGAGGACTTCCACTCCTCCGTGGAGTGGTACCAGAGAGCGCAGACGCTGCGTGGCAGCAGCGACAAGGACTTCCGCTACGAGATCTTCCAGAACACGACTTGGGGTGTGTACCAGGACGACTTCAAGACGGTCGACGCCAAGAACGCCGCCGACGCGGCGTTGGCCTTCGAGGGGCGCTCGGTCGAGGACGTGGCCAACGTCGCGGGGATGATGACGTCACTCGGACGCAAGAAGGACGATGCCACGATCATGGTTCCGTACCTCGAGCTTGCGATGCGGGAAACCGAGGGGGCCGAAGACGAGAGCATCCAGAAGAAGCGCACGCGCCTGCAGGTGGATCATGCACTCTTCGTCGAGCATGACGAGGCGAAGGCGGTGGCCTACAAGAAGGCGACGTACGACGACGGCTGGATGGAGGACGCCGACAGCCTCAATGGCTTCGCGTGGTGGTGCTTCGAGAACAACGTCAACCTGGAAGAGGCGGACACTCTCGCCCGCAAGGGTGTGGAGCTGGCCGACAACGGCAAGAGCAAGGCGATGATCCTCGATACGGTGGCGGAGATCTGCAACGCGCGTGGGAGCTGCAAGGACGCGGTCTACTTCATCGAGCTCGCCATTCAGGAAGATCCCGACTCGGAGTACTACCCGAAGCAGCTCGAGCGTTTCCGCAAGCTGCTGGCGGAGCAGTCGGGCGAAACGGGCGAATCGGGCGAGTGAGCGGGGCCACGAGGCTCGAAGGTCACAGAGGACGCGCTACGGCGCGTCCTCTTGGCTTTGCGCGGCGCGGAACGTGGCGGGGTGAAGCTCGAGGGTTCGGTAGTTCGACTGCCCCCCCGTGATCTCGATGCTGTGATCCAGCGGCATCTGCTCGAAGGTTTGCGTCTCACCGCTCGTCGGCCAGAAGACCTCGAGCTTGGTGATCGAGCTCGCCTTGCCGAGCCCGATGTGCTGGCGCAGCGGATTGCACCCGAAGCTGCCGCCGCTCGTGACGTGACGGACGAGCGAGCGCCTCGTTCCCTCCTCGACGATGTCGACACGAATCCGCGCCCCGATCGCAGAGCGGTTGGAGCGCGTTCCCACCAGCTTCACGCCGAGCCAATGGTTGCCGAAGCCCGGGTTTTCGAAGAGAGCATCCGGATACTCGAGCTCGGGCTTGCTTGTCGCCCAGGTACGGGTGTTCTTCGGGCGTGCGGGCCGCGATGTCGGCCAGCGCGACGCGCGTCCATCGCGACCTGCAGAGACTCTCTGGATCGGTCTGATGCACCCGCGCCGACCTCCGGCCGGGGCGGACTCGTCCCGGCGGAGATCATACGGGGCGCAGAAGAGGTGGGCACGTCAAATCGCTTCTCGATCGCGACGCTGCAGCGGAGTTGCGGCTTGCGTTGAGTCGACGCGCGGCGGACTCAGGGCGTGTACACCCAGACCCCATCCACGTGCCTGTGGCCGCACTTCTTGCCGTGCTTGTGTTTCTTCGCCTTGTACCACTTGCCCTTGTACTTGTAATGACCGCACTTCGCCGTGTGCTGGTGACTCTTCTCCACGACCACCACCTTCGCCGTCGCCGGATGGTGGACGAAGCGTACGGTTCGCACTCCGCAACCCGCGAGCACGGCAATGCCCAGAGTCAACGCGGCGATCAGCGTGCGCACGAGGGTTCGATGCACGCGGTTGTTCCTCGACATGGCTTCTCCCGACCTGGAATGCAGCGGCGTGGCCGCTGCTCCTCCGATGTTGCGCATGTTCCTGGATGTTGCAACGCATCACGGTGTGCAAGCGGCGTTCACACACGCGTGCGGCACGCCCTCAACCCAGATACCGTAGCGCCGAGCGGGCGGCATGGTAGCCGTTCATGCCGTGGACGCCGCCGCCTGGAGGCGTGGAAGAGGAGCAGATGAAGAGATTCCCGACACCGGAACGATGGATGGGGCCGAGGTCGTAGGGGTCGAACAGGCGCGCCGGACGGGTGAAGAGCTGTCCGAGGTCCTGCACGCCCCCATTGATGTCGCCACCGACGAGGTTCGGATTGTCGTGCTCGAGGTCGCTCGTGGTCCGCACGCTTCGCGCCAGAATGCGAGCGCGGAAACCGGGCGCGAAACGCTCGATCTGCCGCTCGATGTGCTCCGAAGCATCCACGCCGGAGGCGTGTGGCACGTGACAATAGGCCCACGCCGTGTGCTTCCCCGCCGGTGCCCGTGTCGGGTCGAAGAGGCTCGATTGGGTGACGAGAACGAAGGGGCGCTCCGGGAGCGAGCCGCGCCACACTTCCGACTCGGCTTGCGCGATCTCTTCCAGCGAGCCACCGACGTGCACCGTCCCGGCGCGCACGCAGGCGTCGTGCGCCCACGGGATCGGGCCGTCCAGCGCCAGGTCGAGCTTGCACACGCCCGGACCGTAGCGATAGCGCGCGAGCTTCCGCAGCAACTTGGCAGGGAGGGAATCGCTCGCAATCCGCACGATCTGCCGTGGCGTCAGATCGAGAAGCACGGCATCGGCAGATGGCAGCGCCGCGAGCGAATCGACGCGCGTTGCTCTGACGATCTCGACGTTCAGAAGCTCGAGGACCGCAACCAGCGCATCGGCGATGCGCTGCGAGCCACCGCGAGGCAGCGGCCAGCCCACGGAGTGGCCCAGCAGGCCGAGGAGAAGGCCGAACGCCGCCGAGGGGCGGCGCTCGAGCGGCAGGATCGAGTGCGCGGCCAGGCCGGCAAACAGCGCGCGAGCGGTGTGTGTTTCGAAAAGCGTCTGCGCCAGCTTCCGTGCCGGTTGCAGTCCGTTGCGCGCAAAGCGCGCCAGCGGCAACGGATGACGCGGCAGACGCAACGGCGCGAGGAGCGATGGCAGGAGCGTCTCGAAGGAGCTCAGGAGCGGATGCATCAGATCGTAGTAGGCACGTGCATCGTCGCCGAACCCGGCCGCGGTGTCGTCGAGCGAGCGCGTCAGAATGGCCGCCGATCCATCGTCGAAAGGGTGCGCCAGTGGCAGCGGCGGATGGATCCACTCCAGGCCGTGCTCCTCGAGCGGGAGCTGGCGAAAGAAGGGGGACGCGAGCGCGAGCGGATGGACGGCGGAGCAGACGTCGTGATGGAAACCGGGCAGCGTGAGCTCAGCCGTGCGTGCACCGCCACCGATTTGTGCCTTGCCTTCGAGAAGGAGAACGGAGCAGCCGGCGCGAGCCAGCGTGATGGCTGCAGCGAGTCCGTTCGGCCCCGCGCCGACGACCAACGCATCGTAGTCACGAGGCACGCGGGCTCCAGCGGCAGCCTGGGAGGCCGCGAAGCGCGCGCGGTTCATCCCTCGCGGCGATCGTCTCCAGCGTCGGCACCCGACACCCTCCGCGGAACAGTGTGGATCTTCCGCACACTAGGAAACGCGAGTCGCGGCGTCAAATCGGCGAGGCTTGAAGGTGCAAAGCGCTTGTGCGACCCTCTGCTCCCGTTTGCATCCGAGCGAGTGCCGCGAGCGCCGGGAGGGTGGCGTCCATGCAGGCCATGCGTCAGGCCCACTCTCTCAACTCTGCGGTTCTTCGATCCGCACTCCTTCTCGTCGTTGTCGGTTGTGGGTTCGTCGGGGAGTCGGATCCCGATCCGTGGCTCGCGGACTACGCGCTCCTGAAACAACACATGTCGTCGGTCTACGCGAACCTCGAGTGGGTGATCGAGGAGCGCCAGCTCGATCCCTACGAGCTCAACCAGGAGACGCTCGAGGCGCTGCGTCGCGCGCGCACGCGACGCGGGGCGCGCAAGGCGATCGAGCGTTTCGTCCGCGCCTTCGACGATCCTCACTTCCGGGTGCGGAAGGGGAGCGAGCTGCCGACATCGCACTCCGACGAGGAGCCACCTCTTTCGCCCCGCCTGTCGGGGAGCGACGCCTGCAAGAAGCTGGGCTTCGAGTCGAGCAAGCTCGACTTCCGACTGCCATTCGACATGCTCGCCGGCTTCGAACGCCTCGAGCCCGAGTCGCCAGACAACCCGTTTCCGGTTGGGTTGCTCACACTGGACGACGGACGCCGCGTCGGATTCGTGCGCATCGCGGAGTTCGATGAGAGGCGTTATCGCCGCGTGGGCGCAAGCACCTGGGAGGAGTTCCGGAGCGAGCTCGAGGCTCCCTGCGACGAGGCGTGCCAGTGGCGCTTTCGCCGGCGCGTGGCGGAGCGCTTGCTCGCCTCTCTCGCGGAGCACGCACGCATGCTGCGCGCGCAGGGTGTCGATGCGCTGCTCATCGACATCACGCGAAATGGCGGTGGCACGGAGTGGGCCGGGATCGCGCCGCGCGTTCTGACGCGGCAGCCGTTGCACTGTCCTCCGTTCGGCTTCGTCAAGCATCCACACTACACGCGTCGAATCGAGCGCCGCGTCCAATGGCTGACGGAGGAGGCCGCGAACCCGGTTGTGAGCAGCTCCACGCGCGCGCTGGTGCAGGAAGCGGTCGCCATCCTGAAAACGCAGCTCGAGGCGGCCGATCCCCCCTGCGATCGCACTGCGCTCTTCGAGGTCGCGAACGCCGAGCTCGACTGCACGCAGCTCGTGCAAGCCAGCAGCTGCGGGATCTTCGCCGATCCCGACGCGGTGGTGCCTGCCGCGTCGAAGAGCGATGACGCGATCCTCGGTGAGCTCTTCCATCCGCTCGACTGGGAGTTCGCGGCCGGAGCCTGGGAGGGAGCCCTCCTCGTGCTCGTCGACCGGCACACGGCGTCGGCATCGGAGCAGTTCGCCACGCTTCTGCAGGTCAACCAGGCCGCGATCGTGATCGGTGAGCGCACGTTGGGTGCCGGGTGCGGCTA
>CP070763.1:1984924-2003326 GCA_020349025.1 Candidatus Latescibacterota bacterium | reverse complement strand
CAGCTTTGGAACAAAACCGGAACCGCTCACTATGGTCCTCCTTCTCGTGATTTGGCCGCGCAACCGCATTCAACCGAATCGAGTACCACTTCTCTTGCCTGAAATACGCGAAGAAAAATTGTACGTTATCTGCTCCGATCGGAAAGGCTAGCATACGGTTTTTGAATAGACGAATGCGGAAGATGTCAACAACTTTGAGACGACCGTTTATCGAATTTAGTGAGTCTTTTCTGGGTCCTCTCGATTTGCCGTGAGGACGCCGGCTTGAGGCCAGCCATCTGAGAGAAAGGGGTTGCGAAAGCAAGGACTCCTGAGCGATCAAGGACTCTTCTAACCGGTAAGTAAAGGAGAGTCCACGATGACCGCCCAGGAGTCTGGCTTCGATCTTCTCGCTTCCTTCCTGCGAATTCAAGGCTTCCGTGCCGTGGATGTGGAGCTTCGCGAGTGGCCCACAAGGCAGGATCCCAAGCGCCGCGTCAAGGTGGTGGTGCTCGAGGATGAACGCGGGTTTCACGTGTGCCCGGATTGCGGTCGCCGCCATGAGGAGCCCTGGTGGCGGCAGACCGAGCCGCTGCGGTTTCGGGACTGTTCGATGGGCGACTGGGAGACGTATCTGGAGCTTTACCCTTGTCGCGTGGCCTGTTGCGGCGGCACCCGCCGGGAGCGGTTCCCCTTCGAGATGCCCGGGCATCGGATGACCCGGCGTTTCTTCGAGCGCGTGGCGGCGCTTTGCACTCGACTTCCCATCTACGAGGTGGCCGCGATGGCCCACCTGTCGTGGGACACGGTGTGCCGGATCGACAAGCAGGCCATCGAGTTGGCGCTGGGCGGTCGAGAGCTCAGCCTGGACGGCTTGCGTTGGATCGGAGTGGACGAGGTATCGCGCACCGGTGGGCACGTGTACTTCACGATCGTCACGGACCTGGAGAGCGGTCGCGTGGTGTACATCGGCGATGGCAAGGGAGACAAGGGGTTGCGGCCGTTCCTGGAGCGTTTGGGCAAGCGGGGTCGCCGTCGTATCCGTTTGACGGCCAGCGACCTGGGCTATCTGCCGTTGCTGGCCAGAGAGTTTCCGAAGGCGACCCACGTGCTCGATCGCTTCCACATCGTGCAGTGGCTCAACGAAGCCCTGAACACGCTGCGTCGGCGGCTGTTCGGCGGTGCGCCACAGGATCGAGCCGGCCGCACTCTCAAGGTGAAGAAGTGGCTTTTGCTGAGTGGTCGTGAACGGCTGGAGCACAAGAACAAGCTCGTGCTTGCGCGTCTGATGAGACTCAACCGGCCGCTGTACCGGGCCTATCTGCTCAAGGAAGAGATGCGGGGGATCCTGCACCATCCGTGGAGGTACTTCGGGGCTCTGCGGCGCAACCTGCACGCCTGGTACCAGTCGGCGGTGCGTTGCCGGCTCCCGGAGATGCAGAAGGTGGCTCGCAGACTGAAGCCCTACTTCGACAATATCGTTGCAGGGTACGAACAGCGTCTGCGGATGGGACTGATGGAATCGATCAACAGCAAGATCGCTGCCCTTCGAGGCGCGGCTCGAGGCTATCGTGACCGTGAGTACTTCAAGCTCAAGATCTTCCAGCGCTGCAGCCTGCCTCACAATCCTTGGGCGAGGATCGTCCTGTGAAATGCGACCTTACGGAATTTCGAGAGGAGCCACTTTTTTGATGCACATCGGTGGCAAGCTGGAAATCGCTTCGAGGGTCCCTCTGAAAACGAGATCCGACCTGTCGATGGCCTACACACCCGGAGTGGCCCGGGTCTGCAAGGCGATCGAGGAAGATCGCAAGACCTCGTTCAACCTCACCATTCGCAAGAACTGCATCGCCGTCGTGTCGGATGGGAGTGCGGTCCTCGGACTCGGGAACATCGGCGCCGAGGCCGCGATGCCGGTGATGGAGGGGAAGGCTATCCTCTTCAAGGAGTTTGGGGGCGTGGACGCATTCCCGATCTGTGTCACGACACAGGACGCCGAAGAGATCATCAAGCTCTGTGAATGGATCGCACCGACGTTTGGTGGTATCAACCTGGAAGACATCTCGGCTCCCCGCTGCTTTCACATCGAGGAGAGACTGCGACAGAAGCTTCCGATTCCGGTCTTTCACGACGATCAGCACGGCACCGCTGTGGTCGTTCTCGCTGGAATCATCAACGCTCTCAAGATCACTTCGAAGAGCCCAGATACCATGAAGGTCGTTGTTTCCGGCGCCGGTGCTGCGGGCGTGGCGTGCACAAAGACGCTGATCGAGTTTGGCTGCGCGAATGTCATCGTCTGTGACTCGAAGGGCGCAATCCATCGCGGACGCCACTTCGGTCAGAACCACACCAAGGTGTGGCTCGCAGAGAACACCAACCCGCACGCGGAAGCAGGAAGCTTGAAGACCGTCTTGGAAGGAGCCGACGTGTTTCTCGGTGTGTCCGCACCAGGCATCCTCTCGCGACGCGACATCGAGAGAATGGGCGAGGATCCGATCGTCTTTGCGATGAGCAATCCCGATCCTGAGGTGATGCCGGAGGAAGTGCAAGACCTGGTGGCGGTCATGGCAACCGGCCGCAGCGATTACCCGAATCAGATCAACAACGTGCTCGCGTTCCCGGGAATCTTCCGCGGGGCGCTGGACGCCCGGGCCGAAGAGATCAACGAGGCAATGAAACGTGCGGCGGCCGAGGCCATCGCCGACACCATTGCGCCGGACGAGCTCTCACCCGAGTACGTCGTGCCGAGCGTGTTCAACAAACGAGTCGTGAAGAACGTGGCGAGCGCAGTGGCGCGCGCGGCGCACCAGACACACGTCGCGCACAGGATGCCGAAGGGCACGAGCATCTACCACGTGTGAAGTGGCCTGGTCCAGAGTCGCGCGCTCGCGCCTGCGCTCGTCCCAGGATCGAGCGTCAGCCTTCGACGGTCGCCTCGAGCTGCCGGAGCATCTTCTTCAGGAAGACCTCGCGCTTCTTGAGGCCCTCGCGAAAATCCATCGAGTCGGTGTGGGAGATCTCCATGCGCAGGTCGGAGAGGTAGCTCTCCAAGATCGCCCGCAGCATCTCGATCTCTTCTGGCGCAAGTTCGATCTGCGGCATGACATCCCTCGCTTGGACCGGTCTCATTCTGAGTATACGCTCGGGCTGTCGCCTGTGCGGCACCAAGGCGCGCTGCTTCGCCGGAGGCATCCCGCGGCTGGACTGATGAGCTGTCGGTCGGAGAGTGAGTCGCGGCCCCGTTTCAGTATGTTGGCGATCTGCAATGTACGTTGAGGCTCGGGCTCCATGGCGCTGCCTATCCAGGTACATCACGACGGCTGACTTGACGAATTGCCAAGCCGGCGCACACCAAAGCCAGCGCGCCCAGGACGGCGGCGTTTTTGCCCAGGACCGGCTCGCCCATCATCACCTGCTGCGGTTGATGGTAGTGGAATATGGTGAAGTGACTCAGGAAGTCCACCCGCGGCCAGAGAATGGCGGCCACGTTCATGAAATAGAACACCAGCGTGAGGCCGGCGGCACGCAGAGTGCTCTTGCCGCCCTCGTTGGAGTGGGAAGCGATCAGCATGGTGTAGCTGCTGATCGTGAAAACCAGCAGCCAGAGACTCAGTCCAACGCCAATCACCCTGAGGATGGGCGCGCCGCGCGCCTCGGGGAACAGCAGCAATCCGCATCCGGTTCCGGTCCAACCCCCAGCCACCGCCACCAGGAGCATGCCTCCCGCGACGAGCCAGAGCGACAGCGCGATCCGGTATCTCTTGATGGGCATTGCGAAGAGGAGCTCCAAGCTGCCCGCCTCGATCTCGCCGGCGATGTGGCGCGCCGGAAGGAGAATGGCGACGATAATGAGCATCGCAACGACGAGGGGGTGATTGTACCCAAAAGCCACGGCGCCGTTGATCGAGAGCTGCGCCATGAACTGCTCGCCGAAGAGTACCTGCATTCGACTTGGGAGCTGCCTCAGGAACTGTTCCACGAAGCCGAGCAAGTCCGCGCCGACGACAAACGTCAGAATCAGAACCTGGAAGAGGCCGACGAAGATGAACGTAAAGAGCAGGAACAGGCGATGCTGGCGCACGATGTTCGTGATGTAGTTCCACGAGATCATGCGTCACCGTCCTGGTAGTACGCCATGAACACGTCCTCGAGATCCGGTTCCGGAAGGATGACGTCCCGCACCGGACAAGTCGTCAACTCCTGGAGAATCGCTCGGACATCCCCGTCGACGCGGTATTCGCTCCGCTCTCCGTGCTGCGCCAGGAGTCGCGCCCCGGGCAACAGGGGAGCCTTCGAAGACACGGTCGCGTCGAGGACGACGATCAGACGGCGGGGACACTTGTGCTTCAAGGCCTCGATCGACTCCAAAGCGACCAGGCTTCCATCGCGGATGATCGCCACCCGCTCACACACCTTCTCGACCTCCGAGAGCACGTGTGACGAGAGGAAGACGCACTTGCCGCGTTCACGCAGCAACCTCACGATGTCGTAGAAGGCTTCCTGCATCAGGGGATCGAGCCCAAGCGTCGGCTCGTCGAGAACAGCGAGGTCCGGCTCGTGCTCCAACGCCTGGACGATTCCGAGCTTCTGCCGATTGCCGTGCGACAGGTGCTTGATGGGTCGCTCGAGCGTCGCGGCGGCGAGCTCGAGCCTGTCGAGGAGGTCGGCACGAAGCTTCGGCGCACCGGCGCGGAAGCGGGCCATGTAGTCGAGGAAGTGCACACCCGTCATCTCCACATAGGGACGGAACTCGCCCGGCAGGTAGCCGATACGCTGGCGCACCGACGCGGCTTCTCCTCTGAGCGGAACGCCGAACAAGGTGATGCTCCCTCGATCGGGATGCAGGAGGCTCATGACGAGCCGGATCGTGGTGGTTTTCCCGGCGCCGTTGGGACCGAGGAAACCGAAGATCTCCCCCTCCTCCACAGAGAGAGTCAAGCCTTCGACCCCGACGACCGAGCCGTATGACTTGGCCAGCTCCAAGACTTCCAGAATGGGCATTCGCCCCTCCCTCGAGGCGGTCCCTTCCACCGTCACGCAGCCCGACGCCGCGGCTGGATGATGCGCGGGCATGGGCCGAGAGCATATACCTCGCTTTGCGGCGACGGCCGAGAGCATCGACACGGCGGGGGATTTCCTGCGCCACGCCCGGTCGTCTCGGATTGGTGAAAGAGCCGCAATCGGCTCGCGGTCGATGCGTCGATGCGGACGTTTTCACCGGCGCGAAGGGCCAAATCGGCTTGCCGAGGGGTCCACAATGAAGTTTGGATGAAGTCACTTGTTCGGTCCCGCCCTGATAGTCTAAACTTTTAATGGCCCGCAACTTACGGCAATCATCCGAGCCCCCCCTCAGACCCAGGCCGCGTCCCTGGTTTCGCCCCGTCGCCGCTCTAAGGAAGCTTCGGCTCCGGGGTGCGCACTGCCGTGAGAAGACAGTCGACGCCGTGGGCACGGAAGCCTGGCTCGCGCCGCCGATTCCCGAGCCCTTCAACCAACGGGAGACACGCTCTCTGCCTGTCTCTTTCGGCATTGGATAATGCGTCGCCTATTGGACCCATCGAGTTGCCGCAGCTGCGCCTGCACGCGGCGTGTTGTCGATTGCCTCGGTGTCGCCGCGCGCCAGCACCACACGCGCGTGCCCCGTCTCCTTCTCGTGGCGCTGCTCGCCGCTGCTTTCTCCCTCGCGATCGGCGCGGACCGGGCAGCGGGTGAGGTTGTGGATCCGCCCGAGCAGATCGCGTCCGACTCGGTAGAAGTGGGCTACCGCGACCACGACTTCGGCGCGCGTGTCTACTCCAGCCCCACCGCCGAGAAACCAGAGAGCAAGCTGTGGTGGAACGACGACTCCTGGTGGGGGTGCCTGTGGGACGCCGTGGCCGATGCCTACCGGATCCATCGCCTCGACGTCGCAACGCAATCCTGGATCAGCGTCGGTCCCAACGTCGACAACCGCTCCGACACGATCGTCGACGTCCTGTGGGATGGGATCTACCTCTACATTCTGTCGCACGAGCACGAGGGGTCGGATCCCGCCATGCTGTGGAGCTACACCTACAGCTCCGGCACGGGCACCTACACGCTGCGCAGCGGCTTCCCGGTCACCGTGAACAGCGATGGCCCGGAAGCAGCCACCATCGCCAAGGACACGACCGGCAAGCTCTGGGTCACGTGGGAGAGTGGCGGCGACATCATGGTCAGCTGCACGACGGCGAGCGATCTCGTGTGGGGCCCGCCGTTTCGCTTGCCCGTGCAGGGAGCCGATGCTTCGAGCGACGACATCTCGGCCGTGACCAGCTTCGCCGGTCGAATCGGCATACTGTGGAGCAACCAGAACGACCAAAAGGTGTACTTCGCCGTACACGTCGACGGGCAGGCCGACACCAGCTGGGAGCCGCGTGAGGTGGCGCTCGCCGACTCGGGGCTGGCTGTGGCGGACGACCATCTCAACTTTGCGGTCGATGGCGACAACGTCTACGCCGTCACCAAAACGAGCTTGAGTCTTCTGAGCGATCCCGGGATCTATCTCATACGGCGCGACGCAGCCGGCAACTGGACGCGCTACGTCGTGGCTCTGGATGACGATGACTACACGCGTCCGTGCGTCCTGGTCGACGACGAGAACGACAAGATACACGTCTTTGCCCTGTGCACCAGCGGTTCCGATGCCATCCGGATGAAGACGTCGGACCTCAACAGCATCAACTTCCCGCCCGGTCTCGGAGAGCTCGTCATCCAGAGCGACGAAGACCGCAACGTCAACAACCCGACCTCGACGAAGCAGAACGTTAACGGCAGGACGGACCTGCTCGTCATCGCGAGCGACCATCGGAGCGATCGCTACCTCCACAACTACATCGACCTTCCCGGCGGCTTTGGCGACGTTGCAGTCACGCCTGCGTCGCACGACTATGGTGACGTGGTCGTCGGGGCGAGCGAGACGCAGACGTTCGAGGTGCGGAACGAAGGCCCCATGGACCTAAACGTGACGTCGACGACGCTCGTGGGTGTGGATGCCACCGCGTTCGTCATCGACTCCGGCGGCGGCGTTTTCACGCTTGCGCCTGGAGCCACGCGGAATCTCGTCGTCCGCTTCAACGCGACTTCGTTGGGGGCGAGGAGTGCGGCGCTCCGGATCGAGAGCGACGACCCGGACGAGAGCCCGTTGGACGTGGCTCTGTCGGGTGTCGGCGTCGAGCAGGACATCGCGGTCACACCGGGGGCCCAGGACTACGGCGACCTGCGGGTGGGGCAGAGCGCGACGCACACCTTCGAGGTGCGGAACGAGGGCACCTCCTTCCTCGTCGTGACCTCGACGGCGATCGTGGGAGCGGACTCGACCCAATTCGCCGTCGACTCGGGCGGCGGCAGCTTCCCGCTATCGCCCGGTGTTACGCGTGACATCGTCGTGAGCTTCAACCCGTCGATCCCCGGCGCCAAGACGGCGGCGCTGCGAATCGAGAGCACGGACCCGGACGAGAACCCGCTGGACGTGCCGTTGTCGGGCGTCGGCGTGGAGCCCGACATCACCGTGGCGCCGCCGACGCACGACTACGCCGGGGTGGTTCTGGGCGACAGCGTTGCGCAGACGTTCGAGGTGCGGAACGACGGAACGTCGGATCTGAGCGTGACCTCGACGGCGCTCGTCGGAGCCGACTCGACGCAGTTCAGCATCGATTCGGGTGGCGGCGCCTTCGTTCTGGTTCCGGGCGCCACGCGCGATCTCGTGGTGCGTTTCGCGCCCGCGGCGCTCGGCGCGATGAGCGCCGCGCTGCGAATCGCGAGTGACGACCCGGACGAGTCTTCGACCGACGTCGCGCTGTCTGGCACCGGTGTGGAGCCAGATATCAGCGTGACGCCGTCGACGTACGACTACGCGAACGTGCTCCTTGGGCAGAGCACAGCGCAGACGTTCGAGGTGCGGAACGACGGGACATCGGACCTGAGCGTGACCTCGACGGCGCTCGTCGGAGCCGACTCGACGCACTTCGCCATCGACTCGGGTGGTGGCGCCTTCGTTCTGGTTCCCGGCGGCACGCGCGATGTCGTGGTGCGCTTTGCGCCCACCGCGCTCGGGGCGAAGAGCGCGGTGCTGCGGATTGCGAGCGACGACCCGGACGAGGGCTCGGTCGACGTCCCCTTGTCCGGCGTGGGTGTCGAGCCTGACATCACGGTGGTGCCGGCGACGCACGACTACGGCGACGTCCTCGTCGGCCGAACCACGGCCTGGACCTTCGAGGTTCGCAACGAGGGCAATGGCGACTTGAGCGTGGCGCTGACGTCGCTGGTGGGAGTCGACTCGACGCAGTTCGCGATCGATTCGGGCGGCGGCGCCTTCGTTCTGACGCCCGGCGGCACGCGGGATGTCGTCGTCGGGTTCAATCCCGCTGCGCTCGGGGCGAAGAGCGCCGCGCTGCGGATTACGAGCGACGACCCGGACGAGGGCTCGTTCGACGTCCCCTTGTCCGGCGTGGGGATCGAACCTGACATCGCCGTGGTGCCGGCGACGTATGACTACGGCAACGTCTTCGTAGGCCAGGACACGACCTGGACGTTCGAGGTGCGTAACGAAGGCACCGGCGACCTCGACGTGACGTCGACGACGCTCGCGGGTGCGGACTCGACGCAGTTCGCCATCGATTCGGGCGGCGGCGCCTTCCTGCTGGCACCGGGTGGCACACGTGACGTCGTGGTGCGATTCAACCCGACGTCGCCGGGGACGAAGAGCGCCGCCCTGCGCATCGCGAGCAACGACCCGGACACCGGCTTGCTCGACGTGCCGCTGTCGGGCATCGGCCTGGCGCCCGACATCGCCGTGGTGCCGTCGACCCACGACTATGGCGGTGTCGTCGTGGGGCAGAGTGCAGCGCACACCTTGCAGGTGCGCAACGATGGCAACGTGGATCTCAGCGTCTCGTCGACGACGCTGGTGGGAGCGGACTCGACCGCGTTCGCCATCGATTCGGGCGGTGGCGCCTTCATCCTCGTGCCTGGCGGCACGCGGGATCTCGTCGTGAGCTTCAGTCCGGAATCTCTGGGTGTCCGAAGCAGCACGTTACAGATCGCGAGCGACGATCCCGATACCGCTCTCCTCGATGTGGCTTTGTCGGGCACGGGCCTGGCCCCCGATATCTCGCTCACGCCCTCGACGCACGACTACGGCAACGTGGTCGTCGGGCAGAGCGCGGCGCAGGTGTTCCGGGTGCGCAACGATGGCACTGCGGACCTGAACGTGATGTCGACGACGCTCGTGGGAGTGGACTCGACCGCGTTCGCCATCGACGCGGGGGGTGGAGCGTTCGTTCTGGCGCCGGGCGGCACGCGGGATCTGCTGGTGAGCTTTCTCCCCGACACCTCGAGTGCGAGGAGCGCAGCTCTGCGCATTGCAAGTGACGACCCCGACTCCGCCACCCTGGATGCTGCGTTGTCGGGTGTGGGTGTCGAGCCGGACATCGGTGTGACGCCCTCGGCACACGATTACGGCGACGTCTGGGTGGGCCAGAGCGCGGCGCAGACGTTCGAGATCCGAAACGACGGCAGCGCCAATCTGCAGGTCACATCGACGACGATCGTGGGAGCCGATTCAACCGCGTTTGCGATCGAATCGGGCGGCGGCGTCGTCCTCGTCGCCCCGGACAGCACGCATGACGTGGTGGTGCGATTCTCCCCCGCCTCGGCCGGCGCAAAGAGCGCCGTCCTGCGGATTTCGAGCGACGATCCGGACGAAGACCCCGCGGACGTGGCGCTGTCGGGTACGGGTAGGGAGCCGGACATCGCGCTGACTCCCGTGGCTCACGACTACGGTGAGATCCGGGTTGGCCAGAGCGGGACGCAGACTTTCCAGGTGCGCAACGACGGCAACGCCGATCTGAGCGTGACGTCGACGACGCTGGTGGGGACCGATTCGATTGCGTTCGCCATCGATTCGGGTGGCGGCGCCTTTCTCTTGGGGCCCGGTGGCACGCGCGATCTCGTGCTGAGCTTCAATCCGACGTCGTCGGGAAGCCGAAGCGCGGCCCTGCGCGTCACGAGCGACGACCCCGACAGCGGCATCCTGGACGTTGCGTTGGCGGGTGTCGGAGTGGAGCCGGACATCGTCGTGGCGCCCGCAGCACACGACTATGGCGATGTGGTCGTCGGGCAGAGCGCGACACAGACGTTCCAGGTGTCGAACGACGGCAGCGCAGACCTGAACGTGACGTCGACAACGTTGGTGGGAACGGATTCGACCGCGTTCGCCATCGATTCGGGAGGCGGTTCCTTCGTTCTGGTGCCCGACAGTACGCGCGCGGTCGTGGTGCGCTTCGACCCCGACTCGTTGGGTGCTCGCAGCGCGACGCTGCGGATCGTGAGCGACGATCCGGACACGGGCTCCATGGATGTTCCGTTGTCGGGGTTGGGCGTCGAGCCCGACATCGAAGTGACGCCTGCGGCGTACGACTACGGCGATGTGGTCCGTGGTCAGAGCGCGACGCAGACGTTCCAGGTGCGCAACGACGGGACGTCGGATCTGGATGTCACGTCGACGACGGTCTTCGGAGCCGACTCGACGGCGTTCGCGGTCGAGTCGGGAGGTGCTCCCTTCACTCTGGCGTCCGGCGTCTCGCGCGACGTCAGCGTTCGTTTTGCTCCCGACTCGCTGGGCGCAGCAGGCGCGACGCTGCGGATCGTGAGCGACGATCCGGACGAGGGTGCTGTCGACGTGGCTTTGTCGGGCGTCGGTGTCGAGCCGGACGTCGCGGTCACGCCTGCGACGCACGACTACGGCGACGTCGTCCTGGGCGAGAGCGCAACGCAAGTGTTCGAGGTGAGAAACGATGGGACGACCGTTCTGGACGTGACCTCCACCACGCTCGTGGGCGCCGACTCGACGCTCTTCACGATCGAGTCGGGCGGTGGCAGCTTCTCGCTGGCTCCGGGGAGCAGCCAAGACCTCGTCGTGCGCTTCGATGCCTCGACCTTGGATGCGAAGAGCGCGACGTTGCGCCTCGGCAGTAACGATCCCGACGAGAATCCGCTCGACGCGGCTCTGGCCGCCAACGTCGTGCGGCCTCCGGAGCCGGAGATCGGCGTCACGCCCGTGGCTCACGACTACGGCGACGTGCCGGTGGGCCAGAGCGCGCCCCAGGTGTTCGACGTGCGCAACGATGGCGCCTCGGATCTGCACGTGACGTCGACGACTCTGGTGGGCGCCGACTCGACCGAGTTTGCCATCCAAAGCGGAGGCGGCGCTTTCACTCTGGCGCCGGGCGCCGTGCAAGCGATCGAGGTGCACTTCGATCCGGCGTCACCTGGCGCCAAGGGCACGGCTCTCCGGCTCGTGAGCGACGACCCGGATGAGAATCCACTCGACGTGAGCTTGTCGGGCGCCGGTGTGGAGCCTGACATCGAAGTGACGCCTGCGACGCACGACTACGGCGACGTCGTCCGGGGCCAGAGCGCGACGCAGACGTTCCAGGTACGCAACGACGGGACGTCGGATCTTGACGTCACGTCGACGACGTTCGTGGGCGCCGACTCGACCCTGTTCACGCTCGATTCGGGTGGCGGAGCTTTCATCGTGGCACCCGGCGACTCGCATGCCGTCGTGGTGCGCTTCACGCCCGATTCTCTCGGTGCCAGGAGCGCAGCGCTTCGCATCGCGAGCGACGATCCGGACGCAGGGATCGTGGACGTGTCGCTGTCGGGCACGGGCGTGGAGCCGGACATCGCGGTGACGCCCGCAACGCACGACTATGGATCGCTGCTCGTGGGACAGAGCGCGTTGCATACGTTCCAGGTGCAGAACACGGGCACTTCGGACCTGGAGGTGACATCGACGACTCTCGTCGGCGCCGATTCGACCGCATTTGCCATCGATTCGGGTGGTGGTGCCTTCAGCCTGGTTCCCGGCGACACGCACGCAATCGCGGTCCGCTTCGACCCGATGACGTTGGGAGCCGCCAGCACGGCACTGCGCATCGCAAGTTCGGATCCGGATGAGCCCTCGCTCGACGTGCCGCTCAGCGGAGCTGGGATCGGGCCGGCGATGAGCGTCGTCCCGGCGGCGCACGACTACGGTGACCTGCGGGTTGGAGCAAGCGCGACGCAGGCGATCCAGGTGCGCAACGAGGGAACGACGGATCTCTCCGTCGCATCGACGAGGCTCGTGGGCGCGGACTCGACCCAGTTCACGATCGATGCGGGTGGCGGCGCTTTCATCGTCGCACCCGGAGACTCGCACGCCGTCGTCGTGCGCTTCGCGCCGGACTCGTTGGGGGCCAGGAGCGCAGCGCTTCGCATCGCGAGCGACGACCCGAACAATCCTCTCTTCGACGTGGCGCTGTCGGGCACGGGTGTGGAGCCGGACATCGCAGTTGCGCCTGCATTCCACGATTACGGCGACGTCGTGGTGAGTCAGAGTGTCACGCACAGCTTCGCACTCCGAAACGAGGGGAGCGCGGATCTCAGTGTGACGTCGACGACGTTCGCGGGCGCTGACTCGACCCAGTTCACGATCGATGCCGGTGGCGGAGCTTTCATCGTGGCACCCGGCGACTCGCACTCCGTCGTCGTGCGCTTCACGCCCGATTCTCTGGGTGCCAGGAGCGCAGCGCTTCGCATCGCGAGCGACGACCCGGACTCAGGGATCCTGGACGTGGCGCTCTCGGGCCGCGGCGTGCAACCGGACATCGCGGTGACGCCCGTAACGCACGACTACGGGGTCGTGTACTTGGGTCAGAGCGCGACGCAGACTTTCCAGGTGCAGAACACGGGCACGTCGGACTTGGACGTGACATCGACGACGCTGGTGGGAGCCGATTCGACCGAGTTCGTCATCGACTTGGGCGGCGGAAGCATCCTGCTGCCCCCGGGAGGCGCACACGATGTCCTGGTTCGCTTTGCGCCCTCGAGCGTGGGCCCAAAGAGCGCGACGCTCCAATTCGTGAGCAACGATCCGGACCAGAACCCGCTCAACGTGGCTCTGACCGGAAGCGGCGATGTGGCGCCCGAGCCGGAGATCGTGGTCACGCCCGCCTCGCACGATTACCGTGCCGTTGTCTTGCAGTGGAACGCGTCGCAGACGTTCCAGGTGCGCAACGACGGCACCGCAAGCCTCGACATCCTCTCGACCACGCTGGTCGGGGACGACGAGGCCGCTTTCCGGGTCACGAGTGGCGCTGGGGCGCTCACGCTCCCTCCGGGCGTGAGCCACTTCATTGTGGTGCGCTTCACTCCAACGCTTGCAGGGAGCAAGAGCGCGACGTTGCGAATCTCGAGCAGCGATCCGGACGACGATCCGGTGGACATTGCGCTCGCCGGCACCGGCGTTTCGTCGCTGTCCAGGAGTGGAAAGTACTCTCTCGAGGAGATCAGCACGGGTCGAGCTGCCCGCTCCTCCAGCGTGTCGACAGCGAGCGACGTGCTGCGCGTCGAAGGCGAGCGTTATCTGGCGGCCGTCGTCCTCGACGGCTCGAGCCCGGTCGCCAAGGTCAGCGGAATGGGGCTCTCCTGGACCCTGCTTCAACAGGAGAGCGCCGGCGCGGGGGGCGCGCGCGTGGAGGTCTGGGTCGGAGCCGGTGTTCCGGCACCCGGACGCGTCACGGCGACGTTCCACGAAACCGCGAGCAACGCGCTCATCGCCGTCGTCGGCGACGCGGGTGGAGATCGAAGTGCGGGGGCAGCAGAGGAGGCGCGGGCCGAGACGGATCGACATCGTGGGGCTGATCGTGTCGGCGAAGACGCGGGCTCTGCACCGCCGCAAACGCCGGACACGGACGACGACTTCTTGGAGCTCGCCGAGCGCGCACTGAGCCAAGCGGTGCGGGCGGACGCTGGGCCGCCATCGCAGCAGAACGCCGACCCGCCATCGCAGCGCAACGCCGATCCGCCTCGAGAGGTTGAGCTCGAAATCAACGCGCAGCACGACGGGATCCACTCGATCGAGGTCTCAACGCCCGCGACAACCCGGGTTCGCGTGACCGTGCACGACGTGCGTGGGCGCTTGGTGCGCGCGCTCTGGAGCGACACGATGACGGCGGGGCGCCAGCGGCTCGAGTGGAACACGGACAACCCGCGAACCGGCTCCGGCATCTACTTCATCCGCGCCGAAATCGGCACCCGTGTGCTGACGCAGAAGCTCGTACTCGTCCGCTGAGGCCATCTCCCACAAGCTCAGCGGGCACTTCCCGGATCCCATGACCAGCCAACTTCCGATCGGGTCGGCACGCAAGGCCTGATGGACAGCGCAGCCGCGCGGTGTACAATGCCGCCTGCGACCCCAATGTCGATCGCACGGAGGTTGAACGGTGAGAGGCGCGAACGAGCATCACCCCGGCGCTCGCGTCCGGCGCTTTTGGCGCCTGCCCGCCGCGTCTTGGCTCGGCACCATTCCTCTCTGCGCGCAACTTCTCCTGTTCGGTGGGTCGGAAGCGCAGGAGTGGAGCATTCTCCATCATGACATCGAAGCGGTGGTGGAACCGGCCGGCAATCGACTCGAGGTGACCGACCAGCTGCAGCTGTCCAAGCCTCCGGATCGCATGCGCCCGCTGCATCTGTTGCTGCATCGTGACCTCGAAGTGGATTCCGTTCTGCTGGGCGGCGAGTCGTTGGAGATGGAGCGAGCGCACGGATTCCAACCGCGTCACTTCTGGCGACGGCCCGACTACGAGCGCATGGACGACTACGCGATCGCCACCGAGCTCACCGTGCAACCACCTCCGGAGGGGTGGCCTGCGGATCCGCGCCTGACGTTGCGCTATGCCGGAGCGGTGTACGACAGCTTGCGTCCGCCGGAGGTGGCCTACAGCCGCGGCTTCGAAACCACGACTGGGCTCGTCGACAGCCGCGGCGCGTACCTGGCCGGATCGACGTTCTGGCTCGCGTGGCGCGACGAGAACCCCTTCCGCTACCGACTGCGCGTGCGCGTTCCCGCGGGTTGGGAGAGCATCAGTCAGGGAACTTGGGCGGAGCGCAAGGTCATCCAGGGGGAGCGCGTCGAGTCGACATGGGTGGCCGACGACCCGATGGATGATGCCTATCTGATCGCGGGGCCGTACGTCGTGCGCGAGACGTCGCACGGCGACGTCCAGGTCCACACGTTCACCTACGAGAACACGTCGGAAGAACTCTGTCGCACCTACCTGGACGCCACCGGCGACTACCTCGATCTTTACGAGGAGATGATCGGGCCGTATCCGTTCGACAAGTTTGCGATGGTGGAGAACTGGTGGCAGACTGGTTACGGCATGCCGAGCTTCACACTTCTCGGCGACCGGGTCATCCGTCTCCCCTTCATTGTCCACACCAGCTACGGTCACGAGATCCTCCACAACTGGTGGGGCAACGGCGTTTTCGTCGACGAAGCCCACGGAAACTGGAGCGAGGGGCTGACGACCTATCTCGCCGACTACACCTACAAGGCGCGTGAGAGCGATGCGGCAGCGCGGGAGTACCGCTTGGCGCAGCTCCAGAGCTACCTGGACTATGCGAGCGCGGGCGGCCGCGATTTTCCGCTCCGTCGCTTCACCCAGCGCGAGAACCCCAGCACCCAGGCCGTGGGCTACGGGAAGACCATGATGATCTTCCACATGCTGCGCCGTCACCTTGGCGACGAGCTCTTTTTCGCGGGCCTGCGCCACTTCTATGCCGAGCATCTCTTTCAGAAAGCCAGCTGGGACGACGTGGTTCGCAGCTTCGAGGCCGTTTCCGCTCGCCCCCTCGCTGACTGGTTCGAGCAGTGGATCGGTCGTGCGGGCGCGCCGCTCCTTTCCGTCACCGGGAACATGGCGAGCGGCGGTGGTTGGATCGAGCTGCAGCAGGGGGAACCGTTCTACGAGCTTCGTGTGCCGGTGCACAGCGACGTCGATGGGGAGCTGCGCGTGCAGTTCGTACCGCTGCGCACCGCCAGCGCGCGGGTCGAGCTGCCGGCCGGCACGCGATGGGTCGCTGCGGATCCCGACTTCGAGATCTTCCGCAAGCTGCACCGCGACGAGGTGCCGCCCGCGCTGAGTCAGATTCTGGGTGCCGACTCCACGATCGTCGTCATCGGCTCACGCTGCGCCCCGGACATTGCTGCCGCGCTTCGCGATCTCGCGGCGAATTGGAGCCGCAATCACGACCAGGTCGTTGTGGAGGAAGCGGACTTCGATGATTCCCACGGCCGCGGCGTGTGGCTGTTTGGAGAGGGAGAGCGCGTGGATGCCCTCTTCGACGCGACTCTTGCTTTCGGCGCCGCGCCTTCGGTCTTGCACAAGAAGTCGAGCGCGGAAGGGCTCTCCCTCGTGGCGAGCTTCCGAGAACCGGACGATCCGCGGGTTCCCTGGACGGTCGTGCTGCCGGCTGAGGCGTCGGTCGTGGCAGCCCTGGGGCGCAAACTTCCGCACTACGGGCGCTACAGCTATCTCCTGTTCGAGGGAGAGACCAACGTCGAGAAGGGAAGCTGGGTCGTCGAAAGCTCCCCGCTGCGGTTGGACTTCGCAAAGGAGTGACGATGCACTACGCGCCACATCGCCTGCACAGCGCAATCTGGATGCACCAGTTTACAAGTCGCCGCGTGCACCCCAAGCCGAGGCTTGTGTCGCGAATCGCACTGCCGTTGTTGGCACTGCTTGTCGCATGCGTGACTTCGTCGCCGGCGCAGGAAGCCAGCACGGCGCAGGAAGCCAGCACGGCGCAGGAAGCCAGCACGGTGCAGGAAGCCAGCACGGTGCAGGAAGCCAGCACGCTGCAGGAAGCCAGCACGCTGCAGGAAGCCAGCGCGGCGCAGGAAGCCAGCACGGTGCAGGAAGCCAGCGCGGCGCAGGAAGCCAGCACGGATGCTCTCCGCCGAGACGTGCAGACTCTGGCATCCGAAGCCTTCGAGGGACGCGGCCTTGGAACGGAGGGTCTCGATCGAGCGCTGGAATACTTGGAAGAGCGCTTTCGCGATGCCGGCTTGCGTCCTTTCGGAACGGAGGGCTATCGCCAGACCTTTTCCTCTCCTGAGGGTGTGACGCTGGTGAACCTCGTTGGCGTGATCGGAGACCCGATCGTCGAGCGCCACGTTGTGATCGGAGCCCACTACGACCATCTCGGCTACGGAAAGAGCGGCGAAGCGAACCATGGCACGCTGCATCCCGGCGCGGACGACAATGCTTCAGGCGTGGCGGCGCTTCTGGAGTGTGCCCGCAAGTTGCGCGAGGAGGACAGCGCGAGTCCGGTTGTCGTCATTGCCTTTGCCGGTGAGGAGGAGGGGTTGCTCGGGAGCGCTCACTACGTCAAGCAGCCAGCTCTACCGCTCGAGAGCTGCACCGGGATGATCAACCTCGACACGGTCGGCCGCCTCTTCGATGGTTCCCTCACCATCTTCGGCTCGAGAACGGCCAGCGAGCTGGGGCACGTGCTGCGTGGCGTCAACTACGGCTTCCGCTTCCAGCTCGATCTGCCGGAGCAAGATCCAGGTGGGAGTGACCAGGTCAGCTTTGTCCAGCGCGGTGTCCCGGCGCTGCAGATCTTCAGCGGGGCGCACGCCGACTATCACCGTCCGGGGGACACGCCCGACAAGATCGATTTCGCGGGGTTGGAGCGGATCGCGGCGTTCGCGAGCGAGCTCGTGCTCTATCTGGCTGATCGCGACGAGGCCCTCACGTTTCTGCCCCCTGGAGCCGAGAAGGCCGCCGGGCAGGCGCCGCCGTCACGCGGAGGTGGCCGGCGCGTGAGTTTCGGGAGCATCCCCGACTTCAACCACGAGGGTGCGGGCGTGTTGCTCTCGGGCGTCATCCCCGGGAGTCCGGCGGCGGAGGCAGGTTTGCAGCAGGGGGATTTGCTCGTGGAGTTCGCGGGTGTCGGCGTCGACGACCTGCGCTCCTTCAGCGACATCCTGAAGGGGTTGTCACCGGGCGACCAGGTGGACGTGGTCTTCGAACGGGGCGGCGAAAGGCACACGACCACCGTGACCGTCGTCGAACGCAAGTAGAACCGAATCTCGCGAAGATCCCGAGAAGGAACGGCGATCCGGTCCGCACAGGGCAGGCACCTCCTGTGCGCATCCGCCCACCTCCGGCGCTCTTCGGGGAATCAATCGGATACCGCAAGAGAAGCCAATCCCCACGCCCTCGGCCAAAGCCGAAACGGCCCCGCGCGAACCGCTTTCTCTTCCGCCACCAATACAACCCGTGAGGTCATCGCAGCGTGCTTGCGCGTGCCCGTCGACGGCGCACGAACCTCCCCCTGCGGACTCCACGTAGCACCGACGTCCTGCCCCGGTGATGAGCCGGCCGCCCGCGGCCACGGCGCAAAAAAATCACAGAAATACTTGACATATAAGTAGCGGTGCATTAGTTTAGGTATACCCCGTACGATTCTCTCCCGGGAGGGACCCGCAAGCTCCTGTGAAAAAGCCGGTTCCGGTGATGCCGCACGCGGCGCGCCAGGCCGATTGCGCTCTCCGGCGACTCGCGCGCCTGC
>CP070763.1:1960996-1984824 GCA_020349025.1 Candidatus Latescibacterota bacterium | reverse complement strand
GTGTGAAGGTGGTTCTGACCGGGGATGGCTCCGACGAGATCTTCGCGGGCTACACGTACTACGGACGCGCGCGCTCGAGATCGCTGCGCCTCCTGGAGACGAGCCGTTCGCTCCTCAAGTCGCTGGCGACGACGCTCGGTGCCACACCGGGTTGGCTGCAACACCGATCTGCCGCCAGCGGCTACCCGTACGTCATGCCGGCGGCCTTCATCGAGCGCCTGCTCGTCGATCTGCCGGGCAGCACGCTCGAGACGATGGCACGTCTGCGTGCGATCGAGCGCTCCTATCTGGCGCCGGCCTGCAACCGCGACGACGTGTTGAAGCGAGCGCTCTGCACCGACATCGGTGGCTGGCTGCCGGACAACGTGCTCATGAAGATCGATCGCGCCACCATGGCGCACGGTCTCGAGGCGCGCGTGCCGTTCCTGGACTACCGCGTCGTCGAGCTCGCCATGCGCATGCCGTCGGCGCTGAAGTGGAGAAACGGAAGCGGTCGGATGGTGCTACGCTCGGCTTTCGAAGCTCTGATCGGGCAGGAGTTGGCGCAGCGCAAGAAACAGGGCTTCGCGCTGCCGCTCGATGCGTGGTTGCGCAACGAGCTCAGGCCGCTCCTCGATGAGACGTTGGCTGCTTCCGGCTTGCGCGACACGCCGTGGCTGCGCCGGGATGCGGTGGGTCGGCTGATCGGCATGCACGACGCCGGGCGCTCCGACGTGGGGCGCGCACTGTGGACGCTCTACGTTCTCGTGGGCTGGTTCGGTGAGGCGTCGGCCGTCAGCGGCGCCGCCCGCCGCCGCCGGTTCTTGCACGCGTAGAGCGATTCTGAGTAGCTCGCTGGTTGCCGCGTTGTCGCGAGCTGTGATCGCGCTGGACGCTCTTCGACGGATTCTGCGCCTGCGACCAGCTGCCGCCCTTCCCTTGCTGCTGCCACTGGCCGCCCTGGTTGCGGTGCACGTTGCCGTTGCGATCGGCATAGACGTTGTTCTTGCCGCCGGTCGCCCGCGGCTGCTTGCGCGGTTGCGCCGCCGCGTGTGCAGCGCCGGTGCGCTTCACACCCTGCGAGCGGTTCCGATACATGTTCGCGTGCGCCGAGCGCTTGCCCGCCTTGTAGCCGGCGCGGTAGCCGGCGCGCGCCCCACGGTGGTAACCGTGTCGGTAGCCGCGACGGTAGCCGTGCCGATACCCGTGCCGGTAGCCGCGCGGTCCCCACCAGCCCCCGTACCAGGGGCGCCCGACGCGGATGTGCAGCCAGCCGAAGCTGACCCCGAAGGAGAAACCCCATCCGGTCACCGGGTTGTAGTGCACGCGGAACCCGAACGTCCGCGGACGCGGGTAGTAGTAGTGGCGATACCACGGGTGGTACCACCAGCCGGTGCCGTAGACGACGCAGCCGTGGTAGACGTAGGAGCCGGTGTAGCCTGGCGTGTAGCCGACGTAGACCACCTCGGGTGTCGAGTCGTAGATGTACACGTAGCGCACGTTGTACACCGGGCACTCCGGCGGGATGTTCTGCACCTCCGGCGGCACGCTGTCTGCGACCTGCCACGGCCCGTCCGGTCCGTTCGCCACGAACCACACCGCGTCGTCGCAACAGTAGTAGCGCCCGCCGATGAGGAGCACCGATTTGTCCGTGTTGAGGGCGTAGGCGACGCCGTCGCCGCAGGTCTCGAACTGCGGGTCGCCGTCGTAGGTGACGCTGACCGTGGCCGTCTTGCGGTCGATCTCCGCCGTTTGCGGGATCGAGTTCTCGAGCAGTGCTTCCTGCGCTTCCTGGGTTCCTGCCACGCTCACGAGCACCTGCCCCATATCGGACTCGGCCGGGATCTTGGCGAAGTCGGCGGGCACCTGGTCGGGGGGCACGTGGGTCCAGTTGCCGCTATCGAGTGAGTTCGACGTGTACCAGCGCCCCGAGACGAGGATGAAGTACTGCTGTGTGGAGATGTCCATGAGGATGTCGGTTTCCGTGTTCTGCACGTACAGAAGCTGGGTCCCTTGGATCGGCGCCATCTCCATCTCGCCCTCCGTCAGCACCAGCTCGGCGTCGCCCGTGCGCACGACGATCTCCGGCACGCTGGCGTCCGCCTCTTGCGGCTCCGGGGTCTCCTCCTGCTCGGCCGCTTGCTTCTTCTCCTCCTCCTCGATCTGCTTTGCGATCTCCGCCACCGAGCTCGGAAGCTGCTGCGTCGGCGTCCAGCTCCCCATGATGTCGGAGGCGGCGTACCAGTACGCCCCCCCCTTCAGGTAGTAGAGCTTTGTGCCGCGGTCGCGCACGATGTAGTACGCCGTGTTGACGACGTAGTCGAGATCGGAGTCCTCGAGCTCGCCGAGGATCGGATCGCCATCGATCAAGACGAGCACGGTGGGGCGGGTGACGAAGAGAATCTCGGGCGCGTCGTTCTTCAGCTCCGCCTCGCGTGCATCGGCACCCTCGATCGATTCGAGGCTGGTGAGCAGCTGGTCGAGAGAGAAGGTGACGTCCCACTGTGGGATCTCCTCCTCCATGAAGCGGGTCAAGCGCTCCACGTGCTCTTCCGAGACGTCGGGGAACTTTGCGGCCGTCACCTGCAGCTGATCCAGCGTCACGACGCGCTCGTCGAGATCGGTCGCCAGGCGCGCTCGCAGCCAGACCGCTCCGAACACCGGCTGTGGTTGCTCCTTCGTGGTCACCGACAGCGCGGCGCGCGCCTCGATCACGTTGTCGGCGTACGACTCCGGCTGTGGCTGGTAGAACACAATAGTCCCGAAGTCGGCATCCGCCTGGCGCGGCCAGGCAGCGACATCGTCCTCCTGTGCGTTCGCCGCCAGCGTCCAGCACAGCAGGAGCGTCAACAAGGTCGCGAGGCCGCGTGCTCGCGTGCGCCGGGACATGGCGATCCTCCGTTCGTTCCTCGGGTTCGGCGATCCGAGCCGCAGTGTGCCACGTCTGCAATGCCGCCACAAGATCGCTAGAGCCGCATCTCTTCGAGGATCTGCAGGCCGGCGAGCTTCCACGCCCCGTCGACAGGTTGCACGATCAAGCTGGCGTGATAACGATTGCTGCGCTGATGCACGTGGCCCCAGTGACCGACGGAGCCGGCCACGACCCAAGTGGCCAGGGCACGGAAGCCGGGGCCGCTTCGCTCCACCAGGACTTCACCGAGCTCGACCTGTTTCACCTTGGCACGCGCACCGCCCTGGTTGGCGAGCTCCAAACCACGTCGCGTTTCGAGGTAGATCCGCGTCAGCAGATCTCCCTGGATGCTGCGCGCGAGCACGTCGTAGATCTGCTCCTCATTGCGGTAGTCGAACGCCAGATAGATGTTGTGCAGGAGTCCCGAGACGATCTCGCGCGTGTTCTCGTTGGAGAGCCGCGCATCGCGACCACCCCAGAAGGCAACCGCGGCGAGGAGGGAAGCGATGAGAGCCGGCGCGAAGCGTGCTGCGAGCGGAGCGCCACGTCGGCGCAGTCCCAATCCGGTCAAGAGCAGAGCGGCTGCGAGCAGCCATGGGCGCAGGAGCGCCATGACGCGCGCAACGGGCCCGGGTGGCCTGGCGACCAGCGCCAGCGTCGGCAGCTGCGGGTTCTTGAGGAAGTTCTTCCACTCGAGCGTTTTGAAGTCCGGTTCGAGGTAGGTCGGCAGCGCCCCCGCCTGGTCCACCGTCGCCGCCGGGATCCGCTGGATGCGCGGGTTGAACAGGTCCCACTCCATCGTGACGCTGTTGGGGAGCCCCGCCGTCGGGTAGACGAAGATGGCGCCCAGGATGGCGCCGTTCAGATCCAGCTCGAGCGGCGGATCGATGACGCGGCTCGAGCGCAGCGTGCGTTCCAGGAAGTTGATCTGAGCCAGATCCGGGGCGATCGAGTCGCCGTCGATGGTGACCGGCTGCCGCTCCCGCAGGAACTCGGCCACCTGGCGCTTGAGTCGATCCTGCATCTCCACCGGAATCGTCTCGCGCTCCGCAAGATCGAGATCGATCCAGTGCTGCAGGTCCTTGGCGCGCAGGATGATCTCTTTGCGCACCTCGTACGGCTCGACGTAGAGGAAGCCGCTCATCGGTGCGAAGTAGGCGCGTCGCAGCGTTCGCAGGTCAAACTGCGAGTACCACGGGTCCTCCCAGTCGAGCTCTACGGTCTGGGACGCTCCGAGGTAGCGGAAGTCGTTGACCGCGATGCTCTTGTGGTAGAGGACGAAGCCGAGGCTGGCGTCTGTCGTGGCGCCACCACCAATGCTCAGGCGCTTCGGTTCGCCGGGCAACGGGTACCACAGGCGCGCGAAGATCACGGTCTCTTCCTCGTCGTTGCCGGCCGGGAGCGGCTCGCCGCTGATTTCGTCACGCCGAACGCGCTGACGCGGCTCCATCTCGACGACGCGCGCCGGGAGCGGCTCGCGCGCTTCGATCTGGACAACGAAGTCCTCCTGGAAGAAGCGCGGGAAGCGTTGCATCAGCGGTTCGGGGGCATGGCCCAGGCGCTCGTACACGGCATCCGGGAGCAGGTTGCGGAAGGCGTCGAGATCGGGGAAGCCAATCTCGAGCTCGACGCTGACGCTGTCCTCCTCGACGTAGTACTCGACGATCGTGGATGCGAGCATTGCACGCGTGCGCACGATTGCATCCGCATGCAACGCGGTGGGCAGTGCAAGCAACGCCAGGCCGAGCAGCGCCATTCTCCGCATCGCCACGATTCCTCCCGCAGGTGTCGGCGGCCGATCCGATCGCTCCCGCAGAGTAGCATCCGCGCCGACCGCCTGTGGACCCGCGCCCGACGCGGTGTTACCGTACGGTCATGCAAACGCCCCCCGATCGCACGACGGGTCACGGCTGGATCGAAGTGATCGCCGGTAGCATGTTCAGCGGCAAGAGCGAGGAGCTCATCCGGCGGCTGCGCCGCGCTCAGATCGCACGCCTGAAGGTGCAGGTCTTCAAGCCGGAGATCGACACGCGCTACTCGCGCCAAGAGGTGGTGTCGCACAGCGATCAGCGCATCGAGTCGGAGCGCATCACGCGCGCCACCGAAATCCTCGAGCGGCTGCACGCGGACACGCAGGTCGTCGGCATCGACGAGGCGCAGTTCCTCGACTCGGATCTCGTCGAGGTGTGCGAGCGCCTTGCCAACAACGGCACGCGCGTGATCGTCGCGGGACTCGACCAGGACTACCGTGGCCAGCCCTTCGACCCGGTGCCGCAGCTGCTTGCCAAGGCGGAGTACATCACGAAGACGCGCGCCATCTGTGTACGCTGCGGCCACCCCGCGCTGCGCTCGCAGCGGACGACGGGCAGCACCGAACGCGTCGTGGTGGGCGCAAGGGAGACGTACGAGCCGCGCTGTCGTGCTTGCTACGACGACCCGGAAGGGGAACCGAGCGCTCTGTTCGGCGGCACGGGGAGCACGCCCGCCGCAGGCGCTGGGAACGCCGAGCCCGAGCCGGATTCCGGCGCCTGACGCGCCCCAGCCTTGCCTTGCAGCCCCTCGCCACCGCCACCTATAGTATGCCGTCCTGGAGCCGCCGGTCGGCACGGAAGCCCTGGAGGCGCACGTGGGCCTCGCAGACAATCTGGCACGCGTCCGAGAACGCATTGCGCGAGGCGCGGAGCGCGCCTCGCGCGCTCCCGCAGCGGTGACCGTCGTCGCCGTGACCAAGGGGCAACCGGTTGCCACGATTCGGGCGCTGTGGGAGCTCGGGCTGCGCGATTTCGGCGAGAATCGGGTCCAGGAAGCGCTGACCAAGGTCGACGCGCTCCGGCAGCCGCTGCGTTGGCACTTGATCGGTCCCCTGCAGGTCAACAAGATCAACAAGGTGTTGCCGTGGGTGCACATGATCCAGTCGGTCGACTCGCTGAAGCTCGCACGGGCGTTGAGCCAGCGGGCCGAGCGGCTGGGTGTCACGCTCCCCGTGCTGCTCGAGGTGAAGACCTCCAGCGAGGCCAGCAAGCACGGTTTCGATCCGCACGCGGCGGAAGATGCCTGGGGAGAGGTCGCTTCGTTGCCGTGCGTGGAGCCACGCGGATTGATGACGATCGCGCCCTTCACGCGAGAGGAGAGCGAGCTGCGCCGCAGTTTCCGGACGCTTCGGCACCTGCACGACGGCTTGCAGTCCGTGCAGCCGGCGCCATCGATTCTCTCGATGGGAATGAGCGACGATCTGGAGATCGCCATCGAAGAAGGCTCCAACATGGTGCGTGTGGGGCGCGCGCTCGTCGCGCCGTGACGGGGGCCGGCCCTGACGGCTTGGGACTTGCAGCGGCTGCCGCGAAGCGCCCGTCGCGAGGAGGCAGAGCATGCGCTTGACACCGCTCGATATCCGAGAACAGCAGTTCCGCCGCGTCATGCGCGGCATGGATCCCGAGGAGGTCTCGGCCTTCCTGGCGAGCGTCGCCGGCGAGTTCGAGAGCCTGCTCGCGGAGAACAAGGAGCTGCGCCAGCGCCACGTGGATCTCGAGGAGAAGCTGACCGAGTACCGCAACATGGAGAAAGCGCTCCGCGACACGCTGTTGACGGCGGAGCGCGTAATGACGGAATCGAAGGAGAGCGCACAGCGCGAAGCGCGCCTGATCGTCCGCGAGGCCGAGCTGGCCGCTCAGCGTGCGACCGCGCGCATCTCGCAAGACGTCGCGCGCATCCGACGCGACCTGGAGGAGCTGCGGCGCACGAAGGACGCGTACCTGGGCCGCCTGCGTTGGCTCGTGCGTTCGCACGCGGAAATGATCGACGGCCACGCGCAAGAGTTTGCCGAGGTGGACGCCGGAATCACGCACGCGTTGGCGGAGACACCGAACGTTGCCGCAGTGCCGCCGGCCCCGGCGCCGCCTCACGACGCGCAGCCCCCCGAGCACTCCACCCCGGTGCCCGCGCCCGCATCGGGTGGAACGGCGTCGATCCGGGCGGATCGACACACCCCGGTGTAGCTGTTCAGGAGGAGGCCGCATGACCGACATGTACGAGCAGATCCAGGAGTCGAGCGACTTCTTGCGCGAGCGCGCGAGCGTGTCGCCACGCTTCGGCCTGATCCTGGGCACCGGACTCGGCAACCTGGCGCAGCAGATCAGCGATGCCGAGTCGATTCCCTTCGCCGAGGTCCCCCACTTCATGGCATCGACGGCCACCAGTCACGCCGGCAATCTCGTCTTCGGTCGCCTCGGCGGGCTCGAGGTCGTCGCCATGCAGGGTCGCGTGCACTACTACGAAGGCTACAGCATGCAGGACGTCACGTTTCCGGTGCGCGTGATGAAGGCGCTGGGCGCGGACTCCCTCATTGCCTCCAACGCCGCCGGCGGCATGAACCCGCTTTTCCGTTCCGGCGACGTCGTGGCCATTACCGATCACATCAATCTGATGGGGGACAATCCGCTCATCGGCCCCAACGACGAGCGGCTCGGCGAACGTTTCCCCGACATGTCGGAGCCGTACGACCGCGCCTACCTGGAGCTCGTCGAATCGGTCGCCCTGGAGATGCGCGTTCCACTGCGAAAAGGGGTCTTCGTGGCGGTTGCGGGTCCCAATCTCGAGACCGCGGCGGAGTATCGCTTCTTGCGTATCATCGGAGCGGATGTGGTGGGCATGTCCCTGGTGCCCGAGACCATCGTCGCGCTCCACTCCGGAATGCGAGTGCTGGGTCTCACAGTTGTGACGGACGAGTGCTTCCCGGACCGGCTGCAGCCGGCCAACGTGGCCCAGATCATTCGCACCGCGAACGCGGCGGAGCCCGTGCTGAGCAAGCTCGTGGTGGAGTTCCTGCGCCGGGCGGAGTCGGCGTGATGGATTCGAAGGAGTTCGCGTGAAGGCGGAACAACTCAAGGCGTGGCGGGAAAAGCTGCTGGTGGAACATCGTCGCATCGAAGCGGAGCTCGAGGGGTTCAAGGAGCTCACCGGCTCGACTTCGCGCGAGTCCGCGGGCGATCTGTCGGCCTACTCGAGTCACATGGCAGATCAGGGCACGGACACGATGGAGCGCGAAAAGGCGTTTCTGCTCGCGGGCCAGAAGCGGCGCCGGCTCGATGAGATCAGCCAGGCCCTGCTGCGCATCGAGGCCGGGAGCTTTGGGAGCTGCGACAAGTGCGGCGAGCCGATTCCGACCCGGCGCTTGGAGCGTATGCCCGGCGCCACCATGTGCGTGCCGTGCAAGGAGAAGCTCGAGAAGCAGGGCCGGATACCGAGTTGATCTTCTTCCTCATCGCAATCGCATCGGTGCTGCTCGACCAGGCATCGAAGTGGATCGTCTTGCACCATGTGAGCCCGGGTCCCGTCTTTGGTGATTGGGTTCGCATCACCATCACGCACAACACCGGCGCCGCCTTCGGACTCCTTCCCGGTGCACGCGCCCCATTCATCGTCATCAGCGTGGTTGCGGCGGTGGGCCTGATCTGGGCGCACTACCTGCTGCCGCCATCGGATCGCGCACGGCGCGTGCCGATGGCGCTGATTCTCGGGGGCAACCTCGGCAACCTCGTGGACCGCATTCGCCTCGGCGCCGTCACCGATTTCATCGACGTCGGCGTGGGAAGCCTGCGCTGGCCGACCTTCAACGTAGCCGACATCGCGGTCGTCGTCGGTGCGTTGACCCTGGCAGGGCGGCTCGTCTACGAGATGATGGAGGAACGTCGCGCCCCTGCACACGGCGTGGCCGAGGGAGATCCCGTCGATATGGGGTGAACGGGTCGATGGAGGAGCTGCACCTGCACGTCGACGCGTCGATGCAAGGCACGCGCATCGATCGCTTGCTGGCCGCGCACTTCCAGGAGATCACGCGCTCGCGTTTTCAGAAGCTCCTGCGTGACGGACGTGTGACGGCGAGCGGACGCAAGGTGCGTAGTGCCTATCGCGTTCTCGAAGGTGACGAGATCCGCGTGCGTGTGCCGCCCCCCGAACCCAGTGCTCTCGAACCGGAAGAGATTCCTCTGACCATCCTGCACGAGGACGACGACGTGCTCGTGCTCGACAAGCCCGCCGGTCTCGTCGTCCATCCTGCCGCGGGACACCGGCGGGGGACGCTGGTTCATGCTCTGCTGCATCACATTCCGCGGCTGGCGACGGCGGGCGAGTCGCCGCGGCCGGGGATCGTGCACCGTCTCGACAAGGACACCTCCGGACTGATGGTCGTCGCCAAGAACGAGCGTGCGCACGCACGCCTGGCCGAGGCGCTGCAGAAACGCGATGTCAGCCGCACGTACACGGCTCTGGTCTGGGGGAACGTGCGGCTCGACGAGGGCTTGGTCGAGCAGTCGATTGGCCGCGATCCCGTAGATCGCAAGCGCATGTCGGTCCGCAGTCGGAAGCCCCGCGCCGCCGTCACCCGATACTGCGTGCGCGAACGACTGCAGTGGGTCACCCTGGTCGAGATGAGGCTCGACACCGGGCGGACCCACCAGATTCGTGTCCACATGGCGAGTCTTGGACATCCCGTGTTCGGCGACGCGACCTACGGTGGCCGAAATTCCCGTTTGACTCGCCTGCCAGCAGGGCTTAGAGTCCAGGCCAGGAGAGCGCTCAAGTCGATGCCACGTCAGGCGCTACATGCGACGCGCTTGTCCTTCCAGCATCCGGCAACGGCAATCGAGATGGTGTTCGAATCCCCGCTGCCGGATGACTTCTCCGAGACCCTCGCCATGATGCGCCGCTCGGCGTCGGGAGCCCGGTGATGACGATCCGGCAGCGCGAGATTGGTGATGTCGTCGTCCTGGACATCGACGGGAAGATCATGGGCGGAGTGGACTCGGAACTCTTCCAGGAGACGATCCAGTCACTCATCGACTCGGGGAAGCGGAAGGTCGTGGTGAACCTCGAGAACGTAAAGTGGATCAACAGCACCGGTCTCGGTGTCCTGATCGCTGGCTACAGTGCCCTGCAGAAGAGTGGGGGACGGTTGAAGCTCCTGCAGGTTTCCGAGCGCGTCGAGGGTCTCCTGAACATCACGAAGCTGTCCACGATCTTCGAGTCGTACCAGGGTGAAGACGAGGCGGTCGAGAGCTTCGTTTGAGAACGGCGCTGCGGAGCCGTTGCCATGCTGCCGCAGCGACCCCGAAGAACGCGAACGGGGAACGATGTCGGATCATCCAGGTACCATCGAGATCCGCTTGCCGAGCCAGCTGCGCTTCCTCGGTGTCGTCGATGCCCTCGTACAGAGTTTCTCCGCAGAGTTCGGGCTCGGCGCCGACGAGATCAACAACGTCAGCACCGCAACAATCGAGGCGGCTTCGAACGCCGTGGAACACGCCAACAAGTTCAGCGAAAACAAACAGGTTCTGTTGCGCCTGCGTGGTCGCGGCAATGTGGTCGAAGTGGAGATCGAGGACGAGGGCGAAGGCTTCGATCCACGTCCGTACGAACGCGAGCTCGGCACCGAGGACCTTCTCAAGCTTCGCGGCCGCGGTATCTTCATCATGCGTTCTTTCATGGATAACGTGAGTTTCTCACGCTTGTCCAGCGGTGGGATGCGGGTGCACCTGCGCAAGGTTGGCAAGACCACAGCAGGTGAATCCGACACGCAAGACGCGGTCCGCGGCAACTGAGGGCGGGGGGGAAACACCAGGGCGCATGGGGCGCCCACGCCGGCACCGAAGAGCCCGGCGCCGGGATCCGGCGCGCGAAGGTCGCACCGGCACGGGCTGCGGACGTGCGAGGATCCCGCCATGAGCTACTCGCTGCTGCTTTCCTCCTTCTACCTCGCCGGCGGCATCCTCATTCTCTTTTTCGGCTTCGTCATCCTGCGCGAGAACCCGCGCAGCCCGGTCAATCGTGCCACCGCGTTGATGCTCTTCTCCGGCGCGCTCGGTTCGATCCTGGGTGCTCTCGGGCAGCTGCTGGAGCTGCGTGAAGGCGGAGACACGGGGCTCGGCTACGCCGGATACCTGCGCAACTTCGCCTACCTGTGGGAGTTCTTCTTCCCCTCCCTGCTCTACTTCGCCCTCGTCTATCCGGTTCAGCATCCGTTGCTGCAGCGGCGCCATGCGGTCGAGGTGGCGCTCTACATTCCGCACCTGTTCCACCTGGGCTTGGTGCTGCTTCTCAGTGAGACGGCCCGCTTCACGCGCCCCTTCGATCTGCTCATCGAGCGCATGGGACCGAGCGGACTGGCGGACTTCCTGACCACCGTGCTCGAGCTCGTGGACGTCCTCGTGTCGCTCGTGAACAAGGTGCACCAACAGCTCTTCTCGCTGGTCAACGTGGCGTACGCCGTGGTGGCGATGGCGCTGTTGTACCGCAACCGCAGGCGCGTCGCCGTTCTGCGCGTGCGCCGGCAGCTCGCCATCGTGCTCACCGGGCTCACGCTCTGCGTGCTGGGCTACATTGCGGCGATTCTCCTGCCGCTCCTGCGCCCCTACCGCGACAACTCCACGACGGTCGTTTTCCTCGTGAGCGTCTCGTTGCTGCTCGCGAGCGTCAGCATCGCGTACGCCATCGTGCGCCACAAGTTTCTCGACATGCAGAACCTGGCACGCCGCTCCATTCTCTACGGAGCCACCGCTCTGGTGTTCGCCTTCTTCTATCTCGTTGTGATCAAACAGATCGTGCGTCTCAGCGCCGACGTCTTCGGCCCCAACGTCGAGGTCATCGAGGCGGGCTTCATCGTGCTTTCCATCATCATCTTGCAGCCGTTGCTCACCACGGTGGAGGACCTGATGGAGAACCTCATTCGCAGCGGCGACAAGACCGACAGGCAGTCGGTGATTCGCAACATCAGTCAGGAGATGGTGGGTGAGGTGGACGTCCAGGGAATCCGCGAGCGCCTGTGCAGCAGTCTCGAGCGCAGCCTCGTGGTCAGCCGGGTGCGGTTGGTGACGCTCGAGGAGGATCAAGAAACACGCTACCTCGACCGCGGCGATGCGCGCCTGCTTCTGGAACCGGGTTCACCGATGCAGGAGCTGCTGCGCCTGGTTGGGAACGCCACGCAGCCGCTGCAGCGCGGCGACCTGGAGCGCTCGCTGAGTGGATACCCCGACCACGAGGTGGGGCGCTTGCGCGACTGGGTGGGCGAGTTCCAGCTGCTGGTTCCGCTCGTGCAACAGCAGCAGGTGCGTGGCTTCTTGAGCGTCGGACCGAAGCTGACGGGGGGGCGCTTCCACGGCGACGACCTGGCCCTCCTCTCCCTTCTCGCCCAGCAGGTGGTCACCTCAATCGAGAACGTGCGCTTGCTTTCGGAGAACGTGCAGAAGCGCATCCTCGAGGAGGAGATCGCCATGGCGTCGGACATCCAGCGGCGACTCCTGCCGGACACCTTCCCCGACCATCCCGGGTACAACAGCTACGCGGTCAGCTATGCCAGCAAACTGGTGGGCGGAGACTACTTCGACCTCTTCAGCGACGAGCGCCGACGCCTGCACCTGGCGATCGCCGACGTCTCGGGCAAGGGAATCGCGGCCGCACTGCTGATGTCATCGCTCCGCGCCGCGCTCCGTTCCATGGTCGCGCACCTGCACTCTCCCGGTCACGTGCTCACGCACATCAACCAGCTCCTGTACGAGAGCACCTCACCCGAGAAGTTCGCGACCTTCTTTTACGGCGTCCTCGACATGGAGAAGCATGAGCTGGTCTACGCCAACGCCGGCCACAACTACCCGATCCTGCTGCGCCCCGATCGCAGCTCTGTGGAGCTGACCGAGGGGGGGCTGCTGTTGGGGGCATTCCCAAACGTGCAGTACCAGGACGGCACGCTCGAGCTGCGACCGGGAGAGATGCTGTTCATGTACACCGACGGCGTCACCGAGGCCACGAACGGCGGTGAAGAAGACTTCGGCGAGGCGCGTCTGCACGAGTTCCTGCGACGAGCGCAAGAGCGCGAGCTGCGCGACGTCGTACGCGGAGTCCTGGACGAGGTGCGAACGTTTACCAAGGGCATCGACCCGGCGGACGACGTGACCATGCTCGTGGTGCGGCGACAACCAGGCGGCGCGGGGGATGCCGCCGTCGGACGCCTGCTGGCGGAATCGAGCGGAGCGGGTGAGCATGACTGAGGCGGGTGCCGGAGAGCAGCGCAGTCCCGGATGCATTCTTGCACTCGATCCCGGCGAGCGCCGCGTCGGCCTTGCGGTCAGCGATCCGGAGCGTCGCGTCGCGCTCGGGCTCCCGACGTTCGAGGCGGCGCACGGACGCAACTTCGTTGACCACCTTCGCAATCTTCTGCAAGCCTACGCGGTGACGAAGATCGTCGTCGGCCAACCGCTCGGGCTGCACGGGCGCCCGAGCGCGCAGACGCGCCGTGCCACAGCGCTGGCCCGACGTTTGCGTCGGGACTTGGGGCTCGACGTCGAGCTCTGGGACGAACGCCTGACCACGGCGCAGGCGGAGCGTGTCCTGCGCGGGGAGGGTGCTCCGCGCGGCGCGCGCGACCGCGTCGCCGCGGTTCTCATTCTGCAGAGCTATCTGGACCGGCTCCGTGTGGAGGAGCATTGAAGCCGCGCCTGATCTGGATCGCAGTCATTTGCGTCAGCATTGCGCTCTGGAGCGCCGCGGTGCTGCTCCTCTATGCCGCCGTGCCGGTTCTGCAGGGGGACCCGGCCGGCGCGGATCCGATCCGGATCGGCGTCGACCCCGGCACGTCTTTGCGGCGCGTGGCCGACAGTCTCCATACGGCGGGTGTCGTGCAGCACCCGGTCATCTTCGAGCGCTACGCCGTTCTCGCGGGATTCGATCGCCAGATCCGCGCCGGCGAGTACGAGTTCGTGGCGGGGGAGTCGTACAAGCGCATTCTGGAGAGGTTGCGTGAGGGCGACATCGTGCAGCTCCGGATCACGATCCGGGAGGGGTTGACGAACCGCGAGATCGCCCTCCTCGTCAAGCGTCAGCTCGGGTTCGAACCGGACTCGTTCCTGGCGCTGACGACCGACCCGGAGCTCCTGCGCCAATACAACATCGACTCTCCCTCCCTCGAGGGTTATCTCTTCCCGGACACCTACTTCTTCCCGACCGAGAGCGCGCCGCGCCAGGTCGTCGAGGCGCTGCTCCAGCGCTTCTTCACCGCCTGGACCTCCGAGCACGAGGAACGCGCCCGCGCCCTCGGGATGACGCGCGGGCAGGTGCTCACGCTGGCGTCGATCATCGAGGGAGAGGTGCTGGTCTCGGCGGAGAGCCGCCGCGTGTCCGCCGTGTATCACAACCGGCTGCGCCGCAACATGCTCCTGCAGGCCGATCCGACCGTCCTCTACGCTCTCGGCGGAGTACGCCGGCGCGTGCTCTATCGCGATCTCACCGTCGACTCCCCCTACAACACCTACGTCAACCTGGGGTTGCCGCCTGGTCCGATCAACAACCCGGGGCTGGTGGCGATCGAGGCTGCCCTCGACCCGCTCGAGGACACGCGGGAGCTCTACTTCGTGGCAGCCCAAGACGGCAGCGGGCGCCACGTCTTCTCGCGCACGTTCCGTGAGCACCTTCGCGCCAAGCGCCAAGCGGCGGCGCGCCTGGGGCGGCGCAACAGCGCGCGGTAGATGCCACTCATGCAGTACACTTCGTGCGGATGGCAGCACCGAAACGGCATCAGCCCGCGCCGAGCGATGACGCGACGCGACGAGAACGCCTGAGCCAGCTCGAGCGCATCCTCGGAGGCTACGAGCGCTTGCTCGTGGCCTATTCGGGGGGTGTCGACAGCGCCTTCCTCCTCCAGGTGGCCGTCGACACCTTGGGCGACTCACGTGTCCTGGCGGTCCTTGGCGACTCCGAATCGCTGCCGCGACACGAGCGCGAGCAGGCGGTCGAGCTTGCGGCTCGAATCGGGGCGCCGCTGCGCCTTGTGCGCACGCGCGAGATCGACGACCCCAACTACGCCCGCAACCCGCTCAACCGCTGCTATTTCTGCAAGAGCGAGCTGTACGATCAGCTGCGCCAGATCGCCGCCGCGGAGGGATTCGACGCCATCGCCGACGGCACGAACGCCGACGACGTCGGAGACTTCCGGCCCGGCCGCCAGGCGGCCGAGGAGCGCGGCGTGATCAGCCCTCTCTTGGAGGTGGGGCTCCACAAGGAGGAGATCCGCTGCCTGTCGCGTGAGCGCGGCCTGCCGACCTGGGACAAGCCGGCGATGCCGTGCCTGGCTTCGCGCATCCCCTTCGGCGAGGCGGTCGATCCCGAGAAGCTGCGCCAGGTCGAGCGCGCCGAGGAGGCGCTGCAGGAGTGCGGCATCCGCGGAGGCCGCGTGCGCCATCACGGCCAGATCGCACGCCTCGAAGTGCCGGAGGCGGCTCTGGCGACGCTGGCGGACCCGCAGCAGAGACAGCGCCTGGTCGCAGGGGTGCGAGCGGCCGGGTTTCTCTATGTTGCGGTCGATCTGGAGGGTTACCGGCGCGGCCGGCTACACGAGACCCGCACCGGAAGCGGCGAAGCCCATTCGGGGTGAAATCGCACTTGACGCTGGGAGTCGGGCCCCTCTAGAATAACCATGCTTCTCTCTGTGACCAGGAGAATGGATGCCCGAAAGGGAGGGAGAGCGGTCGAAGCGCAGCCGTTGGCTGTTCCTGGGGGGGATTGCTTCGATCGTGCTCGGGTTCGTTCTCCTCGGTATGAACGATCCGTACCTGGCCCCATTTCTGCTGGTGTTCGGCTATTTGGTGCTGGTGCCGCTGTCGTTCATACTCTGATGGGCGAATAGCTCAGCTGGCCAGAGCGCCTGCCTTACAAGCAGGAGGCCACAGGTTCGAGCCCTGTTTCGCCCACCATCTCCGAGTGATCCCCGTAGTTCGCACGCGTGGCAGCGGCAGCCCGGTTACTTCCGGCTTCTCTCACGCGCATGATCGCTCGTCCGGAACGGCGTAAGGTGTGGCTTGACAAGGAGAAACGCGAGATGATACGATTCTCCAGTCAAGTCTCCACCTTAGCAGAGCCCGGAGGGAAGTGCGATTCGAGCTCCCTGTTCGAACCAAACTGCTTTCGGGTTGGACCTAACTTTTTGAGTGCACTCGCTTTGATTACTCCCTATGGAGGTGTCGCAAGATGTTGAAGAAGTCAGTCGTGGCCCTCTCGGCTGCACTGCTGGCGGTGTGTTTTGCGGGGACCGCAGCAGCCGACATTGTCTGTCCTGACTCGTCGTACTGCGAGGTTACCTTCCAAAACACGTATCCGACCGGCTCCCAGTTCGCGGGTGACCCGTACGATTACCTCACCGTCGATGCTGCGGGAACCGGAGAGAGCTTCGCGACCTTCGGGATCGACATCCGCGTCTACCTGAAGAACTGCCAGGGTGAGCCGCTGATCGGCATCCCGCCGCAGGAGATCGTGATGTTCAACTCCAACCTCTGCATCTGCCCAGGTGGAGGCGCCTCGGATGCCGGCACCGACTCGAACGGCTGTGCCACGTGGACCGGGACGCTGGCCGCGGGCGGCTGTGTCGACGTGATCGACGTCTACGCCGACGGCGTGTTCATCTGCACGTTGGAGGACGCCGGCGGTCGAACCGTGAAGTTGAACAGCACGGACCAGGCCCAGAATGGGACGTCGCCCTGCTTCACCGACGCGAGCGACTTGGCTGCCTTCGCAGCCGTGCTCGGGCAAACGGCAATTGGGAACATCTGCTTCGACTTCAATGAATTCGACGAGACGATCGACGCCAGCGACCTCGCGTTTTTCGCTGCGGCCCTGGGTGCTGCCTGTCAGTAAGGCAGTCGCGATCGAAACAAAGCAGACGGGGAGCCGCTTTCGGCTCCCCGTTTTTGTTGGCTCACCACTCGCGCATAACGGGTGCAATGCCCCGAACGCCCTCGTGAATTCCCCCGACAACGCTCGAACACGGATGTCTCCGCGTCGCGTGTGATGGCGCGATGCGGCTCGTCGAAGCGCAAACCTCCAGGGCACGCCGCTTGTAGGGGACGTTACGTCGCGAGGCGGTCAACGCGCGCGGCCGCCTGTCTCAACGACTGGTTAACCAGGAGGTACTTCTCGATGACTCGCTTTTCGTGCATTGGCGCCCTCACCCTCTGTCTCGTGCTCACCGGCAGCGCCATCGCCGAGCCACCGAGCAACGGTTACATCGGTGTCTTCGGTGACGCCGACGGAACGAACTGCTGCATCACGCTGAACAAGAGTGGCAATGGCAAGCTCTGGGTCTACGCCGTCAGCGGTGGCGCCAGTGCCGACGGCATCCAGGGTGCCGAGTTCAAGATCACGGTCGAGCCTCCCGCTCCCGCCGCGAGCTTCAACTGGACGCCCGCCAAGGGCACCAACGTCTCCGTCGGAAACCCGATCGACAACGGCGACGGTGGCGGCGCCTTGGTGACGTTCAACGACTGCCAGGGCGGCCTGGTCGGCGACAAGATCCTGCTCGGCACGATCCAGGCGTTCAACCTGGATGGCGAGCACCGTCTCGTCGTGCGCAAGCACGATGCGCCACTGAACGCCACGTTCCAGTGCCCCTCCGTCCTGATGTGTGACGGTCCGACGTTCACGCAAGTCTGCTTGACGTACAAGGACGGCGACCCGGCGCTGGGCGGCGAAGAGCCGATCGCGTTCGTCTCGGCGGTCAACAGCGCCGACTGCGCTGGCACCTCGTGCGGCTTCGTCTCGACCGAGGACGAGACCTGGTCGACGGTGAAGGCTCTCTTCCGGTAAGCGACGTTCGAGACTCGCAAGTGTGACGGCCACGCTGCAGGAGCAGCGTGGCCGCTGCACTTTCCGGGGCCACAGATTCCATACATTGTCGGTGGCTCGCTTCCTGCTCGTCCGCGCCGTCCCGTGAACGCTCTTCCACAGGAACCCTGCTGAGGTGAGCGCCGGGACGGGTCTCGCCGGTCACGACCGGGCATTGCGCGGATCCACGGAAGGATCGCGAGGTGGCTCGAGGAAGCGACCGGAAACCGCTCGGAAGACAGAGGAGTCGCGATGAAAAAGAAATCGCTAATGCTTTTTGCGGCAGCTCTCTTCGGCCTGGTGTCTCTGGCACAGGCGCAGGAGGCGTCGATCGCCGTGTATCTCGACGAGGCTGGGACGACCTGCAACGGCCAGACGGCCAGCGGCATCATCAACGGCTCCGTCTGGGTCAACCTGGACGGCGCGGCCGCCGGGGGGATCACCGGCGCTGAATTCCGCGTCGACCCGACCCTGGGCTACAACGGGGAGTTCTTCAACGGCTACACCGCGAGCGTCACGTCCGATGCGCCGATCATCTTCGGCAATCCGTTCAACGAGGGTGGCACGAACGTGACGTTCACGAGCTGCCAGACGGCTTCGCGCGTGCGTCTCATGACGTTCCAGCTCATCGACATGACGGAGAGGTCGGATGTGTGGCTGAACGTGCGGCAGCACGCCTTCCCGCCCAACTATACTTTCCAGTGCGCGCTGTTGACGCTGTGTGACGATCCCGTGTTCACCAAGGTCTGCGTCGGTGGCACTGGGAGCGACATCCACTGGTACTCGATCGTCAACCCGACCAACGGTGCGGCCAGTGACTGCGCCCCGGTCTCGGTGGCGGAGAAGACGTGGTCGGAGATCAAGAGCCTCTACCGCAACTAGGTCTTCTCGCCAGGCGAGCTCTCGGCACCGGGATCCGTCGTCGACGGATCCCGGTTCTTCTTTGTCTGCCGCCGCCGCCCCCAGCGTCGGTGCAGCAAGTCCTGGAAGCGCAAGACCGCAGGCCCGAGAAGTCGTCCCCGCCGTCGTACCAACGCCAGCGTGCGCTCGAATTGCGCTCCGGCCAGCCGCACGCGGCCCAGGCGCCCCGAGCGCACCTCCGTTCGCAGCAGCTCCTCCGGTAGGATCGCGATTCCCATCCCGACCTCCGCCAGCCGTTTCATCGCCTCGGGCGAGCCGGTCTCCATGACCACGTTCGGCGTGATGCCGTACGCGCCGAAAACTGCATCGAGGGCTGCTCTCGTGTTGGAGCCGCGCGCGTAGAGGACGAGTGGCTCTGCGGCGAGTGTGGCGAGGTCGACACGGCGCGCACGGGTGAGCGCGTGTCCAGGGCGGGCGACGGCGATGAGGCGCTCCGAGTACAGAGGCTCCACCTCGAGCTCGGTTCCCACAGCGCTCGAACGCGGCCCCGGGAGCGCCAGGAAGCCGAGGTCGGCATCCAGATCCCGGACCGCACGGGCCACATGCTGCGAGTCGACGACCTGGACTCGGAAGTCGATCTGCGGGTAGGTGCGCATGAACTCCAGGTAGACGTTCGGGAGCAGGTAGATGCTGACGGCATCGATGGTGGCGAGGCGCAGCGTGCCGCGCTCGAGGCCGCGCAGCTGTGCCAGGTGCTGCTGCAAGGCGTCGGCCGCATCGAGGAGCGTGGCGCTCTCGTCGAGAAGCAGCCGCCCTGCCTCGGTGAGGTGGAGCGAGCGCCCGACGCGCTCGAAGAGCTGCGCGTCCAGCCGCCTCTCCAGCTCGCGGATGCGTGCGCTGACGGCGGGCTGCGTGACGTGAAGCGTCTGCGATGCGCGTCGCATCCCGCCCAGGTGCACGACGCTGCGAAACGTCCTGATCAGCTCGAGATCGATCGGGAGCGGCCTCCGGATTCCGATCAACAAAATTAATCAAAAGTATCTCAAAAATCAACTCGATCTATACACCCGTTCGTGCGTACGTTTGGCGTGAGCCCGCAAGCGGCTCCCATCCATCGTGAGCAGACGTAATTTCCGTCGCATCGGAGGTCGCATGAGCACGCAACCGCAGATCCAGCAGCCCAGCGGACGGCTGGGCGTTCTCCTCCCCGGTCTCGGCGCCGTCGCCACCACGTTCATCGCCGGCGTTGCGGCGGTCCGCCGCGGCCTCGCGCGGCCGATCGGTTCGCTGACCCAGATGGGGACGATCCGGCTCGGCAAGCGCACCGAATCGCGTGCGCCGCAGGTCCGCGACTTCGTCCCCCTCACGGCCATCGACGACCTGGTCTGCGGTGGCTGGGACGTCTTCCCGGAGGATTGCTACCAGGCTGCAACCAACGCCGGGGTTCTCGAGCCGGCCCTGCTGGAGCAGGTGCGCGAGGACCTGGAAGCGGTACGGCCGATGGCCGCCGTGTTCGACCGCAACTACGTGCGCAAGCTCGACGGCCCGAACACGAAGAAGGGCAAGAACAAAATGGAGCTCGCCGAGCAGCTCATGCAGGACATCGACGAGTTCCGCAGTCGCAACAAGCTCGATCGTCTCGTCATGGTGTGGTGTGGCAGCACCGAGATCTACCTGGAGCCGAGCGCCGTACACCAGAGCCTCGAGTCGTTCGAGACGGGTCTGCGCGAGAACGATCCCGGCATCGCGCCGAGCATGATCTACGCGTACGCGGCGCTCAAGTCGCGCGTGCCGTATGCCAACGGCGCTCCCAACCTGACCGTCGACATCCCCGCCCTGCGTGCTCTCGCGCGCGAGCTGCACGTACCGGTTGCGGGCAAGGACTTCAAGACCGGCCAGACCCTGATGAAGACGATTCTGGCTCCAGGTCTACGCGCGCGCCTTCTGGGGCTGAACGGCTGGTACTCCACCAACATCCTCGGCAACCGTGACGGTGAGGTGCTGGACGATCCCGACTCGTTCAAGAGCAAAGAGGTCAGCAAGCTCTCGGTGCTGGAGACGATTCTGCAGCCGGAGCAGCACCCGGAGCTCTATGGGGACATCGACCACGTCGTCCGAATCAACTATTACCCGCCGCGCGGCGACAACAAGGAAGGCTGGGACAACATCGACATCTTCGGCTGGCTCGGCTATCCGATGCAGATCAAGGTGAACTTCCTCTGCCGCGACTCGATCCTGGCTGCACCGATCGTGCTCGATCTGGCTCTGTTGATGGACCTGGCCAAGCGCTCCGACATGCACGGAGTGCAGGAGTGGTTGTCGTTCTACTTCAAGAGCCCCATGACCGCGCCCGGCCTCTATCCGGAGCACAACCTCTTCGTGCAGCAGACGAAGTTGAAGAACACCTTGCGTTGGATGATGGGCGAGGAGCAGATCACCCACCTCGGGCGCGAGTACTACGAGGAGTGAGTGTCAGCGAACGATGAGGATGGAGTTGCGCCCGCCGAAGCCGTCCGCTTCGGTACGCGTGCTCGCCGGGTCGAGCGTGAGGTGTCCGTCAACGAGAAGCTTGTAGGCGTAGCGTCCGTGCGGGAGCAACAGGTCTCGTCTCCACACCCCGGCGCCGGCGCCTTCGAGCGCGAGCGGGACCCAGGCGTTGAAGGCACCCAGCACCTCGACGCTCGTGGCCTGCGGATCGCGATACTCGAGCGTGACGGTCTGGTGCGAGCCCGAGGTGACGACGCGGCCACGACGCATGGCGTCGAAGGCATCGAGGAGAGCGGCCAGGTCGTTGTCGAAGTCGCGCAGCCAATCTCCTTCCTCCGTCAGCATCGCCAGCCGCAAGCGCCAGCTGTCGCCACGACCACAGACGCGGACCAGCAGGCTGTTGCGCCCCTGGATCAGAGACGCGGGGGAGTCGAGGCCGACCTGGAAGCCATTGAGGTACAGGCGCTCGATCCCGTCGGTGGACCAACGAATCGCCGAGGCGTGGCCGGTCTCGAAGGCCGTGAAGGCGCAGGCACACTGCAGCCCACCCTCCGGCGGGTAGACGAGGTCGAGCTCGACCCCACCGCTGGCGTCGAAGGCGACGTCCGGGATCGTGCGCCACTCCACGAGGCCGCCGAGACCGTCGTACACCCCGTCGAGGTTCACGCCGCGTTCCGGAGGCAGCTGCCTGCCCGGGCGGGGCTTCGCAAACGGTCCGACGACGAGCCAGTCGATCGGCTTCACGACGCGCGTGCGCAGCGTGCCGAGATCGCGGCCGCCGGCTTCGACGCGGAGCGCGAGGTCGTAAGTCCCCGGGCTGGCGAAAGACGGCAGGGAAACGGCGAGCTGACGTTGCGTCGTCTCGCCGGGGCGCAGCCTGAAAGCGAAGCTGCGCGTCGGCGTGACCTCCCAGGCCTCCGTCGCCAGGACCCGGACACTGCCCTCGAGCGCACGTGTCTCGCGGTTCGACAGCTCGATGTAGAGCCGCCGCGCGCCACTGCGTAGAACCGGTCCATCGAGAACGACGAGCCGCGCGACCAGGGGCCCGATCGCGTGCCCTTGTGCCTGGCGCGGGATCTGCGAAGGTGCGGGCGCGCTGTACTGGGGGCGGGTGCGCGGCGACGTTTCTGCGCCTTGCCACGCCTGGGCGAAGCGCGGCGACGCGCTCAGGAGCGCGACGAAGAGCAGCAGGAGGGAAGCGCGCAACGGACGAATCACACGCGTGTCGCGTGTTCCGCATGCATCAGCATCACGATGCGCTCGGCGATCTCGTTGATCGGCAGGCATTCGATGGCTCCTCCGCACTCGCGCACGCGTCCGGGAAGGTCGTACACGAAGGACGAGGCACGGTCCTGCGCGATCGTGAAACCACCCACGGCACGAAGCGCGAGCATCCCTTCACAGCCGTCGTCACCGTGTCCCGAGAGCAGAACTCCGACCGCCGACGAGCCATACGCCTGCGCCATGCTCTGCAGCAGCGCGTCGAGCGGCCTGGACTTCCCGTTCGAGGCGCAGACCCGCAACACGTTGCCGCCGCTCGTCGTCTCGATGCGCACCGACTCGTGATTCGTGGACGCCACGTAGACGTGTCCGACCTCGAGCTTCTGACCCGACTCGACCGGATGCACGAAGACACCCGTGTGACTCTCCAGCCAGCGGGCGAGAGCGGGGAGCAACGCGCTTGAGATTCCCTGTGCGTAAACGATGGGACTGAAGGCGACGCCGCCCAGCTCGCCCAGGATCCGGCGCACGGCCATCGGTCCGCCGAGCCCGGCACCGAGGACGACCATTTTCTCCTGCGGCGCACGTGCTCGCAGCGCGCGTCTCAGATCGAATACCGTCGCATCGGGGAACGCCCCGGAGAGGGGAAAGTCGGCGTCCAGGAGATCGACGACCTGCGCTCCGCACGTGCGCTCGATGGCGGATTCGAGATCGAGTGCGAGCTGCTCCGGCTCGACGAGTGTGCGCGGTACGACGGTGATCGCGCCCCACTCCAGGGGGCGCAGCGGGCCGAGGCCATTCTCCTGCACGCGAACCAGGCCGATGACGGGAATGCGATGGCGGGAAGCCGCTTGCTGGATGACCTCGCGCACTCCATCGAGCTCGGCGTCGACCACGAGCACCTGGGGGCGCAGCCGCGCCAGCTCCTCGAGAAGGAAGTCGCCGCTTTCGGCATGCACGGCACACAGGTGGATGCCGTTCGCACGCCAGCGTTTCTGGATCTCTTGGCGCAGACGGGCATCGCTCAGGAGCGCCAACACGCGGAGCCGTGTGTGCATACGCGACCTCCCGTCCCCAGGCGGGCCCGTGACCCCTTGGAGTCTCCCAGCTCGTGTGGTCTTCCGGACGCAGGTCCGGATCGACAGGCGGTTAGGAGCATGTTTGATGCCGCTTGGCGCCGCGCCTCTCTCCGGCGCGGCAAGGCGAGCGCCACCTCCAGAGCAGGACCCCGCACGCGATGCAACTTGCCCGGGTGGAATCCCGCGCGCATCCAGGCGCTGCGCTTGACCTGCCGAATCCCCGTCCGTATAAAGGTTCTGACCTTTCCGGCCCAGCGACGCGCCCGCCGCCTCCACCCGGGAAAGATGCATGCCTGAGGTCGTCATCACAGCTGCCCGACGCACGCCCATCGGGAAGTTTCTCGGCGCGCTCGCCGAGGTGTCCGCAACCGACCTGGGCACGCATGCCGTGCGCGCCGCTCTCGCCGACGCAGGGACGCAACCGGACGAGATCGACGAGCTCATCTTCGGTCACGCTCGCCAAGCGGGCTGCGGTCCGAACCCGGCGCGTCAAGTCGCACATGCGGCCGGCCTTCCAGAGCGCGTGCCGGCCTACACGATCAACAAGGCGTGCGGCTCCGGGCTCAAGTCGGTGGTTCTCGCGGCTCAGGCGATCCGCGCGGGTGAAGCGCAGATCGTCGTGGCCGGTGGCATGGAGAACATGTCGCGCGTGC
>CP070763.1:1931740-1960896 GCA_020349025.1 Candidatus Latescibacterota bacterium | reverse complement strand
GATCCGAAGACGTCGATGCTGTTCGGCGACGCCAAGAACTCCATCAGCAGTCTGGTGGCGGAGCTCAAATCCTCGTGAGCGGCTGCAACACGCCGCTTCGCAGCTCGATCGAACGTGGGAGACCACGTTCGATCGCTGCTTTCGGCCGCACTTCGGTATCTCCTCGAGGGAACCGGGACGACAGGGTCTAGGAAGACGGCTTCCGCCTCAGTACCTCCACGGATGAACATATGAACCCAACGAAGACAAGAATCGTGTTCGGCGGTTGCTCATCCTGCATGCTGCGTTTAGTCTGTGTCGCGAATGCGCTGCAGTCGAGAACCTTCGAACGGAACCGCCATCCGGCCGAAGCGGTGGGTGAGCGATGCCAAAGATACACTGGTTCTCAACGTCAGTTCGTTTGAAAGAGCAACACGACATCGAACATGAGATAGATTGAAGAATGGGAGACTGCAATGAATCGCTCGAGATCACTGGTCGGTGTTCTGCGAGTCCGCTTCGTCATCGCCGCGATCGCCCTCCTGGCATTGAGCGCATGCAGGACGGAGCAGAGCACTGTTGCGCCCTTCGGCGCACCCACCGCCGGAACAGATACTGATCGTGACGGGACGATCGAGGGGGAGTTCGCGCGCGGTTTGGGATGGGACGTGGAGTCGAGCACGATTTCGGCCGAAAGCAGCCCCTCGATCCCCAACATCGCCGCGGGTTCGACGATCGATTTTGAGACACCTCCCCTCACATCGAGCAGCCAAGTCATCGATCCGTATGTCGATGCCGCGACGGGTGTCATCTTCACGGCCGAGCCGCTGTCAATCGCCGGTGAGGTCGGACTCGTGAGGAACAATGCGACCAGCGCGTGTGCGGACCCGCCCAGCAACGACCAGAAGCTCGGGGCTGCCCCGGCCGGTTCGGGGGGCATCGGTTTTTCGAATTTCCCGATCCGGGCAACGTTTCCCGCGTCTCTCCCCGTGGGCGCGACTGTGTCGGTCGAGTTTCAGGCACTCGTCAACACGCCAATTCGGATACGCCTTTTCGATTCCGCGGGAAACATGGTCGGGATCGTCAACGACGTGATCGTGAACCCGATGGGGACGTGTGGCTTTCCGGGTAACCCGCGCGGGCGCAAAGTCGTCACGGCGACCGCGACGGGTCCGCTTGCCTACGCCATCATGGACCAGCTGAGCATTTCCGTCTTCGTGATCGACGATTTCACATTCACGCCGAGCAGCGTCGCCGAGATCGACATCAAGCCGGACAGCGAAGTCAACTCGATCAATCCGCGAAGCCAGGGGGTCATCCCGGTAGCGATCCTCGGAAGCGGTTTGTTCGACGTCAACGACGTTGACCAAAGCACACTGGCATTTGGTCCCGACGGCGCCAGCATCGCTCACCGCAGTGCGCATTTCGCCGACGTCAACGACGATGGCCTCACCGATCTCCTGGCGCACTTTCCGACGCAGGAGACGGGAATCGCAGCAGGCGACACGGAAGCATGTCTCAGCGGGGAGACTCTGGACGGGACAGCGTTCGAGGCCTGTGATGGCATCAGCACCGTTCCGCCGGGAACCTCAGGCGGGGATTTCAGCGACGAGTAGATCCACTCCAATCAGGAGAGGGGATCCCCAAAACACAGATCTGGCCTCCCCTAGGAGCTCGCCAGGTCGAGGATCTCGAGCGGGACCAGGTTGCGTGCGGCGGCGTACTCGATGAGGCCGCGCAGGCCATTGCGGAAGTTGAAGGCGGTGTGGCCGGCGGCGCGCAGCTGCTCCGCCAGGAAGGCGCTCTTCAGACCGAACTCGCAGTAGAGGACGTAGGTGCGCCCGCTCTCGAAGTCATCGAGATGCTTGAGCGCGTACGGCAAATCGACCCGCTGCGCTCCCGGATAGTGCCAGGCGGCGAAGCCGTGCTCGCCGCGCAGGTCGAGAACGCTGGCGCCATCCGGGATCTCTTCGATCTCGAGATCGTCGATCGCCCAATCCGCTTCTCCCAGGCGTCGTGCGTCGAGGACGCGGCTCGCGTCGAGAAGAGCGTCGACACCGAGCGTGACCTTCACCTCCTCACCGGCCACCTCCTCCGGCTTCGCGGCCACGGCCGGCTTCGTCGGCACGATGGCGCAATACTCCTGCACGGTTGCGGAGAGTGCGTAGGTGCCGATCACACGCGTGCGCTCGATGATCTCCTCTTTGTCCAGGCCGAGAAGCGGGCGCAGAAGCGGCAGTCGCAAGCGCCCGTCGAGAGCGCGCAGGTTCTTCAGCGTCTGCGACGAGACCTGGCCGAGCGATTCGCCGGTGATGATCCCCTGACCGCGGTTGAAGCGCGCCGCGCCCTGCGCCACCCGATACATGGCGCGCTTGAGGACGAGCTGCCACATCGACGGCCGACAGCTGGAGCGGATTCTCTCGACGACATCCTCGAAGGGGACGATGTGAACCTGTGCGCGCGCTCCATAGCCCCAACGACCCGCAAGCAGACGAAGAACGCGCAGCGTCCCCTGCGTGTGCACCGCGCCGCCGAGTCTGCAGAAGACGTAGTCGAGTGCGACACCGCGACGCAGCATCATCCACGCCGCCACGGCGGAATCGAAGCCGCCCGAGACGAGCGCCACAGCGCGTCCCTGGCTGGCGATGGGCAGGCCGCGCCAGCCGGGCATCGAATCGGTGAACAGGTACGCGGTGGCGTCCCGGACCTCGACGTGGCACGTGACCTCCGGGTCGACCAGCTGCACCTTGCCGTGCGGCGCCAGGAGCGCACCCAGCTCGGTTTCGACCTCGCGGCCCCGGAAGCACGGCGTGCCGCCCGTGCGCGCGCGCACGGCGAAGGTCTTGCCCTGCATGAGCGGTCGAAACCAGGTGGCGGCGTCGCCCGCCAAGGCTTGCAGGCTCGCCGCATCGCGCACTTCGACGCGTGAGACCGAATGCACGCCGAAGACGCGGCAGGCAACCTCCTCGATGCGCGCGTCATCCGACTCGATGTGCAGGCGCGCCCAGCCCGGATCGACGCGCGCGCGCATGCCTTCGCTCTGCGCCGCGTCGCGCAGGTTGTCCACGAGCATGCGCATGAATCGGCGGCGCGTCCGATCCGCCTTGGTCGTGATGTCTGGGCTCAGCCGCACGAGGTAGTGCACCGGACCTCCTCCCGAGCTCCATTGTAGACGAAGGCACCGATGAGCAGCCGGCTGCCGGCCCGGCCGCGCTCGTGGAGCGCTCCAGAGCCCGCTAGGGCACCGCACACGATCCAGGCGCTGCAATGCAAGTCCTTGTTTGTGAAGGTGTTGCGTCTTCAGCTGCGCTCCTGCATGCGGCCCCGCCGGCCGCCCGATCACGCCGCTCCCGGCGGCACGGGATGGAGCGCCGAGGCGCGCGTCGGGAAGTCGAACGAAACGCGCGCCCCGGGAAATCAGATGGAGCGCCGAAAGGTTGAAATCAGACTCCGGAGGTCCATAGAATCGGCTGGCTCTTCGGGCTGCAGGAGAGAGACCACGGGCTCGGGGGAGATTCGTCGATGGTTTTCCTGCTCGCCATGAGCATCTGGCTGGTGACGGCGATCAGCGTCTGGCTGCTGATCGACGCGAAGGGCCAGATGCCCGTCGCGATCTCGGATCTCGCGCGCAGCATCGATTCCCAGTTCATGTTCACCCTCGTCATCACCGGCGTGGTGTTCGTTCTCGCCCAGGGGCTCTTGGGCTGGTTCATTCTCAAATACCGTGATCGTCCCGGCGCTCGCGCCCGCTTCGTCGAAGGCAACACCACAGTGGAGATCGGCGGCGCCGTCGTCATCGGAATCATCTTCGTGGGGCTTGCTGTCGCCGCCCAGAACGTATGGGCGCGACTGCACCTGAACGAGGGCCCGGCCGATCAAGTCGTCGTGGAGATCACCGGCGAGCAGTTTGCGTGGAACATCCGCTACCCGGGACCCGATGGTCAGTTCGGTCGCACGTTGCCCGAGCTGTACGACGCCACCAACAACCCGATGGGAATCGTGCCCGACGACCCGGCGGGGCAGGATGACATCGTGGTCCTCAACACGCTCGCCGTTCCGGTCAACCGGCCGGTGGAGCTGCGGCTCGGATCGAAGGATGTCCTGCACGGTTTCTTCATGCCCGTGCTTCGCATCAAGCAGGACACGGTTCCCGGAATGCGCATCCCGCTGCGCTTCGTGGCGGAGGAGACCGGCAACTACGAGATTGCCTGCGCCGAGCTGTGTGGGCTCGGCCACTACCGCATGCGCGGGTTCCTGCAGGTGATGGAGGAACCCGAGTTTCGCAGCTGGCTCGTCGAGCAGGCGGCGCAGTAGCGCAAGCAGTCCACTCGCTCAGAAGGGGCCACATGTCCACCGTCCATGAGCACGCGGCCCACGTGCACGTTCCGCCCGACAACTTCATGGCGCGCTGGGTTTTCAGCAAGGATCACAAGGTCATCGGGATCCAGTACTGGTGTCTGGCACTCGCGGCCGTCCTCGTCGGCATGGTGCTGTCGCTGATCATTCGAGCCCAACTGGCGTTTCCCACCCACAACTTCGAGCTGCTGTCGAAGATCTTCCCGAACGGCGTGGCGGGCGGTGCGATCGCGCCGGAGTTCTATCTCTCGATGGTGACGATGCACGGCACCATCATGGTCTTCTTCGTGCTGACGACGGCACCGATGGGCGGGTTCGGCAACTACATGCTGCCGATCCAGATCGGCGCACGCGACATGGCCTTCCCGACGCTCAACATGCTCTCCTTCTGGGTGACCTTCGCCGGCTTCCTCGTCATCATGGCGGCCTTCTTCGTGGAGGGCGGCGCGCCACTCGGCGGTTGGACGGCGTATCCGCCCCTTTCCGCCCTCGGGGTCATCGCCTCGCCCGGCCAGGGCACAGGCATGAATCTGTGGATTGTGAGCATCGCGATCTTCTGCGTCGGCTCGCTTCTCGGCGCGCTCAATTTCATCGCTACGACTCTCGGGCTGCGCACCAAGGGGATGTCGCTCATGCGCATGCCACTCACGGTGTGGGCCTGGTTCACGACCGCGGTGCTGGCGCTGCTCTCCTTCCCGGTGCTTCTCGGCGCCGGCATCCTCTTGCTCCTGGATCGCAACGCCGGCACGAGCTTCTTCATCCCCGGTGGCCTGGTGGTCGCCGGCGAGCAGATCGACCATCGCGGCGGCTCCCCGATTCTGTGGCAGCACCTGTTCTGGTTCTTCGGGCACCCGGAGGTGTACATCGCCATTCTCCCCGGCATGGGCGCCACCTCGCACATCCTGGCGACCTTTGCGCGCAAGCCGGTGTTCGGCTACCGCGCCATGGTGTTCGCCATCTTCGCAATCGGGCTCCTCGGCTTTTTCGTCTGGGGGCACCACATGTTCGTCAGCGGCATGAGCCCCTACACGGGACTCGCTTTCAGCCTGGTCACGCTGGCGATCGGGGTGCCGTCGGCCATCAAAACGATCAACTGGCTCGGGACGCTGTGGGGTGGGCGCATTCGCCCGACGACGGCGATGCTCTGGTCGCTCGGGTTCGTGTCGCTCTTCGTCAGCGGAGGTCTCGGGGGGATCTTCCTCGGCCAGAACGCCGTCGATCTCTATCTGCACGACACCTACTTCGTGGTCGGCCACTTCCACCTCATCATGGGCGTCGCGGCGATCTTCGGGATGTTCGCGGCCACGTACTACTGGTTCCCGAAGATGTTCGGGCGCCTGTTGAACGAGAAGATGGGGAAGCTGCACTTCATTCTCACTTTCATCGGCGTCAACCTCATCTTCATCCCGATGCACGGGCTCGGGATGATCGGTCACCCGCGCCGCTACTACGATGGCAGCCTCTACCAGTTCCTCGGCGGCACCGACGGATTGCACACGCTCATTACATGGGCGGCGTTCTTCACGGTCACGGCTCAGTTGGTGTTCCTGATCAACCTCGTCTGGGGCTGGTCGAAGGGTGAGCGCGCCCCGGACAACCCGTGGGATTCCACCTCGCTCGAGTGGGCGACGACGTCGCCACCGCCGTTCGAGAACTTCGAGGGCGACGAGCCGGAGGTGCACCACGGGCCGTACGAGTACTCGTTGCCCGGCTCCGCTCGCGACTACGTCATGCAGACCGATGCGCCGAGCCGCGCACCCGCACAAGGAGGCTGAGTGGTCATCTCACCGAGCGTTCTCGATCATCCCTTCGCCGACGTCGGCCGCCAAGCGCCACCCGAGCCGCCGCAGCCTGGTGGCAACGGCAATGGTGGTGGAGGATCCGAGCCGCCGCGCGGTGGCGGCGGTTCACACGTCGCGGTCCTCGGCACGTGGGTGGCATTGGCCCCGATTCTCATGCTCTTCCTGGCGTTCGTGAGCGCCTACGTCGTGCGCCAGGGGCTGGGCACGGAGTGGAGCTCGCTCCCCGTGCCGCGGCTCTTGTGGCTGAACACGGCGGTGTTGTTGGCCAGCAGCGTGCTGCTCGAGCGCGGGCGAGCCGCGATGCGACGCGGCGCCAACAGCCGCATCTGGTTCGGCATGACCTTTCTCTTCGGCGCGCTCTTCGTCCTCGGCCAGATGTTGGCGTGGAAGCAGTGGTGGGCGAGCGGCGTCGACATCAACGCCACACCGCACAGCGCTTTCTTCTACCTGCTGACCGGTGCCCATGCGGTGCACCTTGCGGGCGGTCTCGTGGCGCTCGCGGCGGCGGCGCTCTGGCCCTTCGAGGGCTGGGCCGGCATGAGACGCAGCGTCGTGGCCCGGATCACGGCCATCTATTGGCATTTCATGGGAGTCCTCTGGGTCGGGCTCTTCCTCGTACTCAGCTTCTGGAGGTAGGGCGTGGCGGTCGCGCAATCGCAGTCGAGTGGCCTCGCGCGCTTCTGGGGTGGTGGAATCCACCCGTACGGGATTTCGCACAAGAAGCTCGGGATGTGGCTGTTTCTGGCTTCCGACTCCCTGACCTTCGCCGCTCTCATCTTCGGCTACGCCTACTTGCGCAACGCCAGCCACGACTGGCCGCGACCCTTCGAGTTCTACCCGTCGATTGTGGTCTCCACGGCGATGACCTTCTGCCTGCTCACGAGCAGCCTGACGATGGTGCTGGCGGTGCACCATTCGCAGCACGGTGACGCTCGCAAGGTGGTGCGCTGGCTCGTGGCCACCATGGTGGGCGGTTTGGCGTTCCTGATCCTGCACGCCAACGAGTGGCGTGAGCTCATCCAGCACGGCATGACCACACGCAGCAACCCATGGGGCGACCCGATGTTCGGGGCGACGTTCTTCACGATGACCGGCCTGCACATGTTCCACGTGCTCACCGGTGTGCTCTACCTGGGCTACGTGGCATTGAACCACTCACGCGGCAAGACCGAGGCCGACAGCGTCGAGGTGTGCGGGCTCTACTGGCACTTCGTGGACCTCGTGTGGATGTTCATCTTCCCGCTGGTCTATCTGATGTCCGTGAGCCTTGGCAGCGCGACGCACTAGAGGGGATGCACGATGTCTGAACAGGCAAGCATGAAGCCGATGTACATTGTGTGGATCTGGCTCCTGATCATCACGGTCGTGGAGGTGCTTCTCGCCTACTTCCACGTGCCCGTCACGATCATGCTCATCTCGCTCATGGGAATGAGCATCGTCAAGGCTGCCATGATCGTCGCGTGGTTCATGCACCTCAAGTTCGAGCGCGTGACCCTGGTGCTGACCTTGGTGCCGGCCACGGTCATGTGCATCATCCTCCTCAACATCGTGTGGCCGGACAGCTTCCGTCTCGGCCTGTTGGGCGGGTGAGTCGGCGTGAAGCGCATCACACGCATCCTTCCCGCGGTACTTCTGGCCGTGGCCCTCATCGCGGCCGCTGCGAGCGGTGCCGCGGCGCAGTGCGTCATGTGCGGCAAGAATGCCGAGTTCGCCGGCGCTGAGCCGGGACGCGCCTACGCCACGCTCGCCACCGCGGCGCTCGTGCTCCTCGTCCCGGTGCTGTCGATGTTGGGTGGGGTGGCCGCACTCCTGTGGAAATACCGCCGCTGATCGTTCGCGGGTCGCGGACGATCTTATTGCGCCACGCTTCAGCGCGACCCGACCAGACGCTCCAGATAGGCCGCGACCGCTTCCCCCTCGCGCTCGCGCAGGCCGACGCAATCCTGGACCTGATCGCTGACCTTGGCGAGCTGGACATCGGTGCCGGGAGCCTGGTGCTTCGGCATGGCGAAGAACTCCCGCGCTGCCGCTAAGCGCTCCGCCGAACAGCCGCTGGCGATGAAGGGCATGAAGCCGAGGAACGTCGGCGGGATGCGTTGCGCGATCTCGTCGTAGCTCTGCATGAGCCATCCGAAGATAAGGTCACGGTTGGGCGGGTGCGACATGAGACCACCCGGGATCCGGAAGAGCTCGTTCGGGCGCAACGGTCCGTGCAGCGTGTAGTGGAGCGCTTCCTCGATCAGTTCCGGATCGCGGAAGCCGGACAGGGCGCCCAGGTAGCGGCCCCGATCCGCGGGCACCTGCGCCGCTTCGAAGCGTTGCCTGTAATCGTCGAAGAGCGCGCGGTCGCCGCGGATGGCGGAGAGGCGCAGCGCCGTACCGGCCAAGCTGGCGTCGATGGAGGTGGCATCCGCTTTGTAGCGCTGCGCCAGCTCCTCGGCGTAGCCGAGGATCCCTTCGTCCTGGCCGGTGTCGCCGAGCCAGCGCAGCAGTTGCGGCCGGAAGAGGGCGACCTCTTCATCCTCACCCGGCTTCGCCTCACGCCCGAAGCGCTCGAGCGCGGGCGTCAACGTGGTGCGTACGTATTGGGCGAACGAGTCCTCCAGCTCGGGCGGCACGAACGCGACCTCCACCTTGGCGAGCGCGCCGAGAAGCCCCGAGATCACCATCGGTTTCGGATCCGACGCGAACTCGCCGAGGGCGAAGAGGTAGTCGTCACCCGACACCACGCCGGCGTCGAGGAGCGCCGAGAGGTTGGCGATGAAGCCGACGCGCTCGCGCTCGTTGAGGATTTCCTGCGCTTCCGTTGCGAGCACGCGCAGCATCTCCTTCGGCACGTCCCAGCGGTAGTAGCCGCGCTGGTTGGCGTTCGGCAGCACCCACGCCGGCTGACCGGCGGTGTCGAGGCTGACCACGTGCGACTCCTGCTCGAGCATCACCGTCTTCGTGTGTACGGCGGTGCCGTCGGAGTAGCGCAAGCTCACCGGAATCTTCCACTGCTGGCTCGGTTGCTCTACGCCCCAGCTGGAGAAACGCTGCTGGCTAACGCGGATCCGATTCCCCGATTCGCTCGTCACGCTCACGAGCGGTACGCCGGGCTGCTCGATGAAGGTCGCCATGGCGCCGGCCACGTCGTGATCGGAGGCGCGGGCGAGCGCCTGCCACAGATCGCTTGCGCGTGCGTTCCCCCAGCGATGGCGGTTGACGTAGTCGAGGACGCCAGCCCGGAACGCCTCGGGCCCGATCCACTGCTCGAACATGGCGAGCACCGTTTTGCCCTTGTTGTACTGGGTGCCGACGTTCTGCATGAGGTTGTCGGTCGATTCCACCGGCTGGCGGACGGCCTGCGCCGAGGGGCGCGAGTCGCCCACCATCACGTTCATGCTGCGCTGCAGCTCCGTGACCTCGAGGTTGTACTGCGGGTAGATCTGCTGGGCGATCTTGTCACCCATCCAGTCAGCGAAGGACTCGTTCAGCCACAGGTCGTCCCACCACTCCATCGTCACGAGATTGCCGAACCACATGTGCGCCAGCTCGTGCGCCGTCACGCGCGCCAGCGTGCGCCGCTGTCCCATGCTCGCGGCTTGCGAATCGACGAGGAGGATCTGCGCTGCGTACGTCACCGCGCCTGGATGCTCCATGGCGCCCGGCCAGTACTCCGGAATGGCGATCAGGTCGAGCTTCTCGTAGGGGTAGCGCGTGCCGAAGTACTCTTCGAGCGCCCGCAGGGTGGGGGGTGTCGTCTCCACGGCCAGCTGCGCCAGATGGCTCTGGCCGCGAATCGACACCACGCTCCCCGGGATCGACATCCCGGGGATCTCCACCGTCTCCAAAGGGCCGGCCGCGACCGCGATCAGGTAGCTGGGCAGAGGCTTGGTGCGCCGAAACAGGTATTGGCGCCAGCCTTCCTCCACCGATTCCTTCTCGGCGGGCGTGTTGGTGACCGCGATGTGCCCTTCCGGCACCTGGATCGCCAGCTGCCACTCGATCTTGAAGGAGGGCTCGTCCCAACAGGGGAAAGCCTCGCGCGCGTCGTCGGCTTCGAACTGGGTGAAGACGTAGCCCAGACCTTCGTCCTCCATGCGGTAGAGGCCGACCGCCTGGGTGCTGTAGCCGTTGGCGAACGCGATTTCGAGCCTGTAGTTCCCCGGGCTGAGCGGTTGCGCCGCACGGATCTCCAGGAGCGCGTCCTCTGCGATCTCGTGCTCCACCTCGATGGCGCCCGCCGCGCCGGTCAGTTTCACACCCAGGATCGGCATCTCCTCGGCGTGCAGGCGGAAAGCGCTCACCGGCTCCCGCACGCGCAGCTCGATGCGTGTGTTCCCGGAGTAGTCCTGCTCGTCGGCGTTGATCTGGAGCGACACGAACTGGAAGGTCGGAACGACGCGCCTGTCGAGGCGCGCGCCTGCAGCGGGCGTGCTCAAGGCGAACCCGGTGAAGAGCGCGCACAGAAGAGCGAGCGGACGCACGCCGAATCGGGCGACGCCACGCTCCGAGGAATGCAACGAACGCACTGCTGCCTCCTGGATGAGGTGGAATGGGTGGAAGAGAACAGCGAGGAACGCTCTAGCTTAGCAACGCCCATCCTTGCGGCGCAAGAGCGGCAGCGGCCATGCGTTACGCGAGCGAATCGTCGTGGAGGACCTCGATCGTCCCCGTCAGCGTCCGGTGCACGGGGCAGCGGGTGGCGATCTCCTGCAGGCGTGCGTGCTGCTCCGGCGTCAGGTCGCCCTTGATCTCCACCTTGCGGCGGATGACGTCGAGCATTCCTTCCTCGTGCTCACACTCTTGGCAGTCCTTGGCGTGCAGCTTGTCGTGCGTGAGGATGACACGGACGTCCTCGAGGGGCCACTCCTTGCGCCGCGCGTAGAGTCGCAGCGTCATGGCGATGCAGCCGCCCAGAGCGGAGAGCAGCGTCTCGTACGGAGTCATCCCCACGTTGTCGCCACCGACCTCGTTGGGCTCGTCCATCACCAGCGAGTGCTCGCCGTCGGTCGCTTCGTGCTGCATGTTGTCGAGATGCAGGACTTCGATCCGCGTCATGACCTTCCCCTTTTCGAAGCTCTCTTCTTGCGTCCTCGCGGGCTCGAGGAGGTCGCACGCTTGCGGGCGTTGTTGCTGCGTAGGGTCTTCTTGGGCTTGGCGAGCGTCTCCTTCAGAAGCTCCGAAATGCGCTCGACGAAGCGGAACTCCACCTCCTGGCGCACGTGCTCCGGAAGCTCGCGCAGATCCTTCTGGTTGTCGCGCGGAAGCACGACACGGCGTACCCCGGCGCGCCGCGCCGCGAGGATCTTCTCCTTCACGCCGCCGATCGGGAGCACCAGCCCCGCCAGAGTGATCTCGCCCGTCATCGCCGTGTCGCTGCGCGTCGGGACACCGGAGTACAGCGACGTGAGCGCGGTGACGATGGCGACGCCGGCCGAGGGACCATCCTTCGGAATCGCACCAGCCGGCACGTGGATGTGGACACCCGTGTCCTTCAAATGTGCGCGCGCGATTCCCAGCTCGTCCGCGTGCGCCCACACCCAGCTCTGCGCCGCCTTGGCCGACTCCTTCATGACCTCTCCGAGGTGGCCCGTGAGCGTCAGCCCCGTCGAGTCGGGGAGGAGGGTCGACTCGATGTAGAGCACCTCGCCTCCCGTCTCGGTCCAGGCCAGCCCGGTGGCCACACCGGGAGGGGAGTCCTGCCGCATCTGCTCCAGGAAGAAGGTCTCCGGCCCCAACATGTCGGGGAGATCGTTGGGCTTGACGCGCACCGCACCCTTCTTGCCCTCGGCGAAGTGCAGCGCCACCTTGCGCGCCAAGCGCCCGATCGCGCGCTCGAGCTGGCGCACGCCCGCCTCGCGCGTGTAGCGCGTGATCACGCGGTGCAGCGTGTCGTCGCCGATGCGCAACCTCTTCTCGTCCAGCCCCGCCTCCTTGAGCTGACGCGGGATCAGGTAGCGCTTGGCGATCTCGGTCTTCTCCTCCTCGCTGTAGCCTGGCAGCCGCAACACCTCCATGCGGTCGAGAAGCGGACGCGGGATGGTGTCGAGCGAGTTCGCCGTGGTGATGAAGAACACCTTCGACAGGTCGAACGCGAGGTCGAGGTAGTTGTCGCGGAAATCCTTGTTCTGCTCCGGATCGAGGATCTCGAGCAACGCGGCGGCGGGGTCACCGCGGAAGTCGCGCCCCAGCTTGTCGACCTCGTCCAGCATCAAGAGCGGGTTGCGGACGCCGGCGCGCCGGATCGCCTGGATGATGCGTCCCGGCATGGAGCCGATATAGGTGCGGCGGTGGCCGCGCAGCTCCGCTTCGTCGTGCATGCCGCCGAGGCTCATGCGGTCGAACTTGCGTCCGACCGAGCGTGCGATCGACTGCCCAAGCGATGTCTTGCCTGTACCCGGGGGGCCGACGAAGCAAAGGATTGGTGCCTTCGCCTCGGGGTTGAGCTTGAGGACACCGAGCTGCTCGAGGATGCGCTCCTTCACCTCTTTCAGGTCGTAGTGGTCCGCGTCGAGCACGTCGCGCGAGTGCGCGATGTCGATCTGGTCCTCCGTCGCCTTGTTCCACGGCAGCTCGAGTACCAGCTCGACGTAGGAACGGATGACGTGATGCTCGGGTGAGGCGGAGGGCACCTTCTCGAGCCGGCGCAGCTCCTTCTCGATCTCCGTGCGCACGTCTTCCGGCACCTCGGCCTCGTGCAGCTGCTGGCGCAGCATCTCCACCTCGCTGCCCTCGACATCCTCGCCCAGCTCCTGCTGGATGGCGCGCAGCTGCTGCCGCAAGAGGTACTCGCGCTGCTGGCGCGTCATTTCGGACTGCGCTTCGGTGGCGATCTTGTTGCGCAGCTCCAGCACCTGCACCTCGTGCCGCAGGTACGTGTACATCAGGTGCAACGCATCGCGAGCGCTGGTCGCCTCGAGCAGCGACTGCTCCTTCTCGAGCTCGAGGCTGATGATCGAGCCCAGCAGGTAGACGAGCCGCATCGGCTCCTCGCTGCTGGAGATGAGCTGGTCGAACTCCACGGAAACCTGCGGCCGCGACAGCTCATTGGCGCGGTTGGCGAGCTCGAGCACTTCACGGCGCAACGCCTCGATCTCGACGCTCATCTCCTCGGGGATCGGGGCGGGGCGCACGCGCGCGTGCAGATAGTCATCCTTGCGATCGAGCTTGATGAGGACGACACGCTCGACGCCCTGCACGATGAGCTCGAGAAGATGCTCGGTGTGGCGTCCCGCCTTCTTGATGATGGCGCGCGTGCCGATGGTGAAGAGATCTTCCTGGGTCGGTTCCTCGATGGCAGCATCGCGCTGGGTGATGACGAGGATCTCCTTCTCCTCGGTCGCCAAGGCTGCCTCGACCGCCGCCACCGACATCGGTCGCCCGACCGACAGCGGCATCACCAGGTGCGGGAACAGAACGGTGTTCTTGATCGGAAGCACCGGATGCGAATAGAGCATCCTGCGCCCACCCGGTGCGTGTTCCGAGGTCTCCTCCTGGTCGTCGGGCTCGTCCGACACGCTGCGCCGCTTCATCTTGCTCTCGGGCATTTCATCTCCTGGACGTGGGGCTGCGAGCGCCGCGCCGCACCTGCGGCCCGGAGCGGGCCGACCCTGCCAGTGTCTTGAAAAAACACGGGTTTCGGGGACGCTGGACACGCGCGGCAGCTTGCGCGAATACCTTAGGTATAAGCAAACCGGGATCGGTGGGTCAACCGAAGCAGGGCTGGGACCCGTCCCGGGCTCGACGGGAGGGTCGGATGACAACGATCGAGGTCGGACCCAAGCGTGAGGAGTGGCGGCAACTCTATCCACTCTTCATCGGTTTCGTGAACCCGCGCCCCATCGCGCTCGTCTCGAGCCTCTCGCGCCGCGGCGAGCTGAATCTGGCGCCGTACAGCTTCTACAACATGGTGTCGGCGCAACCCCCGGTCGTGATGTTCGCCCCGGCCCTGCGCCCAGACGGCTCGCCGAAAGACACGCTGCGCAACATTCGTGAGACGGGGGAGTTCGTCATCGCGACTGTGACCGCCGATCTCGCCCGGCGGGCAGTCGACTGCGCCGCGGCCGTGGCCGCCGAGGTGAGCGAGTTCGACTTCAGCGGCCTGACTCCGGAACCCGCGCTGCGCGTTGCGGCGCCCCTCGTGCGTGAGTCGCTCGTCAACATCGAGTGCTCCCTGCGCCAGATCGTCGCCTTCGGAGAGGGCCCCGGAGCCGGCAACGCCGTCTTCGGCGACGTGCGTGTGCTGCACGTCGAAGACTCGCTTCTGGACGCGCGCGGACGCATCGACCCGCGGCGCCTCGCCACGGTCGGGCGACTCGGAGGGCGCTGGTACTGCACGGTGCAGCAACCGTACGAGCTCGAGATTCCGGATCCCGAGCGCCGCGGCTGACCCGGTTTCCCGACGCAGCGCACGCGCGACTCTGCTGGAACGTTTTCTGCAGCTTGCGATGCGTCATGCCGCGCTCGCGAACCGAGAAACCGCAGGGCACCTCCCGCGGCGCCACGTCGGCGGCGCCGCGCATCCCCGATCCGCTGCACGATCTCGCGCTTCTCATCCGTTCGCGCTACGGTCTCATCCATCTGGAAACAGCCGAAGAGGGGCGCGCCGAGAGCCTCTTGCGCCATCTCGCCGATCATCTGAGCCTGCCGCTCTTCGTCTGGAGACGTCGCAAGGGTCTGCAGCGTGCCGACGCGCAGGGGCCGGTGTACGGCACGGAGACGCTCGCGGGCGCCTTGGGCCACGTGGAGGCGGCGAGGTTTCCGGCTCTCTACCATTTCAAGAGCCTCGGCGCCGCGCTTCAGGACGCGGGGCTGGTCGAGCAGCTGCGCGATGCAGCCGCCCCATACGAGAAGGGCGAGGGCGCGCTGGTGCTCACCGGGACGGACTTCCAAATCCCGCAGACGCTGCGCGCAAGGACCGCCCTCGTGCAGCTCCCTGCGCCGACGCTCGAGGACTACAAGAAGCTCTTGTCGCACATCTATCGCGATCTGTGGCAGCGGATGCACGTGCAGTCCGAGATGAGGAAGAGCGATCTCGCGAAGCTCCTCAACAACCTGAAGGGTCTCACGCTCCTCGAAGCGGAGAAGATCCTGACGAAGGCGATGGTCGAAGATGGCAAGCTCTCGCCGGGCGACATCCAGCTCGTGATCGACGCCAAGAAGGAGATCGTCGAGCGCGAAGGTCTGCTCGAGTACTTCCCGGTCGAAGAGAGCATGACGAACGTCGCGGGGCTACGCGGCCTGAAGGAGTGGTTGCAGCAGCGGCGCAAGATCATCCTCGACCCGGAGCGCGCGGCCTCCTTCGGACTCTCCTTCCCGAAGGGCGTGCTTCTCCTGGGCGTCCCCGGCTGCGGCAAGAGCCTCTGTGCCAAGGCCGTGGCCACCGAGTGGCGCCTGCCGCTTCTGAAGCTCGACCCCGCCAACCTCTACAACAAGTACGTGGGGGAGAGCGAGCGCAACTTCAAGCGCGCCATCGCCACGGCGGAGAGATGCGCACCGGTGATTCTGTGGATCGACGAGCTGGAGAAGGCGTTCGCGTCCGTCGGTGGTGATCACGACGGCGGCACGTCGACGCGCGTCTTCGGCACGTTCCTCTCCTGGATGCAGGATCACAAGGAGCACGTCTTCGTCGTGGCCACCGCGAACGACGTCGCGCAGCTACCGCCCGAATTCCTGCGCAAGGGGCGCTTCGACGAGATCTTCTTCGTCGACCTGCCGGATGCCGAGTCGCGCGAGGCGATCTTTCGCATCCACTTGAGCAAACGCGGCCAAGATCCGGACCAGTTCGAGGTGGGGCAGCTGGTCGAAGCCTCCGCGGGCTTCAGTGGCGCGGAGATCGAGCAGGTCGTCGTGGCGGCGCTCTTCGCCGCCTTCTCCTCACGCACGCCACTCACGTCGAAGGACCTCATGCAGGAGGTCGCGTCGACGCAGCCGATCGCGGTCACGATGGGCGAGAAGATCGCCGAGCTGCGCGCCTGGGCCCGCGACCGCGTGCGCAACGCACATTGAACGACCGTTGCGCGAGCCGCAGCCATGCTACATTCCGGTATCCGTCCTTTGTCGCACCGATCGTTCAGGGAGGCGCGAGACCTGAGCCGGAGTGCAATCGAGAGCGCCGACGTCGTCGTCGTCGGCTCCGGACCTGCTGGCAGCAGTGCGGCGCGGAGCCTCGCCCAGGCGGGTGTGCGTGTCGTCGTGCTCGAGAAGGAGAGGCTGCCGCGTTACAAGACGTGCGGCGGAGGCGTCGTTCTCCGGGCCGCGCGACTCGCCGAGCTCGACGCGCACCCCTGCGTCGAGCGCACCCTGCACAGCGCCGAGCTGCACCTGCACGATGCCGACCTGCACTACGTCGTGCGTCGCACCGACCCCATCCTGGTCACGACGATGCGCTCCCATCTCGACGCCTGGTTCTGCGCCCAGGCGGCGCGCGCCGGTGCCGAGATCCGCGACCGCTGCGCGCTGCTCGGCCTCGCGGCCGTCGACGGTGGGCTGGAGGCGCGAACGACGCGCGGCACGATTCGGACGCGCTTCCTGATCGCGGCGGACGGAGCCGCAAGCCGCGCGGCGCGCTGGGCGGGCTGGGAGGCCAACCCATCGAACATTCCGGCTCTCGAGTGGGAGTTGCCCGTCGCGCGCGCGGTGCTCGATCGCCACGCAGGCGTGGCGCGCTTCGATCTCGGCGTCACGCGCCGCGGCTACGCCTGGGTCTTCCCGAAGCGGCGGCACCTGTCGGTCGGGATCCTGGAGACGCGCCGCGGCGTACGCGACCTCCGCGCCCAGCTCGAGCTCTACCTGCGGCGTGTCGGCGTCGGGCCTCTCAAGGGGGCGGAGCAACACGGCGCGCTGATCCCGCTGGCGCCACGGCCGGGCGGAGCGGCACGCGGCCGCGTCCTCCTCACCGGGGACGCCGCCGGTTTCGTCGATCCGGTCACCTGCGAGGGGATCACGTACGCGATTCGAAGCGGCCAGCTCGCGGCGCACGCGCTGCTCGATGCCGGCGACGCGAGCCAGGCGTGCGCCGCGTACGAGACCTCGATTGGGCGCGAGATCGTTCCCGAGCTGCAGCTGGCGCGACGCCTGAGCCGTGTGGTCTTCGGGCCGCCCCGGCTTCGCAGCTGGTTGTTCCGGCGCGTGGGACAATCGTTCGGCGAGTTGATGGCGGACATCATCACCGCGCGGCGCACGTACCGCGAGCTGCTCGACTCGCCCGCGAGCTACGCCAAGCTGGCCGTGCGACTCCTGCGGCCCGCCCGCAGCAGACCGGGTCACGCAACCTGAGCTTCTCCGTTGGCGGCGAGCGCCCGACGGCGTAGATTCCGCTCGTTGGATCCAGAGCCACGAGGAGGTTGCCGTGGAGGCCGTGGGCCGCTATGCGCTGCGCGTCACGACGCAGCGCAGTTTCGACGACGCGATCGAGCAGGTGACCGCGCTTCTGGCGCAGCAGGGGTTCGGCGTCCTCACCGAGATCGACGTGCGCAAGACGCTGCGCGAAAAGCTCGGCGTGGAGCACCGGCCGTACAAGATCCTGGGTGCCTGCAACCCGCAGTTTGCCCACCGCGCGCTGGAGGCGGAGGCGCACGTCGGCGTCCTGCTGCCCTGCAACGTCGTCGTGTGGGACGAGGGGGAGCAGCGGGTCGTTGCGGCGATGGAGCCGCGCGTGATGGGGAGCATCATCGACTCGGACGTCGTTGCGCAGGTCGCAGACGAGGTCAGTCGGCGCCTGCAGGCGGTGTTGCAGGAGCTCGACTGACACCGACGAGGTGCGCAGCCGCACCCAGGCCGCCGCTCTATTCCGTTCGCAGCCGCCGCAGCTCCGCGGCTTCGGTGCGGATCTCGACGAGGTCCTGCTGCATCTCGCTCCAGCCGTACCAGAGCGCGTAGTCGGGGTTGTTGTGGAAGGCGCCCTGGAACGCCCGCATCCGGTGCTTCATGAACATGAGGAAGAGCCGTTGTTCCACGCGCGTCGGAGCGTCGTGGAACGTGAGCAGGTCGGGAAACGGGTAGGTGTAGTTCTTCGGTTTCTCCAGCGCACCCTCTTCATACAGTCCAGCGACGATGCGGATCGCTTCCGCCATCAGATGATCCGCCTCACGGATCATCTGATCCCCCTTCTCGAGCTCAAGCTGCGCGAAGCTGCGTGAATGGCAGTCGGCACAGACGTTCAACATGCGCTCGCGCTCCGTCTGCCAGGCATCCTCGGTCAAGCGTGCGAGGTCGGCGTCCTGCACGACCGCGAGGCGCGGCGTCGGCTCGCCGTCCGGATCGAGGACGCCAAGCGCCTGCAGGATGGTCACGCGGTCCGATTCCCACTGCGCATCTTCGGGAAAGGGGAGTCGAACCGCGAGGAAACCCCACGCGGTTCGCACTTCGTGGTTCCCATCCTGCATGTGGCAGGTCTGGCAAGTGGGCGCGGCGACACTGTCGTTGAGAATGCCCTTCTGCTTGAGCTCGTGGCGCACGCCGTGTTTCGACGCGGAATACATCTCCCACTGCGGGTGGTCGAAGCCCATGTGGCACGTCTGGCACGCCTGCGGCTGCCGCGCTTCCTCCGCCGAGAAGAGGTGCCGCGTGTGACACGCGTCGCACGAGGCGACGCCGAATCCGCCGCCGAGCGATTTCAGGTTGCGGATCTCTGACTCGCTCTTGAGCCCGATCTTGTGGCAGCCCCCGCAACCCTTCATCCCCTCTATCAGAGTCAGCGGCTGCCAGTGAGCCGTCGGCATCGCCTTCATCGCAGCCCACGCCACGGCATGCTTGCCGCTCTCGAACTGCAGCACCTGCTCTTCGTGACACGTCGCGCACGTGCGCGGTGTCGGGATGTCGACGCGGTCGACGTCGCGGCTCGAGGTGTGCTCGCCACCATGACAGGTTTCGCATCCGACCTCGTTCGCGGCATGCGCGCTCAGTCGCCAGTCGCTGACCACACCGGGATTCAACTGCGTGTGACACTCGACGCATTCCTGCCCGGCCGCTGGGGAAACGAGCAGAGCGCTGGCGAAGAGCAGCTGCACGTGCCGCATCGCGTTCCTCCTCTGTATGGCTGGAAGCGTGCGCCCCTCGCGGGACTCGGCGCGATTGAAAGCTCCGACACCCGGCGCCAGTCTCAAACAACTCCAAAGGTCTGAGAATCCGATCGCGGCGTCCGCGCCGGCGTCGGCGTCTCCAGACGCCGCGCGGATCCCTCGCTCTCGCCACATGGTACAGTGATCAGCCGGAAAGCCCTCGCTCTCGGACGGATCGAGGAGATGTCGCTCTACGAGACTCTGGTCGAGCTCGAACGCCGTGGCGAGCCGGCGGCGCTGTGCACTGTGGTGCGCACACACGGATCGGTGCCGCGCCACGCGGGCGCCAAGATGCTGGTGTGGTTGGATGGCCGCATCAGTGGAACGGTCGGTGGGGGCGAGATGGAGGCGCAGACGATCGCGGCTGCCCTCGAGGTGCTCGCGCAGGGTCGGCCGCGAAGCGTCCGCTTCGCACTCCAGAATCCGACGTCGGGCGATCCCGGCGTTTGCGGAGGGGAGGTCGAGATCTTCGTGGATCCGATCACGACGCGGCCCACGCTCCTCGTGATCGGCGCTGGACACGTGGGGCGCGCGCTCGTGCATCTCGGACGCTGGCTCGGGTTTCGGGTCGTGCTCACCGACGATCGCCCCGAGCAGTGCACTCCGGAAGCGGCGCCGGGAGCGGATTCGTACATTTGCGCCCCGATCGCAGAGCTGCCACGCCGACTGCGTTTCCACTCCCAGACCTGGATCGTCATGCCGACGCGCGGCATGCAGGTCGACGTGGAGGGGCTGCCGCATCTTCTCGACGAACCACACGCGTATCTGGGTGTGATCGGTTCGCGCCGCCGCTGGGCCAGCGCGCGTCGCGATCTCGAGAAGCGCGGGGTGGCACGCGAGAAGCTCGATCGTGTCCACTCCCCGATGGGGATCGAGCTCAACGCCGAGACCCCGGAGGAGATCGCGCTCAGCATCCTGGCCGAGATCGTCATGCTGCGAAACGGGGGCGACGGGAAGCCGATGCACGCTGCCGAGCCGCCGGCTTGACGGAGTGTGCGCAGCGTCGCTCATTCTGTTAGGATTCGTTGCGTGAATCGGGGTGGACCGGCCGGCGAGAAGTGACTCGCGCGGACTGGACCTGAGAGCACACCCGTTGAACCTGATCCGGATCATGCCGGCGCAGGGAATTCACCTCTCCTCTCACCACCACCACCACCGCCGATTCGCAGCAGGCGCGAGCGTGCACTCGCTCACGACAGCAACGACGGAGGCGACACCATTCGCGTCATCCTCAGCATCGCGGGATCCGATTCGAGTGCCGGGGCCGGTATCCAGGCCGATCTCAAGGCGATCACGGCCTGTGGCGGCTACGCGGCCTCGGTGATCACGGCCGTGACCGCCCAGAACACCCAAGGCGTGCGCGACGCGTACGAGCTCCCGACCGCGCTGATCGAGTCGCAGATCGACGCCATCTTCGAAGACCTGGAGGTGGCCGCGGTCAAGACGGGGATGCTGTCGAGTGCGCGCGTCGTCGAGAGCGTGGCGCGGGCGCTGCGGCGCCGCGCCCCGGCCCACTACGTGCTCGATCCGGTGATGATCTCGAAGTCCGGCCACGCCCTCCTCGACACCGCGGCGTTCGCGAGCTTGAAGGATCTCTTTGCGCTCGCAACGCTCGTCACGCCGAATCGACACGAAGCGCAGGCGTTGACCGGGATCGACGTGCGCAACCCCGAGGACTCGGAGAAGGCGGGACGCCAACTGATCGACGCCGGGTGTCGCGCCGTCCTGGTGAAGGGGGGCCACCTCGACGAGCATGCCGCCACCGACGTGCTCGTGACGAGCGACGCGGTCGAGGTTCTCGAGGGAGCGCGGATCGACACGCCACACACCCACGGCACCGGATGCACCTACTCGGCGGCGATCGCGACCTATCTCGGGCGCGGCTTCGCTCTCTCGCGCGCCGTGCGTGCGGCAAAGACTTACATCACGGAGGCGATCCGCAGCGGCCTGGCGCTGGGTCGAGGGCACGGGCCCACGGATCACTTCTTCTACTTGCGCCGTTCCGATCCGCTTGCCTGGATGGAGCGGTTGGGCGTGACCGCCTCGGCCGAGCCGAATCGCAGGCCGGAGCAAACCGGGGGTGGAGCATGAGCCATCGAATCGGACGCCTGCACGTGATCACCGACTACGCTCTGCAGCGACGCTGGTCCCACGTCGAGATCGCACGTCGCGCGGCTGCGGGAGGTGCGGATGTCGTGCAGCTGCGTGAGAAGATGCCTGTGAGCACGCTACAGCTGATGCGTACGGCGAGCGAGATTCGCAAGGTCGTGTCCGCCGGAGTGCAGCTGATCGTCAACGACCGCGCCGACGTCGCACTCGCCGCGGCGGCAGACGGAGTCCACGTCGGGCGCCACGACCTGCCCGCACACTGCGCGCGCGAGATCGTGGGGTCGGATCGCCTCGTGGGCGGCACGGCGAACAGCCTCGAGGAGGCACGGCGACGGCGCGACCAGCCGTTCGACTACATCGGCGTCGGGCCGGTCTACGGAACGACCTCGAAGGAGAACCCCGCCCCGCGTCTCGGCCTGGAGGCGCTGGCGCAGATTGCGCGCGAATCTCGCGTGCCGGTGATCGCGATCGGTGGCATCGGTCCCGATCAGGTGGCTGAAGTGATGGCGACCGGTGTCCATGGCATCGCCGTGCTTTCCGGAATCGTCTGCGCCGACGATCCGGAGCACGCCGCGGAACGCTACCGCCTGGCGATGGAGCCATGCGTTTCGGAATGGATGGTGGAATCGTGACCACGGAGATCCCGCAGCGTGTCGATGTCGGCATCGTCGGAGGTGGAATCATCGGCCTGGCCGTCGCGCACGAGCTCGCCGAGCGCGGTCGCGAAGTCGTCATCCTCGACGACGGCGCGCGTCCAGGAAACGCGACACACGCCTCCGCGGGGATGATCGCACCCGTCGCCGAGGCGGACGTCGAGCTCCCCGGTTTGTGCGAGTTCCGCCAGTGGAGCCACCAGCTCTACCCCGAGTTCGTCGCGCGCGTCGAGGAACGAGCCGGAGTGGATTGCAGCCTGCGCCGCGATGGGACGCTGCTCGTGGCGCTGGATCGCGATCACGCAGCGGAGCTGGAGCGTCTGCGTGACATCATGCGCGATCAAGGCTTCGAGCCGCAGCCGCTCGGCGTGAAGGACGTGCTCGACATGGAGCCCGGTCTGAGCGCACGCGTGGTCGGTGGTCTGCTCCTGGAACAGGACGATCACATCGACCAACGTGTCTTCATGCAGGCTCTGCGGATCGCGGTGGAGAGAGGTCGTGGACGCGTGTTCGACGACGTCGTGGTCGAACGCGTCGCTCCCGATGGCGTCGTGCAGGGACACCACACGCGCGGCGACGGGCGCTTCGAGCTCGAGTGCGAGCAGGTGGTCGTCGCGGCCGGGAGCTGGAGCAACGTGGGGCTCGATTCCCCCGGGGCGGAGCTGCCGCTGCGGCCGGTGCGTGGCCAGGTGGTGCGGCTCCATGCCCCCGCTCTGCTGCGCCGGGTGGTGCGTACACCGGACGTCTACATGGTGCCGCATGCCGCGGGGGAGCTGGTTCTTGGGGCGAGCGTCGAGGAGCAGGGCTTCGACGCGCAGCCCACCGCGGGCGCGGTCTTCGATCTGCTGCGACACGCGTGGCGCGCGCTCCCGGGGATCTACGACCTGCCGTTGAAGGAGATCTCCGTGGGCTTCCGGCCCGTGTCGCGCGACCATCTGCCGGTCATTGGGCGTCTGCAAGGACGCGTCTGCGTGGCCACGGGTCACTTCCGCAACGGCATCCTCCTGGCGCCGGGAACGGCGCGGCTTCTGGGACAGCTGCTCTGCGATGCCGTGCAGCACGCGTTGCTGGGACACTTCGAGCCGCAGCGCTTCGCGCAGCCGGTTGAGAAGACGACGAACGGCTGACGACGGGGGAGCGATGACGAAACGCATCCGTTTGAACGGGACGAGCCGCGAGCTGGCGCAGGGCAGCAGCATCGCGATGCTGGTGCGCTCGCTGGTCGGTGAAGAGCAGGAAGGAGTTGCTGTGGCCGTGAACGGCGAGATCGTCACGCGTTCGCAGTGGCCGGAAAGAGAGGTCCACGATGGCGACGACATCGAAATCGTCCGCGCAGTCCAGGGGGGCTGAGCCGCTCCGGGACCAAGGCTGGCGCCTCGCGGATCTGGAGCTGACCTCACGCTTGATCCTGGGCTCGTCGCGCTACCCGAGCCGGCAGGTTCTTCTGGATGCGCTCTCGGCGTCCGGGACGCAGCTGGTCACGGTCGGGATCCGGCGCGTCAGCCCGACGGCCGAGGGGGGCGAGAACCTCTACGAGCTGCTGCGCGAAAGCGGCTACCACGTGTTGCCCAACACCGCCGGCTGCTTCACGGCGCGCGACGCCGTGCTCACTGCGCAGCTGGCGCGCGAGGCGCTGGGCACCACGCGCATCAAGCTCGAGGTGATCGGTGACGAGGACACGCTGCTCCCCGACGTCGAAGCGCTCACCGAGGCTGCGCGCGAGCTCGTGCGCGACGGCTTCCAGGTCTTGCCCTACACCAACGATGATCCGATCACGGCCAAGAAGCTGGAGGATGTCGGCTGCGTCGCGGTCATGCCTCTCGGCGCGCCGATCGGCTCGGGGCTCGGGATTCGCAACCCGCACAACATCGAGCTCATCGTCGAGCGTGCCACGGTGCCGGTGATCGTGGATGCGGGCGTGGGCACCGCCTCCGACGTCGCCGTGGCGTTCGAGTTGGGGTGCGACGGTGTGCTCCTGAACACGGCCGTGGCACGCGCACGCGAACCGGTGGCGATGGCGGCAGCGGTGCGCGCCGCAGCTCGCTCCGGCTGGCTGGCGCGACAGGCGGGTCGCATTCCGCGCCTGTTCTACGCCGAGCCCTCGACGCCGCTCGAGGGGCGTGTGCGCGCATCCGACAAGGTGTGAGGCGCGCTGACGCGGAACGGAAGGCGCGCGTGGCAGCGATTCCGAAGCTGTACCTGGTGGCGGCACGCAGCCTCTTCGGAAGCGAGGCGGCGTGGTTGCGTGCAGTTGCCGACGTCCACGCCGCAGCCTCGCGGATCCTTGCACTTCCCATTGCGATCCAGGTTCGCATCGAGCCAGAGCACTCCGAGGCGACGCGCCTGGCCGTGGCTGCACTCGACACGATCGGCGGCGCTCGCGCCGTCCCACTCTTTCTGAACGCCGCCGGTGTGGACGCCGCCGCGCTCGGCTACGACGCTGTGCATTGGCCGGAGCAACGCATCCCGGCTGCGCCGCTGGCGTCGGCGATCCCGTGCGCAGCCTCGGTGCATTCGATGTCCGCGCTGCGGCGTGCCGAGGCCGTCGGCGTGCGCTTCGCGCTCTTCGGCGCTGTCTGGGCTCCCACCTGGAAGGTGGCTCGCGTGGCTGGAGTCGAGGAGCTACGAGCGCTGTGCGCCGCCAGCACGATTCCGCTGCTCGCGATCGGTGGCGTCACGCCCGAGCGTGTCCCCGAATGTCTGCGTGCCGGCTCGGCAGGTGTCGCGGTTGCGAGCGGCGTCTTCCGCGCCGCGTCGCCCGCGCAAGCGCTGCGGGATTACGCGCGAGCGCTCTGTGCATGAGACGACTCAGCGATCGACCTTCTTCAGGGGACTCCACGAACGTTGGACCAGGGAAGCGGGCGGGAGGTCCGACGCCACCCAGATCTGCTGCTCACCCGAACGTCTCGATGCGAACACGATACGGCTGCCGTCGGGCGACCAGTGCGGATCGACGTCTTCAGCCGGGTTCCGGGTGATCTGCGTCGGCTCGCCCCCCTCCGCGGGAACGATCCAGATCTCGTCGTTGCCGGTGCGGTTGGAGACGAAGGCGATCAGCCGTCCGTCGGGTGACCAGGAGGGCATGCGGTCCTCGCCGACATGCCGCGTCAGCCGACGTGCGTAGCCGCCGTCCGTTCTCACGATCCACAGGTCGTGGTTGCCGCTTTGCTGCCAGGCGTACGCAATGCGCTCGCCGTCGGGTGACCAGGCTGCGCCCGTGCGCATCGCCCCCTCTTCCGGGAGGCGCACCGGATCGCCGCCCTGGCTCGGCACGAACCAGATGTCACGCCGTCCGCTCGCATCTGACTCGAATGCGATGCGGTCACCCGTGGGAGACCACACCGGTGCCGTGGCTCCCTTCTGTCCGCGGACGATGACCCGCGCGGAGTCACTCGACGGATTGGCGATCCAGATGCCGGCCGGGTTGCTGAAGACGAGACGCTCGCCGTCAGGCGCCCAGCCGGGGTGCGAGTTGAGGAGGTGCGTCGATCGAACCGACTGGCCGGCCAGGATGGTCTCCTCACCGCGCTCGATGTCGAGCACGGCGATGACGGAGACGAACTTGTTGTCCGTGCCCAGCGTTGCGTGCGTGTAGGCGATGCGCGCACCGTCGGGTGACCACACCGGCTCAATGCACCAGCTGGACCCGGTCTCTGCGCTCAGCGTGAGCTGCTCGAGCTCGACCGCACTGCCGCGAGCGACGCACAGGAGGAGCAGAATTGCGAGGCGCGGGACATGTTCGCGGCGTGGAACGGAGCAGGTCGGCATGGCGTCGAACCCCAAACCGAAGTATAGCACCGCTCGCGCATCTCGAGCCGGGGGACGCCCCGAAGCGCTCATCGCAGGCGGACGTCGACCTCGCCGACACCGACGTCGACCGCGATGCGTGCATGGCCTTCGCCATCGCGCCAACGAATGTCCTCGCCCAGAAAGCTGCGCGAACGCGAGCGGCTGGAACGCGGTGACATCGTGGCGTCGCCGATGCCGACCTCGAGATCGACGGAGCGCACGAGCTCTTCGCGCATGCGCACCTCCACCTGACCGACACCGACGTCGACGGCAACGTGGTTCTCGACGTCGAACACCTGCACGTCACCCACACCGAGGTCGAGCTCGAGCTCGAGCGAGGCGGGAACCTCCAGCTGCACCTCGATCGACAGATCGTTGTCGTCATCCCAGTGTCGCGGCCCGTCGAACTCGAGACGCAGCTCGTGACTGCGCTCACGATGGTCGAGCTCGATCTTCTCGGCGTACTCGGCGCAGCGATCGTCGCCGCGATCGCAGCGCAAGCGGACGTCGACGACGACCTGCTCGCTGGAGCCGGCGCGGATCTCCACCGCGCCCACCGGCACGCTCAATCGCAAGCTGCGCAGCTCGGCAGCCTCGAACTCACGGCTGAAGGTGCGCACGGTTTCGGCGGCGGCGGGCGTCGCACAGGCGGTCAGGAGCACGACCAGCAGCAAGATTCGCATGATGAACTCCCCAAGACGCTGCCTCGATGGGCGGTCGATCTGGTGGAAACCTCCCCGAATTCCAGTACGATGGGGCGATCGTCGAGGTTACAAGGAGGTGCCCGGAGGTTTCCGGGTCGCCCGTCCACTCCAGACCGGGAGGTCGCCATGCTCGTCGAGCACCGGGGCAAGCGTCCGCAAGTGGATCGGACGGCCTACGTCGCACCGAACGCCGTTCTGTGCGGCGACGTGCGCGTGGGGCCGAGCTGCCGCATCCTCTTCGGCGCGGTCCTCACCGCCGAGGGCGGACCGGTGACGTTGGATGAGGGTTGCATCGTGATGGAGAACGCGGTCATCCGCGGCACGAAGAAGCACGAGGTCCGGATCGGCAAGCACTGCCTGGTGGGACCGCGCGCCTACCTGAGCGGCTGCCACATCGAGGATGACGTCTTCGTCTCCACGGGTTCGACGGTCTTCAACGGCGCGCGCATCGGGACCGGTGCCGAGCTCCGCGTCAACTCCGTGGTGCACGTGGACTCGATCGTGCTCGCTGGAACTACGGTGCCGATCGGTTGGGTCGCCGTGGGTCACCCGGCCGAGGTGCTGCCGCCAGGCGAGCACGCGCACATCTGGGCGCTACAGGAGCCGCTCGACTTCCCGCGCGTCGTCTTCGGCCTGAAACGCGCACCGACGCGAGCCATGATGCCGCTGCTGGTGAAACGCTACACGCGGGCGCTCGGCACGCACCGGGACGACGTCGTCGTCGAAGAGGAATGAGAGGGTCCCTCCCGTGGTGGAGAACCGCGCTACTGGATCTCCTGCAGAACGACGTCGGTCTCATACTCGCGTCGGTCGCGGACGAAACGCATCTTGACCCGATCGCCTGGCTCGTGCGGGGCCAGCGCATCGTAGAGGTCGCCGTACGACTCGATTCTCTTGCCAGCGATCGCGACGATGAGGTCGAAGTGCCAGCGCCCGCGGCGATCGCGCTGGCCGGAGCGCAACCCCGCCTTGTCGGCGGCGCTTCCCTCCACAACCTCCTGAACGACGACGCCGGGACCGATGCCGAGCCGGCGACGCTGGTAGGCGTCGAGAGTGAGAATGCGAACGCCGAGCCCGGCGCGCTTGACGTCGCCAAACTCGATGAGCTGCGGCACGATGCGCATGACCGTGTTCACCGGCACGGCGAAGCCGATGCCGGCGCTCGATCCCGTGGGGCTGATGATCGCGGTGTTGACGCCGATCACCCGTCCCGAGGAGTCGAGGAGCGGCCCGCCCGAGTTGCCAGGGTTGATCGATGCGTCGGTCTGGATGACGTTCTGGATCGTCGTCCCCGCAACGGAGCCGATCTCGCGCCCGAGGGCGCTGATGATCCCGGTGGTGAGCGTCTGATCGAGGCCGAACGGGTTGCCGATCGCCAGGACTTTCTGGCCGACGACGAGCCGGTCGGAATCGCCGACTTCGAGCGCCTGCAGCTGCTCACGCGGCGCGTCGATGCGCAGCACCGCGAGATCCTGCTCCGGTTCCCACCCGACGACCTCGGCGTCGTAGCTGGTTCCATCCGCAAGCGTCACCGAGTAGATGGGTGTCGTGCGCCCCGGCTGCACCACATGGAAGTTGGTGACGATGTGACCATCACGATCCCAGACGAAGCCGGAGCCGCTACCGCGCGGGATCTCCATGATGTTGCGCGTGAAAAAGTCGCGCTGGCGCTCCTTCGCCGTGATGTAGACGACGGAGCCGGAAGCGCGGCGAAACAGCTCGATGGTGTTGCGTTCATCCTCGAGGAGGTCCGCCGGAACAGGGGGTGGGTCGTCGCGCTCCGGCTGCGACGCGCACGCCCCGGGGATCGTGATCCAGGCGAGCAGGATCAGTGCGGCACAGCGAATGCGCCCTCTGCGGTTCATGCGTCGTAGCCCCTCGTCCTGGCGGCCGTTTCTCCTCGCCGGATCAGCCCGCCACGAGCGGCGCAATCACGAGCGAGACGATGCTCATCAGCTTGATGAGGATGTTCATCGACGGGCCGCTCGTATCCTTGAAGGGATCTCCGACGGTGTCACCGACGACGGCGGCCTTGTGTGCGTCGCTGCCCTTGCTCTCGCCCGGAATCTCGCCCTTCTCGATCGCCTTCTTGGCATTATCCCAAGCGCCGCCCGCGTTCGCCATCATCAGTGCCAGAAGCACGCCCGCAACCGTGGCCCCCGCCAGCATGCCGCCGAGCGCCTCGGCGCCGAGCGCCGGGATGAAGCCGATGACCACCGGCGCCGCCACGGCGACGATGCCCGGGAGCATCATCTCCTTGATGGCGGCATTGGTCGAGATCTCGACGCAACGCGCGGGATCTGGCTTCGCGTCCGGCTTGCCCTCGAGCAGACCCGGGATCTCCCGGAACTGACGGCGGATCTCCTCGACCATGCGCCCGGCCGCGCGACCCACGGCGGTCATCGTGAGCGCGGCGATGAAGAAGGGGAGGATGCCGCCGATCAGGAGGCCCACGACGACACGCGGGTCGGTGATCTCCATCGTGAAGCCGCCGCCACCGCGCGTCACGGTCACCGCTTGGCTGTAGGCGCTGAAGAGTGCCAGGGCCGTGAGCGCCGCCGAGCCGATTGCGAAGCCTTTGCCCATGGCCGCGGTGGTGTTGCCGAGCGCATCGAGTCCGTCGGTGATGCTGCGCACCTCCGGCCCGAGTCCGGCCATCTCGCTGATGCCGCCGGCGTTGTCGGCCACCGGGCCGTACGCATCCACCGACATCGTGAT